>NZ_JABXKL010000089.1 GCF_017114995.1 Nostoc sp. NMS9 | reverse complement strand
GCCCCTTGAGGGTGATGATTTCTTTACCTGTAGCTGCATTCCAGAGTTTGACGGTATTGTCAGCACTAGCAGAAGCGATGGTCTTGCCATCGGGGCTGAATGCTACACTATTGACCGAATTGCTATGCCCCTTGAGGGTGATGATTTCTTTACCTGTAGCTGCATTCCAGAGTTTGACGGTTTTGTCAGCACTAGCAGAAGCGATGATCTTGTCATCGGGGCTGAATGCTACACTATTGACCGAATTGCTATGCCCCTTGAGGGTGATGATTTCTTTACCTGTAGCTGCATTCCAGAGTTTGACGGTTTTGTCAGCACTAGCAGAAGCGATGGTCTTGCCATCGGGGCTGAATGCTACACTATTGACCGAATTGCTATGCCCCTTGAGGGTGATGATTTCTTTACCTGTAGCTGCATTCCAGAGTTTGACGGTTTTGTCAGCACTAGCAGAAGCGATGGTCTTGCCATCGGGGCTGAATGCTACACTATTGACCGAATTGCTATGCCCCTTGAGGGTGATGATTTCTTTACCTGTAGCTGCATTCCAGAGTTTGACGGTTTTGTCAGCACTAGCAGAAGCGATGGTCTTGCCATCGGGGCTGAATGCTACACTATTGACCGAATTGCTATGCCCCTTGAGGGTGATGATTTCTTTACCTGTAGCTGCATTCCAGAGTTTGACGGTTTTGTCAGCACTAGCAGAAGCGATGGTCTTGCCATCAGGGCTGAATACCACGTTATAGACCCAATTGCTATGCCCTTCCAAGCGATTCTGCTCTTGCATATTGTAAATTGCTTGCCTTAGTGCGACTACAGCTTGCTGGTTAGCCGTTTGTTCTAAATTGACATCTTTCCTAAGTGTTCTACCTGAAAGTTGTCTGTTTGACTGTGTAGCTGCAATTAAAGCCTCAATTTGTCTGTTAGATACTAGCGAAGATTCAGAACTTTGCGCCAGAGCAATCGCAGTTTGTTGTGCTGCTTCGTTGGCTTTGTTATGGGCATCATACCATTGATAACCTGCAAAGATAGCTACTCCAGCTAACCCCAAACTAAACATAGTGACAACTCGATTTTGCCGCCGTGCTGCTTGCAGTTTTTCTTGTTGGCGTTCTTTCTCTTCTCGCTCAAGCCGATTTCGCAGTTCTTGACTCTCCTGAATATACTCCTCGGCTACCTCATTCAGCATCTGCCAATCACCAAATCTAGCTAAATATCCCTCTGCTACTGCTAATCTGTCATCTTTTCTAAGGAATCCTGGCTTTTTATCATTCCTCTGCCATTCTTGGGCTTCCGCTTCAATCTGCCGCTCAATGGCTATTCCCAACTTATATTCCTCTTTACAATCCCGCAACCTTTGCCAGTGGCGGATTAAGGCTTCGTGGACAACATCTAAAATTACATCCTGGGAATCCGGCTCATCTGTCTTGGTAATTAATCGTGCATCTTTATCGGCTAACTTCTCACTCACCTGTTGTAAAAGTTCCAAGGAATGATGGGAATTAACCAACTCGCGTAAACGCACGCGCCGCCGTACATCTGTGGTTTCTCCGATTTGCGTCAATTCTAGAAAAAGCCGCCGCGCCACAGTTTTTTCTGTTGGTAAAAGACTGTCGTAAACTGCATCGGCGCGTTTTTGTAGCGTTCCTTCAACCCCGCCTAAATCCTCATAAGTTTTCAGGCTGAGAAGTTCATCGCCTTGATTTCTCGACTCACGCCACAATTCTGTCAACGTATATTGCAGCAAAGGCAAACTTCCGGGGTAATCCTCAACATCATTAATTAGTTGCTGTTTTAACCTTCCTTCTATGCCTAATCCTACCCAATCAGCCGGTTTAGTAATCGCTTCTTCAATTTCCTCACGGCTGAGGTGTTCGACGTTGATGTAAGGTTTATGGATTCTACTGGCATATTCGGGATATTCTCGCCATCTCGCCCGAAAATCCGATCGCATCCCAATGAAAATATAGAGGTTATCTGTACAGTCAATTAATTCCCGCAAACAGTCAAAGAATTCTTGGCGCTGGCTGTCATCGCACATAGTAAAGCATTCTTCAAACTGATCGATAATCAAAATGACTGGTGTGTTTAATGCTTTTAACCTCTCGCCGATGACATGGGCAAAATTACCCCTCCCCAACCCTCCCCTTGTAAAGGGGAGGGAGTTAGATTTTCCGGTTTCCCCCCTTTCCAAGGGGGGATTAAGGGGGGTTATTTCACTTGTGTCGGAGCTTGACAACAGGGGATTAAGGGGGGTGAACGAAAGATTAGGCAAGGAAAGTGCAAAAGCCTTCTGTAAACTGTTAACAGGAGTTTCTTTAGGCGTAAACGGAGTAATATAAGTCCAGCGATCGCTCCCTGGAATCTCTTGTCCTAGCTTCAGCTGGTAGAGTAACCCAGCCCGTAACATAGATGATTTTCCACTACCGGAAGCTCCTAATACGGCAATTAGGCGATGCTTCTCTTTTACCTGTTGAATCAACTCCTGAGTCAGCGCACTCCGCCCATAAAAAACCTCAGCATCTTCCTTTGTCTCGGTAAAATACGACAGGGAACGATAAGGACACTTATCCTGAAAGCTTCTTTGAGAAAACTTAGTAGTCAGCAGAATTGCTCGTGGGGAATTGGCAATTAACGGACGCTGGACTGTATTCGGCATTTGGCTGATAATTAAATCTGCCAATTTGTGGCTATTAATGATCCCATCTGCGTCATTTTCCGGGTTCAATCCTGCGAGTAACGCCTCCGTCAACAACCCCTGCGTGTGGGGAATTTCTAATCCAGTTTCGTAGGAACGGGTTGCAGTAATGAAACAGTAGTCTCTATCTGTGGGAATAAATTTTAACAATTCACCGCTATAGCAGCAATCTAGCCAAACAACGACTCGTTTAGCCTGACTTCTTTGCAACTGCTCTCCCAACCAACTTAAGGGTATACCATAGATTTCTGCATCAGGTAGGACATCACTGGTAGCTAGAAATACTTCCTCCTTCCCCGCCACAGTTCTGCACCACCCATGTCCTGAAAAGAAGAATAACGCTGTTTCTGGGCTGGGGTTAGGAGGGGGAGGATTGAAAAGATTAGCGATCGCCTCTTGTAATTCTTGCACCTTTACCGTCCCTTGGCGATCGATTTTACTTTCTCCCTTCTGGTTTAAAGTTCTAGGTAAACACTGAGCGCGAAAAGGTCTATAACCGTATTGTTCTAATTGTTCGGCAATTTTCTCAGCATCCTCTGCTGCTGCTGTTAGCGGCTTTAGGGTGGTGTATTCTGGGTAATAATTAATTCCAATAACAATAGCCGCCCATTCCGATGCCATTTTTCTTACCTGACTAACCATTAGAACTTTTTGTTGAACTGTAGGCAAAATCTGTCCACAGCTTTAATACCTAATTCACAGCATTCTTTAGTTTTTACGCAAAATAACTAGAAAACCGTGCAATCAGCTATATTAATTTATGCAACAAAAGGCATAAAAAAGAACGTTTTATTCTGTAAATTATTCTTTCTAGACATAAAAAATCAAAACTGAACATCAAATATTTGCTGTAATCATCTCACTTAAATTATGTTTATACTAGTCGTAGTAAGTTTGGTATAAAAACCTATGAAGACAAAGCCTGACAATACTATCATCGCTTTTCTCTTGGCATTTCAAGATTTAAAAACCGCCCTCGGAGAACAACATAAACAGAATTTAAAAGAAGTTGCCAAGCAATTAGAAACCCAACCTAAAGCTTGGGAAGTCCATATTAAAGAACGTTTATTAGAGATAATTGCTGCTAATTCTGAATTAAGTCAGTCTTATGAATTTTATCAGTCTCAATTGGAGAATCTAGAAGAAGTTCCTGATAATTTACTTCCAACTGAAGCTGAAATTAGTAAGCTCGTTTCTCGTGACAAGGCTCCAATAACTAGAGGCTTTAAACCCAAAGATGAAGCTATAGGCTACGAAAGCCAACTCAATAATGTTGTAGTCATTGTTGGGAGTTCTGAAAAACCAGAAGAAACAGTTAAAGAAGCCACATTTTTAGGAAAATGGAAACAACTTTTATCTCAATCCAATCAATCAAATTAGTTTTTACCTTGTAATGAGCGATTTAATCTATCCTACAGTCGATTTATTTTTATATACTTTAAAAAGTTCTTTAAACACAACTGATGCAGAAACAGAAAAAAACAAAGCAGCTTTTTTAGCTCAATTACCCTCTGATACTCAATTTAACGATCCTGACATTGAAACCGAGTATTTAGAGATTACCCATCCTACTCAAATTAACTTTATTTCCCAGAATAAAACTTTAGAAGGATACTATTATGCTGTTAGATTAAATGATACTTATGGCTTACAAATTGATTGTTCTATTAATAATCAAACCGAAAGTCAACCAGCTAAATCTTTTACAATATTAAAAACTGAAATTGAACAAAAACTAAATAAAGAACTAGCAACAATTGGAAAAACTTGGTTGCTTTCTGGTTGGCTACCAGAAAAATCGTCTCATAACTATGAGGATATTGCCAAAAATTGCTATTATGCTTTATTTAAAGATACTTATTGGCAACCAGAAAAAGGTACTTTTTTAGACGGGAAAATTTTTGAAATATGGCGTTCAGAAAAGGCAAATTACAGCCTAGAAAAAGCAAGCAATGCTCTAAATAGTCATGAACATCATGTGATTATTGCTATTTATACTACTCGAGAGAGTGCAGAACAAGCTGCGGAATTTTATAAAGATTGGATGGGGTTATTTTGTTATCGAAGTAAGATTTCGTGGGCTTATTGGCAAAGTCGTTTAATCAAACAATCTCTGCTGAATCATTATAAACAGATTGAAGCAAATAGAAAAATTACCAATCAAAGTAATTCTCGGCAAGAAAAGCAGAGTATTACTACTTCTCGCAAGATTTTAAATAATATTGATAACATTCTCCAGCAATATACAATCGACTTACTAAACTTATCTTTTCAAAAACAAATTATTGAAATTAATTTATCTAATTATCAACTTCGTTTAGCTTTGATTAAAGAAAAAGCAGGTCAAAATAATCAGTTAGATTTTTTAGAAAAATTTAGCGGACTAGCCAACAAAAAATATTTACCACAAATTACCAAAGATATCGAAAATATGCAGCTTGGCTTGCAACTTTTAGAAGATACAATTAACGCTACTCGCAGCCGCATAGAAGTCGAAAAATCTGAACGAGAGCGTAACTTCCAAGAGCTTGTAGCTGTAGCGGGTGCTGGTATAGCAACCGTATCTCTGGTAAAAGACCCTGCAAAAGATTGTAAAAAAGATATTTTTAAGCAAGTTCAATTATTTTGCGATTACCCTTTCAGTTTCAGTCTGATAGTTGGAATCATTGTTAGTTTTGCAGTTTGGTGGCTGAGAAAACGAGTGCGATCGTGAGAAGATTGACTGTAATCGTGCTTAATCATCAGTTCTAGTGCTATTTGAGCTAGATTCATTAGGCATTACAGTTGTACTGGACTTTGGACTAAAGGGCTAAAGAAAAGCAGTCAGCAGTAACACTGACTGCCGTAAAGTCAATGAAAGTAATCAATAAATCATTGCTATGCATTAGTCACATCTTTCTTAATTAGGACTTACGCACACTCTACGAATTATTGGCGTTCTTGGCGTCTTGGCGGTTCGACAAATTAAGCTTTTGGGCGATTTTTGCGTAAGTCCTATTAACAAAAGATTGAAAGGATAGAAAGTAGATATAGCAGTAGTTTTGGGAATTGAAGTCAAGAATCGAGAAGTAGGCGATCCCCGGATTTCTCACAAGCAGAGCGATCGCAACCACAAAAAGGTTATCTGGCATAGGTTTCGACCAGATTTAATGGTTTTGAAAAATAACAGAGTGTTTTGCGGTTGCGATCGCTATAAAGTCAGCCAGCATTGGGGATTCGGCTCGTCACTGACATCTTTTTCCACCGCAATTTGAGTATAAAATCTACTATCCAAATCTGCTTGGAACCTTTCTACAATGGCTATTGCATCTTGCTGAGATATTTCTCGCATTCTGACTCGACGCGATAACGCAGAAACGAGTTCAACCTCAACCAACTGACTCAAACCTACTTCAGTTTCATTGAGTAGTAATTGTTCAACTGCATCGCTTAAAGCTTCTGTCCAATACAAAGGAGCAATAATGCTTGTATCTAAATAAATCAACGATGTTCCTCTGTACGTGCATTTATGACAGTTGCGCTCAATGACTCACCCTTAATCGCAAGAGAATCACGAAATTGTTTCATACTTGCTAATCGTTCTTCTTTTTGTAGCGGAGGAACTAAACAAGCGACAGCTTTATCTTGCTCTAGCAAAATTACTTCTTCTCCCCTAGCTACCCGTTCCAAGAGAGATTTTAAATTCATAGCTGCTTCTTCAACGCTAATTCTCAACACTGCATTACTCCTGTAGTTAAGCTTGAAGAGTAAAAAAAATTTCCTGCTCACACCATTTCTTTTTGAAAATTCACATCATTAGCCCGTCTAAGCAGGCTACCCTGCGGGAAGCCAATTTGCTTCTATGTTCTGGTAGCCACGGGCTTTAGTTTGTAGGAGAAGAAAGTGCAACACCATATAAAATTGATATGACTATTGACTAATCTCAGTAGGTTGATTTACCTGGCATTGACTGCACAACCCAAAAAACTCTAGAGTGTGGTAAAAAACTTTAAACTTATGGCTTGATTCTAACTGGTTTTCTAAGTCATGAACTGGGCATTGATTAATCGGAATTGAGACACCACATTGCAAGCAAGTAAGGTGGTGTTTATCTTGCTGTGCTAGGCTATAGAGGGCTTCACCGTTAGCCAAATTTCGCACTTGTACCATGCCTTCTAGTTTTAAGGCTTCTAGAGAACGGTAAACTGTTGCTAAACCCATACTCTGATTTGTATTACGTAGTTCTACGTAAATATCTTGGGCAGAAATGCCTTTTTTGATAGTTTTCAGTAGGTTGAAAATACGCTCTTGACTGCGGGTGCGTATGGCTCTCATAGATAATTATTTAAGTATGCCACTGTAGTTTGAAGCTGTTAGATCAGCTAATCGATCGATTAACTTTAACTGCTTCGTAATCTTATTTTCACTCAGTTGGAACAGAAAGTTATAGTATAGCGATCGCAGCATTCAGCAAAAGCCCGTGCAAACCAAGTATCTAGCCAAAATTTTCGTGACCCTTCGTCCTTCAGTTTTAGACCCCGCTGGTGTGGCTGTACAATCCGGTCTTAAGCAACTGGGATACGATAACGTTGACCAGGTGCGGATTGGCAAGTACATTGAACTCACCATCACCTCGACTGAGGAGAAGAAAGCGCGTAAAGACCTTGATACCATTTGTGAC
Source organism: Nostoc sp. NMS9 (assembly GCF_017114995.1). GTDB lineage: Bacteria > Cyanobacteriota > Cyanobacteriia > Cyanobacteriales > Nostocaceae > Nostoc. The sequence continues at coordinate 7,798 of NZ_JABXKL010000089.1, read as the reverse complement.
CAAATGCTATCAAATCCCGTAATTGAAAATTACCGCTTTGAATTAATTGAGGTGGAAACTCAAACTGGGGTATTTTAGGGATTGGGTATAGGGCATAAGAGGCAGAGGGGCAGAGGGGAAAAACTTACTGCAACTTCTCCTCTGCTCCCCTGCTCCCCTGCTCCCCTGCCCCCTGCCTCCCCACTTTCCACTCCCCTAACTAATCATGAAATTCGGTGTTGTTGTTTTTCCCGGTTCTAATTGCGATCGCGATGTTGCTTATGTAACCAGAGATTTACTGGGGCAACCAACTCGCATGGTTTGGCATCAAGAAACAGATATTGCTGATTTGGATGTCGTGATTATTCCTGGTGGCTTTAGTTACGGGGATTATCTGCGCTGTGGTGCGATTGCGCGTTTTTCACCCGTGATGCAGCAGGTTGTGGAACACGCCCAAAAGGGTAAGTTTGTCCTCGGTATTTGCAACGGCTTTCAAGTATTAACTGAAGCTGGACTTTTGCCAGGGGTGTTGACCAGAAATCGAGATTTACATTTTATCTGCGATCGCATCCCCTTGAAAGTTGAGCGTACTAATCTATGGACGCAAGCTTATACCAGTAGTGAAGTCATCACTTTGCCCATTGCCCACGGAGAGGGGAGATTCTACACTGACGCAGCCACTCTCGCAGAAATTGAAGATAACGGGCAAGTCGTATTTCGCTATGAAGGCAAAAATCCCAACGGTTCACTGAACAACATTGCCGGGATTAGCGATCGTCGCGGCAATGTGTTGGGAATGATGCCGCACCCAGAAAGGGCGTCAGACGCAATGCTAGGGGGTAGTGATGGCTTGAGGTTGTTTCAAGGCTTACTAGAGAAAGTAGCGGCATTAGCGTAGAGCAAATATCAGGTAAATAAGTTGAGCGTTTTGCGATCGCTGTCTGAAAGATAGATGAACATTCTTCTACAGACAGCGATTTATTTTTTTAGTAGGAACTTTGAAGCATTTTTGACAACAAAACCACGATTCATTAGTACGGCTTTGGGGCTAGCGATTTCTCATACTTGAGCTAGTAACTGTTAAAATTTAGAGCTAGCGTGTTTTAATCTTTTATTAGGCTTACAAAAGTCCGTGTACACAAAAAACTTCAAGCCAGTTTTGGCAAGTTTTTGAGAACAAAGAGAGAAACAAACTTATGGGACTTTTCGATCAAATTCTTGGTGCTGTCGCTAATCCCAATCAACAGGGTAGCTTAGGTCAACTAGGAAGTATTGTCAATACTGTACAACAGTTGAGCGATCGCACAGGCGCAGATCCTTCTACCATCCAATCAGTTTTGTCAATTGTGGGTGGTCAAGTGCGTTCTGCTTTACAAGACAAACAAGCCACAGATGGTAATGAAGCCACACAAAATTTAGTCAGTCAATATGCTGGTACTTCTCCCAACCCCCAAGCCGTCAATTCGTTATTTTCTCCTCAGATACAACAACAAGTAGCTGAAGTTGCTGCCCAGCGCACTGGTTTGGATGCTGGTATCGTTCAACAATTGCTGCCTTTGGCAGTACCTTTGGTGCTAAAGTTTTTGCAATCAGGCGCTAATGCTCAAAATCCCCAGGCTGGCGCAAATCCTGTCCTAAATTCCTTCTTGGATGCTGATGGTGATGGTGATGTCGATATCGCTGATGCCATCCAAATGGCTAGTCGATACATGAGACAGTAACAGTTTTCCCCAACTCCCCACTCCCTTCCGATAAAGCAGACATCGGTAATTATACCTTGCTAGATTTTTAGCTAAGACATAGGCTGAGAACATGATAAATTTGCAAATATAAATCAGACAGTCTATGTCTAAATTCTTTGACTGTATTACTAAAGAACTACAAGACTTTATTGCTGCCCAACACCTTTTTTTTGTTGGCTCTGCACCTTTGAGTCCTACGGGTCATGTTAACCTGTCTCCTAAAGGTCAGGACTGCTTTCGTATCCTGTCTCCCAACCGAGTAGGTTATGTAGACCTCACAGGTAGTGGTAACGAGACATCAGCCCATTTGCAAGAAAATGGGCGGATAACCTTCATGTTTTGTGCCTTTCAAGAACCCGCGTGTATCTTGCGTCTTTACGGTCAAGGAACCACGATTTTACCGAGTTCTCCAGAGTGGGACTCCCTCTATTCTCTATTTTTGCCGATACCTGGAACTCGTCAAATTATCGTCGCTGACATTGAAAAAATCCAGACTTCCTGTGGTTTTGGCGTACCACTCTATGAATATCAAGGTCAGCGCCAGACTCTAGTAAACTGGGCTAGTAAAAAAGGCGAAGAGGGAGTTCGAGAATATCAACAGAAGAAAAATCTCGTCAGCATTGACGGTTTAGCGACACCACTGAGTAAATTACCCTAACTTCGCCTGATGGATTATTCTATTCATCCATATATTAGTGATTAAAGTAAAGGAGTCAGCAATCGAGAGACTCTCACAGCTAACTTGAACCAAAAAGGTTTTTTATCGTACTCATTAAGATCAACAGCAACACAAACAGCTAAATCATCCTCTAACATCTTTTTCACACTTTGGACAAACCCAGACTCGGTAACAAAACCCATAACTTCAAAATTTAGGGAAAAAGAGCGATTATCTAAGTTAACAGTTCCTACCCCTGCTAGATTCTCATCAATGACTATAATTTTCTGGTGCATAAACCCATTTTTGTAACGATACAACTTGATCCCGATTTTTTCCATTTCGGTGTAGTAAGAGAAGGAACATAAATAAACAAATAAATGATCGGGTCGATTTGGTAAGAGAATTCGCACATCGACACCTCGCATTGCTGCCAGTTTTAAGGCTGACAATGTTGCCTCGTCCGGCACAAAGTATGGACTAGCAATCCAGAGGTGAGTTTGAGCTTGATTAATTAGTTCGACGAAAAAAAGCTTACAAGCTGGCAGATGATCTGCAGGACCTGTAGGAAGTATGAATACAGTTTGATTAATTTCCCGATTAATTTTTACCTGCCAGTTAACTTCGATAAATTTTCGAGTCGCCCAATACCAATCTCGCACAAAAGAGTTTTGTAGGCTTTGTACACTTGGTCCTTCAAGCATGATATGGGTGTCGCGCCAAGGACTCAAGCGAGGATTTTTTCCTAAATATTCATCACCAATATTTAGTCCACCGACAAATGCGATTTCTCCATCCACCACCAGAATTTTTCGATGATTGCGAAAATTATATTGGAGCCGATTACCCTGACCTTGGGTGGTGTTAAATGCACTTACTGCAATACCATGCTGTTGTAGAGATTGGATATAAGGGCGAGATAGTTTTTTTGAACCAATTTCATCGTAGAGAAAATAGATGCTTATTCCTTGCTTGGCTTTAGCAATCAACGCTTCTTTAAACTCATTACCTGATTGGTCATCGTTAACAGTATAGAATTGAAATAAAATATAATTTGTCGCCGATGCAATCTTTTTCAGCATCGCTTCATAGGTTTGCTGACCATTAATCAGTAATTCGGCAGCATTGCCTGATGTGAAAGAAATTTCTGTAAAAGCCTCCGCTAATGGTTGCAATTGAGCTAGATTATCTGGTGGTGCAATCTGAAATTTAATCAGTTCGCTATAAGTCGGATGAACAAGCTTGTAGTGTTGTGCATAGACTGAGCGCAATGTTTCAGCATATCCATGAAATTTAGTTCTTCCTAAAATCCAATACAATGGAATCGCTAGCCAGGGAAAGGTAATTAGAGAAATGCTCCAGGCAATTGCCCCTTGGGAAGAACGCACATTCATCACTGCATGGGCTGCATGTATAACTCCCACGAAATGAACAACAACCGTAGCTGTGCTAAAAATAGCTAGAACACGAGCATCTACAAGCATCTTAATTTTTTTGAGTATTGGTATAAGTAAATTCTGCCAGCAATGGCTTATGATCGGATGAACAAATTTGCTCTAGCACTTTAGCACTGGCTTTCTTCACACTGATATCTCGATAAAAGATATGATCTAAAGGGGGTGATAACAGGAAGCGTTTAATTTTCTCTTTCTCATCAGGTGCAAAAATTACAGGCGTTAATCCTAATTGAGTTGTTACTTGATTGAGGATAACTGCTCTTTTTCGACTCCAAGTATTGAAATCTCCTGAAAATATTAGTGGCCCACGATGTATAGATAATGCTCGCTCTAATTCATTTAGTTGGATTTTAAATTTATTTAAATCTACAAAATTTATCAGATGAGTATTGACTGTTAGGAGAGTTGTATTTTGTTCAGATAGCAGATACTCAGTAATTAAAGAAATTTTAGGAGTTTTAACAATCGGTTCATAATGTTTAGTAGTTATCACTTTTTTTGTAGTTGGACTGATTGTCGATGCTGTAAATATTCCTGAATAAGTTTGATGATGAATATCTACAAAATTAGGAGCAAAACTCCAATTCATTTTCAACCATTTTGCCCATTCTTCTGCCTCTAACTTTAAAGAAAATTCTTGTAAAAATATAAGGTTTGGTTGATAAGTTGCAATTATTTTTGAAAAATCTTCTAACCAAGCGTTATTATAGTTTTGTTTAGCAATATTCCAACTGAGAACTTTAATTGATTTACTATTAATTTCTGTTTGTAGGGAATTATTTTTATCAATTGTGAGTTCTTGTAAACGAAAAAATCTATAACCCGGAACAAATTTCGTAACTAGAGTGTTTACGTGTTCTTGAATATTAGGCATTACTAATATTAAAATGGATTTATTCTAGCTTAACGCTATTAAACAGTCGTTAAAGAATAATAGCACGTTTGTAAAGCTATAAGCTATGCTCCATAAGCACTAGAGCTTGAACAGTGTCAGGATAGATCGGGGCGGTTATCCTTGATAGACTTTACAGTTTACAGGGTAGCTTAAGAGAGCGATCGCAATCCTAAATGATTTGTAAGAAAATTCACCCCCAGCTAACGCCGTCCTCCCAAAGCATTGAGGAAACTACACAGGGTCAAACTATCTCAAATTCTATGAATGATTTAGGATTGCTATAGTAGACATCTCTAAAAAATAAAGTTTGTCGTTTGTAGGGTTGAGTATTGTAATACACACCCTACTATAATATCTGACCATCTAAGCGACATACTTTTACTTTATTCATAATCTTTGCACCTATTCTTTCATAAAAATTGATTCCACGCTCGTTAGACACAGCTACAGTCCAATCGATTCTGCCACAACCTTTTTCTTTGGCAATCTGGCGCAAGCGTAGCATGAGTACCTGACCAACTCGGTGGCTTCGATATTCATCTTTGACATATAAATCATCAAGCCAAATTCCAGGTTTTGCTAAAAAAGTTGAATAGATAAAGTGATAGGTTGCCAACCCAATAGTATCGCCATCAACCTCAGCCAAAAGAACAAAAGCAAGAGGCGTTTCTCCAAATAAATCAACTTCTAGCTTTTGAGGAGTTGCTTCTACAGATTCAGGACAACCATCAAATTCGGCTTTTAAATGAATCAATTCCATAATTGTAGGAATATCTCTTTTCTTTGCATCTCGAATTAAAATATTCTTACCCTTCTTGTTGCTATTTAATATTTTTATAAAACTCATATTGGAGAATAACTTCTGTCTCATTATTTGCTGCATTTATCCACTCTTGCATTGCTGGAAGCGCCAAAACTGACTCCACATAATTTCTAGAAACAGTATCTAACTGCACATCATAAGTGACAAACCGCAGGACAACTGGAGCAAAAAACGCATCGGCAATCGTAAAATTACCAAACAAGAAATTGCCAGCAGTCCCAAACTTTTGACGTGAGTCTTGCCAAATAGTAGTAATGCGGTCAATGTCTTGTTGTACGCCGGGTTCTAAACCTTTACCAGGATATTTAGTACGGCAGTTCATCGGCATATTCTGACGCAAGTTTTGAAATCCTGAGTGCATTTCTGCACTTACAGAACGAGCTAATGCCCTTGCAGGCTTATCCTCTGGCCACCATTGCAGAGTTTGAAACGTTTCAGCTAGATATTCACAAATAGCGAGAGAATCCCACACCGTTTGTGTATCGTGCAATAACACAGGTACTTTTCCTGATGACGAGTATTGCCGAATTTTCGATGAAAAATCTGGGTTGTTGTAGAGAGGAAGCAGAATTTCATTGAATTCCAAACCGAATTGCTTCATCGCTAACCAAGGACGAAGTGACCAAGATGAATAATTTTTGTTGCCGATTACTAAAGTAAGTTGCGTCATATTTTTAATACCTATGAAGCTGTTCAATCCACATACAGACATCAGTTTCGGAACCTGAAGAGAAAGATTTTCCGGTTGCCGAGTCGTAAGCTTGCCAATAGATATTACCGTGGCGGTCAACCTTTTGCCAAACTTGTAATTCATTAGGATCGGCTAGGAGTTTTTTGACAAAATTTTCCCAAATATGATGCAGACATTTCCAGAAGTTTGAGTGGATTTTTTTCTGGAATGACGGACTACAATTTATTTCTATATCTTCTGTTTGTAAACACCTAATGTCATTATTCATAAAATTATTCCTGAAAGTTGCTCAGTAAATAAAACAGTAACAACATCTCAGTTAGGAATCAAATCATGGCTTGCATAGGTTCTATAAATAGGATTTATAGATATTAAAAATCACTAATACAACCTTTTTGCCACAATAAAGTCAGGATGTGTATACCCTTGTTCTCATCAATTGCCTATGAAACTCTCCCAACTCCGAGCCATAGTTGCAGTCGCAGATCGTGGTAACTTTAGTGAGGCAGCCTTAGAATTGCAGCTTTCCCAACCTGCGATTAGTCATGCGATCGCCACCCTAGAAGAAGAATTGGGTGTGCCATTATTTGCTAGAGGTCGTCACGGTGCTGTCGTGACACCTGCTGGTGAGCGCATTTTGTATCATGCGCGTCAAGCAATGCAGCATCTAGAGATGATGCAACACGAAGCAAACTTGCATAAAGGTTTACACGGTGGTCATGTGCGAATTGCGGCTTTTCGGAGCGTCGCTACTCATCTATTACCAAAAGCGATCGCCCAATTTCACGATCAATTCCCAGAAATTGCTGTCACAATCATAGAGTGTGCTGCTTTCACAGATGTAGAGCAGTGTTTGCATGATGGACGTGCCGATATTGGTATTACCTGTCTGCCAACTGGTGAAGAATTTGAAACCTGGGAAATTTTTCGGGATGAGTATGTAGCTTTACTACCACCAGATACCAAAATTAGCAGTCCGAAAATTACTTGGGAAGACATAGCAGCCTATCCGCCGGTTTTGCTTCCTTGTACACCCTGTGGACGCATTCTTCACAACCACCTGAAGACTTTCGCAATTCCAATCAATACTGCTACCGACATTCAAGAAGATTCCACAGTCGTTAGTATGGTGAATCAAGGATTGAGAGCAGCTATTATGCCTCGTTTAGCAGCTGTACCAATTCCCCCAAAGGTACAAGTATACAGTTTACCTGCACCGCTCGAAAGAGTAATTGCAACTGCAACTTTATCTAATGCTCTGCAAGTGCCTGCGGTATTCACATTTTTGGAGATGTTGAGTAAATTTGATTTTTATAGTTTAGCTAAATTCACTTATTGAACACATACGAATTACGAATTAGTTAAACCGATGCCTCCTTTAGCGAATTCTTCAACAGTTTTTTGTGAGAATTCATGAGTTGCGATCGCCTGCAACATTGCCAATGGTAAAGTTAAATAGACATCTCCAAAATAGTATATTTTGTGATAAAAGAACATTATGAGAAGTTTTTTAACACGAAAATATGAGTGACATACTGAATCACATTGAGGAG
>NZ_JABXKL010000013.1 GCF_017114995.1 Nostoc sp. NMS9 | reverse complement strand
GGGCATTGGGCATTGGGCATTGGGCATTGGGCATTGGGCATTGGGCATTGGGCATTGTTTATCCCCTTGTCCCCTTGTCCCCTCATCTCCCCTAGTCTTTTTCTTCTCTACGAGACGCTCTTGCTAGCTTGCTTCCCTGTAAGGGTACAATTTTAAATTTTGAATTGATTTCTCTCCACTCCCTTCTTCAGGATTTTTCAGCATCAAACCACTTATCATATAGCGATTGATAAGTGCCATTTTCTTTAAGACTCAGTAAAGCCTGATTAATTGGTTTGCGGTAGGGACTGTTATTGGGCAGGATAATGCCGTAGCTTTCTTCACGCAAGATACTGCCAACAATCTGTACTTTCCCTTTGCCTTCATTGGCAGCATAGAAGAGGAGTACAGGCGCATCAAACACTACGGCATCAGCTTTTTTTGTTTGCAGAGCATTGTAAGCTTGCTCAATCTTAGTAACTTCTAAAACTGAAATCTTATGTTCTCGCAGGTATGTGGCGGCTGTGCTACCCGCAGTTGTGGCTACTACCTTGCCGGGTAAATCGTCTATGCTCCTGATATCGCCCTGAAGCTGTTGCACTGTCAATGAGGTAGTCGCACTGGCTGTAAAGTAGGCGGCAAAAAGTACTCCGATGAACATCCAGATAATACCTACTAGGCGTCCCATTACTCCTTTGGGCATTTCGTCAGCTTGGGTTGCTAAGGTGGCAGCTGCCCACCAACAGGCTTTGAAAATGCCAGGAAAATATGATTTGGGAATCATCCCATCTTTGTGATGACGCTCAGATAACCAAATAATGTGGGCTGCTACTACAATTAGTACCAGGGCAACGCCTATTACCTGCAATAGGGTAGCGGAGAAAAACAATTGCAAAATATTTGGGAAGGCACTGTTGTTGTTCTCTGGGTTTCTCACCATAATTTGCAGCCCCCCAGCAAAAATGGGTAATGAGAAATCAAAATTCTGCTCGCGTTCAGCTGTAATTGAGATGGCTGAAATCCCCAAGTTGGCTTTGCTGTCCTTAATAGCCGAAAGCAATTGCGGCACAGTGGAATATTCAATAAATTTAGACTGTACACCTATTTGGTTAGCGATGTTGCGCCAGAGGTCGATACTGAATCCTGATAACTCACCTTTGTTTGATAGCACAAAAGGCGGTATAACTCGTGTAGCTACTAATAACGGTTGTTGGAGTTGTGGTTTTTGGGCCACTCCTGGGGACGCTATTAACAACAATGCCAGAATTCCACCTATTAATCCTATGCAGGTATACAGTGCTAAGGAACGCTTGGTTTTGTTTTTCGGGTCATATCTGCCAATCGGGTTTTTTCTCCCAGCCAGAAGTTGACGAAATCTACTAGCGATCGCATTTATCATCAGAATTCTCTCAGGGTTGTGTGCATAATCTATTTATCATGCCCACCCCATACCAAATATCACGTTCATCATCCCCCTAAAACCAATTTTTTTCAGATTTAAAGAGACTGGGGATTGGGAAGATAGATTACCTCGCCTGTAGGCATTTGCTAGAGATGAAGAACACAGGCTCGCTCTGCAAGCTGGATTCCAAGTTCATTTATCCAAGCCAATTGAGCCAGAAGAGTTGGTGACAGTGGTTGCGAACCTCACCAAAAGCAGCAAACAAGTTTAACGCATAAGTAAGCTCCCGTAAAACCTGCGAACGCCAAAATAACAAATGCGAACGCCAAAATAACAAATGCGAACGCCAAAGTAACAAATGCGAACGCCAAAGTAACAAATGACCTAACCCCCAAGCAGGGAAGGCAAAAAATTCACAGCCTCTCTCCTTCTGGGCTTACAGTGTACACACATCTCTGTACAAAACCAAAATCCTTAATCAAACTGTATTGTCCTGCCTCGTTCAAAAGTTGCATTAATAAAAAAAGAGGCAGCTACTAACTACCTCCTGACAAATTAAAGCTTGGATGGACTGAGAAATGCTTTGACAGCAGGCTAGAAACTCAGCTAGCTGCGGCTCAAAAACATAGTCAAGACCACTCCCAGGATAATCGATCCACCGCTAAGGATGAATGACCAGAAGCGATGGTAACTGTTGACAATGGTGCCATTTTTACTCTGGAGTTGAATTAGATCCATCCAAGGCGCAACACCTCGACGGAACCAACCCACAGCCCCAACTTGTTCGCCAATCAAGCTTTGGACTCGCTTCATCCCAAACAGAAAATTGCCGATAGGGCCAAAGCGTGAGGCGTAATGCATATAAAGCATTCCGCTACGATCTTGAATTTTTAAATCGGAACCAAATTTATAACCAGCGTCACCACGACCAATGAGTTGACCTTCAAGTTTTGCCGGTTGTCCACGCAACGGACTGGCATAGGGGTCTGACATCAGGGTGAGAATATCGGTTTCTGGTGCTTGCTTGTAGTCGGGGAACATCACCAAGGCTTTGACGAGAATTCCGATCCCCAAGCCAATTAGTGGCGCACCCAATACTAAACCTGTGTTTGGGGAACTTGACCACAGAATCACACCCATTACCAAGCCAACGAAGAAACCAATTGTTTCAGCGCCGTACAATACAACATCTAAAAAGAAGTTGCCGTAAAGCCTACTTTTATTAAGACTTTTACCTTCTCCAATAACTCGCCCCATATCAAACTCAGTCGGTAAACCCAATTGTTCGGCATAGTTGCTTAATGCACGAACTCGTTTGCCTGTCAATGGGTGAGTGGAATTTAACTCCATCCACCAGCCCCAAGGGTTAAACATATCCCACAGAAAGACGCGACCAACTTTTTGAGTATCGGATGCAATCCGGTAGGCGGTTCCTGTGGAAGCGGCGGCTTTATGGTCATAGATACCCAAGGCGCGAGTTCCTTCAATTAAACGGCTGGGTTCTTGTGTCCGCGAACCTTCTTCTAATATCCCATAAGCAATCTTTACTAAAGCGCGGGATAAGCCATTGGGATTACCCGTACTTTCGGCTGCAAAGTGGTCAGCAAAGTATTCTCGTGTGCGGGAGAGGTACAGCACTAGATAAGTACCAACGACATAAAACACGTAAGCAACTAGGGCAGCAGTTTGCATCGCATCTTTAATTTTGCTATCGCCACCGCCACGCCCAAATCTTCTGGCTGTACTGTAAATCAAGTAACAAATTTGCACTAAGGTAGAAGCTACTGTCATCACTGCAAAGTCCCAGTGGACGATGTGCCCCAATTCGTGAGCGTAGACGGTAGCAATTTCATCGTCATCCAGGTATGTGAAAAGTCCCTGACTGACGACTAAACGGGCACTATTCGGTAATGAGCCATAAGTAAAAGCCGTGGGGTTTTGGTCGTTAATAATTCCCAAGCGGGGCATTTTCAGCTTTTTCTGCTCACAGACTTGGCGAATAACTTTAGCTGTCTCTGGACTGAGGGTTTCTACTTCTGCCAACTCTACCCAGCGAGTTTGGTAAAGCCAGCCTTGAGTTAAGTCCATGATGAATGGAGATATGAAAAAGGCGGCGATATTAAAAACTAGGGTAATACCAATAGCGATCGCTAATCCTTGGAGTGGATTATCGTTACCCAAAATAAATACTATGCTCAAACCTAAAGCCAGCACCATGCCAAACAGCAAGGTCATGGTGACACCAGAAGCTAACGCCAAACTACCACCCACTCCCCCCATTGCTAATTTCATCCCAGTGGTAACGGCACGACCAGCTTTTTGGCTAGCTTTATGTGGCGTTTGGCGGAAGGATTGACTAGCTTGTTCTGCCCAACTGCGAGTCTGTGGATTTTCACTCATGATTAACTTTTGACACAAGGCCTTGGCTTTTTCGGTTTCGCCTGTGGCTTGATAGGCTTTCATTAGCCACATCTGTGCTGAAAGATAATCTGAGGAATTGTGTTCAGCGCAATCGCGGCAGAATTGTTCGAGTAATTCAACCGCTTCTTGATAACGTTTTTGGTTTAAAGCATCTAATGCAGATTGCAATGACATAGGATCTCCCTACTAAAGGAGTGGTATTTGATCTATCAATACTCAATAGATCCAGCGATCGTCACTGCGATTTCGTAAAAATTTAATTAATGACAGTATAAAATATCTACTTAAGTAAAAGACTAGAGAAACATATATTACTATGTCTCTCTAGCCTGGGGAACGCATAAATCATGTTTAAGATTTTCAAATAAAAACTGTAATAATACTTATAATATTTTTGCTGCGGTAAACTTATTACCTCTTTGTCCGTGTTTGATATTTAGAGAATAAATGTTTTCAACCCAGTCTTGCTTCACCCAATCAGAGTAATTATTGATTACCCAAATGGTTCACCCGATTGGAGGAAGACAATGATAAACATAACCTGAGATTGATAAGATGAGGAAAAGGTAAAGATTTGTACTATGACTATTTTTGATATAGCTTCTCCCCTAATTGCGATCGCCGGACAAACCCGCCAAGCTGCAAGTAAACTAGCAATTCTCTCCACTGAGGCAAAAAATCAGGCACTTGTTGCGATCGCTCAAGCTTTAGAATCAGCAAGAGATGACATTTTACAAGCAAATATTGCTGATTGTAAAGCTGCAACTGCGGTCGGAATTCCCCAACCACTTTATAAGCGCTTGCAGTTGGATGAACATCAATTAAGAGATGCGATCATTGGGGTACGAGATGTTGGTAAGCTAGCCGATCCAATTGGTAAAGTCCAGATTCACCGCGAACTTGACACTGGCTTAGTTCTCAAGCGGATTACTTGTCCTTTAGGCGTTTTGGGGATTATTTTTGAAGCCCGTCCAGAAGCGGCGATTCAAATTGTTTCTTTGGCTATCAAATCGGGAAATGGTGTAATCCTCAAATGTGGAAAGGAAGCGGTGCGTTCTTGTGAAGCGATAGTTAAGGCAATTAAGCAAGGATTATCGCAAACTGCTGTTAATCCAGATGCAGTGCAGTTGCTGACAACTAGAGAAGAAACTCTAGAACTTTTGAGGTTAGATAAATATGTAGATTTAATTATTCCTAGAGGTTCTTATTCCTTTGTCAGATTTGTACAGGAAAATACTCGTATTCCGGTACTAGGTCACGCCGACGGAATTTGTCATCTTTATATAGATAAAGCCGCCGATATTTCTAAAGCAGTTCCGATTACCGTCGATGCAAAAGCGCAATATGCTGCTGTTTGTAATGCAATTGAAACTTTGCTAGTTCACCAATCAATTGCTACAGAATTTTTACCGAAAGTTGCTGAGGCTTTGCAAGAACGCCATGTGGAATTAAGAGGTGATAAACACACCTTGGAAATTTTACCTAATATAAAAACTGCAACAGAAATCGATTGGGAAACTGAATATAACGATTTTATTTTGTCGATAAAGATTGTAGACTCTATAGAAGATGCGATCGCTCATATTAACGAATATGGTTCCCGGCATACTGATGCGATTATCTCTGAAGATTCTGCGGCTATAGAAAGTTTCTTTGGACTTGTGAATTCAGCCAATATATTTCACAACTGTTCCACCCGTTTTTCTGATGGCTTCCGCTATGGTTTCGGTGCAGAAGTTGGAGTTAGCACTCAACAAATGCCACCCCGCGGTCCTGTTGGCTTAGAAGGATTGGTGACATACAAATATCAAATGACTGGCGATGGTCATATTGTAGCTACTTACACTGGGGCGAATGCTAAAGCTTTTACTCATCAGGATTTAGTGTAAAAGATTCTCCCAATTATGGACTTTAGTAACGCTAAAAATACACCGGGTAAATAGGTGTATTTTTTATGTTAATAGTTTATTTGAGTTGTCAAAAGTTTTAATTGGGCCATGCCATCGGTGATCATTAAAAAAAACCTCGTCAAAGGCTCCATTAGTGTATTGACTAATTACCTTGCTCCAAAAAGCTTGTGCGCCTAAGTTTAAAGCAGTCTGCCGTACTTCCCAACTGCCGGGAAACTGGTTGAAAATGTGAGTAGCTACCTGTTCACCAATACCTTTACTTCGATACTTCTTGAGAATAAAGAACTCGGCAATAGACATAGCATGGTTATCTTGATGAAGGTAGGTGTGCTGATTAACAAGTACAAACCCTGCCAGTTTTTCATCAACTTTAATCAGAAATGGGTGTCGCTCAGGTTCTGTCCAATAGTAATCAAGATATCGATAACCAAACAAGCCGCAGGTATCTACATCTTTAGCTTCTATTTCACTCAGGTCATACTGGTATAGTTCCATTAAATTATACAGCACTGACTTCTGTTGTTGAGTAGCTTTTACCACTTCGATTTTCATAAAGCATCTACGATACTGAAACTAAAACATAATGAGCACCAACGATTTAAACAATATTTCACATCCTAATTGGGAAGCATTGGAATCGATGTCAGATGACGACGTTGATTATTCTAAATATTCCATTATTAAACGATGAGTTTTTCGAGAAGACAATGTTGAGATTGCCAGGAAATCAAGCACAGAACTTAATTCAGATTGATCCAGAATCATAGCTTGGTTTCAATTCCAGGGTGTTGAACACGAAACACTTATTAATTCTGCCTTGTGTCAACATATTAAATCTTTGAGATGAAGCGATCGCTTCAAGAATCTTGACTCGAAAGAGTTAGTTCTGGAGTTAACATTAACCTATCAAGCCAGTTACAAAAAAATAGATTTGGCATGAGTAGCAAAATATCCAAGGTCGGTATTATTGGTGCGGGTAATGTGGGTGCAGATGTAGCAAATGCTTTAGTGCTACTTGGTAAATGTGTAACAGTCGTCCTTTTTGATCGAACTTTATCAAAAGCTGAGGGGCAAGCATGGGATATTGAAGACACCATTCCCCTACTTAAAGACATGGAGATTATACCATCAAATCAGTATGAAGATTTAGCGGATTCTGATATTATTGTCGTGACTGTTGGGGTGCAGCAGAAACTTGGACAGACCCGATTAGATACGTTGAGCGACAATGCACAGATCATGCGTTCAACAATAAAAGAATTGGATCGAGTTGCACCGAATTCAATCATACTTATTGTTAGCAATCCAGTGGATGTACTAACACGGATTGCGATCGCCAGTTCCAATAGAGCAGAAAACCTAATTTTCGGTTCGGGAACCGTTCTTGATACTGCTAGACTGAGATATCAACTTGGTAATCGACTGAATGTTGCTAAACAAGACGTTCATGTTTATGTGATTGGAGAGCATGGAGACAGTGAATTTGTCGTTTGGTCTAGTGCATTTATTGGGGGAATTCCGTTAGCTGAATTTCCCATACCACAAGGAGCAACGCTGGAACAAATTCAGGAAGAGTACGCAGAGTTAACCCGTAAGCGAGGTTATAACATTTCTGAACGTAAAGGAAATACTAGCTATGGCATATCAATAGTAGTTTGTCAGTTAGTTGATACCATCCTGCGAGATGAAAAGCAGATATTTCCAGTATCGGCCAGAGCAGATTCTAACTATGGAGTTGGCAGTGAAGTTGTTCTTGGACTTCCATGTATCATTAGCTCCCAAGGTATTGAGCGCCAACTGGTGTTACCAAGAAATGCTTATGAACAACGTTTATTAGAACAGTCAGCCACCAAACTGAATGAAGCCTACAACTCGGAAGCATAATTAAAATCAACTCACATAGGTGGTAAATATCTTTAGCTGGCATACAAGATTAGTAATTAACTTTAAACTAAGGCTTTAAGTAAAGCTTGAAGTTTAAGCTGCACTTCTGCAAACTCTTTCTCAGGATCGGAGCCAGCCACGATACCAGCACCAGCATACAATCTCGCGCGATCGCCATCAATCAATGCTGAACGAATTCCCACAATAAACTCACAGTTACCCTGAGAATCTATCCAACCTAGAGGTGCAGCATACAAACCTCTTTCAAAGTTTTCATAACGACGAATTTCGGCACAAGCTACATCTTGTGCTGCACCCGCAACGGCTGGCGTAGGATGCAATTGTCCAACAATCTTTAATGGGTGTATGTCAGCGGGAACCATAGCACTGATTGGTGTCCATAAATGCTGGATATTCGATAATTGTCGTAATCGGGGTGCTAATATTTGCGGTAATAAACCTAGTTGGCATAGTCGTTGTGTAATGAAATCAAGCACTAGGGAATGTTCATGCTTTTCTTTTTCACTATTTAGTAAGCGATTGGCATTAGCTGCATCTTCAGCAGGGGTTTTACCTCGTGGTGCAGAACCAGCTAAAGCATCAGTGATTAACTGTTGATTATTAATACTAATTAATCTTTCTGGACTTGCACCAATAAAATTTTGTCCTTTGCCATTACTTGTAGAAAAAATATAACAATTAGGATGATTTTGTCTGAGATTATTTAATGATTTAACTAGGTCAAAGTGGTTGCTTGATTTTACATCTAATATATCTGCTAGGACAATCTTACTTAAATGGCTAGACTGAATTTTTTCCAAAACCGATACTACTGAACGTTTAAATTGGGCAGAGTTAGTGATAGATTTTCTATATAAGTTTTTAGGAAAATAATCAATATTAGCAGAGTAATTTTCTAAAGATTGGATAAATTCAATTTTATTTTGCACATTCTCCAACAATCTTGCAATATTTACATTTGGATTGATAATTATATTTGTTACTAATATGCAACGCTGATTTTTTACGGCTACTTGCCAACGTGGAAGAAAAATGGTAGCAGATGGAAATGGATAATCTACTTGGGCGTTTTTATCAAAAAAGCTGAAATAACAAAAAAAGTGAGGACCAGAAAAAGGTTGGTTTGCGTTACCAAAATTAATTATATCTTTTAGACAAGATTTGATAAAATATTCTGCTTGATTAAAACGGTCTGAGCCATCAATCTGTAATTTTGCTACAGCATTAATTGCCGCGATCGCTTCTCCTTTGCCTCTGTCTTCAAAGTAAAAATTTATTTCATTTGCTTGTGTAAGTTTATCTAATACAAGTAAAGGGTCAACTAAATCAATTTCTTGGGAGACACTGACAATTTGTCTGCAATTATTTTTGACGCACTTTTCTTGCACCGCTACCAGAAATTGATATAAATCTTTGTGCTCTACAAAGAAGTTGCTACGACATGGTGAAACTGTCATGGATTTAACGATAGTAAATTTTTTTTAAGTTAACTTCCTAAAGTGTAATTAATCGTGGTCGTATTTTTACAGGTAACATATTAAGTTGCTATTTCACCAGCGTAGGGTTTGCCTTATTTGTGGTGTTCTCAGACTATGATAAGACAGTTTCAGCCTGAGACTGCAACGTGAGGGTGAGTGTTAACAACACAAGGTTAAGAAGCCATAGTAAAAGTGACACTTGTTTATATATCACCCATATCTAACGTCTCTTGAAATCATAAAATCTCAAGTGTGAGTAATATTCCAGTAATTTAATTAATCACAACTGATGACTACCAAGCAAATTTTATATCCCAACACTAAGTTATGGATGGCAGCGATAAAACCGCCAATGTACAGCGTTGCCATTATGCCCATTTGGGTAGGAACAGCAATAGCATTTGCAGAAACTAAAATATTCAATGGAGCAGTATTTTCTACTTTTGTAGCTGCCGCAATTTTAATTCTTGCCTGGGAAAATATCAGTAATGATGTCTTTGATTTCGAAACAGGTATCGATAAAAATAAGCACCATTCTCTGGTGAACTTAACAGGCAATAAGCCATTGATATTTTGGATAGGAAATTTGTGTTTAGGTTTGGGGTTGCTGGGCATACTAGCGATCGCCTTTTGGCAACATGACCTAACTGTGATCGGTATAATACTGCTGTGCTGCGGTTTAGGCTACACGTACCAAGGCCCTCCCTTTCGCTTAGGATATCAGGGTTTAGGCGAGATTATTTGCTTTTTTGCCTTTGGTCCCTTAGCAGTGGAGGCAGCATATTATAGCCAAACCCAAACTTGGTCAATGACAAGTTTAGCAGCCTCAGTCATTGTTGGGATTGCCACAACCTTAATTTTGTTTTGCTCACACTTTCACCAAATTAAGGATGACATAGCCGCAGGCAAGCGATCGCCTATCGTCCGTCTCGGAACCCAAAAAGGGGCCCAACTCCTAGTTTGGTTTACTGGTAGTATTTATCCTCTCACCTTGCTGTTTGTGCTATTGGGGATTTCTCCAGCTTGGACGTTATTAAGTTGGGTAAGTTTACCCTTTGCTATTAAATTATGCCGCCATGTTCAAGAAAATCACAACCACCCCGACAGAGTTAGTAACTGTAAATTCATCGCCGTAGCTGTGCATTTCTGGGCTTGCTTGCTGTTCGGACTGGGATTTATGCTTTAGCAATTACTAATTGATGCGTTATCAATTTAAATTTCGTCCATATCAGCGAAGATTTTTGCGATCGCTTACCACCAATCATGGTAATTGGGATATTCGTGAAGGTATTATCCTCCGCCTTACCGATGAATCAGGTAAACTCGGCTGGGGAGAAATCGCCCCCATTAGCTGGTTCGGTTCCGAAACCCTAGAACAAGCCTTAGATTTTTGTCGCCAACTCCCAGAAGAAATCACAGATGAAACCATTTTCTCAATTCCAGATGAGTTACCTGCTTGTCAATTTGGCTTTGAGTCAGCGTGGGAGATGGGGAGTGGGGAGTGGGGAGTAGGGAGTCGGGGAGATGAGGGAGATGGGGGAGATAAGGGAGATGAGGGAGATGGAGGAGATAATTTTATAACTCCTAACTCTTGTACAGACGCGATTAATCGCGTCTGTACTCCTAACTCTTCACTCCTCTACAGTGCCTTATTACCAGCTGGTGAAGCGGCTTTGAATCAATGGAAAACGCTGTGGCAGCAAGGATACCGTACATTTAAGTGGAAAATTGGTGTGTATGCGATCGCTGATGAACTAGAAATTTTTGAATCACTAATACACGCTTTACCAGCCTCTACCAAACTGCGATTAGATGCTAATGGTGGACTCAGCTATGAAGAAGCTAACTTATGGCTGTGGACTTGCGACAATCTCAAGGCAAATGGAGAAATACTCCTAGAAATTGAATTTATCGAACAACCGCTACCTGTTGAGCAATTTCAGGGGATGTTGGAATTGAGTATGAGTTATAAAACTGCGATCGCTTTAGATGAATCTGTCGCCACACTTGGGCAACTCGCCGCCTGTCATCAACAAGGTTGGCGAGGGATTTTTGTCATAAAGCCTGGGATAGTTGGATCGCCATCTCGTCTGAGAAAGTTTTGTCACCAGCATGAAATTGATGCTGTATTTTCGTCAGTATTTGAAACGGCGATCGCAAGACTTGCAGCATTCCAGCTAGCAGCAGAATTATCCCGAAACAACAGGGCAATTGGTTTTGGTATCGACCATTTTTTTGAACAAGAAGAAACCTGGCTTCAAAGTTTATGGAACGACCTTTAGACTGTCTTAATAACCTAACTCAGGATGATTGGCTTATCGGTTACAATAGTCGTCAATTGAATCAAATAGCTCAAGAGTTATATTTAGAAATAACACAATTATCAGCGTGCGGAACACCACCAAAAATTATTTTAGCGGAACGCGAACCAGTACGGTTTCTAGCAGGTTTTATTGCCGCTTGTGCAGCTAATTGTCCAGTTTTTCTTTGTAATCCCGACTGGGGAACACAAGAATGGCAACAAGTCTTTGATTTAGTACAGCCAGACATTATTTTGGGAATGTGCAATAGGGAATGGGGAATAGGGAATGGGAATAATTACCAATACCCCATGCCCTATGCCCCATGCCCAATGATTATGATTCCCACAGGTGGTTCATCGGGGCAGATTAAATTTGCCATCCACACTTGGGAAACTCTTATAGCATCAGTACAAGGATTTACAGAATACTTTCAACTCAAGCAAGTCAATTCATTTTGTATGTTGCCGTTATATCACGTTAGTGGTTTAATGCAATTTCTGCGCTCTTTCATTACCGCAGGTAAACTAGCTATTCAACCATTTAAAGCCGTAGAATCCAGTCAAATATTAAATATTAAACAATCAGAATTTTTCATATCTTTAGTACCAACACAGTTACAACGCCTCTTGCAAAATCCAGAATTAACTGAATGGCTATCCCAATTTAACACTGTACTTTTGGGAGGTGCGCCAGCATGGAACGAGCTACTAGAAAAAGCCAGATTTCATCGCATCCGGTTAGCACCTACCTATGGCATGACAGAAACCGCCTCTCAAATTGCTACCCTCAAACCAGATGATTTTCTGAGCGGTAAAATGAGCAGTGGTCAAACTCTTCCCCATGCAAAAGTAACTATTCGCAATCAACAAGGCGAAATTTTAAATTCAAATCAAATAGGAAATATCACTATTCATGCTCAATCTATAGCCCTTGGTTATTATCCGATAACCAGAGAAAATCACGATATTTTCCAAGTAGATGATTTAGGTTTTTTAGACGACCAAGGTCATTTAAATATTGTCGGACGTAACAGCGACAAAATTATTACAGGTGGCGAAAATCTTTACCCAGTAGAGATTGAATCCGCAATACAAGCAACTCAAATGGTTGCTGATATTTGTGTCATCGGTATCCCAGATAAACATTGGGGACAAGTATTAACAGCGATTTACATTCCCAAACAATCAAATACTTCTGCCTTAAACATCCAAACCCTACTCAAAGACAAACTCAGCAAATTTAAAATCCCTAAATATTGGATTCCCCAGCAAAACTTACCTCGTAACTCTCAAGGTAAAATTAACCGCCAACAGTTACAGCAAATAGCCACAGAATTCCTCCAAAATTCCATCACATAATCTCTCTCGACTTTCTTCTCTCCGCGCCCTCAGCGTCTCTGCGGTTCGTTTCCAACCATTGGGCTATCTCTTCAGGTAATTCCTGCTTACTTCTACTACTCACATCAATACAAACATGCCTACTGATAGCCTTAGCAACTACCACCTCAGCCACCGTAATTTCGTAAGTAATTTCAAACTTATCAACACCTAGTTTTTGAGGTATTAAACTAATCAGTAACTTGTCCCCTACAAACATAGGACGCAAAAAATCAACACTAGCATGAACAATGGGAAGTGCCACGGATGGATTAGTAAAAAAATCTTTGAGATTAATACTTGATGCTTCTAAAGATTCTTCATAAGCTTCATGGCAAATACCCAAAATGTTAGTAAAATAAACTACGCTAGCAGCATCAGTATCTTGAAAGCGAACCGTGCGGTTATAAGTAAAAGGCATTTTTGACAATTGAATATAAAAAAAACAGCAGGTTTATTGCCTGTACAAACTAATTTTATTGCAACTAAGTAAGTCGGTGAGAAAAATTCAATTTCCCCAGTTCTGAGTTTGTATCGATTTGTTTAGCCTCATCCAATGCTTTGGGGTTAAATATATGGTATATGGTGAGGAAAGGCGATCGGCGATCGCTTCTACATTGACTCCAACGGCGGAACCTCGAAGTCATTAAACGAGCAAACATTGTAAGACGAAGCGGCTATTGCCTTCACCAGCTTACCGTCGAGAGTCAGCAAAGTAGCACCTACCTGCTGTGAAAGTGCGACATAAGAGCCATCGTAGGCGGAGATTCCATAATTTAATGCGATCACAACTGCATCCGCCATCAAATCAGCCGTTGAGACAACACGCAAAGGAAAGCTTTTGAGAGTTGCTAAATCTGCTGGCACATCAGCAACAGCATAAAGTCTGGCGTGGACATACTTCCAAATGATGTTGCCACACTCAATGTAAAACAGGTCTGGGACAAAGATTGCAGTTTGGGGATTGGCAAGATGAGCAAACAGTTGATTAACTTTCGGAGTTAGTGGATCGTCTGGTATAAATTGCTTAATAGCTACACTTGCGTCTAC
Source organism: Nostoc sp. NMS9 (assembly GCF_017114995.1). Lineage (GTDB taxonomy): Bacteria > Cyanobacteriota > Cyanobacteriia > Cyanobacteriales > Nostocaceae > Nostoc. Next base: position 61,175 of record NZ_JABXKL010000013.1, on the reverse strand, counting down.
AACACACCTGAGAGGGATAGTCATCTGTCTCGGTCTTCTCGGATTAACGCAGTACTATCAGGCCATTCCACATCAGTCTGGCGACTCTCACGGCGAAGGCGGATTTCCTCTAAGAGTTTTGGGACATTTTTTCGTCTTTCGTCCTCAGTTAAATGTATTTTTGTCTTCTGCAAGGCGTTCTGCAATATTGTAATAACTTGAGCATCAACTGAGCTATTTTCAGCTTTAGCTAACTCTTGCAGTTGTTCGTATAACTCATCAGGTACATTTAGTGCATGAAGGGTAGCCATTGATTGAACTCCCAAAAGAATTTATTGGTAATGGTAGCACGATGGCAGTAGGGGGAGAGGCGATCGCCTTTGGTTTGTGGGTGCGATCGCTTTATTATCTCTACTACCCACCTGTTTCTTAATCCTTCTCTTGTGATTCCTCTGACAGAGATTTTAGTGATGTTTTTCGTAAAACCCAATCAAGATAAAGTACAAGAATTTGCATTTTCAGAAAATGGTTGACACTTTTGATATTGGCATCGCTCAGTACCCATTTACAAAACTTCTCCAGCAGTATTCCAACAACAACTTCAACAGACTTATTTACAACCAGAGGGATTAGTGTTTCTAGCATTGGGACATTGAACTCAGTAGCTTAACTGAGTTCAATGTCGCAATTTTCTTTTGGAGTTATTTATCTGACTTGTCTTGACTTAGCTTGACTTACACTGATTTAACTCCACATTTTGATAAAAACTTTGGCTACACTGGCTTATAAGTAATTGTGGGAGTGGTCAATGTCTATACCAGAGGACTTTCTTAAGCAACTGGAGCAATACAGTGAATTGTCGCACCGAGAGAAAGAAGTTTTTCTAAAAATATTCAGTCGTAGCAAGAGTCGAGTCCACGTAGTTCAAGAATTAAACATTTCTGAAAGTAACCTCAGCACTTGCCTCACAGGTATTTACAAAAAATTTTGCATCACTGGTAATGGCCCTGTTAAAGAAAGCCGCTTACGGGAGTATCTGAGCAAAAGATACTCACAGCAACAACCCTCTAGTCATTTAACTACAGATGACATAGATGATTCTATTGATATCTTAGTGCAAGAAATCCGCAAACAAGTCAAACCATACATCAAACAAAAATGCGGAACCATGCGGGTGCTGGATATGCGTCAACCTATAAAGTTGACTGGCAAACAAGGTATTTATACTAATGTCAATATTCTTGAGGAAATTACAGGGCGCAGACGATCTAAAATGGCAGAACTACTGCAAAACTATGATTCTGATAACTTTGATCGGTTCGGACTCAGGCGAGTAAAAGAGAAGCGTGTGCCAGGCTTGGAAGCAGTACAACGTCATAGCAAGCTAATGGTATTGGGTAAACCAGGTGCAGGTAAGACTACCTTTTTGAAGTATCTGGCGATGCAATGTATCGAAGGGCATTTTCAGGAAAGCCAACTTCCCTTGTTTATTACCCTCAAAGATTTTGCAGAGGTACTCAAACAACCAGATATTTTGGAATATATTGCTCAACAACTGTCTAGCTATGGAGTGACAGATACCAGGTTGAAAACAGAACAACTGTTGAGACAAGGTAGAGCATTAGTGTTATTGGATGGTTTGGATGAAGTTCGAGAAGAAGACACGAAACGAGTTTTACGGCAAATTCGAGAGTTGTCCGACCAGTTTCACAACAATCAATTTGTTATCACCTGTCGTATTGCTGCCAAAGAATACACTTTTGAAAGTTTTACCGAAGTAGAAGTGGCAGATTTTGATAAAGAACAAATCGCTATCTTTGCACAAAATTGGTTTCAGTTCATTGACCAAATAAAAGGTGAACGCTTTATCCAAAAACTCAAGAGAAACAAGCCAATTCAAGAACTAGCAACAAATCCTTTATTACTTACCCTACTATGTCTGGTATTTGGGGAAAGCAATGATTTCCCGATAAATCGTTCTGAACTTTATAAAGAGGGGTTGGATGTGTTGCTGAAGAAATGGGATGCCAAACGCAATATTGAGCGAGATCAGGTGTATAAAAACTTATCTTTGCATCGCAAAGAAGACTTATTGAGCCAAATTGCTCTGATCTCTTTTGAGCAGAAGGATTATTTCTTTAAGCAAAAAACAGTTGAAGTATACATTGCTGAGTTCATTTGTAACTTACGTGATGCTGATACCGACAAAGAAGTTCTGAGGTTAGACAGCGAAGGTGTTTTGAAATCTATTGAAGCGCAACACGGGCTATTAGTAGAAAGGGCAAAGGGAATTTATTCATTTTCTCACTTAACTTTTCAGGAGTATTTTACTGCCAGAGAAATAGTTGCTAATTGTGCCTGGGAAAGTTTAGTGGAGCATATCACAGATAAACGCTGGCGTGAGGTATTTTTGCTAACTATAGAGATGATGCGGAAAGCAGATGAATTAATAAGGTTGATGAAGCAAAAAATTGATGAATTATATATTAGAAATCCACAATTACAGTTACTTGTAGCATTTATTAACCAAAAATCAAATTCAATAGAAACCCACTACAAGTCAGTAGCTGTCAGAGCCTTTTATTTTGGCTTATTTCATCTATTTACGGGACAAATTAGTTTTAATGTCACTTTTGAGTCTATATCTCTTGTTCAATCTGCTGACTTCAATACAGGCATTATTTTTGCTTATAGCCAAGAACGAAAACCAGTTCTTATTCCTAAACTCAACCTCGAACTTGCAAATTTACTTGGGTTTTCTAAAATCTCAACTAAAGTAAATAAATGTACTTTTGATTACTTTCTTGCTATCGCTTATGCTCTTACTTTTACTTGTGAAGATGCCGATAAAAGTGCTTTTAACCTTGCTACATTTTTGGACTTGTATCGTAGTATTTCTATTATTATTGGGTATGCTAAACAATTTGATATTGAACTACATCGAGTACTCATAACCCTAAAACAACAGCTACCAGACCCGGATCAATATCAAACAAGCTTTTTACAGTGGTGGAGAGGAAGTAGTCAGGATTGGGTAAAGCATATTAGAAATGTAATACTTGAATATTTTGGTTTTGATTATGCTTGGAAGCCTAACAAAGAAAAAAATCAATTATTGCAACAATATTACTATACAAACAAATTGCTAATAGATTGTTTGAACAGTGATTGCTATACTAGTCAAAAAATCAGACAAGAAATTGAAAATACTCTGCTATTATCATTTAATCTTTAAAATCAATATAAACCAGGAAAAATATAAATAAAAAAGCAAATATTAACAACGTAAATTTATTTAAAAATATTTGATTTTTTTAGCGCTAACTATGAGAAAAGATATTTGCGATCGCACTTTTACTTTTTCAGTTCGCATAATCAAATTGTGCCAGTTTTTAGATGACAAACCAGGAGTAGCACGAACCCTTGCTCAACAGTTGTTAAGGTCAGGAACATCGATAGGAGCTAATGTAGAAGAAGCACAAGCCGCTCAAAGCAAAGCAGATTTTATCAGCAAGCTCATGATTGCACTAAAAGAATCCCGTGAAACTCGGTATTGGTTAAGATTGCTCATTGCTGCTGAAATAGTACCCCAAGAAAGAATTAGTCAACTCCAAACCGAAGCCGAAGAACTAACAAAAATTCTTGGTGCAATCATTATCTCCACCAAAAGCTCCACCTAACCTCATCTTCCTCAATTTTTAATTTTTAATTTTCAATTTTTAATTCCTCAACGGAGAGGGGGAGATTCGAACTCCCGGAGGTTTTAGCCTCATCCGATTTCAAGTCGGACGCAATCGACCACTCTGCCACCTCTCCAGTAAATCTGTCTAGCTTGTACATACCCTACTTTCAGACGCTATTCAGGCGCTTTTGTTGGTTAGCACTAAAGCTGACAGATAATACTATATCGTATCATCTACGCAGATTGCACTACTGGATGCGAATGTCTACGACACACTACGCGATCGCTCGTACAAAATTTCCTCTGAAGCCACCTGGAAGTCATTGCCCACCCAAACTAGGGAAACTTGCGAAACCACACCCGCCTCTAGGGTGACAATGGAAAAATTACGCAACTTTTCGCTGTCATTTTCTACAATCCTGGGCACAGTGGCTGCATTCAAGTAAATTGTCCCCTCTGGACTTCTAAAGATGGGCTTGCGCTGCACCTTCTTGGTATGGCGTAAATCTCGGTGCATGTGACCAAATGTCACCAGAGGAATCGTTTTACCAGCAGTCAAGGCTTGAGAAATCGCCTCGCCAAAATCTGGATCGCCAAAGTCGCCGCCAATTGGGTGCCAGTCTTTACCACAGGGGTCTTCGGGGCGATCGCCTAACCCACTAGGCCCATTGTGACCCAAAAATATAATCGTCTCGTAAGCGGCGCTTTTCACCGCTTTAACGATGCGATCGGCAGATTCTTCCAAACTCGTCACACCGTAACGTTCTTGACAGATTTCCGCGAATTTCCACTCTGGACCACCCCAGGTAAAGGGACGACCCCCCACTACAGTTAAATTCCAAGCGGGAAAATCCAGCTTACCGTAACCAACATGGGACGGGCCTAATAAATCGAGTTGTTCCTGTACCCAGTCTTCCTTAGAGCGGTCATAAGGAGCCTTCTTACGTCCCCATTCGGTGGCAGTGTACCAAGCATCGTGGTTGCCCATCACGGCTGCTTTGGGAATATCGAGAGAGGCGATCGCTCTGACCACTTCCACCGATTCATTGCCAAAATCCCCCACAAACAGCGCTAAGTCAACACCCAAATGCTTGAGTGCAATACCATCTTCCACTTCCCATTGGTCGTGAACATCTCCAATTACAGCAATTTTGAGGGTTATCGATTGAGTTTTCTGACTGGTCATGCCACTTTCCTTGCCGTCTATCTCCAGGATATGAAACTCAGCCCGATTTGGATACAACCCCAAAATATCAACCGTCCACTATTTTTGGTAAAAACTACTATAATTAATTTTACAGGACATAAATTTGCAATTTAAAGCACCCCCTAACTGTGTTTACCACTGCACTAGCTCAACGAGAAAAAACCCAACTGGGTAAACTACCACTAGATTTGTTCGCCGCCATTGAAAGTCTGAAAAAAGAACTCAATGCAGTTATCCTGGCACATTATTATCAAGAGCCGGATATTCAGGATATTGCAGACTTTATTGGGGATTCATTACAACTGGCGAAAGCCGCAGAAAAAACCAATGCGGATGCGATCGTCTTTGCTGGTGTTCACTTCATGGCAGAGACAGCAAAGATACTTAATCCCGATAAATTAGTACTTTTACCAGATTTGAATGCTGGTTGCTCTTTAGCAGATAGTTGTCCACCAGAGGCGTTTGCAGCTTTTAAAGCAGCGCATCCTAATCATTTGGTGGTGTCTTACATCAACTGCTCTGCTGATATTAAAGCGATGAGCGATATTATTTGTACTAGTTCCAACGCTGTGAAAATTGTACAGCAGATACCGAAGGAACAGCCGATTATTTTTGCCCCAGATCGGAATTTGGGACGGTATGTCATGGAACAGACTGGACGAGATTTGGTACTGTGGCAAGGTAGCTGTGTTGTCCATGAAACCTTTTCGGAAAAGAAAATTGTCCAGTTAAAAATTGCCCACCCAGAAGCAGAGGCGATCGCACACCCAGAATGTGAAAGTAGTGTATTGCGCCATGCCAGCTTTATTGGCTCCACAGCCGCTTTACTCAACTATTGTCAAAACAGCCCTACCAAAGAATTTATCGTTGCTACGGAGCCTGGAATCATTCACCAAATGCAAAAACTAGCTCCTGACAAGCACTTCATTCCTGCCCCACCGATGAATAACTGCGCTTGTAACGAATGTCCGTTTATGCGGTTAAACACCCTAGAAAAGCTTTACTGGGCAATGAAAAATCGTACTCCCGAAATTACCATGTCAGAGGATATTCGCCTTGCTGCACTGCGACCAATGCAACGAATGCTGGAGATGAGCGTTTAACCAGTATTTTTTATCCATAAGGTAGAGACGCAGTTTTGTTGCGATCTCTACCTGCAAGTTATTTTTTCTAACCACTTGCTAATTATAAAACATGGTGCTAAGATTTTAAATCGTGAGACAAATCGGGTCGGTGTCCGAGTGGTTAATGGAGACGGACTGTAAATCCGTTGGCTAGCGCCTACGCTGGTTCAAATCCAGCCCGGCCCACCACTTACGAAGTTATAAGTTATAATGACTGAGTTAAGAGCAAAGCTCCCAGCATTGTAACTTACAACTAAAAAACCGAAGTTATATTTTGCCCGTGTGGCTCAGTGGTAGAGCACACCCTTGGTAAGGGTGAGGTCACGAGTTCAATCCTCGTCACGGGCTTTTTGCGTTAACGAAATAATCAACCGAAATTCAAGGGTTTCAGCCTTCTTAAGAGATTTAGATGTTCAAAAGCTAAGTCTCTTACTTGCATTCATGGCTATTCTGACTATGATCAGCTTGTTTTTTGGCTATGATTTGGCTATGATTTTGTAGAGTACATTATTTTCATAGCTAAAATTTAGAGCATGAACACTACACAGAAAGCCTCTAAGGGATCAGTAGGTGTTGAATGTTTCCAAGATAGATTACGGCTGAGACTACCAAGGCAAGTCTGTGCTAGTAACAAAAGGTATATATCGCTGAATTTAGCTGATACACCAGAAAATCGTCAGCTAGCAGAACAGAAAGTACATCAGATAGAGTTAGACATTCTATCTGGCGAGTTCGATAAAACACTGGCTAAGTACAAGCCACAGAGACATTTATCTATAGTTACTCCTGGTGAACAGCAGAAAATATTAACAATTTCAGACCTATGGGATAGGTACATTGATTACAAGCGCCAATCTTTAAAACCTAGAACACTGGATAAACTAGCTGTACTAGAAAAACATATCAAACGCTGTCAATATCAAAATTTGGATGAGGGTATAAAAATCAGACTTGCATTGTTGCAACAAACAACTACCTCACAAGCCAAAGATGTACTCATGTATCTTTCAGCAGCTTGTAAATGGGGAATTAAATATGGTTTAGTAACTTTTAATCCTTTTGAAGGAATGTACAACGAGCTTCCCAAGCATAAGTGGCAGGATAATTCACAACCTAACGCCTTCAGTGAAGAAGAGAAAGAAAAAATAATTCAGGCTTTTAAAAATCACAAACCATCTAAAGGTATAGGCTACAGTTATTACTCACCATTTGTGGAGTTTTTGTTTTTAACAGGATGCCGACCATCAGAAGCTATCGGTCTGCAATGGAAGCATATTACACCTGATTGTTCTCAAATTAGCTTTCAAGGCGCATTAGTTCAGGTGGGAAATGGTGAAAGGGTGAGGGTTAATGGCTCTAAGAACAATAAAAAGCGTGTTTTTAATTGTAACCAACGACTACAAGAATTAATTTTAGAAATCAAACCAAAACATCTTGAGCCGGAATCTTTAATATTTCCATCACCAGAAGGAGTATCAATACATTACAGGAATTTTTCACGTCGAGCTTGGGATAAAATTGTAGACCCATTAGTAAAACGTCAAACCACACCATATTCGTGTCGTGATACTTTCATATCTGAGCAAATTGCAAAAGGTGTTCCTACTGCTGTAGTTGCAAAATGGTGTGATAATTCGGTGGATGTTATAGAACAAAAATATCTTGATAATAAACTTTTAGAGCAACTTCAACCGCTTTAGTATATTCACTGTTGAGAAACTCACATCCTTACTAAAGATGTAGCCACGAGTTGAATCTTCGTCATTGGTTATTGACTACTCTATTATCTCCCGCATATTTAGCTTGTATTTTGTAAAATTTATCGTCTTTGTAAGCAACAAAATCAAAAGGTAAATGCTCACAAACAACTGGTGTGAGAATCAAGTATCCTTTAAGTGTTAGATCGGCGATCGCTTTTGTAGCTGCAATATCGCCTTTGTTCTTGGTATGATGCAGCAATAACGAACCCTCAATCGAGGAAATAATCATATCACTTTACAGTGCTTAAGGGTTCATATTAAGTTAAAACGAGCGCGGCAGGGTTCGAACCTGCGACCGATTGCTTAGAAGGCAATTGCTCTATCCACTGAGCTACGCGCCCAAAACAAAATAATGGCTCCCAAAGGAGTCACCTGCACTATTATATCGTCTTCACCTACCAACAAGCAATCGAAAATTGCAGATTTACCACTAGCAAGGCTAAGATGCTAGTCGCTAGTTAGTCAATCTACACCGAAAACGAAACAGATGGGGTATTGGTTTAGATATATTGAGTTGTCAAGGGGTTATTTGCCTGTTAGGGCTAACGCCCTCTGGGCGGCTACCTTCGGGAAGGATCTGGCGATCGCTAGGCTTATTTCCACAGTATGCTAGGTAATTTCAGCCTTGGCGATGCTGCCAAATGCCATTATATATTCCATATTAAGAGTGCCCCTGTGAGGAGTTATTTGCTAGTGCCATGTTTATTCTCAAACGGCAGGATGTTGAAATATCAAGCATTCAGCACCCAAAAAAGGATCAGCAGGTGCCGATCCTCAGTTATCAAGGGCAGACTTTTCGCTTGATTAGTGTCTTCAAAGCTAGTCAAGAGGAAGAAGCTAGAGCCTTATGGAGAGAATTAACGGATAACCGAGGTAAAGCCTGTGTTTTGCTAGAGGAACCAGAACGCTTTAGTGTTTGGGGTAAAATCCGTTTAGAGCAGCTGGATAGTGACACAGGTGGTCATGGCAAAACGGCGATTTTAATCCAAGCCAGTATTTTGCTGTTGCAAGGTGTTTCTATCGATATTGAAGAGTTTTTAGGTGCTAGACAAGCTGCATTATTTGAAAAAGATATTGCGGAGGTGTTCAAGCAGAAACAATTTCCCCAAGCATCTTCCCTAGAAGCGGTTAAATATTTGGTATCTACTAATCCTTTGCCGACAGCCAAAATACCTGATTGGCAAGAAAATCATGTAGTTATCCTGTTACAAGAACTGCATCGATTAGGAAAAGCCTATTTTGGCAATGCTAATTTTACCAAACAAGTGATTTATAAGCTAGAAGATATGCCAGAAGCCGAGCGATCGCTGTTTTTCAGCTGGCTAAATCAATCGCCACTAGGTAAACTATGGCAGTAGCATGGAAATTTTTTCACAAAATTCCTGCCACTGGCACTTGCTTTTGGTGTCCGATTGTGTATTATTTGGCAGAGCCACTGCTATATATACAGTCCTTTAACTCAAAATACTGCCAGAGTGCATCTACATAGTCAAGTCTTATGAATAACTCTTACGAGAATTCGTTCCTTTCTAAATCCATTTTCACCACTCAGAACATTGTCTTAGCTAATATTGGCTGGGCCGTACTAGCACTGCTATACTTTTTGTTGTTTAGTGCCAAAGTTCCCGGAGCCGATGGCATAGAAAGCCGAGCCGAGTGGTATGTGATTGGCACAAATATTTTTGAAGCTTTAGCTTATTTGGGTGCCAGTATCTTATGCTTGAGGAACTGGCTGAGTCCACAAATCGTCAGTGGGCGAAATGTTTGGCTCTTAATTGGGCTAGGTATGCTTTCCTATTTCGTTGGGGGGATAATCTTCGGCTATACCGAAATAGTTTTAAAAGATGAACCGGATGTGTCTGTGGGCGATATATTTTTTGTACTGACTTATCTATTACTTGGCGCAGGCATGATTTTAGCTGTGGCTTCCAGGCGAATCAATCTGGAAAAATGGCAGTGGCTAATTGTGTTAGCAATTGCAGTGTTCGGTAGTTTGTTAGCATGGTGGATTTCTATGCAACAGGAAACACCCTCAGAACTGCTAGTCGCTATTTTGAATTGGTTTTACGTAGTTAGCGATGTGGTTTTGTTAATTATTGCTACCACCCTGCTACTAGCCTTTTGGGGGGGAAGAGTTTCCCAGTCTTGGCGAATGATTGCAGCGGCGGCCTTTTCGCTCTACATTGCAGATATGTGGTTTAAATACGCCCAAGGCCCCAATTATCAAAGTGGGGAGATATTAGAAGTGTTTTGGGTGTTTAGTGGAGTGTTATTTGGCATGGGCGCTGTCTTAGAATATGACGCATCACTAAGACGAACGCGGCGTACCAGCGGACGGAAACGAGCTTAGTAAGGATTTTTGGTATCTACCGTGAGAAAATTAACAGACTCTGACAAGCAAGAAATTCTTAAGTTGTATCGAGAGACTGCCGAAACAACCTCAACTTTGGCAGACCGCTATGGTGTGAGTAACTCGACAATTAGTCGCCTGCTCAAAAGCACTTTGCCAGAAGATGAGTATGAATACTTAGTCTCTTTAAAGCGGGCTGCGAGAACTCCTGAAGGAAGGGCACAGGTAAGCTACGAACAGTTACCGTTGCTAAGTCAATCAGAGCCGGAGATAGAAGTTCCACCCAGCGAAAGCCAACCCTTGGAAGTGCCAAAGGTTGAGTCACTACCACGTAAGATAATTCGTGTAGAGCAGGAACTTTACTCAGAGGAAACGGCAGAGTCAATTGCTGCTAGTAGACGAGTGCGGCGACGCCCCTCGGCGACGGAGAAACCCAAACTCCGAGTCACAGAGAAATTAGAAACTCCAGAGTCAAAGCCGCTGGAAATAGTCAGCATTCCTATCCCACCGCTAAAGAATGAACATCCAGGAGCGGCGGTCATCGCGCACATGCTAGGCGAAGATTTGCTCGACGAATCCGAGGATTTGGATGATTTAGAAGATGATGATTTAGAAGATGATGACTTTGAGGAAGAAGACTTTGATGATGATGACCTAGATGAGCAAAGACCTTTAGTTACAAAACGAAGACCAGGTGAAGCATCAGTTGAAGTTTTACCACTGTCGATAGCCAATTTGCCCAAAACTTGCTATTTGGTAATTGACCGTTCCTCAGAATTAATTACGCGACCTCTGAAGGACTTTGGTGACTTGGGACAAATTCCCAGCCTGGAAACCCAGCAAAGAACTCTGCCGGTGTTTGATAATCATCGCGTTGCCAAGCGTTTTTCTACTAAACGCGATCGCGTGATTAAAGTTCCAGATAGTAAAATGCTCCATAAGGCTCGTACTCATCTACAAGCTAAAGGCATTACGCGACTGCTAATTGATGGTCAGGTCTATTCTTTGTCTACGGTTTAGGAGTTAGCAGTTGAAGTAGAGCATCGATTCAGTAATTAAAAGCAGGGCTGTTTCATCTTTGCATCCATGATTTTTCATCCCCTAGATGGTTGTAATTTTACATCTTTTAGGGCGTGAAACAGCCCTGCGGTTGGACGGGACAAGGACAAACAAACACCCTCCTACAAATCTTCGTCGGCTACATTACATAGCTAAAGAGCCATTTATGGAGTTCAATCTCAATGATTATCCTTACCATTCCCACCGTCGAGTTATCTTAGGCAAAAAATATGCTGTTGCTACTAGTCAACATTTAGCAACCTTAGCAGGAATAGAAATGTTTTTAGCAGGAGGAAATGCAGTTGATGCTGCCGTTGCGACTGCGATTGCTTTAACCGTTGTTGAACCTACATCAAATGGAATTGGTTCAGATGCGTTTGCGATTGTTTGGGATGGGAAATTACATGGTCTTAATGCTTCTGGAAGAAGTCCTCAACAGCTGAATTTAAAATCATACTTAGGTATGGAAAAAATTCCTCAATTAGGATGGTTATCTGTAACTGTTCCTGGAGCAGTTTCTGCTTGGTATCAATTATGGAATCGGTGGGGAAAATTACCGTTTGAACAACTATTTACTCCAGCAATCCGTTATGCAGAACAAGGGTTTTCTTTGTCTCCCATAACTGCACAATATTGGCAACGTCAAGAAAATATTTATCTGTCTCTAACTTCTCCAGAATTTCAGCCGTTAAAGCAAGTATTTTTTCCTAACGAGCGTGCTCCTAAAACAGGAGAAACATGGGGAAGTTTATGGTTTGCAGAAACATTAAAAGAAATTGCTAATAGCGGAGGAGAAAGCTTTTATCGAGGAAAATTAGCGGCTGCGATCGCTAATTTTTCTGCTGATACAGGAGGATGTTTAACAAAAACTGATTTAGCCAATCATCAACCCATTTGGTGCGATCCAATCTCAACTCAATACAAGCAATTACAAGTGTGGGAAATCCCTCCCAATGGACAAGGAATTGCTGCATTGATGGCACTGAATATTTTAGAAGGCTTGAAAATTGAAAAATATGCTCGTAATTCAACCGAAAGTTTCCACTATCAAATTGAAGCGATGAAACTTGCTTTCGCTGATGTTTATTCTCATGTTTGCGATCCAGATTTGATGAAGGTTTCTGTTAATCAGCTACTAGATAAAAATTATGCTATCCAGCGTCAATCCTTAATCGAAGATACAGCAATTACTCTAGCTAATACAGGATTAACTCAAGGAGGAACTGTCTATTTATGTACTGCCGATCCAGATTTAATGGTATCCTTCATTCAATCTAACTATGAAGGATTTGGTAGCGGTATTTTAATACCTGAAACTGGAATTTCTTTACAATGTCGGGCAGCAGGATTTACTCTACAAGAGGGACATCCTAATCAAGTTGCACCACAAAAACTTCCATTTCATACTATTATCCCCGGTTTTCTGACTAAAGACAATCAACCTTTAGGGCCTTTTGGGGTTATGGGTGCACCAATGCAACCACAAGGACACTTACAAATGGTAGTTAATTTATCTGACTATCAAATGAATCCTCAAGCTGCTTTAGATGCACCTAGATGGCGATTTTTAGAAGGCAATAAGATTCTTTTAGAAAAGGGTGTAAGTTCTGAAATTATTGCAGGCTTAAGAAAGCGAGGTCATAATCAAGAAATTGCTTCTGAAATAATGTTTGGTAAAGGTCAAATGATTCTGAGACATAATGGAGTGTTAGTTGCTGCTTCTGAATCTCGTTCTGATGGTTTAGCATTAGCATATTAAGCACTTGGATTTTTGATTAGATCGGGACTAGCTGTAGACAGCTCTAGCAAAGCGCTCTGCCAAGTAAATAATGTCTTGTCTACGAGCAATTTGGTTCATCCATTGTCTGGGAATATTTTCTACTCCGTAGTAAATTCCCGCCAATCCACCGGTGACAGCGGCCGTAGTATCGCTATCTCCGCCTAAGTTGACAGCTTTCAGTACTGCCTCAGAATAAGACGAGCTATTTAATAAACACCACAGGGATGATTCTAAGGTATCAATCACATAGCCACCAGAATTAATTTCTTCCACTGGTATCTTGGCAATCTCACCACTGAAAACTCTGCCAAAATGCGGCTTCTCTAACAAAAATTCTCGGACAGAATAAATTGTTTGGATATCTTGCAGTGCTTGTAAATAAGCTGTTTGCGGGTCAGCCCCTTCCAAGAGCGCCACTGCAATACTAATATAAATGCCGCAGGCCATTTGCGATCGCGCATGAGCATGAGTAATTGCCGAAACATCATGTACCCGCGCCAGCAATTCGCCTAAAGTTAAGCTTCTGTGATAATAAGCCATCGGCAAGATTCTCATCAATGAACCATTGCCATTACTATTTTCGACCTTACCACCCGCCTGATGGGGAACAACTCCCTGTTTCAGGCGCATAATTGCTGTGTGGGTAGTTTGACCAATATCAAAGACATCGCCACGGGGAGTCCAGTAAGCCTCCTTGTACCAGCGCCAGAAGGAATTGGCTATAGCATCCAACGAATACCCCCTACAAAGGCATTCTGCCAAGCAAAAGCTTAAGGAACTGTCATCTGACCAAGTTCCTGGTGGTTGATTCCATGTGCCATAACCCAACATCGTTGTCACTGGAGATTTTACTCGTTCAGCACGGCTAGTAAACTCCACTGGCACACCCAACGCATCACCGACACATAAACCCATCAAACCAGACAACGTTTTTGCAGCGGTTAGCATTATTCAATCTCCACAAGAATTGCTCAAAATTAACTTTATAGATTCCTTCTATAGCTTGTTGCAACAGATGCTACAGCCTACTTATTCACCATCTGTGAAAAGCTCGGCAAAAATTATTAATCGGGTATTTTATTTACCATATCCCGATTAAGTTTTAGTTCCAATTATTGTGACAGTTTTAAAAGCGTCTATCGGGGGAACAAAGAGCCAGAATGGAAAGACATTGAGATGTAATTATAACAGCTTATTTATAAATTAAAGGGATAGTTGTCCTGTAAGCGTTATGCATTAATAACAACAGTCATTTAATAAAAATTGGGAATCATTTGGAACATTATCATTTTATTTTCGACCTGGAATATACAAGTAAAAAATACAAAATTTGGTCAAAATTATGAAACGCTTACTCAAGTCTTTCGTGACAATTTCTGCATTGTCTTCCTTAATAGTTGCTCCTTTTATTCTATCAGCTGGTCAAGCTTCTGCTGAAACCAAAAAGGGTACTGATGCTAGTTATGTTGGTGCTGGTGTTGCAGCTGGCGTTACCAGTGGCGGACAAGGTATCAATGATGATGCTACCTTTGGTGGTAATGTCACAGGTCGCGCGAAATTAGGAAATACGCCGTTTTCTGCACGCGGTAATGTCCTTTGGAGTGATAAAACGAGTGCCATCATCCCAGAACTTTCTGTGGATGTGCCCATTGCTAATAGAACTAATGCCTATTTAACTGGTGGTTATTCTTTTGTAGAGAAAGATGGTTCACCAACTCCTATAGGTAACAGAGATTCAGTAGTGGTAGGTGCTGGTGTTGAATCAGAAGTTGCTAACAATTTCCTCGTCTACACTAATGCCAAAGTAGGACTTGGTGCTTACCAAAATAGCGATGCTTCTGCTGTTAGCATCAATGGTGGTATTGGTTATCGCTTCAAATAAAAGATTATTGAGTCCTCAGTCAGTTTATACTTTACTTAATACTCAGGACTCAGCACTTCTTCACTCACTACTCCAAAAAGCTGGTTTTGTTAAGTATTACATCACTGACAAAGCCAGCTTTTGCCGTGGTAAAATTAAAACATTCCTCATTATTCCGGCCGGATTACCGGGGATCAAGTAGCCGAAGGGTGCTGATTCGGCGTCTACTAATGCTTTATTGAGAATACTATACAAGTCTAATGGTTAAATCTGCTCCTTCCCCCATCGCTAGCCGTAAGCCTTCCAAAGTAGAAGGAATCAAGGAAAATAGTAATTTTTTGCGTGAACCTGTAGCAACTGAGATTCTTCAAGACACTACCCATTTTACTGAAAATGCGGTACAGCTTTTAAAGTTTCACGGTTCTTACCAGCAGGATAACCGTGACAACCGCACCAAGGGACAGGAAAAAGATTACCAGTTTATGCTGCGGACAAAAAATCCAGGTGGTTTAGTACCGCCGCCGCTGTATCTGGCTTTAGATAAAATCGCTGATGAGTATGGCAACCACACATTACGAGCAACTACCCGTCAAGGTTTCCAACTGCACGGTATTTTAAAGAAAAATCTTAAATCAGCAATTGCCACGATTGTCAATAATTTGGGTTCGACTTTAGGAGCTTGCGGCGACATCAACCGCAACGTGATGGCACCACCAGCCCCTTTTAAGAATCGCCCAGAGTATCAGTATGCTTGGGAGTATGCTCAGAATATTGCTGATTTGCTGTCAGCACAGACAGGCGCTTATTACGAAATTTGGCTAGATGGGGAAAAAGCAATTAGTGCTCAAGAGAACCCAGAGGTAAAAGCAGCACGACAGCGCAATGGGAATGGCACAATTATCCATGACAACGAAGAACCGATTTATGGCACGCACTATATGCCGCGCAAGTTCAAAATTTGCGTGACGGTGCCAGGGGATAATTCGATTGATTTGTATTCTCAAGACCTGACGTTGGTAGTAATTACTAATAAAAAGAAACAGCTAGAAGGATTTAATATTTTTGCTGGTGGTGGTTTAGGTAGAACCCACGGTAAAGAAGAAACTTTCGCTAGGTTAGCAGACGCCATCGGTTATGTGGCGAAGGATGACGTTTACGACATAGTGAAAGCGATTGTTGCTACCCAAAGAGATTATGGCGATCGCACTGATCGTCGTCATGCCAGATTAAAATATCTAATCAACGATTGGGGCGTAGATAAATTCCGCGCTCAAGTTGAAGAATATTTCGGGAAACCAGTCGAAGCCTTCAAACCACTGCCAGAGTTTAAATATTACGACTTTCTCGGCTGGAATGAACAAGGTGATGGCAAGCTATTCTTAGGAATTTCCATTGACAATGGTCGAATCAAAGATGAAGGTTCGTTTCAACTGAAAACCGCTTTGCGGGAAATTGTCGACCAGTTCAAGTTGCCCATCCGTCTGACACCCAACCACAACCTGATTTTTTACGATATCGAACCAGATAGCAAGCAAGCTATTCAAGATATTCTCAGCCGTCACGGTGTCGGAGACGACCCCAGTAAAATCGAACCTCTAGTGCGGTATGCAATGGCTTGTCCGGCTTTACCGACTTGCGGCTTGGCAATCACGGAATCAGAACGGGCAATACCAGGTATTTTGGAAAGAGTTCGCACTCTGTTGGATCAAGTTGGTTTACAAAAAGAGCATTTTGTAGTAAGGATGACAGGATGCCCCAACGGTTGCGCTCGTCCCTACTTAGCAGAATTGGGCTTTGTCGGTAGCGCTCCAGAATCTTACCAATTATGGTTAGGGGGTTCGCCAAATCAGACTCGACTGGCACAACCTTACACAGATAAGCTGCACCATAATGACTTGGAAAGCTTCTTAGAGCCGATTTTTGTTTACTTTAAGAAATCTCGCAAATCAAAGGAAAGCTTCGGTGATTTTTGCGATCGCGTTGGTTTTGATGCCATCCGCGAATTTGCTGCTAGCTACGAACCCCAAACAGCTAATGGTGCAAACAAATCGCGCCATCGAGTCAATTTGAAAGAAGAGGTTTATAGCAAGCTGAAGGAAGTAGCAGAAAGTCAAGGTAAGCCGATGACTCAGTTGGTGAGTGAAGCGCTAGAAGCTTACTTCCAGACTGTTTCGTAAGCCGAAAAATTGAAGATAATAAAATCAAAGAGAGACACAGATAAATCCATCTGTGTCTCTCTCGCATAAGTCCTAATACAGTTAGGTAACACATCCACAGGAAAACTGAAATATGGTAACGACAGCAAAATTCGCAGAAACTAGGGATGTGCTGCAAAACATCAGCTGGCAGACATTCAAAGCTATGCTGGCAGATATGGGATCTGAGCGAAATAAAAGGCTAGCTTATGACAACGGAATAGTAGAAATTATGACCCCCCTGATGCCACACGAGAACTCAAACCGTCTAATTGAAGGTTTTGTTCTTGTGTTGTGTGAAGAATTTGGTTTAGAAGTTAAAAGCGCTGGCTCGTTGACTATGACGCGGGATGATTTGGAGCAAGGAGGGGAGCCGGACAGTAGTTACTATATCCAAAACGAACTATTAGTCCGCAACAAAGAAAATATTGACCTGAATACAGATCCACCACCAGACCTAGTACTGGAAGTAGAATATTCTAGACCCAAGATAGACAAGTTGGCTCTTTATGCTTCAATGGGAGTCCCAGAATTCTGGCGGTATAACGGAAATGTGTTGAGAATCTACACCCTTAATAGTGGACAATACTCCCAAAGCGATCGCAGTCCAACTTTTGCGCCTGTGCTGGTGACAGAGATTCCCCGATTTATCCAAGAAAGCAAAAAAGTTGGACAAATAGCAGCAACTCGTGCTTTCCGTACCTGGGTTAGACAGCAGATGTCTACAGCAGGGCAATAATTTATTAAGAAAAATGTCTCAACTGCAAAGAATTGCGATCGCACCCTCCCAACTCCAACAAGGGCAAATTTTACTTACAAAAGAACAACAGCATTATTTAGGGCGTGTGTTGCGCTTGCGTGAAGGCGATCGCTTTATTGCAATGGATGGTAAGGGAAAATGGTGGTTAGCGCAGCTAGCAGGGGAACAAGCAAAGGCTTTAGAACCACTTTTAGTAGAAACTGAATTACCTGTATCGATTACGCTGATGGTAGCGTTGCCCAAAGGCAATGGATTTGATGAAGTGGTACGGTGTTGTACAGAGTTGGGAGTAGCTTGTATTGCACCAGTATTGAGCGATCGCACTTTACTTCATCCTAGTCCTCAAAAGCTGGAACGCTGGCGGCGCATCGCTGCGGAAGCCGCTGAACAATCAGAGCGCTCATTCGTGCCGACAATTTTAGAACCTGTTGCTTTTAATACTGCTGTCACCGCGAATCAGATAAGTCACCGTTATATTTGTGAGGCTCGTGGAGAGTATCCCCATTTAAGCAAGGTGCTGAGTAGTATTTCTGAGGAGATTCTCGTTGCTACTGGGCCAGAAGGGGGATGGACAACAGAAGAAGTAGAGAATGCGAAGTCATCTGGATTTCAACCTGTTTCCCTTGGTCGCCGCGTTTTGAGAGCAGTTACAGCCCCAGTAGTGGCATTATCCTTGATTACCGCAGCTTGTGAAGTATAAATGATTTATAGCTCACGCAAAATTACTTTTGCGCGAGACATCACTCCAGCGTGTATTTAAAGTAAGTGATGATTGAGCAAGTTGCGATCGCCTTTGAGCATAAAGACTACAAAACAGCAGCTAAATTACTCAAACAGCTGCAAAAAGAATCACCCGAAAATCCTTGGGTACAATATTATCTCGGTCGGCTACATGAAGTATCTCAAAAGCGCCAAGATGCAGAAAAAATTTATCGGCAACTGCTGCGAGATACAAGAAATGCCAAAATAGTGACCCTCGCACGCCAAGGTTTGCGACGGCTACAAGAAATTGAGCTAGAAGAAAGACAAAGAGCTATTTCCCAAGCAAAATCTGAACCGAATAACACCGAACTTGGCGTACTAGTCTTAGAGCCACTCAGTACCGAGATGAAAATAGAAGCATCTCGAAAATTCGCTCAGATTATGCAGCTAGACCCCTACACTGCAAGGCTGCTACTGCCAAGTCGTGGTTGGAGATTGTACCGCACTGGCCAAGTAAGAGAACTAAAATTTTATGGAAAACAGCTACAGCAGGCTGGTATTCCTTGCTTTTGGGCAACAATAGTTCAAATTCAGCAAATTCAAGTTTATCAAGTCAAACATTTCCAAGCATCTACCCCACAAGCTACTGTTGTTTGTCGTAACGAAGTAAATCAACTCGGTTCTCTCACTTTTGACTGGTCAGAAGTCACAGCAAGAGTAGTGGGACTTTTGCCCATTTTTGAACAAGTTGTAGATGTTGATGCCCGCCGTAAACTGGAATGGAAAATTCAAACACAAGACTATGCTCAGTTTTGTGATTTACACATACCTGGTAGACGTTGCATTCTCCGACTTTATGATAACGGCTATGAATTTCAGCAAGGTTTAGAAATCATTCCTCAAGCTAGCCAAAATACAATCAGAATTAATTGGAATAGTTTATCAAGTTGGATTGACCAGCAACTTCCTCAAGTCAAAATCTGGTCAGATTTCACGTTTTTTGCAGATACAACATTAGATCAAACAGAAATGCTAAGTCATATTAAGTCTCACATCGATCTGTTTCGTCGGGAACAGACTAATTGGGATTCAGCTTTTCATTTATATAGTGGACTGGTGTTTGTTAAATAATTCGTAATTTTATATTTGAAGAAACAGGAAATATTGCTGTAGGGCAGTTGTGGGGACGTCCTCGGATCAAAGTACTTGATGAATCAAATGGTGAGTTTTGAAACCAAAGCTGGTGTAGAAGCAGTTACAAAAACAGCCTTAACTTATCAACTGCTTTCTCAATACCCGCTTTTGTGGCTGTCAGCGATGACCTGCGGGTTGAACCAGGAAGCGAATAATCTATGCAAGTGCCAGTGGAAATGCCTGAAGCAGTTAGTTACCAAGGAGTATTTGGCAGTCTTCCATCTGGTGGTTTTGCGCCTCAAATGAAATTCTCAAGGTTATCAGCGCCAGCCTCAAAGCGATCGCTCTTACTTTGGAGAGTTCCCCCATCTACAACTGGCAAAGTATCTTAACCTTGCATCTTCACGTTTAATCTATAGAGACCGTAAATTTACGGTCTCTATGAATTATTTAGGTGTTTTAATCTGACGTGCCATGTCTAGATAAGCACTCATATTCGCCCCTGGACGACGACGACCATTAGTACTAGTAGTCGAAGGAGCAAGATATTTTGGTGCAAAGGTTGTTTCAGTTGGCTGCTCTTTGAGTACTTTGGCTGCTGCGGCTTTTGCTTTTTTGCCTGGTTCAACTTTAAGACCTTCAGCAGTCTGGACTAATTGAACGTCAGCTGGTTTGGGATTTTTAGCTGATTTTTCCTTAGCCTTAGCCTTAGTAGCGGCGGTTTTTGTTCCATTTAACGAATCTGGCTTGGATGAAGTTGGTGCTTCTGATGTAATTGTCTCTGCTACTTTCTTAGCATTCGATGTAACTGTCGATGTAACTGTATCTGCCACTTTCTTCGCGTTTGATGCTACCTCTTTAGCAGCATCTTTGGCGGCATCTTTGGCTTCGTCCAATTCTAAGAAGTAGCCGTTGCTTTTCTTCTTCCCTGGTAACAGTCCGGTAATGAAACCCAGAATACCGCCAAAGAAACCCTGAATACCCGAAATTAACTTTTTGATAAAATCCATTACAATTACCCCTGCCTTTTACCTTTTATATTTGCAACTCGACCGTAATTGTTAAAAATTACGACAAAATGTTACATTATCTACTTGGCGTCACCCCGTTCTGGTGACAACCCTTATAGGTTTGTGCTTAATTAACATTGTAGTAAAACCACAGGGCAAATGTTCTATTGTAAGCATTTGCAACCTGCACACACCGAGAACTAATTATTAAATTTTACTGTAGCTAAGAGCAAGATTCTGAAAGCAAGCTTTACAATAATTAACATTTCTTTGTTTAGTAAATAGCCAATTGAAGTTAAACAAGCAGTTTACTCTCAACCAGTGGGAAGAGTGTCATAGCCAAATGGCAGATGGCGAGATGAATTAGTTAAATTTTATACAAACTATTGTTGAAAGCATTTCAGTTTTGTTTGCAACAATATCTTTTAAAGAATCCGAAAAGCAATAGCTTCAGTCTGTAGAGCAGTAGTACCTACAAAAGTGAAATACACCCCTTAATTCAGCCAGATTTTGTAAATGAACATTGAAAATCAACAACGCAATCCCGTTTTGTTAATACACGGCATTGACGACACAGAGGCAGTTTTTCATAAAATGAGGGCATACCTCATACAACAGGGTTGGTCTGTATATAGCCTGAATCTAGTTCCTAATAATGGTGATGTGGGTCTTGATGAATTGGCAAAACAAGTAGCTGATTATCTTACAGCGACCTTTGCACCACAACAACGCCTAGATTTAATCGGCTTCAGCATGGGAGGAATTGTCAGCCGTTACTATGTTCAGCGATTGGGAGGAATTAACCGCGTGCAGCGATTTATTACCATCTCTTCCCCCCATTATGGAACTGTGGTTGCTTATGGTTCCCGGCGTCCTGGTTGCCTACAAATGCGCCCCGACAGCATTTTTCTCAAGGATTTAAATTCTGATGCTGTAATGTTGGGACAGTTAGATTTTACGTCTATCTGGACACCTTATGATTTAATGATTGTCCCAGCAAATAGTTCACAAATGCCCGTAGGAAGCAAAGTAATAGTACCAGTTACTCTACACCCTTGGATGCTGACAGACTCCAGGAGTTTAGCGGTAGTCACAGCAGCTTTAGCAAAGCCTATTAAGCTACCCTTGCTGAATAAAAAATCCAGTCAGTAACCAGGATGCTTGTTACACTTGCATTACTTGATTTTTAATTTTTAATTTTTAATTTTTAATTTTTTAAGTCCTATCCCCAATTTGTGTATGTTCGTAACTCCCAAAAATCGCCTCTGGATGACGATAATACTTGAACTCCATGAAGTTATAAAAGGGATCTTCTAAAAAGAAAGTGCGATGCTCAAGAGGAGAACCGACAAAGCGATTTTTAGTTTCTTCACGAAAAAGTAGCTGTTGTTGTTGTGCCCTTTTTAGTAAGTCTTGCCAGTCACGTTCTTGGGTAAAAATTAGCCCAAAGTGTCTGGGATAGATAGTTTGTTGCCGTGTCAAAGGTTCTTTGGTGACATGAGCCACTAATTGATGACCGTAGAGATTGAGAATCAGGGCATGGTGGTTTTCACGACCAGGAAGGCAGCCCAAACCATCTATATAATATGCTTTTGTTTGGGCAATGTCAGTTACAGGGAAAGCTAGATGGAATAAAGTTTGGCTCATCGGTTGTATTAAAAAGACTAGTAGTTGATGCTATCTACAATTTATGCTATTAAGTTTTGACTGTGGTTAACTTGAACACAGTTTTTATTGACATTAACTTATATTCTTTATCCTGATGACTAAGATTGGGGATTGAGTAGTACTTCAGCCACTATAATCTGCGGCGACAAAAAAGAGTCTACCTAACTCAAAAGAAGTTTTGCATTTTGTTTAATCCACGTTCTTTAGTCAATATTGCAGTGTATATCTAAGACATCATTGATGGTTTGACACTCAGCTTTCAGAGTGATGCCTACGCAATTTAGTTAATAATACAAACATATTACTTTACCTAGAGAGGTTTCAAAAATAAAGCAATAAGCATCACAAATTCGTTATTCTGTTGATATTCAGACAAAATTACTCATGATTAATTGCTGATGTCATCCTCAATTGATTTTGTAAATCCCTGGTTAGTAGCAGTAGTATTAAACACAATTTTATTGGGTTTAGCTTGGATTGCTCCGAAAAAGCTACTTACCCCTGCTGGATTATTCCACGCCTGGTTTTTGGCCATCTTAATTTGGGTAACATTAGGCTGGCAAGGATATGCAGTAGTAATGTTCTATTTTTTGGTTGGTTCTGGCGTTACCCGCATCGGGATGGCGCAGAAGGAGGCAGAAGGAATTGCCGAAAAGCGTTCTGGGGCAAGAGGCCCAGAAAATGTTTGGGGTTCGGCTTTGACTGGGGCGCTGTGTGCCTTGGGAGTAGGAATAATAAATTCGGGATTCCTCATACCTACTTCCCAGTCTCTAATCCCCAATCCCCTGTCTCTACTATTGTTAGCCTATGTAGCGAGTTTCAGCACAAAGCTAGCTGATACTACTGCTAGTGAAGTCGGTAAAGCTTATGGTAAAAGCACCTTTTTGATTACTACACTCCAACCAGTGCCTCGCGGTACAGAAGGAGCGGTAAGCTTGGAGGGAACTTTAGCTGGGATTGTGGCTTCTGTAGCGATCGCATTTGTGGGTTGGGGAGTTGGTTTAATTGATCTATTGGGAGTAGCTTGGTGTGTGCTGGCAGCATTTATTGCCACCAACCTAGAAAGTGTGATTGGTGCAACACTGCAATCTAAGTATACCTGGCTGACCAATGAAGTAGTAAATATTTTTAATACATTAATTGGTGCGATCGCATCTGTGCTACTTGCTTGGACATGGATAACTTTCATTAACTAGACTGACGAGAATAAACAATTACAATTACTCGTTTAAGTGGGGCATTGAGCAAAACAATGCCGCTAACAGCACTGGCTCAACCCTAGCTATCCGCTAACAGCACTCTTGAAGGGCATTGCTAGAAAATAACTAATTTGCCTTACTACTGCGCCACCACTAATATTTTCAATCCTGATTTTGTCCCTACTAGACTGTAAAAGTGATCGTGGCGAATTATTTTATTTACTAACTATATAATTTTTTGACCATTTAGATGTAATTAGTTCATGGAATCTTTATCATATTTATCCATTAATCACTAGATGATTTCTATATGATTTAATTTAAAAGTCCTATAAGTGTTTAACCATTTTCACATAACTAGTTCATGGAATCTTTATCATTTTTGACAATTAATGACCAAATAATTTCTATAGAGCAAGCAGTAAAGTACCTGCAAGCCTCTGGAAAATTGGGACAGTTCATTGGGGATATTCTCCGGCAGTACGTAATTGAGGAAGAAATCAGAACACGAGATGATATTGAAATTGGCACCGCAATAACTGAACAGTCAATTATTGACTTTAGGCTGAAAAATCAACTCATTGACCCCCAAAGTTTTCAAGAATGGTTAAAGACAAACAATACAGATTACGCTACTTTTCACACATCGGTTGCTTTTGGTTACAAGTTAGAAAAGCTGAAAGCTGTAGTGACACAAACAAAACTCCCAGAATATTTTATTGAACGCAAGATTTTCTTGGATCGGGTAGTACTTTCCCGAATTGTTGTTGATAATCGAGAATTGGCAGACGAACTCCAAACCCAAATAGAAGAAGGAGGTAGTTTTGAGCAACTAGCTAAAGAGTATTCCCTTTCAGATGACCGAATTGTGAATGGCATGATGGGAATCGTCAGCCGAGGTAGTATGCCGGATATATTACGGGCAGCTATTGATGTCGCCAGTCCTGGACAATTGATCGGACCAATAGAAATCGTTGGCAAAGACTCTCCCCAAGGAGAAGGGCCTTATGGTTTGTTTCGAGTAGAACAATTTCTACCAGCGTCTTTAGAAGATACTCAACTACAGCAAGCACTACAAAATGAGTTGTTTGAAAAATGGCTAGCAGAGAAAATTCAAAAACTGACAGTCAAGTTACAAGTGAGTTAAAAATTCTGGATAATGAATCCTTACGATTAAAAGTGCTAGCTTCTTTGCCTTGGAATCAGCCACCGCTATGCTGGCTGACTCCCGAACAACAATCCCGATTGGAAAATGAGTGCCAAACCCGCCAGTATCGTCTTGGAGAAAAAATCTGGTCAAACGATGTCGGTGGCTATCAATTTTTAATTGTGGCTGGGAAAGTCCGCTTGCGAGACGACAGTCGCAACAAGTCGGGCATTGCCACGCCCAATGCGCTGTCTCAAGAAGGGATTGGCAAACCAATAGCCGCCCTAGATGCAGGGGATTGGTTTGGCGACTTCCAAAAGCTGTCTGCGGATTTTAAAGCTGTAGCTGCTAGTAAAGAAGTGGTAGTAGTTTGTTGGGATACTGCCCTGTGGGCAGAATTTTCTCACCCACAAATTCAGGAATTTTGGCAAGCGTTACCAGTGGACATGGAGGGACAAAGGGAGACATTTTCCTTCTCTGGCACTCCTTCAGTAACATCAGGCTCAGACGGGACTTCCAGCCCCCATAGCCTCCAACCCCAAAAAGGACTCCCAGCCGCCAATCTAATCACTTCAATTTACCCGTTTGTTGCCAGCTGGAACACCGCTGCTGCCTGTTTAACAATGGTGGCGCAACAGTTAGAAAATTCTGTGCAACTGGAATGGGTGCAGCGTCAACTCAGAGGACAACGCCCAAAACAGGTTGTGGAAGCAGCAGAAAAGCTAGGGTTAGTATTGCGGCGGTTACAAGTGAGTTGGAGTGAGTTGCGACAGTTGTCATTTCCAGCTTTATTGCTGTGGAATTCTGACTCACCCCAGAGTCCATCCTGGGTGGTAGCTTATGGATTTAAGGGCGATCGCTTAATTATCGCTAACCCTCTAAATCCCGAACGGACTTGTGAAACCTTGCCGCAGTCGATAGTTGAGGCATCTTGGGATGGACAATTGTGGCAAGTAGAACTCATATCCCAGCAAGAAAAATTTAATCTCAGTTGGTTTACCCCAGCAGTGTGGAAGTATAAGGGATTGCTCACAGAAGTATTGTTAGCATCTTTTACCTTGCAGCTTTTGGGGTTAACAACACCGCTAATTACCCAAGTCGTCATTGATAAAGTGATGGTGCAGGGGAGTTTGCCAACTCTTGATGTGATGGCACTGGCACTTTTATGCGTAGCCATATTTGAGTCCATACTAGGTATTCTGCGCCTATTCATCTTTACCCATACAGCTCGCCGTCTGGATTTGAGTTTATCAGCACAGCTATTTCGCCATCTGATGCGTCTGCCATTAGCTTATTTTGAGTCGCGGCGCGTTGGAGACACAGTAGCAAGAGTCCAGGAACTCGAACAAATTCGTCAGTTTCTCACAGGTACAGCATTAACTGTGATTCTAGATAGCATCTTTGCTGTGGTCTACCTGGCATTGATGTTTTACTATAACGTTCCACTCACCTTTGTGGCCTTAGCAGTACTGCCACTATTTGCCACATTAACGATAGTTGCAACACCAATTCTGCGTAACTGGCTCAACGAAACTTTTAACCGGAGTGCCGATAGTCAATCGTTTCTAGTAGAGACAATCACCGGAATTCACTCCGTTAAAGCCCACGCAGCCGAACCAGTAGCCCGCGATCGCTGGGAAGGCTTATTTGCCCGCTTCATTCGCACAGGGTTTAAAGCTTCTACCACCTCCAATATCAGCAGCAACATTGGTGATTTTCTCACCAATTTGTCCACCATGCTGATTCTTTGGTTTGGTGCCAAGTTAGTCATCGAACAAAAGCTTACAATTGGACAGCTTGTTGCATTTCAAATGCTGTCTGGTAGAGTCACAGGCCCGCTTTTGCGCTTAGTACAGTTGTGGCAAAACCTTCAACAAGTGCTACTTTCTGTAGATCGCATTGGTGATATTCTCAACGTCTCCCCAGAAGCTGAACTGGGAACTGGCTTAGTTTTACCACCTCTAAAAGGACAAGTCACCTTCGAGCAAGTATTTTTTCGCTACCGGCCCAACTTTGAAGCAATTCTGCGGGGAATCTCTTTCAGTGCCGAACCAGGGCAATTTGTTGGCATTGTCGGACGTAGCGGTTCTGGGAAAAGTACCCTGTCTAAGCTATTGCAACGCCTCTATCAAATTGAATCAGGACGCATCCTGATTGATGGTTTTGATATAAAAAGTGCTGATTTAGCCTCACTGCGGCAACAAGTTAGTGTAGTTCTCCAAGAAGACTTTTTATTTAACGGTTCTATTTTGGAAAATATCACTCTCGGTAGTCCCGATATTACCGCAGAGCAAGTAGTAGAGGCGGCAAGATTAGCCGTGGCACACGACTTCATTAGTCAATTACCTTACGGTTACGAAACCAATGTTGGCGAACGTGGTACAGCTTTATCTGGTGGACAGAGACAACGCATTGCTCTGGCAAGGCTATTTCTTTCCCAAGCGCCGATTTTAGTTTTGGATGAAGCTACTAGTGCCTTGGATAGTGAAACTGAACAACAAGTACTGCAAAACCTGCAAAAAATCTCTGCCAACCGTACCGTGTTCCTGATTGCTCACCGCTTTGCTCCCCTCAAACGTGCTGACTTGATTTTGGTATTGGAGCAAGGTGTGATTGCCGAACGTGGTACTCACTCACAATTGTTGCAACAAAAGGGTTTGTATTGGTCACTATATCAACGGCAGCAAGCAAACATTTAATAGATTTAACTAACTCAAAGCTTGTGGCTATATAAAAGATCAACGTTTGCAAAGCGGCTTAAGCATAGCCTTTGGCGAATGGAGCATAACTCCGTTCGCCATTTTAATTTTGCTGATTTCAATAATTACCCTTGATCGAGTCTGAGTGATGTAATACCGTTTCTTTGTAAAGCTGCGCCAAATTATAGCTTTTTTTCAACGCAAAGGTACGCAGAGGTTTTCTGAAGATAATTCGCTATGTCCCAAAATAATTAGGCACATCTTCATAGAGAATTGGTATAAGTATTTTTATAGCTAGCGATCGCAGCAGTTCTAAGAGTAATTAAAGGAGTCATAACGTCCTGTTATCATTTTTTCATTAGTCTCCATTAATACACCTCAAATATTTAAGATTTACTCGATAAATTTACTCTTAATAAAAACTGTAATTATCATATTTTTTTTTGGTAATAAAATTAGCATTTTCTTATTAAATTCCATAGTAATTATTGAGAACGAGGCTTATTCACACATGGAAATCTTTTTTTTGTAAAGGTTTCAAGGCTTCAAACTGTCAAAAAACGGTTGCTATCTTTGAGAAAAAATTTATGCACATTGATGATGTTAATAACAATATATTGTCAAAGAAACAGCTAAATGCCACTTCAATTTCCTCATTAGATAGCTTTAATACGAAAGATGAATACAGCCTCAACTTCAGCAGACGTAGTAGCTATAAATCAACCGATGCTGATGTGCAGTTGCTAAATAACGATAAATCTGAAAATAGCAGTAATGCTACTACTAATACTTTTAGCACCCAAAATTATAACTCCACTAATGGCTATGGCTTGATTAATGGAGCAGCAGCAGTGGCTAGAGCTATTGGTCAGAATACCTTTGCTGATGTTCCCGATCTTGGTGGTAATAATTGGGGAGCAGACCTGGTTAAAGCACCGGAAGTTTGGGCACAGGGATATACAGGTAGAGGCGTTGTTGTCGCTGTTGTAGATACTGGAGTTGACTATAACCACGAAGATTTAACAAATAATATCTGGACGAATACCAAGGAAATTGCAGGTAACGGTATAGATGATGATGGTAATGGCTATATTGATGATAATTACGGCTGGAACTTCGCTGATAAAAACAACAACACCCTAGATGACAATGGTCATGGTACTCATGTTTCCGGCACGATCGCAGGAGAAAATAATAACTACGGTGTCACTGGTATTGCCTACGATGCCAAGATTATGCCTGTCAAAGCTTTAGATAGCTCTGGCTCTGGTTCCTATAGTTCCATATCTAAAGGTATTCGTTACGCTGTAGATAATGGAGCTAATGTGATTAACCTCAGTTTGGGAGGCGGATCTTCCAATCGCACTCTAGAGTCAGCCATTGACTATGCCAGCAGTAAAGGAGTGATTGTCGTCATGGCAGCAGGTAATGATGGTGGCTCATCACCAGAATATCCCGCCCGCTATGCATCCAAGTCGGGAATTGCCGTTGGGGCAGTAGATAAGAATAATAATTTGGCCGACTTCTCTAACCGCTCTGGAACGAATGAAATCGCTTACGTCACAGCTCCAGGAGTCAAGGTTTATTCATCAGTTCCAAATAATCAGTATGCAACTTATAGCGGCACATCTATGGCTGCTCCCCACGTTGCTGGTATCGTTGCTCTGATGCTTAGTGCTAACTCCAACCTGACTGATGCCCAAGTACGTCAGATTGTCACAGAAACCGCAGGAAATAGTACACAAACTACAAGCTCTAGTTTTAACATTTCCAATGTCAGTTCTCTAGCGAGTCAGGTGATTGCAGAAGCCGTAGGAAATAACACACAAACTACAAGCTCTAGTTTTAACATTTCCAATGTCAGTTCTCTAGCAAGTCAGATGATTGCAGAAACCGTAGGAAATAACACACAAACTACAAACTCTAGTTTTAATAGTTCTAATTTTGGTTCTCTAATTGGTCAGGCAATTACAGAAACCACAAGATATCTTACACCAGAGACTATCGCTAGTTGGAATAATTCTGATTTTAGTCCTGTGATTGGTCAGTCAATTACAGAAACCACAAAATATCTGATATCAGCTGAAGGTAATAACATATTAACAAATCCAGAATTATGGTCGCAATTTCAAAACTATGAGAAAATTCTGGGTAACATCAATGTGAATAGCAATCAGGATGAGAATAATCTTGATTTTGGCAAACTACTAGAGGGAATGCAAAAACAAATAGATCAGTATAGAAAATTTTTGGGTATAGCTTGAAAATTATAGCGATTTGCAGTTGAGTTCAATACTGCTCGGTTAAGAAAATCAACCAACCTGCTCATCAGTAGTGAATAAATGTAGGGGTTTAACAATGCTCTTTGGTGTCAACTTCAGGTAAAAGTTAGGTAAGAGAAAGCGTTCTAGAGTTGCCCTCATCCCCTAACCCCTTCTCCCAAAATGGGAGAAGGGGAACTGGAGAATTATGCTCCCATCTCCCAATTTGGGAGAGGGGCTGGGGGTGAGGGCAAAACTCATGCAGTGAGGATATTTCAGCTTAAGTTGACACCTCTGAACAATGCTAAACCCTTACTTGTCGCTAATCTAACAGACTTTCCTACCTAACAGAAAATGCCTCATTGAACCGCCGTGTCACAGGCTCAGTGATGAATGTCAAAATTGACTTTTTACGAGTGACAATTTCACCTGTAGCAGCCATCCCTGGTGTAAATTCTACTTCTTGACCTCGAACATTAACTGCGTGTTTATTTAGCTTAATCCTCGTCGGAAAAACTAAACCCAATTCTTTATCAGCAATTGCATTTGGACTGACTTGCATAACTTCGCCATCCACAATGCCAAATTCTTGGAAGGGAAAAGTTGCCATTTTCACTTTTGCCTTCATTCCTTGACGAATAAACCCAATATCGCGGTTGAGAACTTTTACCTCTAGAAGCATTTCTTCCCCTTCCGGCAAAATTGACAGCAATTCTTCACCCGATTGTACTGGCCCCTTGGTGGCTTTGACTTTATAAATTGTACCGGCTACGGGAGCCTCAATCGTTTCTAAAGCTTGTTGCTTCCTCGCCTGCTCTAATTGACCTTGAACAGTTGTCAGTTCTTCTTTACGCTTATTAAACTGCGTCAAAATTTCGCTTTGGCGTTCTGATGCTACACGCTGGGCCTGACTGCGTGCAGCGTTGTAAGCTTGTTCTGCTTGGCGAATTTCCTGGACTTGAGCAGCAATATCTTTTTCTAATGATGTGACTTTATCTTGAGCCTCTGTGATTCGATTCTGGGCGTTGATGACTTCATCTTGCGCTCTGGTGATTTCTGTTTTTGCACGAGTTAATCTTTCTTGGGCATCCAGATAATCGACACGAGGCACAGCGCCAGGAGTAATTAGAGTGCGTAGGCTTTTTTCCCTTTCTTGAGCAAGGGCTAAATTACTTTCAATTTTAATTCGGATGCTATCTGCATTGACAAGGTTGGTTTGAGCATTCGCAAAGCTGCTTTTAGCATTAACTAAGTTATCTTGCAACCGGCTCAAGCGGACTTTAGCTTGATCGATGAGTGCTATTTGACGATTTGCTTCTGCTTCCGCTGCTGCTTGCCGAGCTTGGAAGTCTTGCAGGCGGGAGCTTAAAAGTTCATCTTGCACTTTCGTCCCAGTAGTTTTGCCTCCAACACGTTCTGCATCCAAACGTTGCAAATCGTCTTGAATTAATCTGGTAGATTTAGCTAGGCGGGAAACATCGGTTACTTGCAAGTCTGGATCTTTTTGAATCAGAATTTGACCTTTAGTAACGCGATCGCCTTCTTGTACTTTAACAGCGACAATTGACCCTCCACCCAAAGATGTCACCGGTCTTACCTGTGTAGAAGCAATTAATTCCCCCGGTGCTGTTGCGACTTCATCTATTTGCGAGAAGTACGCCCAAGCGATCGCCCCAAATACGATGGCGGTCATCGTTCCCGCTAATAATCTAGTGTACAGGGGCGGCAATTCCTGTACTGCCTTCCCCAATTCATAAGTAAGTTGTTCCTCCGGTTGGGCGAATCGCTCTTTTGTCTGACGTGCTTGAGCAGCATTTGCAGCTAGAGAAGATTTCATTTGTGTCCTTTATCCTTTGTCCTTTGTCATTGGTCATTTGTCCTTTGTTATTCACTAATGACAAATGACTAATGACTAATGACTTATGTTTAATTTAAACTGCTAAATAGCGCCGCAAAAAACTTTCTAATGTCTCTAATTGGAAGTTAAAAATCGCTTCTAAATTGGCAATTTCATCTTTTGTGCAGAAAAATTCATTTGCTAGCAATGTGCGATAAGTTCCCAAAGCTTTTTGGATTTGGGGATTAAATAAACCCAATGCACTCTGTAACCCATCAATCACAAATAGGGGTGAGTTAATTATTACTGGTTCTTTGGCGAAAATCCGACCAAAAATCCGGGGAATATCTTCTCGCAATAAAATCTCTGGCCCTCCGACGGGTAAAATCTGGTTGCGAGCGCCTTCAACTGTCACAGAATCCACAACCATCCTTGCCAAATCATCAGTACTGACAATTGAGGTACGGTTTTTGCGATCGCCAACAAGCAGATACAATCCCGTTTCCCGAAATCGTTCTACTAGTGGCAGCAAGTTAGATGCTAATCCAGCTGGGCGCAAAATAGTGTAATTTAAGCCACTAGCTGCCAAATATCGCTCTACTGCTCGTTTAGCTTTGAAAACGGGAGCATCTTCATAACCGCGATCAGCTCCCAGTACGGAAATGAAGACAAAATGCTCTACGCCATTGGCTTTCGCCTGGTCGATGAGTTCAATATTGGCACGGTAATCTAAAGATAGGGCATCGCTATCAGAACCGTGGGCGCTGATAATATACCGCACACCCTGACTAGCTTTCTGGATATCTTTTTCCTCTAGCAAGTCACCGATGAAAATTTCTGCACCCCGGTGTTCTAACTCGCTGTAGCGCGAATTAAGGCGGACAAATGCCCGCACAGACTGTTCTCGTTGTCGTAGGAGCCGCACAACTCTGCGGCCAATTCCTCCCGTTGCTCCAGTTACCAGAAACATATAAATACCTAAATTGAATAGTTACAGCGTTTATAGTTGTCAAAATGCTCAATATATGCTCAAAATCCATTGAGCAATACTTAAATAGAGATATGAGCATATTTTTATACTTTGTTACCATGCTCAAGATATTCTCATACCAATAAGTCACACCTTATTCATTTTAATACTTTAAAAATTATCCCCTATATCTTTGTAGATGTAGGGGATAGAGTAATAGGATTAGTTTTACTGGCTCAACAAGTCAATAGATTGTTCAAGCGACATCTTAGCCTTGTGCAAATTCAGCAGGTTCTCCTGGTCATATCGGTCAGGATAGCTCATTTTCCTGCCCTCTAAAGTTATCCGAATTAGTGCTGCTTGCTCATCTGTGGGTGAATTCATCTCATCTATAGCAGAACTGATTACCTGGATAGCGTTAAAGTTAGGGAATTTTAACCCTTTACCTTGCTTCATTTGTTGCAGCGCTAAAAGTGGAAATGCCATCAGAGTTACGATGTACGAGGTTTTGTATCCTGCATTCCCAGTTGGTTTGATGCCGTATCTACGACACAAGTCGCGTAATTCTTTAATAGTCTTGATTTCAAGTTCGGAACGCGTGAACATAAAATAGTAGTGTCCATTTTTGAAATTGGATATTGGTGGTTGTACTTCCGGCAAGTTGTAGCAACCACTAAAAAACAATTTAATCTGCTGCCTACCAGTGATTCAAATTATATTTATATTTCTACATAAATGCCTAACCCTAAAGGTCATTCAGAAAATTTAAAACCATTTAAATCAGAGAGGGAAGAACCTTTAAGTGAGCGTCTTAACTTACGTGTTACAAAAACTATGAAGGAAGAACTATCCAGCAAAGATGATCCTCCAGAGTTTTGCCGTCGTGCAATCCAGGAAGCATTAGATAAAGATAGAGAAAAGTAATCTCAAAGGAATAGTTGTCACAAGTATGTGAATTGCTGGAATGAGTCAGCAATCAAGCATATTGCTTGCGGAAAACACCGAAATCAGTAAGTCAAATGCCATTTTGCTTGCGGAAAACACTGAAATGAGAAAGCAAACTGGGGTTTGAGAAAGTAAAAGCTCATAATCTTCATTCCTGCTAACAGGCGGCTCCCACAGTGGTTTCTTTTGTCTGGCTTTGCCTGTGGTCGATATTTCTTGCAAAATCCTCGGTATCTAGCAGCGCATTCATTTGCAAGAGTCGTTTTTAACTGTTTTTTCACGTTATGTGGAAAAACAGTTAAAAACCTAACCCCTTTTCCGCTTCAAGAAGGAGGAAAATTCAAAGTCTCTCTCCTTTTAGGAGAGAGATTTAGAGAGAGGTTTTCCAGATACCGTGAAAAGTCAGCTTTTTAATTGTCGCTTGTAGGACAAGGAACAGACTCTTTTCCTGACCAATCTGTAAGAGTATTTTCATCTTTGTAATGGCGGGGAGTTTTCAGTAGCAAATACCAAGCGTCCCCAGCATCCAATAAATTAAAGCTTTTAGAATAGTTAGTTTCTAACAAATCCCTAACTACAACATAATAGTCAGAGTTCATTCCTGGAAAAATATGATGCTCAGTATGGTGAGAAAAATTTAAATGCAACAGGTCAAATATTTTATAAACCCGGAGAGACATACTATTAATAAGTGGATCATTAACGCTAGTCATCCTACAAAGTAAATGATTTGTATAAATATAAAAAATTATTCCACCATAGCCAATTGCAATAGGTAAAAAGTAACCAAGTATGAGTTTTATGGGTTCAAATTGCAGATAGATTAGAATGCTTAAATGAATCATTATCATCATCAATAATTCCCCTGCGATCGCTCGACGATCTTTAGGACTGACTGTAAATGCAGCAGGAACATAATCGACGGATTCATGATTGAAAAACAGCACAGATGTCAGATTGCGAAAAGTATGTACTCCCCAAGCAGAAGTCATTCCCACTATGAACCATATAGGATTGACTTCAGTTGAAGGCACAAATAAGTCCTGAATCCATTTTCCCCAGGTTGCAGACTGTTCATATAAGTAATTGCGATCTGGGTCGCCAAAATCATTAGTGTGATTATGATGTACTCTGTTATGAACTGCTTTCCATAACGTTGGTGGCATCCACAACATTGTTAACCCTAGAAAGCTAATGATATAGATTAATCGGGGGTTTTTAATTACGCTACCATGCATCAAATCGTGGGTGCTAAATAGTAAGACAACGACGCTATTGCCCATAATGATGCTTAAAGGTAGATAAAGCCATAAAAGATATGGCGACCAAGAATCTAACCGCGCCGCTATCATCCAGCCTAAAATCAAAATTGCCAGATTAATGAATAAGATAATTAACTTACTTGGATCGGCGATAAATGCTTCAGGTGGCATCAGAAAACGTAATTCTTTCGCATATATTTTCTGGTGAATAAGTGTCTGATCGGTACTAACATTCATAAAGAATTTTCAGGTAGATAATTTAACTGAGTAGAGTTTTGCGGTAAATCGTAGCGTTTTTAAACTGGAATAATTCAATTCACAAGTAGGTAAGCATCTAAATCCTAACACAAAATATTTTTGTGATAGACCTATTGCATAATTTTGGCATTTCCTACAGTCTTCCTCAGAATAAATTCTGTGGCTAAAAGTGAAAGTTATCTGAAGTTAAATAAAATTATTTTTTAACCACATTTCTAGCTAGATACTATTAGTATCTTAAATTTAGATTAGTAGGCAATTTTTTTATTAAGGACTTAGTCTTTATTTTCTAATTACTAAAGTGAGGTACACCTGTAGGGGCACGGCAGTGTCCATTGGTGTCAACTTAACGTGAAAGCCAGCCTAGAACCAGCTTTTAGATATTGTCTCGTTCCCCTGCTCCGACTGGGAATGCCGTCCTTGGGGCTGCCGCCTCCCTTGCTGGCGGCAGAGCCACCAGGAACAGCATTTCCAGCAAGAGGCTGAAAACGAGGTTTTAAAGGAGTTTCAGCTTAAGTTGACACCAATGCGCACTGCCGTGCCCCTACACCCCGCGATATAATGTTGTACCGCATCTGAATGGGAACCGCTATATCAAAAATCCTTGATACTAACTTGACCAAGTACTATAAAATAGTCTGTTAAATAAAAGTTTTCACAATTTTCAATCCCCCCACATCTTTATAGATGCAGGGGGAGTAGTAAAATAACCCACAATTTGGATTTTTGATCACTTTTTGGGCACTATTGACCGATTAATCCCACATACCGCAGGTGCGATGTCTACAACAGGCGACGCCTATGCACTATTTATACTTTGTGCAAGCAGCTCACCTCAAAACTATTCAGGTACTTTGTTATTAGCTCTATTAGCACGCGCCTCAGCTGAAGCCATGACCTCATCGAAATTTTCTAGCACTTCGCCAGGAAAGTTTTCCAAAACTCTGGTAGAAAGAGCAACCCGCCCTTTCCCCTCATCCAAGTCAATAATTACAGCTTTAATTGGCTGACCAACTTGAAATACTTTTTCTAAAGAATCAATAAATTTTTGACTTACTTGCTTGATATGAAGTAAGGCACTCATCCCACTTAAATCGACAAATACACCAAAAGGTTTGATGCCAGTAACTTTACCTTCTACCAGTTGACCTAGTTCTAATAAACTAAAGTTGCTAGAACGAGTTGCTAAACGTTGAGAAAGGATGAGTTTGTTGGTGTTACGATTAATTTCCAAAAAACCCACAGTCAGATTTTGACCTTTGAGTGCTTCTAAATTATCACGCTCGGCTAGGTGCGATCGCGGGATAAATCCCCGCAAAGAAAGAATATCGACGGTGACACCACCTTTATTCACACCCATAACCCGTACTTGTACAGTCTGAGCATTTTCCTGCATTTCGGCCAGTCGTTCCCAGATGTGCTGAATTTCTAACTGCTTTCGAGAAAGGGTAACTTGCCCTTCTGCATCCTGATCTCGGATAATCAAAAACTGCATTTCCTCTTGCAATGGCAGCACCTCCGATAAATCGGTAACTGCTCTCAAAGAAGCCTCATCGCGCGGCAGAAAAGCTGACGACTTGCCACCAATATCAACATAGGCTCCATCATGGTCAAGTTGGAAAACTTTGCCATGTACAATCTGTCCCTTTTGAAATTGGTAGTCGTGTTTTTCTAGTGCTTTGGCAAAATCGTCCATTGTAAAGGGCGAATTGGCTGTTTGAGAAAGTTTCGATTCGGAATTCATGACTTTTGAAGATTAGTTGTTATTTGATATGGTGCAACTGAAGTTTAGATTGTCATTTGTCATTTGTCCTTTGTTATTCACCAATGACCAATGACCAATGACTAACTTGGCTGTGTATGCTTCAGTTTAGTTGACCAAAGAGTTGTTTTACTTGCTCCCAAGCATCAGCCGCAGCTTTAGGATTATAACTGGCGCGATGGTCACAGAAAAATCCGTGATCAGCTCCATCGTAGCGAAACACACGATGAGGAATTTTATATTTTTCTAACTCTGCTGCAATTTCATCTACTTGTTCGGCTGGGATGCTAGCATCTTCTGTACCAAAGAAGGCATAGAGAGTACCTGATATTTCTCTGGTGCGGGTGACAGTAGGAGCGCCACCTCCGGGCGTGCGGGTAGTAACCCCAGCACCGTAGAAGGAAGCTGTAGCGTTAATATCTGGTAAGGTGGCTGCAAGATATGCGACATGACCGCCAAAGCAGAAGCCAATACAGCCAAAACCATCTTTTTTCACTTGAGGCAGATTTTTGAGGTAGTCAATTGCTAGTTGAATATCGCTCAATAACTCTGAGGCTTGAGTTTGCATGGCGTAGCTTCTGCCCGTTTCAATATCTTCGGGTGTGTATCCGGTTTCAAAGCTAGGAGCAATCCGTTGAAAAAGTGCAGGTGCGATCGCTACATACCCAAGTTTGGCAATCCGTTCTGTAACTTCGCGAATGTGAACGTTGACACCAAAAATCTCTTGTAATACTACAACTCCTGGGTAAGAACCAGATTCTTTTGGCTCTGCTAGATAAGCAGGCACTTGAATATTATCTTGCAAAAGATTAACCGTTGTGGTAATTGTTGCTTGCTCTGTCATAATAATTTTTACCAGTGCTGTGTGATTAGCCGTGTGTTTATTTGATATAACTATGCCAGTATGCCCAGCTTTTTTTTAATTAAATTATCAATTACCAATAGTGAGCGCATTAGAAATTTGTATCAGAACAACTTTATATGTAAATAAACATATTTGAGATGTAGCAAATGTAGCTGGTCACAAAAGGAGGGCTGAGTTAAAAGTGTTGAGTATAAAAGCAACACTTAATACCCAAAACTCAGCACTCATTAGCACTTAGTATTCAGGAGGTTTGGTGATGATTCAATTCCGTATTCAGCCAGACAGCGAAATTCCCGCATCAACCCAGCTGTTTAATCAAATCCGATTTGCGATCGCTTCTCGGCAATATCCTCCTGCTTACAAATTACCAAGCACACGGGCGCTGGCAATGCAAACGGGGTTACATCGTAATACCATAAGTAAGGTTTACCGTCAACTAGAGGAAGACGGATTTGTTGAAAGTATGGCTGGTTCAGGTATTTATGTTCGTGCCCAAGGTCATGAGGGCGGTAGTAGGCTGCAATCACCAATTCTCAAACAAAATCCTGATGCATATCAAGTTGTCCAGCAAGCACTTGACGAGTTGCTCTCCCAAGGATGTTCGCTGAATCAAGCTAGAGAGCTATTTTTAGCGGAAATTGACTGGCGCTTGCGTTGTAGTGCGCGGGTACTGGTTGCAGTTCCATCTTATGATATGGGTGCTGGTGAGTTGATGGTGTATGAATTAGAACGATCGCTAAAAATCCCAGTACAGTTGGTAGCAATGGAAGAATTAACAGCTGTGCTAGATAAAACTACCTCTGCGACAGTAGTTACAAGTCGATATTTTATCAGTAATGTAGAAGCGATCGCAGCTCCAAAAGCTGCACGAGTAATTCCTCTCGATATCTACGACTACAGCAAAGAACTCAGCCTGTTGAAAACCCTACCAAAAGAAAACTGTGTTGGCATAGTTAGCCTTAGTTCCGGGATTGCACGAGCCGCAGAAGTGATCCTCCACGGTTTGCGGGGTGATGAACTATTGGTGATGACTTCACAACCAAAAGATGCCTATAAACTTCAGGCTATGGTTAAACGGGCTGAGGTCATCATAAGCGACCAAGCCAGTTTTGCGGCAGTACAAGCAGCCGTGCAAGCCTCTGATGAAGATATTATTCGTCCACCAAAGCTGATTAAGGTTGAAAATTATATTGGCGCTAACTCGATTAACTTGCTAAAACGAGAACTGGGTTTAAGTTAATTCAAAGGGTAAGAATGGCATAGACGGACACAGCTAGCAAATAACTCAGGATTATGATTGTGGAAATACAACCCTACGTTAGTTTGGTGGAAGCAATCAAGTAGATGTATATCTAAAACTGTTGAGAGGCGATATGAGCATCCCACTTCTGAACTATCCCATACAAGAGAAACTAGTGACCGTCGCAGATGTTTCATGGGAGGAATTCAAAGCTATTGAGGCACAGCTAAAGGACAACCGCAATGTCCGACTCTCTTATTTGTCAGGAATATTAGAAATTATGTCCCCCATTGGTGAAAAACATGAGTACGTAAAAAGAACTCTCTGCTACTTGCTAGAAGCTTACATGAGAGAGTTGGGAATCCGGTTCTACAGTCTTGGTGGTTTTACTTTAGAAGAACCTGGGTATACTTCTGGCACACCAGATGAATCTTACTGCATTGGCAGCAATAAAAAAACGCCAGACATTGTTATTGAAGTTATTGTTACTAGTGGCACTATTAACCGAAAAGAGTTATACAAACCCAAGAAAGTGCCTGAAGTTTGGTTCTGGAAATCTGACCAGATAAAAATATTCTGTTTAAATGCGAGTGGCCAATATGAGGAAGTACACCGTAGTGGTTTCTTTCCGAATTTAGACCCAGCTTTGTTGCTGCAATATATTGGGCATCCTGACCAGTACGACGCTGTTGCTGAATTTGTGCAGGCTATCCGAAAATAACTTCTTGGAACTGACCGTGACGCAAAAGCAGGTAACGAGTATCTCAATCAAAAACTCAAGCTTACAACAAGCTACCCCACTTGTGATTTTGGCGTGTTAATTTGCAAAAACTCTTGTATCCGTTGTAGATAAGTTGGTACATCTTCCAACATTGGGAAATGCGCTGTGTTGGGAATCATCACAAATTCTACTTTGTCACTCAGTGCAGCTGCTTGACGCCCCATCTCGGCTGGAATAATCTTGTCATACTCCCCCGCCACCAGTAGAGTCGGCACTGTCAGCTTGGCAAACTCTTGCGGCATCACTTCAGCTTGAGCCTTACTGACTGAAGTAAAAATTGTCCCTAAAGCCGCATCGTAATCTGCTTCGAGAAAATCTTCTAAAAAAGCTTGCCGTTCAGAATGTGGTATGGAACTATATAAAAATCTGGCCATAAACATCCGGTCAACAAATGGAATTTTACTTAACCATTTGGGACGGAATTTCACTACATAGCCACCGAATTTATGAAAGGCACTAAACGATTTTTCATCGTACTCGAAAATACCGCTACAAGTTAAAATTCCTCGTTCTACTCGTTCGGGATAGCGGTTAAAAAATAAAGTGGCAACAGAAGCACCCATTGAATGAGCATGGATATAAACACGCTGAATATGCAACCCATCTAGCAAAGCTGCCAAATCATCAGCGTATTCCTCTAATTCATAGGTTAACTCTCTGATTGCCTCTGATTCTTCCTGTGGTGACTCAGATTCAGCAACAGCTTCACTTGCTTGGGCGATGGTTGGCTTTCCACGAGAACGGCCAAATCCCCGCAAATCGTAGAGTAAACAATCAAATTGCTCTGATAAAGCATCAGCAGTATTTTGCCAATATCTAGCCGAACCAGCCCAACCGTGCATGAAAACCATCACTGGTTTTACCAGAGAACCGGATGGTTTTTTCATCCATTCGTAGTAATGCTCAACGCCACGAACATTAATATAAGGCATTAGTCATTTTTCCTTTGTCAGTTGTCATTAGTCCCTGGTACATGGTTATTATTCCTTATTTTTTGACCAATGACTAATGACTATTAAGCTGATTCTGGCTTCGGTAGTGAAGATGGATGTATTATCAGTTCGGCAGTCGATCGCTTCTCGACCATTTCCCTTGTAACTGTACAGCGCGTCACATCCTTACGGGATGGTAACTCATACATTACATCCAACATCAATTCTTCGACAATACCACGTAATGCTCTCGCACCAGTTTTACGGCGGTAAGCTTCTTGAGCGATCGCTCGCAAAGCATCTGCTTTAAAATCTAGCTGGACATTATCCATCTTCAGCAGCTTTTGGTACTGCTTCACTAAGGCGCTACGTGGTTGTGTGAGAATCGCCATCAGCGCTTCTTCATCTAGCGGATCTACTACTGCTACCATTGGCATCCGCCCAATAAATTCTGGAATCAGGCCAAATTTTACTAAATCATCCGGTTCTAGATGGCGAAGAGTGTCTGCTGCTCGTTTCTCCTTCGATTGACCTTCTCCCGGTTGCACAAAGCCGATTGCTTTTTTGCCAACTCTCTGATCTACAATCTTTTCTAAGCCCACGAAGGCACCACCACAGACGAACAATATATTACTTGTATCAATCTGGATGCAGTCTTGATAAGGATGCTTGCGCCCTCCTTGGGGTGGTACATTAGCGATCGTTCCCTCTAACATTTTCAGCAAGGCTTGCTGCACGCCTTCGCCAGAAACATCACGGGTAATTGACGTGTTCTCGCTCTTACGAGCAATTTTGTCAATTTCGTCAATGTAAATAATTCCCCGTTGCGCTTCCTCTATATCTAAATCTGCCACCTGCAACAGTCGCAGCAAGATATTTTCCACATCTTCTCCCACATAC
Source organism: Nostoc sp. NMS9 (assembly GCF_017114995.1). GTDB lineage: Bacteria > Cyanobacteriota > Cyanobacteriia > Cyanobacteriales > Nostocaceae > Nostoc. Next base: position 19,846 of record NZ_JABXKL010000013.1, on the reverse strand, counting down.
CCCGCTTCCGTCAGCGTCGTTGCATCAGCGACAGCAAAGGGTACATCGAGGATTTTCGCTAGGGTTTGCGCTAAGAGAGTTTTGCCACAACCAGTCGGGCCAATTAACAATATGTTGGATTTTTGCAGTTCTATCGCATCATCCGCCCCAGGTTTGCCACTGGCTTTAGACTGAATGACTGCCAGCCGCTTGTAGTGATTGTAAACAGCTACTGACAGAACTTTCTTCGCTTCGTCTTGACCAATAACGTGTTCGTCTAGATACTTTTTAATCTCTCTTGGCTTGGGTATTTGATTAAACGAAATACTAGCAGAGTGAGTACGCCGTTTTTCAGGTGGCTCTGCTCTTGGTGCTGGTTGTGCTGCCGCACCATTGGTATCGAGTAACTCCTCGTCTAGTATTTCATTACACAAGTCAACGCATTCATCGCAGATGTAGACTCCCGGCCCTGCGATTAATTTACGCACCTGCTCTTGAGACTTGCCACAAAATGAACATTTCAAATGGGAGTCGTACTTAGACATACCAGCCTCTTATTTCAGAATGGTGACGTTTTCCCCTGCTACGGGAAGATTTTGCCTGGAAATGACCTGATCAATCAAACCGTAGTTTTTTGCCTCTTCTGCCGACATAAAAAAGTCGCGCTCAGTATCTGCTTCAATTCTTTCTAAGGGTTGACCAGTATGGTGAGCCATTAACTGATTCAACTTGGCCTTAACGTAAAGAATTTCTCTAGCTTGAATTTCAATGTCAATGGCTTGACCTTGAGCGCCACCAAGTGGTTGGTGAATCATAATCCGGGAGTCGGGCAGAGACATTCGCTTACCGGCAGCTCCTGCTGTCAACAAAAATGCCCCCATGCTCGCGGCTAATCCAAAACAGATGGTAACAACATCAGGGCGAATTTGCTGTATTGTATCATAGATTGCCATCCCTGCGTAGACGGAGCCGCCAGGAGAATTAACATACAGTTGGATGTCTTTTTCTGAGTCTTCGGCGTCTAGGAATAACAATTGAGCCACAATTGAGTTGGCTACGGCATCGTCTATTGGCGTTCCTAAAAAGATAATCCGCTCTCGCAGCAGGCGGGAGTAGATGTCGAAAGCTCTTTCTCCCATGCCAGACTGCTCTATCACCATCGGCACGATGTTGCTAGGACCGCTTAACTGGGAGTTAATGTTTATTCGACTTAAGTTGCTGATTGGGGAATTTCCCGACTGCGATTCAAGCATACAAGCTTTCTTTGACGATTATTTAGGACAAATGTTTCAGCAGCAGATGCTGCCTTTTCAACGAATGGAATTTTTATAAGCTACGTGTTAACCATTATGCCTCATATAATTTCCTCTCGTGTAACACAGTATCAAGCTCAAGTGATAACAGGTGTCACTATTTGCCGAAAATTCATTAATTCTTTAATTATTTTGACTTCATCTCTGAATCATGGGGCATTGGGCATTGGGCATTGGGAAAGAGGAGGCAGAAGTTGTTTAATTTTGAATTTTGAATTGATTTCTCCCTCATCTGCCTTAGCTTACCCATTTCACCAGTACTTTAACTCAGAACTGGTGAACTCATGACTGTGGGATTTTTTATTATCCTTCTGTAACTTGTGTGGAAGCTTCGCTGTTTTCTTCCTCAGTCTGAGGTGCATCAACATCTGATTCTGCGTCTTCTGTTTCCTCCGCAGGACTCAAGGAACCTTCCGGTACAAGTTCAACTGACGAGTGTTCTAAGAGCCAATCGACGATTTTTCCGGTTAACAATTCGTTTTCCACGATTGAGCGCAGTTTATCTTCATCAACGTCTTGTTCCTCCGAGTACTGCTCCAAAAGTTCTGTGACTCTGGCTGCGATTTCTTCTGGTGTTACCTCGATAGATTCGCGTTTGCCGATTTCCCGTAAGGATAAGGAGCGTTTGATGCGTTCAATTGCTTCAGTACGCGATCGCTCCCGCAATTGCGGAATAATATCTTGAGTAAACAGCTTTCTCACATCCAATCCCTGCTGAGACAGCCGGATTGCTGTTTGCGTTAGCATCGCATCCACTTCTTGCTCAATCAATGTTGCTGGTAAGTCAACTTCTACGTGCTTGAGCAGTTCTGTTAACAAGGCTTCCTGCTTATTGGTTTTTGTTTTGTCGTCTGCCTCTTTTTGATATCGCTCTACCAAAGAAGCACGTAACTCCTCTAAGGTTTCAAAATCGCTGATTTCCTGGGCTAAATCATCATTTACTTCTGGTAGTTCCTTTTCTTTGATTTCTTTGAGCGTCACGGTGAAAGTTGCCGCTTTTCCAGCTAATTCTTCATTAGCATACGGATCTGGGAACTGTGCCGCAATTTCTTTGGTTTCTTCAGGATTCATCCCCACTATTCCCGAAATAAAGCCTGGAATAAACTTATCTTCCTGCAATTCAACTTGAAAATCAGTTGCTTCGGCTCCGGGAATCGGTTCTAATTCAGCTGTTTCGTCCTCGCCCTCAACTCTGGCGAATGAACCTTTAAAATCGACTACGGCAATATCGCCGATTTGGGCCGCACGCCCTTCCACAGGAATCAATGTCGCCAATTCTTGACGTTCCTTATCCAGCGTATTCTCCACTCGCTCTGGATCGAACTTGACTTCTTCAGCCTTGGCTTGTAAATCAGTGTACTGCACTAGATTCACTTCTGGTTCTACATCGACAGCAGCCGAAATTGTCAGGGGTTTTCCCGGTTCATAATTATTAATCAAATCCTCAAAAGAGGAGCGCAATTGCGGCTGACCGATTGCTGGAATGGCTTCTTGTTTGACTGCTTGCTCAATGCCATCTTGAATTAGTTCTTCCAGCGCCGCTGCCTTGATTCGAGTTGTACCCAGCCGTTGTAGTAATATCGGTCTAGGCACCTTGCCTTTACGAAACCCAGGAATATTGGCAGTACTCGCTAAGTTTTTAATGACCTGTTCGTAAGTTTGCTTGGTAATTTCCGACGTAATCTCTATTTCCAGGCCAATTTGGCTGGCGGGAAGTTTTTCCTGGGTGACTTTCATGCTTCGTCTCTAGTTTTCTGGTATTTTATACTCCGAGTACACACAAGACGCAATAAAATAATTGTTTGCGTTTATGGCTTGATGTCTCTTAGGGGCAATGGGAATTTGCCAAAAGGTCTTGTGACATCCAACGATGGATGTTTGTCCTGGGGCAAAGATCCAGTTTACTGCCAATGACCAAGGACTTGACATTTTACCTTCATAACAATTTGGTTAATGGGGCATTGGGCATTGGGCATTGGTTATTCTCCATCTTTACCTTGCTTTCCCTGCTCCCTCATTATTCCTCCACTCCCCACTCCCTACTCCCCTCTCACTCTAAAACTTAGGAATTAATTATTCAGTGGGCTAACGCCGTGATATCCTTGTTCTCAAAGAGTGGTTAGTACGCCCAGGTTAAAGTTATAGTATTGAGTCTAGCTATTATCTAGCTATTATTAAGTTGTGTGTGGTACAAGAGCGCATCTGTTACCTAACCACGTAGCTCAGTTTTACATTGTGCTAGCTTTATACATTTCGATCTTAGTATATTCATCTTGGTAAGAACTTTGCAGCCAATACATTTGTTTCTTTACAGGTAGGATGCCTGTTAAACGCCTAAGTGCAGATATCTCCATTTTTCTGCTAAATGGCGGTTTGTTGTATAATATATAGTTAAATTAAAATGAAAAAATTAAATCAACATTGTTTTAAAAGGCAACATTACTTAACTTATTAAAAAACCAAAAAAAATAAATTTAGATATATAAAGATAGACTAAATTAGAGAAAAATCTAAACGTATTAAAAATGTATTCCCAGACTGCAATCGCTATTTATATATAAGATAAGTAAATTCTCAATTGTTCCAAGAAATTGCAGATAAGTCTCTTAAAGGAGGAAGGAAGTTTGTCGAAATCCTACCGTTTAGCTATTTTGGGAGCGACTGGTGCAGTTGGCACAGAGTTGCTGGAATTATTAGAAAGTCGTGATTTTCCGGTTGCTGACTTGAAGTTATTGGCATCAGAGCGGAGTGTCGGGCGATCGCTGCGGTTTAAAGGTGAAAATATACCAATAGAGCAAGTTCGCGATCGCACTTTTGAAAATGTCGATATAGTACTAGCTAGTGCAGGTGGTTCCACATCCAAAACTTGGGCAGCAGTTGCTGTCGAAAAGGGTGCAGTGGTAATTGATAACTCCAGTGCCTTTCGGATGAACCCAGAAGTTCCCTTAGTAGTTCCAGAGGTGAATCCCCAAGCCGCAGCGAATCACCAAGGCATTATTGCTAACCCCAACTGCACAACGATTTTAATGGCTGTGGCAGTCTGGCCATTGCATAAAGTTAAACCAGTGCAACGCATCGTCGCTGCAACCTACCAATCTGCTAGTGGTGCTGGGGCTAGGGCAATGGCAGAAGTCAAAACCCAAACAAGCGCTATACTACAAGGACAGCCACCGATTGCCGAAATATTGCCTTACCCATTGGCATTTAATTTATTCCCGCATAACTCCCCATTAAACGATTTGGGTTATTGTGAGGAAGAAATGAAAATGGTCAATGAAACCCGAAAAATATTTGGCACGCAGCAAATCAGAATCACTGCAACCTGTATACGGGTTCCCGTACTCCGCGCTCACTCAGAAGCCATTAATTTAGAATTTGAGACTCCCTTTAGTGCGAAGGAAGCCAGAGAAATTTTAAATTCCTCACCTGGAGTAAAATTGGTCGAAGATTGGGGAACTAATCATTTTCCGATGCCCATTGAAGCAACAGGTCAAGATGAAGTTCTAGTGGGAAGAATTCGTCAGGATATTTCTCATCCTTGTGGGTTGGAATTATGGTTGTGTGGCGACCAAATTCGCAAAGGCGCAGCATTGAATGCAGTACAAATCGCTGAGTTGTTGGTAGAGAAAAATCTATTCAAACCATTAGCTATTAGTCATTAATCATTGGTCATTGGCCATTGGTAAAGTGACAAAGGACAAATGACTAATGACAAAGTAAAAATGACACTTGAAAGCAATTTGCAAATAGGTTATTACAATAGAGAACCACCAAGATACAAAAACATGGGTAATCAGGAGTGAAAAAAGGGTGGGAGATTTTGGCAATGTTTTAACCGCTATGATTACACCATTTAAAGCAGATGGTAGTGTCAACTATGATGTAGCGGCAGAACTGGCGGCGCATCTAGCTAACAACGGTACAGATACATTGGTGATGTGCGGCACAACAGGAGAATCCCCGACACTAAGTTGGGATGAGGAATACCAGTTGTTTGTCGAGGTATTGCAGTCTGTAACTGGAAAAGCCAAGGTAATTGCAGGTTGTGGATCAAATTCCACCAAAGAAGCGATCGCAGCCACCCAAAAAGCGTCTAAGATAGGAGTACATGGTTCCTTACAAGTTGTTCCTTATTACAACAAACCGCCACAAGCGGGATTGGAAGCGCACTTTAAGGCGATAGCACAAGCCTGTCCCGACTTACCGTTGTTGTTATATAATGTCCCCGGTCGTACCGGACAAAACCTTCAGCCAGAAACAGTTGCCCGGTTAGCTGAGGTTAGCAATATTGTCGGGATTAAAGAATCTACTGGTAATATAGATCAGGCAAGCGAAATTCGTCGCTTGACACCAAAAGAATTCCACATCTATTCTGGTGATGATTACATGACTTTGCCCTTGTTAGCGATCGGGGCAAAGGGTGTGGTAAGTGTAGCTTCTCATCTGGTAGGAAACCAACTACAGCAGATGATTCAAGCTTTTAGTGCAGGAAAAATTGAGGTAGCAAGCGACATTCATCTCCAACTTTTCCCGTTGTTTAAAGCTCTATTTCTCACTTCAAATCCCATTCCAGTGAAAAAAGCACTGAAACTTCAAGGTTGGGAGGTTGGTTCAACTCGTCCGCCGCTATGTGAAGCTGATTTAGAAGTCAGTCAAAAGTTAGAAGCGGTTCTGAAAGAACTTAGTTTAATCTAGCCACCAGCTATTGAAATGCTGGTAGTATCCTCCTTGCCAAAGATACATATAAACAAAGATCATAATTGTTCATAAGTTGCAATTTAAAAACCTGTGCTAGGACTGATAGATATACTATGAATCCTTGAGTTTTACAGTTGATTTTATTGAATAAAAAATTGAAATCTTCAATTAAAACTTGATTGCTTTGGGACTGACTTAAGAGGCAGATGATGTTGTCTTAAATACAAGTTCGTTAACTATCAACTTAATTAACCACAAGTAACAATCTAAGGAGAAAATGGCTAAAAACGAAGCTAATAATTCCGCCTTGAAAATTATTCCTTTGGGCGGTTTGCATGAAATTGGTAAAAATACCTGTCTTTTTGAATATGACGATGAAATTATCCTGTTAGATGCAGGATTGGCTTTTCCCACAGAGGCGATGCATGGTGTCAATATTGTTTTACCAGATACGACCTATCTGCGGGAAAATCGCCACAAAATTAAAGGGATGATCGTTACTCATGGTCATGAAGACCATATTGGCGGGATTGCCTTCCATCTCAAGCAATTTGATATCCCGGTGATTTATGGGCCCAGACTAGCAATGGCAATGCTAGAGGGTAAATTAGAAGAAGCAGGAGTCCGCGATCGCACAGAAATTAGAACAGTTCTACCACGTGATGTAGTGCGGATTGGCAAAAACTTTTTAGTCGAATATATCCGTAATACCCACTCCATCGCTGATAGTTTCACTGTTGCCATTCATACTCCCCTGGGTGTAGTTATTCACACAGGGGATTTTAAAATTGACCATACCCCAGTAGATGGTGAAAAGTTTGATTTGCAACGCCTAGCAGAACATGGTGAAAAAGGTGTTCTTTGTTTGCTAAGTGATTCTACTAACTCCGAAGTACCAGGATTTACGCCTTCAGAACGTTCAGTTTATCCCAATCTGGAGAGAGTATTTAGTCAAGCACCTGGACGATTATTTGTCACAACCTTTGCTTCTAGTGTCCATCGCATCAACATGATTTTGGATATCGCCAAGAAGCAGAACCGTGTAGTGACAGTTGTCGGGCGTTCTATGCTGAACTTGATTGCTCATGCCCGCAATTTAGGTTACATCAAGTGTGAAGATAATCTGCTGCAACCATTGCACGCCGTCCGCAATCTACCCGATGAAAGAGTACTGATTTTAACTACAGGTTCTCAGGGTGAATTAATGGCAGCCATGACCCGCATTGCCAACAAAGAACATCCTCACATTAAAATCCGCGAAGGAGATACGGTAGTATTCTCTGCTAACCCAATTCCCGGAAATACGATCGCTGTAGTCAACACCATTGATAAATTAATGATTCAGGGTGCAAAAGTGGTCTATGGACGGGATAAAGGGATTCACGTCTCCGGTCACGGCTGTCAGGAAGAACAAAAACTGATGATTGCCTTAACTCGACCCAAATTCTTTGTGCCATTTCACGGCGAACATCGGATGCTAGTGAAGCACGCAGAAACGGCTCAGAGTATGGGCATTCCCGCAGAAAACATGATTATCATTCAGAATGGTGATATTGTCGAACTGACAGAAGATGCCATTCGCGTAGCTGGTAAAGTGCCATCTGGTATTGAATTGGTAGATACTACTAGTTCGGGTATGGTAAGCGCCAAAGTGCTGCAAGAACGGCAACGCATGGCTTCAGAAGGTATTATCACGATCGCAGCTGCCATTGATTGGAATGGTAAACTGTTGGCAAAACCAGAAACTCACCTTCGGGGTGTAGTAACAAGTGTAGAGCGATCGCTTTTACAAACCTGGGTAAAACAACGCATTGAAGAAATCCTCTCTGTGCGCTGGACAGAATTTGCTCCTAGCGAAGGTGAAGCAGCAGATATAGACTGGGGTGGATTGCAAGGTACTTTAGAACGAGAATTGCAACGTTCCATCCGTCGGGAATTACAATGTCAGCCATCTGTGACTTTGTTGATGCAAATCCCTGATGAGCCACCTGTAAAAGTTGCTGATGGCAGAAGACGGCGCACTCGGACTGCTGCTCAGGTAGCATCATAGAGAATTTAAGGTAAAAATCTCACCCACAAGCGCAAAGACGCAGAGTTTTTCTGAACGTCTTTGCGCTTTGGCATGAGAGTTAGAGAAAAATCATTTACCTTGATAGAGGTTGAGTAGTGGTGGGTATAACCAACTGTCTCTAAATTGCTGATTTATTATTCTGATATCCATTTCCAGAAACAGTAAGCACTATAACCAACTGCTGCGGCTGCAACTGCTGGTGCTGCAACTGTGATAGCTACACCTGCTGCCATACCACCGCCAACTGTCGCTCCAACAGCGGCTAACCCTGAAGTGATTCCAGCAGCACCGAGACCAGCAACGCTTCCAGCAGCTGCAACAGCACCAACGGCTCCTACAGTACCAGCAGCAGCCCCAACAGTCGTCATCGTTCTGCCAACAGCACGAGCTTCTCGCTCCTCGCTAGTGAGATTTTCGTTATCTTCTAAAACACTATTCATTGCCAGGGTTGTTATAGCAGCAGGAGCCATACCAAGTGCGCCAATGCCCGCAACAGCTCCCCCACCAACAACTCCACCAACTGTAGCTAGACCTGACATAATCCCGGCTCCACTTAGTCCAGCTGCGGCTCCGGCAGCACTGACAACACCAATACTACCTGCAACTGCGGCTCCACTTACAGATGCTCCTCCTGTAACTGCTCCAGCATTTTTTACTTGTTCGCTTGCATGTATACCTGTCTTACACCATGTAGCGAAGTGTTCACAATTATTACCAAACAGGTCATAAATATTTTCTCCCAATCGGCTTTCGGCACGTTGAATTACAACATCAGGTAAGTCACAATTACCATACTCTCTCACAAATACTATTTTTCCAGATGCAAATAAATCCCAAGAAACACGAGAAATATTTCCCTGATTTTTTGTGTAGTGGATGACTGTACCATCACCACAGTCGATACCATGATGGCTGTAACCACCATAATTAAAGTAAATATGATCGCCTATTTTCATACTTTAGTCGTCTTTAATACTCAGTTTATGTTGAAAGCAACCTAATGATTAATTGCCTAAAATATTTGTGACACAATGAAGCTGCCGATTACAACAGTGCTTAAACCGAATTAGCTTAAAAAACTAAAATCATTTTTTTATACGTTTAATATTTATTCATAAGATAAATTACTTAAAAAATAAATTTTTTAAGTAGTTCTTTATAAATTACTGAGTCCAATTTTGAGTAAGTAATCGTCACTGCAACCTAAGTTTTGTGAAATGCAATCGATTCTACTCGATTAAAAATCACTACTTCTACGGTATTCAGCCAGCGATGAACAAGACACACTTACGTGAGAAAGTGGGAACACGGAGAGGAGAAATGCCTTCTAGGATATTACTGATGTTTATACTTAGCAAAAATTCTTTCAAAAAGACCTTATATTAAGTTCTGTAAATGTTACACTAAAACCTATCCAATGATGGATGTCTTTATTAAAATTTAAACTGTGTCAAGTTATGAACAAGATCGTAATATTACACTACCGATCCCCAGAAATTTGCGATTAACTTGACGTAGTAATAAATTAGGTTCTGACTTAAGTGGCTAATCAGGTATTACATTATATCGCAGTCAGGACGCGATTTTTCCGGGAAAGTTCGTTGCCACGTTGTATATATTCATCAAAAAGGTGAATAGCCTCAATAACACAGAGGGTTAACCATGAAGGTATTCGACAATACCACAAAAAAGATTTTTCTGGCAAGCTGGGTATCAATCAATCAAGCAGAGACTACTGACCATAAAGCAACCCAGCTTAACCATTCTCCTTCCAAGCCTTACTGGGGTATTCTCCAACCCTTACGGCAGCGAGTAGAAAACATTAAAGTCCGCGATCGCCAACTAGCTCACCGCTTGTGCAAACTGATTCCATCTCAGTGCCCCTTTGAGCGCGATGTCAAATTATTTGGGAAGACCTTGTTTCACATCCCACCCATGTGCAAGCTCAACCCCTTATATGAAGAAGTGGTTGGTTTACGTTTCCGAGCGTTGTGCTATCTAGCCGACGAGTGTGGCGAAGATGTATCGCAGTACTGCTAATACTGAGATATGAGAGCTGAGGTAAAAGTAATGAGTCAGGAGTAACAGGTCGGGGATCAATAATATAACTCCTAACTCCTAACTTCTAACTATTTTTTTACTATTTCTTTACTATTTCTTTTGCCATTTTTGAATGGCATCTTGAGCATCTTCGTAAGCGCCTGTCTCCTCTGGCACTAAAGCTGCGGTGGCAATTGCAGCATTACGTTCTCCTTCGGCAGCGCGACGTTTGGCCAAGTCTAAAATTTTCTCACTCCATTTATTGATCGATTTTTGGGCAGTATCGAAGCCTGGTTGATCGGCTGGTACTTTCTTGGCAACTTCGATCGCCCGATTGTAGGTAGATGCCTGTTCAGACTTAATTAAGGCGTTCGCTGCATCTAAAAGAGTTTTGTTACTCACATACTGCTTACCCTCTAAGCGCCACAGGTTAATTGCTGCTTGTGCCTTCGCGTAGGGGGCTTCATCTTTGGTAATTAATCGAGCAGCAGCAATAGCGGTGGCATACTGTCTTTGTTTAGCACGACCTTCTGCTAAATTTAAAATCATCTGGCTCCAAATCTTAATATTCTCCTGAGCTTGTTCGTACAGTGGTTCACCGGGTTGAATTTTCCGGGCTGTAGCGATCGCCATGCTCAAATCACTCGCCTGAGTTTGTCTGAGCGACATTTTCGCCAGGTCTAAAACTGCTTGATTTCGCTTTTTTGACTGGGAACTAGAAGTTATTTGAGCGCTAGATTGGTTGTTAAGTCTAACTGCTGGAGTGCGATCACTTGGTAAATTCTCGACAACCTGGCGATCGCTAACAGAAGCATTGGGTGATGTACTTGATATTTGCTTAATTCTAAAAGTTTCTTGATTACGCAGAAAAACTACGGCGATTAAACCTGCTACCAGCAAGCTGCCTCCGCCCCACAAGATAAACTGTTTCCAAAAAGGGATGCTTGGCTGATTTGCTGGCAATCGAGAGACGTAACCTTTAGAGGAATTGGGGATAAATCTTCCTCTGGTATTCACTCCCAACGAAGTTTTTGCCATTGGTTGGGAAACTAAGCTGCCTCCTGACTCCTGGACTTTTTGACCTTTCACCTGTTGGGAGGAGTTCACACTAACTTCTCCCCGTCTGCCCCGATCTGCTGAAGTTCTAGGGGAATCATCGAGGGGAGGAGCTGCAAGGGCAACAGCAAAGGATTCTTCCGGATAAATCACTGATTCTGATTGAAAATCACTTTCCATTGCCAATTTTGGCAAGATTACTTGCTGCCTTGATGGGATGATAGTGGCAGGGTTTTGGATCGGACGCCAGTGGTGGTGACATAACTTTGGCACAATCAGGCTTAGGTAGCTTTCTAAATCTGCCAAGTTGCTGCCATTACCAGAACGTAAAGCTTCTAATAAAGCTGCTGTAAAGAATCCGTGACCTAGTTCGCTACTCTCATGGGAAAATTGCTCTGGTTGGCAAGAAAGAATTGTCGCCAGTTGTAGTTCTTGGGCTAGTTCTATTGTTTCTTCACCAACGGGAGCATCCGCTTGGGTACCAAAAGCACGGTTGATATCGAGTAGTAGTAATACATTTAAGTCAGCAAGTTGCAGACTTTGCATTAGCGATCGCAATTCTATGCCAGTCTCTTGCACGAGTTCGGGGTTGCCCTCTGCTGGCATTAAGTAATCTTTGCCCTTGTAATTGACTCCATAACCGCTAAAGAATAACCACAGATAGTCTTCCGGTTGCCAACTTGTTGCTGCCAAATCTTCAAGCAGCAGCAAAATATTCTCCTTTGTCGGGTAAGTCGATCTATCCCCAATCGGCGGCGAAGTATCTGTCATGACTTGACAGTGCTTGGGGAGAAAACCTGCCTCTGTCACCAAAAAATCTTCTAGTGCCTCAGCATCTGCTTGGGCACAACTTAAAGGTTGAAATAACTGATATTGATTGATACCAATCGCGATCGCCCAGTAATTTGCCATCCCGCTCTTTGTCAGTTATTGTTGTTTGCTGGTCTTAAAATTGCGGTTGGCTTTGCCAAAAAAACAAAGCTAACCTATGTCTTATAGTCTAGGTGATTCTGATTGAATCTTAAGTTAGAATGTAATTTTTATTACGTTAATTAGCCGGAAAATACCTTTACCTAATTTCAATAACAGATCATTACTAAGGAGATAGAAGGTCATGAGCAAAATTTCTGCTCACCTACCATCATCGCTCGCTCCCTTTTCAGTTATTAGCCAAATTGCCAGAAGAATCCGGATAATTCCTTTAGTAGTTTTGCTCATATCTACTGTTCCTGCGTGGTTTTTGATGGAAGCGATCACACCGCAGGTTGTGCGAGCTTACACCGCTAGAGTCGATCTAGCTATTGACCGCCTGCCGGAAGAAAACTATGAAACCGTTCTCAGGAGGGCGGAAGCGGTCGCTAGGGCAGCTGCTCAAAGGAGCTTCGACCAAGATATCTTGGTGACAGATGTTTCCATCATTGTGTCCGTACAAAATTATGGAGCGATCGCACCAGTCCTGACATTAGATGTCAGTCGTCCTCAATGGCGATCGCGTCCCGATGCTCAAAATTGGGCGACTTACTTCAAAACTGCACGATCTCTACTTTTCTTTGAAAATAACTCTAATCAAGTTCCAGCAGCTAGCGCTGTGTCAACGCCAAAATGAAGGGTTGAACTAGAAGTCTGAGCCAAAGCTTTCTTGGCTCGGAACCTTGGGGGATTTAAAGAAAGTCATTCTTGCTGTTCCCGCGTCCTGGCGTCAGTCTTAACCCAACTTACTTATTCCTGACTCAACTGTTGTCCTTGGCGTCAGTGGATGGCCTAGAATAAGAAGGTTGTCAAGAATCGCGATATCTGCTGACATGGCTGTTCCTAAGAAGAAAACTTCAAAATCAAAACGAGATAAACGTCGAGCTACCTGGAGGCACAAAGCCGTCGTCGAAGCTCAGAAAGCCCTATCTCTAGGCAAGTCGATTTTGACTGGACGTTCTACATTTGTATATCCAGCTGCTGAAGAAGAGGAAGAAGAATCATAATTTCCCAGTCAGGAAAAGCATGAACAGCACCGATAGATTTGATTGCTAAAGTTATCAATCAAACTTCTTACCACTGGATAAATGCTTTTTATTAGCTTTCCTGATGGCATTATGAATCGTAAATACTCTACACAAGCTCATTAGATCGAAAAAATTGGTAGTGAGTAATTGGGAACATCCATTACCCATTACCTATCATCCATGAGTCACGATCAAGTAATCATATAAAGAGTAAAACGTCTGGTGGTGTTGGCAACTCAGCAAAAAAATTTATAAATATCTTGAGAAAACTTATTTTTCTCCAACTATGATAGGAAAATTTTTTCAGAAACCAGGCAAAGAAGAAGGCGAGCGCGTTCCTCCTGGTCAACACTTAGCTAAAGGTTTCCCCGTATTAACTTACGGTGAAACTCCCCAAGTTAGCATTGAGGAATGGGAGTTTCGAGTTTGGGGTTTAGCGAAATCTGCTACCTTTAGTTGGTCAGATTTTATGGCGCTACCTCAACACGAATTTACAGCCGACTTCCACTGTGTAACGCGCTGGTCTAAACTCGATGTCAAATGGACTGGCATAAAAGTGACAGATTTCATGGGTCTGATTGAATTAGACCCGAAAGTAGCCCACATTATGGAACACTGCTATGGCGGCTACACCACCAATATTTCTGTAGAAGATTTTCTGCGCGAAGAAAACTTCTTTGCTTTTAAAGTTTTTGGTGAAGACCTTCCATCTGAACACGGTGGCCCGATGCGGCTAGTTGTGCCCCACCTCTACGCTTGGAAAAGTGCTAAGTGGATTAATGGGTTGGAATTTTTAGCTGCTGAAGAACTTGGTTTTTGGGAGCGCAATGGCTACCATCGCCGTGGTGAACCCTGGGCTGAGGAACGTTACAGCAACGCTTTTGGGTTTTAGATTTTGGATTGAAGGAAAAATTTAAAATTGGCAGAGTTAGGAGTTATAGATTTTTCTTTCTCACTCATAACTCCTAACTTTTTTAACCCAGAAGTTTCTTTATGAGTGGCAATTTGCCCTGATATGGAGCGTATCGCCATTTTAAATCGAGCCAGAAGGAGTTTTGCAATACACTTTTCTTGTGGGAAAAGGTGTCAAAGCTAGCTTTGCCGTGATAGTTGCCGATACCGCTATCTCCCACTCCACCAAATGGTAAAGACGAGACACCAACCTGCATAACTGTGTCATTAATACAGACTCCACCAGAGGAAGTTTCCTGTAAAACTCGCTTTTGCACGTTTTTGTCTTGAGAAAATAAATACAATGCCAAGGGTTTAGGTCTAGAGTTAATCAAGGCGATCGCTTCTGCAATGTCAGTATATTCAATGATCGGTAAAATAGGCCCAAAAATTTCTTCCTGCATTACAGAATCTTCTAGTGAGACATTATCAATTAGTGTTGGGGCAATATAACGCTCTGAAGGTTGATTTTCTCCACCGATGATAACTTTTCCATCTTTGAGAAAACTCACCAACCTTTCAAAGTGTTTTTGACTGATAATCCGGGCATAATCAGGACTGTTTACAGGATTATCGCCATAAAATTCTTTTAAAGATTTTTCCAGACCATCTATTAAATCTTTTTTGATTGTTTTATTAACTAAAAGATAGTCGGGGGCTATACAAGTTTGTCCAGCATTAATAAATTTGCCCCAACTAATTCGTCTGACAGTGTGTTCCAGATTAATGTCAGTATCTACAATGCAAGGACTTTTCCCACCCAATTCTAAAGTCACTGGTGTGAGATATTTTGCTGCTGCTGCCATGATGATTTTGCCGACAGCCGTACCACCAGTAAAAAAGATGTGGTCAAACTTTTCTGCTAGTAGTTTTTGACTTGCTTCCACGCCTCCTTCAACTACTGCAAGATAAGCAGGGTCAAAATGTTTGGCAATAATCTTAGCTATGATATCAGACGTATGAGAAGCAATTTCTGAAGGTTTAATAATTGCACAATTTCCAGCGGCGATCGCACCTATTAACGGTGAGATAATTAACTGAAATGGATAGTTCCAAGGCCCAATAATTAAGACAACCCCTAACGGTTCTGGATAAATTCTCGCTGAGTAGGAAAAAAAATCCCAGGAAACCGCTGCTTTTTCGGGTTTAGTCCAGTTTTGAAGATGTTTGATGGCGTAATCAATATCCTTAATTACGCTGATTTCTGTAAGGTAAGTTTCTACTTCTGGTTTATGTAAATCCGCTTGTAATGCTTCGACTATTGACTGTTCATGCTCAATGATTGCTTGCTTAAGATTTTTCAACTGTTCAATGCGAAAAGTTACATCTTTAGTTTTGCCCGTTTGAAAAAACTCTCGCTGATTCTGGATAATATCGCCAATATTAGATAATTCAGTGGTAATCATTGTTTTGTCCTATCAAAAAGTATTTATTTAATACTAATGCTGTTATCTCAGCATATTTGATTCGTCAATTCTTAGCGTTTGATTTTCCAATTGATTTTTTTAGTTTAAATTATCGGTAGATAGTAGTAAGGTTATAAATCATGAATTGCTAGGATAAAAAACTCTACAATTCCTAATTTCTAATTACTAATTTTCTCATGTTTTAGTGGGTAGAAGCACAATAAATACACTACCTTTGCCCAACTCAGAATTAAGCAAAATAATGCCTTGATGTGCTTCGACAATTCGACGAGCAAGATACAGTCCTAAGCCACTACCAGAACTCTTATGACTGCCTTGGCGAAATCGTTCAAAGATGGTGGCTTGTTCTTCAGGGGGAATACCTGGGCCGGTATCCGCTATTTCAATTCTAATGTAGTCAACGGAATTGGATGTTTCAGAGAACTGAGATTGATTACTTTTGTTGAACTGGCGTTGGGAAGTAAAACGAATAGTAACAGACCCGGAGTCGGTAAATTTGATCGCATTTCCGATGAGGTTGGTAAATAGACGATGCAGTTCCAAGCGATCGCCCATCACTGTGTTTGTGATTGACTTTTCAGTAACGTCCAAATTTAGGGACAGTGTTTTATCTTGAGCTAAAGGTGACAATTCTCCAGTCACTTCATCTAGCAATTGACCTAGATTAACTGGTTGAAACGCCAAACTTTTGCGACCTGCTTCAAAACGATAAACTTCCAATAAAGTATTTACCATAGAAAGCAGGTTGATATTGCTACGGGCCATGATGGCGATTACTTCCTGCATTTGCGTTGATAATGTTCCCAATGCACCTTGCTGAAATAGCATCAACATACGATCGGCGGCTACTAAGGGAGTGCGTAAGTCGTGGGTAAGGCGGGAGACAAAATCTTCTCGCTGACGGGCAATTTCATCACGTTCATCCATACTATGCTTCAAACGCAGGAGCGATCGCACCCTTGCCAGCAATTCATCTACTGTTACAGGTTTGCGGATAAAATCATCAGCACCCAAATCTAATCCGTGGGCGACGTTGGGCGCATCGTGGGCAGTGATCAGCAATATGGGGATGTATTGCGGCAATTTCATCTCTCCACGAATGTGCTTAGTGACTTCATACCCGTCCATACCTGGCATCATCAGATCCAGCAGAACCAAGTCACAAGGAGAAGCTTTCAATTCTGCCAAGGCCGAAATCCCATTTTCTGCGGTGCTAATCGTGTAACCCTCTTCTTCCAAAATAGTTTTGATCAAAAACACGTTATCAGGAGAGTCATCGACAACTAGAATTTTGTCAGAGCGAGAAGATTGTGAAGTCATAAAGATGCAAAGTACAGGATAAAAGTAAATTTTTAGGGAAACTGGTTTATTGGTATAGTTTTTTAGATACTTCTCTTAAGTAAACTTCCTCCAAAGAAAAATTTTTACCAAAAAATTTATATAAATGCATTTTAAAAACTACTTTACTTACTTTTTAGCAGATAGCTACAAGCTAATTGAATTATGGCTCGTAAACTTCTAGAACTGAATACAGAGGATAGTGACACTATTGTGGTAGCAATTTAGTAAACAAATATGTGACTAATTTATGTAACAGCTACTGACGAGTCGCCTGTAAAAAAAGTAAAGGCTAGCTTCGATTCTGTACATTGCAAGAAAATATAGTCAAATTTATCAAAATTTCTGGATATTGATCCGACTATGCCAACTTTGCCAGCAGCCAGTAAAAATGCCAGATTTTTCATCAGCTATCGCAGTCAAGATCCAGATTTGAGCCTGGCCCATAATTTTTATGAAGCTCTTAAAGCTGCTGGACACGAAGCATTTATGGCGGGCGAGAGTATTCGCTTGGGGGAAAAATGGCCTCAGCGCATTGATGAAGAATTAAAACTGTGTGATTACTTTTTGTTGCTTTTGTCTGAGCGATCGGCAACTAGCGAGATGGTGACAGAAGAGGTGAGACAGGCCAAGCAGTTACGGGATGGCAGCGATAAGCATAAGCCAGTGATTTTGCCCATTCGCGTTAACTTCTCTTGGAGTGCGCCACTGAATTATGATTTGCGGGGCTACTTACAACAGGTTCAGCAGCGAGAGTGGAATTCACCTGCCGATACTTCCAAAATTTTACAGGAAATTTTTAGTTTACTGGCAGACGGTGATGTAAAAAGATTGGCAGATGGAGAGATGAGTAGTGATTTTTTCCCTTCATCACCCCCTCACTCTCTCACTCTCTCACCGCCTCTACCAGTGGCGGAACCAGAATTGCCTGAAGGACAGGTGGATTTGGCTTCGGCGTTTTATATTGAGCGTCCTCCCAGCGAATCTCGGTGCTACGAGGCAATTTTGAAGCCAGGATCTCTGATTCGGATCAAAGCGCCCCGGCAGATGGGTAAAACCTCACTCATGGCGCGGATTCTTCATCAAGCGTCACAACAAGATTATCTAACCGTGCCCTTGAGCTTTCAATTGGCAGATGGAAAGGTTTTTGCAGATGATTTAGATAAGTTCCTTCAGTGGTTTTGTGCCAGTGTGGGACGGAGGTTGAGGCTACCCAACAAGTTAGCAGGTTACTGGGATGATATTTTTGGCAGTAAGGACAATTGCACCGCTTATTTCGAGGAATATCTTTTGCCAGAAATCAACCAACCCTTAGCATTGGGATTGGATGAAGTCGATCGTATATTTCAATATCCCGAAATTGCTAATGACTTTTTTGGGCTGTTACGCGCTTGGCATGAAGATGCTAAAAACCGGGATATTTGGAAAAAATTGCGGTTGGTAGTAGTGCATTCCACAGAAGTTTATATTCCAATGAATATCAATCAATCGCCGTTTAATGTAGGCTTGCCAATTGAATTACCAGAGTTTAACACCCAACAGGTTCTTGATTTGGCACGAAGGCAT
The DNA here is from genome assembly GCF_017114995.1 of Nostoc sp. NMS9. Lineage (GTDB taxonomy): Bacteria > Cyanobacteriota > Cyanobacteriia > Cyanobacteriales > Nostocaceae > Nostoc. The sequence continues at coordinate 1,410 of NZ_JABXKL010000013.1, read as the reverse complement.
GGACTCAATTGGAGTTTTACCCAAGTTGGACAACTAATGGCAATGGTGGGAGGGCATCCCTATCTTGTACGAGTGGCACTTTATCATATTGCCAGGCAGGATATTACGCTCAATCTGCTTTTGCAAACAGCCCCCACAGAAGCTGGCCCTTATAGCGACCATTTACGTCGGCATTTGTGGAATTTAGAACAGCGTCCAGAATTAGCTGCTGCTATCAAAAAGGTAGTTGCCAATACTAGCCCAGTTCGGTTGAATTCGATACAATGCTTTAAATTACTCAGCATGGGCTTATTACAACAGCAAGGAAATGATGTAACGCCACGTTGTGATTTGTATCGTCAATATTTCCGCGATCGCTTGAGAGTTAGCTGATGAACATAGAACAAAACCCAGCTTATGAATATCAAGTTGGTGGCAGTTTACCAATTGATGCCCCCAGTTATGTAGTGCGACAAGCAGATAGAGATTTGTATGAGGCATTGAAAGCTGGGGAGTTTTGTTATGTTTTAAATTCACGGCAGATGGGTAAGTCTAGCTTGCGAGTGCAAATCGCATTTTGTTTATTGGGAGTAGCTACTCCCTCGGATTTGATTAGAGATAAAAAGCGTACACCATTTAATATAGGTCAAGCAATTGAATTAAAAGGCTTTGAATTTCATGAAGTTCAACCTTTACTTGAGGGATTGGTAGGTAAAGTCAATAATCCTCAAGCAATTCTGCAAGAAGTTATAGATTGGACGGGTGGGCAACCATTTCTTACTCAGAAGCTTTGTAAGTTAATTCCAAAATATATAGAAGTTCCAGAATTAGAAAATTTGGTACGATCTTACATTATTGATAATTGGAAATATCAGGATGATCCAGAACATTTTCGGACGATACGCGATCGGATTTTGCAAAATGAACAGCTTGCTGCACAGATGCTGGGGCTTTATCAGCAGATTTTACAGCAAGGTGAAGTAGCAGGTGCTAAAACTCTTGAACAGATAGAATTACGACTATCTGGTTTGGTAGTTGAACAACAAGGTAAATTAAGGATTTATAACAAAATTTATAAATGTGTATTTAACCAGAGTTGGGTCGATGAAGCATTAGCTGATTTACGACCATACGCTGAGGCAATAACAGCTTGGTTATTGTCTAGCTCTAATGACGAGTCGCGTTTATTACGAGGACAGGCATTACAAGATGCTCAAGAATGGGCAATAGGTAAACAATTAAGTAATGAAGATCATAAGTTTTTAAATACTAGCCAAAAATTTGACAGGAGAATACTTCTTGCACAACTTGATATAGCTCGTGAGGAAGGAGAAAGAGCCAAAAGCGAGTTTCTGGCTAATGTATCCGATGAAATCCGTACCCCCCTCAACGGTATGATTGGCTTTTTGAAGCTGATTTTAGAAGGGATGG
>NZ_JABXKL010000110.1 GCF_017114995.1 Nostoc sp. NMS9 | reverse complement strand
GACTTGTTCCAGAGTTGTCAGTAGCAGAACGGCGAGAGCGACTTCAGGAGAAAGTTACTGAACTCTGGCGCGAATCCCGCGAACAAGCTCTAAATGGACTGAAGAACTTGATGGCAGATGGGGTAGCTCGTTAGGAGCTTTTTCCAGCCCTATTCGGTCAATACAACACCACGCTGACGCGATCGCCCTACTTCGATTCGCTGCACCACAGATCCAGGGGAAGTGACTGGTGGCAAAAAGGACATTTCGCCGGGGAAAAAGTCAAATTGCTGTAGACTCACGACCATTGCCTCGCTAGTCTCATTAGAGATTTAGAACGAACTAATGTGCTCATCGTTAACTTAAACAGTTGATCAAGCTACTTAGCAATGTATTAAGAATTCGATTTTCTGTCACTAAGAGAAAGATAGGTCGCGAACTCGACGATAGTAGTGGAGTAAATACGATTCGGTTAACGTTTTAATCTTTTGAAGATCCCCCCAACCCCCTTGGCAAGCAGGGCTGTTTCATTACCTAAAACAGGTAAAATTGCAAGTCTTGAGGGGAGGAAAATTATGGGTAGTTCTCTGATTGAACAATTGAAGCAAGTGGAAGATTTTAGAACGAAAGATGGTCTTGGATTAATCCGTTCAAACACTCGTCTAAATGTATCTGCACTTGGGATACCTTCTAGTAAAGTTAAAAACTCCGTAAGCCATTCGTATTTACTCAATCCATAATTTTCCATGTCTTCCCATCCCTTACCTCCTGCAATCACCGACAATATTCCTATAGCGCAGTGTTAGCGAGTCCGCAAGCGTCTGATTAAAATATCTGTTAATACATGGACACGGGTTCTTTCTACACGGGGATCTTCTATCTCGCTAAACACTAATGCCATTTTTTCTGTTAGTGCAGTCGCCTGAGCTATACTCAAGTTTTTTGAGCTTTTAATAAAAAAACTTCCAAAAACAAAAAATGAAGAGGCTCTTGATAGTTTAAGAAATGGTATTGTTAAGACAACAGGTACACTCATTGATAAGGTTTCACCTGTTCCTGGATCTGGAACTGTCTTGAATAAGATTTTTGGACTAAAACAGGTTCAAACTACATTTGTAAAAAAGGGAACAACTGGGTAGATTATAGAAACAGCCATAAATCAGATTCCTTTCTTTAGCGAAGTTAAAGATTTTAAAAAAGCCTTCGATTTGATTAGAGAAAAAGATCAGGATTTTCTCAGCAAGAAAGGAACGTCATTGGGTGAAGTAATAGAATATTTACTATTTGTTGTGAAACCTATAGCAGTCTATTTGGTGACTCAGCTTAATTCTTCAACAATTGACTTAGATGAAGAAAAGATTAAAAGTGGTAAGTATCCTGGTTGGGGCAATAGTAGCTATGTTGCAATTTAAATGCCGATTAGCTTAATAAGTTTGTAATTGTATTGATCAAGTCTTCCTGCATTGCTTCTAAGTCAATCGTTTGTAAATGTCCTGATGCTGCTAATTCTTTAGCGCGTTCATCAGTGGCATCTCCATGCAAAGCAGAAGCAAGTTTATCTGCTGTTCTCCCACTACCAGCAATCACCATCACTAGCCGTTCAGCAATGATGCTATTTAAGGCATCAATAAAGCTAATCTCGCCACCATTAATTAGGACTGTAATGGAGGGTGCGCCATTAGCTAAAACAGTTGCTACCTTTACTATCCAGGGAGATTCGTCACCCCAATTACTGCCAGGAATTAGCACAAAATGAGTATGATGCGGCTCCAGGGCTGTGGCATCATCACTCAGGATATGGGTTTGATCGGGTAGAATTACTTTTGCCGTAGGCGCCACACCAATTAGCGGAAACTTGCCATTGATTTGGCTACGGGCATTACCTATCAATCGCATCACTCCCGCATCAGTACCACCATCTACTACATAAGCCCCCAAGTTTTGGGCTATTGGGGCTAAGACTTCCACAAATAGGCTTTGGATACGCAAAAAGTCGGCTTCACTAATTTGACTAGCGCCCCCTACTATGACTAAAACGGGACGGGAATTACTTAGCCCTAATTGCTCTAGCGCCTTCGCTAACTCTGCGGTTTCAGATACGGTAACTGCTACTGCTGCTTGCTTGGGATTTAAATTTAGCCTAAAAAAATTTACCATTTATTCAAAGTAGAAGTTGCAATAATTTAAGTATCTTACGTAATAAATCTTAGTTTGATGTCCATTCTGCAATCCAAAACCTTTATAACAAAATGTATTTAAATTGACCCTAAATTCAGTTACATAGTAAAAATAACCAACTTTTTAGAGAATGAGTAGAGCCATAGCAAAAATCCGTCAAACTATTTCTGTTAATAGGTTTATCTCTGTTAATCAACCCTTGTCTAGTGCCAATTCAGAATCGCCTCTAACCTGATAAATGTCAAAGAACTATACATTAATCTAAAAAAACCACTATGTAAATTATTGACAAAGTATAGTGTATCGTTTTTAATTGGTAACAACTTATGCTTAGTCTTTAAGTAAAATAACCTTGAGTAAACCGTGAATAACAGCAGGAACTTTACTCAGTCCCACGCTGGATTGTTCCTTTTGCTAGGAACCATAATCCCAATAGCTGTAGTATCGATATTGACCAGCAATACTTGCCAAGCGCAAATTATACCTGACACCACATTGGGAAATGAAAGCTCCCGCGTTACAACTGGTGTCAATATTAAAGAACATGGGGCTGACTTAATTGAAGGTGGTGCCCAAAGGGGAAGCAGTCTTTTTCACAGTTTTGCAGAATTTCATGTCAACAATGGGCAACGGGTATATTTTGCCAACCCTACGGGCATTGCTAATATTTTTAGTCGAGTTACTGGCAGTAATGCCTCTAATATTTTAGGCACTTTGGGCGTAAATGGTGCAGCTAATCTATTTTTGCTCAATCCCAATGGCATTATTTTTGGGCAAAATGCCCAGCTAGATATTCAAGGTTCATTCCTGGCTACCACAGCCAACAGTTTTAAGTTTCCTGATGGTAGTGAATTTAGTGCTACTAATCCCCAAGCGCCGCCACTGTTAACAATGAGTGTTCCTGTGGGTGTGCAATATGGTTCGCAGCAAACGGCAAGTATTACTAATCAAGGAAATTTGGTAACAGGAAAGGATTTGACGCTGAGTGCAGGAAATCTGGATTTACAGGGAACACTCCAGACTGGTGGTGATTTAATCTTACAGGCGCAGAACAATTTAAAAGTAAGAGATAGTGCGAGTAATCCCTTCATTGCGGCTGCGGGTGGGAATTTGCTGGCGCAGGGTAATCAGAAAGTAGATATTTTTGCTTTAAATAACCCTAATAGTGGCTTTTTCTCTGGTGGGAATATGTTGTTGCAGTCTGAAAATACCATTGGGGGCGATGCACATTACTGGGCTGGGGGTAATTTTAGAATCGAACAGTTGAATGGCAATTTAGGTAATCTGTTTAGTCCTTATGATCCAGTAATTCGCGCTAGTGGGGATGTGACTTTTGATAGTTATGAAGGCGCATCTTTGCACATTCTGGCGGGTGGGAGTGTCAATATTTCGGGTAATGTTGAAATCATTGGTGTAGATAGCACAAGCAATTATATTAAAGAAACCGTCACGCTGTCGGATGGAAAAACAGAAATAAATATTGATGGTAGCGCTACACCAACACTCGATATCAGAGCAGGAGTAAATTCCAATTATATTGGAACTCCAGGATTTACACCCAATCTGCCGATTGAATTCAATGGGCAAAATCCTAATACAACCAATGAACCAACAAATGCAAATATTAGCATTCAAGGTAGTATTTATAATACTTCAGGCTCTGAATCTAACAGTGGACAGATACTTCTAACTAATCAGTATAATCCCAATAAATTGCCGGGTAATATTACAATAGGAGCAATCCCTACTTACGGTGATGTCACTATTGATTCGCGGGGTGATATTACAAATAATGGGCAAATTGATACTACTATTAGTGACTTTCTTAAAACAAACAGAACCGCCGGTAATATTAGGCTGTTAGCAAATCAGAATATTTTAATTAAGGATGCTCTGTTATCTGGTGTTAATGTTGATAACAATAAAAATAAAAATTTTACTGGCAATGGCGGTGATATTTATCTGAACAGTCAAAAAGGAAAAATTGATATAAATGCGGATATTAGCTCTATAGCTCCCAATGGAATTGCTGGAAATGTCACGATTCAAGCTGTAGGCGATATCCGTGTCTCTAAAAAGATAGAAGCCTCTAGTAAGAGTGACTATGATAGTAATAATGAGCAGAAAAAAACTAATATCACTATTAATTCTACGGGAGGTTCCGTTTATTTAGATGGTTCTTCTTTAGATACCACTAATAAGGCTTTTGGCTCTCCAGGAAATATCATAATCGATGCGACTGACCAAGTATCCATTATCAACGGCAGTAAGATACTTAGTAATGGAAATCATGGAAGGATACTTATTGGCTCTAAGTATACGCCTAAAAGCTTTATTGTTGATAACAAATCTGAAATAAATACTGATAGTAAGGGTTCAAGCATCGCAGGAGATATTATAATTAATGCTAGTGATAAAATATCAATTCTCAACGGCAGTAATATATCTAGTAAGGGATGGCTGGGGATTATTTCATCACTACAGGCAGTTTATCTCTGAATCAGGAATCTAAAATTAATACTGATAGTGATGGTTCAGAATTGGCAGGATACATCGGAATTTATGCTAGAGATAAAATCTTAATTCTCAACGGCAGCAACATATATAGTCGGGGGAATAAGGGCAATATTAATATTACTGCAAGCAGTTTATCTCTGAATCAAAATTCTGAAATAAAGACTAATTCTGATTCAGGGAATGCAGGCAATATTGACATAATAACACAGAATTTGCTGCTTCGTCGCCACAGCAAAATTTCCACTACAGTCGGCACAGAAAAAACACCTGGTGATGGCGGTACTATTACCATTGATGCCAAGGATGGATTTGTTGTCGCAGATCCGACAGAAGACAGCGATATCATTGCCAATTCCTTTGGTGGAAAAGGAGGCACGATTGAGATTACGGCTAACCGCGTTCTAGGATTTCAAAATCGGGGAAAGTTGAGTTCAGCAGAACTAAAGGCAATTGAAAACAACGGCACCAGCGATATTAGCGCTAGTTCTGACGTAGGTGCAGACGGGGAGGTAGCTATTGAAACCCTCAGCATTGACCCCAGTCAGGGACTTGTCGCATTGCCGACAAACCTAGTAGACCCCTCTAGATTAATTGCTCAAGGCTGTAGCTCTAACAACAGTAACGTTGCTAAGGGGCAAAGTGAATTTGTGATTACTGGGCGTGGCGGACTACCGCCCAGTCCTGATAATACCCTCAAGGCTGGGGCTATTTTACCTGATTGGGTAGTAAATAATACTGTTGACTATAGTAATAATCCTGAAGATATGACTGTAAAAGAGATGAATTTAAGGCAATTATCATCAAATACTTCCGCCCCTTTAGTAGAAGCAGTAGGTATGGTACGCAGTGCCAATGGAGATATTGTTTTGACTACTCAACCAACAACCGCTACTTTAGTGCAGTCGGGGTTATCGACTAAAGTCTGTGGTGCTTTTCAAGGGAATGTCAGAAAATGAACCCTTTGCTGGGCAGGCGATCGCCCCATCTATCTCTATACTATTTAGTTAAGGTAACAAACCAACCTCAAAACCTTGCCCTGACTGCAAAGCGCTGTATATTACTCCTGATAACAGGGTTAATGCTTGGCTTTCATCCCCAACGGTTGGCGGCTCAAGAAATTCCCATTGAGGTGAAACCGCCATCGGCACAACCACAACCACAACCACAACCTCTACCAGCGTTACCACCTCCAGAACAACTGCTACCTACTACACCACAGTCACCAACTCAACCAGATATTAATCCTCAGACATTAGCTGAAACATTGATAGTAGAACGGTTTGAGTTTGTGGGTAACACCGTTTTTAGCACCCAAGAACTGGCGAATCTGACTGCTGGTTATCTCAAACGCCCAATTACTTTTAATGATTTACTCAAGATACGTTCAGAGTTAACGAAATTATATGTAGATAAAGGCTATGTCACCTCTGGTGTGATTATTCCACCCCAAACTGTGAAAGCAGGGGTAGTGGTGATGCAGGTAGTAGAAGGAAGTTTAGAAAAGATAAATGTCATAGGTACGCGCCGCCTCAACCCCAACTATATACGCAATCGCTTGGCCATTGCTGCTGGTAAACCATTATCCCGCGATCGCCTACTCGCAGGACTGCAACTATTACAACTCGATCCTCTAATTAAAAGCTTATCTACAGATTTACAAGCCGGCATACGTCCGGGTACTAATATTTTAGAAGTTAAAGTTACTGAAGCCGATTCTTTTAGCACTCAACTAGTACTAGATAACCAACGCAGTCCCAGTGTGGGAAGTTTTCGGCGGCGAATCAATGTCACCGAAGCTAATTTGTTAGGGCTAGGAGACGGTTTAAATATCGGTTATACCAACACTGATGGTAGTAACGGCTTTGATGTGAGCTATAGTCTACCAGTCAATCCGCGCAACGGTAAGCTGATTTTTAGCTATGGCAATACTAAGAATAATGTTATAGAACGTCCTTTTAACTCCTTGGATATTACTTCCAAGTCCAGTTACTACGAATTAACCTTCCGTCAACCCATTGTCCAAACTCCCAGCCAAGAATTCACACTAGGAATTACCGCCAGCCATCAGAGAAGTCAAACATTTTTAGGTTTGGACGACATCGGGCCGTTTCCTCTAGCGGTTGGTGCTGATGACGAAGGAAATACAAGGGTTTCTGCTATCCGATTTTTTCAAGAATGGAGTCAACGCAGTAGTCAACAAGTAATAGCGGCGCGATCGCAAGAAGCGATGCCAGAGACTTTAATGAAGCCCGCATCCTGACTGAAATCATCCGCGACCCTATAATCATCTCTAGCCTCTGCCAACACATAGAAGAGGTTAAAAATCAAGACATTAGATATCAAGAAACCCAGCATGAAGACATGAGCAATCAACAGCTAAAAAATCCAAACTGGAGCTTGAACACAGCAAGCTATACTTCAAACGACTCATAGCTGGACTTTTTAAAAGCGGATGCAAGTGTTGAGTGTTCAAGCTTTTGACGATTATTGAAAAGTAAAGCTCCAAGCCTTTTTTAGTATAACAAAATTTTGCCGTTCCTTACTTATCTATGAACAGTTAGAAGGAAATATCACACAAATGGCTAATATTGTATCTATTGAAGAAAAATATACAGAACTATGGCAAGGCTGCAAGGTGCAATCAAATCTCTTGCCAGATTTAGAAAAAATTGCTGAGAAGCTGTATTACGATCGCGGCTTTTACGAGAAAATCGAGTGGTACTATCCCAACTTACCTTGGTATTGGGCAGGAATCTTACATGCTAAGGCGGATTTTGAGGGTTCTACGCAATTCTTCGATCAAATCACGCACAAGCTGAGTAAGATTAAAGGCGAACAGATACCAGCAAAGCTCTCAGCTCGCTTACTCGCCTTCGATCTGTGCAACGACTTCCAGGGCAAAGATAGCCAGGGAATTACGCCGTTTGTTTGGGCTGGGACTAATCACACCAAGACTATTGATTCGGCTGCTGGTTGTGCGGCAATTTTGTACTTTCTGCAAGCGATAGGACTCAAAGATGACCAGACCGAGCAGGGACAGTTTAATCTCAAAGTGACTTCTGACTCGGTGTTTAAAAGCTGCTCATTGCCCTCCAACAAGCTCGAGGCATCGGAAAAAACTAGTGTCAAAGCGGGGAAACAGTTGGAAATTACCGAGGTGGCGATCGCAGACGCTCACCATCTCCGAGTTATGCTCAAGGTTCCAGTCCTGAATCGGCACATTTGGTTTATCTATGGTGGGCATATCCAGATTGACGGCTGCAAAATCGCAACAGTCCCGACCAAGCCTAAAACTCTAGAAGAGAAAATCGTTGCCTATTGCCAGAAGAAGGGCTACAAAATTGACAAAGAACCTGGATACAAGAATATTAACCCAAGTTGCCAGTTACAAAATCAGATTGGTGAAGTGGTGTCAAAAAGGCAATAAAATCCCCTCCAGGAATAAAAACGGAAGGGAAGATGCTAAACGAAATAATTACTGTCTATGCTATCATCGATGACTTGCTGAAGGCGGTTGGGCATGAAGATGATTGTCGTCGAGATATGAAAGATGCAGAAATTATAACAACGGCAGTCTGCGCGGCAATGTTTTTTAATGGGAATCATAGCAAGGCTTGCAGCTATCTGAAAGACCATAATTTGATCCCCAATATGTTAGAAAAGTCACGATTTAACCGACGAATACACGGTATCTCGATGCTGATTAATGATTTGTTTGATCAAATGGGAATGATTTTCAAAGAAATTAGTGATTGTACCGAATATCTTTTAGACTCATTCCCTGTACCAATTTGTGACAATATCCGTATCTTTAATGTCAAGTTAATCAACTCAGAGGAGTATCGAGGTTATATAGCATCGAAGAAACGATACTTTTATGGTGTTCGGGTTCAGTTATTAACGACGAAAAATGGTATTCCAGTCGAATTTGCGTTTATGCCTGGTAGTGCCAGCGATGTGCGTGCGTTAAATGCGTTACCTTTAAATCTGCCGCCTGGTAGTGAAGTTTACGGTGATTCAGCCTACACCGATTATAGTGTTGAGGATGACTTAAAACAAACGAGTCAAATTTCTTTGAAAGTCATGAGGAAAAAGAATTCTAAGCGTCAAGACCCACCTTGGAATCAATATATCAAACAACATACTCGGCATTATATCGAAACCGTGTTTAGTGGTATAACTAATTTTTTCCCAAAATCCATTCATGCAGTTACGTACCAAGGGTTTTTACTTAAGCTACAAGCATTTATTTTTTCTTTTACTCTTCGACAAGCTTTTAGAGAATGAGTAACTTATAGAACTTAAAATCATTTAAGTAAATGAATCCTCAATCAACTCTCAGGTGCGGTGACGCTACGCGTCACCGCCACTTTGTTGTACGCGATCGCATAAATTGAGGGATGACTTGCACACCTCAGTCGATAACCCGCAACTTGGGTTATTATCTACATCGAAGGCATGAATCCGGACGGAACGCTCAATAACAACGCCCTCAATGTCTGGAACGACCTCCGCATCGTGATTGAGTTTAAAGACGGCAAGCCTAAAATGATTGGTTGTTGGGAAGCTACAACAAACCCAGGTAAGTACTATACGTATAATCCCATGAACACCAAAGGTGCGGCAATTATCGCCTTCGGGCAATACACCGCATGGCAGGTAGGAATTCACACACCAGGTGGTGGCCATGAAGCTCTTGTGCAAACTGGTGGTTCTGTCACTGTCCATCGTGATGCAAATCGGTCGGGCACGCGCGATGCAGGTGACACCATTGACTCAGGTATGTTTGGCATTAACCAACATTGGGGAGGTGATAATCCTAAGTCAGACGTAGGAAGATGGAGCGCTGGCTGTCAAGTAGGTAGGACAAAACAGGGACATCGCGAGTTCATGATTATCGTTAAGTCAGACCCACGCTACCAAGCTAACCGTAGTTTCACCTTCACTAGTACCATTATTGACTGCAAAGACCTCCTAGCACAGTTCCCTGCAAGTTGATGTTCTCCTGACGACTTAGTTTTTTGATCGGCGTTTCGCTTAATTGATGGATTTTCTTAATTCCTTGATAGCCTTTATCCGCTATAACTTTGAGCAATTCTCCAAACCTTACACCACTTGTTTTAAATAACCTAAAATCATGAATTCTCCCCTTTCCATGCTCTAAACAGATAACCTGACCACTTTTTTGACGGACTACTACTTGCGTTTTTAATGTCAGTAGACCGAAAAGTTTTGCGATCGCATCGACTATAACCACTATCTAGATTAGGTTTCAGACATTTTTTGGTACACTGCTTGCATGTATAAAGCCGATTTAACGCGATGTCTGCGGTGGTTTGTTCCTCATTCTCCCTGTAGAGCAGAAGTTATTAGCGTTCACTCAATTGATGAATTTTATTAATCCCTTGATAGCCTTTATCCGCTATGACTTTAAGTAATTATCCAAATTTTATCCCACTACTTTTAAATAGTGCCGACAAACTTACCAAAAAAGGCTTTGTTGGAACTTACTGTCCACCAGGTTGCCCATCCCCAGGCGGTTACAATTCCGGTTGCGAGTCAAGAAGCTTGCATAAAACCTTTGACTACCATGTAGGAGATGAGAGCGATCGCACACTCCAGGGAACAACTTGGTCGGCGGGGAATGGCCCGAGGCGTGGTTGGTCTCCTAATACGCGGTTGACAGTACGAAATTCCCGAACTCTTATCATTATTACGAAAGGCAAAAGTCAGCTTTTGAAATCTTGATGAGTGGCACACTTCAAAGTGCCACTCGTGGTGGCTTTTTTGACGAGTGGCTCCTCAGCCTGTTACCAGCCCTGCAAGCAAATCTCCAACTACAACTGTGAGGGCAACGATAATTGGTGTACGGGCGATTGTTTGCCAATCCTCGTCGTTTCTGGCTGATTGAACGACCCGGATCAGACCAATACCAAGGTAAATTAAGAACAAACCACGCAGTACTGCAAATACGTATTTAATGATGTCTGCGTCAACACCTGTAAAATACTCTATGAAAAAGTCCTCTGCGTTTTGCATGAACTGGGCGTTTGCAGGTGCAGCGGCCATATCCAACATAAATACTACACCTACCAAGCAGAACAGGACAGTATAAATATTGATGCCATACTTGCGCTGCTATTTCTCGAAGTTGGAAAGTAGCAAGTTTGCTTCCTTGGGTAGTAACGCTACAATACCAGTTCTAAACGCGAGCGATGCCATTACCATGTGATGAATGGAGATATCTGCAATCATCAAGCCAGTACCAACTGCCAACTAGGTAAAGCTTGTTGGTCAGCTTTGTTACGCATCGATTCGACTCTATCGGCTTCACAAATGGCAAGCGGGTTAATCTGACGGCGTTCTTCTAGTAATACCTCGATTGTTAGTTCAAGTGTGGGGAGTTTGCTTGATGCGTAGGTATGTTCTATTACTGTTTCGCAGAATATGCTACTAGCGTTTGCTGAGTGTGATTTTCCCGTCCCCGGTCGCCCCACAAGCATAATCCCCTTGGGTACACGCAGATTGTATTGTTTGGCACGCGGGGTAAGCAATCGCTTGAACTTTTTGAATGACTCTTGCATGAGTTATAACCTCGACTACCTTTTACGGCTGATTTTCTGATGATTGAACCAAATACTGGCTTACACATAGACTTGGAGGTTGATGAGCCTATCTCATTTGCAACTGGGAAGCCTACTCACTGTATCGGCGAGGATGACTATAGAAACAAGTGTTTTGTCGATGCAAACTGGCTGGTTATCCGGTTTGCAGAAGAACAAGTCTCATCTCAGCCAGAACGCTGCGCTCGATTTATTGCTGGTGCGATCGCCCAACTGACAGATAATAATACTTGTCGCCAGAAGCTACTTCATGTAGAGAAAGTTACTCCTATGCGTCAGTGGTCTGCACGTCAAGCTTCCAAATTAAAGAAAAGTGATTATCGGCAAGGCTATCTTGTTCAAAGGAGAAACTAAGGATGTGAAAAAGTATTTCGAGACAATTTGATGAGAGCCATTAGCATTCTTCAGCTTTAAAATTTATCGGTGAGGGTTTTGTTTTGAGATTTTTGGTGGGGCGAGCGCAAAGATCATCGAGTTGAGTTGTTAAGCTAGGCAGCAAAAACAATTCAATGTCAGTTCAACTTGGTCGTTATATATCATGAGTCAACTTTTTGAATATGTTGGATTGCAACTACTAACGCGTCTATTATCACCAATAGACCCGTCCTAAAACTCGCAAGCCAATATTTACAAGGCTTTGAGCACCAAGATATCTCGGCAGTCCGCTCCAAGCGAATTGTTATGCCGCCGAATGCATGATCACTCTTCATAAGGCAACTTGTGGAGAGCGATCATGCACTAGAGACGCTAACTAATGGGCGATAGCCTAGCAATCAATGCTTGTCGATGGCATCAACTTGGATTAGCTGATAACATTTATCTTACAATCCGTTAAAGGTTATCAGATGATTCGCTAGCACTAGACTCACTCGTGTTTTCACGATTTTGTTCCCTTATAAATCGGTAGATTGCCAAGACAAGGAAGATAAGAGCAATAGCAATGGTGAGAAGGATCAGTACAATTACCACTACCAACCACGGTAGCCAGTGTAGCAGTTTGAGAAGTATTTGATTTTGGCGTTCTAGTTGCTTCGTCAAATTTTGGCAACAACGTTCTAATACACTGTCTGGCTGCTGTGGATTTGGACGTGTTCGATCTGGATCGCTGCCATCAGGAATTCCGTCGTTATCTGAATCAGTATCCTGAAAGTCGGGTATGCCGTCACCATCAGTGTCAACCGTTCCCTCAACAGCATCAGGTACGTCATCACCATCCGCATCATCATCGCTAGGATCAGGAAGCCCATCTCTATCAGTATCACCATTTCCTTCAATGTCATTGGGTATCCCATCACCATCGCAATCATTGCTATTACAGGTCGGAAGATCAGGGCTATTCAGGAAAAATGAGGTTTTGGCGAAACGAACAAATGGTTCAACTCTAATTGAAGAATTTTCCGGGCCACCAAAAATTGATTCCCCTGGAATTACCTTTGCTCCCGCTGCAACTTCACCTTTAACATTTACCTCGTAAATTCCACGCCCTGCATAGTTGTTAAAGACAGCACTATTAGTACCTGTCAACGTATTGCGAACGAAGTTAAGCGGAACAACTGAGCTGTCTGGACGGCGAACAGTTCCGCTAAAAGAAACCGGACCTTCTAGATCGGCAACATACGAGGCAACTGTGGAAATTGAAACCTCTTGACTTGGTGTTACAACTCGCGGACGGGCATCAGCAAATACGTCTGGGGTGGGGTTTTCGACATGAGCCTGAACAAAGGATAACTGCTCATTAGAGGTGCGCGAAAAAACTTGCAGTTTCCAGATTCCAGGGGTCGGTGTAGGAATGCGAATGAGTCGGTAGTAGGGATCGCGTGCAACAAACTGTTCGTCTTGGTCAGTAATTACGTCACCATTAGGACTAACAATACGGAATCCGGGAGACCAATTTTTAACATCAAGGTTGCGTGCGGAAAGGAAAACATTTACACGTTCAGCACCTGTCTCGACTTGAAAGGGAAATTCTTCTTGCTCTGGGAGGGCATTTTGGGCAAGGGCGTTTTTATCTAGGGTTTTATTGATAACACCTATTTTCGGCACTGCAACAGCAAACCCACTTGGAAAAGGCTCCAATCTTTGTGAGATGATCGGTCCCTTACCTGCAACCGCAGATTCGGTTCTTGGAAGCGCTAAACCTTCTCCTCGAAAGCGGGCAGCAAGTTCAGCATAGATAGCTGGCAACTCATTGCCCGATGGAGCATCCAACATTACCCCGCGTGTTGAGCTAGCAATTTCGGACAAGAGGCTACGATCTGCTGCTGAACCAACGGGAATGGTAAATATGCGAACGCCCTGGGTCTCAAGTCGATCGGCTGCTGCGCGTGGATCTTCACCACGATTATTTTCACCATCAGAAAGAAGAAATGCAGTGCGCGTCCGTCCAGCCGCTTCAACACTTTGAAACTCTAGTGTTGCTGCTGTAAGCGCTGTTCCAATACCTGTATTTCCTCCAGCGGCAAGAGCATCAACCTGATTTTTGAAAGAAGTTGCATCACTTGCAGGCAGATTTACTAATCTACGATCAAGTCTTGGATTCTCCTCAAAGGAAATCAAGCCAACTGCTGCACCTCGACCTGCTTGCAAGTCAATAAAGGCTCGACCCGCCGCCTTAGCAAAATCTAAACGAGTAGAGGTTGAACCCGTTTCCACAGGGGCGCTCATGCTACCCGATCGGTCAACAAACAACATGACCTGATCAGTTCCTCTTACATTCTCAACAAAATTAAGGGCAGTATTGCAATTCGTTGGTTGAGCTGCCGTTGGAAGTCCTGTCAGTGGAGTAATAATAGCAGGATAATTCTGATCCAGTGTTTCCCAGTCAGAAGAGTTGAATGCCGGAGAAGCGGTACTGGGGTGGATCTGGGTCTGCTGAGTGGATTCTTGGCGGTTTGGAGTTACGGTGGTATTCAAACCTCTTACAGGATCGTGATTTGAAGCTACGCTAAGCTCAGTAAAATCGATCCCATCTTGCTGCATGAGCGAGTTATTTTGGGCATTAACTGTACCAGCCTCAAAGCCTGGACCTTGCATACGGGGTTGTTCGTCATACTCATCTCCTAGCCCAAAGGCATGATGTCCAAGTTCGTGGGCAATGACATCATTAGCAACCTGGTTAGAGAAAATACCAATATGATTTCCAAGAGTGCCAAGGCTACTCCCGTTAGGAGAGAAACTTACGCCAGAGCGCCCCGTCTCAGGAAAGATCCAAATGTCTGCCCGATCTTCATCAACAGCACCTCCAGTCAGGCGAACATTTTGAAAGCGAACCTGACCATCTGTGGTATCGCAGATAATATTGCCTGCCCCTTGAATTGCATTCCGTGTATCTTGAATGGTCTGGGTTGTTGGGGGAAAGCGAAAGTTAACTTCAAAATCCATCCTGCCATTTGTGTTGATGCGACCGGAACCCGCATGAGCAGGAGTTGCAAAAACACTGAATAGCATTACGATAACGAGAAGTAAATTTATCAGTACAAAACTTCCTTTAATCTTCATACACAATCCTCAATATTTAGTGTGTGTTTCAGAAATACCGAAGTTCTTACAGTGCTAACTCATAGCTATCGAGAATTGGAAGCGTAACCCGGAGATCGCCCCGCCCTACAAATATGGGATCTTTTTCAAGACTCTAACAGTACCCACACAGGTACTTCTCCAAAGCTTTTAGAGGAGCTTTGCAGATTGCTGCGCTCTCCCCACTAACGGACTTAAAGCAATGTCTTATCGACACCTGACGCTAACTTGACCTCGAACACCAACAGATAAACTTTCGGTTCCGCCTCACCGATAACACAAGGCGGTATAACTATTTATTATACGGAAAGTTTCCGTATAATCTTTTTCTAAATCCTAATATATCAAGCATTACAGCTACCTTCTTTCTGGATATACGGAAAACTTCTTTTTTAAACCCCTATTTGGGATATTATACAGAATTTTTCCGTATATCCACCCTTTACGGGATGATTATATGGAATTTTTCCGTGTATCCCTTGGTGTTATATAGAAATTTTCCGTATAACATCCGTATTTAGGATATTACACAGAATTTTCTGCACAACTTCCAATGGAACAACGTCCAAAGAAACTCCTCCAACAGGTGCAAGATGTTATCAGGCTTAAGCACTATTCTTATCAAACAGAGAAAACTTATATTTAGTGGATTAGACGCTATATCCTTTTTCATAATAAGCGCCATCCTAAAGATATGGGGAGTAAGGAAATTGAAGAATTTTTAACACATCTTGCTGTAAATGAAAATGTGGCGGCATCAACGCAGAACCAAGCACTTCATGCTGTTGTTTTTCTCTAAAAAGAGGTATTAAAACAAGATTTAGATTTGAAAGTCGATGCGGTTCGTGCAAAGAAATCTAAATATTTACCAACCGTTTTGACAAAAGATGAAGTTAATTTAGGAATTAGTCAGGCAAAACAGGTTTTATTAATTGCGGACGGTGCAG
>NZ_JABXKL010000002.1:46096-160951 GCF_017114995.1 Nostoc sp. NMS9 | reverse complement strand
CAATGCCCAATGCCCAATGCCCAATGCCCAATGCCCAATGCCCAATGCCCAATGCTATTAAAAGAATAAATTTATCGCCAGAATGATGCTTATTGGTACCACTAGCATCTAAGCTAGTACGGGTGAACTATATCCTGCATGGAATGTCTGACTTAATTCTGTTTTGGCATCGGCGCGATTTACGCATTTCTGATAATACGGGACTGGCTGCGGCAAAACGGCAGAGTCCGAAGGTGGTGGGCGTATTTTGCCTCGATCCGCATATTCTAGAACGGGATGATGTTGCTCCTGTGAGAGTAACTTATATGATTGGCTGTTTGCAGAAACTCCAAGAGCGATATGCTCAAGTTGGTAGCCAGTTGTTAATACTCCACGCCGATCCTGTACAAGCGATACCAGCTTTAGCAGAGGCTTTGACAGCCAAAGCTGTTTTTTGGAATTGGGATGTAGAGCCTTATTCACAAGAACGCGATCGCACCATTATAAATGCCCTCAAAGAAAAAGGTATTGAGTTTCTTAACCAAAACTGGGATCAAATCCTCAACTCCCCAGAGGAGTTACGCACGGGTAGTAACAGTCCTTACACGGTTTACACCCCCTTCTGGAAAAATTGGCTTACTAAACCAAAGAGTCAACCAGTAGAAACATTGCAAAATGTTGAGGGATTAACGGAAGCTGAACAGGAAATTGCCAAACTTGCAGGAGCGATCGCACTACCTTCAGCAAAAGATTTAGGATTTATTTGGGATGGAGAATTAATTATTTCACCAGGAGAGGCGGCGGCACAAGAACGATTAGAAGAATTTACTAATAAAGCCATTACTGAATATCAAGAACAGCGCAATTTTCCCGCAGTGGACGGTACATCACAACTGAGTGCAGCTTTAAAATTTGGCGTAATTGGCATTCGCACCGTTTGGCAAGCCACGATAGAAGCACAGGAAAACAGCCGCAGTCAGGAAACAGCAGTTAATATCCGCACATGGCAACAGGAATTAGCTTGGCGGGAGTTTTATCAACATGCAATGTATAACTTCCCTGAATTAGCTGATGGTGCTTTCCGCGACGCCTTTAAAAACTTTCCTTGGCAAACTAACGAAAAACACTTCCAAGCTTGGTGTGAGGGGAGAACAGGCTATCCCATTGTGGATGCAGCAATGCGTCAGTTAAACGAAAGCGGCTGGATGCATAACCGCTGTCGGATGATTGTTGCCAGTTTCCTCACTAAAGACTTGCTAATTAATCCCCAATTGGGAGAAAAATATTTTATGCAGCACCTGATTGATGGTGATTTATCTGCTAATAATGGCGGTTGGCAATGGAGTGCTTCTAGCGGCATGGACCCCAAACCCGTGCGGATTTTCAACCCAGCCAGTCAAACACAAAAATTCGATCCAGAGGGGGAATATATTCGGCAATGGGTGTCAGAATTGCGGTCTGTAGATCCAGAATATTTAGTTACTGGTAAAATTCCACCTTTAGAACGTCATGCTGTTGGCTATCCTGACCCAATTGTGGATCATAAAATCCAACAACAGCAGTTTAAACAGCTTTATCAACAGCAAAAAAATATTAGTAATGGTGAGTAAAATAGTTGGTTTTTTAATAGACATTCCCGAAAATGATATAGGCATAATTAATGAATTGTGCCTACCAAATTATTATTCCTAATTCTTTTAAAAGAATTCCTGAAGTCAAAAATTCTACCTCTAGCAAAGATAAGCGTGCTGATTTTCTCATTGAAACTTCAAGTTCATATATCATATTAGAATGCAAAAGTAGTATTATGTCTGCCGATACAAGCGCCTATTTTCATGCTGATAAACTTGCTGATGTTTGGTGTCGAATTCATTCTGCATTTGAGCAAATTGGCAACACAGTAGAAGCTTTAAAACTTTACGACAAGCCAGTGATTCCTCTTATTTTGACTTTTTATGACAGTATTGCTGCATCTACAGTATTTGAGGAGATGGTAAAGCAAACTGACTATTGCTCTCGTCTGGGTTTGAATATACCGCCAATTGTGCATTCTCTACATGAATTTGAACATTGGATTTCTGAGAGAAGTCTTAATAATTGGGCAGAATCAATTCTTTCAAAACAGAATGCTTCTTCTCCTATACAACGTGATAATAAGGGACATAATTATGGACACTTAAACAATATTTCAATTCTTTAAAATTTATCTTAATAACCCAGATGAGTTAATATTTTATCCTAATTTTTAAATTCAGCCTGCTGGAGTTCAACGAGTTAACAACGCTAACATAATATTACGTCTTGACAGGTAAACGAGAAATTGTCCATAAGATGAGCAGGAAGATTAAGTAAATTGCGCCAATTAGCCCAAATTCAATCAGAGGAATATAAGTTACTTCGTAAATTCTGCCCAAGCCTCGTTCGGTCAATCCATAAACCGCAAGTACACTCACTAAAAAAGCACCGTAGATAGTACGTTTAGTCAAGATACCCACAGATAAACCGTGGAGTTGAGTAAGCACCAGAATGCCAAAAAAACCAAAGAGAAATGTGGGCCACTTGCTTTGCCCTAGCATCAATGACACAATCACACTATGCAAAAGCACCGTAATTTCCAAAGTGAATGTCCACCAACGGTTTACATGGGTGTGGTTAAATATCAACGAAGATTGAAGCAGAAGCAAGAACATATAGAGAAAACCAATTAAGTGCCCCAAAGTCGCTTCCATTGGATGATACCAAAAGGTGTAGATAGCGGCGAAGGAGAAAAAATAGCCGTGGTACATTTTGATAATTTGCAAAAACTGTTGATGGAATGGAACAGAATTGCCAAAAAACAAACCGCGTCGAGGTGTTTCTAAAATCAGTACGAAGACTAGTAGGAATACAACCGCACCTTGAGAAGCCCAAATTGAAGTATCCTGAGCTAGAGCATCATACCAAATATATGTTTGGAGAAAGTGTAAAGCAATGAATACACCATTAATGGCAAGCATGAGGTAATTTATCGGATGCAACGCTGATTTGTATTTCAACTGCGATCGCTGCGCCCACAAGATACATGCCCAGATGCTAAACTGATGCCCAAAGTACATACCCCAAGCCGTCGCTCGACTCCAAAAGGTTGGTTGGGGAAGCTTCCAGTAGTACCAGTTTAATCCTTGGTCAGGAAGTTTGATGATGCTTGCAGGAATGCTCCCACCGATCCAAATTGCGTAGGTGATGAGGATGCTTACAAAGATGCCTAAAAATAATACTCGGCGACCTGTCATATTAATTCGTAATACTCGCCAAAGGCGAGAAGCAAGCTACATAATTCGTAATTCTTAATTAATACCTAGATTTTCAGGCGACACGTTCTGTTTTCGATTCAGATGTACTTTTAGTTACTCGCAAACTAAGAGTCAAAGCTACTATCATTACTAAAGTTCCACTCAAAAAAGGAGCAGAAATCCCAAATTTTATAAAACTAACTCCTGCCCACGTTGGCCCAGCGATGCGTGCCAATGCAGAGCAAGAACCGGCAATTCCTAATATTTGTCCTTGTTCTTCTGGAGGTGTCATCTGGGAAATCAAGCTGTTCAATATTGGTTGACTGACACTAATTCCCCATGCCACAAGTGTGGTGGCTACTAATAATAAAATTAAGCTTTGTGAGAATCCAATTAACAGTAATCCTAAGCCTAATCCTAATATTCCCAAGATAAGTAACTTGATTTCACCCAATTGTTTCTTGAGGAATCCGATTAGTCCTCCTTGAATTATTGTGCTGACAATCCCCATGAAAGCAAAAAGATAACTAGCTTGTTGAGGGCCCCAATTTAATTGCTGCTTAGACCATAAAGCTAATGTAGAGTCCATAGCTGCAACAGCAAAGGTGACTAAAAAGTAGATGCCAACAAGTAGACAAAACTGTGAACGCTGTGACAGATGTAGCAAGTTTAGCGAGCGCTGACGGTGGCGATGAACTTGAATTTTGGCTTTAGTCTCAGAATTTAGAGATTCTGGAAGTAATATCAAAGCACAAAGAAATGCTAATAAAGATAATCCGGCTGCAAACAACGACGGTAGAAGAAAGTTAGCGTTGTTCGGATCTGACCCGATTAGAAGACCTCCAATCGCTGGGCCGAGAATAAACCCAAGACCAAAAGCTGCCCCGATTACACCCATGCCACGAGCTCGATTACTTGGTGTGGTAATATCTGCTATGTACGCCTGAGCAGTGGCAATATTCCCTGACATAATCCCAGCAAGACTACGAGCAATAAACAAAATCCATAAGGAGTTGGCAAAACCTAAGCCTGCGTATGCAATTACCGAGCCGAATAAAGTCAGTAATAAAATCGGACGGCGACCGTAGCGATCGCTAAATCTGCCCCATAATGGTGCAAATAAGAACTGCATTAAAGAATAAATAGCTACAAGTAGAGTCGCTTCATTAGGTTTTGCACCAAATTGTTCAGCATACAAAGGCAGTATCGGCAGAATAATTCCGAAGCCGAGCAAGTCTATAAATACAGTCAAAAATAAGACGAATATAGCCCTGCTATTATTTTTACTCTCCATCTGTGCAATTCCATTTTATAAAAAAGATGTGTAACTTGGATTAGTTTTAAGAACATCAGGGAATGCTTGATTGTAAAGAGCTATTGATTACAAACAGTAATCAGTACAAACAAAATGTTTGAATTTCGGTGTGGTTGAGCAAAATAGCATGGAATAAACCCATGATGAAAATCAAGCCAATAATACTACTAATGAAAGCAACTATAATTTCGTGCTTCCGTATGGCTTTTTGTATCTTAGCGTCTATGATGTTTTCTAATTCTTTGTATAACATTGAGTTGAATTTGGTTAAAGACAAGAATTATCTGGAACTTACGTTACATACTTACATAAGTTTGAGTATGTCCGAAATCTCTAACTTATTAAATGAAAACTATTTCGATGCTGTGGGAGTGTTAAGTATGTTTGCGTCGTTTCAAAACAGCACCTGAAACACCAAAAGCTAATATCGCTAAGGTATAAGTTGGTTCGGGAACTGCAAGAATGCTTACCTGATTAATAGCCAAGCCGTATTGTGGAGCAGAACTGCTAAAAACAAGTCGTGAGATGTTTGGAGTGTCACTACGAATCCCCAAGAATACTGCCGAATTATCTAATGCTAAGGAAGAAATATTTGGAACTGAGAAAGTACCCAATAGGTTATTGGCGTTATCAAAAGCGGCGATCGAATTTTCAATTTTCAATTTACCAGTGTCTACAGCTATCTGAGTTCCAGCGCCAAAAACTGGCTGGGCAAAACTAATCGAAAAAGGCCCGCCGTTCCCCTGAGTGCCAGGATCGGGAGTACCAGGAGGAAGAGGGATAAAACCTGTTGGGTCTATACCTCCGAAGAGAATAAAATCACCTAGACCAAAGTTACTCCGAATGCCAGGTGGAGGTAAAGTTTGAAAGACAAATGGTGGAGTAATTTGAGGCTTATTAGTTGGAGTTATATTTATATCCAAGCCTAAACCACGTTGCGATGTTGCTGAAAAAGAGTTAGGTAGAAAAACAGAAAAATCAGGGGCAGAGGGATTAAATACTTTACCTAAACTTTCCCAATTAACTTGATCGTTGCCTCCTAAACCAGCACGCTCAGTTACTAAAAATGTAGCGGCTTTAACTGGTAATGGGAGAACTGTTATTATGGCTGTGATTGCTGAAAAATATTTTACAGATAACTTAAATAATTGATTGATCGTAACTTCCACAATGTTTACTCCTTAATTTTTTAAACTAATATCATCAAAATGCAACAATTAAATACTCAGGATGAAGCAATGCGTTGTTCCGATCAAGAGAGTTAAAACAACTGCTATTATCGCGCCGACCGCTCTGAAATTTGTCATTGCCTCCATTACCAGCCAACTTGTCATTATTCTTTCCAGCATCAATTAGGTTATCTGCAAGACTAGCAGAGATATTGTCATTGCCCTCATAAGCAAAAATCCAATAGTCATGACCAGTACACACCAATAAATCATCATTAGCAATACTAATAATCATAGATATAAAATATTCCTTGATAGTTTTGTATATCAAATAATTTTGATATTTGTAATACTTACATATTACAAATATCAAAATTATAAATTTCTGATGAAATATGCCTCAAAACAGTTAATCCTATTTTATATCTCTGACAAGAGAAAAATACAATAATTTATTTACTAAAATTATTTAATTTCTTCAAGGCTTTCAAAAAGGCGAGGGCTATTGTGTTGGAAATATGGGGAAGCAATAAAATATAGTACTGATACAGCAGATTTCAACTTCTCTACGAACGCGAACAGCGTATCAAAGACAGACTCTACGTCAACGTCAGGTACAGAATACCCTACCAGCGCGATCGCCCGCACCCGAACTCAACTCTTAGCGCACTGGTTAGGCAGGCAATGCCCGACTTGTTCGCTTCCCACGATGAAAGCAAGTGGGGTGAAGGTTGAGTTCGGATATACTTCCAACAAATAGATTATGCAATATTGTAGGGTATTTTTTTATTTGTCAGTCCCCTATGGCAATTTATAGCTACCAACACGTAGATTTAACTGACCTTGGCGCGGGTTATGGCTGAATATAAATGCGCCTTCTTCGCTTTCCCCACTAGATAAAAAGTCAATCTGTTGCTCTCCTGTTTCTGTAACTTTGCCGTTAATCAGTAACTCAGCCATAATCTGAACTGACTCAGCTGTATCTCCTCCACTATTCACAACTTCAAAAGGAACATAAAACTGGCCATTAATTTCTCGAATTGTTTGTTTTTTAGTAACAGAAAGGATGGGAGGTTGATTTTTTTCGTTCAGCCAAGTGTAGCCTACTAGACTCACAATGATTGCCAGGATGAATGAGGCGATGCTGAATGTTATCCACTCAGCTATTGAGCGCTTTGGTTGTTGTTCTGTTTTAGTCATATTGCTAACCTTCCAGCTGCACCACCAATAGTTGCAGGTAAGCCCAGTATCAATGTGTGATCTAACCACATTGTCCAGGGGTCGCTAAGAGTTAACTTTTGAAAGAACCACAGCATAAAAGCGCCTGCTAGCAATGATACTAGGTAAGAAATAATGGTTTCGCTTGATGGTCGTTGAAAAATTCCCTTTTGCTCTTTACGTTTTTGCTGGTTAGAAAAACCTGCCTGAAATACAATGCCATAAGAAATCAGCAAAGATGCGGCGATCATTGCCAACTCCCAAGGTGGAGAGGTCGCGGCTGCAAGCATAGGAATTTCATCTGTGGGAGCGATGTTAAATGCAATTATGGTTGCACCAATCAGGGTTCCACCCACATCAGCAAAGGTGGCGTGTAACTCATCCCCTTTGTTCTTGGTTGTGCTATTTTCCCGATCGCTTGCTTGTCCTTTTCCATTGCTGTTTTCAGTATCTCCCATAAACTGATTCGCTAATGCTACACCGAGAGCGAAGGGCACACTTTCAAAGATGATTTTACCTAAAGATTCTTTTAGGGAGGTTTCTGGTGTCAATTCTCGCAATAGTAACAGCACAAAGGTAGAACAAGCTAATCCAATCGCGATCGCTTCGACGGTATCCATTAGAGCTTGATGAGCTAGCCAGGTATATCTGCGTTTGCGAAAGCCTTCTGTGTAATTGAGCAAGTAAACCACAATAAACATTAATGCGATCGCCGTCATTATCAGTTGTGATTTTGCCAACGATCCAATCCACCAAACCTCCATTGTGTAGAGTAGAGGTATGCCAAATAAAAAACCTCCACAAGCACCTCGAATGATGTCATTAATCTCATTCTTCCAGACATTTTTTTGACTTTTTGTTGGCACTCCTTTATTTCCCTTTTATTTAAATTTTGCTTTAACTTATAGTTCATTTATTTGGGAAAAAGTTATTTTTTTAATATATATAAATTTTATTTATCAGATTTTCATATTTTGTATTATGTGCTACTATACTGATCGGCATCTATCTTAAGTTAATATAATTTACCAAAATATTCTCTCGGTTGATGGAAGTAAAAAACAATACACAACTGTTAAATTATTTAATAGCTTAGGGACTTCCAAGAAATTAAATAACCCAATATTTTATTTCTTGTAGGATGAGCGTTTTGCCCGTCCTGTGAAATGGGCGGGCTTTTCGGCCCACTTTGCAAGTAGTAATAATTTATTTTTGGAGTTCCCTGAATCAACTACAAGCTGGAGATAAAAACCATGAGTACCGAAAAGAGAATAGAAGCGACTACAAAAAATATTGAAGGAAAAATTCAAGAGGTTGTGGGTGAAATAACAGGTAATCCACAAGATAAAACTGAAGGACAAGCAAAGCAAGCTGAAGCCCAAGTCACTCACACCGTAGAAAATATTAAAGACGAACTTAAGAAAGCTTTAGAATAATTTCGCTTGTCGAGTCCAAATAGCGATTTTACCGATGATTGACTCCTAAACTTGTAACATTAATTGCTCCACTTTCTATAAGTTAGTGGGGTTTTTTATTGCATAAAATCTGAAGGTGAGTGATATCTGATGACCAGGATCTAATCCGTGGTCTAACTTATTACCATTGGTGGCCGCAAACAAATAGAAGTTTTACTACGTGCATTTAACCGGATTTGATATGATTGGTAGGTAATGCCAAGTATTTGACTACAATTTACTCACTGGTGGCTAGCCATCAGCTAATCATACGTAAACAGCTGAACGTTGCTACAATCAAGGCATTTACGCGCCCGCAGCTTTTCGCCTTCCCCCCACCCAGCCCCATCAGCACAGAAATACACCCACTGACTTACTGATTCTCCACGGTACGACCCCTTCAGAAAATTTTGTGAACCGCAGATAAGACCTCTTGCAAAAGTTTTTTGTGATATAATATCTGGTTTGACTTCCTAAGTAAAATTACTGAGTTAAAAATGAAATACTCTCAAACCAAACAATTGTCTTCCACAAAATTTAAACGACTGACAGGAGTTAATCGTAAAACTTATCGATTGATGGTTCGTATAGTTAAAGGTAAAAAAGCATTGCGCAAAAAATCTGGACGTCCTCCGGAATTAATTGTGGAAGATCAAGTTTTAATGGTTCTTCAGTATTGGAGAGAATATAGAACTTATTTTCATATAGGGCAAGATTTCGGAATTGCAGAATCGACAGTTTGTCGTATAGTTCATAACATTGAAAACATTTTAATCAAGTCCCGAAAATTCAGTTTACCAGGGAAGAAAAAATTATTAAATACATCTGTATCAGAAGACTTAATTGTCATGGATGTTATGGAAAGTCCGATAGAAAAACCACAAAGACATCAAAAAGCATTTTATAGTGGTAAACAAGAAGAACATACTTTTAACCTCTTACGGATAACCTGTTGAAGTGTGGATATCTTTTATGACTATGCTCGAATATACTTCTCCTCCCATTTGGCTAAATGCTCATATTCAAGACCCGCGTATCAAAGTTGGAGATTACACCTACTTTGATCGGCACATCAGTTTGGCAATATTTACCCCAAAAGATCGGATTGAGATCGGAAAGTTTTGTTCTCTGGCTAAGGATATCGTTATTTTTGGTGGAGGAAACCACATTATGACAAGAGTAACGACATTTCCTTTCAAGTGGTTATCTGCGGAAGCTTCTCCAGAAGAACGTTACACCGATGCATCTGCTTGCGGGGTGACGAATATTGGCCATGATGTTTGGATTGGGCATGGAGCAACGATTTTGTCAGGGGTGAAAATTGGGAATGGTGCAGTTGTGGGCGCACAGGCTGTTGTTGCTTGTGATGTTCCTGCGTATGCAATTGTGGTCGGTAATCCAGCTAAGATAATTCGGTATCGGTTTGAGCCTAAAACAGTAGAACGGCTGCTAGAACTATCTTGGTGGGATTGGGAGTCACACAAGATTGCAGCTAATTTAGATTTGCTATATACCAACCCGGATGAATGGCTACCAGAGATCCAGTTGAAACAGCCACAAGCAGATGTATTGAAATTGATCGGGATGCCGCCATCAGCAGAACACAGAACAGATAGGTATTGAGCCGAGGTGCCACTTCCACATCCTAGACATCTAGATGTTTGAACATCTAAATACAAAGATTTTAGTTTGATTTATTTCTAAAATATGAAAAGTTAGTAATAGGTCAGTTGGCGAGCTACCCCAGAAGCAGCGAGGTGTGATCGCCTTAAGGCAAGAAATAGGACATGGCGTTTCTTGTAGACTACGGTTTTTGTGATTCGGTTGGTTGTTCATGAGCTTTGCCCGATAAATTCTGAGTGCAATCTTCAGCAGCTATTGGGCCAAAGTGCGATCGCGATCGCTTGAGATTGAATTACCGATTTTCCCCAACTGACGCGCTTAGTGACTTTAGTCATGTTTAAGTGGTGACATTTGCTAGATATCTTTTCTTGATTATGCAGAATATATTGGCAATATACAAGTTAAGTAAAACAAGGATTAAAGGATATATGAACCGCTTAAAATCTATTCTTCTTGGTGGTTTATTAGCTTCTGTTTCAATTGCTGCTCTTTCAACTCATGCTAATGCATCTGAAGTGAATTTTCGCAATGAACATTTAAATACTAATACTATTGCTTTTAATAACGCTAAACTAATTCGTGAACGTCAATTGCATGAACAGCAGGTTCGTGAACAAAAGGCTCGTGAATTACGTGAACGCCAAGCTCGTGAACAAAAGGCTCGTGAATTACGTGAGCGCCAAGCTCGTGAACAAAAGGCTCGTGAATTGCGTGAGCGCCAAGCTCGTGAACAAAAAGCTCGTGAATTGCGTGAGCGCCAAGCTCGTCTTCATCACTAAAATTTGAATTTTTACTCGCTCTGCGATCGCCCCGCATTCCCATCACCCTATCTCCTGTAAGATAGGGTGAAATTTTGTTGGAAATTAAAAATGAAGGTTAAAGATTTAAGCAGATTCACGTTATTTTCTTATTTTGGCAAGCTGCATAATAGATGTAACTATAGTTACTGAGGCTTACTTAGATGTTTAATCCAGCAGCTAACAGTTATAAAGAGAAAGAGTTTTGGGAAAATGCTAGTATTCAATTTGAAGAAAGTCCTAAAGAACCGAAAAACTTGACTTCTAAAAAAGTCGCTGCGGTTAAATAATTCGTCACTCTAGATTTTTCTTGAAAGTCAATCAAAGCGAGTTCCGCAATGACTCAAACCGAGCAAATTCCGACTCTAGCTGCCATTGAATCCGCGCGTGCTCGTTCTTGTGCAAAAAAGCACTGCACCTTTGAGAAACAGAAGTATCACCAGGGGTATCGCTTTCACAAGTTGGAACCATTTCCTTAAACTCAGGCGACTTCCAGAGACTATTTCCCGGAGCGAAACTATATTCTAAGCTATTGCGAGCTAGTCGCTTGAGGTCTTTATATCCCAGCCCATATCTCGTTGCCGCTAACAGATACTCATGACTCAAATCAATGCGGGAAATGCCTTCATCATCGGAAGCAAGGGTCATTGGTACCCCAGCCTTCCAATACTCCCTAAAAGGATGTTGATCTCCCTGGACATTCAAAATGACCTCATTACTGGTCAGGCAGATTTCGACCAACACGCCGCGTCGCTTCATTTGCTCCATCAACTCGAAGGGACGCTCCTCAAAAAGAATATCCACACCATGTCCGATGCGAGATGCCTGTGCCACTTCTACAGCTTGCCGAATATGGAAACGTAAATCTTCGGTCGGAACCAATCCCAGGGTTAACTCTCCAGAATGGAGCGCGACCTTGACATTGGGAAATTGGCGTTTTAAAAATTGCAGCATTTGCATTTGCAGGGTGTAGTCACGCAGCGCAATCGGGTTATCTTCCGGGGCGACGAGATTGATGCCAACCACACGCTTTTCCGATGAAGCTAATTCAAAGGCATAAGCTAACTGAGCAAACACTTCAACGGGTGACTTTGTTCTTGTCGTTTGCTGCAAATAGCGCACCGTCACAGCACATCCGGGCTGTGCTGATAGAGTTCCGCAACCAAGTGTTTTCCAGACTTCGCGCTCCAACTGTTCTAATTGCTGGCTGCCGAGTATCACTAGCTTGCTTAATCCTCCTTTGAGCAATTGACGGTGCATCTCTTGCAAATCTTTATTCCAACCAACTTCACGCCCTAGCTGTCGAACCTCACTCCCCTGAACGGTAAGCATTAACTCTAGATAGGTAATATGCTGCGAAGCTGCCCGATTTGCTACTTCCGCGACCATATCATCCCGGCGACTCGCAGAGTCTGATATTGTCCCAAAACCACTAAAAGCGTCAAAAAATTGGTCGTGTCCGGATTTTCCAGCAAATTGGAGGTTACGAGTAGACCAACGATTTATTAGGGAATCATAAACAGATGTTCGGTTTAACAATTCTGAGGCTGGAAAATAGCTACTGTCCTGACCGCAAGCCTTAGGTTCAACTAAAGCCCCCACCTTTGGATTCACACAATACCCATCGATGGCAGCCCACTCCAGATAGTGTTCTGCGTACACAGCCCCGCTTAGATGACTGTGGATATCTCCTCCCTTCGGCATTCGTTGTACAAATGCTCGTAAAGCTGCTGGCTGCGCGCGATGGGCTTCAAACCAACTAGCAGCTTGAGCTTCACTCCGAGTCGAGGACTGCTGCGAATTAGATGGGACTTGGGCTGCTACACTGAAGAGAAAACAGCTAGAACTCGTTAATACTCCTAAAAACAAAGATAAAGGCGCTCGTCTATGCATATAGATTTATTTTTTTGTAAAACATTGACAGAACTCTCTGGTTTAATTGCCGCATCATTGTAGTGTTTATCTGCGGTAATAAGCATTGAAACAGTCATAAGATGTCCGGCATAGGCTGCAAGTAGTTTTTGAGTTGTCGTGGTGAAAAACAATAACTCTACTACGAAGTTCCTTACCTTTTCATGCTCTTATTTTGGCAACGGTATTGTACTTATGATCTAATCTCATGGTTTTCAAGTTAAGAATATAGTCTTATAGACTGAAAGGGATGATACTCAGTATGAGTGGAGTTCTCATGCTGTTTAAAACCATCAACTATCAATCTCTATAAGCTAGATAAACTATAAGCTAAGATAGATACGTATTAATGAATTCTATATACTCGAATCAGAACTTATCATCTTTTAACATTGTATTGAACTCTGAAAAGAAGGTTGTTGACATTAGTTCCGTAGGATGCTCTACAAGTAATCGTTTAAACCTAAATGATGAACGTCATAATGAAGAGTCTATTGTCAAAGCTCGTCTAAGGGATTAAAGGTGGTTGGCATCCACCTGATGAAGACCCGCGACAAGTAAAAGAGTTTTGATTTGCAATTTCTTAAACTGTATGAGTAAAAGCAAAGTTTTTAGCCTTGGAGAAACTGATATTTGATGAAAAGTGCGAGCGCACGCTCGGTGTTTTTAGGGGTTATATCAAATCCGGTTAAATGCACGTAGTAAAACTTCTATTTGTTTGCTGCCACCAATGGTAATAAGTTAGACCACGGATTAGGTCCTGGTCATCAGATATCACTTTGCAACGTTGAAATAAAGCCTCTTCTAAGTGATCTAAAGAATCAAAGGACACGAAGCGCGATCGCTTCATTAGTTACTGGCCATAACCTAACTGAAGAGTTGAAGTTCGGGAGAATGTGAAGGCATCGTTGAGGCGATACTTTTCGACCCAACAACTCGCTCATCCAAGCTGCCACCTTGGGACCATTCCATAAACCTGCATCTGCGGGTAAGGAATGCAAAATTTGCCATAATTGCGCTAATTGGACATCATCTAACAATGGTTCCGTGCCTGTGTTATTTTGCCTACGGTCTCCTAGCATCTTTGCTCCGTAACGGTTATAGCTGCGAACTAGCTCATAAATCCACGACAACCCATATCCCGTAATTGAAGCGACTTCTGCTGTGGTCTTGCCAAGAGATAATAACCAAATAATTTGCTAATGAGTCCGTGCGATCGCCTCTTTTGATTGGCGATAACGATTTTCTAGTTCCTCAATACTTAGGTGAGGTTCTATACAAATGCGTCTTGGCATATACTTCGTTACCTGATCCACTTAGACGATTATACTATGTGCAATCAACCGGATTTGATATTAAACCCGTTTTGGAGTCTGAAATCATAGTTTAGTTATCAATCTTTTATTTCATCAAATTTATTATCAATTACCAAACAGCAAGTAATTATTCTCAAAATGAGAATTGCTGTATAGTTTGAGGTATGCCAGATTATAGTCTTAAGAGTTGCTCTATGATTGCTCTACCTGGTATTGCCATCCAAAACAAGATATATGAAAGTTCTAATTCTCTAGTTTATCGGGGCATCAGAGACGATGGAGTAGGGATCGTCGTAAAAATGCTAAAGCTTGATTATCCCTCTCCCCAAGAACTGACTCGCTACAGACAGGAATATAAAATTACCCGCTCCCTAAAATTAGAAGGAGTTATCAAAGCATACAGCCAGCAGGACTATCAACGCACTCTGGTGATTCTCTTAGAAGATTTTGGGGGAGAGTCCCTAGAGAAATGGATGCACAAGCGCCCAGAGAACTTCTGCCCCATGCCCTTATCCACTTTTATCGGTGTTGCGATTGCTATTTGCGACATTCTGGGCAGAATCCATGCAGCCAATGTCATTCATAAAGATATCAACCCTGGAAACATAGTCCTCAATCTGGATACTGGCGTTGTCAAAATTATTGATTTTGGGATTGCCACCCAATTTAACCGCACGAATCCGACTTTCAAAAGTCCTCATGTTTTAGAAGGGACACTTGCATATCTATCTCCAGAGCAAACCGGGCGGATGAACCGTTTACTCGATTACCGCACCGATTTTTACTCCCTTGGTGTGACGTTCTACGAACTGCTAACTGGACATCTGCCGTTTCCCACAACGGACATTCTTGAGTTAGTCCACTGCCATATCGCCAAACAGCCAGATCCACCTCATGAACTGAATACAACAATTCCTAAGCCAGTTTCAGATATCATTCTCAAACTGATGGCGAAAAATGCAGAAGAACGCTATCAGAGTGCTTGGGGAATCAAAGCGGATTTAGAAATCTGTGCTGAACAATTAGCACAAATCGGTCAAATCTCTAGCATTCAACTGGCGCTTCAAGACGCTTCGGGTCAGTTTCAAATTCCCCAAAAACTGTATGGGCGGGACAAGGAAGTTGCAATGTTACTGGCGGCGTTTGATCGCGTAGCGTGTCCAGAGTCAAATTGCGTCGCTGCTTTATCAAACAATTCGGAAACGACTTCACAAAGAGAACAAGCGGGCAAACCAAAATTCCAAGTCGAAATGATGTTGGTATCTGGCTATGCTGGAATTGGTAAATCTGCGTTAGTGCAAGAAATTTATAAACCAATTACCCAAAAGCGTGGTTATTTTATCTCTGGTAAATTTGATCAATTTCAGCGTAATATTCCTTACAGCGCGATCGCAGATGCTTTGCAAAAATTGATACAACAATTGCTCAGTGAGCCAGATGAGCATCTGCAACAGTGGCGATCGCAACTTCTAAGGGCTTTGGGAACCAACGGACAAATTATTATTGATATCATCCCGGAAGTTGAATTAATTATCGGCAAGCAGTCGCCTGTACCAGAAGTTGGAGCAACTGAAGCTCAAAATCGCTTTCATCGAATCTTTGGGCAGTTTGTGCGAGTGTTTTGTTCAGAGTCACATCCCCTTGTGATCTTCTTAGATGATTTGCAGTGGATAGACTCAGCAACGCTGAAGTTAATCGAGTTGATGCTGCTGGATGAGCAAACCCAATCACTATTTTTGATTGGAGCCTATCGAGATAATGAAGTAAATCCAACGCATCCATTAGCATTAATGCTAGAGAGACTGCGAAAACAAGGGGCAAAGCTTCAGGAAATTACCCTAATACCATTAACGCTTGAGCCGTTGAGTCAGTTAATTGCCGAGACGCTACATCAGAATGCAGACACCGTTCGTGCGTTAGCTGAGTTGGTGTTGCGTAAAACTGAGGGCAATCCCTTCTTTGTCAGTGAATTTTTGAGAATGTTGCATAGCGAAAATTTATTGACCTTTGACCCCCCTCAATCCCACGCCAGATGCTACCCTGCGGGAACGCTAAGAGCGAACAAGTCGGCAGAGCCGCCCAACGCACTGGCTCCCCTTAGTAAGGGGAGCCACTCTCGTGCGGGGGTTCCCCCCGTTGAGAGAAGTGGCGTGGGAAGTAAAGGGGAGTGGCAATGGAACATAGCTCAGATCCAAGCCCAAAATATCACCGATAATGTTGTAGAATTAATGCTGGTCAAGTTGAAGAAACTACCCGAATCTACACAGCAAATTCTCAAATTAGCGGCTTGTATTGGGGCTGAATTTAATTTAGATGTTTTATCAATTGTTTGCGACCAATCACCTCAATTAGTTTTTTTAGATTTACTCCCTGCCATACAAAATGGATTAATTCAACCCTTATCTGAATTGGATGAAAACTTGTTAATTAAAGAGCATAAGTTTCTGCATGATCGCGTACAGCAAGCTGCCTATGCTTTAATCGATGAGGCGCATAAACAAATTGTTCATTTACAAATTGGTCGCAATCTACTATGCAAAACTTCACCGGAGTGCCTATCAGATAGGTTATTTGAAATCGTTGATCATTTGAATCATGGGATTGAGCTTGTCAGTGAGCAACCTGAACGAAATGAAATTGCTCGATTAAATTTAATTGCCGTGCAGAAAGCAAAAGCAGCGATTGCTTATGGTGTGGCGAAAAAATATTTAGCTACAGCAAGAGTTTGGCTGGCAGCTTCTAGCTGGCAAATAAACTATGACTTGAGCTTAGATTTATATTTAGAAACAACAGAAGTCGCGTACTTGTGTGGCGATTTTGAGCAGGTAGAATATTGGGTGGCGATCGTTCTACAAGAAGCCAGAACGGTTCTTGACACCGTGAAAGTTTATGAAGTCAAAATTCAAACCGACATCGCGCAGAACCACCTATTAAAAGCAATTAACACTGGATTGCAAGTGTTGCAGCAACTGGGGATCAGTTTTCCCGAAACCCCCAGTCAGTTAGATATTCAGCTTGAACTAGACGCAATCGCATCACTCTTTAGTGAGAAGCAGATTAAAGACTTGATCCATTTGCCGGAAATGACCGAGCCAGAGAAGTTAGCAGCAATGCGAATCCTATCTAGAATTACGATTACGGCCTGGATTGCCGCTCCTGATTTAATGGCCTTACTGGTATCTAAACAAGTCAGCTTATCATTCGAGCATGGAAATTCATTTGCGTCTTCCTTTGCTTATGCCAACTTTGGATTAGTTCTGTGTGGAAAGGTCGAAGACATCGAGACTGGCTACGAGTTTGGACAGTTAGCTTTAAGGCAGTTGTCACAACCTAAGTCTCATTCACTCATAGCTAGAACATCCCTCATCGTGAATACCTTCATTATTCATTGGAAAGATCATGTGAGAGACACATTACAGCCATTACTAGAGATTTATCAAAGTGGGCTAGAAACTGGGGATTTAGAGTTTGCCGCCTATGGCGCTCACTCTTATTGCTTTAACTCCTATGTTGTCGGAAACGAACTTGTGGAGGTTGAACGCGAGATGGCGGCATACAATGAAGCACTCCGTCAAATCAAACAGGAAATAGCACTAACCTGGAATCAAATATTTCACCAAGCGATCGCAAATTTGATGGGATACTCGGTCAATCCAACCCGTTTAGTTGGCAAATTCTACAATGAGGAGAATGGATTGCCACAACACGAAGCAGCAAATGATGGAACTGCAATCTTTGATGTCTATTTTAATAAATTTTTCCTGTGCTATCTATTTTGTGAGTATGCTCAGGCAATTGAAAACTCAACCATAGCAGAACGTTATTTAATCCGAATAACAGGCACACCTATTGCGCCTTTTTACTACCTATATGATACTTTGACAAGACTCGCAACATACCCTGAAAGCAGCGCTCAAGCGCAAGAGGAAATCCTCAAAAAAATTGCAGTTAGCCAGGATAAAATAAAGCAATGGGCACATTATGCGCCCATGAATCATTTGCATAAATATCATTTAGTGCAAGCAGAGACTGCACGAGTTTTGGGTCAGTTGCTTGAGGCAGAAGAATTTTACGAGCAAGCGATTCAAGGGGCTAAAGACAACGAGTATTTGCAAGAAGAAGCATTAGCATACGAATTAGCTGCTAAACATTATCTGGCAAGAGGTAGAGAAAAAATCGCCCAAACTTACATGAAGGAAGCACATTACTGCTATGAGCGATGGGGAGCATATGCGAAAGTCAAAGATTTAGAAACTCGCTATCCTCAGCTATTTCCTCAATCGTCGGGTATGGCTTACGTGCCAATCCACAAAACTTCTGGAACCACCTCTAATCGCTCACCCATCGCTTTTGATTTAACGGCAGTGATGAAGGCATCCCAGGCAATTTCGAGCGAAATTGAACTAGATCAGCTGCTTGGTTCCTTGATGCAGATTTTGATCGAGAATGCTGGCGCACAAACTGGATGTTTGCTTTTGGAAAATGATGGAGAATGGGTAATTGAAGCTTCTTGTGAACTTAATGATGGCAATAATATCTGTGCTACGCGAGTGCTGCAATCGATGTCAATGGCAAATTGCTTACCCGAATCAATCATTCAGTATGTGATCCGGACTCATGAAACTGTCATCTTAAATAATGCGGCTCGTGAAGGTAATTTTATCAATGAGCCATACATTCAGCACAACCAAACTCAATCACTGCTCTGCTTACCGCTGCTGAATCAAAGTAAGCTGGTTGGCGTATTGTATCTAGAAAATCAATTAGCGGCTGGGGCATTTACACCCGAACGATCGCAGATATTAAATCTGTTATCATCCCAAGCAGCGATCGCAATCGAAAATGCCAGGCTCTACTCCAAGCTACGCGCTAGCGAAAGTAGAATGAAACAATTTCTAGAAGCGGTTCCAGTAGGAATTGGAGTATTGGATGCGGCTGGTCGCGTTTACTACGTCAATCAACGGGGAATTCAGCTAATGGGTAAAGGGATTGATCCTTCTGTGGCATCGGAGCAAATCCCAGAGGTTTATCAATTTTATCTGGCGGGAACAGACCAAAACTATCCAACTGAGAAACTACCAGTTATTCGGGCATTGAGCGGCGAATGCACCACAGTTGACGATCTGGAAATTCACCAAAACAACGCAACCATTCCAGTCGAGGTGTGGGGAACTCCTATCTTTGATGAACAGGGTAATGTAGCTTATGCGATCGTAGCCTTTCAAGACATCACAGAGCGTAAACAAGCAGAACACCTCTTAGCCAATTACAACCGCACTCTAGAGCAACAGGTAGCAGAACGAACTGCGGCTTTACAAAAAAGCGAAGCCGCACTGCGCGATGTCTACGACGAGCTTCGCCTACGCGAACAAGAATTACGACTAATCACCGACGCTCTACCAGTTCTTATCAGCTACGTGGATGCAAATCAGCGCTATCGGTTTGTTAACCAGACTTATGAGGTCTGGTTTAACCTTAGTCAAGATGAGATTTTGGGCAAGTATGTTCATGAACTCCTGGGTGAGACGGTTTATCAACGGGTTGAGCCGTTTATCAATCAAGTGTTTGAAGGGCAAACTGTAACCCTGGAAGCAGAAATTCCCTTTTCACTGGGTAAAAGGTGCATCAGTGCTACCTTGATCCCCGATTGCGATCGCAATGCTCAAGTCAGAGGATTCTACAGTCTAATCACAGACATTAGCGAACAGCGAAACGCTGCACTGCGTGAACAAAAACGCGCCGAGCAAGCCTCAATTCTGGAAGAACGCAACCGTATGGCGCGAGAAATTCACGATACGCTAGCCCAGTCATTCACAGGCATTCTTGTTCAAGTAGGAGCTGCAACACAAGTGCTAGCGGACGATATAGAAGCGACACAGGCACACCTGGAAATAATTGATGAACTAGCACGAACCGGACTTGCTGAGGCGCGTCGATCGGTGGTAGCGCTTCGTCCTCAGCTATTGGAGGATGGTAATTTACATAGTGCCCTTCATCGCCTTGTGACTCAAATGAGAGCCGCTGCCGATACCGCTCTGATCTACGAAATCAAAGGCACAGCCTATTCCTTGCCATCTGAGGTTGAAAATAACTTACTACGAATTGGACAGGAAGCATTAACCAATGCTATAAAATACGCTGATGCTGCGGAAATTCGTGTTGAGTTGGTATATGACAATGCCCAATGTATTCTGCGCGTTAAAGACGATGGACGAGGTTTTGGGGTTGGTACGATCCCATCTGTTGGCGGATTTGGATTGCTGGGAATGAGCGAGAGGGCAGAACATCTTGGAGCGCAACTGAATATTCAGAGCCAACCTGGACAAGGAACAGAAATTGTTGTCATTGTAAATCGAGAGTGAGAATATTATTAAAAATGCACTAGTTACAAACGCAACCTGTAGTAGCTCAATTTCTAATTCTTAATAATTATGAGCCAATCAACGAATATTCGGGTTCTAATTGTTGACGATCATTCCATTGTCAGGCAAGGATTGACAACCATCATTAACCGTGACCCAGAGATGACGGTGATTGCTCAAGCAGAAGATGGACAACAGGCGATCGCTCTCTTTCGTGAATACCAACCAGATGTAACGCTAATGGATTTACGAATGCCCCAGATGGCAGGAGTTGAAGCCATTACTGCTATTTGTGCTGAATTTAAAGCTGCTCGAATTGTTGTGCTGACAACCTACGATGGTGATGAAGATATCTATCGTGGTTTACAGGCAGGCGCTAAAGGATATTTGCTCAAAGATGCTAAACCCAACGAACTTCTGAGTGCCATTCGCACAATTCATCTTGGTCAGCAGTATATTCCACCAGCCGTGGGGGCAAAACTGGTGCAGAGGATGAGCAATCCAGAACTGAGTGAGCGAGAACTAGATGTACTCCGTTTAATGGCGCAAGGAATGAGTAATTTAGAAATTAGCACTACTTTGAGTATCGGTGAAAGCACCGTCAAATCTCACGTTAATCGAATTTTAAGTAAGTTGGGAGTGAACGATCGCACTCAAGCCGTGATTATTGCTGTTAAACGAGGGATTGTCAATTTGTAAGGAAGTTGTACTAAAGTTCAAATTTAGATTCCAACTTTAGTTGGAACCAACCTTAGATTTTGAGATGGACTGATTTATCAATCACTCTATTGAGCAAAAATTCCAACTTTTAGGGGACGACAAGTTAGAGTTAATTGCATATATTTAATTCAGGCAAACATTGATAGCAATTTAGTTGCAAGATATAAGTTTACTTTACACAAAGAAAGTAGAAAGAGGGTTGTATGTTCAGCGCTGGCGACGAGCATACAACCGTCGGAGGTATCAGTGAGTTTTGACCGTGACCGCAGTTTGTTATTCCTCCCACCTTCAACACAAGATCACATAAAAGGTGTGCTGAATGCGATCGCAGTGCTGGTGATGTATGGGGACTATGAATGTTCTCAAAGTGCGGACGCTTACAGGCTGATTAAAGTCATTGGGCGACAGCTTAGTGTTTCTTTGGGGGAGAATTATTTGTGTTTCATCTTCCGTCATTTTCCACAGATAGAGATTCATTCTCATGCTCAACGTGCGGCTGAAGCGGCTGAAGCGGCTGCTGTCCAAGGTCAATTTTGGCCAATGCATGAAATGCTGTTCAGCCATCAACAAGAGTTGGGAAACGGCTATCTGGTGGAGTATGCTAATAATCTAGGACTTGATATTTCCCAATTTCTCCAAGATATATCTAAAAAAGTCTACATCGATCGCATCAATGAAGATATTGAAAGTGGAATATACAGTGGAGTAACGGCTACTCCAGCACTGTTTATTAATGGAATTCGGTATAGCGATCGCTGGAAAATTGAGCAGTTGATGGCAGCTATTATCACTGCAAGTCATTAAGTTTCTTCGTTCTTAACCACACAACTAAAATTACAGCTTATTACGCAAGCAATTAATCAACAGGAGCAATTTCATGGTACAATCTCTCTGGCTTTTTGGCACTCGCCTCAACATCGTTGCCGATCACACCACTACAGGAGGTCAGTACGATCTGATCGAAGGCTACTTCCCACCTGGCACACAGACTCCTCCCCATCGCCACACGCGCTATTCCGAACAACTCTACGTGCTAGAAGGGGAGTTCACGGTCTGGTCAGGTGAGAACAAGGTTGTATTGAATGCTGGTGAAAGCTTCCTGATTCCTGCTGGCACACCCCACGTAGTCGCTGCGCTCAGCGATCAGCCAGCTCGCGGGTTGGTCGTTGCTGCACCAAGTGGCTTTGCTCGGCTAGTCGCAGCAGTTGGTACACAGGATGAGACAGAAGCACCGGACATGGCGCTGTTCGATCGCATTTCCACCGAGATCGGCGACGAAATTCTGGGGCCGCCCGGAGCTTTACCCTCGGCATGAGGTGATGTTGGCTCAAGGACAGCAAGATCGCTGCGAGGGAAACTTTCCTCTCTGAAGTTGATGGCATGAATGCCTTGTTTGTCTAAAGCTAATAAGCTAATCGTCATTCATTTTTCCAGATTGATTCGCTTGTAGTAAGGGCTTCAGCCCTGGTTTTATGCAACTTAAATGCTCATTAGCTTAGTTAGCAGAAGTCACTGGTTATATCCATCACCGAAAGCCTTGAGAATTTCACCACCATAATCAATCAACCACTCCGATAAGTACTCACTCTGAGGACGAATCGTGGAGTTGCATATTTGTCTCTATTGCTGCCAGAAAGCTAGACCATGAGAAAATCACGTCTAAAGCCTACTGTATTGAAAGACTATCGCATCACAATTCCTGCTTCCTTTTTCAGCATGATTCTGGGTTTAGTGGGATTGGGTAGTTGCTTCCCTGCGCTTAGTTGAACGTGGCATGACCGGAGTAATGGAAAAGCTGGCAGTGCTGCTAAGTAGTTAGTGCAAATATCGTGATTGGCAGTATTGCTCTGGGAACAGTACGACTGTTGCTGCGAGGGAAACTACTACCATTGCCTGTGATAGGCGATCGCAGTAAATAAGCAATATCATTCAGCGATTTTTATAGTTTCTCATAGAACAAGACAGATTGCGTAATTGTCTAGTGCATTGAAGGCAAACATCAATACAAAATTCACACAAACGGAGAAATTTTATGGCGGGTAAACTTACAGGTAAGATCGGATTAGTCACAGGTGGTAGCAGTGGAATCGGACTCGCTACAGCCCAACGCTTTGTACAAGAGGGGGCTTACGTCTTTATCACTGGTCGTCGTCAAAACGAACTTGATGCTGCGGTGAAGAAGATTGGAGAAAACGTGACTGCTGTTCAGGCTGATGCATCGAATCTCGCAGATATCGATCGTCTTTACACTACGATTAAGCAGGAGAAAGGACACCTCGATATCCTCTTCGCTAACGCTGGAGGCGGCGAACTTGTCCCACTCGGCTCGATTACCGAGGAGCATTTCGATAAAACCTTTAATACCAATGTCAAGGGTTTACTCTTCACCGTACAAAAAGCACTGCCGTTGATGCCAGAGGGTTCATCCATCGTCCTCAATGCTTCGACCACTTCCATTCAAGGCACTCCAGCGTTCAGCGTTTACAGCGCGACCAAAGCTGCTGTGCGCTCCTTTGCCCGTAACTGGACACTCGACCTCAAAGAGCGCAAGATTCGCGTCAATGCCATCAGCCCCGGTGTGGTTCCGACTCCTGGCTACAATCTCATAGGATTGAGTGAGGAACAGGTGCAGGGATTTGTGGCCAGCCAGGTTGACACTATCCCCCTTGGGCGGGTGGGTACACCGGACGAAATCGCTAAGGCTGTTGTTTTCCTTGCCTCGGATGATAGCAGCTTTGTAAACGGCATTGAACTGTTCGTCGATGGTGGTATGGCACAAGTTTGAATGTGCTTGCGGAGGACTCCATACGTAGTTTTTCCCTAAACGTTTACTGATTAGACATCTAAAGAATTGGCGTAGGGACAATACCCTGCCTTAAGCCGCTCCGCGTCTACATGAATTGTCCCTACAAAGGGTTTCAGGTAATGCATATTTAATTTTCACTCCTATGTCTATTACAAAACAACATCTTGGGAGTAGGACTTATGACTGCAACAACTAAACAGAATGACACTAAATCGTTCGTTTACTCAACCCGAATTGATATTCCTGTAGAAATCCGATCGCAAGTAAATACCTTACTTAATCAAAGCTTGGCAACTGCGATCGACTTGAAGACCCAGATCAAATATGCTCACTGGAATGTCAAAGGTAAAGATTTTTACCAACTGCATCTACTGTTTGATGAAATTGCTTCCGAAGTTGAAGAATTTATTGATTTGATTGCCGAACGGATCGCAACATTGGGGGGAAAAGCACTGGGAACCGCCCGGATTGCTGCTAAAGAATCGGAACTGCCTGAGTATCCCTTCGATGCTGTTGATGGCACAGATCATGTCATCGCACTTGGCGATCGCTTGGCAATTTACGCCAAATCCCTCCGTAAAAACATTGAAAAAACAAATAATTTGGGTGATATGGATACCAATGATCTCTTTATTGAGATTTCACGGGCGATAGACAAGCGGTTGTGGTTTTTAGAAGCCCATCTGCAAACCTCATTTCAGAACCAGGATCATTCAGACCAAACGTGAGGAGTGATTGATGAAGAATAACTTATTTACACGCCGAAAATTATTAAATGTAGGGATTTTAGTAGGTTTAGGTTTGACTACTGCCCCGATGATCGCACTTGCAAAGCCTAAAAAGGATTTACATCAAACGAAGGAAACTAAGGTGGTTGCTAACAATATCGTGCTGGTGCATGGAGCCTTTGCGGACGGCTCAAGTTGGAGCAAGGTGATCCCGCTACTGCAAGATAAAGGTCTTCGCGTCACGGCAGTGCAGATTCCGCTCACTTCTCTTGCAGATGATGTTGCCGTAGTAAAGCAAGTTCTTGCCGCTCAAACCGGTTCCATAATTCTCGTCGGTCATTCCTATGGAGGTGCAGTCATTACAGAAGCAGCAGCTAATGCAGCAAATGTTGTGGGATTGGTCTACATTGCAGGTCATGCACCCGATAAAGGAGAAAGCCTCAGTGACTTAAATAAACGTTTTCCCACCCCACCTGGTTCTTCCCATATCCATTCTATTTATAATAATAAGTTCCTTCAGGTTGATCCTGATACCTTTCAAGAGGTATTTGCTCAGGATGTTGACGCCGTTGAAGCACGCGTGATGGCTGCTGTGCAGAAGCCGATCGCCATCAAGAACTTTAGCGAGAAAGTGAGCCAAGCAGCCTGGAAGTCCAAGCGATCGTGGTATCTGGTATCTGCCAACGATCGCATGATTTCACCAGAACTAGAGCGTTTTATGGCAAAGCGGATCGGGGCAACCGTCATTTCGTTACCATCAAGCCATGTCTCAATGGTTTCCCATCCAACTGAAGTAGCAAATCTGATTATTGAAGCTGCAAAGGCAGAGGAGCCTCAAGCTAAAGTTCATTAACCTTAATTGGCATTGCAACGAGATGCGCGACGTGAAAGTTGTGCTTAGAAGTACTCTATATAACCTTACAATGAATAAAGTCATAACCACATTTCGCACGGTTTCGATCGATGGTTTGGATATCTTTTATCGAGAAGCTGGCTCTGGCAGTAATCCGACAATTCTACTGTTGCACGGCTTCCCGACCTCATCTCACATGTTCCGCAATCTGATATCTGCGCTTGGCGATCGCTTCCATCTGGTTGCACCTGATTATCCGGGTTACGGCAACAGTTCGATGCCAACTGTGAATGAGTTTAATTACACATTTGATCGCCTAGCCGAGATCGTGGAGAAATTTATTACTGCGATCGATCTCAAGAAATATAGCCTTTACGTGATGGATTATGGCGCTCCCATTGGCTATCGAATTGCAGTTAAATATCCAGAGCGAGTGGAAGCGCTGATTGTCCAAAACGGGAATGCCTACGAGGAAGGTCTGCGCGAATTTTGGAACCCAATCAAGGCTTACTGGCAAGACCGTTCTCCTGAGAATGCTGACAAGCTCAGACACCTTTTCACACTGGAAGCAACTAAGTGGCAATATACCAACGGCGTTCAAAATCCTGAAGCAATCAGCCCTGATACCTGGAACATGGATCAACCCTTGCTTGATCGCCCAGGAAATGTTGAGATTCAACTGGCCCTGTTTTATAGCTATGGCACAAATCCACCGTTGTACCCACAATGGCAGGAGTATTTCCGCAAATATCAACCACCTACCCTGATTGTTTGGGGTAAGAATGACTACATCTTCCCTGCCGAAGGGGCTTATCCCTATCAGCGCGACCTGAAAAACGTTGAGTTGCATTTACTCGATACCGGACATTTTGCCCTGGAAGAAGAAGGAGATGCGATCGCAGACCATATCCGTCGCTTCATTACAACTCACGTTGTGAAGGAGGACATCATCCCAGTCCCCAGTAGGAATTAACAATTCAAAATTCAAAATTCAAAATTCAAAATTCAAAAATAATCTCCGATGGGAAGCGATGTCGATAGTAACTGATTATCATTCCACGATCATTGCTCATCAATTCCCACTGTCAAGTTAACTGGCTTGACAGTGCCACTTCAAAAGATTATCCACCATCTATAAATCCAAGGAGGATTTATGATTAATCAAGCAAACTCGCAAGCAGTGAAAGTTTTGGAAGTTGCAGAAGATCCGCGTCTTTCCAGGGAAGTGAAGGCGTTTTTGAAATTACTGAATTCTGGTGGTGCGCCTTTAGAGACATTACCTCCACTCGAAGCGCGTCAAGTCCTAGTGAATGCACAGGCTGACGTTAAAGTAGACCTTTCAGGCATTGATGAGTCTGAAAAGACGATTACCGTTGACGGGTATTCGATCACGCTAAACATTGTGCGACCTGAGGGTGTCAAAGACACATTGCCTGTTTTCATCTTTATTCATGGTGGCGGTT
Source organism: Nostoc sp. NMS9 (assembly GCF_017114995.1). GTDB lineage: Bacteria > Cyanobacteriota > Cyanobacteriia > Cyanobacteriales > Nostocaceae > Nostoc. The sequence goes on along the minus strand of NZ_JABXKL010000002.1, from coordinate 133,965 downwards.
GGGTGCTGGGCGATTATCCAACGCACAAACGCATGGTTCGCGATCTCGTCGTGCTTTCAGGTTTTGCGGCTGTCTTTGTCAACTACACTCGAACTCCAGATGCTCAGTATCCGCAGGCTGTCAATGAGATATATGCCGCTACCAAATGGGTAGCCGAGCATGGTGAGGAGATTAATGTTGATGGCAAAAATCTGGCAGTAGTCGGAAACAGTGTCGGCGGTAACATGACGGCTGTAACCACTTTGATGGCGAAAGCGAAAGGCGGTCCGCAGATTAAGTTGCAAATCCTGATGTGGCCGATCGTAGACGCTAATTTTGAAACGGATTCTTATCAACAATTTGGCAAGAAACGTTTCTTGACCACATCTTTGATGAAGTGGATGTATGACCTCTATACGACAGACCTGGAAAAACGCAAAGAAATTTATGCCTCTCCGCTACAGGCTACTGTTGAGCAATTGAAAGGATTGCCTCCGGCGTTAATTCAGGTTGCAGAAAGTGATATCTTGCGTGATGAAGGCGAGGCGTATGGACGCAAGCTAGATGAAGCCGGGGTAAAAGTGACAACCGTGCGTTACAACGGCATGATTCATGACTTCGGACTGCTGAATGGTTTAGCTGAGGTTCCGGCAGTTCGTTCTCTTTTTGTCCAGGCAGCCGCCGAACTGAAGAAATATCTGCAATAGGAAACAATCGTTTCTTTTACCGCAGTTGCAATTAAGCCTCGTTCTTGTCACACTTTGGCGATCGTTACGCCATCGCGGGCACTGCTCTGACTTATCCAATCTTCATTGGCTTCTTGGGGTCAGGTGTTGACTGGCGCGATCGCTTCAAGCCCTGGACTTGAGCATCTCCACTGACTTTGAGGCAAATGGTGGTTCCAAAGTCTCTCCCTGGGAACGATAGCCGCAAGAAGCCTAAGCAAGATATCATGCCAGGACTGCAACCCATCCCTGTCTAATGAGTGCAAATCTGTCCACGGATGAAGTTGTAAAAGTAATGAAGTAACGTCAACAACCATAGGACTCACCATCATGAAAAAACTAGACGGAGAAATTGCAGTCCAAAGCGCCAAGGACATTCGCGGCCCATCACCATTGATTGCTATCGAAAACGAAGCACCAGCGAAGCTGATTGTCGATCCACCGCTTCCCGAACCACTGTCCCAGGGCCGCGTCTTTATCCAGTACCGAACGGAGAACCTGCGCGTGTTGCCGGTGTTCGGCAAGGGTGCTCTCGAAGTATCGCCGCGCATCGGTCATATCCACATTACCGTTGACGACGCACCGTGGCACTTTGTCGATGCCAGTGGGGAAACGATCATCCTGGTCGGACTTGAACCTGGCGTGCACAAGGTGCTGATCGAACTAGCTGACCCCATGCACAAAGTAATCACCAGCGAAACTGTAGAGTTCACGCTGCCAGATATTAAGAAATCATCATGAAAAAACTAGAAGGAAAAATCGCAGTTGTAACGGGAGCATCTAAAGGAATTGGTGCTTCAATTGCCAAACATCTGGCAGCCGAAGGTCAGCCGTAGTCGTCAATTACGCCTCTAGTAAAGAAGCAGCCGATCGCGTGGTTGATGAAATTACCAGCGCAGGTGGGAAGGCGATGTCTCCGACGGGCTTCGCCTACGCAGTACAGGCAAATGTTACCAAAAAAGCAGAGGTCGAACGTCTTTTTGTCAAGACAGAGCAGACATTTGGCAGGCTCGACATCTTGGTGAATAATGCCGGAATTTATGAATATCTGCCGCTCGAAGACATCACAGAAGAGCATTTCCACAAACAGTTCGATCTCAATGTACTGGGATTAATCCTTACCTCCCAACAAGGAGCAAAGTACTTTGGCTCGGCGGGCGGCAGTATTATCAACATTAGTTCAATCGCCAGTACCGCCACACCCGCGACCGGCTCGGTATATAACGCCACCAAAGCAGCTGTCGATGCCATAACAAAGTCGCTCGCCAAAGAACTGGGTTCACGCCAGATCCGTGTTAACTCGATCAATCCTGGCATGGTAGAAACAGAGGGACTGCAAGCATTGGGAGTTCTCGAAAGCGATTTTCGCAGACAGGTTGAAGCGCAAACTCCCCTTGGTCGCATCGGGCAGGTGCAGGACATTGCACCTGCTGCCGTCTTCTTCGCGTCCTCCGACTCAGCCTGGATCACCGGAGAAACGCTGCACATCGCGGGTGGTATTCATTGAGCTGTATCAAACTGCTTTTGAGGTAATTCGGTCGGCACGGATTTAATTACAATTCAATCATGCTGAAGCGTTGGCGTTCGCGGAGCGTCTCGGAACGAGAATCGCCATTTTACACTGCCATACTATGACCAAACCCGAAAATCCTCGACTACCCCTGCCGCCTTTCAATAATGAATCCGCCATCCAAAAAGTCCGAATCGCAGAGGATGCTTGGAACACACCTAACCCTGAACTAGTAGCACTTGCTTACACGTCGGATAGTGTTTGGCGCAACCGTTCAGAATTTCTATGTGGTCGTGAGGCGATCGTTCAGTTGTTGACACGTAAGTGGCTTAAAGAATTGGAATACCGGCTGATCAAAGAGCTTTGGGCTTTTCAAGACAACCGAATTGCTGTCCGATTTGCTTAGGAATGGCATGATGATTCCGGCAACTGGTTCCATTCTTACGGCAATGAGAATTGGGAATTCGATGAATATGGATTCATGCGATGGCATATTGCCAGCATCAACGACCTGCCAATTCAGGAAAGCGATTCTTCGAAGGAGACGCTACGCGATCGCAAATACCACTGGATACTGGGTCGTCGTCCTGACGATCATCCCGGATTGTCCGACCTCAATCTTTGAAAAGCCGAAGCAACGACCATATTACCCAGTTTTTATCCTGCAAGGAGTCCACTGCTATGAATGCAAACAACGGCATCATCAACCAGATCAGCCCGTATGCAGTGACTGAAACTATCGATCGCTTTGCAGCCATCCTTCAAGCAAAAGGCATCACCGTTTTTGCCCGCATCGATCAACAGGCTGAAGCCGAAAAAGTCGGACTTAGCCTACCTCCGACGCAATTGTTGCTGTTTGGCAACCCGAAAGCCGGAACTCCCCTCATGGTGGCAGAACCAACGATCGCCCTGGATTTACCCCTGAAAGTACTGGCATGGGAAGCGACTGACGGCAAGGTGTGGGTAAGTTATAACGATCCCAATTACTTAAAACAGCGATTTTCTCTCTCCGATGAGTTGGTGAAGAACATCGCTATCATTGCACCTTTAATCCATCAAGCACTCCTTTAATTAACTTATTTGTTGCTTCCATATCGGCACTGTAAAACTGATGGTGATACAACCTCGCCTACCCTGTTACAAACCTGGGATTCGGTTTGGACGACCTGATATCATTAAACGATTTCTTGCAAGTCGTCGAACCGGATTTTACTTTCGTGTTTTGCAAGAGGGCGAAGTTGGAGCCGGAGACACTTTAGAGTTGGTGAGCCGGGATGACAACAATATTACTGTTGCTAATATCACTCAGCTTTATACTCGTGAGCATGTTCGTTTCAGGGAGATCCAAAAAATAAAATTCCCAAATGTTGCTTTCGCCGCAAGGGGCGAAAGCACTTAACTCAGTTTTGTCAAAAATATTATTAATACGGCTGGGGATTTTATTCCTGGCAAGTGCCTCAACCAGGCTAATGGCTCTAGCGATCTGTTCATACTTGCATTCAGCAACACTGTTTAATTTGGTCAAAGTCTAAATAGCAAATTATTAAAAAGGACACCATGACAACTCAAAATGTAACCATTTCAGCCTTGTCCGGGGGCAGTTTTAGCGCCTATCTAGCAGCACCCAATACTCAGCCTTATGCAGGGATTGTGCTGATTCAAGAAATTCTTGGGGTAAATACTAATATGCGTCAAATTGCCGATGATTATGCTAAGGCAGGCTATTTGGTGCTTGTGCCAGATTTGTATTGGCGACTGGAACCCGGTGTGCAACTTGATGCTGACGATAAGGAGCAGTGGGCTAAAGCTTTTGAGTTACTCCAAGCATTTGATGTGGATAGCGGCATAGAAGACCTAAAGGCAAGTCTGTCTTTTCTGCGGCAGTATCCCAGCAGCACAGGCAAGGTCGGTAGTGTGGGCTTTTGTTTGGGCGGCAAACTGGCATATTTTATGGCAACACGTACTGATGCAGATGCCAACGTTAGTTACTACGGTGTTGACATTGACAAGAATTTAGCAGAGGCGACAAAAATTCAGAAACCGCTGATATTGCATATGGATGAAAATGACGAGTTTGTGTCACCAAGTGCTCAAGCATCCATTCAGCAGGGACTGAAAGACAACCCCCTGGTAACAATCTATCGCTATGAAGGAGTGAGTCATGGGTTTAGTCGCGTGGGTAGTTCCGCTTATCGTAAAGAAGCCGCAGAATTAGCGCGCGATCGCACTTTGGCGTTTTTGAAACAGCATTTAGGCAGTGGTGTCAAAGTCTGAAATAGGGCGATTACTGACCGATAATTCGCCCACCGCGATCGCTCTGGCAACCAAGTATTCTGATTCTGAATCACTGGGAAAACACTGCATATCGCGGGTGGTTTTTAAGAAAGAGAACGGTGAAAATCAACAAGCAAGGAGAAAACCCATGAACATCAACAAGAATGACACCGCAGTAGTCGTCATCGATCCGCAAAACGATGTCTTGAGCGAAAAAGGGGTTTCCTGGGATTTGGTGGGTGAGAGTGTTAAGGATAACAAGACCGTCGAGAACATCGAGCGAATCTTCAAAGCCGCAAAGCAGAATGGATTTGAAGTTTTTATCTCCCCTCACTATTACTACCCCACCGACCATAATTGGAAATTTGCCGGAAACTTAGAGCAAATGATGCTTGAGGTTAAGGAGTTTGATCGCCGTGGCGCGTTGAGCCTCGATGGATTCCTGGGATCGGGTGCTGACTGGCTCGCTCGCTACAAGCCCTTCATTGAGGATGGCAAGACGATTGTGGCCAGTCCCCACAAAGTCTATGGGCCGCAAACCAACGACCTCGTTTTGCAACTGCGTAAACGCAACATCAGCAAAGTCATTCTACTCGGAATGTTGGCAAATCTTTGTGTTGAAGCTCACCTACGCGAATTGCTCGAACAGGGATTCCAGGTCGTTGTCGTCAAGGATGCAACAGCAGCCCCTCGGCATCCGGAACTGGGCGACGGCTACAAGGCAGCACTGATCAACTTTGGGTATATCGCTAATGCAGTTCTTTCTACAGATGAAGTTGTAGCAGGAATGGAGTAATGTCAAACTCATCAACTTTACAACACTCATGAAAACATCCGCGTTACTCCTAGCTCTGCCAATCAGTATCTTAGCTAATTTTTCCTTACCTGCTTCTGCTGACTCTACTGCTGGCATCCTTCTGAGTACGAAATGCCAGGGCGGCTACAACATCAATATTTGGCAGAATCATACTTCCGGTGAACTGCTCTATCGCGCGACCAATGCCAACGGTAATTTAAGTTTGGGCAAAGGAACTACCCAAGCGACAGAAGGTGTTCGAGTGTATAAGTTTCGGAATGGAATTTATGAATATTGGGTGTGGGATGGCACGTTAGATAACCCGCAGTCTGGAACTTTAGAGGTGTATAAAAACAAGCGTATCTTGATGAAGCAAGCTTGTAGAAAAAGTTGAATCTTCTAGCGGGTGTTATGATGCACTTTTTGGAAACCCAGCTAGTGCTTCGCCACACAAACTTTGCGTGGTGGCAAGCAGAGGGGCAGAGGTGCGGAGGGGCAGGGGGGAAAGAACTTGTACAAATCTCTCCTCTGCTCCCCTGTTCCTCTGCCGACTTCCACCCAGCAATTTGGGGTTGGCGAACTACTAGGGCAAGCATCTTGAGTTACGCTCGCTAAATACGTTATCGCTAAAACCCTCTTAGTCAGCCAGTTTTTTCTGAAATTCATAACACCTTCTAGAAATCGTATTCACCTTATCAAACTCAAAGGATATGGAAGTGGACACTCAACACTATGACGATATTATTATCGGCGGTGGCAAAGCGGGTAAAACACTAGCACCAGCGCTAGTTGCTGACGGACGTAAAACCGCTCTAATTGAACGCAGCTTAAACATGATTGGTGGAGGGTGCATCAATATCGCCTGTATTCCTACTAAAACTATGGTGGCGAGTGCCAATGTAGCAAACACAGTGCGAAACAGTGCCCCTTATGGGGTTAAAACCAACACACCTACCGTTAATTTAGCAGAGGTGATCCAACGAAAACGATCGGTTGTGCAATCTGCGCGTGAAATGAATTTGCACAATCTAGAAACGGCTCTCGATAACAACTTGATCATTGGCGAAGCAAGGTTTGTTGCTCCCAAAACGATCGCAGTAACGACGACTGAGGGGAACAATCGCTTACTTACCGCCGAACGCTTATTTATTAATACAGGCACACGACCGTTAATTCCATCCATTCCCGGACTCACAGAAGTTGAGTTTTTAACGAGTGAGTCGATTATGGAGCTAGAATACTTGCCTGAACACCTGATCGTTCTCGGTAGTGGCTATATTGGTTTAGAGTTTGCCCAGATGTTTCGGCGCTTTGGCTCTCGCGTTACTGTCATTGGACAAAGTGAGCAAATCCTGTCACAGCAAGATCCAGATATAGCGATCGCCGTTCAAACACTGCTAGAACAAGATGGTATTGAATTCTTATTAAAAGCGAAGGTGTTGAGGGTCGTTCGCGTTGGCGGAGCCTCTCGCAGAGAAGCGTCTCCTGTGGAGAATCGCACTGGTAATGAAACCATTCTGCAAATCCAAGTTGCCGATCGCTCCTTCAGCCTCCAGGGGTCGCATTTGCTCGTCGCCGTTGGTCGTGCGCCCAACACCGAGAGCTTAAATTTAGCTGCTGCTGGTGTGGCAACTGATACACGCGGATTTATTCAAGTCAACGATCGCCTGGAGACGAACATTCCGGGGATTTGGGCGTTAGGCGATATCAACGGTGGCCCGCAATACACCCATATATCGCTCGACGATTATCGCATTATCAAAGCTAATTTAATTGATGGGGGCGATCGCAGTACAGGCGTAGACGCGGAGCGGCTTGTCGTCAGACATCGCTTAGTGCCATCCTGTTTGTTCATCGATCCAGAACTGGCTCATGTGGGTTTGACTGAAACTGAAGCACAGCAACAAGGATATGCCATCCGCGTGGCGAAAGTCGATGCGTCAGCCGTTCCCAGAGCAAAAACGCTCGGTCAAACCGATGGACTGCTGAAAGCGATTGTAGATACCGAGACAGGTCGTATTCTAGGGTGTTCTCTATTGTGTCATGAAGCGGGTGAGGTGATTTCGACGGTGCAGATGGTGATGCAAGCTCAGATGCCTTACACCGTTCTGCGCGATGGCGTTTTGACTCATCCCACGATGACCGAAGGGTTAAATATATTGTTTTCCAAGTTGTAAGGAGACAGCAAGCGCAGATCCAAGGACTTACCAACTACCAATGAGGAGTTGAATTATGCAGGCTAATTCCCAGGAAAAATCTACGCGCCTGATCGCTTTTGCGGTCAGTCATTACTGTGAAAAAGTACGATGGGCATTAGAACGGCAAAGTATTCCTTTCATCGAAGAGCGTCATGTGCCGGGTTTTCATTGGCTTTTTACTCTTCCGAACGGGGGAAAATCAGTGCCATTATTATTAACTAAAGCTGGTATATTTACTGATTCTACAGGTATCCTGCACTATCTTGATGTGATCGCTCCAACTAGTCAGAGACTTTACCCTGCTGATCCTGAATTACGCCGCGAAGTGGAAACCCTGGAAGATTTATTCGACACTATTCTCGGAGTATCCGTTAGACGTTGGGCTTACTTTTACCTGCTTAACAACTACAAGCTCATGCAGAAGTTGTTGTGTGACGGTGTACCAGCGGTTGAAAGCATATTGTTTCCAATTGTCTTCTCACAGGTGCGCTTTATTACCAGGAAAGATTACAACATTACGGCAGAGTCAGCTGCGGATTCGCTCAATCAAATTAAGGGACTGTTTGAGAAGGTAAATAATCTGCTTGCTGATGGACGTTCCTACTTGGTTGGGAATTCCTTCTCAGCAGCAGACCTTACCTTTGCTTGTCTGGTTGCTCCCATACTTATACCACCAGAATATGGTGGAAAAACAGCAGCTTTAGATGAATTACCAGATGAAATGGCTGTAGTACATCATGAGCTACGGAATACTCTTGCTGGGGCATTTGCATTGCGTTTATTTCGTGAGGAAAGGCGAAATGGTTTTCGCTTAACTAACTTGGTTCAAGGATGAAGGTGAACATGGATACTGAGACAGATCGGATTCTATAGTGTTGTATCATATCCAGTGAAAGACTTATTCATACCACAGTAGGCAGAGAGCCAGGGAGAAAAGAGTTTTAGATTTTTGCATAGATATATCGAACGATCGTTAATTAACTGGACTTGATGTAACAGAGCGCTTTCAATACTAAAGTCATTGGAACAGGTATATGAAACTAAAAGATAAAATTGCACTGGTTACAGGCAGTAGTCAAGGGATAGGACAGGCGATCGCAATTCGTCTAGCAGAGGAAGGAGCAAGTATTGTTATCAACTATCGCTCTCATCCTGAAGGTGCGGAAGAAACCTTGTCGAAAGTAAAGGCAGCTGGTGGTCAGTGCCATATAGTAGATGGGTTCACAATTCAAGGAGATACAGGTAAGGTTGCCGATGTGCAGCGCATGATTGCAGACAGTATTTCCCACTTTGGCAAGCTAGATATCTTAGTTAACAATGCAGGAATAGAAAAAAACGCCGATTTTTGGGATGTGACTGAAGCCGATTACGATGCTGTGATGAATGTGAATCTCAAGGGAATATTCTTTGCCACACAAGCATTTGTGCAGCACCTACTAAAAACAAAGCAACCTGGCAAGATTATTAATATTAGTTCTGTACATGAAGAATTGCCTTTTCCACACTTTGCTGCTTACTGTGCTAGCAAAGGTGGCTTGAAAATGCTCACCCGTAATTTAGCTGTGGAACTGGCTCCTCATGGCATTAATATTAATAATGTTGCGCCAGGAGCAATTGAAACTCCTATTAATACTAAACTTTTAAACGATCCACAGAAGTTAGGGGCGCTCCTGAAAAACATTCCCTTGGGACGATTAGGACAACCAGGAGATGTTGCGTCTATAGTGGCATTTCTTGCATCTTCTGAGTCAGATTATGTAACAGGTACAACATTTTTTGTTGACGGTGGATTGCTCTGGAATTATCAAGAGCAATAGAGAGGGGCATTGGGCATGGGGCATGGGGCATGGGGCATTGGTCATAGGAGTGGAGTTCAAAGACTCATTAATGGAGTTAAAAGCCTCATTAATGGAGTTCAAAGACTCATTAATGGAGTTCAAAGACTCATTAATGGAGTTCAAAGCTTCATTCCCCATTCCCAATTCCCATTTTGAATTTTAAATTTTAAATTTTGAATTCGGAGCGAAGCGACGTGACTCCAGAAGAAGTAAGATTGCAGCAGGATCAAGAACGTGTTGCCTACTGGAAACGCTGGGGGCCTTATCTCAGCGATCGCCAATGGGGAACGGTGCGGGAGGATTACAGCCACGACGGTTCTGCTTGGGATTATTTTCCTCACGATCATGCCCGATCGCGTGTTTATCGTTGGGGTGAAGATGGTATTGCTGGTATTTCTGATAGTCGGCAGCGTTTGTGTTTTGCGATCGCTCTGTGGAATGGCAACGATCCCATTCTCAAAGAACGACTGTTTGGACTAACCGGCACAGAAGGTAATCACGGTGAAGATGTTAAAGAGTATTACTTTTATCTTGACAATACGCCCACCCATTCCTACATGAAATGCTTGTACAAGTATCCCCAACAAGCATTTCCCTACACGCAACTGGTAGAAGAAAATCGCCGCAGAAGCAAATTTGAGCCGGAGTTTGAGCTACTTGATACGGGCATCTTTGCTGACAACCGTTATTTTGATGTTTTTATCGAGTATGCCAAAGCCGCACCGGAAGATATTTTAATTCAAATTGCGATCGCTAATCGCAGTTCAGAAGTCAGCACACTCCACCTACTGCCAACACTCTGGTTTCGTAATATCTGGGCTTGGAATCCCGAAATTGAGAAACCTTTTATGAAAGTAGTTAGCTCAAATTCCAACTTCAGTTTAATTGAAGCCGAGCATTCTAACCTGGGAACTCGTTGGCTTTACTGCCAAGGAGATACAGAACTTCTTTTTACCGACAACGAAACGAATTACGAACGATTATTTGGTTACAACAATGACTCACCTTATGTCAAAGATGGCATTAATGAGTATGTGGTGAATGGGAAAACAGCAGCCGTCAATTTTAAACGTATAGGCACAAAGTTTTCTTCTCACTACAAATTAACCATCAATCCAGGTGAAACTAAAGTTGTGCGCTTGCGGTTAAGTGATGTGCAAACACTGACAGATCCTTTTGGCAAAGATTTTGACACAATTTTCCAGACACGCATTGCCGAAGCTGATGAATTTTATCAGGGCATCTGTCCTTTCCCAACGTCAGAAGATGAGCGCAATATTCAGCGCCAGGCCTTTGCCGGCTTGCTATGGAGCAAGCAGTATTATAACTATGTCGTTCATGACTGGCTCAAGGGCGATCCCCAACAGCCGCCACCTCCACCGGAACGACAGGCTGGACGCAACCATGAGTGGATTTCTCTTTTCAGTGAAGATATCCTCTCGATGCCAGACAAATGGGAATACCCTTGGTTTGCTGCTTGGGATCTAGCCTTTCACCTGATTCCCTTAGCTGTCATCGATCCAAATTTTGCTAAGTTGCAGCTAGACCGCCTGACACGGGAATGGTATATGCAGCCCAATGGTCAATTACCTGCTTACGAATGGGCATTTGGTGATGTTAATCCCCCCGTGCAAGCATGGGCAGCTTTGCGCGTTTATCAAATCGAGCAGAAGTCTTACAAAAAAGCCGATCGCGCTTTTCTGGAAAAGGTCTTTCATAAGCTGCTGCTGAATTTTACTTGGTGGGTAAATCGCAAAGATGTAGAAGGTAAGAACGTCTTTCAGGGCGGGTTTTTGGGACTGGACAACATAGGGGTATTTGACCGCAGCAAGGAACTACCTACAGGCGGACATTTCAATCAAGCAGATGGTACAAGCTGGATGGGAATGTACTGTTTAAATATGCTAGCGATCGCACTGGAACTCGCCAAGGAAGATTCTACCTACGAAGACATTGCCAGCAAGTTCTTCGAGCATTTTCTCTACATTGCCGATGCCATTGACGGTATTGGGAATGCAGATATTTCGCTATGGAATGAAGAAGACGGCTTTTACTACGATGCGCTGCATTTACCCGATGGCCGGCAATTTCCGGTGAAAGTGCGCTCAATGGTTGGGTTAATTCCCCTCTACGCTGTCACAGTTTTGGAATTAGAAACTTTACAGCGTTTTCCCGGCTTCAAGCGTCGGATGGAATGGTTCATTCGCAATCGCCCAGATTTAAAAGATAATGTCGCCTGTATGGAAACACCGGGGGTAGGTGCGAGAAGACTGTTAGCGATCGCTTACAAGACAAAGTTACAACGTATTCTGCAACGGATGCTGGATGAGAATGAATTCTTGAGTGATTACGGAATTCGCGCCATCTCCAAGCATCACCTCAAAGATCCTTATATATTAAATCAAGGCGAACATGATTACTGCGTTCGTTACGAACCTGCCGAATCTACCACAGATTTGTTTGGTGGTAACTCTAACTGGCGTGGCCCGATTTGGTTCCCGGTAAACTACTTAATTATTGAAGCACTCTGGAAGTTTCATGATTACTTCGGAGATAGCTTGAAGGTGGAATATCCCACAGGTTCCGGGCAAGAAATGACATTACGGGAAGTAGCGATCGCCCTTTCTCATCGCTTAGTTGCGATTTTTGAGCAAGATCCTGTCGGTCGTCGTCCGGTATATGGCGGTCTGGAAATATTTCAATCCGATCCCCATTGGCGCAATTATATTTTGTTCCATGAATACTTTCATGGAGATAATGGGGCGGGTATTGGAGCTAGTCATCAAACAGGTTGGACAGGATTAGTCGCCGCGCTAATTCTCCAAAATGCTGAACACCGAGCGCAAGAGCAGCAGCATGGAAACATTTAGAAAACATTTACCAGAATACTTAATGGAAGCAGCAGAACTGGGATTATTTATGATTGCTGCGGGAGTATTTACCTGTGTGTTTCAGTATCCTGGTTCTCCAATTCATCAAGCAATTCCCAATGGCGATTTGCGTCGGTTTTTAATTGGTGTGGTCATGGGGATAACGGCAATTACCCTGATTTATTCGCCTTGGGGCAAGCAATCGGGCGCACACATGAATCCTGCTGTCACGCTCACATTCTATCGTCTGGGAAAAGTCAAACGTCAGGATGCTATTTTTTACATTCTGTTTCAGTGTTTGGGCGGTTTGTTTGGGGTTTATTTGGTGGCATTATTGCTGGGTAAGGTGTTCACCAAAGTGCCTGTGAACTATATCGTCACCATCCCAGGAACATCAGGGTGGGTTATAGCTTTATTGGGCGAGCTAATCATTGCATTTGTGATGATGATGACCGTGCTGCTAAGTAGTAACAACCAGAAACTCAATCGCTTTACAGGGCTATTTGCCGGATTTCTGGTAATGCTTTACGTTTTTTTTGAAGCTCCTCTATCTGGCTTTGGCATGAATCCTGCCCGCAGTCTGGCTTCTGCTTTCCCTGCCCACATTTGGACAGCATTTTGGTTATATGTAATTGTGCCACCTGCGGGGATGTTGCTGGCATCAGGAGTATATCAATATCTATTTGGTAAACGCGCCGTCAAGTGTGCCAAATTGCATCACAACAATCATAAACGCTGTATTTTTCGCTGTGACTACAATCGTCACGGCAAAATCGATTTGAGTGACTCTCTGCCAATTCCAGGAGAACAATCATGACAACGAACACTCATTATGATGCGATTATCATCGGCACTGGGGCGGGTGGTGGCACTTTAGCCTATCATCTTGCACCCAGTGGCAAGAAAATTTTAATTTTGGAACGGGGTAAATTTTTACCGCGAGAAAAGGAAAATTGGAGTGCGCTGGAAGTTTATCAAAAAGAACGATATCACACTCCAGAGCAGTGGTATGACGTAAATCATAAACCCTTCCGTCCAGCAACGAACTACTGGGTTGGTGGTAATACCAAAGTTTATGGTGCAGCTTTGTTGCGATTACGGGAACGCGATTTTGAGCGAGTGGAACACAAGGACGGTATTTCACCAGAATGGCCATTAAAATACCGCGACTTTGAACCGTACTACACTCAAGCAGAGCAGCTTTATGATGTCCACGGTCAAGGGGGTATCGATCCCACCGAGGCAGCTAGGAGTTCACCTTATCCTTATCCTCCCGTACACCATGAACCCCGAATGCAGGAACTTGTTAACAGTCTGAGGGAAGCTGGTTTGCATCCCTTTAATCTGCCGTTGGGATTGAAACTTAATGAAGTAGATAAGAGCCTGGGAAACTGTATTCGTTGTAATACCTGCGATGGCTTTCCTTGTTTAACTCAAGGTAAAGCTGATGCTGAAATTAACTGTATTCAACACATTCGCCATTATGAAAACATCACTTTACTGACTGAAGCCAAAGTCACACGGTTACATACAAGTTCCTCTGGTCGAGAAGTCACCCGCGTAGAAGCTGAGATTGACGGCGAAACTCAGTTTTTTACAGGCGATATTGTTGTAGTTGCTTGCGGCGCGATTAACTCAGCAGCATTGTTATTGCGATCGCACAATCACCAACATCCCAACGGATTAGCAAACAGTTCCGATCGGGTGGGGCGCAACCTGATGAAACATGTTTGCATGGCAATGGTGCAACTCAACACAAAACTCAATCTTTCTGTTTATCAAAAGACGATCGCCATTAGTGATTTTTATTGGGGCGAATCCGATTTTCCCTACCCAATGGGCTTGGTACAAAATACTGGCAACGTATTGGCAGATATGCTACCCGCCGAGGTTCCTGCACTGATGGCTCCACTATTAAGACTACGACCAGGAGCAGAACTGAAAACAGTTGCCGATCATACAGTTGGCTGGTGGTTACAAACAGAAGATTTACCCGATTCTGAGAATCGCGTGCGGGTGGAAGAAGAGCGCCTTTACTTAAACTATAAACCCAACAACTTAGAAGCAAGCGATCGCCTAGCTAAACGCTGGGTAACTGTTCTCAAGCAGGTTGATCGGGCAGAACACTGTATTCCATTTAGTCTCTATCCCCGCAACATGATGCCGCTGCAATCGGTTGGTCATCAATGCGGTACTTGTCTTTTTGGAGAAGACCCAACAACCTCCGTACTCGATCTCAATTGCCGTACCCATGACGTGGATAATCTCTATGTTGTCGATGGCAGCTTCTTTCCATCCAGTTCCGCCGTCAATCCGACGCTGACCATTATCGCTAATTCATTGCGAGTTGGCGATCGTTTACTAGAGCGCTTAAAGGGTTAGCTGTTGTCCAGTGATAGATGACGCAGCAAACCAGAGCAACGCTTACACTGTATTCATTTTGAATTTTGTTAGCGCAGCGTTAGCGAGTCTGCGTACTCTTACAGAGAAGCAACCTACGCTTTTAGCGTCTCGTAGAGAGCGTCATTTTGAATTTTGAATTCCGCCTTCCGGTACTAGGCACTTCTCAAAGCCACAATGGGGTCGAGTTTAGCAGCGCGACGTGCAGGAACAACGCCAAAGAATAAACCAATTCCTCCAGAGACACCAACTGCCATAGTAATCGCTACAGGAGAAAGACTCGCTTCTAAAGGAGTCAAGGCTCCCACTAATAGGATGCCACTGACACCAACCGCAGTCCCAACTAAGCCGCCAGCTGCGGAAACTATCACTGCTTCAATGATGAACTGTAGCAAAATATCTTGCTCAGTTGCCCCGATCGCTTTTCGCAATCCGATTTCTTGGGTGCGTTCGGTGACGGAGACTAGCATAATATTCATAATGCCAATGCCACCGACAAACAGGGATATGCCTGCGATCGCAGCTAGCATAATTGTCAATGCACCTGTAATTTGACCGACAGTTTGCAAAGCATCTTTTTGGCTGCGAAGAGTAAAATCATCTTCACCATTAATTTTGTGTCGTAGACGCAGCAAATTAGTAATTTGAAATTCTGCTGCATCCACACTCTCTGAATCACGAGCAGCAGCAACGAGATAATCTAAGGCGATACCATAAGGAGAATTTTTGCCCACAAGTCGGTTTGCTGATGTGGTAATTGGTATTAAGGCAGCATCATCATAATCTGCTCCCACGCTGGAACCTTTGGCTATTAACGTCCCAATTACTTGAAAGCTGGTATTTCCGACTCGCAATTGCTGGCCTACAGGATTACTATTACCGAATAGTTTTTCTGTTAAGTCTCCACCCAGCACTACCACTTGGTTACTTCGCTTGATGTCTACCTCAGAGAAAAACCTGCCTTTAGCAGTTTCAAAATCCCGCACAGATAGAAAACTGGGAGTTGTACCAATGATATTGACATCGGTGTTTCTGTTGCGGTATGTAACTACCTGTCTTCTGTTTAACTCTGGTGCAACTCCTACTACTGTTGGTACTTGAGAAGCGATCGCATCCGCATCTTGCAACACCAGAGTTTTTGGCACTTCAAAGGAGATACGCTGAGTTTCTCGATTACCTGGCAGTACAAATAGCACATTTGGCCCTAGTGACTCCAGCTGTTTATTAACGTATTTTTGCCCACCTTCGCCAATGCCAATCATAGCAATCACCGAAGCGTTACCAATAACTATACCTAACATCGTCAGGGCGCTACGCAGCTTATTTGACAGCAGGGTTTTCCCCGCCATGTTCATGCTTTCGAGGAAATTCATATCTTAATATAATTACGAATTACGAATTATTTTGTTCTTTTGCCTTCTCGATTTTGTAGTCTTTGGGTGGGTTAACAAAAATGCGATCGCCTTCTTTAACTCCCTCTAAAATCTGAGTTTGTTCTTGAATTTGTGCCCCAACTGTAACTTCGCGGAACTGGGGTTTATTCTTTGCATCTGGTACAAGTACGCCAGTTTTACCCTTTTCAGTGACGATTGACACCGTTGGTAATACCAAGGCATTATTAACGCGATCGCCTAAAAAAGTCAGATCCACATTTAAGCCAGAACGCAGTTTATCTATACCAGTATCGAGAGCAACCCGCACCTGGAAGGATGTCACACCTTGTTCCACCACTGCTTCGGGAGCAATCAGGCGCACATGACCTTTAAAAACTTGATCGGGATAGGCATCGGCGACAATTTCCACCTGCTGTCCCTGTTTTATTCTGCCAAGATCGGCTTCGGGAACTTGAGCTAATATTTCTAAACCGCGTGCTACAGCCACAATTGAACTGGAAGTCGCCGATGCACTAGTAGATGCAGAAGTTGTGGGTGTGACAAACGCGCCTGGTTCGGCATACTTTTGGGTAACAATTCCCGACAGAGGAGCGCGAATAATAGTATCTTCCAACTGCACTTGTACACCCTTTAACTGAGCCTCAGCAGATGCAACAGCGGCTTGACGCTGGGCAATTTCCTCAGAACGAGTGCCATCTTCTAAGAGTACCAATGCTGCCCGTGCTTCGTTAACAGCGGCTTGGCGTTGGTCAATTTCCTCATTCCGAGTACCACTTTGGACTAAGGAAAATCGTTTTTTAGCTTCTTCTAAATTGGCTCTAGCACTTTTGTCGTCGCTGATGGCTTGATCGAGTAATTGTTTTTTCTCTGCTCCTTCTTTATATAGATATTGGTAACGCTTTACCTGTTCACTGGTGTAATTCACCCTTGCTTGAGCCGCATCTACTTGAGATTGAGATTGAGCAATCTCTTGGGGACGATTACCAGCCTTAGCCGCGGCTAATTGAGCTTGAGATTGTGCTAATCGCGCCCTAGCTTGAGCGATTTCTTGAGGACGACTACCAGCAAGGGCTTCGGCTAGCTGTGCTTGACTTTGGGCTAAGTTAGCCCGGTACTGGCTCCTTTGAGCCTCAATACCGGCACTATCCATGCGGGCGAGAATTTGCCCTTGTTGAATGCGATCGCCTTGTTCCACGTATAATTGCGATAGCACTCCAGGGTTCTTGGGACTAATATTTACGCTCTGAACTGGCACGACTTTGCCACTAGCTGTAATCCGCAACGTGACGTTTTGTGCTCCAACTGGCACAGTTAGTTGAGCAATATCTTCTTTGTTTGTCCCTTGATTTACCAAGGTGTAAGTTGTGATAGTACCCACAACCAAAGCACTCCCTGCCATCAGCCCTATCAGCCAGCGCAATGGATACTTAACTTTGCCAATAACTGGAATTTCTATGTACGTAGCCATATTATAGAAGCCTGTAAATCTTGCTGTATAAGAATATTTTTTAGTTAGAGGACAAGTGGAGAATACGGAGTTGTTAAAGCTTTGGGATTAAATTTTTATGAGTCAATTAACAACTAGACGCATAATAAGCTTCACAGTTGCTTAATCTTCCTTAATACTAGGCATTCGTATTTCTGTATGTCTTCACCTGAAAGGGTGACTTTAGCCACAGCATATTAGTGCAATCCTGAACTATTCGTGAGAAACAAGATCCCCGACTTTTTTGAGAAGCTGGAAATCTACGGCTGGCAATTCTCACAAATCAGATAAAATTGCTATAGTGCGATCGCGCTTTAGTTGCTCTGTATCCTTTGCGTCCAACTCTTACGAGACGCTGCGCGAATGCGGTTCGTTTTTCTTTCTTGTACTTAAATATGGTTTAGCGCATCTTCATACAGAATTGGTATGAGGTGGATGAATAAGTATATTTGTAATTTTTGTGGGCACAGCTTATCATTCACTCAAACCTATGTGTTTACATTGTAGGCTGTTCTAACCTACAGTTGTACCCTGAACAAGGGTTTTAGCTATGCAGTCTAGAAATTTATTTCAGGGCGCTTAAACAACGCAGATACTTCAACTTACCTACTAGTCTGCAACTAGTAGCTCAGTGCAAAAATTTTCCACCACTTTTTCCTCTACTTGATTCACAATCATAGAAACAAATTCGTCAAGGTCGAATGGCTTAAGTAAATATTCTTCAAACTCTACATCTGGAATGTGGTCACAAGTACCTGTGGTAGATGTTGAAGTTACAATGATTGGGATATGCTTACCATTGTCTGCCTCTATAGCATTCAATGTATTTAGCAATGTATAAATACTTTCACCTAAAAATCTAATTTCACAGACAATGACGTTGGGCGTGAACCAACTCAGGATTTCTAAAGCTTCTTTTACAGAACCAGCGGTAATCACATTTGCGCCCAGGTCTTTGAGTAAAAAAGCATACAAATCTCTACTATCGCGATCATTGTCTACAACGAGTACTTGTACACCTTTGAGTATCCCAACTGCCAAGCAAAAGTCATTGATTAAATTCATAATAAGACCTGCGATTAGGACTTGAAGTGCAAAGCGATCTAAAAAATCTGTACTCTTAAAGAGACGAGACAACAGGATAGGTCAAATAAAAAGTAGCAGAGAACCACTTAATAGTTAAAATTACTAGGTTCTGTTCTTGTACTATGAGCGGGTGTTGTTTTATTTCCTAAATGAGTTGATTAACTACAACACAAAACGTAGGAAAACTTTTCAAATAAGGGCATGGCAATACCCATTGGTGTCAAAGTAATTCGTAATTGATAATTTGTAATTCGCAATTACAATCAGTGTTAGCTCTGAACTCTCCACTGATTGAATACCACGCTCATTAAAAATTCAGTGGGGGCTTGTACTTTTTTCAATTACGAATTACGGTAGCGAGTCTGTGTACTCCTGCAAAGAAGCAAGCTAAGCGCAGCGTCTGGTAGAAAGCGTCATTGCAAATTAGTAATTATTTGGTCAACTTAGAGCTAAGGTGAATAGAATTCGCGGCGACACAAAGTATTGATGCAGAGCGGCTTACCGTAGGGTAGCACACCTGTAACCCGCACAGTTTTGGTAGAGTGCGTTAGCCCTACCCTTCTCTTCTCTACGAGACGCTACGCGAACGGGAACGCTAAAAGCGAACGGCATAACACACCCTACTTCCGACTACTTCCTACAGATACCCAACAGTTCTCAACAGCAAATCATCAAGTTGCATTTTTCTCAACTCCTAGTGCCTTATAGCTCTGTGCTAACTGCTGCCAGAGCAACTCAATCTCCTCGTAGCACTCCTGTGAAGAAAGTTCTTCTGCACTGTGTAGATTGAAGATGTAACAAACGCTTTGAGAAAATTCCTGAAGATTAGCATTGAATACAAGGTTCTGGGGTGTGAATTCACCCAGGTATCGATGGCGGTGGTTGAGGAATTTGTTTTTGTCTACCTGATTATAGTGATCCATATAAAAATCCTGATAGCGAAAATCCAGATTTTTGACATAATAAACTTGGTATTGTTTGATTTTGTGAATGAATTGATTAACTTCGACACAAAATGTAATAAAAATCATTTTTGCAATTCAAAACTCTTTGAGGAATTAACCAAAAGAATTAAGCTAATACGCTTACATTCAGAGTGCAATTTAAATGCGTAATAGCTTATTGCCATTCCCTGTCCTCAAGTTCTTTTATCGGCAACAATAAGGTGGCTTCAATTTCCTGCCTAATAGCAAGCGTCACTTCCGAATTGCTATGCAGGCAATCGAGTAGTAACTGATTGGCATCATAATAGCGTTGCAGCACTTGCTGTTGTTCAGGGCTAAACTGCCACTGATGGTTAATGTTGCGATAATTAATCACCGTGCTCTTTAACTGTTCAGCCCAGGCTGAATAGTTCGTCTGCCACCATAGCTCAAATCGTTCTTGACTTTGACGAGAATTGGGAAATTGGTCAGAGAGTTGTCGCAGGGATTTATAGAGTCCAACATCTAAAACAATGCCCAGAATGTTCGAGAGAGAATCTCCACAGGCGTGGAAATGGGCGAAATCTTGGCTGCTATCAATTGCACACTCCAGCAGCAGGTCATCTAATGCCGCATCCAGAAACATCCCCTGGTCGAGGCTGGCGGCTAGGGCAAAGTGAGGAGCTATGTGAGGAGTCCGACTTAAGGCAAGGTAAAATGCTCGAACTGTCGCATCTTTTGGTTGGGTGGGAATAGTGCGAGATTTTTGGCTCGCCCACGTCAAAAACTCTTGTAAATAAGGGTCTTCGGCAACCAGTGCATCAATCTGTTGCTTCATCAACTGTACTAGAGAGTCTGCACTTCGGAGCATGGTAGCGGTTAACAAGAAGATTTCGCGCCAGTTCGGGTCGGTGATATGACTGACCAGTCCTTCCAGAGCTTGCTCAAATGCCTGTAGGTTATGGCTGGCAACGATTTTTCTCGCTGTGAAGTATTCTTGAAAGGCCAGATAGGAGAAGGAAAAAATTCCCCGCGCCCGTTCTGCCAGTAGCCCATGTTGAGCCTCGATTGACTTCAGCGCTGCTTCGCTTTCTATTTGCAGTTCCTCTGCATCTATTGGCACGTTGCTTAGATTCTGAATATAGTCACCAATGTATTGCTCAATGATGCGTTGTTCAAAAAAGTACTGACCCTGCTCAAATGCCGCTGCTGCAATTTGACTCAATAACTTGAGCTTTTGTGGTAGTAAAAACCCTCGGTAAACGTTATCCCGTTCTATGCCTCTGGCTTCATCCCATTTGCCCAACAGAAGGTCTAAACCTTGCTTATAAAAGTCAGTCCGCTTAGTTGGAAATTTTTCTTGACCATGAAACAGCCAGCAGGCAAGATGCAGAAATAGGGGTGTGACGATAAGTTGGCGAAATTGCCAGTTTTCAGGTAAGTCCAGCTTTTGAATAAACTCAACGGACTGCGCCTGACCATGTTTTTGATTGGTCTTGCTAAACGCCACAAACCATTTTTGAGCGAAGGCTCGGATTTGTTCTGAGGTAAATGGGGCAATTTCAACATCGGTAAAACCTCGGAGTTTAAGTCTTTGAGCTGCTGTTCGACAAGTGGCCACTAACTGATTTTTGTGATACTTCTCTAAAAATCTCCGAATTTCGCTTAAGACAGCATTGCTTTGTTGGTTAAGAACTTCATCCATGCCATCAAGTAACAGTAATACTCTGCCTGCATTCAGCAAGGTTTCGATGACTGAGGGATCTGAAATTCCAGATGTGAGAAACTCTTGGTGGATGTACTTTAATAAACTGAACTCGTTGCTGACTTTAGATTCTTCAGCAAAATTTCTCAGTGTGATGAAGATTGGCACGTGCTTCGGCGCAAATGCTTCTTGGTTACACTGAATGGCGAGATGTTGCAAAAAGGTGGTTTTACCTACTCCTGGTTTGCCTAGCACCCTGAGCTTGGAGTGTGTTTCAACTGCCTGTATACCAGGTATCTGTCTCTGGTCAATCTCACCTAAGCCAAAACGGTCAAATTCTTCTCGGTCAAGGTTTTGCAGTTCAGTGATTTCTAGCCACTGTTGACTGGCAATTTCCTCCAAAATATTCACATCTATATATATGTCATTGATCGCAACGGGACGGCTGATATCCAATAACTGCAAAATACCACACTGGTCTTGAATTTTGTCGAAGCGTTGCGATCGCACTTGTTGCACTAATGTATCAATATCCACCACAGAGGGCTGGGCGTATTCTTCTAGTTCACGGAATTCTGCCGGAGGATCGGTAGCAATCTCTCGCCAATTCACTTCCAAAACTAAGCAAATCTCAATAAAGGTATGACGCTCAACCGGACGACCACTGAAAAACCGCCAAATTGGTTGTCTAGTCTTGAGGTTGACTTCTGCTGCTAGATTGTCTTGTGTCCACCCCTTGAGAGCAAATGCTCTTTTAGCCTCTTGAATTCCGGTGAGTGATGCTCGGAGCGATCGCTTGACCATAGGAGAAAAACCTTGCTCCTCAAATCATGAACCTTAACTTTTATAAATATCTGCAATTTTATAGCTTTCTCTGTGATACTAACATTTTACTCACTTAAAGTTATACAAAATCATCGAGTCTACTCTCAAGTTTTTAAACTTTTGTGAAAAAGTTAAACATCATACGTTTATCTTATACATTTCAATCGTTGATCAGACATGAATTCAAACAATGTTTCCTTTTCAAAGCATAAATTGTTAAATTAATTTAGTTGATGTTGTTTTTATTGATCAGGCAATTTTGAAAATAAATGATGTCGCAGTCTAAAGTATTAACTAAGTGAAACAAGCTTAAAAAACATTAAATATCACACCTCTTTTAAGAAGAGAGGTGTGATATTTAATGAAAGTTGAGTTACTTAAAATATATTTAGACAGTCCTGAAGTAGTGACTATAAATAGTTTCTACTCCACAGATATTATTCGCCATCTATATGTTTATTTACCGAGGAATCAACAATGATGTGGATGACACCGTTATCATCAGCAGCATCGGGTTTTGAGGCTGTGGGGTATAATCTACCTTGAAATTATGGAAAGGGTCAATTTTCAAAATTGAACCTTGAATCGGCTTTATGGGCATCACCTTGCCGGAAACTATATGATACGTCAGGATTTCCTGGAGCTTATTAATATTGTTAAGCAATGTCTCTACAGTACCTACTGGAAGCTTCGCAAAAGCTTCATTTGTGGATGCAGAGGCGATATACGAGTCAACACCTTTGAGAGTATCTATCAGATTGGCAGCTTTGATTGCATCAACTAGGGTGCTAAAAGAACCAGCGGTAACGGCAGTATCAACAGTATCAACCATTTATTTCACTTGGTTTTATTTAATTTTGCAATTATTGTTAGGATGACATCCTAGTGTTAGAAATCATGTTTGAACAAGCGCTTGAGTAGCGTATAAGTTGTATGATATCAGCTAAAAAACTTAAATATTAAATAAAATACAGCAGAATTTAGGAGTTAGGAGTCAAGTCGCTTCTCTACAAGACGCTGCGCGTAGCTTGCTTCCCCAAAGGGGTACGCTCCAATTAAAAATTAAAAATTATTAATTAAAAATTGCAATCAGTGGGGGCTTGTACCCAAAATTAATTAAAAATTATTATTCTTCAAATTAATTAAAAATTATTATTCTTCTTAATTTTTAATTAAAAATTAAAAAAAGTCAATTCCAATTCGCAATTACCAATTCGCAATTCGCAATTTATTAAATCAGTGGGGGCTTGAACCCACCACTGATTTAAGACCACTGATTCTTTGAATCAGTGGAGGCAATAGACCCATTAATTAACAATTAAACAATTAAGTGATTTCTTGTATTTAATTGCGAATTGACAATTGTTTTGGTCAATGGAAAAATCTTGTTAGCGACAATCCAAAATTGTTTATCCGGTTTGCAGTGCATTGCATAACCCGTAACAGATTATACACTATCTGCAATTATTTTCGCATAACTACTTTTTAGCCCTGCAATTGATTGCAAGGCTAATCTAGTAGAAGTTTTATTTATTTCACTTTTTCAAAACTACATTGAAAGAATTTAAATACCCAGTAATGGTTTTAGCTAGTGCCTTCTGCTGTTTTTTTGTAGCTATTGCCATTACTTGATATAATCTTCCTTCGGCAACATACATTCTACTAATAGTGATTTTCCCTCCAGAATTGATGTACTGAATTTCTTTGCCGGGATGATTATTGGAACTACGAATGTTTCGTTGACTAATTAAATTACTTTTCGTAGTCTTTAAAGCCATATCCCGTGCATTATTAAGTACAACTTGGGGGTCAGCCATTTGACCGTAACTATAAGGAAAATCATTGTAAGCAACTATGTATGCTACTTGCTGTTTTGGTGGTTGAGCAACAAATATTTCTAAGGTAATTTCCCCCATGTAAGTTTTTTGGAATTCGGTATTTCTGCTGGGGCTTCCCGGCATCAAAATACTAAAGCGCCCATCTGGAGCGGTGAATAACTTCCATTGTGGCTGCACGGGTTGAGAAACCTTTGGTTTGACAACAGCCGCCGGAGGTTTGGGTTGACGCGCTTCCACAAAAGCAGAACCACCACAGACAAGTGTGGCGGCTATTAGTGGCAACAGACTTTTAACTGTCATATTTTTTGCCCTTTGAGATGCCGATCTCACTGATGATGCTAGCTGTTATAACCTAGCAGCACGTAAAGCAGCACCAATTAGGCCGACTTGCGGGTTGAGGATAACATACACGGGGATCTCTTCAAGAAGGCGGCGCATCCTACCTTTTTGGGTGAAATTTAATAAGAAACCGCTATTTTGGATTAAGGGCAGGATTTTGGGTGCAATTCCACCAGCGATATATAAGCCACCGTAAGGTAGGAGTTTTAGGGCGAGATTGCCGGCTTCTGCACCGTAAGCCTCTATAAATAATTGCAAAGTTTGTTCCGAGAGGCGATCGCTACCTTGCAATGCAGCCGTACCAATAGCAGCACCAGCATCAACACTTTTCTCTTCCTGTCCCGCTTCTTGTTCCCAAGTTCTAACAATTTGGGCAATATCTGGTGATTCAGTGCCAAATTTGCGATCGCGCAAAAATTGGTAAATTGCCACAATTCCCATTCCAGAAACCACACGTTCCACAGAAAGGCGCTGGATATCATGTTTACCCAGCAGGTATTTCAACAGTTGAAACTCGATCTCGTTCCGAGGGGCAAAGTCAGCGTGTCCTCCTTCTGAAGAAAAAACTTGATAGTCGTTTCCCTGTCTAATTAAAAATCCTTGGCCTAAACCAGTACCAGCACCAATAATTGCAATCGGGGCTTCGGGTTGAGATTTGCCAATTTGCAACGTCAGCAAGTCTTGTTTTTGTAAACCTAAAATGCCGTAACCAATGGCGGCGAAGTCGTTAATCAAAGAAATGTGCGGGATACCCAATTCTTCTTGTAGACGTTCGGTATCTAGGAACCAGACTAAATTGGTCAGTTTGGCAGTATTTTTGACAATGGGGCCTGCGATCGCAAAACAAGCCTTTTCTGGTGTAGGTGTATTAGCTTTGACCAAAAACTTCTGCACTATGGGTACTAAATCGGGAAAATCAGCACTGTGGTAACTTTCCTGATAAATAGTATGTAAAGCTGGTGAATCCGATGTTTCAACCAATCGCAGAATAGTTTTCGTCCCGCCGATGTCTCCTGCTAGTAACAAAGTCATAGAATTTATTCGTGAATTAATTACTTTTTTGTAGGATATACCCAACGTAGCAGAAGGCATGAACGCAAATCTCTATCAGAGGTTTAAGCAAATCGAATAACTTCTTCTATGTGGGTTAAATGGGAAGTATCTCCCGTTAGTTCTAATAACCATTCTGGGTCTTGGCGTACCACTTTTACCAGAGAACATAAAGAAGCTTTGACTTCTGTTTTGGCAATTTCCCCCACTAGTCCCATTGCTCCACCCAATACAGATGCACCATGCGCCACTAGCAGTATATCCTCTGGGAAGAACTCAGTAGCTAAACATCTAGCCGTTTGTCCAGAACGTTCTCGCACTTTTTCGTGAGTTTCAGGATATTTGGCGGCGATGCGCGAAGTATAGCTATTGTCAATTCTGGGGAATAACTTTGCTAATGCTGGAGTTGGCAGTCTTTCGGGTTCTTCCGTCATCCAAACTGGATTTAGCCATTCACTCAAACCTGTTTCGAGTTTGATCGATAAGTTGAGCATTTCTGCAACTGCATTTGCTGTTTGTACGGTTCGCAGGAAAGGAGAAGCGAAAATATGACCAATATTTTCTTTTTTCAATCGTTTAGCTAACTGCTGTGCCTGCACCATACCATCATCAGACAAGGGTGGATCGTAACGTCGTTCGGCGGTGAGAAACCAATCGGGGTTTACGAAGTCGAGGCGGTTAGCGTGTCTTGCTATCCAGATTATTTGACTCATGGGTTTAATTATTCCGGTGAATAGAATTCGCCGCTAAACAAATATAGATATCTGCAAAGAGGGCTATAAATATTAATATATTATGACAAAATCGTAATAATTATTAATAATACTAATGATTAGGAAAAATTATCAGTGCTGTCAATGTAGCTTTTCTTAAAGACTTTTTAGCCAAGTCTCTAAAGCGATATCGACTATAGGAATCTGCTGAAATCTTTAAGATTGCAATAGTGATACTTTGCTTATAGCCTTTTTCGCCATTTTTCTAAAGCTACCTCAACTAATCCATTTAGAGAATCATAGCGATCAAATTTATATGTATTAAGTCTTCCACCTCCCCTAACAAGAGTAAATTCATTTGCATCAATTTCTAGTAATTGTCTTTCCTCGTATGTTAAAGGTTCCGAGTTATTAATTTTCCTAGTTATTCTATTTCGATCCTTATAATATTGACTAAAATATTTATTTGTTCGATAAGTTAAATTTTTATTTGCTACTATTTCATTCATGATTTTTACTCTATTTGAAAGTTTCTTTTTGGATAAATTTATCTTTGCGCCAATTCCACTTGGTACATATCCCTCTAACAAAGCATTGCCTTGCCAATCTGTCCAAATCCTTGCTCTACTTATACGGTCACTACTATTATTTTTTAAACCTAACCATAAAAATATAATTGGTATTCCTTTACTATCAAAGTAAAATTCAGCACAAAATTTACTTGTTTTACTATTACCATTTCCATATTTAAAACTAACAGCAGAAGATATTTCTTCCATCCGTTTATCAAAGCTTAGAACCTTTTGACGAATTTTTAATATTCCCTCTTGTTGTTCAGAAGAGCATTTAGCTAGACGGTTCATCAGCCCTCTAGAAGGTGGAAGTATATCTTCATTTTTCTCTCTGTCCTGATGAGGAATTTCTATTTTTGAAACTTTTTCATTATCTAAATCTAAATTTTTTATCTGGAAATAATAGTTAAACTCATCTGCTAAAACAGCAAACTCAAAAAAATCAATAGATAAATGATGATATTTTTTATCTATAAAATTATCTCTATGAAAATTAGGCTTAATTGCTATTAAGCTAATAGGTTGTTGATAGTCTATTTCGTCTTCTAAAGGTTTTACTTCGTGTAAAGCGTCATAATATCGAGTTAGCTGCTGAACAATATATCTATCTTCAGCATTTTTCAATTCCAACACCACTAACTGTTTATTTTCTCTCAATGCTAGAATATCACAAATTTGGCCATTAACATAATATTGTCGCTTTAGCGGAATTAATCCAAAAAGTTCTTTTAAATTAGCCCAGACAAAATCTTCTAAATCAGCTTCAGTCGCAAATTTCCAACTATTACCTGTTTTTATTAAATTCACGAAATCCATTATCTCGCTCTGACTTCAGTAAATTACTACCTTTAGTATTCCCAAAGATAGATATGAATATATACAATTGCTTATAACTTTAACCATCCAAATAGTTGCCCTACAGTTAATTGAAGATCGCTAACTAAATCGGGAACTGGTAATATTTCTTGTTCTTCTTGTAAAAGTTCTGGTTGCTGCTTTGGTGGATAAACTAAAACAGAATGCTCATCTGGATCAATCAGCCAACCGAAGCGACTACCATGTTTTAAACAATGTAGAATATTTCCGGTTACTTTAGTCTGGCTTTGATCAGGTGAAAGAATCTCAATTGTCCAGTCTGGATATGTCTTAAAGACATTTGCCACTTCTCCACGCTCGTCTAATAAAATCCGTTCCCAAGCAAACACAGCTATATCAGGGACAATTGAACGTCCGCCAAAAGTACATCGCAATTCTGGAAATGCAGGGGCAATTCTTTGAGGTTTGGTTACAGAATTGATATTACTGACTAGTTCACCTTGAAGAATACTATGTTTTCCCTGTGGCATTGGCTTTTGAATAATTTGACCGTTGATGTATTCTAAGCTAGGCTTTGTTTCTGGTAGTTTTAAAAAATCCTCTAAAGTTAGGGGTTTAGTTGATGATTTTACCATCTGCTTATACCTCCAAAATTTTCATTTAATTATTTACCCTAAATAAGCTTTTTTAACTCGCTCATCACTAATTAATTCTGATGCTGCACCTGTTAAGGTAATAGAACCAGCTTCTAGAACATAACCGCGATCGGCAATTTGTAGTGCCAGATTAGCGTTTTGTTCAACTAACAGAATAGTCACACCTGTAGCCCGGAGATTTTCAATAATAGAGAAGATTTCCCGGACGATCGCAGGTGCTAAACCTAAGCTAGGCTCATCTAAAAGTAAGAGTTGTGGTTTACTCATTACAGCACGTGCGATCGCTAACATTTGTTGTTCACCACCGCTGAGGGTTCCTGCTAGTTGATTCCGTCTTTGTGACAAGCGGGGAAATAGCTCAAATTGGCGCTGAATATCTGCTTTGATCTCAGCTTGATCGGAGCGAATATAAGCACCCAAAAGTAAATTATCAAATACTGTTTGCCGCGCTAATACTCTGCGTCCTTCAGGACAATGGGCGATACCAAGTTGTACAACTTCGTGAGTTTGGCGGCGGTTAATATTATGTCCATTATAGATAATTACACCACTTTTAGGATTAACCACTTTAGATATGGCGCGGAGTGTAGTTGTTTTTCCCGCACCATTAGCACCAATTAAAGTAACTACCTCACCTTTTTGAATAATTAAATTAATCTTTTTCAGAGCTTGGATGCCGCCATAATTAACATCAAGTTCTTGAACTTCTAAAATTGTATAGTCTGGTCTACTATCGGATTTCATCGGCGGTTTACATCCAGAAATGTTGATTCAAAACCTAACATACATCAATCATACATTTCTTAAAATAGTGCGTAGACATTGCTTCAACTTAAAAACCAACGCCAGAATACTGTAATCTTTATGGTGTACCATTAATTACTGATAAAGATATCAAGTGTCCTGTGGGAAAAGCAGCAGATATTGGTAGCAAAGGACTAATTAATTTAGCTCCCGATGCATGGGTACAGTGGGTTACACAACGTCCTGAAGTCGTGGCGAAAGAAATTCTCGGCTCTGAGTTTCATTGGATTAGCCGCGAAACAGATGTGTTGGTGAAAGCATACAGTGCCACTCACGGGGATTTTCTAGTACTAAATGAACTACAACTGCGTTACACAACACAGATGCCTCTACGGATGAGAGCCTATGCTGCCTTGGCACAAGAACGTTACCGATTGCCAACTTACCCAGTACTGATCAACATTTTACCGCCCGCATCCACCTTAACGATTGTCAGTAGTTACGAGCAGGAATTTTTGGGATTACGTGCCATTCAAGATTATCACGTGATTAATTTGTGGGAAATCGATGCTGAAATAGTGTTTCAGCAACCACTACCATCGTTGTTACCCTTTGTGCCAATCCTCCGAGGAGGGGGGGAAGTATCAGTTGTGCAACGCGCATTACAGGCGCTACGAGCAGATGCACAGTTGAATCAATTAGAATCATTGCTGGCATTTTTTGCTAGCTTTGTGTTAGACACGCCTTTAGTGCAACAAATCATGAGGTGGGATATGGCAGTATTGCGAGAATCGCCTTGGTATCAGGAAATTGAGCAAAGAGGTATTCAGCAGGGTGCGCGACGGCAGCTAATCCGGGTATTAGAACAACGCTTTGGCGAAATTCCCCATGAAGTGGAAGCAAGGCTTGAGAGCGAAAGTGTGGAACAATTAGAAAATTTAATGGATAGTGCGATCGCAGTGAATTCTTTAGACGAATTTGTGAGTATTTTGATGTAATCGAAGTTTTTCGAGTTGGCAAGCGCAATGATGATGAGGTGTACGAAAATCTCTAATGCCATTAAAATCCCGAAATTAATTTTTTTGTAACTCATTCTCAATCGCTTATTCATTTCCCAAATAAGCTTCAATTACAGCCGGGTCATTTCTGACAACTGCGGGTTCACCCAATGCAATCAATTGCCCAAAATCTAACACCGCAATGCGATCGCACAAACCCATAACTAATGGTACATGGTGTTCTATAAGAACGATCGTCAAATTGAAGTCATTGCGAAGGCTGCGAATAAATGCACTCAATTGCTGCTTTTCGTTGGGGTTCATTCCCGCCGCCGGTTCATCAAGAAGTAAAATTTGCGGTTCTAATGCTAAAGCGCGGGCAATTTCCAGCCGCCGCTGATCGCCGTAGGCAAAGTTTTTGGCTTTTTCGTCAGCGCGATCGCTTAATCCCACCAAATCCAATAAATCTAAAGCTTTTTGCTTAGTTTTCAATTCTTCAGTCGGTGCTGGTGGTAATCCCAAAACCCCTGTAATCATATTACTTTTAGTGTGCAAATGTCGGGCAATTATCACATTTTCTAACGCCGATAATTCCCCAAACAAGCGGATATTTTGGAAGGTACGAGCGATACCTAAAGCAGCAATTTGATGAGGACGCAGTTGGTAAATTTTTGCACCTTGATAAATTAATTGACCGCTAGAAGGTGGAATGAAGGCAGTAATCAAATTAAACAGTGTTGTTTTGCCAGCACCATTAGGGCCAATCAGTCCAAAAATCTCATGTTGATTTACACTAAAAGATACATTATTTACCGCCACTAAACCACCAAAGCGGCGAGTCAATGCTCTTGCTTCTAAGACAATACTGCTGTTAGTTGCTGGAATACTATGTGACATTTTTGCATATTATTATGAATATAAAACTTACGCAATAACTCTCTAAAACTTTTATTACTTCGCGCCCTTTGCGTCCTTTGCGGTTCGTTTTTCCATAATTTTGCGTCTTTGAAAAATATCTGGAGTAATTAGCCCTTGGGGAAAAAAGATTGTACCTATTACTATTAGGAAGCCAAAAATAATTAATCTACCATCTCGCAAAAACTGTGCTAACCAATTAGGTAAACCACCAGTATCAGCAAGGCTTCGCAGAATCTCTGGTAAAGCTGTAAATACCATACCTCCAATTACCGGGCCTAAAAAAGTTCTCGAACCACCAATTAAAACAAAAGTTAAATATATAATACTGGCATCAAAAGTACCTTGACGAGCATTCCAGGTATTGAGGAAGTGAGCGCTAATTGCACCTACAACCCCTGCAAGCATAGCTCCTAATGTAAACGCCAAAACTTTGTAATAAGTCGGATCAATTCCCATTGCACCCGCAGCTAATTCATCTTCGCGGATAGCGATAAAAGCCCTGCCGACGCGGATGCGTTCTAAACGATAAAGTAGCACCATACTAATTAATAGTAAAGGCAGAACAATCCATAAATATTCAAGTTGTGTTTGGAAAGGTTGAGGAATACCAAAAATTCCAACAGCACCGCCTGTAATATCCAAATTGAGGGAGATGACGCGCAGAACTTCCACAAAAGCGATAGTTGCGATCGCTAAATAAATTCCTCGCAACCGTAATGCTGGAATTCCGACTATTATACCCAATAAACCAGAAATTACACCCGCAATTAACATCTCCAATAACAACAATGGAATGGGGAATAAACTACTGCTAGATGTCAAAACTTTTGTGGATAAAATTGCTGCAATATATCCACCTAAAGCATAAAATCCTGGACTAGCTAAAGACAATTGTCCTGTCATTAGGGGTAAGTAAAGTGATAACCCTAATAACGCCCCCAATACCATAGAGACAATCAAAGAACCGTAAGTAGCGAAAAAATCAGTCATTTTAATACATTTTGATTAAACTTAATCAGACTATTGGTTTTATCAACTCTTAAGCTGTTAAGATTTCCTCTGCTGTCAGCGTCAGTTCACGAAAAGTTCGTGACACAATTCGTTCTGAACCTCTAAAATGTGTGCATTGGTATTTACCCTCATCATTTAATAGAAAAACAAATACAGCCGGAACTTTTGGATTTCCCAAATACTCTCTTAGCCCAATTGCCAAATAATCTACAATCCAATATTCTGTAATACCTAAACGTTGATATTCATCTAATTTATCAATGTAATCATCTTCCCAATTAGTTGATGTCACCTCTACAGCTAATTGGATGGGTTCTTCAAGTGCAGCATAAGCAGAACGATTTGAGCGCCATTTATCTTTATCTATGACACTTACATCAGGCTTGCGCCCTTGCTCTATGCCATTAGCAGTTATAGTTTTAAAGACTGCTGTGTTTTTTACTACGTAATTAAGATTTAGACGTTTAATTTCATCTTTGAAAGAGTCAGCCGTAAAGTCAGCGACATCATCATGATTTCTGGTTGCACGCACTTCTACAATTTCTCCATCCACAAGTTCATATAAACCTTCTTCTGGACACTGTTCTAAAAATTGCTCAAAAGTTAATTTTTGTTGAGTGTATGTTTTCATAGCGCTACGTCTCTCTAAACTTTCTGAATAAACCGCCGTCCTAGCAAACCTTGGGGTCTAACTAATAGCATGATAAACAAAATTGCAAAGGCTACTGCGTCTTTATATCCAGAATAATCAGCAGGGACAAACGCCTCGACTAATCCAATTAACAAACCTCCTACCACTGCACCGGGAATACTACCTAAACCACCTAAAACAATTACTGCTAAACCCCGCAAACCAAAAGCAATGCCGAAATATGGCCCTGCAATACTAACACTAGAGGCAACTAAAGTTCCTGCTAATCCTGCTAAAAAACTGCTGATGAAGAATGTTAGGATGATAAAGCGATCGCTATTAATTCCTAATAAACTAGCTGTAGTTGGATCTTCTGCGATCGCTTGCATTGCCTTACCATATTTAGTTCGATTGATAAAATAGGTAAGAATTGCCACAATCACCACTGATACAGTAAAAATTACCACCTGAACACTGCGAATCGGAATTGGGTTTTCTGGACTCCCAAAGTTAATTGCAGGTGGCAAATTCCCATAAGTATTTGCGGGGTATGTGTAACTTTCCGCGCCTATTAAATACTGGATTAAATTCACAATTACCACTGCTACTCCCAAGCTAGAAACAACAGTTAGCAAAGGATCAGATCCTTGACGGCGCAAAGGTTGAAAAGCAACACGTTCCATCACTACCCCTACCAATCCCGCCAAGGTGCTTCCTAAAATTAAGGATATAGCAAATGGTAATTTTATCGGCAAGGCTGCATTAGCCAGCAAGCCATTAAATCCAAAGTTCCCACCCATAAGTGCATAAGTGAAATATGCACCCAAGGTAAAAATCGCGCCATGAGCTAAATTAATAATGCCCAAAATAGAATAAACCAAGGTATATCCCAAGGCAAAAATTGCATAGACGCTGCCAATGGATAAGCCATTTAATAATTGCTGCAAAAAGATATTGATATTCATGTAGCAACTATTTTAGAAATGTGAATTTACCTTGACTCCCGTCTTTTTCCATTTTGATTTGGGCAACATAGAAATCTTTTTGCACAACTTCACCTGTGGGAGTAAAACCAATTTCACCCAATGGTGTATTGTATGCTCCTTCAAGTATTTGTTTGTTTAACTGTGTCCGTAATTCTGGTAGCTGTAGTTTGTTGATTTTGCTCTTTTTATCTAAAGATTGGAGTGCTTCGACATAAACCTGCACTGCTGCAAAAGCTTGGGCGCTAAATTGGGGTGGTTCTTTTTTATATTCTTCAATATAGGCTTTACGAAACGCCGCGTTAATTTCACCTGGATGTTCTGGACTGTAGGCTTGAGCAATCAATACCCCATCACAAAGTGCTTTACAAACTGGCAATAAATTCGATGTATTTAGACCATTTCCACCGACAATTAAGCCTTTATAACCCAGTTCTCGCAATTGCCTAACTAAATTACCACCATCAGCAGCCAAGCCAGAAATAATTACCAAATCTGGTTTGAGATTAATTGCATTGGTAGCTTGGCTTTGAAAATCTGTATCACTAGTTTGGAATTTTTGGACTGTTACCAATTCCAGCCCTTGATCCTTAACTGTTTGCTGAAAAATTTCCGTTTCTGACTTGCTAAATGCATCATTTTGGGCGTAGAAAACTGCAACTTTTTTCAGTTGGGGGTTTTGCTTAAGTGCAGCTTTCACCGAATTAGGCGCAACAATGGAAACTGGTGCAGAAACACGAGCAACGTAATCACCAATTTCGGGAATATTTTTAGCAGTATTTGATGGGCCAATAATTGGTACTTTTGCCCGTTCGCCAATGGGATCGGCACTAAAGGCTTGTTGTGACAAAGTTGGCCCAATAATTCCAATAACTTTATCTTTATTAATTAGAGTTTGAAAAGCGTTAATTGCTCCTGCTTCATCACCGCTAGTATCTTGAAAAACTAATTTAATTGGTGTGCCATTAACACCACCTTTACTATTGAAATACTTCTGGGCAAGTTTAGCTCCAGCAACTTGCTCTTGACCGAGTAATGCCACATTGCTAGTTTGGGCAACACCAATACCGATGGGAATAGCACCTGATAATGTACCTGTTGTCACTGGGGTATTGGTTGCAGTGTTATTTGGGGTACTATTGGGAGTATTAGTTGGAGAATTTGTCACTGTGCTAGTGCCACCACCACAACCTGTTAGTAGCAAAGCGCAAGTTGATAATAATGCTGTTGTCCGAGCGATCGCGTTGTTCATCGTTGGATAATCATCTAGTTATGAGATATTCGGCAAGAGTTAATAGCAAAGTTCATAATCTGCAAACAAAATGATGCAGATTTACTCTTTTGCACGAATTCTATTAAATCATTCTTATTTCACCATGCAAAGAGAAATATTCAAAGTACTTGTAAATACAAATTATTATAATTAGTAATGATTTTATCATTCCCTGGTTCTAGTGCTATGAAGTCGCTGGAAAACTATCCACGTCATAGCGTCTGTGTTAACCAGGTAATTTTAGGTAGGTTAAGTATTGAGTAAGGAATCTTAAGTGCTTTTTTCATTACCAGTTAATTCTCTAGGTTCGTAGTGACGGCAACCGTTACATGGGCCTTCGGGATTTATAGCACAACGGATGTAGCCAGAGCGAGCATTAAACTTGCAGCTGATATCGCCAATTAAATAACCCACCCCTTCTAAATAATAGCGATCGCCTTCCACAGGTCTGACGTTTTGCCGTCCCCGTACCACTGGAAAATTCATGGCTGCTTGCCTCATCTGCAAGCGCGATCGCTGGGTTCTACGGATCATCCACAGGGAAAACAGGGACGGTAAAAAACCAATGGCAATCACTAAAAGTGTCTTTAACACCTTCTTTTTACCTCTTCTGTGCGCTGATTGATTGTCCCTGATGTTACACTCTGGTTTTACGGAAGTGCAAATATTAGGGCGGCTTTGTTTCTTTGTCATCAACTATGGTTGCAAAGAAATAATGGCAGTGTGGTATCTAGCAATTTTGAGAAATAAGTTCCTTCTGCCACTTCAATCAGCATAACTGTTACAACCTCAAGGGTGAGATGCCGTTGAATGTTGATAATTTTAAGATTTGTTGACTAATACCTTTTTGAACAAGCATTTTGTTTCAGCCTCAGCCCCATTCTTGTTTTTTGTCTGTGGCTGCGATGCTAATCTTTTTTTGGTTTGCTGACGAAGTTGCTGTGCTAACTGTGTGGCTTCCCTTTCGGCTCGGAATAAATCAACTTTTCGCGTCGTCAGAATAAATGAGTTGTCAGGCTTTCGTTTCACCCAAGGAACGCTAACTGTAAAATACTGACAAATATTTTTGCATGGCTCCTGATTTAGAACTGGGTAACTTTTTTGAGTATTCAGAGTGTTAGCGATCGCTTTCAACTCAAATATCGCTGCTTCTAACTCTCCTGCCATTTGATTGATACGTTCAACTTGTGTAATCAAACGCTCTCCTTCGCTGATGATTTTTTCCTTTTGGGGTCGCAGTGGCACTATAGCAGTAGTTACAGATTTGGGCTGCAACAACGAAACTTTCCGCAAAATGGGCTTTTTGTCCGTGTCTGGGATTTTTTTCATACTACCTCAAGCAAGGCTAGCTGACTTGTAAGGCATTTTAGCAGTAAATAGTACTTTTGTACTAAAATAATTTACCTTGAACATCAGCGATTTTCAAAGTCCCTCTCCCAAGCTTGGGAGAGGGATTTAGGGTGAGGGCTTTTGATTCATGCCAGAAGTCTATTATGATGAAGCGAAAATAGGGTCGCCAACTGGGCTTCACTGTGGAAATACTCAGACTCACCAACACAGATAATATTGTTAATTAGAGTTATTGATCGTTAATTACTTTATGAAAATAAGAATATACGAAATAGCTGATACCAAAGAAATTATGAAATTGTTCTACGACACTATTCATGAGGTGAATATTCACGATTATACAGAAGAACAAGTAGCTGCTTGGGCACCAGCAAACATGGATATTGAAGTTTGGATTAAAAGTTTAGGAAGTAAGTTTACCTATGTAGCAGAAGAACAAGACAAAATTATTGGTTTTGGGGAATTAGAGGCTAATGGTCATATTGACCGTTTCTATTGTCATAAAGATTTTCAAAGGAAAGGTGTTGGTAAGAAAATCTTAGAACAGATTGAATTAAAAGCACACTCTTTAGGCGTGGAAAAGTTATTTACAGAAGCCAGTATTACAGCTAAACCTTTTTTTGAGAATCAGGGATTTATTGTTATCAAAAAGCAAGAAGTAGAGCGTAGAGGGCAAAAGCTGATAAATTTTGTCATGGAAAAACACTTCAAAAATTACTAAATACATCGGATTCAAGCAATTTTAAAAAAGTTGTTCTAGCTTATGCTTTATAAGCAGCTCCGACGGCATCCAATATGGTTTCATCTACCTGAGAAGTCACAACAGCGATACCTCCGGTGAGCTTCTCTACGAGACGCTCCGCGAACGCTAACGCGCGATTGTATTCTTGAGCTACAACAGAAAATTTGTTGCGCTCGAATTGCTTGAATGCCTCGTGAGTAATCGTCGAATCATCTGTCATTTATTCACATCCAGCAACCGCGAAGTTTGTAACCGACTCATCCACTTCTCTAAATAAACTCGATTATCTTTTTGCTCATTTGGATCTTTAGTATCTAAAGGATGAGGCATCAGTCCCAAAATCGTT
The DNA here is from genome assembly GCF_017114995.1 of Nostoc sp. NMS9. Lineage (GTDB taxonomy): Bacteria > Cyanobacteriota > Cyanobacteriia > Cyanobacteriales > Nostocaceae > Nostoc. Next base: position 96,976 of record NZ_JABXKL010000002.1, on the reverse strand, counting down.
GCTGTCGTCACACAAAACATCGATTTTTGGAAACTCATACAAATTTGAACTCGCAAATCATCTTCACCCCGAAGACTGCGACGATAAATTTCGTGCAAATACTCTGGAAGATAATGACGCATATCTTGCATCAACAAGGTAGGAGGAATACCCGCGCCGCCGATGGGCAAAGGATCGGCATACAATGCACCATATTGAAATCGGGTTTGATCTGGGGGAATTTGATATCCTTGGGCATTGTATGAAACAGTACCGTGGAAAGGAGTTCCTCGGAAGAATACTGCTTCTACATAAGGTATTGCTGTATCTGCTAAGAAGGTCAAACCAACGCTTTTGGGAATGATTTCATAGACCTTACCTCGAATTTTGACAGCGTAGGTAATTGGGTTTGATGCATTTGCCACTAACCCGGCTTTAATGTGGTCTACAACTTGGGGAATCGATTTGATTTCGCCTCGGTCATAGCGGTCTGATAAGTTGAGGAACATATCAGCCATGACTCGCCAGAATTGACCTAAACCGGTGTAGTAAGCAGAGACGCGCAATTGTTCTGTTAAAAAATCTGGAAACAGTTGGTTAATACCCAGAATTAAAGGATTATTTTTAAACTTTGCGGCAATAACGGCTTGCGCCCTTTCTTGAAATTCTTGTGTATCTAAATAGGTATCTAGTCCGCCGCCACCGTGCCACATCATGCCTTTCATGCAATACTCGGCATATTCAAAATTAATTCGGTCATGCCACCAGTGACGGAGTAATTTCTGAAAAGAAACCTCTCCATTAAAGTATTTAAAAAATGGGAAAAATATTAAAAACTGATGTTCAGCAATATAGTTAAGATTTTTTGAGTAAGCATCTAAAACTACCCCATAGCTTTTAAGAATACCAACAACTTCCAGCACATTCTCTGGACTATCGGGGAGTAACGCATCTCCTTTTTGTAGACGTTCAATATACTCAGCTAAGGGATTGTGAGTAGATTTTTTTTTAATAGTTACCATTGCCATTTCTCCAAAAAGTTTAGGGATTGGGGCATTGGGCATTGGGCATTGGGCATTGGGCATTGGGCATTGGGAAAACTTTTCCCTATTCCCCATTCCCTACTCCCCATTCCCTAATCCCCATTCCCCATTGCTTTATCTAAGGACACTGCTACTACTATGTTTTGGGTATTTATCATTGCTGTAATTGTTGGTTCAGTCCAACGTACTAACCAACCAGGTTGAATGCCGAAAATCACAATCAACGCAGCTAAAATTGCAGCTGGGATGCGATCGCTCCAGTACACACGCGGTAAGTTGGTAACTGATGCAGACAGGCGTCCAAAAAAGGCGCGGTTGACGAGAATTAAGAAGTAAACTGCTGTTAAACCAGTACCAAGCATACATAACAGGGTTTGCACTGGAAAAACTGGAAAACTTCCCCGATAAACTACGAATTCGGAAATAAACCCTAGCATTCCCGGTATACCAGCGCTGGCCATGACTCCGACAATCATCAAGCTACCGATTACTGGCATACCTCGTTCTGGGTTCAGTAATCCTTGGATGATTCCCAAATCACGGCTTCCAGCTTTTTTATACACAACTCCTACCAGCAAAAACAGCATTGCGGAAATCAAGCCGTGGCTAATCATTTGCATCACAGCACCCAATACACTTAAAGGTGTGGCCGCCGCGGCCGCTAAAAGCACATAACCCATGTGTCCAATGGAGCTGTATGCTACCATTTTTTTCATATCGGTTTGGGCGATCGCGCAAGATGAACCATACAGTACACTCACTACTGCCCAAGTCGCCAACCAAGGAGCCAGATAATTCCAAGCTTCTGGTAACAAGTTCATGCCAAAGCGCAGTAAGCCGTAAGTTCCTAACTTCAATAGCACCCCAGCCAATAGCACGGAAATCGGTGTGGAAGCTTCAACGTGAGCATCTGGCAACCAAGTATGGAAGGGAACCAAGGGAATTTTAATCCCAAAACCGACCAAAATTCCTGCTAGCAATAAAAGCTGTGTTGCTAGAGGTAAAGTTGTCGTGTTCAAGGTTGCTAGTGCAAAGTTAGAGGAACCACTCAGCCAAACCATGCCGAGGAAACTTGCTAAAATCAGGATTCCCGAAACAGCTGTATAAATCAGAAATTTGGTCGCAGCATAACCCCGCTTTGCGCCACCCCAAATGGCGATCAACAAATACAGCGGAATTAGTTCCAATTCGTAAAACAGGAAAAATAACAGTAAATCCTGTGCTAGAAAGGCTCCTGTCACCCCAGCGCTTAATAATAGTATCAAAGAGTAATAAAATTTAGGACGCTGTAGCGATTCATCGCTGCTGTAGATGGCAATGGCAGTTAACAATCCATTTAAAACCAGTAACGGCAAAGATAAACCATCTATTCCAAGGTTATAGTTCAGTCCTAAAGCATCTACCCAAGGGACAGACTCAGCAAACTGCTGAGTAATTTCTCCTGGATGGAACTGACTTACTAATACGATTGTCCACAAGAAAGCGATAATGGCAAAAACCAAAGCCACTACACGGGCGAATTTCCCACTGATGCCAGAGGGGGAGAAACCAATTAAAGCTGCGCCGATTAACGGCACTAGAATTAAAACACTAAGCATAGTACTTTACGTAAGGGGAGCAGGGGAGCAGGGGAGCAGGGGAGCAGGGGAGCAGGGGAGCAGGGGGGCAGGGGGAGAAAATAACTTTTAACTCCTAACTCCTAACTCCTCAGTCCTCACTCCTCACTCGCTTAAAAAGGCAATTTATCTAGTAAACCCAATGACCAACTGATGAAAAAACCCAGGACGCTGACAACTGCTAGGATGGTCAACATATAGCCCTGAGATTGCCCAGAAATGCTGTATTTTAAGGTTTGTCCGCCGAGAATGGTCGCAAACCCAACCAAGTTTACTAAACCGTCAACCAAGTAGCGATCGCTCCAAGCAGAAATTTTAGATAGCAGTCCTACTACACTTACCACGGTTACAAAATAAACTCGGTCAATATAAAAATCATAACCTAACAGGTCTTGTAGAAATCTCCACGCCAAGATTCTGGATCTTGACCAAGCTTTGTGCAGATAAACTGTACACCCTACACCTACCCCCACTACGGTAGAACCAAACAAGGCTAACACCACATACCAATTAATACTTTCCCAAGCTGGTAGTAAGTACCATTGCTGTAGCATCAGAGGTAGAAGCAGAGTCAGCACTGTCAGAAACACCATTGGTAAGGCCATCTGCCAAGCAACTTCTGGGGTGCGACGGGTCTTTTGTTGCGGTTTACCCCAGAAGACTAATCTAAATACTCTCGTCAAATTCAATGCTGTCAAACCATTGACTAATATTAAAACCCCAATTACCCAAGGGCTAATATTCACGAAACCGTCAGCCCATGCTAACATTGCCCAGAAACTTCCTAGTGGTAGCAGTGTTACCATGCCGGCTGAACCGACCACAAAGGCTGTGGTGGTGGCTGGCATCCGTGACCACAAACCGCCCATTTCTGTTAAGTCTTGGCTTTGGGTAGTCAAGATGACTGAACCTGAACTCATAAATAATAATGCTTTGGCGATCGCATGAGCTAACAGCAATATCAAGGCTACACCCCCTTGCTGTAACCCCACTGCTAAAAACACTAACCCCATGTATGCACTGGTGGAATGAGATAGCGATCGCTTAATGTCAATCTGAGCTATGGAGACTAATGTTGCCCCAATTGCTGTCACTGTACCCATGACTACCAAGGCATTCAAGGCAACTGGCGATAGGGCTAATAATGGTTGAAATCTATACAGTAAATAAGCACCGCCAGCTACTACCAGAGAATTTCGCATTACCGAGGCGGGGTTGGGTCCTTCCATTGCCTCATCTAACCACAGGTGCAGTGGAAATTGGGCACATTTACCAGCAGGCCCAGCAATTAACGCCAACCCTAGTAACGTCGATGTCATTGGGCTTAAATTAGCTGTTTGCGCCCACTCATATAAATCCGAAAAGTTCAAACTCCCGGCTAAAGTGGAAAGTGTGACTACAGCCATCAGCAGCAACAAGTCTCCCACCCGTTTAGTCCAAAACGCATCCCGCGCCGCCGTCACTACTAGTGGTTGAGCATACCAGAACCCCACCAGCAAGTAAGTCGAAAGCGTCAAGACTTCCAAAAGCGCATAGCTGAGAAACAAAGAATCACTGATTGCTAGACCACATAGCGCCGCTTCAAAAAATCCCAGTAGCCCAAAAAAACGCGCCAACGACCAGTCCTTTTCCATGTAACCCAAAGCGTAAACTTGTGCCAGTAAGCTTAACCCTGTAATTAAAACTGTTGCCCCAATGCTGACTGGCGATAGTTCTAAGGAAAAAGATAAGTCTAAATCTGCTGCTTTGAACCAATTGATTAGTAAGTTTTCTGGATCTCTATCCCAGATATTTTTAAATACAAACAGGCTATGGACAAAAGCTAAAACGGTCGTCAACAAGTTTAAGTATGCCGCAGGTCTTGGCCCTGTTCGCTGAATTATTCCTATTCCCCACGGCAAGGTCAAAATTGCGCCCAATAAGCTATACAAAGGCACAAACCAACTTGTTGAAAATAGAAATTGATCCATTTAAATTTCCCTTGATGACTCAGCCTTGATTTTTAAAAAAAATTCAACCAATTACTTATTTAATAAAATTAATTTACCAAAATATCGATGTTTTTTTACTATTATTTTAACTAAACTTCCAGAAGTACTTTTACTTAAAGTTACCCTATTAATTATAAGTAAAATATAACTTTACATAAGCAAAAGCATTTACTTGCCTTAACATCACCGACCTTTTTACATTTGTATTTCTACTTTGAGCAGAGTAATTTATACGATATATTTGAAAAAATTATATATGTTTCACCTAGTCCTTGTACACTTAGCAATATTTGAGGAAAGATAGATACAGTAAAACATACAGCCGCTGCTTACCCCTCGTCAGATCGGATTAGCCTTGGTTATGAATGTCGTTTTGTAAATGTGATAAAGAAATTATAAAGCATAAGTGCCTGCTCAAGGAATCAGTAAACTTTAATTGCTCAGAAGCCTATATAAATTTATGTTAAGTTTTTTAAAACTTTCTTATCATAAACTATTATAGTAATTTATATTGCCAGGAACGCCAAGCTTTCCTATGCTTAATTTGGAAGTGTTTTCTTAGCTATAAGATCAGGCTCTCCCCGTCAAAAAATTCAAACGACAGTACAGATTGCATTAATTTTGTAGGAGTTCTGCGATGCCAATTGCAGTTGGAATGATTGAAACGAAGGGCTTTCCAGCAGTGGTGGAAGCTGCTGATGCGATGGTGAAAGCCGCCCGTGTCACCTTAGTAGGGTATGAAAAAATTGGTAGCGCTCGCGTCACCGTGATAGTTCGGGGAGATGTATCGGAAGTGCAAGCTTCCGTAGCAGCTGGAGTTGAAGCGGCGAAAAGAGTCTTTGGTGGTGAAGTGTTATCCACTCACATCATTGCTCGTCCTCACGAGAACCTGGAATACGTCTTGCCGATACGTTACACAGAAGCGGTGGAACAATTCCGTACTTAAAAGCTGTTTAAACAAAGTAATTAAAGCTCTTTATCTGATTGAGCATCACTTTTGTCCAAGGCTAAAAAACTTTGAAATAGGGATTAAAACTAATGTCAATTGCAGTGGGAATGGTTGAAACGCTAGGCTTTCCAGCAGTCGTGGAAGCCGCTGATGCGATGGTGAAAGCTGCCCGCGTCACTTTAGTAGGTTATGAAAAAATCGGTAGTGGTCGGGTGACGGTCATTGTCCGGGGTGACGTTTCGGAAGTGCAAGCTTCTGTGGCCGCAGGAGTTGAATCTGTAAAGCGAGTCAATGGTGGACAAGTGTTGTCTACTCATATCATTGCTCGTCCTCACGAAAACTTGGAATACGTCCTCCCAATTCGTTATACCGAAGACGTAGAGCAATTCCGGGAAAATGTGAATGCAATTCGTCCTTTTGGTAGAAGACCGTAATTTGTAATGCAAGTTGCCAAAGTTCGCGGCACAGTAGTTAGCACCCAAAAAGATCCAAGTCTTAGAGGTGTAAAACTACTGTTGTTACAATTAGTGGATGAAGACGGAAACATCCTGCCACAATATGAGGTAGCAGCAGATAGTGTGGGAGCAGGAGTAGATGAGTGGGTACTTGTCAGTCGTGGCAGTGCTGCTCGTCAAGTGCTTGGAAATGAACAGCGTCCATTAGATGCAGTAGTGGTGGCGATCATAGATACCATTCACGTTGAAGATCGCCTCATTTATAGCAAAAAAGATCAATATCGATAGTCAACAGTTAGAAAAGTTAGGAGTGAGGAGTTAGGAGTGAGGAGTTAGGTTGAGGAGTGAGGAGTTAGGAGTTAAAATTCATAACTCATGATTCATAGCTTAAATGTATAGTCAACAGTTAGAGAGGTGAGGAGTTAAAACTCCTAACTCATAACTCCTGATCCATAACTCATAACTCATAACTCCTAACTCCTAACTTAATACAGGAGGAATCTCGCGATGGCAGTCCGCAGCACGGCGGCACCCCCAACCCCGTGGTCAAGGAATTTAGCTGAACCCAAAATCCATGAAACTGCCTTTGTACATTCATTCTCCAATCTAATTGGAGATGTACGAATAGGTGCAAATGTAATCGTTGCTCCGGGGACTACGATTAGAGCGGATGAAGGCACACCTTTTTATCTGGGTGAAAACACCAATATTCAAGATGGTGTTGTCATTCATGGGTTGGAGCAAGGCCGAGTAATTGGCGATGACCAAAATAAATACTCAGTATGGATTGGTAAAAACGCTTGCATTACCCACATGGCTCTAATTCACGGGCCAGCTTATGTAGGTGATAATTCCTTCATTGGCTTTCGCTCTACGGTGTTTAATGCCAGGGTGGGTGCAGGTTGCATTGTGATGATGCACGCTTTGATTCAAGATGTAGAGATTCCCTCTGGTAAGTATGTACCTTCGGGAGCGATAATTACCAGCCAGCAGCAAGCTGACCGTTTGCCAGATGTGCAAGATCAAGATAAAGAATTTGCTCATCATGTGGTTGGGATTAATCAGGCATTACGAGCTGGTTATCTCTGTGCTGCGGATACTAAATGTATAGCACCCATTCGGGATGAGAACGCTAAATCTTATACAGGTAATGGTATTACTGTTTTAGAGTTGGAAAGGAGTAGTGAAGTGTCGAGCAATAGCTTGGGTGCAGAAACAATAGATCAGTTGCGGTATCTATTGGGGCAAGGGTATAAAATTGGTACGGAACATGTAGACCAAAGACGGTTCCGCACGGGTTCTTGGACTAGTTGCCAACCAATCGAACCAAGATCGCTCGGTGAAGCGATCGCAGCATTAGAAAGCTGTCTACAAGAGCATAACGGCGAGTATGTCCGACTGTTTGGCATTGACAAAGGTAGACGGCGTGTACTTGAAGCCATCATCCAACGTCCCGATGATGATCCAAAACCAGCTACCAGCTTTAAAGCGCCAGCTAGTCATGGCAATAGCAGTTACAGCAGCTACAGCAGCAGTAATGGTAATGGTAACGGTTCTAGCAGTGGCAAAGTCAGTGGCGAAACTCTAGAGCAAATCCGCCAACTCTTGGCAGGTGGTTATAAAATTGGCATGGAACACGTAGATGAGCGGCGTTTCCGCACTGGTTCCTGGACTAGTTGCAAGCCAATTGAAGCAACTTCCACAAATCAAGTCATCTCCGCTTTGGAAGAATGTATAGCAAGTCATCAAGGCGAGTATGTACGTTTAATCGGTATTGACACCAAAGCCAAACGGCGGGTATTAGAGACCATTATCCAACGTCCAAATGGTCAAGTAGCTTCCTCTGGTAGTCAGAAATCATTTACTAGTAGTGCAGCACCCTCTGGTACGGGAACAGCTAGCAGTAACCGCTTGAGTTCTGAAGTAGTAGACCAACTCCGGCACTTATTGGCTGGCGGGTCTAAAATTAGCCTTGAACACGTGGATGAGCGCCGCTTCCGTACAGGTTCCTGGACTAGCACCGGTCAAATTCAAGCTTCCTCAGAAAGAGAAGCGATCGCAGCCATAGAAGGACAACTCGGCGAATACGAAGGGGAATATGTACGCTTAATTGGTATTGACCCGAAAGCCAAACGGCGGGTATTAGAGACCATTATCCAACGTCCAAATGGTCAAGTAGCCTCCTCTGGTGGTCAGAAATCATTTACTAGCAGTGCACCCTCTGCTACAGCAACAGCAACAGCTACCGCTACCCGCTTGAGTAGTGAAGTCGTAGACCAACTCCGGCAATTATTGGCTAGCGGCTCAAAAATTAGCATTGAACACGTAGATCAACGGCGATTCCGTACAGGTTCCTGGACTAGTACCGGTCAAATTCAAGCTTCTTCAGAAAGAGAAGCGATCGCAGCCGTAGAAAGACAGCTCGGCGAATACGAAGGGGAATATGTGCGCTTAATTGGTGTTGACCCCAAAGCCAAGCGTCGCGTATTAGAAACGATCATTCAAAGACCTTAAGGAGTTAGGAGTTGGGGGTAGAGACACGATTAATCGCGTCTGTGCAAGAGTTGGCGGTAGAGACGCGATTAATCGCCTCTGTACAAGAGTTAGGAGTTAAAAAAGATTGTTAATTCATAACTCCAAACTTAAAATTTATAACTCCCCACTTTTAACTAACTCCTCACTCCTCACTTTTAACTCCTAACTCTCTATCTTCTTCCGGCTTCCGAGGTTAAAATTTCCATGTCTGTGCCGCTACTGCGCCTCAGCAATAACTTTGATACTTACATTAGTGGTGAGGTGACTATTCATCCAAGCGCGGTACTTGCACCTGGGGTGATCCTCCAAGCGGCTGTAAACAGCAAGATCGTCATTGGGCCAGGGGTCTGTATTGGCATGGGAGCAATTCTCCAAGTCCATGAAGGCATCCTAGAAGTAGAAGCAGGTGCAAACCTGGGAGCAGGTTTTTTGATGGTTGGCAAAGGCAAAATTGGCGCAAATGCTTGTATTGGTTCAGCGACTACAGTTTTTAACTATTCGGTTGAACCTGGACAAGTAATACCGCCTGGTTCAATTTTAGGAGACACCAGTCGGCAGATTGCTCCAACAAAGGAACCCGAATCATCTACAACAAATAACCCAGCTTCTACTACAAATGCACCACCACCGAAGGAAGAGGAAAATGGCTTAGGTGGAGTTAAAGAAAAGGAAATTTCCTCAACTAACTTCTCAGCTTCGGCTTTTGTAGATTTTAAACAAAACAAGTCGATTTCTTACTTTAAATCTCCCGCCACTCCTGAAAGTCAGTCTCCTCCCGTGGAGGAACCGACCAATGATGTTGACTCCAGCTTGGAGTCAGCCGCCCAACCGTCTACAGAACATAACTTAGACCCCAGTCCGCCCGCCGCAGAATCGCCTAACGGTTTTGGGACTCAAATTTATGGACAAGGGAGCATAAGCAGACTGTTGACTACATTGTTTCCTCATAGACAATCCTTGAGCGACCCAAACTCTGACGATTAGTCTGAGTAAGTGTTAATTGTAAGTTGTCGGCTTTTTCCGTATTTTGGAGAATTCATCATGGAAACATATAATCAACGTTCTATTCGCACTATCCAGGGAGCGAGTAATCAAGAAACCTATCAGGATACTGCTTTGGGTTTAGTTTCTACCCGCAGCTTTCCGGCGATCGTTGGGACGGCGGATATGATGCTGAAATCAGCGGGAGTTCACCTGGTTGGCTATGAAAAAATTGGTGGCGGTCATTGTACTGCGATCATCCGGGGTGGAATTGCTGACGTGCGTCTGGCGGTAGAATCAGGTGTGCAAACGGCTGAACAGTTTGGTCAGTTGGTTTCTAGCTTAGTGATTCCCCGACCTTATCCCAACCTAGATATAGTGCTTCCCATCACAACTCGTTTCACTAAATTAATGCAAGAGGGCAATTCCAGCCGTCTGAGTAACCAAGCAATTGGTTTGGTAGAAACGCGAGGATTTCCCGCGATGGTAGGAGCATGTGATGCCATGCTCAAAGCTGCTGATGTTCATTTAGCAGCATACGAGAAAATTGGTGGGGGTTTGTGTACAGCAATTATTCGTGGTTCTGTAGCAAATGTGGCGGTAGCAGTAGAAGCGGGAATGTTTGAAGCAGAACGCATTGGGGAATTGAATGCAGTGATGGTAATTCCCCGACCTTTGGACGAAATGGAGTTAACCTTGCCATTAGCAAGCTGCTGGATAGAAGAACGCGAACCGTTAAACTTGCCAGTGAATATTAAAGAACAAGTTGCGGAAATCGAGGTACTAAGATTACCAGACTTAACCAAGCTACCTACAAAAGTTCAAGAAGAATTATGGAATGATGAATGATGATAGATGAATTTTGAAAAATCATCATTCAGCATTCATCGTTTAGATGGAAGGCATCTTACGCTTTAGCTATTCTGAATAATAGCTTTTTCAATTCATAAATAAAATACCTTTGTTTTAATATAAATAATAGAGTTTTATCTATGATAAAACTCGTAACTTTCTGTGAGCATCACTATATCATTTGCCAGTGTTCAGCAATACTAGTTTTATATCTATTAATCGCTATATACAGGAGAATCACCCTTGAACCAAGCGACGCTGCATCAGTTAAAGGTGTTCGAGGCGGCGGCACGGCACAGTAGCTTTACTCGTGCTGCTGAGGAATTGTTTCTCACCCAACCTACCGTTTCTATGCAGATCAAGCAACTAACAAAATCGGTAGGTTTGCCATTATTTGAGCAAGTGGGGAAGCGATTGTATCTGACCGAGGCAGGACGAGAATTATTTGCTACTTGTCGGCAGATTTTTCACAATATAGCCCAGTATGAAATGAAGGTAGCAGATTTAAAAGGGCTAAAACAGGGACAATTACGTTTGGCAGTGATTACAACAGCAAAATATTTTATCCCACGTTTGTTAGGGCCATTTTGCGAACTTTATCCAGGGATTGATATCTCTCTGCAAGTAACAAATCACGAACAAATTTTGGAACGGATGAGTCAAAATCTGGATGACTTATACATTATGAGTCAAATTCCAGACAATATAGATGTGACTTGTGAACCATTTTTAGAAAATCCTTTGATAGTCTTTGCACCAGCTAATCATCCTTTATCCAAAGAAAAAAATATTCCTATACAACGCCTGTCTAACGAACCTTTTATTATGCGGGAACCAGGTTCCGGAACTCGTCGCGCCGTCCAAAAGCTATTTGAAGAAGAAGGGGTAACGGTAAAAGTCAAGCTAGAATTGGGAAGTAACGAAGCAATTAAACAAGCGATCGCAGGTGGTTTAGGTATTTCTGTTTTATCTCGTCATACTTTACTATCAGACGCTTCAGAGTTCAGCATTTTAGATGTACAACACTTCCCGATTCAGCGACATTGGTACATGGTTTACCCCTCTGGCAAGCAGCTCTCTATCGTCGCTCGTGCCTATTATGAGTATCTACTAGGTGCGGCGAAGAATTTCGTCGAGCAAAATGCTGATACTGCTTCTAGTACGCTTGAACCAATTCACGGGTAAGATAATTCGTAATTTGTAATTACGAATTACGAATTAGCTAAAGGGGTTGACTGTTAGACTGGGAAACATTGACAATTAACCAGCAGAATCATTAAAAATGGGGAAAAACTGGCAGTGGTTAACCCGGAAATACCGTCTTGGCGCAAAACAGTACAAAGCGAGATTGTAGCTGTTACTGTGTATGCTGACAGAGCATTAGTTACACGGCGAGGTGTAGTTGATTTAACAGGAATTGAACAGGAATTAGTAATTACCCCAGTGCCAATGACTCTAGAAACTGAGTCTGTTCGGGTTAGCGGTACAGGTACGGTAGGGGTGCGCTTGGTGGGAGTTAGTAGCGATCGCATCTACACTACTGAACCTGTAGCGGAGCGAGTAGCAAATTTGACAAGGCAAATTCAGCAATTAGAGGTAGAAAAACGCCACCTGCAAGCTCAAGTGGATGCTTTAGCATTGCAATCTAGTTTTATCGCCGGCTTACGTGAAAAAACAGAAGAACCCTTTTCACAGAGTTTGTCTCGAAAAAATCTCAGCCTCAGCGAAACATTGGATTTCCTCAACTTTCTCGGAAGCCAGTATAGTGAATATGCGATCGCATCTGGAGAGTGCAAAACCCAACAGCAGGAATTAGATAAACAACTGCAAGCACTGCACACCTCATTGCAAATAATCCAAACACCCCATCCCAAAGAAAGTTTTAGCTTAGTTGTAGCCGTTGAAGTAGCGGGTGAAGGTGAATTTGAATTAGAGGTATCCTACATAGTAAATCGCGCTAGTTGGACTCCCCTTTATGACTTACGCTTTAGCACTACCAGCGATATTGTACATCTGAGTTACCTTGCAGAAATCACTCAAAGCACTGGCGAAGATTGGATTGGTGCAAATCTCACCCTTTCTACTGCTAAACCGGGATTAGGTACACTTCCACCTAAACTGGAACCCTGGTATATTGATAGCCCACTTCCTCAAAGAGTGCGAGAACGACGATCTCGACTAGCTGCTCAGCCACCACTGCTGCCTAGCATACCAGAACCACCTGCTTCTGCTGCCAGAACGGATTGGCAAGAACAAGATGAAGTTGCAGAGGATAGTCTAATCGCAGCAGAAACCGTTACAGCAGAAGTATCTAAAGAAGGGAGTGTAGTTACCTTTAAACTGAATGGTGGTGGTAACATTCCCAGTGATGGCGCACCTCATAAAACTACGATTTTCAACGATGATTATCCTTGTAGCTTCGATTATGTGGCAATGCCGCGCTTGGTAAGTTTTGCTTATCTACAAGCTAATGTAAAAAATAGTCCTAACGGTGCGACTTTTTTACCAGGTAAAGCGAATATTTTCCGCGACAACGTTTTTATTGGGACAACTCAGTTAGAAAATATTGCACCAGGGCAAGAATTCAAACTGAACTTAGGAATTGACGAAGGTTTAAAAATTGAGCGCGACTTAGTTGAACGCCTGGTAGATAAAAGATTAATTAGCAACCAGCGCCGGATTACTTATAGTTATCGGTTGATAATTACTAACTTACTTGACAAAGAAGTAAATCTGAAACTAACTGAACAATTGCCAGTTAGTCGCAACGAGCAAATTAAAGTGCGCCTCAATCGCAGCAATCCACAAATTCAACTTGGTGAAATGGCAATTTTAGAATGGCTGTTAAATCTTCCACCCCAAGAGCAGCGAGAGATATATTACCAGTTTAATGTTGAACATCCGCCTGACTTAATGGTAGTTGGGTTAGATATTTAGGGAATCCTAAAAAATAAATTCTCCAATATTAGTAGAGTGTGTTACTTCGTCCTATTTCAAAAAACTACTCTGGTGGACATCCTGGTAGAGCGAGATAGCGAGTCAGCCATAACGCTTCTTGGTTTTTTCGTTCAACATAGGCAATTAGCGTGAACTCTCCCCAAATATTCAGCCACAGTTCAAACTGATTATTATGTGACTCAGTAGCAATAATTTGCTTTTTAAAAGAGTCATGTAAGCGATAAGTAACGCGAACACAATTATTAAAATCAACTTCTGAATCAGCCTCTAACCAAACCTTAGCCCGATAAAGTCCACGTTTTTCTAAAGTTTTGGGTACAATCACTTCAGATGTATGAATTAGATAAACATTCTCAGAAACTCTTGTAGAGTATTTCTGATAATTCAAAACTTTTTCATTACAGCGCTTCCCGCTATTATGCAATACAGTTTTTTTCCTTTCCCCTCTCCTAGCTAGCATAGTTTTCAGTTTTGAGGCTGTACTTCATAGCTACCGGAAGTGCTGTAATATCTTCAGGGACAGTTATACCACTCACACCTTCTGAAGTTGCAATCCTTACCTGTGCATTTTTGATCGCTAGTGGAGCATCTAGCTCCATAAAGTTTCCGAATTTAACTGGAGAACCATCTTGGATTCTTGTGATAAAAACATTGAATAAGCTACTAATTTGTTCGCTAAAATTTTTATTAATATATCTGATTATAAAAACCCAAAATACTAACCAGACTATGGTTTGCCAGAATGGAACCCAACTCGCACCTAGCAGGTTTACTCCTTCCGGTTCCCGTTTTAGAATTGGGGATGGCGATGGTTCAGAGGTTTTTGCGATATAAATAGTCTGAAAATTCGTGATTTTCATTATGTTGTATTACCTGTCATTATGATGCGATCGCTATTTTTCCTCTGTCCAGAGTGGTAAAAGAGGGCTATATACAAGCTGCTTTCATTGCCTAGAACCGCTTCACCAGAATCCGCGATCACTGATAAGTCAACTTTATATCTACCATTAGTCTTTATTTGTCAAGTACTATTGACCATTTGTAACGAAACTGTTATATTTAGTTACATAACATAACAAAACCAAAAAAGAAAACTATGTATACCACCACTAACGAAGATGGCATTCTCAACAACTACGCAGCAGAACCCAAGATGTACTACGCTGAGTACCCAGCAATTTGGGAACAACGTAAATATGTCTTACAGGGTCTTTTTGCAACTTTAATCGTCACCGCTTTAGTTTTGGTTGGTTTTAGCATTAGCTAAGATTTTTTGATTTCAGTATCGCTGTATCTCATCGTCATTCATACTTCTCTCTGTTACCTCGGTTAGTTTCGCCGGGGTTTTTTGTGTTTTACGTATCCTTAAACGGCAGTGGTATGCTGATAAGTCAGTTTTATATCTATCATCAATCTTTTTTTGTCAAGTCGTGTTGACGATTTGTAACGAACTTGTTATATTTATTTACATAAGATAACAAAAGAAAGAAAGGAAAAAACTATGTACACCACCACTAACGAAGACGGCATTCTCAACAACTACGCAGCAGAACCCAAGATGTACTACGCTGAGTACCCAGCAATTTGGGAACAACGTAAATATGTCTTACAGGGTCTTTTTGCAACTTTAATCATCACAACTTTAGTATTGGTTAGTTTTAGCGTTAGTTAAGATTTTTGATTTCGGTATCGCTGTATCTCATCGTTAATCTCACTTCTCGACCTTACCTCGGCTAGTTTCGCCGGGGTTTTTTGTGTTTTATCCATCCCAAACGGCGAGTCTATGGTCTTGTATTGGAGGATGGAACAGTGATCGATTCTGATCACGACTGGTGAGACTGTTGTTGGTTGAGAATTAGTGCGATCGCTAGTAGGTTGGGTTGAAGAACGAAACCCAACATTGATGACCAATATCTCAGCACAAATCTCTAAAAGAATTCACAACCATAATTAATTGAGTCGCAATAAGCGTAAGTATTATCAACGATGTTTAAGGGCTATGGAATTTCTTTTATCTGCATCCTAGCTTTTTTTGTCGCCACGTCAGCAACAAACCGCTGGTCAGCCATAAAATAAAGACAAATCAATAAAAAGGGGTGTTTATGGCAACCCAACTCGGTGAAGCTAAACCTTCAACAGAACTGATAATATCTTGGGAAGCATTGCCCGTAGATTTTCACCTAGAGAATGAACCAGTGGAAAATATAGGTCAGCCACTATTGGCTGGTGCTTTGCGTGAAAGCCTTGAAATAAGTGGTTTCATCCAACCCCAGATGTTGATAGCCTCAAATTTTGGACTTTGTGCGACGATAAACGGGCAATTTATTGCTAAAGCACCCGATTGGGTTTATGTACCATCGGTAAATCAGGTTTTAGGAGAACGCAAAAGCTATACACCCAATTTAGATGGAGATATTCCAGCGATTGTGATGGAATTTCTATCTGACACTGAGGGTGGAGAATACTCTTTTAAACGAACCTATCCACCAGGAAAATGGTTTTTTTACGAGCAGATTCTTCAAGTCCCAATTTACGTAATTTTTGACCCAAATGGTGGTTTGTTAGAATTTTACCAACTCGAAAACGGCCGCTACGAATTAAAGCAACCTGATGAAAATGGTCGTCATTGGATTGATTCAATGGGTTTATTCCTGGGAACCTGGCAAGGAACAAAAGAAGCCAGAACTGGTTACTGGTTGCGCTGGTGGGATGAGGCAGGTAATTTGTTACTTTGGGCTGTGGAACAAATTGAACAGGAACGCCAACGTGCCGAACAGGAACGTCAGCAAAAAGAACGGCTAATTGCCTATTTACAATCTCAAGGTATTGATCCAAATAATTTGCCTTAGCATATACAAATAAAATTTTCAAGTATTTGAGTGACTCAGTTTAAGCAAATAAGTGCTACAACCGTTACGTCTACAAAGAGTGGAGCGTCATACAGAAATTCAAGCACGGGTGAAAAAGCTACTTGCAGAGAAAAAACACCAGAGAAAAAAATAAGTTTTTGCTGAATCAAAAGCCAGAATTATTCGTCACTTAAACTATCAATTCCCTACTTAATTTCTCCTGGAGGATGATTTATGTCATCACAAATGCTGCGGTTGATATCTTTGGGCAGTCTTGGCTTATCTTTGTGTCTGAGCAATTCGGCAGCAATGGCGCAATATGATTCTAGCGGCGATGGTGTAGTAGTACCAACAGTACCATCAGACGGCACATCAGCACCAGTCCCAATAGACACATCGACAGGTGTACCACCTTCACCCTCAGCTGATGGTACAACTCGGTTTACCTGTCAAACTTATAATGGACAGTACACTGTCATGTATCAGCCACAAAGTCAACCAGGACAATTCTTTGCTTGGGCAGCGCCTGCGGCTTTGGGCGGTGGTTGGGACGCACAAAGACGCTGTACAGCAATTGCTAGTCGTTTAGAACTTTATCGCCCAGATGGTTTACAAGAACTTCAGACATCCGTAGAAAATAACGAAAATACTGTCTGCGTCACAACTGATGCTAATCCAACCTGTAGAATTGTGCTGACAGTCCCCCGTGGAAAAGATCCTGTTGTTATCCGCAATAGCATTTTTCAAAACTTGACTACTGCTGACAGCGGACAACAAACTATAGCCGTTAACACTTATGGCGATCGCAGTAGTGGAGGCAACGAATTATATAATTTAGGACGCACATTTCTAGGTAGTGGCAATAATCGGGTTAGTTCATCTAGAAGTGGGATTAATCTCAGACCTTTCCTCGATCGTCAAGATGGTGGTACTGGAAACAATTTGCGGAGTGGAGTAGCAATTCGTCGTCAGTCTCAACCTAACGGTGTTCGTCTAAGCCCTGGTAAGTTCCGGTAAGCAAGAGTGGCTTTTAATACAAAATGACTTTCAAATAAAAATATCCAACTACTTATTGTGTGGCGGGCATCTTGTCCGCTTTTTTTTGGGCGTAAAATTTCTGCCCCCCGGACTTCTTCGAGAAGTCGGGGATCTAAATCCAACTGTATATTCTGAAGGCAACTCAATACCAAATATTTGTTCTTTTAACCTTTTGCTAGCAGTTTCTTAACGTTGCTGAGATAACTTGAGGTTGCTGAATATGGATTAATACTAATAAAACCCGTAGCTTTGTTGACTAAAAAATAGTTTTTTTGATAGTGATATTGCGATTGTCAATGTGACTTGATTATGTTTGCAAATTATTACTGAACATCAGCTTTTCAGGCGATTTTCAAACAATACAAAATAAATTGAAGGAGACGTTGTTAATGGCTTTGACACAAGGTGATATTGCTTTTATCTCTTTCAATACCGATGAAAATGGCTGGTGTATGGGCATTTTCACCAACAATAGAGCGGAATTGATTGCTGTCGTGGAAAACGGGTTAAACCGTAATACGAATTTGGCAACAGATGCTCGTTTCGTCTTTGTTTAACGCAGATTCAAGCGATGTCTAACGACAAGCCACTATCTGTCTACGCTCTTTGGGAAACTTGAGAGCAATCGTTTGAATCTGCTCGTGTCCATCTAAATTGTTTATCAAAAAAACCTCTGCGTCCCCGCGTTAGCCCTAATGATAAGTATTCGACCGGACTTGATATAACGCAGAAACGCCCATTCCCAATATCTAGAATCTATCTCACAATTAAACATGATAACTACTAATACAATTCGCTTTTCCCAGTTCAATGCTTCCCTGAATCGTAATGCTGAAGGTCAGTTAGTCAGTGATTTGTCTACTCTTGACAATGCTCAAGCAAAGGCAGTTGCAGAAATCATCCAGCGTCATAACCCGGATGTGTTGCTAATTAACGAATTTGACTATTCGCCGGAGGCAGTTCAACTATTCCGGCAAAATTACCTAGCCGTCAGCCAGAATGGTACAACACCCGTTGACTACCCCTACTTCTACATCGCTCCTTCCAATACGGGTATTGCCTCTGGGTTGGACTTAAACAACGACGGTACAGCAGTTACAACTACAGGTACAGCCGGATACGGCGATGATGCTTTTGGATTCGGAAATTTCCCTGGTCAATACGGGTTATTGCTGCTGTCCAAATATCCCATCGACACTGCCAACATCCGCACCTTCCAAAACTTCCTCTGGAAGGATATGCCCAATGCTTTGCTTCCTGACGAGTCGACAACACCACAGCCAAATGATTGGTATTCTGAGGAGGAATTGGCAGTTCTACGCCTTTCTTCTAAAAGTCACTGGGATGTGCCCATCCAGGTAAACGGCGAGACAATTCACATCCTCGCCAGCCACCCCACGCCCCCAACCTTTGATGGTGCGGAAGACCGCAACGGTAAGCGTAACCACGACGAGATCCGCTTTTGGGCAGACTACATAACCCCTGGTAATGCTAATTACATTTATGATGATGAGGGTAAAATAGGCGGTATTGATCCTGGATCAAGCTTTGTGATTGTTGGCGACCAAAATGCAGATCCGTTGGATGGTGATAGTTTTGACAACGCTATTCGCCAACTCTTGCAAAATCCCAATATCAATACTAATGTCATCCCTACCAGTCTGGGTGCGCGCCAACAAGCAGATTTACAGGGTGGTGCAAACGCTAGCCAAAATGGTAATCCTAGCTTTGACACCGCAGACTTTGCTGATAATACTCCCGGAAACCTGCGGACTGACTATGTGCTACCTTCCGCTGACCTGAAAATTGCCAACTCAGGAGTATTTTGGCCGCTGAATACTGATTCAACGTTTCCCTTGGTAGGTACTTTTCCTTTCCCCAGTTCTGACCATCGCTTGGTGTTCGCAGATGTGCAAACTGGGTCAAATGAACCAGGTAAAACCATTCCCAATGTAAGATTAGTGGGACAAACTACCTTTGTTACTGGCTTTATTCCTGCTGACGCGGCGGGAACTGTAAATGGAACACCGACTCCACTAGGCGGACTATCTGGTGTCACCTACGATGCAGTTAACAACCGCTACTATGCAATCTCAGACGATCGCTCCCAAGTTGCCCCTGCCCGCTTTTATACCTTTACTGCCACCGATTCCGGGGTGAATTTTACTAATGTCACCACCCTGAAAGATACCAATGGCAACTTTTTTGCAACCAACAGCCTTGACCCAGAAGGTATTGCTTTAACTAATAATGGGACTGTTTTCATTTCTTCTGAGGGGGAAGTAAACCCTGGTGCTGGTCGCGTTACCAATCCCTTTATTAAAGAGTTTTCGCTAGCTACAGGGCAAGAAATGGCATCGCTATTTGTCCCCAGAAAGTTCCTGCCAGTAGTTGAAGATACCAACGGCAACGGCATTGTCGATGCAGGTGATACGCAGACATCAGGTGTTTACAATAATTTAGCCTTTGAAAGCCTCACCATCACACCTGACCAGAAAACCCTATTCACCGCCACCGAAAACGCCCTTTCCCAAGATGGATTAAAGGCTTCGCTCACCAGTGGCAGCCCTTCCCGGATTCTGCAATACAATCTGGTTACTGGACAACCAGAAAAAGAATACCTCTACATTACTGATGCGATCGCCCAAGCACCCAACCCTAACACAGGCTCAAGTGACAATGGTTTGACAGATTTACTAGCAATAGATAATCGTGGCACATTACTGGCGTTAGAACGTTCCTTTGCACAAGGTGTAGGCAACACAATCAAAATCTACGAAGTTTCTTTGCAAGGTGCAACTGACATTAGTTTCTACGATTCTCTCAATAATTTGAGTGCTGAACAACTAGCTACTATCCAACCTGCTCAAAAACGTCTGCTGTTGAATTTAAATGACTTAAACCTGCCTAACGGTACAGATAACATCGAGGGTATTACCTTTGGCCCCAAACTAGCAAATGGTAGCCAGTCGATTGTGCTGGTAAGTGATAACAACTTCAACCAAAGCCAATTTACCCAAATCCTCACTTTGAATGCAGACTTAGTTCCAACTGCTGCACCCAGAGTAGAAACTCGTCCCGATTTATTAGACGATCAAACCCTACCAGTGGATCAACGTGCTGATGCTGATGATCCTGCTATCTATGTGAACGCCACAAATTCTGCCGAGAGCCTAGTATTAACCTCAGTCAAAAATGCTGGACTGCGAGTTTATGACTTGTCTGGTAATTTGTTACAAACAGTTAATCCTGGTGGCATTCGCTACAATAACATTGACCTGCAATACGGTTTTAAATTAGGCAATCAATCTGTTGATATTGCCGTAGCTAGCGATCGCAACAATGATAAACTAGCAATCTTTAAAATTAACCCCAACACCCCTGGACAATACCTGGAAGATATCACTGATAACAGTATCGGGACTCTCTTCCAAGGGCTACCTTTTGCAGAACCTTATTCCTCATCTTCTCGGAGTGCTTACGGGCTTACTTTATACCGAAGCCCAATCACCAATGATTACTATGTCTTTACCAGTCGGCGAGAAACTGGAGATGTGGCTCAGTTTAAACTGATTGACAAAGGTAATGGCAAAATTGGGGTTGAACGAGTGCGGGAATTCACCATACCTACAATTGAGGGTCGCGATCCCCAAACAGAGGGTATGGTGGTAGACCAAGAAACTGGCTTCCTCTACATCGGACAGGAAAATGTCGGCATCTGGAAGTTCCAAGCAGAACCAAACGGTGGCACAACTGGTAAGTTAATTGATAAAGTCAGAGATTTAGGTGGTACTTATCTCACAGATGACGTAGAAGGACTGACCATTTATTACGGCAAAAATGGCACAGGCTACTTATTAGTATCTAGCCAAGGTGACAATACCTTTGTTGCCTACACCCGTGAAGGTAACAACGAATATGTGGGTAACTTTGCCGTTGGTAACAATGGGTCAATTGACAGCGTACAAGAGTCAGATGGTGCTGATGTAATTAACGTACCACTGGGAACTAACTTCCCATTTGGTTTATTTGTCACTCAAGATGGTTCTAATGAACCTGCCAAAATAGTTAGTGATGAAGGTGAAGAGGAAAATATCAGCTCTAACTTTAAGCTGGTACCTTGGGAAAATATTGCCAATGCCTTTCCCAATTCTTTAAATATCGACACTACTAGTTACGATCCCCGCAATCCTGTCGCTCAACCCAAGCTGACTATCTATGAATTTGAAAACTTACCCAAGTTAGGCACGACCTCTGAAAATCAAGATATTTTCTTAGGTGGTTTTTCTGGGTTGTATTTCCAAGGGTTTGCAGCAAATGGCAACCTGAAATTTGTCACCAATACAGATCGTGGCCCCAACGGAGAACCTGATGGTGTAAACAGACCATTTTTATTACCCGACTTCCAACCAGAAATAGTCAGCTTTGAACTCAACCGCACCACAGGTAAAATCAGCATTACCAAAAGAACAGAACTATTGCGCCAAGATGGAACGACCCCATTAACGGGACTTCCTAACTTGCAAGCTGTGGGAAACGGTTTAGCCTACACAGATGAAATTGCCGTTGACTTAGACAACAATGTTCTAGCTAACGATCCTTTGGGTGCTGACTTAGAGGGAATTGTAGTTGCAGAAAATGGAGATTACTGGTTGGTGGATGAGTACCGTCCGGCAATTTACCACTTTGATGTTAATGGTAAGCTGATCGACCGCTTTATCCCTCAAGGAACTGCCACAGCACCCAACCCAGATCAACCAGCTGGAAGTTTTGGCACTGAGGTATTGCCAGCAGTTTATGCCCAACGCCGCAATAACCGAGGATTTGAAGCTGTCGCACTAGAAGGTAATAAATTATATGCCTTTATTCAGAGTGCGATCGATAATCCAGATGTCGCCAATGATGCGACTTCTAAAGCTTCTCTCAACCTGCGAATTCTAGAGTTTGATATTGTCAGCAAGCAGGTAACAGGAGAGTATTTATATCGCCTAGAAGGTCTACCAGGAACCGATAAGATTGGCGATGCAGTTTCTTTGGGTAACGGCAAATTTGCAGTAGTTGAGCGAGATGACAATGCTACATCTGCTGGCAATAAATTAATTTACCAAATTGATTTAGCTGGGGCGACCAACATCAACAACCCTGCTAACTTTACCTTGCCAGTTGGTAAAACTATTGAACAACTGACCTCTGCGGAGTTAGCTACTGCCAATATTACCCCTGTCAGCAAGAGTTTGATTGCTAATGCTGCTCAGTTAGGTTACACCGGAGTGGAAAAATTAGAAGGTCTAGCATTGGTGGCACCCAATACTCTAGCCTTGATTAACGACAACGATTTCAACATTACAGGTAATACGGCTGCTGAAAAACTCGGCATTCTCGAACTACCTAATAATCTGACAACTGTAGAGCCTACTTTCCCGAACGGTTTTGGTTCTAGTAACAGCGATACTGTCAATCTTGAGCCAGGACAATTCTTTAGTGCAGGTGACGGAGCAGACTTTGTAGAAGGTGCTGAAGGTAACACAATCCTGGCTGGAAACGGAGATGACACAGTGCTTGCAGGAAGTGACTCTTCAGTTTCCGGGGAAGATGGTAACGATCGCATATTTATTGGTCAAAATGGTTCAGTTCAAAATACCAGTGCTGATGGTGGCATTGGTGATGATGTTATTACCGTGGTGGAAGCCAGTGGTAGCAATAATTTGTTTGGAGCAGCAGGTGATGATACTCTCACAGTAATTGAAGGTTCTCGTCAATCATTATTCGGTGGCTCAGGTAACGACACCCTCACGAGTAACGGTAGCAATAACCGTCTTTACGGTGGTTCTGGAGATGACAAACTCTTCTCTAATGTCAATGACTCCCTGTTTGGTGGCGATGGTGATGATGTGCTATTTGCTGGTCAAGGGGGTAGCAATCCCTACGGGGGGCTGCGCCAACGCCTCAGTGGTGGTACTGGTATTGATCAGTTCTGGATTGCTAACGCCAGTCTGCCAACTAGCAAGAACATTGTGACTGATTTTACATCTGGCATTGATAAAATCGGGCTAGGCGGTATTGGTGTTACTCAATTTAATGCCCTGACACTATTGCAACAGGGTAATGATACCATCGTGAAAATTGGAAATGCCGAGTTAGTTTCATTGCTAGGAATTATATCAACTAATCTCACAGCAAATGACTTTGTTTTCTCTGTCAGTGTTGTAGGTTAATTTGTTCACCTAGTCTGATTGTTACAGCTTCATTACACAGCGAAAGTTAATGAAGCTGTACTCAATTATTGCAAAAGCACTTATTTATAAAGGTTAGAAAGAAATTCTTATCTGACAGAAGTGCAAAAAAAAATTTATATCATCAGAAATATGCACAAAACTTTTGACGACACATTAAGCAAAAGATTGCAATACAACATTTCTTAACCAGTCCACAATTTTTTCACAACTTTTGCTATGTATCTTAATTAATATGCAATTAAATTTGTTAATTTTGATACCTTAATCCTCTAGTGAGATGTCAATTATAGTGGTTGATATTTAATAGTTCAGACTCAACAGGTTTACAAGTTAACTACATCTCTAGATGTCTAGAACTACAAATTTTGCTCTAACGATACAGCAGATTTCAAGTTAGTAAGGTACACAAGCTAAATCTGTTACCCAGGTATCAAGCGTGTTTTACTCCTGAATTCTGTATTCTGAATTCTGCTGTATTACTTTTTTGATTCCACTAGAGCGAAGACCATCTCAACAATTAAACACAGGGAGATTCTCTTTCATGGCTAAGAACGTCATCATTATGATTGGGGATGGTATGGGCTGGGAAATGGCTCGTGCTGCGTCCATCTACAAAGAGATTCAAAATGGTAAGACAGGTGCTAATCTGAGTGATTTTTATACACAAGGTAAGGGTCAAGGACTTAACTTTCAAACACTTCAAGGCTACGGTTTGGCAACCACTTATGGGACAACGATCGCTGATAGTAATGGAGTTTTTGGTAATGGTAATTCCGCTCTTGACGGTACTAATCCGATCACAGGAGAAAGCCCAGTTCGCCCTGGTTTCACCTTTGATCCAACTTTTAACCCAGGTAATACCCCCACAGGTGGCGCAAAAGTCAGTGATGGTGCTGTTGGAAATCTAGTAGGTTATAACCCTACCAGAGGTGGTATTAATCCTTGGACTCCTGGTAACGATCCTGAATATATTAAGTACAGCTATCCTGACTCTGCAAACACCGCTACAACTCTGTACACTGGCGTCAAGAGCTACAACAACGCTGTTGGCGTTGATATTTTTGAGAATCCTCTAGAAACAATTCTCAAAACTGCAAACGAAGTTGGTAAATCTACTGGTTTGGTAACTTCAGTTCCCATTGACCACGCGACACCTGCTGCTGCTGCTGCCAACGTTAACCGTCGTAGCAAGTATGATGCTGACTATCCGGCATTAGACAACATCCTGCAACAGCAACTCCGTGTCTATCAACCGACGGTATTACTTGGTGGTGGACACCCACTTTCAGCTCCTGGAGACTTACTACCAGCAGGGGTTGAGCCGAATACGAGCAATGAATATATTAGTCAATCTACCTACACAGAACTTAGTACTAAACCAACAAACAACCTCTACAATTACACCTTTTTGGAGCGGGGTGAAAATGCCGCACAGAAACTAGCTGAAACTGCGGCGACAATCAATCCAGAAAAAGGCGATCGCCTTTTCGGGCTGTACGGTGCGCGTGGTCAAAATGGTAACTTGCCTGTAAGTTCTGCCAACGGCGACTACAGCACTACTGGTTTAGATATGTTCAGCGTTTTCACTAACCAAGGTGATAACGCCAAAGTAGACACCACACGTCCACTGCTTCCTGGAGAGACGGATGCATCTTTCATTGCCAAAGAGGTTAACGAAAACCCAACCCTCAAAGACTTGACAAGTGCTGCATTAAATGTGTTGGGTAAAGACCCCGATGGTTTCTGGTTAATGGTTGAAGGTGGCGATATTGATTGGTCTGCCCATGATAACAACATGGACAACCTGATCGGCACCACGTTGGACTTCGATAAGGCAGTTGGATCTACGATTGACTGGATCGACAACAATGGTGGTTGGGATGAAAACCTATTAATCGTGACCGCCGATCACGATCACTACTTGACTCTCAACGGTGATTTTCCGACTTTAGTACAAAATCAAGGTGCTGAAGCGTTAACCAATTTGGATACCCCAGCAGAAGTTGGACACTACTGGGGGTCAGATCCCACTGTCAAGTATGGTTGGGGAACTCACACTAACCGTCCGGTACCTGTTTACTACCAAGGTGCTGGTTCTGAAGTATTAAATAGCTTGGTAGGTAAAGGTTATAACGCCTACGGTTCTGATATTCCAGGAATTGCGGGTTTAAACGATCAAACCCACATCTACCAAACGATGTTTGCCTCAATAGTGCCAAAAGTTGAGTTAGTAGGCTTTGCCTCTTTGCCTGCTGATACCTTTAGTAATGGATCAACTTCTGGTCAGGGGATTTCAGCCAATGGCAGAACCGGGCCTTTCCCAGGACAGCCAATTCAAGGCTTTAGCGGTGTTCAATTTGCTAACAGCAACTCTTTCTACTTCCTCTCAGACAATGGTTACGGTAGCAAAGACAATAGTGCAGATTTCCTACTGCGGATCAATCGTCTAGACCCGAATTTTAAGGGAACAGAGAATGGAGACGGCAGCGTTAAGGTTTTAGACTATATCCAACTGTCTGACCCTAACAATAAAGTTCCTTTTGAAATTGTGAATGAGGGAACTACTCAAAGATTACTAACTGGCTCAGACTTTGATGTAGAGTCATTCGTCTTTGATAAAGACGGGACAATTTGGGTTGGAG
Source organism: Nostoc sp. NMS9 (assembly GCF_017114995.1). Classification (GTDB taxonomy): domain Bacteria; phylum Cyanobacteriota; class Cyanobacteriia; order Cyanobacteriales; family Nostocaceae; genus Nostoc. Next base: position 70,852 of record NZ_JABXKL010000002.1, on the reverse strand, counting down.
ACGAGTTTGGCCCTTACCTGCTACATTTTGATGCCACTGGTAAGTTATTAGAGGCTCCCATTGCTACACCCGACCAATTCAAAACATTAGATGGAGAAGCACCTAAAGTTATTGGTCACAGAGGTGCAAGCGGCTATCGTCCAGAACATACCTTGGAGTCTTATAAACAAGCAATTGCGCGAGGCGCTGACTTCATTGAGCCTGATTTGGTTGTCACAAAAGATGGTGTGCTAATTGCCCGCCATGAGCCAGCTTTAGCAGTTTTGAATACTGATGGTACTGTCAATTTCAACAATACAACCACAGATGTTTACAAACATCCAGAGTTTGCCGATCGCAAAAAAACGGTAAGTTTAGATGGAAACACACTTACAGGTTGGTTTGCTGAAGACTTCACTTTAGCTGAAATCAAGACTTTACGAGCAGAAGAACGTCTACCTTTCCGGGATCATTCCTTTGACGATCAATTTGAAATTCCTACCTTTACGGAAATCATCAATTTGGTTAAGCAAGTAGAAGCCGAGACAGGTAAAAAGATTGGCATTTATCCTGAAACTAAGCATCCGACCTATTTGGCCGATGAAGCCACCTATGTAGGCACCACGGACAAAATTAACAGAAACATCAGTCAGTTACTAATTGATACGCTGAAGGCAAATAACTTCACTGACCCCAATCGTATCTTCATCCAGTCCTTTGAAGTGAGTAACCTCAAAGAACTGCATGATAGCATTATGCCTGCGGCAGGAGTCGATATTCCCCTAGTTCAATTGCTAGATGCAAGTGATATTGATATCAACGGTAAGATCATAGAAAGTCAGCCTTATGACTTAAAAGTTAGTGGTGACACTCGTACCTATGGCGACTTGCGAACTCCAGAAGGCTTGGCTGAAGTTGCCACTTATGCTGATGGCATTGGGCCTTGGAAACGGATGATTGTTAGTGTCAAAGGTACTGATGCTAATGGTGATGGCAAAGCCGATGATGTCAACGGGGATGGAGCAGTCAATGATGCTGATAAAACAACGTTACCTCCCTCTACATTAATTCAAGATGCTCACAACGCAGGGTTGCAGGTTCATCCTTACACCTTCCGAGCGGAAGATCAATACTTAGCGGCAGATTATAAAGGCAAGCTAGAGCTAGAAATTCAGCAGTTCTATCAATTAGGTGTAGATGCGCTATTTACAGACTTTCCAGATATTGGCGATAAAGTACGGGATCAACTCAGAGACAATCCTCAATATAATGTAGTGCGATCGCCACAAAACCCAGATGTACTTTCAGGTGATGCTTTTGCTAACTTAGGTGGCTCCAAAGGTTTTGAAGGTGGAGCAATTAACGCCAGCAAAACTAAGCTTTATTTCCTATTAGAAGGTACGGTTCAAGGCGATACTCCTGGTGCTTTGCGGATTAACGAATTTGATTTAGCCAACCACGAGTACACTGATAAAAAGCTTTACTACAGATTGGATAATCCGTCAAATTCCATTGGGGATTTAGCAGTCATTAATGACAATGAGTACCTAGTCATTGAACGGGATAACAATCAAGGGGTTGCGGCTAAATTTAAGAGGATCTACAAAATAGACTTGTCTAAGACAGATTCTAATGGCTATGTAGCTAAAGAAGAAGTTGCAGACTTGTTAAATATTCAAGACCCCAACGACCTGAATGGGGACGGTAAGGCCGCCTTCGACTTCCCATTCCAAACCATTGAAAATGTTTTAGTTGTTGACAAAAATACCATTTTGGTAGCTAATGACAACAATTATCCTTTCTCTACAGGCCGTCCTGGGAATGATCTTCAAAATCCAGTCATAGACAACAATGAAATTCTACTACTGAAACTGGAGAAGCCCCTTAACCTTGGTGCTGGTTTAGGTCAGCCAAAAGCTGAAGAAATTAAGTTTGGCTCCACTAGCAGCGATGATATTACCGTTCAGCCCGAGCAAACCTTATTCACAGGTGACGGAGCAGACTTTGTCGCGGGTATTAAAGGTAACACAATCGTGACTGGAAGCGGTGATGACACCGTGGTAGTCGGCGGTAATTCCTCAGTGTCCACAGGAGACGGTAACGATCAAATCTTAATTGGCGCAAATAGCCCTGCTAACAACACTAATGCTGATGGTGGTGCTGGTGATGACGAAGTTAGCGTAATTGAAGCCAATGGTGGTAATAATTTGTTTGGGGCAGCAGGTAATGATACTTTGACAGTAGTTGAAGGAACTCGTCAACTGTCCTTCGGTGGCTCAGGTAACGACACCCTCAAGAGTCGAGGTAGTAATAACCGTCTCTACGGTGGTTCTGGGGATGACAAACTCTTCTCTAGTGTGAATGATTCCCTGTTTGGTGGCGATGGTGATGACGTGCTATTTGCTGGTCAACAGGGTGGCGAACGCTTGAGTGGTGGTACTGGTGCTGACCAATTCTGGATTGCTAACGCCAGTCTGCCAACTAGCAAGAACATTATTACTGATTTTACAATCGGCATTGATAAAATCGGGCTGGGCGGTATTGGTGTTACTCAGTTTAGTGCTTTAACACTATCGCAACAGGGTAGTGATACCTTAGTGAAAACCGGAAATACAGAGTTGGCTTCATTAGCTGGAATTACATCAACTCGCCTCACAGCAAATGATTTCGTTTTTTCTGCTAGTGTCGTTTAGCCGAAAGATAATTACAGCTTAGATTCAACATTCATTCATTAGTTAAGCTGTAGCGATTTTGCTAATGCGGGGGAATTATATTCCCTCGCTTTTTATATCTTCTATAGTAATTTTGTCTTTAAAAATCTTTCTGCTTTTTGTCCCAAATCTTAACTTGTTTATAACTTTCCTTAAACATTGAACAACTATCTTTTGAAACAGTAACCAGATTTAAGTTCATTTAATTATCTCTACTAATTTGTGTAGAAACTAAGCATTTTGTCGCCAAATACTACTTAGGTTTCTGTAGCCAAGAATTTTTTGCTTGGGTTGAGTGTAATTAATCGCTCAGCTTATAGACACACAATTGCTGCGTAGGCGTAGCCAGCCGTAGGCATCGCTCGTAGCTCATAATACTTAAGGAGTAGTCGGCATGACTGATACAAATAGCAACGGTAGAAATGTCATTATTTTTGTTGCAGATGGATTGCGTAACGGTTCGGTAAACGCCACTGACACCCCAACTTTATATAGCATCCGTCAGCAGGGAGTTAGTTTTGCCAATAGTCATTCGCTGTTTCCGACATTTACCACCCCGAATGCTGCTGCGATCGCCACGGGGCATTATCTTGGTGATACAGGTGACTTTAGTAACACTATCTACACTGGTTTTCCTAGTCCTAATGCCAATGGTAGTGTCACGCCATTCATCGAAAATGATTCGGTTCTGGGAGATATCGATGAAAAGTTTCCCGGTAACAATTTTTTAGATGAAGAGTCACTTCTAGCTTATGCGCGATCGCAGGGTTTCAACACAGCAGCAGTTGGTAAATTAGGGCCTGTTGCCATCCAAGATGTTACACAAGTTAATCGAGAAGGTGGTACTACAGGTACTATTCCTACTCTCGATACAATTATTATTGATGACACTACAAATGGTGCAACACCGCCGACTACAGCCGCAGGTTCACCTTCTGGTGTTCCACTCGGTCCAGATATTGTCAATCGCTTACAAGCCGCTGGTTTAGATGTAAAACCAACACCGCGAGTCCAGCCAGCTGGTACCAATACAACTCCTGGCACCCTGAATGCCAATGTTGCTCAACAACAATACTTTGCAGATGCCACTACCAAAGTAATTTTACCCAAGTTTCAAGAAGATGGTAAACCATTTGCATTGGTGTACTGGTCAAGAGATCCCGATGGTACTCAACACAATCAGGGTGATAGTTTAAACACCTTGACACCAGGTATCAATGGCCCTACTTCAAAAGCTGGAGTCAAAAATGCTGATGATAATTTAAAGCAGCTTCTTGACTATCTCAAAAGTACAGGCTTGGACAAGACTACTGATGTCTTTGTTACTTCCGACCACGGTTTTTCTACCATCAGCAAACAAGTTATTGATAGCCAAGGCACAAAAACTACAAGTTATGCTGCCACCCAAACATACGAGGGCGTAAATCCGGGATTTCTACCAGTAGGCTTTGTTGCGATTGATTTAGCTCACGATCTCGGTCTACCCCTATACGATCCTAATCCTAAAACCCTTCCCCCAAACCTCGACCACATCCAGTATGCGACTGCTGATGCTACACAAGGTCAACGTCCTATTTCTGGGAATGGTGTAATTGGTGGTACAGGTCAGGTAATTAATGGCCAACTTGACCCAGGTACAAAGATAGTTGTAGCTGCCAATGGTGGATCTGACCTGATTTATCTGCCTAATGGCAATGCTGACTTAGCCAAACAGGTCGTGGATTTGCTTTCGCAAAAAGACTACATCAGTGGTATTTTTGTAGACGATGCCTATGGAACCATTCCAGGTGCTTTACCACTAAGTGCGATCGGACTAAAAGGTGATGCTAAAACACCAGTTCCATCTATAGTTATCAACTTTAAAACCTTTAGTACCGACCCAAATAACCTAAACAACCCTCAAGCTCAAGTAGAAATTGCTGATACAACATTGCAGCAAGGGCAGGGGATGCATGGCAGTTTTGGTCGAGGTGATACCTTCAATAACATCGAAGCTATTGGCCCTGACTTTAAACAAGGCTATGTGGACTATGCGCCCGTCAGTAATGCTGATGTAACGCCTACACTTGCTCGTATTCTGGGGTTAAACATTCCCAGTAATGGCGATTTGAAAGGTCGTGCCATTACAGAAGCATTGGTGGGGGGCCCGGATGCAGTTCCCTCCACGAAAGAAGTTTTGACTTCAGAAAAAACTACTAACGGTCAAGCAACAATTCTGGATTCTCAAAGTGTAGGCAATACTCAGTACTTTACAGCCGCAGGGTTTGATGGTGGCACTGTTGGACTAACAACACTAGACCTTCAATTTGGTTCTACCAATAGTGATGATGTCACCCTCAAGCCAAATCAAACCTTATTTACAGGTGACGGAGCAGACTTTGTAGAAGGTAATAAAGGTAACAAAATTCTGACTGGGAAGGGTGATGACAGGGTGGTAGTTGGTAGTAACTCCTCTGTGTCCACTGGGGATGGTAACGATCAAATCTTGATTGGCGCAAATAGCCCTGCTAGTAACACTAGTGCCGATGGTGGCAATGGTGATGACCAAGTTACCGTAGTCGAAGCCAATGGTAGTAACAATTTGTTTGGGGCAGCAGGTAATGATACTTTGACAGTAGTTGAAGGTACTCGTCAATTATCCTTCGGTGGCTCAGGTAATGACACCCTTACCAGTAACGGTAGCAATAACCGTCTCTACGGTGGCTCTGGGGATGACAAACTCTTCTCCAGTGTCAATGATTCGCTCTTTGGCGGTGATGGTGATGATGTCTTATTCGCTGGTCAACAGGGTGGCGATCGCTTGAGTGGTGGTGCTGGCGCTGACCAGTTCTGGATTTCTAACACCAGTCTGCCAACTAGCAAAAATATCGTGACTGACTTTGCGATCGGTATTGATAAAATCGGGCTGGGCGGGATTGGCGTCACTCAGTTTAGTGCCCTAACCCTATTGCAACAGGGTGCTGACACTATCATAAAAACCGGAAATACAGAGTTGGCTTCATTACTACAAATTACCTCAACTAACCTGACTGCAAATGACTTCGTTTTCTCTGCTAGTGTAGTGGCTTAGTCTGTTCGCCTAGTGCAGCGTGGCAGAAATAACTATCAGTTGAAACAGCGGTTTTCAATTACGTAGACTACAGCAAATAGTTCGTTATTGTGGGGTGGGCATTACAATGCCCACCCTATTCTCGTTTCGCTGGAGTCAACCTACCTCGAAGGCGTTACATTACTTATTAGTTGCTAAAATCGCTGTATTTTTTGTTCCTCAAGGTATTAATTATTCTTGTTATCTGAAAATAAGTCTACGTACAGTTAATATTCCCATTGCAAACATCTCTAAAGTTTTAATTTTCAATGAAGATGTATTGAAACTAACTACGATTTTGAGGAAATAGGTCAAAATAAGAGAACTAAATCTTGAGTCAGTGCCCTTTCACACAAATATTGTCGGATTGCGGCATAATTTGTTGTGAAATTAGTCTTTTAATATAATTTCAAAGCTAACAATATAACCATAATATTTAAGTGAAAACACTACTATTCAAACATATAAAAACGCTTTGCTAGTTTTTATTTTGTCTGTTTCTCTAAATGCGGAAAATAACAATATCCTCTTAAATTTAAATACACTCAATTCCTTGTTACTCATTTATACAAGTATTTCTGCTTTAATTTCAAGATGAAACTAATAACTAATTCATTGGCTCAAAATAAAAATGAATTACTGGTGACTAATAGTCAAACTTCATTATCAGAAAACAACTTAGAACGAGATAATTTAACATTACCTATTTTGAAAGAATCCGAAAAAAAACTACTAATAGAGTGGAATCATACTCAAACTGATTATCCTCAACAAGCGTGTATTCATCAGTTGTTTGAAGCACAAGTAGAGAAAACACCTGATGCTGTAGCACTAATTTTTAATAATCAGCATCTCACCTATAGAGATTTGAATAGTCGTGCTAATCAACTAGCAAAATATCTACAATCACTAGGGGTAGGAACAGAAATTCTTGTAGGAATCTGCATAGAGCGCTCCTTAGAAATGGTTGTAGCACTTTTAGCTATTCTTAAAGCAGGTGGAGCTTATGTACCATTAGATCCAGGGTATCCACAAGAACGTTTAGCTTTCATGCTGTCAGATACCCAGGTATCTGTATTATTAACTCAAAAAGAACTAGTTGCCAAATTACCTACTCACACAGCATTTGTAATTTGCCTAGACGTAGATTGGAATACAATCACCCAAAATAAAAAAGATAACCTAAGCACTAATGTCACTGCTGATAACTTGGCTTATGTCATGTATACATCAGGTTCTACAGGTACACCCAAAGGTGTTAGCGTTATCCATCGTGGTGTAGTTAGGTTAGTTAAAGAAACTAATTATGCTCAACTCACGCCTGAAGAAGTAATTCTGCAACTTGCTCCTATTTCCTTCGATGCTTCCACTTTTGAAATTTGGGGTTGTTTACTTAATGGTGGGCGGCTAGTAATTTACCCTCCTAATACACCGTCTTTAGAAGAATTAGGGCAGATTATTCAGCAATACCAAGTTACTACTCTTTGGCTGACAGCCGGTTTATTCCACCTGATAGTGGATGAAAAAATTGATGCTTTAAAATCCTTACGTCAACTTTTAGCAGGTGGTGATGTCTTATCTGTTTCCCATGTACAGAAATTTCTCCAAACAGTAGAGAACTGTCAGCTAATTAATGGCTATGGCCCAACTGAGAATACAACTTTTACCTGCTGCCATCCTATAACAGCACCACTACAACCAGATGTTTCTATTCCTATTGGTCGTCCAATTGCTAACACCCAAGTTTATATATTAAATAACAACCTCCAACCAGTATCAATTGGAGAAGCTGGTGAATTGTACATTGGTGGTGATGGATTAGCTAGAGGCTATTTAAACCGCCCTGACCTAACTGCCGAAAAATTCATTTGTCACTCATTTGATAACAATTTAACAACGCGACTTTACAAAACGGGAGATTTAGCTCGTTATCTTCCAGATGGAAATATTGAGTTTTTAGGTCGGATTGACAATCAGGTAAAAATTCGCGGTTTCAGAATTGAGCTAGGGGAAATTGAGCGGGAAATCGCACAACATCCTGACGTTCGGGAAATTGTCGTTTTAGCTCGTCAGGATGAAGCAGGTGAAAAGCAGTTGACAGCTTATATTGTTCCTCACTATAACAGTGGATATACGCACAATAAATTACGTAGTTTCTTACAACAGCGACTACCTAATTACATGATGCCATCAACATTTCTGGTGTTAGAGTCACTGCCTTTGACTGCAAATGGCAAAGTAGATAGACATAAATTGCCAGCACCAAGTAGAGAACGTCCGCAACTGGAACAAGCCTACCTTGCTCCACAAACAGATTTAGAACGTCTGCTTGTAGGGATTTTATCCGAACTGCTCAAAATCGATCGCGTTGGGATTGATGATAATTTCTTTGATTTGGGAGCAACTTCAATCTCAATTCTCCAAGTTGCTGCGCGAGTAAAACAGGAACTTGGTATTGAGCTACCTGCTGTGAAGCTATTTCAGTATTCAACAATTGGCTCTTTAGCAAAGTATTTGCATTCAAACCAGAACAGCCAACCGTCTTCTGACAAGCTGCAAAATCGCGCCCAACGCCAACAAGCAGCTCGGACTCGTCGCCGTAATCATCAACAAAGTGTTTAAGCAATGGTAAATATCCAAGCATCCGATAACCAAGATCCTATTGATGGTGTTGCCATTATTGGCATGGTAGGAAGATTTCCTGGCGCTAGAAATGTCGATGAATTTTGGCGCAATCTCTGTGAGGGATTAGAATCAACGACTTTCTTTCAAGATGAAGAACTAGATCCTAGTATTGATCCGAACCTTTGCAAAGATCCTAGCTATGTAAAAGCTAGAGGAATCATTCCTGGGGGCGAAACCTTTGATGCTGCCTTCTTTGGCATTAATCCGCTAGAAGCTGTAGTTATGGACCCACAGGCTAGAGTTTTCCTAGAGTTGGTTTATGAAGCCCTGGAAAATGCTGGTTATGAATCAGAGTCTTTTGAGGGTTTGATTGGTTTGTACGCTGGTTGTGGTCAAAATACTTATTTTGCTAACCACATTTCTGGACGTATGGAAATTGTTGATCGCATCGGTGAGTTCCAGACAATGTTAGCCAATGAAAAAGACTTTTTAACCACCCGTGCAGCTTACAAACTCAACCTCAAAGGCCCAGCCGTCAGCGTCAATACAGCCTGTTCCACTTCTTTGGTAGCAGTCATTCAGGCTTGCCAAGCCTTAACCAGCTATCAGTGCGATTTAGCTTTGTCTGGTGGTGTATCTATGACTACACCCCAAAACAGCGGTTATGTGGCGCAAGAAGGCAGTATGCTCTCTGGAGATGGGCATTGTCATCCCTTTGATGCCAACGCTCAGGGCACAATGTTCAACAATGGCGCAGGAGTGGTTGTCCTCAAGCGTTTAGAAGATGCACTCAATGATGGCGATCGCATCTATGCTGTAATTCGAGGTTCTGGTATCAATAATGACGGCGCTGATAAGGTAAGCTTTACCGCTCCCAGTGTAGACGGACAAGCAGAGGCCGTTGCAATGGCACAAGCTTATGCTAACTTTCACCCAGAAACCATCTCTTATATTGAAGCTCACGGCACAGCTACACCTTTAGGCGACCCGATTGAAATTGAAGCGCTGACGCAAGCATTCCGGGTGCATACAGATGCTAAACAATTTTGTGCGATCGGCTCTCTTAAAAGCAATGTCGGACATTTAGTTGCGGCGGCTGGAGTAGCAGGGTTAATAAAAACTGCTCTTGCTCTGCATTATAAAAAGATTCCACCTAGTTTAAATTTTGAGGCTCCCAACCCCAAGATTGACTTTGCCAATAGCCCCTTCTATGTAAATACCAAACTAGCTGAATGGTCGGAGGGTAAAACTTTGCGACGAGCTGGTGTAAGTTCTTTTGGTGTCGGCGGTACTAATGCTCATATTGTGCTAGAAGAAGCGCCACAAATCCAAAGTTCAGGATCTTCTCGCCCACAGCAGCTATTGTTGCTCTCGGCAAAAACTAGTCAAGCTTTAGAGGCTGCAACAGCTAATTTACAGCAGCATTTACAGTACAATGCCGAAATTAACTTAGCTGATGTAGCTTATACTTTACAGCGCGGGCGCAAAGCTTTTAACTACCGACGCAGTATAGTTTGTCACGATATCACAGATGCGATCGCAGCACTACAATCTTTAGATCCAAATCAAGTAAATACCCGTCATACAGAAATCCGCAATCCAGCCGTTGTCTTCATGTTCCCCGGACAAGGATCGCAATATGTGAACATGGGACTGAATCTCTACAACCGCGAACCTGTGTTTCAGGAAGCAGTAGATGAATGTGCTGAAATGCTTAAGCCTTTACTGGGCAGGGATTTACGAGAAATCATGTATCCCGCACTGAGCGATCGCGAAACTGCGGCTATCTCCCTGCGGCAAACCTGCTTTACCCAACCAGCATTATTCGTTATTGAATACGCTTTAGCGCAGCTGTGGCAAAGTTGGGGAGTCAAACCCCAAGCCATGATTGGCCACAGTATTGGTGAATTTGTCGCCGCCTGTATAGCGGGTGTATTCACCTTAGAAGATGCGCTGATGTTGGTTGCAACTCGCGGTCGCTTAATGTGGGAGTTACACGCAGGGGCTATGCTCTCAGTGCGCCTACCAGCCAAAAAGGTAGAGCCGCGATTGAGTGCAGAACTAGCGATCGCCGCAATTAATGGCCCTTCCTTGTGTGTAGTTTCTGGCCCCACAGAGGCGATCGCAGTTCTGCAAAAACAACTTGAAAGCGAAGAAGTTATCTGTCGCCATTTACACACCTCCCACGCTTTCCACTCCCCGATGATGGATAGCATCATAGCCCCCTTTGCTGAGGTAGTTGGAAAGGTTAAATTATCGCCACCCCAAATTCCCTTTGTTTCCACAGTTACCGCTGACTGGATTACAGCCCAGCAAGCAACCGATCCGATGTATTGGGCTACACATCTACGTCAGACTGTGCGATTTGCAGAGGGCGTACAAACCCTATGGCAGCAGCCAGAACGCCTACTGTTAGAGGTAGGGCCGCGAATCACAACTACGACCTTAGCCCGCCAACAAGCAAAAGATATTAAACAACAGATTGCGATTCCTTCTCTGAGTGATAACGCTGAGAACGAAGCCGAATGGACGGCATTACTCAAGGCAATAGGACAACTGTGGTTAGCAGGAGTATCTATTGACTGGAGCAACTTATATCAAAGTGAAACGCGACAACGAATTCCTCTGCCTACCTATCCCTTTGAACGCCAACGCTTCTGGATTGATCCTCCACCTCATCCCAATCGTGCAGCAACTCCCAAACTTTTAAATCCCCAATTATTAGAAAAGACCCAAACTATGACAACATCCCCTCAGCAAAAGTTTATTCCCCTGCTCAAAGAAATTATTGAAGAAACATCAGGATTGGAAATTGCTAGTATTGACGACTCGACAACATTTTTAGAAATGGGATTAGATTCCTTATCTCTAACGCAAATCGGATTAGCTTTGAAGAAAAAATTTAAAGTCAAGGTAACACTTAGGCAGTTACTAGAAATTTACCCCAATTTAGGAACACTGGCTGACTTTATCAATTCAGCCTTGTCTCCCGAAACTTTATCCGCATTAGGATTAACAGAAACCGTTGCAGACCCCATTCCACAAGCACCATTACCAGCACCTGCAACCACATCACCCACTTTGGTAGTGCATGAAGTTCATACAAATGGATCTGCACCTCAAATTTCCCCGCAACCTGCTGCATCTAGTAGCGTCCTAGAAAGTGTGATTAATCAGCAGCTACAAATCATGAGCCAGCAATTGGCGCTATTGGGTAATAACAGCCAATCTCTAACAGTCCCAGTTGTACCTGCGGCGACATCTCAAAATAATGGTGTCAAGCCACAAAACGCTGTATCTATGCCCCCAACCCAAACCAGCAAAGAATCACAAGCATCAGTAGATAACGAGTCAAATGGTGCTAAAAAGGCATTTGGTGCGGCTGCTCGAATTGAAAAGACCCAGACTAAAACTCTGACAGCCCAACAACGCACTCATCTAGACAAAATTATCCAAAGATATACAAAACGGACTCAAAAATCCAAAGAATATACTCAAACTCATCGCCCTTACTTGGCAGACCCAAGAACTGTTTCTGGGTTTAACCCGACAATGAAAGAGATGGTTTATCCCATCGTGGTGTCTCGTTCATCAGGTTCTAAACTTTGGGATGTTGATGGCAATGAATATGTCGATTTAAGCAATGGCTTTGGCTTGAATTTGTTTGGTTGGTCGCCACCTTTCATTACCGAAGCAATTGAAGCACAACTCAAACTCGGTATGGAAATTGGGCCGCAAACTCCCTTAGTTGGAGAAGTGGCAAAGCTAATGTGTGAGTTGACCAACTTTGACCGAGCAGCCTTTTGCAACACAGGTTCAGAAGCAGTGCTGGGAGCGATGCGGATGGCACGCACCATCACAGGGCGTAACTTAATTGCCATTTTTTCTGGAGCTTATCACGGTATTTTGGATGAAGTAATTGTTCGGGGTACAAAAAAACTCCGGTCAATTCCTGCTGCTCCTGGTATCCCACCCGAAATGGTAGAGAACATTTTGGTAGTAGACTACGATTCGCCTGAGTCTCTAGAAATCCTCAGAAGTCGGGCTGATGAGTTAGCAGCAGTGATGGTGGAATCTGTGCAAAGCCGTCGCCCTGAATACCAGCCCAAAGAATTCCTCCAGCAATTGCGTGATTTCACGACAGAAGCTGGTATTGCCCTAATTTTCGATGAAATCGTTACCGGATTCAGAATTCATCCAGGTGGTGCTCAGGCGCATTTTGGTATCAAGGCAGACATAGCAACCTACGGCAAGATTGTGGGCGGTGGACTACCGATTGGAGTTATTGCTGGCAAATCGCAATATATGGATGCTTTAGATGGTGGGTTTTGGCAGTTTGGTGATGACTCCGTTCCAGAAGTAGGCGTGACTTACTTCGCCGGCACCTTCGTCCGCCATCCTTTAGCATTAGCAGCCGCGAAAGCAGTACTTCAGCATTTGCAGAAGAGTGGCCCCAGCTTGCAGCAAAATCTTAATGCAAGAACCGATAAGTTTGTAGCGGAACTCATGGGTTATTTCCAGCAAGTTCAAGCACCGTTCACAGCTTATAATTTCGGTTCACTGTTTATGGTGAAGTCTTTACCAGAGTTTCCCTACGGAGATTTACTGTTTTACTTGATGCGGGATAAGGGAGTGCATACTTGGGATCACCGTCCTTGCTTCTTGACGACAGCCCATTCCGAAGCCGATCTCGCTTTCGTAATGGCAGCCTTTAAAGAAAGTATTGCCGAAATGCAGTCTGCTGGCTTCTTGTCTGCACCGCCCATAGAAGTAACAAACCGCGAAATTACCAATAACAGTTTACGTAATCGTCCTCCGCAACCTGATGCCAAATTAGGACGAGATCCCCAAGGAAACCCCGCCTGGTATATCCCCGATATCGAGCGTCCTGGGAAATATTTACAAGTCGCAAGTGTTTCCTGAAGTGCTTTAAAAAATCAAGTGCATAGAAAGTGTAGTGAGCGTCAGTAATTTTTGCAAATAGTAAATACTCATCCATCCAGGTTTTGTATGTCAGTTGATAATCTACTTGAACCGAGTTTTATTAAGTCCGATCTGAACCTTCCTGAACAAATCATTGAAACTGATCTTTCAAACTTTCGGGAAAATTTCAACTCTTCGCACTTCATGTTTTCGCATAATCTTGCGGGACATCCTTTGTTTTCAATCCCCCGCTTAGTTGAGCTTGCAAATACTATGCTAAGTCAGGGTAGAACAAATAAAATCCAGTCTTATATCAGCAAAGTCCCTGTTGAGCAAAAGTGGAATCAGCGACCTGGAATTAAGCAAATTAATGAGGCGATCGCACATATTGGAGAATCGGATTCTTGGGTCATGCTTGAAGATGTTCAAGTAGACCCAGAATATGCTGCCTTGGTCAACCAGATTATAACTGAACTTGAAACTCTTACAGGTAAACCCCTTCGGAAGCAAATGACATGGCTAGGTGCTTACATCTTTATTGGTTCTCCAAATTCTATTACACCTTACCATATCGATAGTGAGTTGAATTTCCTGTTTCAAATTCAGGGCGAGAAAGATATGAGCCTTTTCAATCAAAACGATCGTTCTGTACTGAGCGAAGAGGAAATTGAAAAATTTTATGTAGGCGACCTGAACGTAGCAAATTATAGAGAGGAGAATCAGAGTAAAGCAAGAGTTTACCATTTGCAACCAGGCAAGGGACTCCATCATCCAATACTGGCACCCCATTGGGCCAAAAATAATAATAATGTCTCTGTAGCTTTGAGTATCCTCTTCTATCTGCGACCTTACGATCTCAAAGCCAGAATATATCAAGTCAACAGTTATTTACGCAGACTGGGATTGGAACCCACTCCACCAGGTAAATCTGCTTTGAAAGACCGACTCAAAATTTTTGCTCTGAGTCTTCTATCCGATCGCCGACCTAAAAGTAAATTTATGATACTGCGCTCTGGTGTATTAAGACTCAAATCTATTGAGGGAAGGTTAAAGCAATTTTCTAACAAGATTATGAAAAAAATCTAAATTTTTTCAAATAATTAATTATGAATTAGCCTGTATACTGAATCGGTGTTCTATAGCAATTCTAAATCATTTGTGAAATCTTCTATTTTAAACGCTCCGCGTAGCTTGTTTTTATGCAACGTTACATCATTCATTGTAGACGACAGCAAGCAACTACGCATCTACGTTAAAAAATAATTTTCACAACTCAAATAGGATTGCTATAGGTAGAAACTAAAACCAAAAATATCAATGTATAAACACATCAAATCGCTCACTTCTTTACGTGGTATTGCAGCCTTGGTTGTTGTTATACACCATTTTTCTTACTACGGTTTACCGAAAACAGGTTCAACTTTATCAGCCTATAGTAATTTTTTTAAAAATGGATATTTATGGGTTGACTTTTTCTTTATTTTGAGTGGTTTTATCATGACCCACGTTTATGCAGAGATTTTTTATTTAAAAGTAAGTTTAAAGAACTATCGTTCATATTTATTCTCGCGTTTTGCTAGAATTTATCCTCTGCATATATTTATTGTTTCTCTATTTATTGGATTAGAGATTGTCAAATTACTTTTCCTAAATACTTCTGCTTTTACTGGTAAATTTAACTTAACTGCTCTTTTTGCCAATATTTTTCTTCTCCAAGCATTCGACCTAAAATGTCCACCTTTATTATGGTGTAATACCTATTGGAATGAGCCGTCTTGGTCAATTAGCGTAGAGTTTTTTATTTACTGTATATTTCCATTTTTATTATTAATTTTGTTAAAAAATAACCACAAAACTGATTTGATAGTTTATAGTTGTACTCTCTTTAGTATATTACTACTAATCACCTTTACCCGTGGCAATTTAGATACTATTATTGGCATACCTTCGATAGCTAGATGTGGGCTAGAATGCATACTTGGAATTATAACTTACAAAGTTTACCATAGAGGTAATTATAAAAAGTATTTCAATCTTAATTTACTGGCAATTATAGCTATAACTTGGATAATTATGATTATGCATTACTACTGGCATGATTTTCGTAACCTTCATGATTGGCTAATTTTACCAGCTTTTTCTTTACTAATTTTATCTGTATCTATCAACAATAATAGTGTAATATCAAAGTTTTTAAATTCAGGCTTAATGCTATATATCGGGACTATATCTTACTCAACTTATATGGTTCATTGGTTTATTCAAGAATTGTTAAAAATCTTCTGGATTTATAAATTTCACGATGTTTTTGGCAAAGAATTTACAGAATATCAATCATTGACATCTTTAGGAGTATTTCTTATGATTGTCTTATTGGCGGCATCATTGACATATAGATTTGTAGAAGTCCCAGCACGTAATTATTTAAAGTCTACAATCTTAGGTAAACAATGTATTCAAAGTCAGTAATTTTAAAAAAGATTGAGATTTATCCACATTCAATAAACTGAGAAAATAATAGAGTTTTATGACCTTATCACCTGTAGATTACCAATCGACATTAACTGCGGTTGATTTTGATCCATTTGCAGATGGAGAATTACTTCTAACCGCCCCCGCCACAGAATCACAAAAAGAAATTTGGGCTTCTGTGCAAATGGGCGATGCTGCCAATTGTGCTTATAACGAGTCTCAATCTCTGCGACTAAAAGGCGAACTTGATGTCAAAGTTTTCCAGTCTGCGGTGGAAAAATTAGTACAACGTCATGAAGCACTACGGACAACTTTTAGTACCGATGGCAATACACTCTGCATTGTTGCTTCTCGACAAATTGAAATTCCTATTATTGAACTTTCTAACCTGGAACCACAGGAACAACAGGAAAAATTAGTTAGTATCTGGCGACAAGAGGTAGAGCAACCTTTTGATTTGGAACATGGGCCGCTATTTCGGGGAAAAATTGTTAAATTGCAGCCGCAGGAGCATCTAGCTATTTTGACAGCCCATCATATTATTTGTGATGGTTGGTCTTGGGCAGTGCTGATGCCAGATTTGGGTAAACTTTATTCTGGCTTGCAACAGGGTATTGTTCCTGAATTAGAAGAACCAGACTACTTAAGTGAATATGCGATTTTGCAGGAAGAAGAGGCAGATAGTCCAGAAGCGATCGCCACAGAAAAATATTGGTTGGAACAATTCGCTGACTCTGTACCTATACTGGATTTCCCTAGCGATCGCCCTCGTCCCCCACTCAGAACCTTTAATGCCGCCCGCGAAGATTGGCATTTAAATTCTGAACTAGTTGCCAACCTGAAACAACTAGGAACAAAACTCGGTTGTAGCTTTATGACCACCATCCTGGGAGGATTTGAGGTTTGGCTACACCGTCTCACAGGACAAAACGACTTGGTTGTTGGTATTCCAGCCGCCGGACAAGCTGCTTTAGGGCAATATAATCTCGTAGGTCACTGTGTAAATTTATTACCCTTGCGTAGCCAGATTAATGGCGAAAAATCTTTCAGCGACTACTTGCAAACGCGGCGTTCAGCTGTCTTAGATGCTTATGACCATCAACAATTTACCTTTGGTAGTCTGGTCAAAAAATTAGTATTGCCACGGGATTCTAGCCGCATTCCCTTAGTACCAATTATATTTAATGTCGATCAAGCCTTAGACAGCGATCGACTTCCCTTTATCGATTTAGAGGTAGAATTTTTCTCCAATCCCCGCGCATTCGAGAATTTTGAACTGTTTATCAATGCTACGGAATTGCATGGTGAACTTATCCTAGAATGTCAGTACAACACTAATTTATTTGACGCTGATACTATCCGCCGCCGGATGGCAGAGTTTGAAACTTTGTTATTGGGCATAGTTGCTAACCCTAATCAAATTATTGCTAAATTGCCAATTTTGCCAGCAGTTGAGCAACAGTTATTAGCAACATGGAACAATACTCAAACAGCTTATCCCGAAGATATCTGCATTCACCAGCTGTTTGAAACTCAAGTGGAGAAGACTCCAGATGCGATCGCTGTAGTTTTTGAAAATGAACAAATTAGCTACCGCGAACTGAATCAGCGAGCCAATCAGCTAGCCCATTATCTCCAAAGCTTAGGAGTCGGGTCAGAAGTTCTAGTTGGCCTGTGTGTCGAGCGCAGTTTGGAAATGGTTATAGGAGTTTTAGGCATTCTCAAAGCCGGGGGAGCTTATGTACCATTAGATTATGCTTATCCTCAAGAACGTTTAGCTTTCATGTTGCAAGATGCTCAAGTATCAGTGCTACTAACGCAGGAGAAGCTAAAATCGGGGCTACCCAACCATCAAGCAGAGATTGTTTGCCTTGATAACAACTGGCAATCCAGAGATTATGGGTTGGATAACCCTACACATAACGTCACTGGCAATAACTTAGCCTACGTCATCTATACATCTGGCTCGACAGGTCAACCGAAAGGCGTTCAAATTCAACATCAGAGTGCTGTTAATCTCCTAAATGCGATCGCTAAAGAACCCGGTTTAACCGCTGAGGATACTCTCCTCTCTGTTACTAGCCTATCCTTTGATATTGCCGTTTCAGAAATTTTTCTACCTCTGTCTGTAGGTGCGAAGTTGGTGTTGGTGAGCCGTGAAGTTGCGGCTGATGGTACTCAACTGTTAAAAGCCCTAACCACCTCCGGGGCAACCTTTATGCAACCGACACCAGTTACTTGGCGGCTATTACTGGCAGCCGGATGGCAAGGTAGTCCTCAACTGAAGATGATTTCCACAGGCGAAGCCTTACCTAGAGACCTTGCAAATCAATTATTACCGAAGGGAGCTTGTCTGTGGAACCTCTACGGGCCTACAGAAACAACGATTTGGTCAACAGGCTACAAGGTGACAACGACAAATAAACCAATAAGCATTGGTTGCCCTCTAGCTAATACGCAAACTTACATTTTAGACTCCCATTTACAACCCGTTCCCATTGGTATATCAGGTGAGTTGTATATTGGTGGCGAAGGATTAGCAAGAGGATATCTAAATCGTCCTGAACTTACTGCTGAAAGATTTATTTCTAATCCCTTTAGCCCAAACCCTAAATCGCGCTTATACAAAACTGGAGATTTAGCTCGTTATTTACCAGATGGACATATTGAATACTTGGGTCGTATCGACTATCAGGTAAAATTACGTGGTTTCCGCATAGAATTGGGTGAGATTGAAACCGCACTCTTGCAACATCCAGAAGTAAAAGAAGCCGTTGTTATTGTTCGAGAAGACACTCCTAATGAGACTAGTTTAGTCGGTTATATTGTTGCTGAAACTGGTCAAGATAGCTTGGAAGTGATTTCGCAATTGCGTCGATTTTTGAAACAACAACTTCCTGACTTTATGGTGCCAACAATCTTTATGGCACTAGAAGCTATGCCGTTAACCCCCAATGGCAAAGTCGATCGCAAGGCATTGCCACAGCCAGATGCTTCCCGCCCAGAACTGGAGGCAAATTATGTAGCGCCCCGCACTCCCATTGAACAGCAGATAGCAGATATCTGGGCGCAGGTTCTTAATGTCAAGCAAGTTGGGATTAACGACAACTTTTTTGAATTGGGTGGATATTCTCTACTAGGAATTCAAGTGGTTTCTCGAGTGCGCCAAGCTTTGCAAGCAGAAATTTTGATGTCCAATTTATTTGAATTACCAACGGTAGCGGATTTGGCTGAACGAGTGGAAACTCTGCGGTGGGCAACCCAAGGTGTTCAAGCTGCTGAGAGTGAAACAGCTGATGATTACGAGGAAGGTGAGCTATGAAAACATTAGATGAACTACTATCTGAGCTACGTCAGCGCGATGTCAAACTTTGGCTAGAGGGCGAACGCTTACGCTATCGGGCCGCAAAAGATAGTCTCACACCAGAATTGCTAACCGAGTTAAAAACTCAAAAAGCCGAAATCATCAACTTTCTCCGACAAATTAACACAGCCGCCAGTTCACAGATTCCCCCAATTGTCGCTTGTGAACGGAATGGTAACTTACCGCTTTCCTTTGGTCAGCAACGGATATGGTTCCTCCATCAGTTTGAACCTGATAGTTCCTCAAATAATATGCCAGTTGTCGTGCGTTTTACAGGGAATCTCAATGTTGCTGTCTTAAAGGAAAGTTTGAGAGAAGTCGTCCGTCGCCATGAAGTCCTGCGGACAACTTTTCCAGCAGTGAATGGCAAGCCTACTCAAGTCATTGCTACCGATGTTTCCTTGACATTGCCAATAATTGACTTGCGGCAAGTACCAGATGAACAACGAGAGGCGGAAGCTCACCTACTAGCAACTAAAGAAGCTCATCAACCCTTCGATTTAGGTAATGGACCGATTTTGCGGGTGTTACTGCTCCAGTTAAGCGATCGCGAGCATCTGCTAATTTGGAATATGCACTGCATAGTTTGTGATGGAGCTTCGTCCGATCTGTTCTATCAAGACTTCACTACCATCTATAAAGCATTGTCGGTGGGAAAAGCTTCTCCTTTAACTCCCTTACCAGTACAGTATGCTGATTTTACCAATTGGCAATATCAATGGCTTCAGGGAGAGGTTTTAGAGTCACAGGTAAACTACTGGAAGCAAAAGTTAGAAGGCAATTTACCGATCATTGAGTTACCTTACGATCGCCCCCGTCCTCAAAGTGTGCAAACCTATCGAGGCGATCGCGCGGCCCTACTGCTATCAAAGGCGCTGAACCATGCCCTGAAAGACCTGAGTCAAAAATGGGGTGTCACCCTGTTCATGACTCTACTGGCAGCATTTGAACTATTGCTCTACCGTTATTCTGGACAAGAAGACCTACTAATTAGCTTTGCAAGTGCAGGTCGAGGACAAGTTGAAACCGAGGGGCTGATTGGATTTTTTTCTAATACTCTTGTACTACGGAGTAACTTTGCTCTTAACCCAACTTTCCGAGAATTATTAGACCGAGTGCGTAAGGATTGTTTAGAAGCTTATACCCATCAAGACCTACCCTTTGAAAAGCTAATTGAAGAACTTAGACCAGAACAGCGAAGTCGCAATAGTTCGCCCCTGTTCCAAGTAAAATTCTCCCTCAATCCTCCTTGGTCAAATGGTCGTGGCATGGCATCAGTGCAACTACCTGATTTGACTATCACATCTCTATTTGGCTACATCTATCATGGCAAGACCAAATACGATCTGACATTGGTCTTGCGGGAACAAGATAATGGTTTGGGTATGGTATTTGATTACAATGCCGAGATGTTTGATGCCAGTACAATAGAGGGGATGTTGGGACACTTCAAAACTTTACTCGAAGGTATTGTTGCTAATCTTGATCGGCCGATTGCTGAATTACCCCTGTTGACAGCACCTGAACAACATCAATTGTTAGTTGAGTGGAGTAGCAAACAAGCTGATTATCCCCAGGATACTTGTATTCATCAGTGGTTTGAAACTCAAGCTAAAGAAACTCCAAATAATATTGCAGTAAGTTTTGAAAATCAGCAACTAACTTATCAGGAACTTAACCAGCGGGCAAATCAACTAGCCTACTATCTGCAAACTTTAGGGGTAGAATCGGGGGTACTCATCGGTCTTTATCTAGAGCCTTCCCTGGAGATGATTGTGGGGCTGTTGGGTATTTTGAAAGTCGGTGGAACTTACGTACCGATTGCTCCGACATCTGGGCAAGATGGTCTGGCTGTCATTTTAGAAGATGCCCAAATATCTTTGGTGTTAACCCAAAGCTCATTGGTTCAGAATCTCTCTGAGCATCAGGCACAAGCTATCTGTTTGGATAGTGATTGGGAAGTTATTGCCGTACACGTGACTGAAAATCCAGAAAGTTATGGCACAGTTCGGACTCTCGCCTGTGTAATGTATGTGTCCGGCTGCAATGGAAAACCCAACGGTATAGCTATTACCCACCGTAATCTTGTCAGCCACAGCTTGGCAATTAGCGAAACTTGGGAGTTGAACCAGAGCGATCGCCTACTACTTATACCTAGTATCAGCTGCGATACTTTCCTTGAATCACTTTTCCCCAGTTGGATTACTGGTGCTACCACAGTTCTCCAGTCTCAAGAGCTACAAAACTCGACGACGCAGTTTTTCCCATTTATTGCTCAACAACAGATTACCGTTGTCAATTTACCTACTGCTTTTTGGTATGAGTTAGTTAAAGAGCCATCTGTATCTCCACAAACCTTGCCAGCCAGCTTGCGCTTAGTTATGGTTGGTGGTGAAAAAGTCTCACGCCATGCTTATCTAACTTGGGTAGAAAAACTTGGCAAGCAAGTACGCTGGCTGAATGCTTATGGATCGCTAGAAACAACTTTAACTGCAACGGTTTACGATCCGGAAACTGCAACTGAAGCCAGTAACACTCGGTCAGAAATTCCTATAGGAAAAGCGATCGCCAATACCCAAATCTACATTCTCGATCGGCGATCGCAACTCCTCCCTATTGGCGTAACTGGTGAAATCTACATCAGCGGTATCGGTGTTACCCAAGGCTACTTTAATCGTCTCGAATTAACATCTGGGAAATTTATCCCCAATCCCTTTAGCAGCGAATCTGGGGCATACCTTTACAGAACTGGTGATTTAGGACGCTACTTAAGTGACGGCAATATTGAGTTTCTGGGCCGCTTAGACAATCAGGTAAAAATTCGCGGCTTTCGCATTGAGTTGGCTGAAATTGAAACAATTTTGGGTCAATATCCAGGCGTGCAAAAAACTGTGGTGATTGCCAAAGAATATGTTCCTGGGGATAAAGGTTTAGTTGCTTATGTTGTCCCTAAAGAAGGGGAGACTTTTGGAAGTAAGCAACTACTGAGTTTTCTCCAGCAAAAGTTACCTGAACATTTGTTGCCTTCTGCCTTTTTCATAGTTGATTCTCTACCATTGAATGCTAATGGTCAAGTTGATCGCAAAGCCTTATCTGCGTTTAATCCAACTAATTCTAAAATAGAAAAAATATTTGCTACAGCAGAAAATCCATTACAACTTCAATTAACAGAAATCTGGGAAAATGTTTTAGGAATTCATCCGATTGGAATAACAGACAACTTTTTTGATTTGGGTGGACACTCACTGCTGGCAGTACGTCTGTTTTCTGAGATTGAAAAGATTGCAGGCAAAAACTTAGCTCTATCTATCCTCTTGCAAGCCCCAACTATTGAGCAATTAGCTAATATTGTTGAGCGAGAAAGATGCTCCAAATCTGGGGTTGCGGCGGCACCAATAGATGATATCAAGTCTGAAAAATCAATTCCTTGGTCATCTTTAGTAGCTATTCAGCCCAACGGTTCTAGACCTCCTTTTTTCTGTGTACATGGTTTGGGTGGAGAAGTTCTGCGTTTCCGTGAATTGGCAGTGCATTTAGGATCGGATCAACCATTTTATGGACTACAACCAAAAGGGTTAGATGGAAAACAGCTTCCATATACCCGGATTGAAAAGATGGCAGCACACTACATTCAACAAATCCAGACTATTCAGCCCCATGAGCCTTATTTAATTGGCGGATACTCCTCTGGGGGTATAATTGCTTACGAGATGGCTCGGCAATTGGCCATGCAAGGTAAGAAAGTAGCTTTGCTGGTTTTATTTGATACCTATGGCTCAATAAATACTGAATCTTTACCATTGCAAAAACCAGCCTCTCACAATTGGAAGAGTCTTTTAGAAATTGCATTTAACTATGTTATTAAGCAAGTAAAAGGAAATACAGAGCGGCTTAAGTATCAGATCAAAGAGATACTCTGGCGGATTGTCTTTCACTTTCACCTGATTATCAGACGCCCCTTACCTTACTCCAGCCGCAAATACATGGTGGAAGAGGCCATCAGACAAGCGCTCAGAAAATATATTCTAACAGTTTACTCCGGTCGAGCAACCATATTCCGAACAGAAGATGGTCTTGTAGTTGGACAACGGGAGGCTGATGCCAAAATGGGTTGGGGTAAATTGGCATTAGGGGGAGTGGATATCTATGATATTTCTGGGATTCATAATTCCATTTTTAAAGAACCCTATGTACGATCTGTGTCTGACAAAATGAAGGCTTGCATAGATCAAATTATTGCAGAAATCTAAATCTTTTTAGACTTATAAGAATATTTCACTCAGTGAGGTACAAAACTTAAGTCTCTAATACCATTTCTTTGTGAGGCTGCGCCAAATTTTCTTTCTTCCTTTGTGTCCTTTGCGCCCTTTGCGGTTCGTTCCTTATATAATTTATATAATTTGGCGCATCTTTATACAGAATTGGTATAAGCCATACATGAAGTCTGTTTTGCTTGTCACTCTTTGAATTTAAGTAGACGATCAAAGTTATTTCTGAATTTTGTTTTAGTTATAGCTTTCCAACCTCATCTCGCTTCCGGGATGGGGTTGTTTTATGCGTGGGTAATAACTTCAACTATATATTATGTATAAATGCGATCGCCAATAAAGCCTTTGGATAAGTCCTAAACCTGTGCATGGGGGTGTTGCAGGCATTTTTTGACGGTGAATAAGCAAGGGACAGCAAATTACACCGGGACTTTCAAAGCTGATTCTCTGTTTGCACCATTTATTATTATTGATGGCAGACCTGATGCTATTTTCGATGGCAATGGTAATATTGATCAGCAGGTTTAGGCAGTAAATTTACTGAAGTTAACTATTAGCCTTTTATATAAGTTTAATAATTGGCTCCTTCACGATGCTAAAAAAATCCTGCTTCTACGTGATTTCCAGGATATAGCACGCAACGGCTGCAACGAAAAAACTATTAATTAATAAGAGTAATTATGTCAGACACCATCGCGATCGCTACCCAGTCAACTCAAGACTTGTATGAGCAAATACCTGCTACTCACCTGGTTTTCATAGACCCACAGGTTGAGAACTACCAAAGTTTGGTAGCAGGTGTCTTGCCGAACACCTCTGTTGTAGTCTTAGATCCTGACCAGAATGGCATTGAACAAATTAGCCAAGTGGTGGCAACTCATTGGAAAATCAACAGCCTACACATTGTTTCTCACGGCGCACCAGGGCAAGTCTACCTGGGGAAGAGTCAACTCAGCTACGAAACCCTCAACCATTATGCTTGGCAACTCATGGACTGGGCAAATGTTTTGAGTGCAGATGCACAACTACTATTGTATGGTTGCGAAGTTGGGCAAACAGAGCAAGGTAAAGCATTTGTACAGCGCCTGAGTGAATTGACAGGTGCAGTAGTAGCGGCGTCTGATAACTTAACGGGGAGTACTGCATTAGGTGGTGACTGGGAACTGGAAGTTTCTACGGGGGCAATTGTTCCTGCTCTGGCGTTTGAGCCAGAAGTAATGGCAGCCTACGCTTCAGTACTAAGTATTCCAGAGGTAGCGAATGCAATTCAGGATCAACAAGCCACCGAAGAGATACTCTTCAACTTCACTGTCCCAGATGACACCT
>NZ_JABXKL010000002.1:0-45996 GCF_017114995.1 Nostoc sp. NMS9 | reverse complement strand
GATCAACAAGCCACCGAAGAGATACTCTTCAACTTCACTGTCCCAGATGACACCTTCACTGATGCGGATGTTGGAGACATCCTCACCTACACTGCAACCCTAGAAAACGATGCTCCTCTGCCAAATGGGTTGAAGTTCAATCCTACTACCCGTACCTTCAGTGGCACTCCTGAAAATAAGGACGTAGGTAGTATAAACATCAAAGTTACCGCTAAAGATGTTGCTGGAGATCAAGCCAGTGATGTGTTTAAAATCACGATTAATAATGTCAATGATCCTCCAGTCTTGGTAAAAGAAATTGTAGATCAACAAGCCACCGAAGAGATACTCTTCAACTTCACTGTCCCAGATGACACCTTCACTGATGCGGATGTTGGAGACATCCTCACCTACACTGCAACTCTAGAAAACGATGAACCTCTGCCAAATGGGTTGAAGTTCAATCTTACTACCCGTACCTTCAGTGGCACTCCTGAGAATAAGGACGTAGGTAGTCTAAATATCAAAGTTACCGCTAAAGATGTTGCTGGAGAGCAAGCCAGTGATGTGTTTAAACTCACGGTTAATAATGTCAATGATCCTCCAGTCTTGGTAAAAGAAATTGCAGACCAACAAGTTACCGAAGACACACTCTTCAACTTTACAGTCCCAGCTGACACCTTTAGTGATGCGGATGTTGGAGACATCCTCACCTACACTGCAACTCTGGAAAATGATGACCTACTACCCACTTGGTTGAACTTCAATCCTACTACCCTTACGTTCAGTGGTACTCCTGAGAATGAGGACGTAGGTAGTTTGAACATCAAAGTCACAGCTAAGGATATTGCTGGAGAGCAAACCAGTGATGTGTTTAAACTTGCGGTTGCTGACGATACTGCTGTAGTGACAAAAATTACAGGCGATATCTTTAGTGTCAAGACTAAGCTGAACATTAAAGGTGATAAAGGAAAACTCTCAGTCAAGATAAAAAACAACACCTCTAAAGAGGTGAATGAACTAAGTGTATTTACTGTTGACGATGAACAAGGTAGGATTAACGGCATAGCCCCTGGTGCAGAAGGCTATACGCAAGCGGCTCTTTTGCGTTCAAAGGTGGTTTTCTCCGCTCTTGCCAATCTGCCTAATGGTTTTAATCTTGCTGACCTGAAAAACATATTAGAATTCGACTCTGATACCAAACTCAGATTTTATCTGGTATCCAACAGTACTACTCAGGGTGTACTGTCTGGAAAAACCCCCTTCTCAAGTGTGCTTTTTTCCTCAGCGACAAATAACAACATAGAAGATGAAGGGTTTTCTCTTAATTTCCAGAATTTGGTAGTGAATATTCAGCCAACCAATCAAGAGGTATCTTTGGGTACTGGTCTGCAAGGCAAATATCAAGGCGAACTGATTGATTTACGGAGTGTGACACAACCGATAACAGCTGAGTTTCAAGTCAACAGAGAGGCATCTTACAATAACTTTGTCGGCTTCTATCAGGTGACTGATGAGAATGGTGGTATTGACACCAATGGTGATGGCACAGCAGATATTCTCATTGGCCAGGCTGGTTACGCCGAAGCCGCTGTGCGTGGGCGTGTTGGAGGCATTGACTTGGCGGTGGACAACCAAGGTACTGCAAATTATACTGGCACTTTCGGCCCGAATTCTCTGTTTGCACCATTTATTATTGTGGATGGCAGACCCGATGCGATTCTGAATGGCAATGCCAATAAAAATGTTTACTTCACATTTTTGGGTGCTAACTCAGATAAGGTAGATCACATTCGGCTATTGGGAAATAATACCTTTGGTTTTGAAGATTTAGCAAATGGTGGTGACAAAGATTAC
The DNA here is from genome assembly GCF_017114995.1 of Nostoc sp. NMS9. Taxonomy (GTDB): domain Bacteria; phylum Cyanobacteriota; class Cyanobacteriia; order Cyanobacteriales; family Nostocaceae; genus Nostoc. The sequence continues at coordinate 44,160 of NZ_JABXKL010000002.1, read as the reverse complement.
AACGATGTGATTGTGCAGGTCAATTTGAGTACCAATCTTGCCTAGTATCAAAGGCGAGTAATTACTTAGGAAAATTAAACAACCTCATGCCGCAACCGGGATGAGGTTATTTTATGCATGGTGATTAAATGGACTCGCTATTAATTAAATTAGTAAATTTACTGAAGGCAGTTATTGTCTTTCCTTCATAAATTTAATAGTTGATTCCTCTAAGGTGAGAAAAAATCTTCACCTTTACTTTTCCAGTTAATTTTTATTAAATTAAGCTAGCAAAAAAGTGATGGAGAATTCTTTCATAATTAGGTATAGGTGATGTTTAACGAGGAAAGCTCCTGTTTTTCACCATTAGTGATATTCTCAATCTCTATATTCGAGAATTTGTAAAAAATAATTCAGAAATTTAAAGTTTTTTTATTACATAATTTTTCATTAGGGTATTTACTTAGGAAAGCATCTGTGATATTTTCATGTTGATTATCATAAAGTAAAATATGCAGCGCTAAATTTAACAACCACGTTTATGTGTTTTGGTTTGATGATGAGTATCCATCTTGCATAGCTGCAATACTAAGATATTGATTTTAATTTTGTATAAATTATGTAGTATTAACCAAGTGATAACTTGTCCTCAATCTATTTACAGTATGCTTTATTTTGAAAAACGCATAACAATCGTAACCGTGTGATATAAATACAGGTCTGCAATTAGACGAACTTACCCTCTGTGCTTTTACATATTTAAACGCCTGAATTCCACAGAACTCTTGTCACTGCTGGCATAAAACCAAACACTGCCACTGTTAGTAAAAGAGATACTCCCTAATATTTTGACTTAATTCCTCTCTTTAACTTGTTTTATATGACTTATATTAAGAACACTTTTCCCGAATTTCTCACCACCCTAGAGGGGTTTGAGCAGTTGCCAGATGGAGCGATCGCTAATCTATCAGAACAACTGCAAGCCTGGCGTTATCGCATAGGCCAGAAAATCATTGGTAAAGAAAGTCTTCCGGAACGCATCACGATCATTTATGAGGGACAAGTGCGGCTGTTGGGATACGATCCCCAGACGCAAATGCCAATCACCCTAAAATTACTGCAACCTGGGGAAATTATCGGTGAAATTGGTTTGTTGCGCGATATCGCCTGTGAAACAGCGATCGCTTCCACCGAAGTAGTCTGTTTAACCTTGAGTGCATCAGCATATTTTAGCTTTCTGGCTTCATACCCAGCTTTTGCCGAAGCTCGTAAGAACCGCAGTTATTTGGTAGAAGTTTTCGATATTCTCGGTTCCTATTGGCAAAAGCAAGCGATCGCTACCTTAAATCTCAGAGAACTGGCAGAAAAAGCCTTACCACAGGCGAAAATACACTATCTCCCTTTAGGAAAAATTCCCTTCCACCAACTCGATAGCAAAAGCGTTTGGTTTGTGAGTGGCGGTGGTACAGTCACGAATTTCTCACCTGGTGATCGCTTAGAATCAGATGATGACAGAGACAAGATCCAGGTCATCGGTCAAAACCCCGCACGCTTGCTTGGTATACATCCGTCAGATTTGATCTTAGAAGATAGTCATCAGATAGAACTTGCGGTAACTGAAACCAGAGTAGATAGAGATAGCGCTGACGACCTAGATATTATTCCCTACGCATCAGACGAAATAGTTCCAGAGACAGCCCCCCAAAACTCAAAGAATTCGTCAAAACAAAAATACCCATTTTTTGGCGGTAAAGGAGAACTAAATTCAGCCTTCGCCTGCTTCCAAATGATCGCGAAGCACCTAGAAATACCGTTTCGTCGAGAGGTGGTTCGCCGCATCTTAACTGAGCAAATCAAACGTCAGGGGACTATATCGTTTCAAGTTACTGCTTACCTGGCAGAGTTAATCGGACTTAAAGCGCAGTTGATAGAGTTACCAGTCGCCTCAGTGACGCGCATTCCGACACCGGCGCTGATTCATTATGGTGATAATTTTGCCGTTTTATATGAAGTAAATGCAAATACCGTGGTTGTGGGTGTTCCATCCAAAGGAATTGTGCGTTGCAAACCCGCTCAATTGGTTGAACAATTAGATGTCGATCCAACTGACTTTCCGCCCAAAGTTAGGGTATTACTGCTGAACGCTACCAATCAAACGCCGCAAGAGCGTTTTAGTTTGCGGTGGTTTATACCCTATTTGTCACGCCACCGTCGAGTCCTGATAGAGGTCTTTATTGCTTCCTTTTTCGTGCAGTTGGCAGCGTTGGCAAATCCCCTAGTCGTTCAGTTAATTATCGACAAAGTTATCACTCAAAATAGTATTGGCACACTACATATTTTAGGGGTTTTGCTATTAGTAGTCGGGCTATTTGAAGCAGTGTTGACTACCTTACGAACCTACTTATTTGTCGATACCACTAATCGGATCGATATGGGTTTAGGGTCACAAATTATTGACCACTTATTACGTCTACCGCTGCGCTATTTTGAACGCCGACCGGTGGGTGAACTTTCCACTCGCATCAACGAACTAGAAAATATCCGCCAATTCCTCACGGGTACTGCCTTAACAGTGGGGTTGGATGCTCTGTTCTCGGTGGTTTATATCGGTGTAATGCTGATTTATAGTTGGCAACTCACCTTAGTCGGCTTAAGCACAATCCCCGTGTTTGTAGTGATCACCTTAATTGCTTCTCCCACTATTAGCAGACAGTTACGTGCCAAAGCCGAACGCAACGCCGAAACTCAATCTTATTTAGTGGAAGTGATGTCAGGAATTCAAACAGTAAAAGCGCAAAATATCGAATTGCGATCGCGCTTTTCCTGGCAAGAGCGTTACGCCCGGTTTGTCGCCGCTGGTTTTAAAACAGTTGTGACTTCTACCCTCGCTAACTCTACCAGCAACTTTCTCAACAAACTCAGCAGCTTACTAGTTTTGTGGGTAGGAGCTTATTTAGTACTGCAACAACAATTAACTTTAGGTGAATTAATTGCTTTTAGGATTATATCGGGTTATGTCACCAGCCCAATATTACGTTTAGCTCAACTCTGGCAAAGCTTCCAAGAAACTGCCTTGTCTCTAGAACGTTTAAGCGATATTGTCGATACCCCACAAGAAGGAGAAACAGACCGCTACAATATACCCTTACCTACGATTAAGGGAGCAGTGAAATACGAAAATGTTTCCTTCCGGTTTGGTACAAGTGGTCCTCTGCAACTTTCTAATGTCAACCTCGAATTTGCGCCAGGGAAATTTGTCGGCATTGTCGGACAAAGTGGATCTGGTAAAAGTACGATGATGAAATTACTGCTGAGACTTTACGAAACTGAGTCCGGCAGAATTTTGATTGATGGTTATGATATTGCCAAAGTAGAACTTTATTCCTTGCGACGACAAATTGGTGTAGTTCCCCAAGAAACATTATTGTTTGACGGCAGCGTTCAGGAAAATATTGCCCTAACCAATCCCGATGCGACAACCGAAGAAATTATCGAAGCGGCTCAGGTTGCCTGCGCCCACGAGTTTATCATGAACTTGCCCAACGGTTACAACACGCGGGTGGGAGAACGGGGTTCTGCACTTTCAGGTGGACAACGACAAAGAATTGCGATCGCTCGTTCTGTTTTACAACGACCAAAATTATTAGTTTTAGATGAAGCAACTAGTGCATTAGATTATCCCACAGAACGGCAAATATGTCTCAACTTAGCCAAAGCATTCAAGGGTGATACAGTATTTTTTATTACCCACCGACTGAACACCGTGAGTAATGCAGACATGATTGTTGTGATGGATAACAGCAGGGTTATAGAACAAGGTAGCCATCAAGAATTAATGGCTACTAAAGGTCATTATTATTACCTGTATCAGCAACAAGATGTAAACTTGTAATTAGTCATTCTTGAGGGCAAAGGTTTTTGGCATCGGGAAACATTGCCCACCCTACAAAAAATTCAAAATCCAAAACCCAAAATCGTTATGACTCAACTTAATGGCAATCACCTCAACGGCAATCACAAAAATGGAGTGAAGCACGATTCACAGGTACTAACAAAACAACAGAAAGCTGCTCAAGAGTCTTTAATTAACTCAAACACTCAGGAATTTGAGCAATCTATTGTTTTGCGCCAATCTCCAATTTGGTCGCGTACAATCATGATTACACTCGTGGGGCTAGCCTGCTTTGGAATTGCTTGGGCTTATTTTGCAAAAATTGAGCAAGTAGTACCAGCAACAGGGCAATTAAAACCCCAAGGAACAGTCAAAGAAGTTCAAGCTCCTGTTAGTGGAGTGGTGAAAACAGTTAATGTAAAAGATGGACAAGAAGTAAAGCCAGGAACTTTACTGCTAACTTTTGATTCCATAGCCTCTGTTGCCGAATTAAATTCTTTGAATAAAATTCGCCTTGCATTAATGAAAGAAAACCAGATTTATCGCCGATTGATGAATGCAAGCACGGCCAATGGATCTGAATTGTTATATTTGCGCGGTAATTTGCCACAAGAAACTGCTTTTCTGCTGAAAAGTCGGGCAGCATTAGTAGCAGAAAATGAATTATTCCGCACTCAATTAAAAAATTCTGGTCAAGATTCTGGAGTAGGAATTGATGAACAACAACTTCTACGAGTTGCCAAACAGGAATTAGACTCTCGCTCCTCATCGGCGCGATTAGAAGTAGAAAAAACCAAAAAACAATTTACTCAAAATCAAATTAAATTGGAAGATAGTAAATCAAGTTTAGCTATTCAACAGGGGATTTTAAATAAGTTGAAGATATTAGCAGAAGAAGGTGGTATTTCTCAACTTCAGTATCTCAATCAGCAACAAGAAGTACAAAACCGCACGGCGGAAGTAGCGCAACTAGGTGAGGAACTGAAACGCCTCCAGTTTGATATAGAAAAAGGACAACAAGAGTTAAGCAATACGGTGGCTGTTTCTGATAAAAACATTTTGGATAAGATAGCTCAGAACAAACAGCAGATTGCCACAATCGATAGCCAATTCATGAAAGTTGTGCTGGATAATGAGCAGCGTTTGGCAGATGTCAATAGTAAAATATCTCAATCACAGTTAAACGTTAAATATCAAGAACTCCGCGCACCTGTGGCGGGAACAGTTTTCGATTTGCAAGCAAAAAATCCTGGATTTGTCGCAACTCCAACTACAAAACTGTTGCAAATTGTCCCCAAAGAAAACTATATCGCTGAAGTTTTCATCACTAACAAAGATATTGGGTTTGTGCGAAAAGGTATGAAGGTAGATGTCAGAATTGACTCCTTTCCTTACAGTGAGTTTGGCGATATCAAGGGAGAAGTGACTGGAATAGGTTCAGACGCATTACCGCCAGACCAAACCCATCAGTTTTACAGATTTCCGGCAAAAGTCTCATTAGATAAGCAATCCCTAGTGATTAAGGGCAAAAAAGTTAACTTGCAATCAGGTATGTCTATCAGTGCCAATATAAAAGTGCGCGAAGAACGAACTGTGCTTAGTTTATTCACTGAGTTGTTTACCAAGCAAGTTGATGCTCTTAAAGAGGTACGATGAAGAGGGTTGAGTTAAAAGACCGTAGTCACTCCACAAGCAGAGTTGCTGCTTCACTAAGTACATCAGTACTGAGTACTTTTTCCTCTCTCAGCACTCAACACTCTTGATGATGGTTAATTTTCAACGCATCGAACCTGCTCCTGGACAAGAATCAGTTTGGGATTATCCCCGTCCTCCTCTTTTGGAGGACACAACCAAACATATTCAAATAATCTTTAACGGCTTAGTAATTGTAGATACTCACAACGCCAAACGTGTTTTAGAAACTAGTCATCCTCCTTCTTACTACATTCCCCCAGCGGATATCAAAATGGAATATCTACAGATGACTCCGCAATCTAGCTTTTGTGAGTGGAAGGGAAGTGCTGGCTACTACACAATCCGAGTTGGTGATAAAGAAGTCCATAATGCTGCCTGGTTCTACCCCAAACCCACACCAGCCTTTGAATCTATCAAGGACTATGTAGCTTTTTATGCTCATTTAATGGATAAATGCTACGTTAATGGCGAAGAGGTGCAACCACAACCAGGTAATTTCTATGGCGGTTGGATAACCAGTGATATTGTTGGGCCATTTAAAGGCGCTCCTGGTACTTGGGGATGGTGAATCAATTTTGGATTTTAAATTTTGAATTCAAATTCAAAAATGTTGTTTCTAAATCCTGATGAAAGTAGAAGTAGTACCACATAATCCAAGATGGCGCGGCAAATTCGACGATGAATCAAAGCATGTTGCGCTTACACTAGGTGAAAATGTAGTTGCTATTCACCATATTGGCAGCACAGCAATTCCACATATATATGCCAAACCCATTATTGATTTGTTGGTTGAAGTTGAAAACATTGCCAAAGTCGATGATCATAGTTTGGGTATGGAAGCATTGGCTTATGAAGTAATGGGCGAGTTTGGCATACCAGGTCGTCGTTTCTTCCGTAAAGAGAATGCAGGTACAAGAACGCATCATGTCCACATTTTCACAGTCAGATCACCGGAAGTAGAACGACACTTAGCATTTCGGGATTACATGATTGCACATCCCGAAGATGCACAGAAATATAGTGAATTAAAACGTAAGTTAGCGAAACAATATCCTAACGATATCATCGGATATATGGATGGGAAAGATGGGTTCATCAAAGAGATGCAAAAGAAAGCATTGGTATGGTGGACACTTGATAAATTTGAATAACACAATCTTTTTTACGAGTCGTGATGCGTAAAGGATTGGACTCCGTACTATGGGGCACACAGGAACGTTAATCGCTTCTGGAGACATCGACCTCTGCGTGGGTGGAGAAATCCCTCCAAGTAAGTCGGGTCGTGGAAAGAGGAAAACCAAAGAGTGATCTTTGGAATCCCTGTCACTTTAGTGCGGGGAGGATGTCAATGAATTGATATTCTAGAGCTACCTAGCAGCTTTCGTTTCAAATATCAAATACGTCCCTCCTAGTCCTTCTACAATTGTGCGTGTATTGGCAATCATCATTTTCTGATAAGTGTCCGCGTCGCTTGCTGGTTCACCAAGTCCCTCAGCATATAGCTTTCTGTCAGAAATGTTCACTTCAGCTTCTGTGGCTACAGATTGAATCAGATTAGGATTAATTTCCACTTCAGCAAAAATTGTTGACACTTTAGCCCGTTTAATGTTTGTAGCCAAATTTTTGACTCGTTCGGCTGTCAGCTTTTCGTTAGTACTAATACTTTGCAATCCTCCTGCCAATGAAATACGGTATGCTTTGGCGTAATAACTCAGTGCATCAGAGGTTGTAACTAACTTACGTTCTTTGGTAGGAATACTAGCAATTCTTGACTTAATCCAGCTATCTAGTTGAGTGAGTTCATTTGTAATTTTTTTAGTATTACTGGTATAAGCTTCTGCATTACTAGATTGTAATTTTCTCAAATTACTATTAATTACCTCCACCATTCTGATAGTATTTTTGGTATTGTGCCAAACATGAGGATCGGTTACATTCTTACCACCTGCCTGAAATTTTTGTGGCTTAGGCACTGCCAGTTGAGCAACGGCTATTTTTGGTGTAGGGTTTTTAGTCGCTTTAATTAACTTGATCAGATTTGGTTCAAAATTGTAACCATTATAAAGAATAAGATTAGCTTGCTGAATGGCTTTACGATCTTCCGGTTTTGGTTTATAAAATTGGGGGTCGGCAGTAGGGGAAATTAAGCAGGTGAGGTTAACTGTATTTCCGGCAACCTGCCTGGTTAAGTCACACAGTACGCTTGTAGTCGCTACAACTTGGGGAAGATTCTCATTTACCTGGGTGTTAGTCTGAGTGAATGTAGTTCTTACAGCTTGATTTCCACACCCAACAAATCCAATCGTCAAGGCAGCAAGAATAGCTGGAAAGAAATTATTCAATGGTGATTTTTTTGACATCCTCAGCTCCTAGTGGATGTATAAAAAAAGATAATCATTATTGGTAAAGTATTAGTAAAATACCAGGGGAAAGTCTTCAGCAGGGAAGAGGTTAAGGGCTGACGGGGAAGCCTTCGGCAAAGAAAAGGGTAAAGGTTAAGGGAAGAGAAATTAATAGACTTTCTCCTTTATCAGTTGTCTGTTTCCTCAGTCCACACCCAGCAATTTTTGGTTGGCGAACCACTAGTGGTCTGTCCCATTAATTCTGATAGGTGAATCAAATTTCAATTTCTCTTTTTTCCTTCTCCCTTTGCGCTCTTCTCTAACGAGACGCTGCGCGAATGCGGTTCGTTCTCTTTTACAGGCAAAATATTAGTTAACTGCACACGACAGGCTGGAAAACTGGTAGAGGTAGGAGCACAATAATAAAAGCAATGCTGGGAGTCTCCAAGGAGTGTAGTTCTCTTATCATCTGTTGAAGGGTCTATACCATTGTGCTTACATCCCACAAAGGTCGCAAATTGACTAGGACGATCGGGTTAAAGAGTGGGAGGTAGTAATGATGGGGCTTATCGAGCATACGGGTTGATTTCGCAAACCGAGTCGTGAATCTAAGGCAATTGTAGCTGTGGTTTTGCGAGGTGTGGATATATCGTTGTTACAAAATTGGCAAATTGGCGATTTTTTAGGCATCAGCCTTTGTTACACTAATTTTCACCTAGTAAAACCTTTCAATAGCGCTTAGAGCATCATCTAACTACTTTTTATTGCCAAAATTCAGGATGTACTTTGCGCCATAAATTTTATCCTCTAGTTTCTTCATCATTAAATAAGAGCCAAATCAAGTATATAGAACAATTCCTCAAAGCTAATATTGGTCAAGATAAACAATGGTAATTTTAGTTGTCATAATTAACACCTTGATTTCACTGGTATTACTCTATGTAGCTTGGCGGGTGTGGCAACTTAAGCAGCAGCTAGCATATATAGCAGATAGGTTAACCGCCGATGAAAGTTGTACCAATGCAGCACTGAATAAAGCACCCGAAAATATTTATCTCAGCCAACAGAATATTTATAACTTACGGCAGAGAAATCAAGCGCTACAAATGCAAATTCAACAAGTGCGGCAAATTATCAGTCTACTTTTGCTAGGGCGGCAAATCTGGCAGCGTTATTTTCCGAAGCTAGAGTTAATATCTGGGAAAAGAACAGTTACAAAATGAGTTACAGCAGAATTCAGAATTCAGAATTCAGGAGTAAAACACGCTTTATACCTGGGAAACAGAATTAGCTTGTGTAACTCACCAACTTGAAATCTTCTGTATGCCAGGTTCAGATGAACATTTATGATTAGGGGTGATGCAGGGAGATAGAGAGAAGTCCGTAGTAAGATCCCATAGGGTGGATTGGCTTCTAGCGTAGGCGTAGCCCGCCGCAGGCATTGCTTCCCCTTTCCATACCCTAATCTTAAGCAACCTAGCCATACCGGGTACGAAACTACGCAAGACATAACACAAAGAAACGCCCGCCAGAAGGCTTACCAGAGGTATCAAAACTTTGGGAGATACAGGGAGTTTTGAATTATAAGTAATTAATGCTTTTAGTATTAATGAATAAAAGCAACATTTCTGGCTAATATTTTGTCACCATAGATTAACTGAATAAAATCGGTTGAGTCTTACAAGGGGAGAAAACCCACCTAAAATGGGTGTAAGGAGAGAAACAATAAGATGTCTAATAACCGTTCTGGAGTATTTTTTGGCGGTTTGATGCTAGGAGCTACCATCGGTGCTTTAACCGGTTTACTCGTAGCTCCACGCACAGGGCGCGAAACGCGTAAAATTTTGAAAAAATCTGCCAATGCTATCCCAGAATTGGCAGAAGATTTATCAATGAGTGTGCAAATTCAGGCAGATCGTCTCTCTGCTAGCGCATTACGAAACTGGGATGACACTTTAGATAGATTACGGGAAGCGATCGCAGCAGGTGTAGACGCCAGCCAGCGAGAAAACCAAGTCTTAAAGCGACAAACATCTGTTGAAGACTCAGATTCGCTTCCCCAGCAATTAGAACGCTCATAAATGACACAACCGTGATTGAACCCCTGTTTTGGTTGGGACTTTCCTTACTTTTAGTCGCCACAAGCTTGACTGCGGTTTTAGTGGCGGCGATACCGGCTTTGCAGGAGTTAGCACGCGCTGCTCGCAGTGCAGAAAAATTATTTGATACCCTCTCACGGGAGTTGCCACCCACTTTAGAAGCTATCCGCGTGACTGGCTTAGAACTCACTGACTTAACTGATGATGTCAGTGAAGGCGTAAAAAGTGCTAGTCAAGTCGTGAAGCAAGTCGATCAAAGCCTTGATAGCGCCAGAAAACAGGCTCAAAATCTGCAAGTAGGTACACGCAGCATCTTTATTGGTGCGAAAGCTGCTTGGAAAAACTTCACACGCCAAAAACCCGTAAGGCGGACGAGCGATCGCTTGCCAAGCAATGAAAAACCACCTCTAACGTTGCGAGAACGAGAAGTGCTAAGGCAAGAAAATCGCCGAATCAAAGCAGAAGTGTACCGCACTAATGACGGTTATAACGACGCTGCTAGCTGGGAAAACAATTTCGATGACGAAGATTGAATTAGGGCATTGGGCATTGGGCATTGGGCATTGGGCATTGGTATTTGAAAACTCTTTCCTAGTCCCTAGAGCGTGTTTTCAAACCCCAAATTAGACTTAATTGTAGGTTGGGTTGAGGGACAAAACCCAACATTTACGTTGTTTTGTTGGGTTGCGCTTCCCTACGGGACGCTACGCGAACGCTTAACCCAATCTACGTTTCCTGCCTCTTTCCCATGCCCCATGCCCAATGCCCCATGCCCAATACTCAAAAACGCTTTGCTTTGATCCCCTAGATTAGAGTAAAGTAAACAAGTGTAAAGAACTATCATTTTTCTAGTACTCTTTTAAAACAACTTGTTCGCTTTTACCGTTAATATTTGTATAAAAACGTCCATGCAATCTTGTTTTTGGCGACGAATTCTAGTATCTATTGCAATATTTTTCCTGGCTGGGTCAATTTGGGTCCTGCATTCTCCCCCAGCACTGGCTTATGACAATCCTGAGTTACTTCCTGACACCTTTACCCCAGTTGTAGATTTAGCTAAATCTCTGCCTGTGCTGCAAGAAGAAAAGCTTGTCAAAGATTTAGAGCAGTTTGAAGCTGACACAGGCTGGAAATTGCGAGTATTGACCCAGTATGACCGCACCCCAGGTCGCGCGGTTATCAAATATTGGGGTTTGGATGACAAAAGCATTCTACTCGTTGCTGATTCTCGTGGTGGTAACATCCTCAGTTTTAGCGTCGGTGATGCTGTTTATGAACTTTTACCCCGGACTTTTTGGATAGAACTGCAAACCCGCTTCGGTAATTTGTACTTTGTCCGCGAACAAGGCGAAGACCAAGCCATTCTACAAGCCTTAGAATCGGTTAAAGGCTGTTTGCTTAAAGGGGGTTGCAATGTTGTCCCCGGACTACCACGAGAGCAGTGGATTCTCACCTTGATTACCTCAGTTATTGGTGGGGTGATTTGTGGATTTGCAGCTCAACCCCGCGAAAAAGGACAAGTTTTTGCTTGGCAATGGGCTTTAATTTTCTCACCTCTGTGGGGAATATTGTTTATTGCCTTCGGCATTGGGCCAGTTGTGACACGTACAAGCGACTGGTTGCCTTTAGTTCGCAATATCTCTGGGTTTCTCATTGGCGTCTTGGTTGCCTACCTATCTCCTATTTTCAGTCGGTCTTCTAGTAATGAGTTATGAGTCAGTAGTTAGGAGTGAGTAGTTTAATTAACTCATAACTCCTAACTCCTAACTCCTAACTCTTAACTCTCTGAAGCTGATAAGCTGAAAGCTAATATTTGAGAAGCTCAACAAAAATGGAATGGCACGTAACTGATGCTCAAAGTTTAGCAATCATTGATAGTGAAATTGGCGATCATGTCTTTTCACCCGCAGAGTATGAGATTGTGCGTCGGGTAATCTACGCCACGGCTGACTTTGAGTATAAGTCTTTGATTCGTTTTTCTGAGCGTGCCTTGCAAGCTGGAGCAGCAGCGCTAGCCGCACGTACCACGATTGTGGTAGATGTCCCGATGGTACAAGTAGGTATTGCCTATGACATTCAAAACACCTTTGCGAATCCAGTGTATTGCAGTATGGAAGCTCTAACACGCCCTCAAAAAGAAAAAACTCGCACAGCATGGGGAATAGAAACCTTAGCAAAGCGTTATCCAGAGGGCATTTTTGTGGTGGGTCAAGCGCAAACGGCCCTGACTGCACTGGTGGATTTAATTGAAGTTGAGGAAATTAGACCTGCTTTAATAATCGCAACTCCAGTGGGATTTGTAAATGTTGATGAAGCCAAGGAGCGTTTACAAGACTCTCTAGTGCCTCACATCACAATTGACGGCCGCAAAGGTAATGCAGTTGTAGCAGCTGCGATCGTTGATGGATTGGTAGACTTAGCTTGGCAAGCCTATGGACAAGATAAAAATCGGGGGAGCTAGAAAAGTCGACTCTATCATACCCTTGATGCCAAATAGTATTTAAAAGTACTGACATATCCTGATATTATATTTTTGTTAAGTAGTGCCTATAAAGGAGCCTTTTGTTGTGGTAATTCGAGGTTTCAGGTTAAGCGCATATCTTGCAATTCCCGTGGTATTAGGTCTTTTGGTTGAGCGAGAAAGGATAAAAACATTTTTAGTTGAAAACATCCCTCAGGTATTCACTAACAAACAAATTATCCTATCTAGCCATCAGCTAATCAGCATTAGGGCAACTGCGAAAACATACTATGTTAGTGGTATTGGAAATGACAAAAATAGCGGACTCTCTACTTCATCTGCCTTTAGAACAATTCAAAGGGCAGCAAATCTGACTAACCCTGGCGATACAGTATTGATTATGAACGGAGTCTACAGGAATGCAAAACCAAGTGGGGACGTAGTATCTATTACTCGCTCTGGAACAGCAAATGCATGGATTAAGTTTAAAGCATATCCTGGACATCAGCCGAAAATTCAACACAATGGATGGCAGGGAATTTTCATTCACAAGGGAGCGTCATATATTGAGATAAATGGGTTGGAGGTGATAGGAAATAATGCCAACATAACCCTTGATTATGCGATGAGTCAGAAAACTAATAAACAAAACCCGCTAACGAATGGAAACTGCATTAATGTAGATGGACGAAAAGATGGTCGTAGTCACCATATACGTATTGTCAATAACAAGGTACATGGGTGTGGAGGAGCAGGCATTTCAGCGATTGAATCAGACTATGTGACAATAGATAATAACGAAGTGTTTGATAATGCTTGGTATAGCGTTTATGGTTGCAGTGGCATTTCGATTTTGAATAGTTGGAATTCTGACAACAAGCGGGGATACAAGATGTTTGTTACTAACAACAAAACCTACAACAATCGCATGTACATCCCTTGGATTGCAGTCGGAAAGATCACCGACGGTAATGGTATTATTATCGATAGTTCTAGAAACGATCAGAATAACTCCAAATTGGATGCATATAAAGGATATACTTTAGTTAAAAACAATCTTGCATTTAATAATGGCGGATCGGGTATTCATGCATTTTTAAGCGAGCATGTTGATATTGTAAATAACACAGCTGTTTTAAATAATCAGAGTCCAGAACTTAATGGCGGGCAAATATTTGCTCATACCTCATCTGACGTCAAAATCCTAAGGAATATTCTCTATGCTTTTCCTGGAAAAAATATTAATAATAAGACTAAAAATAAAAACGTTATTTATGATTATAATATCTACATTAATAGTTCTAAAATAAATGTTAAAGGGCCTCACGATATTGTTGCAGGCTCACAATTTTTAAGCAAGTATCCCACTCTAGAAAAAATATCTGGCGATTGGAAATCGCGGTTAGATAAACAAAATCCGCCAACACGGTCTTATATAGAACCTAAGTCGGCAGGTTTTGCCTGCGGGACAGTGACTTATCGTTTGCAAGGGAAACTCATCAAAGTGGGATGCTCTCGTTAGCAAGAAGGCAGGAGAGATTTATCCCGAATCTAAATGCTCGAACCTCTTGGACAACCATCGAGAAGTTTTGCGGTTGAGAGCAAACTGCAGAGATATTTGCGATATTCGGCTCGTAATTATTAAATGACTTGCACCCTGCGTAGATGCAAGGTGTAGGTCGTCTACTAATTACCTCTTCAATCCTCTACTCTACGACGCCGCCGACGCGGCTTTTGTTGTTGGTCTTCACGCAAGCGGCGACCGACTTCGTTAAAGAAATCCCGTCGCAGATAAGGATAATCGCTAACCCACAGGTCACGATTGGGAAAGTATATATCGCTGAATTCTTCAATACTGCTCAAATCTGGGCGATTTGACATCACTACCATTTCTGCAATTTGACCGCGAGTAATAACTTTGTGGGCAGGACGCAATGGTGCTACAAATTCAATGCTAAATCCTGTATCATCACCTATCTCTAAATTTATCTGTTTTTCTCGATTTTCTACAATCACCAATTCGCCTTTGTTGTTGACTGTTTCGGTTTTACCCATCAACTGGTCTGTAATCCACCAATCTAGGACTCGACCACGGAAAAAGCCGCCGTACTTGTAACGGCGGCATTGTAAATTCCGCATACTTGCTTGAAACACTGGATACCACAGCCAAAAAAAAGCGCTAATTACCCCTAGTACAAATACTATTGAAGCAAACTCAAGCTTGAAAACAACTGTTACAAGCAAAATAACAACTACCGCAACTACAGAAATTAACAGCCGTTGCAAAAAATTTGAGAACTTCCCCCAGTAGTACTTGTACTGCAAACCAGTGGCAATTAGGGGGACAACTTGTTCAAATTTCTGGCGAGTCAGTGGTACTAACATGAGTGCTAAGTAATGAATGCCCAATAGTGAGTTTAAAGTATCTTTTCTAATCCATATACTAACGACTTTAGCGTTAAGACTTTGCGAATCGCTAGTAGCACTCCTGGCATATAACAAGCGCGATCGCTCGTATCATGTCGTAAAGTATAAATCTGCCCTGCTGCGCCAAAAATCACTTCCTGATGGGCAATCAATCCCGGCAAGCGCACGCTATGAATTCTAATCCCTTCATCTGCGATACTGCCCCTCGCTCCTGCTAATTTTTCCGTTTCTTCTACAAGAGCAGGGTTAAAAGTTTTACCCAATTCTCCTAGTAACTGTGCCGTTTGAATCGCAGTACCACTGGGAGCATCAGCTTTTTGGTTGTGATGCAGTTCGATAATTTCCACATGGTCAAAATATTTGGAGGCTGCGATCGCAGCTTGTTGCAACAGTACCATCCCAATGGAAAAATTAGGAATAATTAGACAACCAGTGCTAGCTTTGTCGGCAAAGTCTGCCAAGTCTTGAATTTGTTCTGGACTTAAGCCAGTAGTGCCGACTACAGGACGAATACCGTAAGCGATCGCACTGCGAATATTGTCATAAACTGAATCGGGATGGGTAAAGTCTACAATCACCCCTGGAGGAGACTGTCTGTCGCCAGCCACATACCCCAACATCGGTTCTAATTGATTGGTAATCGGCACTTCCAGAGGTTCGCTTAAACCCGCCAATTCTCCAGCATCTTTATCTTGATGTTCTAAACTGTAGTCAATTGCACCCACTAGGTTTAAGTCAGGCGTTTGTGCCACCGCCTTAACCACCTCACGGCCCATTTTGCCAGCAGCACCGTTGACAATAACCGGGATAGGAGCTTGATTCGTCATAGGTCGAGAAATACTTTTTTGAGTCAACAAGGGAATTGTAAAGACTTTGGCGATCTAGTAGCTAGCTTCTCTAATCTCTGGCTTAATTCCACCTACCCTGAATTTTGCAGCTAATCGCTTAGTTTTTCTACTCCCCAAAAGATCGGTTCTCATTTTCATCCCACTATCTTACCCAGTAACCCGTTTTATTTGCCGCTCGTACTGCCTTGATAAGTAGTCTTTATAAAATATATCAGCCTTTGTTTGTCAAGTCTAGTTGACCATTTGTAAGATTATTGTTATATTTATTTACATAGCTTAGTAAAGTCCCAAAGCAAGCTGCATAGCTAAAATTGCACCTTGTCTATTACCTATATAGTTTTGGTTACGTTGGGTATTAACTAAGAAAAACAGACTTCGGTTTTACAATATCCCATCGACATTTGGACTTCTCCCATCTACCTCGGCTATTAAGTCGGGGTTTTTTATGTTCTCGATTAGCCCTTTATTTAACTTTTCTTTAGTAGTTATTGTTGATTTAATCATTTAGGTTGTGGTAATACTACGTATATCAAAGAATTTAAAAATACTTAAGCAGCATGACTCAGGGCAATTTCTCCCAAAGTGAAATCCAAATATTGAGTTCCTCGTTTGGAAGAAATTTAGATAATTGTTTAATGATTCCTAAGCGACTCTTAATCAACCTTAGTTTTCTGATATCTTCCAGTTCGCTATCAAACTTTTTTTGAGTTTCTTCTGGATTATTGGCTGCTAAAGCTTCTCTCCAATCTGTTGCTTTAATTAATGCTTCTTGGTAGGAAATGTGTAAATTATCAAAAAAATAAGTAACAATCTGCTGTATATCGAGAACTGGATTTCCTGGAAGGGCACCAAATTTTAGGATCATGTAAGCTCGTAATGTCATTAAAGAATCTAGATATCGCTCAGAAAAACTAGGATTATTTTCAGCTAAAAATTTGTAAACTGAACTTGCTATCTTTGCCCAAGCAAGGCTCTCTGAATGAGATTTATTAGATTCTTCATTGGCTAGTTCTTGCGCTCTGAAAGTAGACACTTCAGCCAAACCAAGCCAGTTAAATTTTTCTGGTACTTGCTGTTGCTCTGCCCAAACCATTCTCAACCAAGTTTGTACTTGCTCTGGATCTTTTTGAAGTAGAACTTTTAAGAAATTTGTTGCTTCAGTTTCAGCCATAGTTAATGATGAAGTCAAGGAAACTTCCGCTCTCGCACTTCCACAGCATAATCTTGCACGGCTTTGGTAATCGTCTCGCGCAAATTTGTGTAAACTTTGGCGAATGGTGGATGCTTTTCTGCCAGTCCAAGGACATCTGAAGTAACTAAAACTTGTCCATCACAGTGAATTCCCGCACCGATACCAATTGTGGGAATACTCAATTTTTGTGAAATCTGCATTGCCAAATCTGCGGGTATATGCTCTAAAACTAGAGAAAATACACCCGCTTGTTCGAGAGCGATCGCTTCTTGTAAAATCCTCTCACTAGCTTCTTGCGTCTTTCCTTGTTGTCGTAAACCCAGTTGATGTATTGATTGCGGTGTCAAACCCACATGACCCATTACCGGAATTCCGGCTTCTACTAAACGAGCCACAGTTTCAGCGATCGCTGGATAGCCACCTTCTAATTTTACCGCTTGAGCGCCCGTTTCCTTCAAGACTCGCCCAGCTGAGTGCATCGCTTGTTGGAGACTTTCTTGATACGTCAAAAAAGGTAAATCTACAACTACTAATGCCCGTTTAACCCCACGGCGCACAGATTTAGCGTGATATATGATCTCATCCAAAGTTATTGGCAGTGTTGTTTCATACCCTAAAACTACTGCCATAGAGTCACCCACAAGGATTAAGTCTACACCAGCTGCATCGAGGAGTTGAGCGATCGCATAATCCCAGGCGGTCAACGCGACAATTGAACGTCCCTGTTGTTTCCATTGAATTAATTGCTGGGTAGTGATTGCCATTTTTTGAGTGCTGAGTGCTGAGTAGTGAGTGCTGAGTTAAAAGTTAGGAGTGAGGAGTTTTGAATTTAAAAAATTTTTTAACTTATAACTCCTAACTCATAACTCTTAACTAATCATTTAACGGCGCGGCTGAAAGCAATATGGGGTTTTGCACTGTCCGTTTTGGGCATTAACCAAGCTAGACCTTCACTAGTGCCAATCCATAATTTATTGCCGATGTCAGGTGCAAGGGTAATAACCCGACTAGAAGGAAGTCCAGCAACTTCTCCGTCTAATACAGCTCCTGTATTTGGATTTAATCGTAACAAACCATTATTAGTTCCGACCCAGAGACTACCATCTTTAGCAAAACGTACCGCAGTCACGTCACGCCCACGCAAACGAGTTACAGACCGCAGTACTGCACCATTTTTTGGGTTAATAACTAGCAAATTATTCGGCATTCCCGCCCAAATTAACCCTTCTGGACTAATAGCTAAAGCTTGTACAGTTGTCCCTGGTAAATCGGCTATTCGCTTCATAATTGCAGCACTAGCAGTATTTATCCGCACCAATCCATCAAGAGTACCAACCCACAATTGACCTTCAGCATCTAAAGTCAGGGCGTTAGCGCTGACACCAGGCAGATTTTTTAATGTTGTCATAATCAAGCCTTGGTCAGGACTAATGAGAGCTAAACCGCTATCGGTTCCAGTCCACAAATAACCCCGTTTGTCAAGTAACAGTGACAACACGCGTTTTGAAGGCAAAAATAAATTTTGTGCAGTAATTTCATTAGTGCGGGGGTCAACTCGAACTAGTCCCTCATAACTTCCTACCCACAAACGTCCTACCTTGTCTTGGGCTAAAGCACCAATGGCAACATTTGGTAAGCTAACACGAGAAATAATCTTGCCGGTTTTAGGATCAATTCGCGATAGTCCCCGCCAAGAACCTACCCAAAGATTACCCGTAACATCTCCTAGTAAGTTACCAACACGATAATCAGTTTTTGGCGAATTTTCTTCAACTCCGCGCTCATCGGGTAAAGGTTCTACTCGCGGTGGCGGTGGGGAAAGTGGGTAAGCAGGGGTTACATCAGATGAATTAATGTCTGGGGTTTTTTGTGCCCATCCCATATTTGGCAAAGCTATCAACCCCAGCAAGATAGAAGTAATCAATAAACTAGTACGCTTGTAAAACAATACCACGGTGACATTTCCTTTGGAGACAGTACCCATAGCATTTACCTAAACTGGCTTTGGGTTAATTTCAGTGTTCCCCTAGCTGGGATTTTTTAAACATTGGGGATTGGGGATTGGGGATTGGGCATTGGGTACTTGTACTGTCCGTCCCTGCGGGACGCTACGCGAACGACTATGCTCAGGAACCGCGAACGTGAGTGCGTCTCGTAGAGAAGCCGAAGTATTGGCTGGGCAGAGGGGGAGAATTCCAAACTCCTAACTCCTAACTCCTAACTTCTAATGCCCCATGCCCAATCCCCAATGCCCCATACCATTAATGACACTTTGTAAAGTGTTTGTAACAAAAAGTTTAAATCTTTATGTAATAACTAAATTAAATAGATAAGTTAAAAACTTTCAAAGAATAACTTATCGAATTCTTGATATATTGTGAAACAAGTTACAAATTACGTGGTGTGCGATTCTTTTATCTTTTGCTCACCACTCTGCTAAATCTCTGTCAAGTAAATTCTTTTCTGGTATCTTTTCCATCAAAGGGAAGATATAAGGAGTGTAAAGGCGGGAATGTGTGCCAGCCAGCCCAATCCCCTTAATACCCGAATTTATGGGGGAATTATCTAAATCAAGCCGTAAAACGCGGAAGTTTTGGTGAAATTGAGAAGGTTTAGTTGGGTGCAAAGAAGAGGTAAAAAAGAATTTTGATTTTTAGCAAGAGGAAACAGTAGAAGCGCTAGGTCGTGTACCCCTAGAAGGGGAAAACACTGGTGAGGAGGGCTACCACCGCTACCAAAGTGTCCGCCGCAAAAAAACTGCTAAGCTTTGCCAAAGGCAACTCCTAACAAAAAGTTTTTCTGATCTTCCCCTCGCTCATGGGGGGCAAGAGCGGGGTGAGGGGAAGTTGCACAAAACGTGATTTGATAATTAAAAAGAGTGATTTCAGGGAAGGATAAAATTATGTCTTACGCTCAAACGAAGACTCAGAGCAAATCTGGGTATAAAGCCGGGGTTCAAGATTACAGACTAACTTATTACACACCGGATTACACTCCAAAAGATACCGATCTTCTAGCTGCGTTCCGCATGACACCCCAGCCTGGTGTTCCTCCCGAAGAAGCAGGTGCGGCTGTAGCGGCTGAATCTTCCACAGGTACTTGGACAACTGTGTGGACAGATTTGCTCACCGACCTCGATCGCTACAAAGGTCGTTGCTATGATATCGAACCAGTTCCCGGTGAAGACAACCAATATATTGCCTACGTTGCCTATCCTTTGGACTTGTTTGAAGAAGGTTCTGTAACCAACGTATTGACCTCAATTGTCGGTAACGTATTTGGTTTCAAAGCTCTACGGGCACTGCGTCTAGAAGATATCCGCTTTCCAGTAGCTTACATCAAGACCTTCCAAGGGCCTCCTCACGGTATCCAAGTTGAGCGCGACAAGTTAAACAAATACGGTCGTCCTTTGCTAGGTTGTACCATTAAGCCCAAATTGGGTCTTTCCGCTAAGAACTACGGACGCGCTGTATACGAGTGCTTACGCGGTGGTTTGGACTTCACCAAAGACGACGAAAACATCAACTCCGCACCATTCCAAAGATGGCGCGATCGCTTCTTGTTCGTAGCTGAAGCTATCAACAAAGCTCAAGCAGAAACCGGTGAAATTAAAGGACACTACCTAAACGTCACCGCCCCCACCTGTGAAGAAATGCTGAAGCGGGCTGAGTACGCTAAAGAACTCAAAATGCCCATTATCATGCATGACTACCTCACCGCAGGTTTCACCGCCAATACCACATTGGCTCGTTGGTGTCGCGACAACGGTATCCTGCTGCACATTCACCGTGCGATGCACGCTGTAATTGACCGTCAAAAGAACCACGGTATCCACTTCCGTGTATTGGCTAAAGCCCTACGTTTATCTGGTGGCGACCACATCCACACTGGTACAGTAGTTGGTAAGTTGGAAGGTGAGCGCGGCATCACAATGGGCTTCGTTGACCTGTTGCGTGAAAACTACATTGAGCAAGACAAGTCTCGTGGTATCTACTTTACCCAAGACTGGGCTTCTCTACCTGGAGTGTTTGCTGTTGCTTCCGGTGGTATCCACGTATGGCACATGCCCGCCCTAGTAGAAATCTTTGGTGATGACTCTGTACTACAATTCGGTGGTGGTACTCTAGGTCACCCTTGGGGTAACGCTCCTGGTGCAACCGCTAACCGCGTCGCCTTGGAAGCCGTTATTCAAGCTCGTAACGAAGGCCGCAACTTGGCTCGTGAAGGTAACGATATCATCCGCGAAGCTGCCAAGTGGTCTCCTGAACTAGCTGTTGCTTGCGAACTGTGGAAAGAAATCAAGTTCGAGTTTGAAGCAATGGATACCGTCTGATCTGAGTTAACAGTTAAGAGTTAAGAGTTAGAAGTAGAGAGGCGATTAATCGCGTCTGTACAGGAGTTAAGATTTGCATAAATTCATAACTCATAACTCATAACTCATAACTCTTCAGGGCTGGGGTCAAGCATGAATCTTAAGCAAATTGCGAAGGACACAGCCAAAACTCTCCAAAGCTATCTGACTTATCAGGCTCTAAGGACAGTATTGGCACAGCTAGGCGAAACTAATCCTCCATTAGAACTTTGGCTGCATAACTTTTCGTCTGGCAAAATTCAAAATGGTGAGTCATACATTGAGCAACTGTTGCGAGAAAAACCAGATTTGGCTTTGCGAATCATGACTGTCAGAGAACATATTGCGGAAGAAATTGCAGAATTTTTACCGGAAATGGTTCGCACTGGCATTCAGCAAGCCAATATGGAACAGCGTCGCCAGCATTTAGAACGCATCACACAAGTAGTAGACACATCTAACCCCAGTCTGCAACCAGAACAGCAAGCAACTTCAGATCCGAATTTGGATAACTTATCCAATTAGTTCGGTCAATCTACTAGTAAAAAATCGCAACCCATTATCAAAAGCTATGCAAACTTTACCAAAAGAGCGTCGTTACGAAACCCTTTCTTATCTTCCCCCTCTGTCTGATGCTCAAATTGCTAAGCAGATCCAGTACATTTTGAATCAAGGTTACATTCCAGCGATCGAGTTCAATGAAACTTCTGAGCCAACAGAATTATATTGGACAATGTGGAAGTTGCCTTTGTTCGGTGCTAAATCCACTCAAGAAGTATTGAGCGAAGTCCAAGGATGCCGTTCTCAATTCAACACCAGCTATATTCGTGTTGTGGGTTTTGACAACATCAAGCAGTGCCAAATTCTCAGCTTTCTTGTTCACAAACCCAACAAAGCCAACAGATACTAAGGCTAGTGAGCTTTAAGTAATTAGTTTATCCCCATAGGAGAGGTAGAATTATTTGCCTCTCCTGTTTACTAGATTTGTTTTTAAACGCAGAGAGACGCAGAGGTTTACGCAAAGTGACGCGGAGTTATTCTCTACGTTTTTTAAAAAGGTAAGAAATGGAATTACAGCATCTATAGAAGAGCGTTAGGGGGACTAGCAGACCACTAAGACCTATGCAACATTGCGATTAGACGTGAACCCAAGTAGTTCAGGAAGTATTTGCCGACATTTGTGCATTGACCCCTCAACATCTAATGCACTATCCGAAGCGTCCCGGTTGGTGGGAGAATAAAGACGAGAAATGATGCAAGTCTTGTGTTATCTCCAGCCCAAAGGAATCTCTAGAAATGTGGAAACGAATTGTATTAATTTTGCTATTGGTGTTGAGCTTCAGTCTGAGTAATTCGGATGTTGCGGCTGCGGCTGGACTCAAAAGCTTTGTAGACAGTAGTGATGGCTATCAGTTTTTATATCCTAACGGCTGGCTGCCAGTTAAAGTTGCCGATGGGCCAGATGTGGTTTTCCACGATTTGATTGAGGTGTCTGAAAATGTTTCGGTTGTGATTAGCCCAGTTCCTGAAGGCAAAACTTTGTCAGAATTGGGAACCCCAACAGAAGTAGGATACAAATTAGGAAAAGCGGCTCTTGCGCCTCCTGACTCTGGTCGTTCGGCGGAATTAGTCAATGCTGCACAGCGAGAAGTAGACGGTAAAATATACTACCTTTTAGAGTATGAGGTTAAACTCCCCAATCAACAGCAACGACACAACATCGCCAGTGTCGCTGTGAGCCGTGGTAAACTTTTTACCTTTAATGCCTCAATTCCTGAAAAACGCTGGCAGAAAGTCAAACGAATGATTGATGAGGTTGTCAATTCTTTTTCTGTTTATTAATTGGGGAGTAGGGAGAAATCAATTAAAAATTAAAAATTAAAATAAAGACCGGGGAAAAGGGGAACAAGGGAAATAAGCAATGCCCAATTAACAAATTTTTCTAAAATCTCATGAAAATTCCACCTTTTGTACTTGCTTCAGCTTCTCCAGCCCGACGCCGCTTGCTGCAAACTGTTGGTATTGAACCGATAGTTCGACCTAGTGACTTTGATGAGTCGCAAATTGAACTAAGTGAACCAGCAGAATTGGTCAAAACTCTTGCCCAGTATAAAGCAGAAACTGTAGCCCCAGAGTTTGAATCAGCTTTGATTATGGGTTGTGATTCAGTTTTGTCCATCAATGGTGAAATTTACGGCAAACCAGCAGACTTCTCTGAAGCGATCGCACGTTGGCAGATAATGCAAGGTAACTTTGGCGACTTGTACACAGGTCACGCCTTAATTGACCATGACCAAAACCGTACTTTAGTCAAGTCTCAAGTTACAAGAGTTTACTTTGCTCAAATGAGCGAGAAGGCAATTAAAGCTTATGTTGCCACAGGTGAACCCCTCAAGTGTGCTGGTGCCTTTGCCATTGAAGGTTTTGGAAGTTTCTTCGTGGAAAAAATTGAAGGCTGTCACAGCAATGTAATTGGACTCAGTTTACCCCTGCTGCGGCAGATGCTAGAGGAATTGGGATACGATGTCACTGATTTTTGGCAATAGTCATTTGTCATTTGTCATTTGTCATTTGTCCAAAGTGAATAACCAATGCCCAATGCCCAATGCCCAATGCCCAATGCCCAATAATTAATAACTAAATTGCCTGATATTGAGTATTGCCTCTCCATGATCTGGAATCCAGGCTAGCCACTCATCTGCTGAAACCGGACACAATAAAAGTGCTTCGTCAAAACTAAAGGGGTTGGGAAGTTGCAGAAGGTTTACCCAAGTAGAAGCTCTGAACCTCTGTAAGCCTTCCAGATTGTGCCTTCTTGCTTGCACAGCAAAATCCGGTCTATGAGAATCTAGTTTCATAGCTTTCTATTAGCCTTCACAAATGGGCTAATCTAAAATTATTTCTGTAACCTAGACTACAAAATAAATAATCATTGTGAAAAGCAACTGTCTTATAAATTTACGTTGGCTGGGTTTAAGTGTTTGCTTATATTGCAGACCACAACAGGTATGGCACGACAGGTTGTAGACTGGCCATTAGATCGCATTCCCAACTAGAATATGTCATTTACTTCTATGCCCTCGCTGCGTGAGCAACAACATCCCCTAATTCGTCAGCTAGCTGATTGTATTGAGGCAGCTTGGCATCAGCACCTGGATTTATCTCCCTACCATTTGCCTAATGAGTTGGGGTATGTGGAAGGTAGACTAGAAGGCGAAAAACTGACGATTGAAAACCGTTGCTATCAAACGCCCCAGTTTCGGAAAATGCACTTGGAACTGGCAAAAATCGGCAATATGCTGGATATTTTGCACTGCGTCATGTTTCCCCGTCCAGAATACAACCTGCCGATGTTTGGTTGTGATTTAGTTGGGGGTAGAGGTCAAATTAGTGCGGCGATCGCAGACCTTTCTCCTATCCAAGTAGAACGAACCTTACCAGAATCTTATACTTGTGCACTGACACAGCTAACAGTGCTTAACTTTTCCCAACCCCGTGAATTACCTGAATGGGGAAATATTTTTTCGGATTTTTGTATCTTTGTGCGCCCTAGTTCTCCAGAAGAAGAAACAATGTTTCTGTCGCGGGTGCGAGAATTTTTAGACATTCATTGTACCCAAGCGATCGCCTCACGTCCTGTTTCAGTTGAACAAGTCACCCAAAATCTCGCCGGACAACACAACTACTGCACCAAACAGCAGCAAAACGATAAAACCCGCCGCGTACTAGAAAAAGCCTTTGGTCCAGCTTGGGCAGAAAATTACATGACCACAGTTTTATTCGACCTTCCAACTTAATCATTCCCCCATCTCCCCATCTGTAGGCTCTGTTACGTTTTCGCATAACGGATAAATGTAGAATTCATTCAACGAGAGTTTAATGGAGTCCCAAAACAGCAACAGGGAGAGTAGTAAGGTCTTTGAAGCAAATATCACAAAATGGTTTGTTGTCTTGGCAGGTGCAAGCAACTAGAGACAGCTAACTCATTGACCAGAAAGTTAAGGAAACTCTGATATTAGGAATGTTCAAGTTGACAGATATTTTTTAGTTAGTTAATCGTTTATTGACTTAAGGAAGACTAACTTTTGTAGCAAGATTGTGTCCAACAAAGGCAACAGTCTATTTTTGATGTTTCTTTTCAATTTTGTGACTAACTATAGCCGTAGTGAATGTAGCAGTAAAGTACCGCATCATACCAATTTAGGATTTTGTGTAGAGATGTGATGTATCGCGTCTTTATATCTAGATTCATACTGCTTGTGAATTCTGCTAACTCTCATTGCACTCATGTGTCAATAATACTCAGAGTTATTGAATAGCCAGCTACTATAGCGTTTCTCAGTTTCAATACAGACCTAACCCCGCCCCCTAGTAAGCCTCAAAACCTCTCTCCTTTTAAAAGAGAGGTTTGCAGAGAGGTCAAAGTGTATTGCATACATACGGCTATAGAAAACACCATTTTGTAAAGCCATAGTGTTGAACGTTCATCACACAATGGATTTTTAAGCCATACCCAGCTTGAAACCACTGTTGTTTGTCCTAACAGCTGGCTGTTGATTAAAAACCCTTTTATTTTTACTTCCATCAGCACAATTCAGGTAAATGGGCAACATACTATGTCAAGGGTGACTGAAAAGCCAAAGCCAAGTGAACAGACACTTAATCACGAACAACCTAAGATTTGGTGGGGTATCGCTGTAGCCGTGCCAGTAGTAATCGCTGCTGGGATACTAGGTACGGCTAAAATCGAGCAGTTAAGAAAACTAACTACATCCGTACCAGTAATGCCATCTACCAATAGCATTAGTGCTGTAGGGCGTTTGGAACCGCGAGGCGAAGTTGTTAAATTGTCCGCCCCATCATCAGGATTAGCACCATCATCACGAATTCAGCAACTTCTAGTGAAAGAGGGTGAACAGGTAAAGCAAGGTCAAATTGTGGCAATTTTGGACAACCGCGATACCCAGATAGCCGGACTACAAGAGGCAAAAGCGAAAGTCCAAGAAGCCCGTGCAAATTTAGCACAAGTCAGGGCTGGCTCTCCAAGAGATATTCAAGCTCAAAGAGCAGTTATTGCTCGCCTACAAGCGCAGTTACTTGGGGAAAGGAATGCTCAACAAGCAACGATCGCGCGGATTGCAGCTCAGTTAAGTGGTGATAAACTTGTCCAACAAGCAACCGTAAATCGCCTAGAAGCTGAACTCAGTGGGCAAAGAGATGCTCTCAGAGCAACGCTTGTACGTATTCAAGCCGAACAGCGCAATGCTCAAGTCGATGCCGGACGCTATGATTTTTTATACAAAGAAGGTGCTATTTCTCAGCAAGAGCGGGACAGAAGACGCTTGAGTGCAATAACTGCTAATCAGCAGGTGGCTGAAAGCCAAGCTACCCTAAAGCAGACACTGGCAACCTTGCGACAGCAACTTGCTGAGGCTAGAGCCAACCAAATACAAAATTTAGCAACTTTGCAACAGCAGTTAATCGAAGCTAAAGTTAACCGTGATAAAACTGTAGCAACTTTGCAAAGACAAATTGATGAAGAAAAGGCCAAACTAAGCAGAATTTTAGATGTTAGTCCTACCGATGTGCAAGTAGCGCAAGCCCAAGTTAGTAATGCGATCGCAAATATCAGAAAAGCCGAAGCAGAACTAAGGTTAAGCTACGTTCAAGCACCAATCGCTGGAGAGATTTTAAAGGTTTACACCAAATCGGGTGAAGCGATCGGCGCAAATGGGATTGCTGAAATTGGCCAAACCAACCAAATGTTTGTAATTGCGGAAGTCGCTGAAGACAGCATTGGTAAAGTGCGTCTTGGTCAAAATGCTACTATCACCAGTGATAACGGCGCATTTAGCGGCGAATTAAAGGGAACTGTTACTGAAATTGGCAGAAAAATTGGTAAAAAAGATGTGCTGAATACAGATCCAGCAGCAGATGTGGATGCCAGAGTTGTAGAAGTTAAAATTGCTCTGTCTCTAGAAGATAGCCATAAAGTTTCTGGTTTAACTTACGCCAAGGTTATTGTCGATATTAATAATTAATTCAGTTGTCGGTGAGCAGTAATCCCAATCCATAATTTGATATTTTGGATTAAAAATATTCTTTAATAGTCTGTTTAATCAATTTTAAACATTCTATCAATCCGGTACGGCTGTCACCATAATGAGTTGAAAATCTAAAATCGCTAAACTTGCTAAAACGTCTATACAATGAATCAAAAAATACCTTTGTCATGGCTACAACTGACAAGAGAAAAAACTCGCCTAGCTGTGGCTTTAGCAGGAATTGCTTTTGCCGATATTTTAATGTTTATGCAACTCGGCTTTCGGGATGCTCTGTATTATAGTAACGTTCGATTCCATAATAGCTTGCAAGGCGATATTGTTTTAATTAATAGTCAATCTAACGCTATATTGGCAATGAGAGGCTTTTCTCAACGACGATTATATAAAGCTTTAGAATTACCCGCAGTTCAATCCGTACATCCGATATATTTGGACTTTACAATCTGGAAAAATCCTGTAACCGGTCGTCCTCGGAGTATCCTAATCTTTGGAATGAACCCAGAAACTAACCTAGTTAACTTACCTGGAGTTCAAGAAAATTTAGATAAACTTAAACTACCTGATGTAGTTCTATTTGACCGTTCTTCTAGGTTAGAGTATGGTCCGATCGCTGCTAATTATGAGCAAGGAAAGACTGTAACAGCAGAAGTACGAAGGCGGCGAGTTAAAGTAGAAGGGCTATTTACATTAGGCGCATCATTTGGCGCAGATGGTAATTTAATTACGAGTGATATAAACTTTCTGCGAATATTCAGCAATCGTCAAAAAGGATTAATTGATATTGGGCTAATTAGATTAAAACCGGGAGCCAATGCTAATGTTGTTGCCCAAGAATTACGAAAGTATTTACCTAATGAAGTAAATGTTTTAACTAAACAAGAATTTATTGACTTTGAGCGTAATTATTGGGCAAATAGTACAGCCATTGGCTTTATTTTCACATTAGGGACTGTCATGGGTTTCATTGTGGGGACTGTGATTGTTTATCAAATTCTTTATACAGAAGTTGCAGATCACTTAGCTGAGTATGCTACCCTGAAAGCAATAGGTTACACACAAAACTATTTATTGACAGTCATTCTTCAAGAAGCTTTATTATTAGCAGTTTTAGGCTATTTTCCTGGAATAGTTTTTGCCCTATTTATGTATAACAGCGCCAGAAATGCAACACTTTTACCAGTTTTTATGAGTTTTGACCGAGCGGTAATGGTATTGATTTTGACTATGATAATGTGCATTATTTCTGGGGCGATCGCAGTTAGAAAATTACGCTCTGCCGATCCAGCAGATATCTTTTAATTAATACAATATTAATTAAAATGTATTAATAATAAGTTTGATTTATGATAATAATTAAGCAAATTTAATTTCTGACAGTCACTACAGTTAAATTTTGGAACTACTAATTTATAACTAACAAAAATATGATGGAAAAAGAACCTGTAATCGCCATTAAAAATCTCAATCACTTCTATGGCAAAGGCGCACTGAGAAAACAGATATTATTTGACATCAACCTAGAAGTTTATCCAGGTGAGATTGTGATTATGACCGGCCCATCAGGTTCAGGTAAAACAACATTACTGAGCTTAATTGGTGGTTTGCGGTCTGTACAAGAGGGAAGTTTAAAATTTTTAGGTGAAGAACTTATTGGCGTCAGTCAAAACAAATTAGTGCAGATGCGACGCAACATTGGTTATATTTTCCAAGCTCACAATTTGCTAGGGTTCTTGACAGCCAAGCAAAATGTGCAAATGGCAGTAGAATTGAACGATAATATTTCTCAAACAGAAGCAGTGGCTAAATCAAAAGCGATGCTGGGGTCTGTTGGTCTAGAAGAACGAGTTGATTACTACCCAGACAATCTTTCTGGTGGACAAAAACAAAGAATTGCGATCGCCCGCGCCTTGGTGAACCGTCCCCCCTTGGTACTAGCAGACGAACCAACAGCAGCATTAGACAAACAATCAGGACGCGATGTCGTGGAAATAATGCAGAGTCTAGCCAAAAATCAGGGAACTACTATCTTATTAGTCACACACGACAACCGTATTTTAGACATAGCCGATCGCATCGTAGAAATGGAAGATGGTCTTTTAACCCGTAATTCCTCTAATACAGTTATTCAGTCATGATTTTAGTCATTAGTCATTTGTCCCTTGTGAATGACCAATGACTAATGACTAATGACTAATGACTAATGACAGCCATAATTTATTGTCTAGCCGAGCCTGATTTTTTAATTCCAGATGACTTTGGTGGAGTTGGAGTATTTGGTTGGCGACTAGTACGAAAAGTCACATTCACGCCTTCATTCGATTGTTCCAGTACTAGTAGAGGCGTAGGTTTAGCCTTTTGATCCCAATGCATGGTAGCAATCCGACCTTGAATTATTGGTTGCCAACTATCTTCATCTTCTATCGGGCTTAGGTAAGTTTCTATACAATCAATAATTTGACTAATAGTCGCAGAAGTTGCTTGCGTCGGTAATTTCATTAACCGGATTTGAATCCGAAACAACACCCGTTTAGCAGAATTTCCTGGACTACCAGTCTCATACTCGACATCAAAAATTTCATCTACTTGCCGTCCAGCACTATTAGCAATTCCAACCGATCCCTGTTGGGCTTGATTTGGACGCAGGGCTTGAGAAATTTTTTCTTTGATCTGAATCTTTATTTGATTAAGAATTGCAAAATGAAACACCTCTTCTGACATCCGCATTCGCAGATAATCCAGGTTAAAGTCCCGTGAGTTCACCAAATCGGGATTAGTTTCCATTTTGCGAATTGTTTCCAGCGCCAGCTTAAACTTTTTCTCTAGTTCTCGGGCGCGGAATTGTTCAAACTTAAGTTTTTTCTCCAGCTTATCCTTCTGGAGTTTAATATACACAATCAAAGCAATTACCACTAAAGCCAGTCCTCCAGAAGTTACCAACAATAATGGTGGTATTTGAGGATTACTTGCTGGCACTTCCTGGGATGCCTTTTTAGTAGTCTTTTTCCCGGAGGATTGGGCAAGAAACATTGAAGTGGACATGGTTGGAAACTGAAAAACTTGACTCCTGATGTTTAGGATGCCCAAATCTTCAAGGTCATCTTGCTGTATGATTAATATTTTTTACAGCCTTTTACAAATCCTATATGTCCAGACATTTGAGCCTCCCTCCTCTATCTGAGGTTTCATCTCCAAACTTTAGCAAGATTCGTCTGATAGCCACAGATATGGATGGCACCCTGACTAGACGAGGAAAATTTACTCCCGCACTGCTACAAGCTTTAGAGGATTTAGCCGCAGCTGATATTAAGGTGCTAATTGTCACAGGACGTTCTGCTGGGTGGGTAAGTGGATTGAGTAGTTTGATGCCAGTGGCAGGTGCTATGGCAGAAAATGGTGGTTTATACTTTCCACCTGGAAATCAGAAACCAGTAGTTTTGACACCCATTCCCGATTTAGCTCAACATCGCCAGCACTTGGCTACAACTTTTGAGAATTTACAAACTAAATTTCCCCAAATTCAAGAATCTGCTGATAATCGCTTTCGCGTCACCGACTGGACTTTTGATGTAGCTGGTTTGCGTCAAGACGAACTACAAACCCTAGATAATCTCTGTGAACAAATGGGCTGGGGATTTACCTATAGCAACGTGCAGTGTCACATTAAACCCCAAGGGCAAGATAAAGCTGTAGGATTGTTGCAGGTATTGCGCGAATATTTGCCCCAGTATTTATCAGAACAAATTGTCACTGTTGGCGATAGTCCCAATGATGAAAGTTTATTTAATCAGCGTTATTTTCCTGTTTCTGTAGGCGTGGCAAATGTCCTGGAATATGTGAATCAGTTGAAATATCAGCCTGCTTACATTACCACTGCTGCCGAAGGGGAAGGATTTTGTGAGTTATCTAGTTATATTTTAAAAAGCTTGTACATCCCAAGTTAGAGAGAAGTATAGTTGTTCTACAATAATCTCGTAGCACTGAGTTTACAACCATGACGGCTACTCTACCTGTTAGTGTCGAATCAGAAATCTTCTACCCCAGTGCTGATGGTCAACCAGTGGCAGAAACCTACGACCACCTTTATGCTTTACTAACTACCTTAGAAGTCCTGAAACAGTATCTGGCAACTCGTCAGGCAACAGTATTGGCAAATCAATTTCTTTACTATGCACAGGGCTTTCCTAAATTGCGGGTAGCCCCAGATGTGATGGTGATTTTTGATGTTGCACCTGGCGGTCGGGACAACTATAAAGTTTGGGAAGAGGGTCAAGTACCGACAGTTATTTTTGAAATGACATCCTTTGGGACTAAGGGACAAGACGAAATCTTCAAAAAGACCCTCTATGAACAGCTAGGTGTTAACGAATACTGGCTATTTGACCCGAAAGGCGAGTGGGTGGAACAACAGTTACGTGGCTATCGCCTGCGAGGAGAAATCTACGAACCGATACAAGATGGACGCAGTGAACCGTTACAACTACGCTTGGTGGTTGAGGGAAGGCTAATTGGGTTTTACCGAGAGGATACAGGGGAAAAATTACTGATCCCTGGTGAACTGGTAGAAGCTTTAAGGCAAGAAATTTTGGCAAGACAGCAGGCAGAAGAACTAGTAGAACAGGAACGCCAACGAGCAGAACAGGAACGCCAACGAGCAGAACAGGCAGAATTCCAGATAGAACAGTTAAAGGCAAGATTGCGATCGCTCAATGTAGACCCCGATACTATTGAGTAACATACACCAGAAGTTGCTATAGCTACGCCCGTCGTAGACATGGTAGGTGTTATAAACAAGTAGACAATTTGTTACCTGTGTGTTTGCCACATTTATTACCTGAGACAGAATACAATAGATGAGTCTCTAGTGCGTTTCAATCTAGTAAGTCTTAACAATACTGCTTTGATTGAGAAGACTGTTTTATACAGTCATTCACAAGCAAAACTGAATCAAAGGATAAATAAACCGCCAGCCCTTTAAGCACCCAGAGACGCTAAGAGACTAATAGATACTTGAAGGACAGGTTGGTGTTTTATTTCTAACTTCCACTAAAAAGTCCAAGACCAATGTCAAGTCAAGAATTTACCTTTAAATATTGAGGTATAAAATTATGCAAGAAATTGAAAGATTCTTTGGCAACTTGTTCAGTGGCATAATCAACCGCTTTAAGTATTCTGCGATGGACGCTGCCGATCGCAAAATGAGAGAAACTATCGACGATCAGATCGAACAACGGCGACAAAAACCCAAACCTAAAGATCAAGAAGACCGCGAGTAGACCTTTAAAACAGCAAGATTTTCATTACTAGTGCTGCTTGATTGTTGAGTAGGCAGCGCCATTTTCTTGACCTCACTCGGTCAAGCAACTACAACTCTTCAGAATATGCTAACCTAGTATGGTTAACTAATCTCGCACATCTAAGAATTCGGGTGTTTCCCGATTGGGAAATACACTTGGATGGAGGTTTAACCCGAATCGGAGTTGAAAATATATGCCAGTAGTTTCATTGGCTCAAATGATGGAGTCAGGGGTTCACTTTGGGCATCAGACCCGGCGTTGGAACCCAAAAATGTCTCCTTACATTTATACTTCCCGCAATGGCGTGCATATTATCGACTTGGTGCAAACTGCCCAGTTGATGGATAATGCTTACAACTACATGCGATCGCACGCAGAACAAGGAAAGAAATTTCTTTTCGTCGGCACCAAGCGCCAAGCAGCTGGAATTATTGCCCAAGAAGCTAGCCGTTGTGGTTCCCACTACATTAACCAACGCTGGTTGGGCGGAATGTTGACCAACTGGGCAACCATCAAAACACGGGTTGACCGTCTGAAAGATTTAGAACGCCGTGAAGAAACTGGCGCACTAGATTTATTACCGAAAAAAGAAGCATCAATGCTACGTCGGGAAATGACGAAGCTTCAGAAATACTTGGGCGGCATTAAAACAATGCGAAAAGTGCCCGATATCGTGGTAATCGTAGACCAACGCCGGGAATATAACGCAGTTCAAGAATGCCAAAAGCTGAATATTCCCATTGTGTCCATGTTGGATACAAACTGTGACCCCGATGTAGTAGATATCCCCATCCCAGCGAACGACGATGCTATCAGGTCAATTAAGCTGATAGTCGGAAAATTGGCAGATGCCATTTATGAAGGTCGTCACGGTCAGCTGGATGCTGAAGATGATTACGAAGATTACGACGGTAGTGAGTATGACGATGACTACGAAGAAACCGAATATACTGATGCCGTAATTCCCGATGAGGAAACAGAAGAATAGTGCTGAGTCAAGAGTGCTAAGTCCTGAGTAAGATAGAAAGACTCAGCAAATTGAATAGTGCTGAGTCTTGATTTTTGAAGTTGTAAGTTGTGATTTGTCAATGAAGAATAAAATTGATAACTGAACACTCAAAACTCAGCACGGGCTAAACGCCCCGCTAACGCTAACAAAACTCAGTACTAAGTACTAAATTAGGTGAGTGATTACAACTCGAGGTCAAGTTAGGAATTGAGGCAAAATGGCGGAAATATCTGCAAAACTCGTCCAAGAGCTACGCCAAAAAACTGGTGCCGGCATGATGGACTGCAAAAAGGCGCTGATAGAGACTGAAGGCAACGTAGAAGAAGCCGCAGACTGGCTACGGAAAAAGGGCATCTCTAAGGCGGGGGCAAAAAGCGATCGCATTGCGGCAGAAGGTCTAGTAGACACTTACATTCAGCCCGGAGGTCGAGTGGGTGTACTCATAGAAGTCAACTGCCAAACCGACTTTGTTGCTCGTAACGAGGCTTTTAAAGCTTTAGTTAAGAATCTAGCAAAGCAAGCAGCGACAGCTGATAGTGTTGAGTCTTTATTGGCTCAACCCTATATCGATAATGAAAGTGCGACTGTAGAAGAATTTATCAAGCAAACCATTGCCACCCTTGGTGAAAATATCCAAGT
The DNA here is from genome assembly GCF_017114995.1 of Nostoc sp. NMS9. Classification (GTDB taxonomy): domain Bacteria; phylum Cyanobacteriota; class Cyanobacteriia; order Cyanobacteriales; family Nostocaceae; genus Nostoc. The sequence goes on along the minus strand of NZ_JABXKL010000002.1, from coordinate 9,867 downwards.
GCGCCGCTTTGTTAATTTTGCAATAGCAGAAGGCACACAAGGTGTAGTAGACAGCTACATTCACACTGGCGGTCGAGTTGGTGTATTGGTAGAACTAGGTTCCCAAACTGAGTCAGTGGCTGCTAATTCAGAGTTCCAAACCTTGGCACGGAACACTGCAATGCAAGTTGCGGCTTGTCCCAATGTCGAGTATGTGAGCGTAGACCAAATCCCCGCCGAAGTTGCCCAAAAGGAAAAAGACATTGAAATGGGCAAGGATGATTTGGCGAACAAGCCTGAAAACATCAAAGAAAAGATTGTTCAGGGACGGATTGAAAAACGCCTGAAAGAATTGACTTTGCTCGATCAGCCTTACATTCGCGATCAGAGTATTTCCGTGGAAGACTTGATAAAGCAAGTGAAGGCACAATTAGGCGAAGAGATTCAAGTGACTCGCTTTGTCCGTTATATACTGGGCGAAGGCATTGAAAAGCAAGAAATGAGCTTTGCTGATGAAGTTGCTGCACAAATTGGCACCAAGTAACATTAGTTAGGAGTTAGGAGTTAGGAGTTAGGAGTTAATAGGAAGTTAGCTTCATAATTCATAACTTATAATTCTTAATTCCTAACTGCTTAAAGGACAGGTCAAGCAAATAGCCTGACCTGTATTTTATTTAATAAAGACAGAAAATTTCGCATTTTAATTTAAAATCTAAAATTCTCTGAAAAGTTATCCTAAAATAAGTTTGTACATTTGTACTATGTAATGGTTCAGATGGGCAAGAGCAAAAAAATATGGCAAGAGCAATCGAGCGAATTGAGCAGGATATTGCAACACTCCAAGAAGCGATCCAGGCGATCGCAATCGAACTACAAAGCGCTTATGCTAGTTATCTAAACACCTTGGGGCTAGCTGTACGCAAACAGTTGATTCTTGCGAGTTATCACCTCTGCACCCAAGGATATCCCGAAAACTTTCTGCATTTGTCATTGAATCAGCGCCAACAATTACAACAAGCCATCCGCAAGTTGGGTCAACTGGCAGCTGAACAATTGCTCATTTATATTACAAGTGAAGAATCAGGGGAAGATGAGGTGGATGAGGTGGATGAGGTGGATGAGGTGGATGAGGTGGATGAGGTGGATGAGGAAGTAATATCCTCTTCATCTTCACTGTTTCTGAACACTTCTAGTTCTCAGTATCTCACTGCCAACACCTCCGATCCTATAGAACTGGCAAAATGGCAACAGAAATTAGAAGAGGTTGCGCAAGAGATACTGAAAAAACTTTCGCATGATGCTAATCTTTTGTTACAAAAAGCTGGAGTATTACCGAAAAAATTACCAGAACCGATTTTAGCAGCAGCGGCGGCAGCATCAGAAGCATCTGCTGAGGTCATGCCAGGGCCACCCAATTTATTAAACTTAGTAATTGAAATTGAAAATGAGCAACAGTCAGAAGATTCTGGACTGACTCAAATCATGGCTATTAACCTGCGGCTAGGAGAAATTGAATTTGCTGATGTGACACTTTCTTCTGAGCGCAAGCGAATCCGCAGTATTTTAGTTCAGCTAAACAAACTAGGACGAGAGTATAAAAAGAGATATAAAGAAAAGGCGATCGCTGAAGCGGAAGCTGCATGGCGCGCTAGTTGGTTTGAATAAAGTTATGAGTTATGAATTATGAGTTATGAGTTATTTATTCCTAACTCCTAACAGACGCGATTAATGAGCCAGCGCGTTGCGGGGGTTCCCCCCGTTGTAGCGACTGGCGTCGCGTCTCTACTCCTGACTCCTCACTCTGCTGACCAATGATTAATGAAAAACCAGATTGGATACGATTGCACAAAGCCTTGGCAATAGAAGCTGAACGTGGCTTTACAGACTTGATGGGCAGAGAATACCGTTTCAGTGAATTTCTGAGCCTAACTTTGGGCAAATTCCCAACAGGCTTACCCCAAACTGAACGCCGCCGTTGGCAAGGACTAGCGGTGCAATTTGCTAGTTATCCACATCTAGCACTGGAAGAAAGGCAGCATTTAGTAGCAGAGACTCGTAGGTATCTTTCCCAACTACAGCAAGAGGAGCAGCGAAAGGAGGAGCAGAGGGAGCAGGGGAGCAGAGGAGCAGAGGAGCAAGGGAGAATTTATCAATCCAAAATTAAAAATCCAAAATCTCCAATTGTTACTGAGGTGAGTCGGAGACTTGCACCAAAAATTGAGCAAAAACTCAGTGATTTACCAGAAATAGGCTTTAAAAAAGCTGATAATTTGGCACGGCTTGGTTTACATACCGTCCGTGACTTGCTTTTCTACTATCCTCGTGACCATATTGATTATGCGCGTCAGGTGAATATCCGCGAGTTACAGGCGGGTGAGACGGTGACAATAGTGGCTACAGTGAAGCGTTGCAACTGCTTTACTAGCCCTAAAAATCAGAAATTATCAATTTTAGAATTGGTAGTAAAAGATAACAGCGGTCAAATCAAAATTGGCCGTTTTTACGCAGGTACGCGCTTTAGCAGTCGCGCTTGGCAAGAAAGTTTAAAACGCCGTTATGCAGTAGGTAGCATTCTGGCAGCCTGTGGCTTGGTGAAAGAAAGTAAATACGGATTGACATTGGATAATCCAGAACTAGAGGTTTTGGCAAATCCAGGAGATACGATTGAGTCGCTAAATATTGGGCGGGTAGTGCCAATTTATGGACTAACTGAAGGCGTGGTGGCGAATACAGTGCGACAGGCGGTAATTGCTGCTTTGCCTGCTGCAGCTAACCTAAAAGATCCTTTGCCAAATGGTTTGCGGCAGAAGTATGGTTTGATGGAATTAAAAGATGCGATCGCTAATATCCATTTTCCCAGCGATAGCGCCGCCTTACAAGTTGCCCGTCGTCGCCTAGTTTTTGATGAATTTTTCTACCTACAACTTGGCTTACTCCAACGTCAACAGCAAGCAAGAGCGATTCAAACCAGCGCCATTCTTGTCCCACGCGGTCAACTTGTAGAGAAATTCCACGAAATACTGCCTTTTCAACTCACTGGCGCACAGCAACGAGTTCTCAACGATATTCTCAACGATTTACAAAAACCTGTGCCAATGAATCGTTTGGTGCAAGGTGATGTCGGTTCTGGGAAAACGGTCGTCGCAGTGTTAGCTATCCTTGCAGCAATTCAATCTGGCTACCAAGCGGCGCTGATGGCTCCCACAGAAGTTTTGGCAGAACAACATTATCGCAAGTTAGTTAGCTGGTTTAATCTACTGCATTTACCAGTGGAATTACTTACAGGTTCCACTAAAGCTGCGAAACGAAGACAAATACATTCTCAGTTAGGAACTGGTGAATTACCTCTGTTAGTAGGAACTCATGCCTTGATTCAAGACCCTGTAAACTTCCAGCAATTAGGGTTAGTGGTGATCGATGAACAGCATCGCTTTGGGGTAGAACAACGGGCACGTTTGCAGCAAAAAGGCAATCAACCTCATGTGTTAACTATGACAGCTACCCCAATTCCCCGAACCTTAGCACTGACGATACATGGGGATTTGGATGTGAGCCAAATTGATGAGTTACCACCGGGACGACAAAAGATTCAGACAACAGTGCTATCGGGTCAGCAACGCAACCATGCTTACGACCTGATCCGCCGAGAAATTGTCCAAGGTAGACAAGTTTATGTGGTTTTGCCATTAGTGGAAGAATCAGAAAAACTGGATTTGCGATCGGCTGTTGACGAGCATCAAAAGCTACAGGAAAGCGTTTTTCCCGATTTTCAAGTAGGGCTGCTACACGGTCGCATGAGTTCAGCCGAAAAGGATGAAGCAATAACCAAATTCCGTGATAACCAAACGCAAATTTTGGTTTCTACTACTGTTGTTGAAGTAGGTGTAGACGTACCTAATGCTACAGTAATGCTCATTGAAAATGCAGAGCGATTTGGCTTATCGCAACTGCACCAACTGCGGGGGCGCGTTGGTCGTGGCGCGGCTCAGTCCTACTGTTTATTGATGAGCAGTTCCAGAAGCCCTGATGCTCAACAACGGTTGAAAGTATTGGAACAATCTCAGGATGGCTTTTTCATTTCTGAAATGGATATGCGTTTTCGTGGGCCAGGGCAAGTACTGGGAACTCGTCAATCTGGAGTGCCAGATTTTACCTTAGCGAGTTTGGTTGACGATGAGGAAGTTTTACTTTTAGCGCGGCAAGCAGCGGAGAAAATAATAGAAATGGATATTACTTTAGAGCGTTGGTATTTAATGAAAGAAGAGTTGAAGTATCGGTATGAGCGCTTAATGGGTGGGGCGATTTTGACATAACATATTTGAGTTAGAAACCTACATCAAGCAATGAATCTTCAATTTGATTGCTGGGGGCAGGGCGGGGCACTCAAGTTGACCCCAAACACTGACACAATCCTTGCTGAATCTGCACGGGCAGCAACCGAGGTTGCCAAGGAAAGGACATTGAAACATTTAGGTAATGCGATCGCTGCTGCACTAAACTAACAATCTTCTTAGAGGATAAAGGCGATCGTGGTTTGGGGGTGCGATCGCATCAATTAAAAAAATGAGAAAATCAAAGCGACGATTAAAAGAGGACGATCGAGTAGAGTTTATTTCGCATGATGAGCAGTGCAAGCCATTCAAGCAGATAGGGATTGTTAGGCTCTACGTTTATCCACACAGTTTTAATCCCAATAGTTACATTGAGATTGTTGACGAAAACAAAGACCTGATCTTTTATGGGAATGCAGGCGATGATATTCAAAAGTCAAAGTGAAAAGGCGATTATACAGGGGTGTAGGAGTGCGATTTGGAAGAAGTAGGGAATTGCCAACGGTATCCGTATCCCGGCTCAAACTAGAGTAATAGCTCTTACCGCTACTTTTGTCAACGAAATCAAAAGTTTGTGGTTGATTGACTTTTTTGGTTGATTACTTTGTCCTGGTGTCACAGACTCGATTGCAAGATTGATGGTAGTTTATTTTTGCACAAACTCCTTTATCCCAATCGCAACACAAGCTATGACACTCAATTTGTATTTACTGCGACATGGAGAAACTACTTTTAGTCAAAGTGGTAATTTCTGCGGTGAAACTGATGCTCAGTTGACCTCTGAAGGGATACAGATGGCAGAGAGTTTTGCCGATGTTTATCAAAGCTTGTTGTGGGAGGCTGTTTATGTTAGCCCGATGAAGCGCACAATTGCAACTGCCAAGCCATTTTGTGATGCTATCGGTATGAATATGCAGTTGCGTGACGGACTTAGAGAAGGTAGTTACGGCTCTTGGGAAACTTTGAGTAAATCGTTTGTCCAAGAGAATTACGCCCAAAACTATGTAAAATGGTTGACAGAACCGGCTTGGAATGCACCCATTGGTGGAGAAACTGCGGTAGATATTGCTAACCGTTCTATGCCTGTAATTGCTGAAATTCAAGAAAAACATCCCCAAGGTAATGTTTTAGTAGTTTCCCATAAAGCCACGATTCGGATTATGCTTTGCAGTTTACTAGGAATTGATTTGGGACGCTATCGCTATCGAGTGAATATTTTGGTCGCGTCGGTAAGTATGGTTAAATTTGACGTTAATGGCCCCTTGTTAGAAATATTAGGCGATCGCCATCATATACCCGATGGTATTCGCTCTCGTCCGGGAACATAACAGTCCTTAAACAAAAACCGAAGACCAACACAAAAGGATTTGATTCACCGGACGAATGGCAAGAAATCTAAGGGCAAGAAAAAGTAATTAATCTGAAGTTATCCCATAAATGCTTCTGGTTGACCCAAGATAGCTGCAATTTCGTCCCCTGACAATCCAAGCATCACTTTCTCAAGGTTAACGCAGTCCTGCTCTCACTGGTGGGTACTAACGCCTTCAATGCCCAAGAAAGAGATCGCATTCTTTCAGGATTTGTATAGAAACTGGTACAGACGGGCGCACCTCGCACCTAATCGCTTTTTCCTCTAAGAACTGCTTTTCGGGGCAGTGCTACTTCCCAAAGGTGTTTAAATCACGATGCTTGCTGCATTTGAGCATAGGCTTCATAAACACCCTTCACGTTGTACCAGTTGAGAAAAATTCGAGCAATTTCTAAAGCTAATTGAGGTTTACCTAAATTAATTAGCCATTGCAATAACGGAGCCATTGTCCGCTCATTTAGTGTGCCATTAAGTGACAAAATTCCCCAAAGTAAGCGATGCAGCCAAGTCATTTGAATCATCATTCGTACTTCCCATGTAGGATGCTTCTGATAAAACAAAACTCCCATCCGTCCGCGTTGAATTTCTTGGTCAATTAATCGGGGAATTTGCTCTAAGTTAAATGCTGGATGCCAGTGATATCCTACGGCTTCTGGACATTTAATTAGTGTCAAACCTAGTTTTTTCAGCCGCACACCTAATTCTAAATCTTCCCAGCCATAGAGTTGAAAACTAGTATCAAAAAGTCCCGCTTTATCTAACCAATGTTTAGGAATTGCTACATTTCCCGTAGCAAAAAAAGCGGCTGAAAAATCTGTGACTTTGTAGGGTTCAGCCGTTGGATTGTTGAAATTACAAGTATTAATAACTGCACCGTAAGTGAAAAAGCGATCGCTCCCCAATTTCTCTTTACCCTGCACTAGTGCCGACTCATGAGCTTGCAGGAAATTCTTCAGCACTACTAAATCGCTATCAATAAAGATAATTGTGTCTCCCTGCGCCTTCTCTACCCCCAAATTCCGAGCCGCAGCTGGGCCAGCATGATCTTGCTCAAACCAGCGCACATGAGGAAATTCCTCTTTGTGTGCTGCTAACCACTCCAACGTCCCATCAGTAGAACCATCATCTACCAAGACAATCTCGTAATTAGTAACTGAACTTGGCTGACTCAACTCCTGCACCTCCAAGGCGCGGAGGCACTTTTCTAAAATCGGTTGGCGATTATAAGTCGGTATCACAACGCTGAAAAACACAGTCTCACCCACAACACTATTGATTTATCCTTCTTCAGGATAGGACAGATGGGGCGTTGACACTGTTCCTTACTTAATTCGAGCTATAGTAAGAGGTGATAATTTTTAGTTAATTAATTTATAACCTAAGCTTAATCATTGTCAACTAGAGTAAATAATAAAATAATCATACTTTTATTATTAATAGCTTATTAGTTATTTCAAATACCGCAAACTTTTAGAAATTAGAGTTTATTTCTACTAAATTTTTCTGTTACACCAGAGGAAAGTTTTATGTCTAAATTAAGTCGGAGAGAACTTTTAAGATTTTTTGCTGGTAGTGCTGGTGCTGCTATTTTGGGAAATAAACTTCTAAATAATTTTGCTAGAGTTGCAGAAGCAAAAACCGCTAGTATAAGCTTTACACCTGTACGCTTACCACATCCCCTACCAATTTATCAACAACAGAAAAATTTCTTGCCAACAGGAATTGGTCAGGGAGAAGTAGTTAAAGCATCTACGGATATTAAGTTAAGTAGCTACAACGTTATTGATGATGTGGTAGTGCCACCAGAGTACGAACGTTATGTAATTGTCAGTTGGGGTGATCGCGTCTTTCCTAACAAAGATGATTATTTTGGTTATAACAACGATTTCACTGGGTTTATTTCCCTTGGTAAAACTAATGATGTCGGGTATTTATGGGTAAATCATGAATACGTTAGTTTTCCATTTTCTAGTTTAGTCGTAGAAGATTCATCCGAGCTGAAAGGACTACCAGACGCATTTGAAAACGTCATTGGTTGGGCTTTACCCTCCAGCAGAAATATTGAAGTTGAAGGGGAATTTTTATATAATCAAGGCGGCTCGATCGTCCGCATTTCTCGCCAGAATAGAAGTAAACGTTTTGCTGTAGTCAAAGATGCCAAAAATCGCCGCATTCATGGTCTGTCTGGGTTAGGAATCAATAGCCAACGCAATGATGACTACAAAAATATCACCACTTGGGGAAGTCGTAACCACCAAAAAGGTGACAAAAATTATTTAATTGGGACTGGTCCAGCTGCAAGCCAAGTTTTTAATCTCTCCTCTGACGAATTGGGCAACAAAATTATTGGTACTGCTTTCAACTGTTCTGGCGGTAAAACTCCTTGGGGAACGATTTTATCTGCGGAAGAGAACTTCCAAAATAGCGTCACAGAAGGAGTCAAAGCTAATGGCACTCAGACAGATTACACAGATAAAACTATCGGCAAGACTTTTGGATTAGTTGGCGAAAAATACGGCTGGATTGTCGAAATTGACCCCAAAAATCCGAAATTTCGCCCCCCCAAACATACTTCGTTAGGTCGTTTCCGCCATGAAAATGTTGCCCTGCGCGTTGAAAAAGGCAAGAAATTAGTTGCTTACTTGGGTGATGACAGACGGGGGGGACATACTTGGAAATTTGTCAGTGCAAGCACTATTGCTTCACCAACGAGTAAAACGAACAGTAGGTTGTGGGAAAATGGGACTTTGTATGTTGCCCGTTACAATCCAGACGGTACAGGTAAATGGATACCCTTACTTTTAACTACTGCTACCAATCCAATTACGCCGACAGTTCTATCTTCTGTAGAATTTGCGGCGTTACAGAAGGTACAAAAAGAAGGTCTTTTACCACTACCAAGACGCAATGAGATTGCAGGTGAAACCAAAGATGGTGGTACATTTAAATGCGATCGCACTAACGAAGCAAAAGCACTACCTGATTATCAAAATAAAAAGCTATCTGACTTCTACTCTAGCCAAGGTGCTGTACTTAGTGATGCTTTTTTAGCTGCAAACTTAGTCGGGGGAACTCCCACAGCGCGTCCAGAAGATATAGAAGTGCATCCAACCACCAAAGAAGTATTCATTGCCTATACTGATGGTGCGCCAGGAAGCGATGGTTATCCTGATTCGCGGATTTTTCAAGTTGCCAAATTAAGTACAGATGCCAATGCGACTCAGCAATCAGGAGGACTGTACAAGATTATTGAAGATAGCCCCGATGCTACAGGTTTAACCTTCCGGTGGCAGAGATTTGCCCAAGGTGGCGAAGCCGGAACTGTTAATGGTGCTGGTTTTGCCAACGTCGATAATCTAGTTTTTGACAATCAGGGAAATGTTTGGGGTGTTACGGATATGTCTACCGGCACTCACAACGGTTTTGATGTAGGTGCTGAAGGTAAGCAAACCAAAATCGATCATACAGTTAGTGGTAATGTTTCTGATTTTACTGGAGTTTTCGGTAATAACTGGCTATTTTTTATCCCTACCAGTGGTGTAAATGCCGGACAGATAATACCATTTGCTTATGGGCCAGTGCGCTGCGAAATGACCGGGCCAAGTTTTGTCGGAAATACACTGATTGTTTCAGTACAACATCCTGGTGAAGATTGTCCAATTAACGATGGCACGATCTTGAGTCGCAGCATTGAATTACTAGATTTGAATGGTACTACATTCAATCAAACTCGGAGTTTACCTCGTGGCAGTAGTTGGCCGAGTAATATCTCAAAAACTGATGGTGGTAGGGAGCAAGCTACAGGTGTTCCCCGACCATCTGTAATTGGTATCTGCCCGAAAAATTTTCGCAGTAAGTTTATTTAACCTGATATCTTGGATCATTTTTAATTGGCATCCTAGTCCACTAGTGGAATATGTTAGTAATTCCTCTGCGTAACTATGCCAACGCAGCGAGTGTCGAGTTCCTGTTTTCTGAGTTTTTCTTTCGCCAATACAAAATTCCAATACCGCACTATGAGGCTTTTGTCCAACTCAACCGTATGGGTAAACTGCTGCTAATTTTCGATGGTTTTGACGAAATGGCAGCTAAAGTAGACCAACAAAAGATGATTAACAACCCCCCTTCCGCACCCCCAAGTGTCACAGAGGGAAATTACTGGGATCAAAAAGTCAAGCAGGAATTAAA
>NZ_JABXKL010000028.1 GCF_017114995.1 Nostoc sp. NMS9 | reverse complement strand
GCTAATCCTCCGAAACCTTATTAGGTTCTAGTTTCTAGCCAACGAATCGCACTACCTCCTGCAAGCCAACCTCCTAAAGTAAATATCGGAGGAATATGCAAACCTGCACGCCCACCAAAAACAGGGTTGGCGTTGTAAATTTGTAGTCCACTGGTGAGCATGATAAATAGACTAATGATGTTACAAGAGTGGAAAATTTTGGCTCCTATTGCTTGAGTGGGTCGCTTTCGAGTTGGAGAGGGAACGTTGGAAGTCATAATTTTTGACTGATAAAATTTGCTGTTTATCTGTCTTGGGTAAATAGCCCAGCAAGTTTGGAGGTGGGCATTGCTTATCTTTATTTTCTCATCATTAGATTCAGTATTCTGATATTGATGATCTCCATCTGCTGTTTTAATTGTCAGTTTAGGTATGCCTAGGGTTGTTCTAACTGGAGTTTAGACTAAATATAAATGAGGGAAAAAAGGAAAAAAAGGGGTTGGATTGAATACAGTCCCCAAATTGGCACAAGCACCAGAGTTGAATCACCTACTCTTACCTGCCAGTATGAAACTTGCCAGGCTAGAAGAATTACTTCAAGTAGCTTATCAACATTTAGGTAGAGCCAAAGATGCTACCTTTGAATTAATAGATGCGATATTGTTGAATCGAAATATTTATTGCCTAGCAGATTTTGAGTATCTTGTAACCGTTGTTTTCAACTTGTGCTTTCAGCGATTACCGCATCTGTTTCTAGCTGGGTTCGTTGTTGTCGTAGTAAAGTATTTTTCTATACTTGTTGTTTAATAGAGCTAGTTTATCCCGTTGTTGTTGCAATTGCTGTTTTTTATCCGAGGGGTATATCGCTTTGTAACCCACAGCAAGCAGTACGGAATTACTCTTTCTTGGTGGAATGGGGTTTTCTGACAACCCTAGAGTTGTCAAATTATCAGATTTTGGCTGGCGAATGCGAGAGCGTTTTTTATCCAGTATGTATTGGTGATAAACGCGGTTTACTTTTCAGACATCCTTTAAAATTAAAACATCAACAGGTATCAAACATCATTTAAGTAAGGAGAATAAGATGGTTAACACAGCTAATCTCACAGGTGTGAGAAATTTGAGTCTTGCGATCGTCGATCCCTTGATTGGTAGCACTGCTCCAAAAACTACTCAGATATTGGAAGTTACTGGTCAAGGAGAGGTCAGCGTTGCCACTACTTTAACTGAGGTAGAATTGGGGATTAAAGTAGAGGGAAAAACTGCAACCGAAGTTCAACAAGCAGCTGCTCAACGTTCAACAGCGGTAGTTGATGTGCTGCGAAACCTTGGGGCGCAAGAACTTCAAACTACATCTATTCAACTAAATCCTGTCTATAGCTATGAAAATAATACTCAAACCCTAACCGGCTTTGAAGGTCTCAACACACTTCAGTTTGAGTTACCAACAAATCAAGCTGGGGCAGCAATTGACAAAGCTATCCAAGCAGGCGCGAATTTAATAGAGAATATAAGCTTTACTGCCTCAGACGAAGCATTGCAGCAGGCACGTCTGCAAGTTCTGAGCGAAGCTGTTAAAGATGCCCAAGCTCAGGCTCAGGCTGTTTTTAGTACCTTGAAGTTAACCCCCGGAGAGATTATTAAGATTGATATTAACTCAGATGACAATCCTAGACTATCTCCCTTGGTGTCTAATCTAGCAGCAGATAGGGTTTTTGCAACAGCTGCTACAACTCCGATAATTGGCGGTCCTCAGACGATAGAAGCTAGTGTTTCTCTAGATGTCGGTTATTCTCCAAATTCAGCAGGGACTCTCGCTTCGGCTACTGATAATCTCACAGGTGTGAGAAATTTGGGTCTTGCGATCGTCGATCCCCTGATTGGTAGCACTACTCCAAAAACTGCTCAGATATTGGAAGTTACTGGTCAAGGAGAGGTCAGCGTTGCCACTACTTTAACTGAGGTAGAATTGGGGATTAAAGTAGAGGGAAAAACTGCAACCGAAGTTCAACAAGCAGCTGCTCAACGTTCAACAGCGGTAGTTGATGTGCTGCGAAACCTTGGGGCGCAAGAACTTCAAACTACATCTATTCAACTAAATCCTGTCTATAGCTATGAAAATAATACTCAAACCCTAACCGGCTTTGAAGGTCTCAACACACTTCAGTTTGAGTTACCAACAAATCAAGCTGGGGCAGCAATTGACAAAGCTATCCAAGCAGGCGCGAATTTAATAGAGAATATAAGCTTTACTGCCTCAGACGAAGCATTGCAGCAGGCACGTCTGCAAGTTCTGAGCGAAGCTGTTAAAGATGCCCAAGCTCAGGCTCAGGCTGTTTTTAGTACCTTGAAGTTAACCCCCGGAGAGATTATTAGCATTGATATTAACTCAGATGACAATCCTAGACCATCTCCCCTGTTGTCTAATCTAACAGCAGATAGGGCTTTTGCAACAGCTGCTACAACTCCGATAATTGGTGGTCCTCAGACGATAAAAGCTAGTGTTTCTCTAGATATCGGTTATTCTCCAAATTCAGCAGGGACTGTCGATCTAGCTCTTTATGGATTACAGTGATCTGCTTAGAGGATGTTTTAAAAGTCCCAGAAGGTATAATTTTACCCTTCTGACTTGGGTTAGCTCTGATGAGAAATCAAGGTTTTAGCCATGTACTGAGATACTTAGCTGTGCTAATTATGAAAGCAAAAGACCCTTTTAAAACATCCTCTTAATCAGGACTTACGCAACTGTCACAAGCACGTGGCGTGGTGTAGTTGCGCCACGTGACATTCTCATCGGTGGTGTAGGTGCTGACTTTTTCCTTTTGGATTCCTTGGAACAACACCAAATAAAATGTGAGCAATGCCTGCGGCGGGCTACGCCTACGCACTCTCTGGGATGGCATTGGTGCAAAGAGCGATCAATAAGCTATCTGCTGATTTATAGCCCCTACGATTCACAGATTGAAGCGATCGCTCGTTTGTTTCAAGCAGAATTTGACACGGGTGGAATCGGTGGTCATCTTTATGCCGAATCGCTGATACAGGTGTTGATTGTTCACTTGCTGCAACAATACTGTGCATTTACACCAAAAATGCAGCCCGATGTGGGAGGAATGCCTAACAATCGACTCCAGCAGGTGTTGGACTACATTAGTCTGATCGCAATAAAACGATAAATTGCATTCCATCACTCCCGCGCTCAAAGGATTGCTGATGCTCGAATCCCAATTTCTGCCATACCCGTATCGCACGCTTATTGAATGCGGCGATCGTCACCCGAAAAGCTTTTGGCTTAAATAAACTGTCTGCAAATTCCAATACGGCATTGGCATACTCAGCACCCTTTCTTTGTCCGGTCAAGTCAGGGCGAATTCCCATGCCAATATCCAACGCCTGATTATGGTAATTACCACCAGTGACCTGTCCATCTTGTCCAAAAGAACAGTAAGCTACCAACTCGCTATTTTCATCCATAATGCTGTAGAAGGTATTCTGGGGGTGAAGAATATGTTGTAGTAGATTAGCTTCATCCTCTAAGTAATTGTATAAATTATAGGGTGGCTTATATCGCCAACTTAGGATAGTGCGTGCGTTACTCTCATCGATTAGGTGAAACGTGAACATTGCTGACTGTGCTGTTTCTACTACCTTACCCCTCACTTTACGCTTAGTATAACTCTGCAATGCTAACTGGTAGGCGTAGCCCGCCGTAGGCATCGCAAGAATGACCTAAATCATGATTAGATATAGCAAGAAAAGTTTATCGTTTATCCAGCAGCACACTGTACCTTCATTTGTGGGGAAGTGTACTGATGGCTTGTGCTGTAATTTAGGTGTTCACAAGACAATACCAAATGTATCAAACTCAGATATTGTGAATGTATCGACTTGCATTGTGAATGCATCAACTTGCATTGTGAATGCATCGACTTACATTGTGAATGCGGCGGCCGCCTTGTTAATGCATCGACCTGCATTGTGAATGCGACGGCCGCCTTGTTAATGTATCGACTTACATTGCAAATGCGACGGCCGCCTTGTTAATGCATCAGCTTGCAAAAATTAACACCTCTTCCCCAAGGCTAATTACCTAAAAGCTAGCGTGTTTTCTAATCACGGCATAGTGTCTTGCTGTTGTATTCATTTCAATGACCAACTCTGTGCCTTGACCTAATTGAGAATTACACTTAAGTTTACCTTGATGTTTTTCAACTATAATTTGCCGACTAATTGATAGTCCTAGCCCTTGACTTTTGCCTACTGGCTTGGTTGTAAAAAACGGTTCAAATATATGTCTTTGAATATGGGGAAGCATACCTTTGCCATTGTCAAAAATGCGAATTATAACTTTGTGTTTTTTTCCTAGTAGTTTGTCATTTACCCAAGGTTCATTATTATTGACCAATGATAAATGACTGCTAACAACTTCTGTATGAATCAAAATTTTTGGAGTAAAAGAATAATCATGCTTTATCCTTTCTTCTAAGGCATCAATGGCATTAGTCAAGATGTTCATGAATACCTGATTTAGTTCACCAGGGTAACACTCGATTAAAGGTAATTCAGCAAAGGTTTTAATTACTTTAATCTCTGCTCTATCAGGCTTTTCTTTGAGACGATGTTGCAAAATCCTGAGAACACTATCAAATCCTTCATGCAGGTCAACCTTTTTCATTTGACCTTCGTCAGAAGTAGAAAAATTACGCAAGGCGAAAACAATTTCTTTAACGCGCTCAGAACCGGCTCGCATTGACCACAGTAATTTTAAAAAGTCTGTCTTCACGAAACCAAGGTCAAGGTGTTGCAAATGTAAGGCAATGACTGGGGTAGGCGTGGGATAGTAATATTGGTAAAGTTCAATAATTCTGATTAAGTCTTCAGCGTATTGACTCGCGGGATGGAGATTACCGGAGATAGAGCTAACGGGGTTGTTAATTTCGTTAGCCATATCCGCCACCAGTTGACCGAGATTAGCCATTTTCTGGTTATGCAATAACTGCTTTTGGGTATATTTGAGTTCTTCGAGGGTAGTTTCTAGCTGCTGTGATTTTTCCCTAACTTGGTCTTCGGTAGACTGGCGTTGAGCAATTTCTGTTTGGAGTTGTTCAAATAGTTGGTATTGTTGAGTAGCGATCGCTTTATCCTGATTAATATCCTTGTGCGTTCCTACCATCCGCACTGGTTTACCGAATTTATCCCACTGGAATACTTTGCCACAAGTCAAAATCCACTTCCACTCCCCGGATTTAGTCAACATTCGCAATTCGACTTCAAACACAGGTGTGCATCCTTGGAGATAATCGTGCAATACCTGGCGAATTCTTGGTAAATCCTGTGGATGTACAAGTTGCTCAAAGGATTTATAATTGTTGTCGATTTCGTCTACTTTATATCCCAGGATGCTTTTCCACTGGGGATCGTAATAGGTTTTGTCAGTTATGAGATTCCAATCCCATAACCCCAAGCCACTAGCGATTAATGCCATTTGTAAAGCGGCTTGTGAGCATTGACAAGTATCTAAATTTTCTGGAGATAAATCTTCTTGAGATAAGTCTTTTGCTTCTAGGAAACTTTGAGAATCTTGTACTGAATGTGGAGCTTCAGATTCATGGGTAGCGGGTTCTTGGATATGCATAGCTGCTGGTACGATGAGGAAGATATTCTGTAGCTCTCTCTCTACGCTGTTTTAGCACCCTGACGATTCAGTTATGGACAAATCGCCTAGTTGGTTTATTAGGCTGTAACTTAGGTCAGGGATATATCAGCCCATATCATAAATTGGGATGGAATTTAGAAAAAAGTAAATGGACGCGTATAACCTCTGTTGCGATCGCAATAGCAATCTTTTAGAAAAAATCGCTACATTGTGTGCATCTACATTCTAAGATATGTCTAAAAAAAGTAGTTCAAGTCACATATAATTACCTAAAAACCCCGAAAAATTTGTAAAAAAAATTCTATGATTGAATCACGCCAAATAATTTCAGGATGCAAAAAATTGTCAAGGCTTTTTTGTAGCTTTTTTAGTCAGGGCTGGCTGTTATGCATACAAGGCAGTCTACATTGACTTCCAAAGCTTAATGGTGTGAGAAAAGATCATACTGAATTAGAGTCAATGAGTAATGACTATAGATGAACTAGTATTGCTACTAAAAGCCAGTCAAGCAACCGGTTTAACGACGCTCCAAGAGTTGATATTGCGTTCTTCGTGGGAAGGAAAAACCTACACCAATATAGCTAGTGAAGCGCACTACGGCGAGGAACGTGTCAAGAAAATCGCTGCTCATTTATGGCAAGTACTGAGTAATTTTTGCAAAGAACCAATACATAAATTCAACTTTCGCCAGACTCTAGAAAATCACCCTCTTAGCGAAGCGCATCAGCAGTTAATCAAGGAATTCAACCAAGCCGCCACAGCGATATCCTTAGAATTTCCTACTGGCCCAGTATCCCTTAATTCCAGATTTTACATCCCTCGCCCGCCAATTGAACAACTCGCTTACGCAGAAATGGCTGAACCTGGGAGTGTAATTTGCATCAAAGCACCAAAAAAGATGGGGAAAAGCTCTCTGGTGTTGCGGTTGCTTGCACACGCTAACAAGCAAGGCTTTCGTACCGTAACTTTGGACTTTCAGCAAGCAGACAAAGCAGTATTTGCCAGTTTGGATAAATTTTTGCGCTGGTTCTGTGCCAATGTTAGTCGGGAGTTACAGCTAGAACCAAAACTCTATGATTATTGGGATGAAGATATGGGTAGCAAAGTCAGCTGCTCTATCTATTTCCAAAAATATTTACTGTCTGCGCTCTCAAGTCCCTTGGTTTTAGTATTAAATGAGGTGGATTGGGTATTTGAGTATCAGGAAATTGCTGGAGAATTGCTACCATTAGTGCGATCGTGGCATGAACAAGCCAAAAGGTTAGAAATTTGGCAAAAACTGCGTCTGGTTCTGGTTTATTCAACGGAAATTCTTGTTCCCATAAAACTAACTCAATCGCCATTTAATATTGGTTTGACAATTAATTTACCTCCCTTTACGAAAGAGCAGGTGCAGGATTTAGCACAACGTCACGGGTTGGATTGGACAGATGGTAAAGATGCCGATAGTTTGATGGCAATGGTGGGAGGAAATCCTTATTTGGTGCGATTGACATTGTATCACCTTGTGGGTAAAGGCGGATTAAAACGGGATTTAGGACAGTTATTGCAACAAGCACCCACAGAAGCCGGAATCTATAACGAGTGTTTAAGGCAGTATGTGCTAGCACTACGAGATGAGCCAGAATTGGGAGATGCTTTTTATGAAGTGATTCATACTACAAATTATGTGAGATTAGAGCCAAGATTGGCATATAAATTACAAAGTATAGGGCTAATTAATTTAGAAGGCGATCGCAGTATTCCTGCGTGTGCATTATATCGTTTATATTTCCAACAATATCTCAAAAAAAGTGAGCAGTTCAACATGAATATTGTTGAACTTTTAAAACAAGAAAATCAACAGTTTCTCTTCCTCTCTAGCTTAGATGAACTAACTCAATTAGTAAATCGCCGCTACTTTCAAACCTACCTACAAATTGAGTGGCAAAATTCCGCTCGTCAAAACACTCCAATATCACTGATTTTGTGCGATATCGACTATTTTAAAATTTATAATAAAACTTATGGTAGAGCGGCAGGAGATGAGTGTTTACGACAAATCGCTAATACTATCTGTAACTGCGTCAAGCACTCACTAAGTAATAGCAGTTTCTCATCGAATAGGAATATAACTTATTCTACTGATAGTGCTTTTGTGAGTTCCCAAAGAGGAGATTTTCAAGACGAAAGCAGTAGGGTGTTAGTGGCTCGTTACGGTGGTGAAGAATTTGCCATTCTTGCTCAAATAGAGGTTACTGCTGCAATGGATATTGCCGAACACATTCGAGAGCAAGTAAAAGCTTTAGGGATTAAATGTGAGTATCCTAGCATTGGTGGTTTACCTGCTGCTGTTTTAACTGTCAGTTTAGGGGTGGCTAGCGTAATTCCGATAATAGAAACTGAGCTTGCTACCTTAGTCAATGCTGCTGAAGAAGCACTCTACCAAGCCAAAAGAAAAGGACGCGATCGCGTTGTAGTTTAATCTAAAATTTATAATAAAATCACGAGATTTAAATTGATTAATAAGGCGATTGTCTCTAACATACTCCACAAGTGTAAGAAGAAAACTAGCAATTGACAAGACTTTTTGTTGATAATGAAACTTCCATCACCAGCTTGGGAATAATAAATCATGCTTGAGAAATATTTGCAATGTATCTCAGCATATTAAGTGTGTTTACCATCGACAATTAAAGGAACAATTTGTTAATGAAAGTTAGTTCATCAGGGATTAAGCTAGGTTTTGCAGTTGTTAGTAGTACTTGTCTCGCAGCAGTGGCGATCACTATCAGTGGAGCAAGTGCTTTTGCCGCTCAATTCATCACAATTGAAAGTACTGGCACATTATCAGGAACTATCGAACTTCCCAGAAATAATCCAAATTTCAATAACAGTATTACTCGTATTGATACGGATGACACTGGAACTTATTACCGGAACTTAGGTACTAATAATAATCCTAATTATGTTCCTGTATACCAGTCAGATTATTTAAAGATAGAAACACGCTCTGATGGAAGTCTGCATTACTTTGTTGACTTTAAAGGTATTCCGATTGTCTCGTTTGATGGTCTTCTTACATCGCCGGTTCTTTCTGGTGGTCAGTTGACTGCTTTTCTCTACCAAGGACAATTGCCAGGAACCACATTTCAAGGAGTAGTTCAAGATGAATTTAATCTTACAAAAGCTTTCTACACTGGTACTGTCACCGACCCAGACACCGGAAAGAAGTATCAAGGTACTTTTGAAGTGAGTGGATATGGGGAACGATATAGTAATCCCAATGGTAGTTTAACTCCCACAGTCTTTGATTTCCAGTCTGACATCCCAGGTTTGCCAGGCGTAACATCCTTGACTATAACTAACGCTAGCTTGGCAAATTTAAGAATCAAAGTACCTATAAATGAAACTTCTATTCCAGAACCCGCTAGCCTTCTCGGAACTCTGATGGTAGCTGGTTTTGGTATTATTTTGAAAAGAAAAAAAGACATCGGACTTAGAGGATGTTTGAAAAGTCTGTAGTAGTGTATCAAATATTTGTTTACCCCACCCTAACCCTCCCCGATGCATTGGGGAGGGAACTGGATTATTTATACCGATTTGCATTCAAAAATATTAGTTTTGGCAGGCAAGGGGAGCAGGGGAACCAGGGGGAAAAATACTACATCTAGATTGCAACTTGGTATTAGTCTCCCCCCAATGCATAGGGAGGATTAAGGGGGGTAAAAATGTGATTAAAATCACAGCTAACCACTTTTAAAACAACCTCTTAGGAAGACATTTTAAAACTGAAAGGCTGTTGTAAGAAAGCTCACAAGGTTTAAGCTGAATTGTAAACATCAGCGCCTTGTGAGCAAATGATCTTGAAAATAAGGACTAAAGTCCTTACTACGAACTTGCTTATCTATCAATTTAAAATTGACAAACTATTAGTGTAATTTTAAATATAAGCCGGACTTTTGCAAGTCCGGCTGAGTTTAATCAATCATCTATACGCAGTAGCTTGCGGTAAAACGGTTGTGAAAAATCGGTGACGCGATAACGTTTATAGTTGTCCATAAGTTCAATTAAAAAATTAATAAACTCGAAACTAGCCATCATCAGTTCATAACTCAGGTCAGCATTGCCATCAAACTGAATTCGGCAACGGGTTAAGTCTGAGGGTAAAGTAGCAACATTCCAGGAGGCGACAAAGGGGACATGTTCGCTGGCTTCGATCTTCCGATGTCCCTCCAAGACCCCTTTTTGATAAAGACTGATGGCATAAGGTAAGAAATTGCGCCTAGCGCCCTGAACATAAGGTAAGTAAACACTGGCTTGTTGTTGAGTTGCAGGCTGGAGTTGCTCAATAGACATAGTTAAATATTCCTCAAGTTAGTTAGCAACTGGGGATATTAGTGGATGTTAGTAGTATTCCCCAAAGATGTGTCTAAAGCACATAGTGGGAATGGGGAATGGGGCATGGGGCATGGGGACTGGAGAGCAGAGGAGTGGACTTCAAAGACTCATCCCTTATGCCCAATACCCAATACAACTCTTGGAGAGGCTGCTCCAACGGCTTCTCTACGAGACGCTATGCGTTAGCTGAGCTTTCGCTTTAGCGATACGCTCAGTACAAGTGCCCAATGCCCCATGCCCTATGCCCAATAAATGAAGTTACTACTAAGAAATATTAAAATTTCGGTTACAATGATGCTGCATTAACTGTTATCGAGTCTGGGAACGTTAACACTAAAAGTCCCCACTGTAAAGTGGTGGATGCCGTTATTGCAGTTTTTCCCAACAAAAAGCTGCTGCTACCTTGCTATTACTTTACCCAAACCGGAGTTCTCATTAGAGAAAGTCCGACTCTACAAGCTTCCTGCCCAAGTGGCTATCAAAGGAATCAAGCCTCTGTCTAAGAGTAGTAAACGCGGTTAATATGAGGTAATTACGCACAGTGGCGGTGACAACAAAGGTAGTCCCAGCGGCTTTTGGCTTAGGGATAGCGGGTATTGCAGTTTGCCCATTCCGATTAATATCGGGAAAAGTAGCTTAGGGATATTTGTCCGTAAAATTACTAACTGTAGACAAATAGTGGTTTTTGAATCAAGCAACCTAACCTATGCCAGCGAATTCCTGGCCCGAAGAAGATTCTTATCAAGAGCTTGATCCGCTCAACTCCTTGTTGTCTGACCTATCAGTAGATGAGGAGTCAGTGTTAGAGACAGATTCTATGTCTCTAACATCCCGGTTTCAAGGTCGTAGAGGCAAAGCAGCTCTAGTCTTGACTATCGTCTGGAGTGGCACGATCGCTCTACATTTAGTTTCTTGGGCTTCCATTTTTATTCTAGGACTGACCACCATTCTAGGATTTCATGCTTTGGTGGTAGTGTTTACTAAATCTCGTCGCTATCCAAAAGAAATACAGGGAGATTTGCCTTCTGTTTCTGTGCTGGTGGCTGCGAAAAATGAGGAAGCAGTAATTGCTAAATTAGTCAAAAATCTTTGTAATCTGGAATATCCAGGTGGACAGTACGAAGTATGGATAATTGACGATCACAGCAGTGATAGCACGCCACGTTTATTAGCAGAACTCGAACAGAAACACGACCAACTGAAAGTACTAAGGCGTTCAGCAGAAGCTACAGGTGGCAAATCGGGCGCGTTGAATCAGGTATTGCCGCTGACAAAGGGCGATATTATAGCAGTATTTGATGCTGATGCCCAAGTAACACCAGACTTGCTGCAACAGGTAATACCTTTATTTCAAAGAGAAAATGTGGGGGCGGTGCAGGTGCGAAAAGCGATCGCCAACGCTAAAGCAAACTTTTGGACTAAGGGTCAAATGGCTGAAATGGCCCTTGATACCTGGTTTCAGCAACAGCGGACTGGCCTTGGTGGCATTGGCGAACTGCGGGGCAATGGTCAATTTGTCCGGCGTTCAGCCTTGGAAAGCTGCGGTGGCTGGAATGAAGAAACCATTACCGATGATTTGGATTTGACAATCCGCTTACATTTGGATAAATGGGATATTGAGTGTGTTTTCCATCCAGCGGTGCAAGAAGAAGGAGTCACAAGTGCAGTTTCACTCTGGCATCAGCGCAACCGTTGGGCAGAAGGTGGTTATCAGCGCTATTTGGATTATTGGGATTTAATTCTCAAAAACCGCATGGGAACGCGTAAAAGCTGGGATTTGCTGATTTTTCTGCTGATTATGTATATCTTACCGACAGCAGCAGTCCCAGATTTATTAATGGCGATCGCTCGTCATCGTCCACCAATGTTAAGTCCCATTACAGGCTTGTCCATTTCTATGTCGATGGTAGGGATGTTTACAGGTCTGAAGCGGGTACGTCAAGATCAAAAATTCCCACTTTCTACATATCTTATGATGCTGGTGCAAACCCTGCGTGGCAGTTTATATATGTTGCACTGGTTAGTCGTCATGAGCAGTACTACTGCCCGGATGTCGGTAAGACCAAAGCGCCTGAAATGGGTGAAAACCTTGCATACTGGAAATGGGGAATAGGGCATGGGGCATGGGGAATGGGGAATGAGGAATGGGGAGTTAGGAGTTTGGAGTTTGGAGTACAGACGCGATTAATCGCGTCTGTACAAGAGTTAGGAGTTAGGAATCAAGTGATTAATAACTAATGTCCAATGCCCAATCCCCAATGCCCAATTCCCAATGCCCAATTTTTATTCATCATCTACTTCTGATTCTTCTACCCATTCTGGTGTAGTTATAGAATCGGAGAATTCTGGGAAATCATCTGCAAAACGGATAATTTGTCCGTTGAAAAATTCTGCTAGACGTTGAGCTGCGATCGCTACTTCGTCAGGTTCCCAATCAGGTGCGGGTGTTTGTTTTGGGGGTAGAGGCAAAGTTTGCATCCCGTTTCCATTTAACCCGTTTCCATTTGCCCTATTTCCATTTACACCATTTCCATTTGCCCTATTTCCATTTACCTCATTTCCATCTCTTGCAACCAACTCGGTTTTTTGTGGTGCGGATGGTGGATTAGTTGGCTGTGGTACTAACGCTGGAGGCGAAATTTGCTGGTTGTAGCTAGGTGTGGGTGATTGCTGAGGGCGAGTAGAGTCTTTTGGCGGAGGATTTTTTTTGGCTGAGGTAGAGTTTGAAGAAATTCCTTTTTCTATATTTATCTGGATTTCACGCTGGAAAGTCTGCTGGAAAGCTGCCGTAATCATCGGTAGATAAGATTTTCCCTTGTCATACCATGCCTGTTTAATAGCAATTCGAGCCACAACACCGTCGAACTCTATGAGTTGGCTCATTTGACGCAGCATTTCTTGCCTTGATTTTGGCTGGAGGTTGGCAAGCACTTGTTGCCAAATCTGAGTTAAGTCATATTCTACTTCGTCAACAACTTCTGAAGTTACTGGTTCAATGTTCACTGATGGCACAGGAACAGCAACAGGTTCTGGCGTTGGTGGTGAAACTAAGTTAGCAGCAGAATTGTGATTTGTTTGCTGTTCAACTGGGGGAGATGAAGTGACGGGCTGATTTTGGTCAGCCGCTTGATGATTGGGAGATACAGAATTATGATTTTTTTGCGGTTCAGCTAGAGGTACAGAGGAGACTGGGTGATTTTGGGCAACTGCTGGAGGATAGCTTGGAGATACAGCAGGTGTATTAACTCGCGGCGCGACACTTGAGGCTTGTGGCTGAATATTTGTCGCACTCGGTAACAATCCTAGTAATGTTACTTCCAACCACAAACGCGGCTGGGTGGTGTTTTTAATTTGCACTTCTGATGTTCGCAGGTGTTGCTGTCCTGCTAAAATCGCGCTTATATCCAAGTATTGAGCAAATTCAACCAGCGCTGTCCAAGTTTGCTGAGTACAAGCAACCAAATCGTGGCGGTTGGGTGCTGTTTTAGCTATGAGTAAATCGCGGTAAAAAGCAGCGAGATTTTGCAGAATAGTTAGGGGTTCTCGACCACGATCTAGAATGTAGTGAGTACAGTCTAGAACTGCTTCCGGTTTATCTTGAGCGATCGCATTTAAAAGGGCTAACAAGTCCTGTTCGCTTACCGTCCCCACCAAATCCCAAACTCGCTCTGGTGTGACTTCACCCGCTAACAAGCCCAATTGGTCAAGTAGACTTTCGGCATCCCGTAACCCTCCCTGAGAAAGTTGGGCTACCAGGGTGACAGCATCAAGTGAAATATGAATGTTTTCATAAGATGCGATCGCACTTAAATGCTTCACCATCGCCTCTAACTGTATCCGTCTAAAATCAAACCTTTGACAGCGCGAAATAATTGTTGGTAACACCCGTTGCGGGTCTGTTGTCGCCAACACAAAAACCACGTGCCTCGGTGGTTCTTCTAGTGTCTTAAGTAGCGCGTTGAATGCCTGAGTACTGAGCATGTGGCAATTATGCACCAAGAGCATATTTGCCACAAAGTTATGATTATCTGCTACTTCAATGTCATAGACTCGCTCAATTCCAGCGAGGTGAACAAATTCGACTGTCTCCAAACTTGTAATCCATCGAGGGGATGGAATATTGTTTAAGGTCTGCCAGCCATTTTCTACTGGTGCTTGCGCCCATCTGGATGTAATGGTATGTCTTGCCGTTACTCCTTCTGGTGTAAAATTTTGTTGTTGCTGAGTATCCCATTGTTGTAAGCCACGTAGCAATGAGTTGATTTTCTCCAGCAGAGAATCCTTCGGTATGTAGCTGAATTTGTGGAGTTCCTTCTGGACTGAGGGCAAGTGAGCCATCATCGCAAAACCACCAAGCAAGTCCTTGTGGGGTAATTCGATTAAGCCAGTCCATAGAGACGAGTTTTTTATCCCTATTCGGTTTAACGATGTCAAAGACATCTTTGAGTTGGGGATGGCAACCTGTGTTACAGGTAACTGATATGTTTCCGTATCCTTTGTTAGATATAATTCGCAGTTTTGGACGCAATTCTTGAAGTCGATAGGCTTTGTATTCCAACCATTCTTGCTGCTTTTCTGAGTGTGTCCAACATAACCTGGGGAATCTGCTGTATTTATTGGGATAACTGATAGAGCCATCTCCAAGTAAGGTTCCGTAGATAAGCCCAAGTGCATTTGGCTGGATAACTGCCGCATCTGCAAGGAACTTTTCTGTTCTAAGTTCCCAAATCCCGTGTCCTTTTTTATATGGATGTTTTTCCCAGCGAGACTGGATGCTGATGATTCCTCGGCCTTTTTTTTGTAAAAAGGTTGGGATATCCAGCTTTTCTCCACACCCGCAAGCACAGAAAGGTCGGAGTAATTCGGCTTGTTTAAGGATAGATTCCAGGTCGTATAATTTTTGCCCAGATGTATTGCCTTTAAACTGGTGTCCGCTAACAAATCTCCGGGTGCGTCTATCGATACCAAATTTGTAAATGAGGATGCCACATCCACATTCACAGGCGATAGTATCTTCACTCCTTCTCTTACGTCCTTTGCTGGTAGCCATCCCTGGTTTGTTCTAATTAAATGATTACCCGTACATCTAATTTCTCGGTTAGTTGTTTTGATAACAAAGGTTTGACGTTCTCCTTGATCTAACCACCTGACAACTTTCTTGAATTCCCATTTACCTGATGAGTCGTTGTAACTCAGAACTCTCTTGCCTTTAATTTTGGGATCGTCAATTCTGTGAAGTCCCTCATCAGTCAAAACCAGAGAATCTCCGGTTAAGCATTCATCAATAACATAAACCTTATAGCGACACTGCACAGGAGCAAACTGGGCTTTTTCAATCAACTCGCGGATATTATCGACACCAGTGTTACTAGCGGCATCAATTTCAATTACGTCTAAGGCGTACCCCTTGGTGATTCCCTGACAAACCTCACATACACCGCAGGGTTCAGCAGTGGGCTTATCACCTTTGAGACAATTGAGGGATTTAGCCAAAATCCGGGCACTAGAAGTTTTCCCCGTACCTCTGGGCCCAGTGAATAAGTAGGCAGGGGCGATTTTAGATGTGCCGATCGCGTTCGTGAGGGTGGTGGCGATCGCCTCTTGGCCCACCAGTTCAGCAAAACTTTTGGGGCGATATTTGTGGTGCAGGGGTTCGTAAGACATGGAAATATAGACTTCAATGCCTTTCAACGTTAATTAGTAGCACCGAGTCGAGTTTAGGATTCAATTATTTTAAACTCTTGTACCTGGCTTTATTTATCGATGTTGCCATAGCCCAAGACTCAACTAATGCCGTAAATTTTGGCACTCAGCAAAGCAAGCAACCACAGCTTATCCTCTACTATGATTTCAACATCAATGTATGGGAATTATAGCATATCATTTAGTACATTTGTTCTATTTGAGGAGACTGGGAAGCAGAGGAGAATACCTCTTGACAAATGACATAGGCGCTTCTCTACGAGACGCTACGCGAACGCCTTCCCGCAGGGTATGACAAATGACAAATGACTATACGTTTTATTGACTGAACTAACGCCATAGTCCAGTGCGATCGCTACAATTTTATAGATAAAGTAAAACTCGATGGTGCAGCAGATGCTCAAGCGGCTATTTCAATGGCTCAAAAAGCTTTTTCAGAGCTTGTTTGGTGGAAAACAGACTACCTCAAAATCTAGGGGAAATGTGGAAAAAGAACCAGCACCACCCTTGAGCGATACGGATCTGGAATTTCTCTTCAACGAACTGTTGCAAGGAGTACATCAAGCACGAGGGGAAGCATGGGCACAGAAGTGGCTGCATAATATTGAACATCGCATCACAACTGAAGACTGGGTTGAGTGGTTAGGGCGCTTTGGCGACAGATTGCTCGCATCTCCTACACCCAATAATGAAATGGCTGCGCGGTTAGTGCAATTGGGTGAGTTAGGCGTCGGAGAAATTGGAGATGTTGCCTATAATATCGGGATGCAGTTGTTGACACGCAATGAAGGCGAACCAATTTGGGAATACGAAGGGCCAGATGCTTTTAGCACTCCTTTGCCCTCTGAGGTAGCTGCCCCACTATCAGAGTCAGCAGATGCACCAGAGAACCCCCCAGAGGGAGAATATCAAACTGTCACCTTAGAACAGTTGTTTGTGATGTTGCAGGAGGATGAAAATTTACGTCAGCAGATTGCTCAACAGCTTGCCGTTGATACAGACGATCCACAAGTGCTTGTCCAGGCCTTAATTAGTCAGTTATATCCTGCTGGTCAATCGACCACAGAGCAAACTGAAAATTAACTGCTTGCCAGAGTCCAATTCAAGAGTTAAACCTGGGAATTGTAACGTTGTAATGCTATGCTCTTGAAGATTTGTATATTTTTTGCTAGCCTGCTACGGAAGCGCTGTCCGAATCTAATGGATTTTTACGTAATTGATGATTTTTTTAACACAACGATGGCTACAATCTAGAAAAACAAAATCCAAGAGTGTGGCAGATGCTCAGGCGGATATCGCAGTCGCTTAAAAGGTTTTTAAAGCGCCTCATTGCAAGTAAACATAATAGTTCTCTCAAGGGTGCGAGAGGACGCAATCTGGTGGGGGTACTACCAGAACTAACCAATGCGGATTTGGAACAATTGTTTATCCAATTGTTAGAAGGCGTGCATCAAGCACGAGGACGACAGTGGGCATTGAGGTATCTGCAACGGATCGAAAATCGCATTCCGACTGAACGTTGGATAGACTGGTTAGTGATGTTTGGTGAAAGCTTGCTAGCTTCACCTACACCAAATCCTCTTTTAGCAACACAGATGGTGCAATTGGGGGAACTTGGTGTTGGCAGAATTGGAGAAGTTGCTTATGACATTGGCATTCGGCTAATGCAAAACTTACCTACAGAAATAGAAGATTATCAGGACAATCAGGCACAAGATGATCTACAAATCACTCCTGGGCAAGAACTGATTCGCGATTTGGGCGAACAGTTATGGGAGTATGATGAGCCAGATGTAATAGAAACTACTCCAGGGCAAGAACTGATCCGCAATTTAGGCGAGCAGTTATGGGAGTATGATGAGCCAGATGTGGTAGAAACTACAACCGATGAAGAAATTCTCTCAACTTCTCCTGGACAAGAGCTAATCCTTAGCTTTGGCGAGCAGTTATGGGAATATGATGTGCCAGATGTTGAACCAATAACGTCAGCACCTCAAAATGCCTCTTTTGAGGAGAGATCGCCCGAAAACTTAGAGGAACTGGTATCGGAATATGAAAGGGAAGACGCCCAAACCACAATACCAGAAAATATCCCTCTCCCGGCAGCGGAAGACTCAATCAGCTTGTTAACCCAACTTAGGTTCGACGAAGAAGAAGAAGTTGTTGTTCAAATTACTACACCAGCAAATCTCCTTTCCACTAGACAAAGGACTGAATTAGCAACGTCTCCCTCGGTGGAAACCTGGGATAACACTTTGACGAATTTAGAGCCAAATGTGGCTAATACTTTAGATGAATTGTGGGTGAGGTTGGATCAAAGTACCAATTTAGTCCAGCAACTTGCTTCGGATTTGGTAGTTCAAAGCAGTAATTCCCCTGGTATTATTGAGCGGCATAGCGATAATCCGATTACCCACGCTCAAGGGTGGTTTTACCAAGGTCTAAGCCAAGCGAAAACAGGCGATTTGTTAGGCGCGATCGCATCTTATGATCAAGCCATTGAACTGCAACCCGGATTCTCAGAATATTGGTTTAATCGAGGCTTAACGCTGTTCCATTTAGAACGTTTTGATGAAGCGATCGCATCTTATGAAACAGCCATAGAACTGAAACCAGATTTCTACAAAGCTTGGTACAACCGGGGTGGAACTCTCGGAGAATTAGGATACTTTGAAGAAGCGATCGCTTCTTTTGACAAAGCTATAGAAATCAAGCCAGACTATCAAGAAGCGTGGTCTAGCAAGGGTTTGGCACTGCTGAAATTAGGTTGGCTACCGGAAGCTATTGCTAGTTATGACCAAGCGCTGCAACTCGAACCAGAAGACCAGGAAAACTGGTATCACCGAGGCATAGCCTTAGCTGTCAGCGAACAATTTGCCGAGGCGATTATATCTTACGACAGAGCTATAGAAATTAACCCAGAGTACCACGAAGTTTGGATAGACCGGGGTGTAGTGCTGTTTAATTTAGGCAGGTGGTCAGAAGCGATCGCCTCCTGGGACAAAGCACTTTCAGTTCAAGCCGACTTCTACTTAGCTTGGTACAACCGAGGTATAGCATTAGACAACTTAGGACGTAGACAAGAAGCGATCGCCTCCTATCGGCAAGCGATCGCCATTAAACCTGACTTCCACTTAGCTTGGTATAATCAGGCAGTAGCACTGTTTTATTTAGAACAATTTGCCGAAGCGATCGCTTGTTATGACAACGCTTTGCAAATCAAACAAGACTATTGGGAAGCTTGGATTGGTAGGGGAACTGCGATCGGTCATTTAGTAGATTTTGACGCATTGCGGAACTTGTCGAGTAGTATCATAGCGACAAATCCCGCCTTACAACAGGGCGGCTACGAAGGAAAATTAGCCAGCTACGAAGAAGGTTTAAAGCATCTGCGGACAGATACCCATCCAGAAGGTTGGGGTAGATTGCATTTTGCGATCGCTAATACTTACTACGAAGAAGGTAAAAAACATACCAATACCCGCGATTATTGGCGCAAAGCTGCATCTGAGTACCATCAGGCGCTCTTAACTCTGACATTAGAGTATTTTCCTCAGTTGCATTTAGAGGTTTTACAATCTCTAAGCAAAGTCTTGATGGGTTTGGGACAAACCACACAAGTTCAAGAATTACTGCAACGTGGGACAGATTTATTGCGACAATTACTGAGTGAAGAAACTCGCTCAGATGAAAGTAAAAAACAGCTAGCTCTAAAATTTGTCGGCTTCGATCAATTGGCAGTTGACTTAGCTGTAGAGTCGGGTGATTTAGTAGAAGCTTGGGAAATTGCCGAACAAGGTAAAAATGCTTGTTTAAACTGGCTGCTTTCTGGCTGGAATGATAATATATACTCGCCTTATTATGGCGCAATTCAACAACTATTCAATCCCACAACAGCAATTATTTACTGGCATATTAGTCCAGTTGCCCTACATACTTTCATTCTCAAAGACCAAGCGCCATCACCAATTCTCCTGTTTACACCCATGCAAGATACAGGGGTAATACCTTTAGGAGAAGACGCTATCCGCCTAAATGAATTGCCTCTACCTGAAGCAGTGCAACGCCTAATTGAATTTGAAATTTGGCTAGAAGATTGGCATCAACAATACCAAGAATATCGCAGCACAGCCCAAGACAAAGAAAGTAAAAGTCAGCATTATTGGCGAGTTGAGATGGAAGAGAAACTGTTGCAACTGTATGAAATCCTGAATATTTCCACAATTGCACAGGAACTCGAAGGCATCACCCAACTTGTCTTAATTCCTCACCGTGACTTGTACAGATTGCCCATTCATACACTTTTCCATCTTTCTTCGCCATCACTGGAAGAGTTACCGAATGTGGAATCAAATTTCAGTGTTACCTATCTACCTAGTGCCCAAATAGGTTTATCAATCAGAACTGAGAATATTTGGCAGTGGCAAAATAAGTTATTGCTCAGTGTTGAACATCCTGAAAGTACAAGTTATCCCACACTTAAATTTGCCAAACTGGAATCTGAAATTGTTAGTCAGATGTTCAATAATATCCAACGAATTCAGGGGGCAGAAGCTACGAAAAGTATTGTTGAAAATGCCCTATCTGATAATTATAATATCTTGCATTTTACGGGTCACGTCACTAATAATTTAGCTGAACCTAAAAAATCAGAATTAGCATTAGCGTGTGAAGATAGACTTACTCTAGATGAAATTCGCCAACAAAATCTAGATAGTTACAACCTTATTACCCTCTCTGCCTGTGAAAATTTAAGTACTAACAACTACACTATCAGCAGCGAATATGTGAGTTTAGTCAGTGGTTTTGTAACTCAGGGCATACCTCATGTAGTGAGTACTCTCTGGAGTGTAGAATCTTCGGCTAGTGCCTTAGTGATGATCGAATTTTACCGACGATTACAGCCCAATAAATCAGCAGTTATTGCTTTAGCTGAAGCAACACGATGGCTGAAAGAACTAACTGCTGGAGAACTGACAAAATGGTATGAAGATATCTTGAATAATCTGCATCCAGAAGAAGTAAGAATTCAAACTTATTTAGCAACGCAGCTATATAGAAATAGTAAAATGGCATCAGATAAAAATCTTTATAATCATCCTTATTACTGGGCAGCATTCACGATTACGGGTAAGCCGAATTAATCTTTTCAAACTTAGTCAAACAATTTTGGCTTTTAGATTTGCGATCGCGCAGCGTTAGCAAGGAAGAGAATTGAAATAAAAATGAAAACAATTGAAGAATTAAAGACTCGAATCAAAGAACTCAGTAGTCAAGCTGTAAAATTTAGTAAAAAAGCAACTGAAGTGTGTTTGACGGATCGGGAACAAGCTAAACAGTTCAGACAACAAGCTAGAGAAGCTAGTAAACGTTGTCAGCTATTGATACAAGAATTGAAACGGCAATAGGTTTAAAATAATTCGTACTGAGGGGTTTATTATGCCAGATGTTCGGTTTGATAAATACTATCGTTATGAAGACTTAACACGCATTCTGCACAGTTATGCGAAGGAATTTCCCCAACTAGTACGCATAGAAAGCATTGGCAAAAGTTACGAAGGACGTGACATCTGGGTATTAACAGTTAGCAACTTTGCCACTGGCGCACATCAAGAAAAACCTGCCCTCTGGGTTGATGGCAACATTCACGCCACTGAACTAGCACCATCAAGTGTTTGCCTATACCTATTGCAAACGTTAGTTACAGATTACGGTACTCACCCAGAAATTACTCGTTGTTTAGATACTCGCACCTTCTACATTTGCCCTCGTGTTAATCCTGATGGTGCTGAGTTGGCATTGGCTGACAAACCGAAATTCATTCGCTCCGGTACTCGTCCTTATCCCCATGATGAGGAAGGCAACGATGGGTTAGTGATGGAAGATATCGATGGCGATGGTCGGATTTTACTGATGCGAATCCCCGATGCTAATGGGGCTTGGAAAGTCTGTCCTACCGAACCTCGCCTGCTGGTGCGGCGCGAACCAACAGAAATCGGTGGTCAGTATTATCGCGTACTACCAGAAGGAAATATAGAAAATTATGACGGAGTTCAGATTCAAATTCAGCGTTCTAAGGAAGGACTAGATTTAAACCGGAATTTTCCATTTTTGTGGCGGCAAGAATCTGAGCAATCTGGGGCTGGCCCCTATCCTACATCTGAAACAGAAGTGCGATCGCTCGTCGAGTTTATCACTACACATCCTAATATTACAGGAGCGATCGCCTTTCATACCTTTAGCGGTGTTCTCATCCGTCCCTACACCCACCTCAGCGATGACGAATTCCCAGTCAATGACCTCCGCACGTATCAACGCATTGGCGCAAAAGGCACTGAACTTACTCAATACCCAGCCATCTCCGCCTTTCATGATTTCCGCTATGACCCCAAAGACGTAATTACAGGTACATTCGACGACTGGGCTTATGAATATCAGGGTCTATTTGCCTGGACAGTGGAAGTCTGGAGTCCGCAGCGCCAAGCTGGAATTAATGATTATAAATACATCGATTGGCAGCGAGAACACTCTGTAGAAGATGACCTGAAGTTGCTGCGCTGGAACGATGAAAAACTTGTAGGTAAGGGCTACGTAAATTGGTATCCCTTCGAGCATCCACAACTCGGTCAGATTGAACTAGGCGGCTGGGATACCATGTACGCTTGGACAAATCCACCCCCTGAATTTCTGGAGAAAGAAATAGCCCTCTTCCCAGAATGGCTGGTTTGGCATCTGTTAATATCTCCTCGTTTAGAGATTTACGAAGCCAGTGTTCACAACTTGGGTGATGATACTTATTGGGTGCAATTGGTTGTGCATAATACAGGCTGGTTGCCCACCAATGTCACCCAAAAAGCCTTAGAAAAAAAGCTGGTGCGGGGCTGTATCTGTGAAATTGAACTACCTCCTGGGGGAACTTTGGTAACGGGTAAGCCCCGTGAAGAGTTAGGTCAATTAGAGGGACGAGCCTACAAGCCTTCAACTCCTATTAGGCGGCACAGCGATCCTACCAAGGATCGGGCAAAAGTGGAATGGGTGGTGCGTGTGCCTCAAGGTAGCACAGTTAAACTGCTAGCCCGTCATCAACGTGCTGGAGTAGTTCGCACTGAATTGACATTCCCATAATTTTGACATTTGAAATTCTCAAACATACTTCCTGGAATAATTACCCTAATACAGCTTTGTCTAAACCGATAATTACCGTTCGCCTAATTACACGCGACGAACTTCCCCAACTTTTGGCTTTATATCACCACCTAAATCCCGTCGATGCGCCTTTACCGGCTGATGATGTTTTACAATCTATCTGGGATAGGATTTTACATGATCCCCGTTTGTATTATATTGTGGCTGATGTTGATAACCAGTTAGTAGCAACATGTAATTTAACTATTGTTCCCAACTTGACGCGTGGCGCACGTCCATACGGCATTATTGAAAATGTTGTCACCCATTTCGATTATCGACAACAAGGATTTGGTACACAAGTGCTGCATTATGCCTTAGCTTTAGCATGGCAGCAACAGTGCTATAAAGTGATGCTTCTGAGTGGCTCAAAACGTGAGGAGACGTTGCACTTCTATGAAAATGCAGGGTTCAAACGTGGAGTAAAAACTGGATTTGTTGCCCTACCTCCAGAGGAGTTGTGAGCAAAATTGAGACAGATTAGCCATCTTTCAAAAATCCTAGTTTATCTTTGGGTTGATTTTCATAAAATAGTCTTTTGTAAAAAAAATAATTTTTAGCCAAAAATCTTGGTGCAATCAAGCTCAAAATTTTTGATTGCGATCGCTAATTTCCAGTCTAGTATTTGAAAATTTACGATCAAGGACAACTATCTAAAGAGTGAAAGTTTTTCCCCAAAATCCAGCCCTGAGTTAGTTGTATAATTTAGATTAAAGATTAACAATACATCATGTCGCCAAGACCCATTTTATTTCTTAAATCTTGCTAAAGATCATGATACATTAAGTTTGACGGCATGAAACCTCCTCGGCAATTATAAAGAGATGGCTATTAAAGGCCAATTATTTTACTGCTTGACTGCAATTTTAGAACTGATAAAATCGCCTACCTGCATTAATTATCTTTATTGTTGCAACAGAAGAGATTACCACAGTATGCGTGCTTCTCTTTAGTGCGATCTGCGGTTCTTTAAAAAACAAATACGAATCCCATGCTATATGTGGTAAACATTTGGATAAATGTTATGAGATATCAGAGCAGCTACTCATAGTGTCCCACATTTGAACTTTCCAGAGTTAACGGGTTTCATTTCTGGTTTCCATATCAAGGCTAACCAAATAATCATCTGGATATCTATATTCACTTAACCTTGCATCCAGTATTTTCCAATAGTCAACCCAAGAAATTGAAAAGAGGATATTTCCATGTCTAGTTTGTCTCGTTGGTCATCAACAAAGGTTGCTTTGCTAGTTCTGGGAATGACAGCTGCTACAATAACTCCCATCGTAATTTCTGCCCCAGCTTCATCTCAAACTCCTGTTCCATCTGCGACACCATCACCTGCAACACCATCGCCTACTTCAACAGTTAACTTGTCTGATGTTTCCTCAGATTATTGGGCGCGTCCCTTCATTCAAGCCCTAGCTGAGAATAACGTGATTAGTGGCTTTCCTGATGGCACCTATAGACCAAATCAGCCTGTGACTCGTGCTGAATTTGCTGCCTTGATTCAAAAAGCTTTCAGTAACCAAAACCGAGTCCGGCAATTAAGTGCAGGTGGATTTAGTGATGTTCCTGCTAACTACTGGGCAGCTGCTGCAATTCAAAACGCTTACGAAACTGGATTTTTGGCAGGCTATCCTGGGAACGTGTTTAGACCAAATCAAGAGATTCCTAGAGTGCAGGGGATCGTTGCCTTAAGTAGTGGCTTAGGTTTAACTGGTGGCGATACAAGTACTCTTACTACTTACTACAACGATGCCTCAGCTATTCCAGAGTATGCTGTTGGTAGTGTGGCAGCAGCGACAGTAAGTAATCTTGTTGTCAACTACCCGGATGTAAAACAACTCAATCCGCAACAGTCTTTGACTCGTGCTGAAGCAGCAGCACTTTTATATCAAGCTTTAGTTAAACAGGGACGGGTGCAACCCATTGCTAGCAATCTTCCAGCTAGTCAGTACGTTGTAGCTGGCACTCCTGCCAGTACTGATATTGTTTCTCTGGCAGCATCCAGTAGTTCTTTTACAACTCTGACTTCTTTATTAAAGACAGCTGGTCTAGCAGATATTCTTCAACAGCCAGGCCCTTATACAGTCTTTGCTCCCACCAATGACGCATTTGCTGCTTTACCTGCCGCTACCTTAGAACAGTTACAGCAACCAGAAAACAAAGAAGCGTTAGTTAAGATTTTGAGATATCATGTGGTTCCCGGTGCGGTAACTGCTAGTCAACTCTCAGCAGGGGAATTGACAACCGATGAAGGAAGACCTGTAAATATTCAAATCGATTCCGCTAAAAGTCAAGTCTCGGTGAATAATGCCAGAGTTCTCCAGGCGGACGTGAAAGCTAGCAATGGTATTATCCATGCAATTAACCAAGTCCTGATTCCGCCTGATGTTAACATCAGTCAGTTAAATCAGCCACCAACAGGAAGTAATGGTACAACGCCTGATGTTAACGTAGGTAGGAGTACTCGTGGTGGCAGAAGCTATATCGGAGTTGGTGGTAACATTGGTTTGAGCGGCGACGATACAGCTCTGAGCGACACTAACTTTACAGTGATTAGCAAACTTGGTCTGACAAACAATATATCAGTGCGACCATCGGTGATCTTTGGGGACGATACAATATTTCTAGTTCCCGTGACTTTAGATTTTTCTCCCCGCAGAGCAGGTTCAGTGGGTGAAAGAACCTTTGCTATATCCCCTTACATAGGTGCTGGTGTAGCAATTGAAGCCAATGCGGATACTGATATTGGATTACTGTTAACAGGTGGTGTAGACGTTCCTCTCGGTTCTAAACTTACGCTAACAGGTGGTGTAAATGCTGCTTTTGTAGATGATACTGATGTAGGACTACAGTTAGGAATTGGCTATAACTTCTAAGTAAATAGAAGTAGAACATGTAATAAGGGCGCACAGTTAGTTGTGCGCTCTTGCTGTATTATGGTCGCTTGATTGCTAAAGTAAGTCCATCGGCGATGGGGACAAGAGAAAGGGTAACTCGCTCGTCATAATGTAACTTTTCGTTCAGCGCCCGGATTGCTTGGGTGTTTTCATCTTGATTTTGCTCCTGGGCTACTTGTCCAGACCATAAAACATTATCGATCGCAATCAATCCACCTGGACGCACTAATTGCAGCGATCGCTCATAATATGCACCATAATTTTCTTTATCAGCATCAATAAAGGCAAAATCAAAAGTCTCGGCTTGCCCAGTTGCCAATAACCGATCTAAAGTTTCCAAAGCTGGTGCCAATCGGAGATCGATTTTATCAGCAACCCCAGCTTCTTGCCAATACCGCCGAGCGATCGCAGTAAATTCTTCACTTACATCACAAGCGATAATCTTGCCATCAGCTGGTAGTGCCAAAGCTACAGAAAGTGAGCTATAACCCGTAAATACTCCAACTTCTAGGGTTTTCTTCGCTCCAATTAACTGCACCAGGAGGCTCATAAACTGCCCTTGTTCTGGTGAAATCTGCATTCCACTCCGGGGATGGTTGGCAGTTTCTTGGCGCAACTTCCCAAGAATCTCTGGTTCCCGCAGCGAAACGGATAAAAGATAATTGTAGAGTTGGTTATCAAGACCTATAGACTGTTTTGGCATGATAGATGAGAGAATTGAGAGAAACTACAGTTATACTATCGCTGATCAGTGGAATCTCAGGAATAACATGGTGCGGTTAGTTTTGACAGCAATATTGCTGGTGCTAATGACAGCTTGTGGCAGTATTGGACTGCTACCGACTAGCGATTTAGTGCAAAAAGCGATCGCACTAGGGCTAGAACAAACTCAACAAAAACTTAGCCAACAGTTAGATTTAGATTTTCAAGGATTTGAAATCAAGCGGTTATCAATTACCCAAGAACAACCCCTGACAATTGACAATTTACCAGCTTTCCACGTCCGGGGAACCTACGACTTGATTGTTAAACTGCCAAAACGGCGCTTGACGCAACCAAAAAAACCCTTTGATGTTTATCTCCAAATTCAGCAAGAAGGTAAAACTTGGCGATTGCTGCTTCCAGAAAAAGGTAGTAAAAACACTCAATCAATTTGGCGTAGCTATCTCATCCAATAATTGGTATAACAAGTTCGCTATTCACCCAACAATTGAAATATCAACAGACGGACGTAATTTTGCACAAACTGACAAAACTTGATGAATTTCATGCGTTAAAAACTGATCAAATAATTCCTTATCTATCCTGAGATCGGAGTCCAGCGTAGGAAAAGCTTGTTGATATAAAATGTAATCGAATCTTGATGCCCATTTTCTTGCTCCTAATCGCGCTGTTATCGAGCAATTATCAACCATAAACGCGATGCCTTTGTGGTGCATATAGGGATTAAGAGAATCCACGCTTTCAATAATGGATTCATTAGCGATTTCTGAGTAGGAGTGCCCTTTTTCTTGAAGTAAGTCTACCTGAGCCATCATTGTGGCAATATAAATGCCTGCGGTGATGGGATTAACGGCAATATTTTCTGGATGTCTTTTAGCACGGACACTAGCGCCAACTTGCCACATTTGGGTTCCATCAATATTTTTCATAGGATAGCGTTGATGCCGATGTTCTGCTTCAATAACACTCTTGATTTCGTTTCCAGAAGCAACATCGTCATATATCTCCATCAAAATTTCAAAAGCAGGATGATAAGCAGCAGAGTAGGCTTTCTTAAAAGCTTCCTGATCTGTTTCATTTAAAAACTCGTAAACAGACAAAATTCCCTTTTGGGAAATCAGCTTAGTAATTGGGCCAGTGATAGATTCCACACTCATAGCAAACGCACTTTC
Source organism: Nostoc sp. NMS9 (assembly GCF_017114995.1). Lineage (GTDB taxonomy): Bacteria > Cyanobacteriota > Cyanobacteriia > Cyanobacteriales > Nostocaceae > Nostoc. The sequence goes on along the minus strand of NZ_JABXKL010000028.1, from coordinate 48,094 downwards.
TTTAGAGAATCCTTGACCAATAAACCAGCGGTAAAGACTTTCTACAATCCCGTGAACTGCTCCCAGTAACACGCCTCTTTCTCCAAAGATATCAGACTTATATTCTTCTTCAAGTGTAGTTTTAAATGTAACAGGTGAACCTATGGCAATTGACCATCCAAGTGCGTAATCTGTTGCTTTGCCGTTAATATCTTGATGAATGGCAAAGCTCGAATTAATGCCAGCCCCATTCACTTCTTTACCTTGCTCATAAAGTCTCCTAACTGAAAGGCCCATCCCTTTGGGACATACGGCAATCACGTTAATATTTTCCGGAAAATCTTTACCAATACTTTTGAGGTATCCCAACAAAAATCCATGAGATAAGCCGAGTGTAGAACCTGGGCAAAGAGACTCAAAAATTCGCTCTATATTGTTAGCTTGTGCAGCATCAGAAATGAGAAGTATGGACAATTGTGAAGACGAAAGCACTTCATACATCTCTCCCAATGTGCCATCCTCTGTGGTAAAGCCAGCTTTTTGAGCTAATGGAATAGAAGTCGAATTTTCTCGCAGACCTATTTTGACTTTAAGATCAGTTCCCCTAAGAGAATCTCTTAAATTCTGTGCTTGGGCAGAACCTTGAGATGACCAACCTATGACTCCGATTTGCCCAATACCTGCAAATGCTTTGGGTAAAAGTGGAAAAAGATGATGCCCTCCCCGGATGATATATTCTTGTGTATTTGCTAAAAGAATTTTTTCTTTTTGAAATATCTTGGTGTTGAAGTGCAAACTACTCATAGACTTATTACTACAGTGCTATATTTCGCAACGACTAGTACAGCATGGCGTAAATAAACCACCCATTCCAAATCAATGAAACGCTTACGGTGCATTAATTTTGAATTTTGAATTTTGAATTTTGAATTCCGCCTTGCGGTACTAGCTATTACATTAGATGCTAGCTGTCGCCCTGTCCAACACATTTTTTATAGGTAATTAACACTTAAAAAGTTCAAAAAATGGAGCTAAGGCATTTACGCTACTTTGTCGCAGTTGCAGAAGAATTACATTTTGGTCGAGCAGCCCAAAGACTCCATATGGCGCAGCAACCTCTAAGTCAACAAATACGCCAATTAGAGGCAGAATTGGGTGTCTCACTATTCCACCGCACCAAGCGTCAGGTTCAGCTTACAGAAGCAGGAAAAGCTTTTTTGCAGGAGGCGCGTCAAGTTTTGGATAAAGCATCTCACGCAATAAAAGTGGCAAGACTTGTTGCACAGGGAGAAATTGGGCGACTTGCTGTGGGTTTCTCTGGTTTTGCAACTTATAGCATTTTGCCGAAAGTTCTTCGGATATTTCGAGAGCGTTTCCCTAGGGTAGAATTGGATTTAGAGGAAATGACAACCAGCGCCCAAGTACAGGCTTTACAAAACCGTCAAATTCATCTTGGGCTGATGATTCCCCCTGTAAATGATGCGTCTCTAAGCTTGTCTATGATTCTGCAAGAACCATTTGTGGTGGTTTTGCCAGAGTCTCATCCTCTAGCTAAAAAGCCGGAATTAACTTTGTCCGCCTTAGGCAATGAATCTTTTATTTTGGTGTCGCGTCATTTAGAACCCGGCTACTATGATTTATGTATCAGTTTATTCCAACAAGCTGGTTTCAGTCCTAAAGTTGTTCAAAAAGCAAGCCATAAGCAAACAATACTCGGTCTTGTCTCTGCTGGTATGGGTGTTTCCCTTGCTCCTGCATCAATTCGTAATATCCACAGGACAGGGGTTGTTTATACCAATCTCAACACGTCAATAGCAAACGTGGAGCTTGCAGCCGTCTGGCGACAAGATGAGTTATCACCTATCTTGCAAACATTTATTGAGATCATTAAAGAAATTGTTCCTCAGAATTGATTTATGGTTGACCTATTGAACATCAGAATTTTTGAATTGTGAATTACGTACAATAAGATATGTGCTATTAAAAAAACTATCACAAGCATTCTGAACCCAAGAAATTTTGAGGTTTGATTTCCGCACAATGGGATATGTGCTACTCAAAAAACCATCACAAGCATTTACGTATAACTGCTAGGGTAGAGTCACGATCAAGGTGATAGTTTTATCGGAGACAGGGTAAGATGTATATCAACTTTTTCATCGGTTCCATTATTGGAATTGTGGTTCCGGTGCTGGTGGCTTTTGGCTTACTGCAATGGTTGCACATACCTACAGGTAATTTTCTTGACTGGGTGATTGGTGGTGCTAGTTTTTGGTGGCTATTGGTAATTGTTACCGTACCGTGGAATGTGCATTTTCAAGCCAAAGAAGTTTTAGCAGAAGCAGCACAATCAACTGAGAAAGGCATTCCAGTTGATGAGAAACAAGTGAAGTATGTCACAGTGTTGGCAAAGCGATCGCTCTGGGTTGCCATTGCTTTACACTTATTCTCGGCTGTTGGTCTTTATACTCTTGCTGCCACTGGTATTAGTACGGTTGGGTATATAAGTTCTGGTGCAGCTTTATTATTAACAATTCTGCGTCCAGCGATTCGGGCTTATGAGTATTTATATGCGCGGTTAGCGATGATTCGCCAAGAATGGAAGTATCCGCGCGAAGATATTTTTGAATTGCGCGATCGCTTCTCAATATTGGAACAAAAAATCCAGTCATTGGAAGATCAACTCAATCCTGAACAACCCTATTCTTTATCTGCAACTCAACAGCGTTTTGCCGAAGAAACTCGTAGAGATTTAGCTCGAATTGCCGCTAATTTAGAAGAATTACGGGCGACAAATCAAACAGAACATGAGCGTTTGGGGAGAGAAGCCAGAAATGCGATCGCGCAACTTTCTACCGACGGGCAATTTCTCGATCATGTCCGCGAAATTATTCGATTTTTTAAGACTGCTTAATTATTATTCTCATAGCTAGCTGAATTTTAAATTTTGGATCGTGGTAGTGAATATTCATCATCCAAAATTTAAAAAGTTTCTTCCAAGAAGGTTAATGAGACTCTACAAACAGAAAAATAAGTTTTATAAACATTGTATATTTGGGCATACAATGTTTATTTTTTTTAGAAAAAGGAAAAAATTATAAATGTTTGATTCTCTTATCTTAGTTTTTATATTAGGCATGATTATCCCTTTTTTTATTGCTCAGATTATGCCAAACAGCAAGTGGCTAATAGGTTATGCTATTTGTTTTGGAATTTTTGTTCTTTTTATACATTACGAGCACTTGACAACGCCAAGCGAGCGAAGAGGAAATGGTTTTGTCTACGCCTGGGCAGTACTTATGACTCGTTTAATGTATACATCAGGAAGTGTGGGAATAATCAATAGGGCTATTGTATTAGCCTATAAGTCAAGAGGATATAAAATCAATATATGGTTCATAGTTAATATAATTTTTCTTGATTGGATGCTTATTTATATCGCATTAAAGATGTGGTAATTCATTTCTACCTGGTTGAAAATGCACTATTGAGGCTCATCGTGTACCTAACTAGAACAGGAAAGGCTATAGTAAAGCTTACATAACTTCAGGAGTACTCACGGTGAATCAGATACAACTGACTTTAACTATTGGTTACTTATTAATGACATGCTATTTTTTAACTAATTGGTTAATATTTTCCCTACGTCATCTTGCTTCCAATCCAGAAGATAAATTTTTATCGGTTGTGATGTTTGTGGTAGCAACTATCTTCTGGCCTCTGATGATTCCGATGTCTTGTTTAGAAATGGTTCAACAAAAGCGAATAGACTTTAGTAAAATGATTCCTGTTCTTTTAGCAATATTTGTATTTAGTATTTCATATTATTTAACCGAATAATTAATAATTTCTCCTCACAAATTGCATAGATATTAAAGAGAAGCCGGAGATTTGACTTGTTACCCTCCGGCTTCTTTATGCACAACTACCTTTACTTGTTAGGCAGTCTATTTATTAAACTTGGAATTTTCTAACGGCGTCTGCTGCCAAAACCAGTTGAGCGGCGGGGTGCTGAACTACGCCCACTACCAAAACCACTACCAGAATTGCGTCTGGGTGAAGTGGCTCTACCAGAGGGTCGCAAGGTGCTACCACCAAAACCAGAACCAGAAGGACGGTTATTACCTGTAGTGCTACGCGGCGTATTGCGTATATTTGAATTTCCAGGATATGACCTTCTAATTGTCCCTGTATTGCGGAACGCAGTGCGATTTCTCACGGCTGCGGGTTGCGTATTGTATCGAGTTTGGTAGCTTTGAACTGCTTGGCCATAGCTTCCGCCATATCCACCAAAACCACTTAATCCTTGTCCTGATTGATAGACAGGGGGTACATAATACTGGGGTCTAAACAACAGACTACCAAGTGCCTGACCGGCCACAGCACCAGCCACAGACCCAGCAAAGGGTGCCCAGAAGTTATTTTCTCGACGGACTACAACCGTCTCTTGTTGTCCTGTTTGGGGATTGGTTTTATTCTCGGTAACGTTGTGGACGTACTCAATTTTAAAGTCTTCCGTTAGATATAAAATCGGTTGTCCTTTTTCTACCTTCAGATAGGTTTTTTTACCCTGCTTGATTTCATCATCAGTTAACCGTGCCATTTGCAAATTTTCGGTTGCAAAGGTTGGGGGATTATTGTTAAGTAAAAACAGGCTGTACTCCCCAGTTGCATCGTCATAAGTAGCTTGTTGTATTTGATACTCGCCATCACTCAACTTTGTGTTAGTAGAGGTTTGGCTAACGTTCTTAACTGGAGGAGTACTTTGGTTTTCGCCTCCACAACTAACAGTTGTGATACACAAACTCAGAGCTAAAAAAACGGCTGTAAATTTACGTACTATGGTCATGATCATTGGATTATTGTCCTATCTCTGAGCTTAACAATTTATCATCTGAGTAGTAAGTACGGACTACCCAACAGATTACAAAGGAATTAATTCTGGGTAATATTGCAACAGTTGATCGCTAGTAAGTTCATCGCCTAACTGTGCTGGCGAGAAATGCACTTGGATTGCCTTTAATCTATGTTTATAATGCAAATTTATCAATGCTTTCAATCCTTCCTTGAGTGCCTGAACGTTAGAAAGATCGGTTTCCAAATCTGGTACTTCTCCTTCATAAGCTACTGTAATCATCACAATGATGTTGCGGGTTACAGGTATAGATAAAGGTTCATTCAATCCAGAGTTAGAACTGTAATCTGGTTCACTGAGATATCTTTCGGCAGAGTCAGTAAATAATTCATTCACGTAATCCCCCGCTTCGCCTTCATCAAAAAATACGTCACCTTCATTAGCAGCAGAAAGCCAATATTCATCGTATTGCAGCAGGGTTTGGCTAATTTCTTCCAATCCTTCTCCTAAAACTTCTAAATCGCCATCGGCATCGATCGCATCCCGTCCAGCACTATTTAATACTCCCAAAATTGGCGCTACTTCACCTCCCCCTAAGTGCAGAAATAGGCGAAACACTACATAGCGAGTTCGACCAATCATTTTATTAAAGGTATCGCGCATTTTTTCCTCCAAAATTTTTGTCATTTGTCATTAGTTCAATGCCCCATGCCCAATTCCCAATCCCCCATAACTAATGATTAATATAATGAAATCCTTTGACAAAATCTATAATGATATCTAATGAAGGTAATATATTTTTTTTTGAATCACTGGATATATCATAAGCTGAAGCATTAAGAGCAGAGCGATTAATAAATCTTTTCCCAAAGTTGGGATGGTCATAAACAATCAAAGTGTGGGCGCTGGAATTCGTTAAAACTATTTGGGTTGGAGCTTTACAAAAATTTAACTTTGCGGCTACTTCGATATTTTTTTTCATCTGTTTAATTCTTGTAGCCTGATTTATAGCTTGTTCTAAAAGAGTATTTAATTGTTTCACTATATGAGGCGATTTTAAGTTTTGGTTTGCAACAACTTCACTGTTAATCATTTCCACTATACTGGAAATATTTTTTTGAGTTGATGCCGCATCTAGAAAGGGAAGAATGACAATGTAAGCAGTGGGAAATAATGCTTCGTCGCTATCTACATGAAAGGTGAAAATAGTCCGGCGACGACCACTTTCGATGCTTGGAGGTTGTTTCAGCCCTCGATATTCTTGAGCAATTTGGTAGTAAGCGCCAGCGATCGCAAAATTGGCTTCGTGTTCTAAGGCTGCATCAACAATAATCCGAATTGTTGGCGGTGTTTCGTTAAAAAAATCTCGTGACTCTTCAGAATGGAAATTTTGGATAATGGAGCGATCGCCAGCTGGGCTAAGATCGACCCATTCACAAACCATGCCTTCGGTTTTTAAACCAAACCTGGAGGTTGCATAAAGCTTGGCTCCAGTTAAAGTTGCTCCTGTTAAGTCAGCACCGATCCATTCTGCCCTAATTAATTTTGCCTGAGTTAAATTGGCGTGGACTAAACTTGTATTTGTTAAATTGGCATTGCTTAAATCTGCGCTAATTAAATCAGCCCCGCTCAATTTTGCGCCGCTCAAATCAGCCCACCGGAGATTTGCGCCGCTCAAATCAGCCCACCGGAGATTTGCACCACTCAAATCAGCCCCGCTCAAATTAGCATGGCTGAGATTGGCTTGTCTGAGTTCGGTATCTCGCAAATTTGCACCGCTCAAGTCAGAACGCCTGAGGTCACTGGCGTTTAAGTTAGCCATCTCCAAGTTGGCTCCAGTTAAAGAAGCACCTCTCAAGACAGTCTCACTTAAGTTAGCGTGACGGAGATTCGCTTGGCGGAGTGTCGCCTCTCGCAAATCAGCACTGGTGAGATCAGCCTCCAACAAGTCAGCGCGACTCAGGTCAGCGCGAACTAACTCGGCGCGGATTAATGAGGCCCCTCTGAGTTGAGCGCGGCTTAGATCCGCTCGAATCAAATTAGCGACGTTGAGACTGGCGTTATTGAGGATGGCGCTGCATAGATTTGCACCACTCAGTCTGGCTACATTCAGCTTGGCATTGCTCAAGTTAGCTTCACTCAGATTCGCGCCACTCAGGTTGACTATACTCAAATTAGCATCGCTCAGATTTACGCCACTGAGTTTGACCCCACTCAGGTTGGCTTCTGGGAGGTCAACACCACTAAAGTTTAAGACTCCTGCTGCGTATTGTTCCAGTAATTCCTCTACAGTCATTGATGCTACCCCTTGGATGCCAACTTTAATAGTTGGTAAAGTCATAAAAAACGGAATGTCAAAATCAAAAATGAATATTGGAATTTTAGGATTGGGACTGATTGGCGGATCTTTGGGTTTTGATTTGCGATCGCAAGGACATCATATCTTAGGAGTTAGTCGCCGTGAAGCAACCTGTCAAAAGGCAGTTACCCTCGGCAGTGTTGATGAAGCATCAGTCGATCTGAGCCTGTTAGCAGCCGCAGAAGTTGTATTTATTTGTACACCTCTAGCCCTTATTGTGCCCCAATTTGAACAGTTAGTCGCTCATTTGCCTACCGCTACAGTCGTGACTGATGTGGGTTCGGCGAAAGCACAGATAGTCAAGGATATTACTCCCCTTTGGGATAATTTTATTGGTGGTCATCCAATGGCGGGCAGAACAGACAGTGGCATAGAAGCTGCACAGCGAGATTTATTTGTTGATAAACCTTATGTATTAACACCGATAACGACAACCCCAACTAGTGCAATTACAGTTGTGGAAGAAATTGTGCGATCGCTCGGAGCTAATATCTATTATTGTCAACCAGAACAACACGATCGCGCTGTTAGTTGGATTTCCCATTTACCTGTAATGGTGAGTTCCTCGTTGATTGCTGCTTGTTTGAGCGAAACTGACCCTGATGTTTTGCAATTAGCCCAAAAGTTAGCTAGTTCAGGTTTTCGGGATACCAGTCGTGTGGGTGGCGGAAATCCAGAGTTGGGCGTGATGATGGCGCGGTATAATCGTCATGCATTGCTGCGATCGCTGCAACAATATCGTCAAAACCTCGATGAGTTGACTAACTTAATTGAGCAAGAAAATTGGGTAGTTTTAGAGGAAAAGTTCAAATTAAGGCAACAGGCACGACCTGATTTTGTTTAATAGTTGTCGGGTGCGTTTAGCTATGAATAACGCACCCATATTTTAATTTAGTGAGTTAATTAATAAAGTTTGTTGGCTGCTTTTTTGTCAAAACAACTCTATAGAGCTACTCAGAAATTCCAACAATAAAATATTTAAAAATGCTACTCGACAGTCTGATAGTCACCAAACCGATGTACCATACAGATAAATTTACAAAAATCAACAATGGTAGAACGTCCAATTAAGAAATCGGAACGTCAGTCTCAAGGAAGCACTGACAGCAATTCCGAAAATTCGGATTCTGTAACCCCTATTGAATCCAACCCCAAAAGCTCAAAACCGAGCCGCGATCGCTCCTCTGACAAAGGGAAAAAAGGATCATCATATAGGGATGAAAGCAGACAACCGGTGAATCCTGCACTAGCGCGTGGTCCAAAACCCGTTAAACCTCCAGCCCCCAAAGTTAAAACAGAAGAACTTGAAACAGAATCAGAATCTATCTCTGAGGAGTCTCAAGAGTAACATTACAAGTGTTGTTGTGTGATGTGGGAGGCTATAAGCATATAAAGACTGGATTTCTGGCTCCGAAGGCAGCGATCACGCCCCCCATCACCATTAGATTATTTTTAGCGATCGCATATCTTACAGAGTTCCTGTATGTCAAATGCGCGAGTGGGTAGGTGTACAAATTCTACAGCCCCAAAAAAGATATCAACGATTTTATTGCAATTCATCAAAATCCTATTAGGGATTGAAACGGTGGTATAGGCGATTGCTCCTGATACCAAAGGAATGATTTTAAAAGAGTTTGGGCTTAATGTTGACACCCATCAGCATTAGTGTACCCCTATCAAATATATAGTTTTTAAACTTATTCATATTTAGTATTTATTGTCAATACATAAACCCTAAAATATATTGCAAAAATCAATTTGCTTAATTTACAACATCTCAGTACAGTAAACTTAAAAGCAGTTTGAAGGTCATAAAAATGACGACTCAAAAAAGGATTGCTGTAGTCACAGGAAGTAACCGAGGGCTAGGATATGCAATTTCCCGTCAATTATCCCAAATTGACAACCGCGTAATTCTGACGAGTCGTAATGAAACAGATGGTCTTGCTGCCAAGCAGCAGTTGTCCAGTGAAGGGCTTGATGTTGACTATCACAAGCTGGATGTTACCAATGATGGAAGCGTGCAGCAGTTTACCGAGTGGTTACGTGAAACTTACGGCAAAGTAGATATTCTGGTCAATAATGCAGGTGTAAATCCCACAACAAAGCCTGAAGAGTCCAGCTTACTGACTGTCCAACTGGAAACGATGCGATCGACCTTTGAAACTAATGTTTTAGCGGTACTCAGAATTTCTCAAGCATTAATTCCCTTAATGAAGGTGCAAAACTACGGTCGCATTGTCAATATCTCAACGGAAATGGCATCTCTAGCATCTGTTTCAGGTGACTACTACGCTTTAGCACCTTCCTATCGACTCTCAAAGGTGGGAGTGAATGGACTAACAGCGATTCTAGGGAAAGAACTTCAAGGTACTAATATTCTGGTAAATGCCTATTCTCCAGGTTGGATGAAGACCGATATGGGAGGAGATGATGCTCCATTCACGGCAGAAGAAGGAGCGCAAACAGCTGTTTATTTAGCAACACTTCCGGATGGAGGAGCGCAAGGACTATTTTTTGCAGAGATGCGAAAGTTTGGTGGCCCCATTCAATTACAGTGGTAGGTTAATATGGGAAATTCCGCAGGTTTACCGCCTATTTATTTAGATACGACCATTGAATTAGCACCTGCTAAAGTGATTGCCTCTTTCCCGGTCAATACTTTTTTGGAAAATATAGCGATTGCACCAGATGGCACAATATTTGTAACTAATCACGAAGTTGGCAAGATTGTTCGCATTAGTCCAGATGGTAATCAGCAAATTCATGCGACTGTTGAGGGTAAAGTCAGTGGTCTTGCTTTCGCTGCCAACGGGGGTTTAGTGGCAACAGGCTGGAATGCTGATTCTATACCAGTGGTTTCTTTAGTTGCCAGTAATGGGACAGTGGAAACCTTACTAACACTGCCAGATGCCATATTTCTCAATGGCATAACTCCCCTTTCTGGCACTCAGTATTTAACAGCAGATTCTTATCGGGGTGCAATTTGGCTGATTGATATCGCTCAACCTTGTGGATCAATTTGGCTAGAACATCCAATGCTTGCTCGTAGCAATTCGGAAAATATCATTCCGGCTGCAAATGGTTTGAAGCGTTTTGGTGATTTCCTCTACGTTTCAAATACGGAAAAAATGTTGTTGTTGCGGATTCCCGTTGATACCGCAGCTCGACCAGGTGAGCCGGAAATCTTTGTTGAGCAAACTAATATTGATGACTTCGCCTTTGACGTGGAAGGCAATCTTTATGGAGCAACGCACATATACAACAGTGTGGTGCGAATTGCAAGCGATCGCAGTAGTACTATTATTGCTCAAGCCGAGGAAGGTGTAATTGGTAGCACAGCCGTGGCTTTTGGTCAAACACAGAGCGATAGCACCGCAATTTATGTTGTGACTAATGGTGGAATGTTTTTACCTCCACCCACTGGTGTCGTTCCTGCGAATGTTGTTCGGCTTGAAGTTGGAAAAACTGGATATCCCTTGGCTTGAGCGTGACCGAATTTTATATTTTAAATTTGGGATTTGCAATTGTAAATCCCAGATTTAAAAATGTTTCATAGCAAGCAAATTGATACTCATTCTCCGAAAATCAAGCTACGTGAAAAAATCTAAAATCCAAAATTGATTGGCATAACTAATGGAGATAGAACAAAACGATCAATTTGTAACCGTGGTCATTACACAACTTGTCAAACCAGGATGCGAAACTGCTTACGAAGCTTGGTTGAAAGAGATTACCAGGGTTTCCAGAAATTACGTGGGTCACATGGGAACAAATGTGATTTGTCCCCAACTTGGGGTGCGAAATGAATATGTGATTATCTTCCGATTTGACAGTTATGAAAATTTAGAGGTGTGGATGACATCGCGCGATCGCGAACATTTGCTCAATCAAGGTAAGCATTTAGTTGAATCCGATCCTTATGTTCAAAAAATTAGTGGATTAGAAGCTTGGTTTTCTCTTCCCGGTCAACCATTAAAAACTCCACCGCGCTATAAAACAGCCTTGCTAACTTGGGGAGCTGTATATGTGTTGATTAATTTGTTGAATACGTTTTTAGTACCCCTAATTCGTGGTTTACCACCCTTGATTATTTCGTCGATCATAACGATTACTATGGTTTTGCTGTTAACCTATGTTGTCATGCCTAGAGTTAGCCGTTTGTTTAGCTTTTGGCTATATCCTAAATCACGAAAAATTTAGCAATTAAAATTACTTTAACTAATCTACTTTTGCTATTTTACGAGCGCCTCCTCTTCTGGGTCAAAAACAATTAGCCGAACTTGGTAGCGTTGGATTAATAAGCGTGGCAGTTCTAAGCTATTAAAAGCGATCGCACCACCACAACATATTACTGCTCTTCACCTTTTTCCTGAAGGAGCGATCGCCAATCTTCAATCGCCTTCTCCGTCCACAGCCAATTTTTAGCTAATTTATCTACCTGGAAATTTTCTCGATCGGACTTGAGAACCGTTTGCCGCAACTTGATCGCTTCATTCAAATATTGCGTCTGCTTACCACTAGATTGACTAAGTGCAGATTTATACAATCCAAGAGCTAAACCAGCATAAGAAGTTAAAGCATCTTGAGGAACTGCTGTGTTTTTGGATGTTGAATTTGTGTTCTGTTCTTTGAGAGCTAAATTCAAAGCCTTGAACCAAGAATCATTGGCTCGATTCAGATTGCCTTCTGTGTAGTAGGCAAATCCCAAAGCGTTATTATACAAAAGTGATTCGGGTTTAGCTTTGGCAGCAGTTTCCCAGTAACGGCGGGCATCATCGACACTATAGTTATTGTCTCCAGTTTGGATAGACTGCCACGCCAATCGTCCCTTGTAAAAATTCACAGATGGATCGTCAGCTTGTTTATTGGGAATTAGTTTTAAGGAAGTTTCAGCCGCAGCCAGTGCGCCCCGATTGAGTAGTTCTTCTACAGCCAATAACCCACCTTGCAAGTCACCCTGGCTCAATTTTTCCGTAGCAGTAGCGGTGACAATCCCAGTCGCTTCTATTCCTAAATCGATATTCGGCTGCTTTTGAATCGGTCGAGAATCAGGTAGAGAGTGGGTGGGAATTTCTGGTATTTTAGGCAGTGCTTGGGGGCGATTTTGCCACCACCAATTTAAACCGATCGCAGCTGCTAACGCACTGATCCCCACAACACCCACAATCGACCACATCTGGCGGCGACGGGTACGATTTCTTGGTGGGGGTGGTTGCGATGCCTGCGGCGGGCTATGCCTACGCGAAAAATTAGAATTTTGCCAATTTTCTTCAAGATTCCCAGGAGTTGCAGGTGGCTCAGGTGGAACTTCTCCCCACAAATCTGCTGACTCTTCTGAGGAAGTTATTTCCTCTGAAATCTGGCTTTGGTGAAGACTATTTTCGTGAATTTGTTGATCCGGTTGAGTTGCAGGTTTTTGGTTATCTAGCTGACGAAACAAATCCGAAACTATCGCAGAATCTTCTTCATAGCTGGGATCGTCATACTCAATTTCATCAACCAGATCGCCCCAAGTATCTTCACCTAGCCAGTCCAACCCAGAAGAGTCCCGCGTCAAACCAGTAGGAATCATGTCTTCCATTCCTAAAGGCATCTCGCTATCATCAGGCATACCAGGGTACATCGTGGAAGTTACCCCTAAAGGCGAACTATACTGATTCAGCGACTCCGTACTTGCAGATACCTCAGTTTCCTGACTTAAAAAACCGTCAAATTCTGGCTGGAGATATAAAATCGGTAATGCCCAGTACATCTGGTGAGAACCATAAGCAGAAATTAATCCTTGGCGCACCCGACTTACACACAAATCTACTGGATATCCCTGACTTAAGTTGCGGTAAAACAATTGTGTGAGCGTCAATGCCACTTCATCAGGAATCCGTTCTGACATCGCCAAAACGCTTCTAATTCCGCGCTTCACCAGACTTTCCGCTAAGTTTCGTTCGCCAGTATCTCCAGAGGGATTGGACGCTGCTGTGTACGCGCCCAAGCAGGAATTAAACACTGCCATTTGGATATTATTGTTGACGAGCAAACCTGCCAAATCGTCCCCAGTCAAGATTTCCGTTAAGCCAGTTCTGCGATTAACAAGATAAATTTCTCCGCCATTTGCGCCTAAATTACTATGACCAGAGTAGTGGAGAACATGGTATCTACCTTGTTCTAGGGCTTGCGTCAGTTCTTCCCGTCCTGGTTGGTCTAATACAGTGAGTTCAATTTCGGGGAAACGATTGCGACCTTCACCAGGTCGTGACGTTTGACGGTGAAGTTCCGCTTGCAGTTTAATTGCTTCCTGTTTCTGTAAGTCAAGACGGACTTGATCTGAGGGGGAAGCAATTACCATCAATACTTTGACACCACCTTGTTCTTGTGGTGTGGGCATATTTTGCGTAGGCGTAGCCCCCCGCAGGGATCGCAAAGGAGAAGCCCCCGAAATGCCACTTTGGAAGCGAGAAAAAGCCACATAAGGCCCAGTAGCCAGAGGGCGATCGCCTGCGTGCATCACTTCCCAAGGCAAACGAGCTAATCTAGTGTCTTTTAGCCCCAAGCGTAACCGTAGTACTTGTTGATGGTTCTGAGCAATACCTTGGGCAGTAATCCAACTATCTCTGAGAGTGCCTTGAAATAAGGTGTTATAAAATTGTTGACCCAACGCCACCAAATTCACAGAGTTTCTAGCGATATCACTTTCATGCCCGCCAGAGGTAAATGGATCTCCTTGCAACACCGAATTCAACGGGTCATTCATCAAATGCCCAGCAGCCATCAACCAATCAGCTATAGGCCAAGTCACCAATTCTTCTGCCAATGGTACCCCAGGCGCGACTTGTTCCGTCCGCACCAAGTAGTCATTTTGCCCTACTGGGGTTACGGAAATATGGAATTCCTGGGTCACAACTTCTCCTGTCCGCCTCCTAAATCTGGTTTGAAACGCGAAAGTTTCAAGTCGATTTTTCGCTTCCTCTGATAATTTAGATGCATCCCGCCCCTGAATGTTTCTGATTCGGTGTCGTTTTGGTTTTTCTGCCTTTACAACTTTATCCGGATCGGATTACTTGGGTCTAGAACACTTAATTGGTAGATGCACCTTGATCTTCAACTCCCCTAGTTGGCTAACACCCACTGGGGGTTTTTTTATTTTTGGCAAACAACAGCAACTTCTGACGCAGATATTCTCTACCAGAAAATAGTGCTTAATCCTAGAATACTTGATTAATAGATGGATGTCCCTCGATTTTTAACTCCCCTAATTGAGTTAATATCCACTTTTGTTTTTTTGACACACGACAACAATCAATTTTTTAATAAATTTATCCGGAGCATGGTGGTTAAACCTAGAACATTTAAGTGGTAGATGCACCCTGATAACTAGCTCCCCTGGTTGGCTAACGCCCACTGGGGGTTTTTTTATGAAAATTGAGTATTGATTAACCCTGACACACCCATTTTGTAAAGCAGCGCACCGATCGTTTAATTGGTAGGTCTGTCCTGATAACTAACCCCTCTGAGATTTTTCTTCGATCGACAAACAGTAACAACTTCAACCTCTGCTAATTGATCCGGTAGCGACCCATTTATTTTAGAAAAGATTATTGGTAGATGCACCCTGATAACTCACTCCCCTGGTTGGTTAACACCCACTGGTGGTTTTTTCTAGTTGCTTCACCGATAACGATCGCGAATGCGTCTCGTAGAGAAATGTTAGTGAGTCTTTATCCTCTCAGAAACGCTATGCGTAGCTTGCTTCTCCATAGGGGTACGAGCTTCACAGCCCATCGTAGACATCGCCTCTAATTTAGTTCATTTTTCCCGGAAGAACTAGTTGCCCCTAGAAAAGATTATTGGTAGATGCACCCTGATAACTCACTCTCCTAGTAGGTTAACACCCACTGGGGGTTTTTTTATTTAAAAAAATAACTGACCCTGATAACTCACTCCCCTGATAGGTTAACACCCACTGGGAGTTTTTTCTAGTAGTTGCGTTACCAATAGCGATCGCAAATGCGTCTCCTAGAGAAATGTTAGCGAGTCTTTTCCTCTCAGAGATGCTACGCGTAGCTTGCTTCTCCATCATAGAGTTACGAGCGTCACAGCCCGTTGTAGACATCGCCATCAACTCTAATTTAGTTCATTTTTCCCGGAAGAACTAGTTGCCCCTAGAAAAGATTATTGGTAGATGCACCCTGATAACTCACTCCCCTAGTAGGTTAACGCCGACTGGGGGTTTTTTTATTTAAAAAATAACTGACCTTTGTACAAATTTATCCGGAGTATGGTCTTCAACCTGAGAACATTTAATTGGTAGATGCACCCTGATAACTAACTCCCCTAGTAGGTTAACACCGACTGGGGTTTTTTTTGCTGTAGACGCGTAGCGGTGAGCCAAATACCTGGAGTACATCACTATCACTACTCTTGTTGCTACTGCTGGTAGACCTTGAGTATCCTCCTGTTGCCAGGATAGAGCATAACTTACTCACTCAATCCCTGGATCGCTTTCTTTTTATTGTGAGCTAGAGATGCCACTCCAAAATGATTGCTATGATATTTAATCACATTCTTAATTTTTTTTATATATTTATTTTCACGAGTTCCTTTTTAACTTTCACTATTTGTCTGCCTCAGCAAACCTTACCTTTTTACTCAGGACAGACTAGCAGACTAAATGTCACGCTATCCATGTACAGCACTCTTGAAGCAAGTGAAAACTGCTAGAAGTTCCAATTTTTTAGCTGGCTGGGATTAGACGGTGTTTGTGTGGTAAATAGACGGTCTAAAATTTCTGATTTTTGTTCTGAACTGAAGTTGTCATAAAAATTTTCAAGCTTCTCAACTATTCCGAAATTTCTGAAAGCCTCTAAATTAGAATCTGGTTTTTCAATTAGAGATTTTTGTCTATTCTGGGAATAAGTAAGTATGTCTACTGTATGATTATTCCTGCGATGCACAAGCTGCATCAATAAATCCATTGCAACAGTTGGCAGAACGGAGTAGGTAGAAGTCACAAAAAAATCAAAAGTCATATTTCCTAGACGGATACGATCGCCATCTTTGAGCTTGATCGGCCTAACAGTGCGATTACCATTCACAAACGAGCCATTGGTACTGTTGAAATCAATTAAGTAAAAGCCTTGCTCGTCAATATACTGAATAGCAGCGTGGCGACGAGACAGATGATTGTCAGCAATGTAAATACCACTGTTGCGATTACGACCTATCGTCCAGATTTGTTGTGGCTGTCGTAAACTTTGAGTCTGATTGTCACCCAAGTTAGTCATCAAATAAACAGCATTATCCACTACACCATGTACGTAACCCGCCTTGACTCTCCTCAACGACGGTTGAGATAGGTTTTCTAGCTGAAGAATTTCATCTAGAAGGCTGCCGTGGTGTTCATACAACTTGAGGAATACTTGATATAAAGTTAATCGCCGTTCTATTTCCGTTTGTGCAAAGTCAGTCATTATACGTAAACCTTATACTACCTGATTTCGGTTGTGATGTACTTCTCCAGCCTACAATCAGGGATAATTGATTTTTTGCTTTTTGCTGCGATCTGAAAAATTTAGTGGTTTAGGATCATTCTATTTTAAAAATTTTAGGTACGAGATTCAGCGTTGTTTATAGCCATAAAAAGCATGTAAGTATCTTTAGAAAATTATTGTGATGCTTTATTGTTTATTGTAAATAATCATTTGTTATTTGTAACAGATAAAAATCATAAAGATTTCATGAAGAATTGACAACCATCTACGTATTTTTGCTAGATAGTTGGAGATTTATTAATATTCGTGATAGTGATGCCTATCGATCAACCTAAACATTATATATATTTGGTCAATTCTGAATGAATCTAAGTTTTTATCAAGAAGAATCAGGGCTAATTTTCCCAGATGTGAGAAAAGTTCAGCCTTGTAATTCTGATAAAATAAGTATTTTAAAATTGTTAATAAAAATAGAGAGCTTAAAAGCAGGGAGTTGAGGCTATTCTGCTAATCTAAAATAATTGATTTCAATAAAAAGGGTTCATCCGTCAGGATAATCTAGAATCTAATATAGGAGAATATTCGCATAGAACTACGGCAACAAAAGAGGCTATTCCCGATGACTTGGGAAACCCCATCCGTCTATAGGTTGGGGTAGTTTACACTTTAAAATCACAACAAGCCTCGTTTCCCATTGGGGCGCACGGTCATCCAATTTGTTTTTGCTAGTGCTAGCTGCTCATCAGAAATTTTGGCACTGGTGAGATTAGCACCACACAGATTAGCTCCTCGGAGGTTAGCATTGCTGAGATAAGCATTGCTAAGGTCTGCGCCTCGCAGGTCTGCTCCTTCTAAATCAGCATGATTAAAATATGCTTTGCTCAAATTAGCATCCTTAAGATTTGCTCGAGTAAGACTGGCTCTACCAAAGTCACTATTGTGAAGATTAGCTCCCTGAAGATTGGTTTTTTGCAATTGAGCAGAATGGAAATTTGTTTGAGATAAATCAGCACCTTGCAGATTTAGCAAATTTAAATTGTGTAAGGCAAAATCCCGTCTTCCCTTCAGATAAGCTGTTAATAAACCTTGGGTATCTAACTTCCGCCCAACTTTAGAATTTTGAACTTGTGAATCATTGCTGTTGCTAGTGAAAGTCGTCGATTTGGCCATCCCAGAACCCTGGTGTAATCCCGCGGCTTCTGCGGCCTTGGCTCGTCTAGCACGAATCGCTGCCGCTACCTGTGCCACTCCAGTGCTGGTAGCAGAAGGGTTGTTACATAAAACAGCAGAATTTTCCAGGTGGTTATGTGTTCGCTCTTTAGATCCATTATCAGATTTAATCAGCAAACCCTTTGCTAAACTATCTAAGTATGGTTCTATTTCCAATGCTCTAAGAACTTCTGCCGCTGACTGATAGCGATTACGTACAGACACCTCTAACATTTTTCGCAACACATTGCCCAAGTGATCGCTCACTTGCACAAGTTGCTCCCACATCATCTCACCAGTATTGGGATTGTAATCTAAATCTTTAGGAGTTTTGCTAGTCAGTAAATAAATGCATGTTACCCCCAATGCATAAATATCACTGGCGTAGACTGGACGCATAGCCATTTGCTCTGGAGGTGCAAAACCAGGAGTACCAATAGCATACGCAGTTAATGCTGTCTGTCCTGATGGGCCTGTCGCACTTTGGCTGATTTGGTTTTTGACGGCACCAAAGTCGATCAGTACCATTCTGGCATCTTGGGTGCGGCGGATTAAGTTGGCTGGCTTGATATCACGGTGAATCACCTTTTGATCGTGGATGTATTGCAACAGTGGCAAAATCTCGCTCAAAAATTGCTTGACTCCAGTTTCGCTCAAGATGCCGTTAAGTTTGACCTCCTCTTGCAAGGTATCGCCACTGATATATTCTTGAACTAAGTAGAATTGCTCGTGATCTTCAAAATAGTCTAACAATCTTGGTACTTGGGGATGATTGCCAATCTTACCTAGAGTTTTGGCTTCTCGCTCAAAGAGTTCTCTGGACATCTGCAAAACGTGTGGGGCGCTTCCTGATGGGCGTAATTGTTTGATTACGCAACTCGGTTCTCCTGGTAAGCCTTGATCGTTGGCTAGGAAGGTCGCTCCAAAGCCACCCTGACCTAATGGTTTGATCACCTGATAGCGATCGCGCAACAGTAGTTGCGAGCCACAAGACTGACACCTTTGGCTATATACCAAATTTTCTGGATTGGAACAGGTAGGATTTAAGCAGTAGCTCATGCACTCTCAACTCGCTGCACGAATAATCACGGGGAGTGTTATACTCCCTTTCAATTATTTAGACATTAATCAACTCTTGCCAGGTAATTTTTGCTGGAAATCCTTTGAAGAGTTCCTAAAGTTTAACTGAGATTACCTAAAGCGATCGCTAAACAAGATTATTTATTATACTTATCATTGGCAAATACTGTTTATGTTACTTTCTACCAATTTGTAATTCCTAATGACGCTCTCTCAAGGCTTGTGGCGTGCATCGCGCTGTTATCACATTTAGAAAATCAGCTTTAATCTGGTTTTTTGCATGAGAGAATTGCTATTAAAAGGTATTAGAGGGCAGTGCCCAACGCCAGTTACTATATTTCGGGAAACCCCAGACGCTCGCGGACTCGCTCTAAGCGTTGGCGTAGCTTCTCTAAGAGTTGCCATGCCGTTGGCGTTCGCAGAGCGTCTCGTAGAGAAGGGAGAAGACCGCACTAGTACACATCGGCGGAAATAAACTACCCATTCCAAATCGCTCAAAGCCGCGAAATTCGAGCTTTTTGACTTTTGACTTTTGACTTTTGACTTCCGCGCAGCGGTACTAGCTACCCTACAGAAAGTCGCTGTAGAATTTTGGATGCCCAAATTTGGAGGCAATTTAGAATCATCTCCATTAGTCGTTAAGAGATTATTAGCTAGCTTTCATGTTCACACTAATCAGCTGTTCGATTAGTGCAAAAACATCACTGCGGCTGAGTTTTTCTTTACCATTAGCAAGGGCGTCAAGAGTGCCGTTTGCCAACGTGAAGGGGATTTGACAAAAATCTAAGGCTGGCCCGGTCGGAAGGTCTTTGATATAAGCTTCTGCCAGGGCTAGATTGCGCCGGGCATACTCTTGCATATTTTCTGCACTCCAACCTTCTGGGAAAAATTCTACCCCACGCCCCAAATCTTCAGTATGGTTACGCAAGATATTGACTGCTTGTAAACCCCGACCAAAACCAATCGCTTGGGTACGGTTCGTTTGTGTTCCATCATACCAAGTCCACAAGTCAGAAAGTAATAATCCTACTGCACCTGCAACTCCAAAGGTATAACGATCTAAATCAGATTCTGTATAAATTTTCCAGTTTTTTTCTGCCCAATAAGCCATCCGGTCTGCCATTGCAGCAGTGGCATCCCAAATTCGAGGTGCAATGGTGTCTGGTGCTAGCAGTGACCATTCTCTAAGCCTCAAAGTGACTTCTTCTAATGAATTCTCATACCCACTAAATCCTGCAAAGAAAGCATCTACCGCGAAGCCATCAACTCCTGCCTGTAATGTCAGGCTAATGGTTCTTAACAGCTTTGCTTTAGTAGCGTTATCTAGTTCGGGATGATCTTCAATTTCATCAATGGCACGCATACACAAATATGCTGATGCTACTGCTTCTTGCAATCCTGGCGGTAAAAGACTAATTGGGATATAAAAAGTTCGGCTAGTTTCTTTGAGGATTTGCAATGCATCTCTACGTAAATTCATGTTTTCACTCCCCACTTGATTTTTGCACCACATGAAGTTTGCAGTTTTTTGATGATACTGGATATAGTTTTGACTAAACCTTAAAAACTATAGACTATAAGATACGCTAGTATTTCATCTAAAAATTGATAGTTTTGGTGTTGCAATTAACAAAACTCTCAAATTTATCAAAGTCTAGTCTAGTATAGAGGTTTTTGGGTGCAAAAGTGTTTGACGTGTCGTTTGATATAGCTTTCATAAACTTTTAGTATACATATAAAGAATTATGGTAATATTTGGTTGGATATGACGAAATTTTTCCATAAGCAAACATCCATTTTAGCGATTTAAAAGTGCTTTAAGTCTGCGTTAATCTGACTAACAAAGTATAATTATTGTATATATAAAGACAATTCAGGAAAAGCTGACAACGGATAACAGCATTTGTACATACCTTTGGATGGGTACAATGGTTTACCGAAGAGTTAGGGTCAGTTAAATTGGACGACATATAAGGCTGCAATGCCTGAGTTGGACTATACCTAATCTATTGGAGTCAGAACCACTTTGCTGTTCAAAGTGACATAAAGTGACCAAAACTCAAAACAAGAAGTTCCCGTATATTTACGAGATTGACAATAAAAAAGTTGGCTGTTTGCCAACTCAACACAATATTTGTGAATATTTGACTCTGATATCATGTCCGCTTGATTGCTTATTAAACCCGAATAACCCCAAACAGCTTAAGCTACACTTGGTCTCCCCTCCTTGCTTGTCTACGGTGTACACACAAGTCCTAAAAACCTAAGCTTGATGAGATTTTCCTCGTTCCCATACTCTGCATATTGATGAAAAAATAAAAAACACGTAGTATCAATGTTCAAGCCCCCAACTTCAGTTGCTACGGTGTATACACAAGTCCTAAAATCCTTGCTTGGTAAGATACAAGCCTTGTTAGGCAAGGCTTTGAGTTCAGTAAACTGATTATCAATAGTCGAAGCTTATTGATAGAGGTATAACGAAAAATCAAGGATTTTAAAAAGAATTTTCCGTTGTTTTTCGTCGATTTGGTTCCCAACTCGACTTGTGTATACACGGTAGAACTTCAGTTGTGGGGTAATAATTGCGAATTGCGAATTGTCAATTGCGAATTGGAGATGACCCTTCCCAATTTGCTCTTACCAAGGGGAGGTACCGCAGGCAGTGGGGTTTTTTCGCATATTTATGAAGAATCGGTATTATAGTCCAGATTATGTTTACAAACCGAACAGTCTGTAAAAACTCAAAAAAATATTGAAGTATTCCTAATGATTAAATTTTCTGAATCCCTAGTTGATACTGTAAATATTTTTTCTGTAATTCCTCTGGAATGGGAATCAGACGATTATTTTGCAGACTGACAAAACCACCCTTCTGGCTAGCCACTGCTGCTAACTCATTGTTAGATAAAATTTCAGCTTGCACAGTCCACTTTAAGCGTCCTAAACCACTCAGCCATAAACGTCCAATCACTTTATCAATAATCTTTATTGGACGTTTATATTCAATTTCAGTCCCAGCTAGAATCGGTGTATATCCTAGCTCAATTTGTTGGTTGAGTTGCCAATGTTCATCTAAAAACTTTAGACGTAAATCCTCTAGCCATCTGATATACACAATATTACTCACAATTCCCATAAAATCAATGTCGTATGTTTTTACAGGAATTGCTAATATTACTTCTAATGGTCTGTGTAAGTTGTTATTTACTAGCATTATTTCTCTTGATATTTTTTCATACTGCTCGGTCTGTTCAATTAAAGAGAAGTTTCCAAGTATTGATTCAGGTGATTAATTACCCTATGCATATGAATTGAATCTCCATAAAGCTTGCTCATCATTATGCCTCCTTCCAGCATTGCGATGATGATGGTAGCGATTTCATCAGTACTCACTTCCGGGCGAATTTCACCCTTTTCAATTCCTTTTTCAATAATTCGACAAATTAGATGCAGCCAAGAGTTCATCGCTTGTTGAGCACGTTCTCGCAACGCCGGATGAGCATCATCACTTTCCACAGCAGTATTTAGCAGTGGACACCCTCCCTTGATCGGTGGATTTTCTGCGAAGCTACTAAATACCCCAATGATTGCTTGCAGACGTTCTACTGCGTGGTGTTTGCTTCGTAATGCAAATCTAGTATGCTGCTTAATGCGAGCGATCGCAAAATCAAAAGCCTGTAGTGCAAGATCATCTTTGCTTTGGAAGTGATTGTAAATTCCTCCTTTCTGCAATCCAGTTACACGCATAATGTCTGACATCGATGAACCTGCATACCCCTGTTGATTAAACAGTTCGGCTGCTTGCTGAAGAATTCTGGTTTTTGTTTCTTCGCCTTTAGACATTACAGCGATTTTGATATTAAGGAGTAGGGAGTTTATTGAATTGAAAATTGCTGTAAATAAAATATTACCGACCGAATGGTTTGATTTAAAATAGCATGATAGTTGCTTGCAAGTCAAGTTTTTTTCAACGCTTGACCTTGAGTATTGTAATCACTTTCAGGATGTTGCCTAATTGCAACGTAAATGCGATATATCGCATCTCCACAAAGTTTGGAATTATCCCTATGGTTATTAACTTGTAGGTAAATTTTTTAGCAACTAGTCCGTAATGGGTTTGACTGACTGCGGTGTATTATCCAGATAATTGAACAATATACAACGCGAATACGCTAGACGTTTAATCGTGCTTACGAGTAAAATACGGTAAGTGCATCGCCTTATGTGCTTTTGTATGTAAAACTGTAGAAAAACCTAGTTAGAAGTTGAGTTTAGCAGAGCGACTGACCAATAAGCAGTTATCAAAGTCTGTTTGAGCTAAATGCCAGTTGTCATGCTTACAAAAGCTTCCACACAGGTTTTAAGTTGTCCAGGAATCCTTGAGAAAGACAATAACTTGCCATAACTAGCTCTCTGTCTACCACTGGGCTATAGTTTGGCTGAGTTGCTGCTCTCTAAGTGCTCGTAGTTAAGTCAGTGAACAGTTATCAAGGCTTCGTTTGGGGATTTAATCAACCCTTACCGACGCTGCTCACTTATAGAAGTGGGAAACTCAACAGGACTTTGATAACTGATAACTAATTGTTGAAACCCCCGAAGAGTATGCACTATTTATTACTACCGTTCTTAAGCTTTTTTGTTGGTATCATCGTTGGTTTAACAGGAATTGGCGGAGCCTCTTTGATCACGCCAATGTTAATTTTTGTTTTTCAGGTTCCGCCTTCTATCGCTGTGAGTTCTGATGTTGTCGCCGCCACATTGATGAAAATTGTTGGTAGTGTCAAGCATTGGGAACAGAAAACTCTTGACACAGAAGTTGTTAAATGGCTGGCATTTGGGAGTGTTCCAGGCTCACTGTTCGGAGTGGGGATTTTGCACTTCATTAAACGTACAGGTGAGTATAACCTGGATAATATCTTGCTGCGTTTGCTTGGCGGGATGATTTTGCTGGTAACAGTATTAGCACTAGTGCAATTGTTGTTATTGACTTTTTTCCCCAAATTTAATTTACCTGAACTGCCGAAGTTAGACTTAGAAACTAATTTTGATCGCTTCCTAACAATCACTTTAGGAGCAATTTTAGGCTGTTTGGTTGGTCTAACTAGCGTCTCTTCTGGTTCAATGTTTGCCCTAGTGCTGATTGGGTTTTTCCGGCTTGATGCCCGAAAGTTAGTCGGTACAGATATTTCACACGCAGCAATTTTACTGTTGTTTACAGCTCTCGGTCATCTGAGTTTGGGAACAGTTGATTGGAGTCTGGTAGTACCTATATGGCTAGGCTCTGTTCCAGGGGTGTTAGTAGGTGCTAAAATCTGCCAGGTAGCTCCGCAACGCCCACTACGGTTTATCATTTATACCATTTTGATGATGGTAAGTTGGAAATTAGTTCATCAGGTTTGACAGGACTCGATAATATTAAACTGTCTCAATCAAACATGGGAGGCCAAAGTTCGGATACTAAGAGTTCCCACTCAGGGAACAAGTCTGAGACAGTGAGCTTTTCACTATTCCCTAACACCGTCACTTTACTGCTAGGACGATAAACACTCACGGTCTGAGCATCTGGGTCAATCAATAGCGCTATTCTCACTCCCAAGTCTAAGAATCTTTGGATCGTTTGTTGCACAGATGCCAGTCGGTCAAAGGCAGATTTAATTTCTACTACTAAATCAGGCACCAATTCAGGATAAGTTCGCGGCACCCGCTTCAAGCGTTCCCGTGAAAAGAACGAGATCCGCGGCGCAACTATCTCTCCATTGGGTAACTGAAATCCACCTTTAGAGCCAATAATATGCCCTAGCTGACGAGGCTCTACCCAGGAAAATAAAAATGCACAAAATCGAGCGCTAATTTCACCAGAGGTAAAATCAGGTGGGGAATCGCTCAATTCATCTTCATGGCTAAAGTTTCTACTAGGAATAATAGTTGCTGATGGGATGTTCAGAGATGTGATTTCTCTTAGCACTTCTTGCCAAAGATTCTGAAGATTTACGTCTAGCTTTTCTAGCACTCTGACTGCTACTCCATCTGTTACCCCTAGCACACCTAGTAGAAGATGCTCTGTACCAATGAATGTGTGACCTAATCTTAGAGATTCTTCTATCGCAAAGTCCAAAACTTGCTTTCCTTTAGGAGTAAAGGGATATTCCACACCTTGAATTCCAGTACCGCGACCAATAATTTTTTCTACTTCAGTTTGAACAGTTTCAAGGTTGATATCAAAAGACTTGAGAACCTTAGCAGCAAGACCATTACCTTCTGCAATTAATCCAATCAAAATCTGTTCAGTACCTACAAATTGATGTCCTAAGCGCTCACCTTCGCCTTGTGCCAGCACGATCGCCCGGTATGCTTTCGCAGTAAATCTTTCAAACATAGACCTCTCCTCTGTTAAGAAGATAAATGGCAGTGGACAGCGGAATATTTGAGCAATTTTGAACGCTAAGGACAAACTAGGGTCGTATTTACCAACTTCAATAGCATTGATGGTTTGACGACTCACGCCCAAAATTTTTGCTAATTCCGCCTGTGACCAATTGCGTTGAGTTCTCAGAAAACGTAAACGATTTTGCATTGCTTGGCTGAAAAAACCAGTGTGTCTGCATAGTTTTTGCCTTGCCTGAATTTTATCGTAAACCTAACTTGTCTTTATGTCAAGTTTGCTTTACATTAAAAATCAAACCTCCATTCACCCCGTTCTTGCTACTGGTGGGGTTGAATCCCAATTCTGTTCTATCCCCCTTGCTCCCCTGCCTTTTCTTCAATCCCACCAAATCCAGCATTCAAAATCCAACGTTAATTAACTTCTCACCCAAGGTAGTAGAGTGAATGTACCTCGTTCATACATAATGAACAGACCCAAGCCAATTAACACAAAAGGTACAACAGCGTTACCGTAGCGACTTAAAATATCAGCAATGGTAGGTTGACGGCTTAAAAAATAAGCGATCGCACACCAAACACCTACCATGATAAAAAATATACTTAAAATTACTCCCAAGCTGGCCAGATCGTGACCTGCGAACAAAGGGATATATATACTAATATTGTCACCACCATTAGCGATCGTTACTGCTGCCACTTTATAGGTTTGGGGATGCAAAACACTCAAAATAAAAGACAATACTGGGTTCGTAGGTGTAGACTGCCTAAAATCACTACTGACTGTCTGAACTGTTATAGTTTCTTCTTTTCTAGATATTAATTGCTGAATACCAATTGCTATTGGTAGTAGTCCGAGCAATCCTATCCATTCTCGCTGTACAACCAATCCACCAAAAAATCCTGGTAAGCTAGCGATGATAATGGCTGTAAAACCCAGATATTGACCAAGTAAGATATGCCGCCGCCGAAAATTAGCATCTATTTGTGAAAAAAATATTAACAAGATAATGATGTCATCTATGTTAGTGGCGACGAAGGCAATTATCCCTTCACTGAAGGCTGTTCCTAGCTGACTCATGCTGGATTTTTAGAATCTACGATTTACCACCATACCAAATTCACTAATTCGTAATGACGCTCGTTTCTCGCTACCGCTACGCTAACGTAATTCGTAATTATTGGCGAAATACTCGCGCGTCATTATCAATCACGAATCATTTTAACCTTCTGGCACAACTTAGATTTAAAATGACACAGTAATGATTACTGACTCCTGAATTCTTCTTTATCTTAAAATATGAACGAGTTAGTTACTGCAATTACTACAGGGGCAATTGCGTTCATTGCCACTAACATTGATGATATTGTCATTTTATTATTATTTTTTTCTCAAATAAATACTAACTTTCGCCCCCGGCATATAGTTGCTGGTCAGTTTCTAGGTTTTATAATTCTGTTAATCCTTAGTCTTCCAGGTTTATTTGGGGGATTAGTTTTATCAAAAAACTGGATTGGATTACTTGGTTTACTACCAATGTCCATAGGTATCAGTAGCTTAGTGAATCGAGAAGAAGATTTATCAAAAGAAATTATAGCTGCCACAGAAGAAGCTGAAATATCAACAATTCCTAGCTTTTTTTCTCCCCAAACTTATAGTGTAGCTGCTGTTACCATTGCCAATGGTAGCGATAATATTAGTATCTATGTGCCTTTATTTGCTAGCTGCAACTTAGAGACTTTTTTGGTAATTATCGGATTATTTTTTTTATTGTTAGGAGTTTGGTGCTACGCTGCATATAAATTAATTAACAACAGAGTCATAGCTGAAGTATTTACTCACTACATTAATAATCTTGTGCCTTTTGTTCTTATCGGATTAGGCGTTTTTATTGTATTAAAAAGTGAAGCTTTAAGTCCAATAAAGCTAGCTGCTAGTAGTATCTGTTTGATGATTTTGGTGAAAAATAATGAAAGTGCCGATGAAATTGGCGAAAATTCTAGTAGATAACCCAGCCAATTTTAGATTTTGATTAAAATGCGTTTACCTTGAGTGACAAATTCTTCGATTACTGGCTTATCAACGCATGGTTGTTGAGTGTTCGTGTTCAACATCTATTCCGCAACGGTTACATACTGTCGTTGAGTCCTAGATTTTAAGCGATCGCTAAACTTTGTGAAAAAGAAAATTTTAGTCCACCCTTAGTGGACAGTAGCTCTGAGCCGCAGAATTGAAGAAAGAGACAAGGGGAGTTTCGCAGATGGGGATTCAGACCCCACCTGAATTAAACTTTACTCAACCACTCATTCTCCTCTGGGTCTTTGAACAGTGAGGTGCTGAGGTAGCGTTCGCCGAAGCTAGGCTGGATCATGACGATGAGGCGACCTGCATTTTCTGGCCGTTGTGCCACTTGAATAGCCGCGTATAAAGCAGCGCCAGTAGAAATCCCCGATAGCAATCCTTCTTCTTTTGCTAGGCGACGGCTGTAAGCGATCGCTTGCTCATCGGCTACCTGAATTACTTCATCCACCACTTCTTTTCGGTAAATTGCTGGGATAAATCCCGCGCCAATACCCTGGATTTTATGAGGCCCTGATTTACCACCTGTTAATACCGGACTGTTGCTTGGTTCAACTGCGATCGCTTTAAAACTCGGCTTTCGTTTTTTAATAACTTCTGCAACTCCCGTAATCGTCCCACCAGTACCCACTCCCGCCACGAGAATATCTACCTCTCCATCGGTATCATTCCAAATTTCTTCGGCTGTGGTTTCGGCGTGAACTTTTGGGTTAGCAGGGTTGCGGAACTGCTGCAACATATAAGCATTGGGCGTTTTAGCTACAAGCTGCTCTGCATGAGCGATCGCTCCTCGCATTCCTTCTACTCCTGGCGTTAACTCTAGTTGAGCGCCATAAGCTTTGAGCATGGATCGTCTTTCGTGGCTCATTGTGTCAGGCATCGTTAGAATGAGATGGTAGCCCTTGGCAGCTGCCACCATCGCTAGCGCAATTCCTGTATTTCCAGAAGTTGGCTCTACTAAAACAGTTTTTCCGGGGTGAATCAAGCCTGCTTCTTCTGCCGCTTCCACCATACTCGCGCCAATCCGGTCTTTGACAGAAGATGCTGGATTCATGCTTTCTAGCTTCACCACAATCCGAGCAACCGCTCCTGAAGCTTGGGGAATCTTGTTTAATTGAACTAAAGGAGTTCGGCCGATTAACTCTGTGATATCTTTCGCTATCCGCATGGGGGTACTCCGTCGTGTCTAAATATAATACATTGGACTCTGCTGGGCGCGAGTTTCTCTTTCGTCGCACAAGTCTTGGAGTGTATAACGACCCAAAACTTCAATTGAGGCAGCGTTAGCTTGCTCCCAAACTTCATAAACCAGAGTCTTTTCTAGAGTCGGAGAGTCAGAGGTATCTTTCTCTTTCCGCTCGCCTTCGACCAAAGTGACAATTTCAAGTATTGTAATCTGCCAAGGTTCACGAACTAAAACGAAACCTCCTTTAGAGCCGCGTTGACTCTGCACCACACCAGCACGCCGGAGGTTAGTCAAAATTTGTTCCAGATAGCGCTCAGGTATGGGTTGCTTGGCAACGATCTCGCTCATTGTTAGAGGAAGTTTTTTTCCGTGGTGGCTTGCCAGTTCTAAGAGTGCCAGCAGCGCGTATTCCACTTTGGAAGACAGATCCAAGAGAGCGTAGTTTTGGCTATTCAAGACTGTACTCAATATACTACGGTGAATTGAGGGACTTATCGCAGTTTATGCGAAATTAATTTTTTTCAACTGTGGAATGTGATAGCATCCCACTTATTACCCACAAAAACACTATACTCTATCGACTTACCGTAGATTGTAAACTTACAGAATTCCCATAAATGACTCGAATCTTTTAGTGGGAATTATCCTGAGTTTCTGTTTTCAGAGCCTCACCTACCAACAAAAATCTCAACAGAGTATGCTACTAACTGATTTGCGAACCATTTTTGAGCGTGACCCAGCAGCCCGTAACTGGCTAGAAGTATTGTTCTGTTACCCTGGACTCCAAGCCCTAATATTTCATCGATTGGCACACTGGCTGTATAAAATTGGCATTCCCTTTATACCAAGATTCATCTCTCATCTTAGTAGGTTTTTTACCGGAATTGAAATCCATCCTGGCGCATTAATTGGCCAGGGAGTGTTTATTGACCACGGCATGGGAGTTGTGATTGGTGAGACTGCGATCGTGGGGGATTATGCTCTGATTTATCAAGGTGTCACCCTTGGCGGGACTGGGAAAGAAAGCGGCAAACGCCATCCAACTTTAGGCTCTCATGTAGTTGTGGGAGCAGGTGCGAAGGTATTGGGAAATATTCAAATTGGCGATCGCGTCCGTATAGGAGCCGGTTCTGTGGTGCTACGAGATGTCCCCAGTAACACTACAGTAGTTGGGATTCCAGGGCGCGTGACTCGTCAAAACAACTTAAATAGCAATGTTCTGGATCATGATAAAGTACGCGACGTAGAAGCTGAAGTGATCCGCGCTTTATTTGAACGCGTCAAGTCTTTAGAGAAACAGTTTGAGCAGTTGGAAGATCAATCAAGTTTGTCCCCAACTGAGCTTGGCGACGAATTAACCAACAACCCTAAGAGCAAAAATTCTGATGGGATGATTGAAGATTTTCTTGATGGTGCGGGAATTTAGTTTAGGGCATTGGGCATTGGGCACAAGAGGCAGAGGTGCGGAGGGGCAGAGGGGAAAAACTTACTGCAACTTCTCCTCTGCTCCCCTGCTCCCCTGCTCCCCTTCTCCCCTGCTCCCCTGCTCCCCTGCTCCCCTGCCCCTCTCCCCTCTTTAAAATACCCATAGGTTCTTATAACCTGATATAAATGTAATACTACGGTTAACTTATCGGAGAATAGTTTTATATAATATGGTGTCTTTGTACACAAGCTTCTCTAGTTCAAACAGTAACAATACTAAGCAACTTTTTGCCCGTAGGTCATTTCTGCCAGAGCATCATAACGACCTTTGGAAGATTGAAACGGGTTTTGTCAGAACTTTTAGCTATCTGGAAGATGGTACAACTGTCGCTCTAGGATTGTGGGGGCCTGGAGATGTCGTTGGTAAGAGGTTGTCAAAATTAGAACCTTATCAGATGGAATGCCTAACTAAAGTGGAGGCAACAGTTTTACCTCTAGAGGAGTGGACTGAACTAACAGAAACTCTACTTGCCCATATCCAACAGGCTCAAGAATTGATGATTATTCGTAGCCATAAAAAAGTGGATACTATGCTCATCAAGCTATTGGCATGGTTATCCAAAAAGTTTGGTTCGGAAGTTGAGAAGGGACGTTTAATAGATATGCGTCTGACTCATGAAGACCTGGCGGAAATGCTCGGTTCAACTCGTGTGACTATCACTCGTGTTCTTGGACAGTTTGAGCAAGAGGGCTTGATCGATCGTCTCTCCCTACATCGAATTGTGTTGCGAGAAGAAGAAATTTGGTACTATGAAATTTAAATTATTTCAGTAAAACCAGCTATCGCCTTCAGCATTAGGCTTGCCCACAATTCTAAGATTCAAGGATTCTAGGTAAGCTAAACCGCTAGAAATTTGTGGCACTGTTCCCCGCAGTTCAATGTCAAAGCATCCATCTGCATTTGGTCGTAACATAGCTTTAGTAATATTAACTACTAAGCCATAAGTAGAAATTAACTGCGAAATCACGGGTGCTTGCAGATAGCATTTGGGAATATGTATCCGCAGACGAATCTGAGTGACTTGGCTTTTTTTATAAACTGAAGAAACCAGTGATAATCTGTTTTGGGAATTGGTTTTTTGGTTATTTAGTGCTGCCATTGGATAGTGATGATTTTATTAATTAGCGTAGGCGTAGCCCGTCGTAGACATCGCTATAAACGCTAGACAAATCCAACCAAATCGGTAGTCCCAGTTTTTCTAAATAACTCAGGCTAGAGTAGAGTTGCTTTGTTCTCCCCCACAAATCCAAGTCAAACCAGCCGTCATCTTGCGTATCGGGTTGAAGTAGCGCACTGGTGATATTGACTGTTAGTCCATAACGAGAAACTAACTCGGAAATCACTGGTTCTTGGTAATAAGATTTTAAGATGCACAGTTGCAAGCGTAATCGATTGGTTTGACCCTGAGAAATCCATTGCTGGAATTGTTCTTGCCATTTATTTGTCAGCCATGCAGAGTCTTTGGGACTCAGTTTGATAGCTGAATTTGGGAAAGGTAAAGTGTGCTGGTTGGGTTGAATTTGGTTAGCGATCGCTAGTTGCAACAAATTCACTCCCAATCCTTGCAAGTAAGATAGACTATTTGTCAGTTTTTGGGGATTTCCTGAAAGTTCCAAATCAAACCAGCCATCGCTGTCATTGTCGGATGTCAAGGATGCAGCTTTAATATTGACGGTTAAACCATACCGAGAAACCAGTCGAGAAATTACAGGTTGCCTATTATACCGTTGAGGCACGAGAATTCGACTGTGGACTGAAGCGGGTTCTACAGATTTACTCTGAGACATCAGATTAATTTCCAATAGCCATGCCTACGGTGGTCACTGATGCTGCCGTACCACTTCGTGGAAGGAAGCTACGCGCAGCGTCTCGTACAGAAGTGCGGGCTGCGCCTACGCAATTTTTTGGTTCGGCAGAGAATTTTGCTGATGTCGTGTCCTCACAACTCAACTGTGCCTGCTTGAATGTCAGCCTCATAGAAATTTTCATATTTCTGGCTTTTATTAAACTACTGTAAGTCTATCGATTTAATGCATTAAATGTTATGTAAAGGAGAGTCTCACAAAGACCGCAAAAAAACAATTGGCAAATTTACGTAAAATATACTTATTTTATTTAGACAGTCATGAGGTTAATACGGTTGACATTTTTGCAAGAATATAAAGTCAGGTATCTTTTCAAGAAATAGTCCGGTTTGAGCGATCCACGCGCAACTTGAGACTTAGGCTGTGGACGACGTTAGATGTTCCACTTGGAAGGAAAGTTTTTATTAGACCTCTTGGAAAAGTCCCCTAACACCCCACCCCCAACCCCTCCCCGCAGGCGGGGAGGGGAGAATTTGACGTAAGTCAAAGGCGGGGTGGGGTTCTTTTTTTGATTTATGCAAGAAGTCTACTCATACTTATTTCCTCCAGTGTAAGAAGTAGAACGGTGTTAATAATTAAAGGTTTAGATTAAGCGCCTCTAGCCCTACTTTGAGGGCTAGAGCGTTCAAAGTAGAGAAAACATTCTGTTTTTTACATTAGTTAATATACTTTAATTTATTCCTGCCTACTTACTGAAATATTTTTGGTACTTCAGCTAATTTTTAATAAAATGAAAAGTCAGTGTTGACGCGATCGCAGAAACTTTAAACTTTAAGTTCATATCCTAAAATTGCCTTGCTCTTTACCCTGTTAGGATATTAATCAGTGTAGGATAGTTGCTTAAATTTTAATTATTAAGGTTGATGATTAATATTACTAAATTAAATAAAATTGACTTTCTAGTTTTGATTGCAATTGTGATTATTGGTCTTATACATTTGCCTTTTCCATTTGATGGAGATCAAGCATTTTTTAGGCTAGGTGCTTTGGAGATGCAACAAGGAAAGTTACTATATCGTGATTTTTGGGATGTGAAGCAACCAGGGATTTTTTACTTTTACTTTTTAGCGGGAACTTTATTTGGTTTTAACGAGATTGGCATCCATCTCTTTGAACTTATTTATATGGTGTTTCTGTCTATAGTATTGTTGCTGAGTCTAAAAAGCTATTTTCGGCATCCGATAATCGCCAGTCTAGTACCTTTGTTAACGGTTGGCGTTTACTATACTGTTTCACAGCCTTGGCATCTTACTCAAGTGGAAGCACTGGTTAGTTTTCCTTTATTCATTTGTCTTTGGCTGACTTCTCAATCTTTTAAATATGAAGGAAGACAAAGATTTTTTCCACTTTTACTGTCAGGTTTTGTTGGTGGAATTGTCCTCATTTTTAAATTAATACTTCTGCTAATATTAATTTCATTTTGGCTAACTATTTTGATATATTCTGTGATAATAAAACGGGAGCAAATTCAAAAAAGTTTTGTAGAAATAGTTATTCCACTTTTTATGGGGATTACATTTCCTATTTTATTTATTGTTAGCTATTTTGCCTGGTTTAATAGTTTACCAATTTTGTATCAAACATTCTTTTTATATCCACCTCGGATTGTTGCTAATTCCCAATTTGACCCAAGTGGGCTTTTTGCAGGAATAAAATGGTTCTTAAATAATTTTTACCCTCTACTTTTAGCCGCTACTGTTGCAGTAGATGTATCATTGCGTAAGTCTAAGAATATATTGACTTTGCTACTTGTGATTTGGTGTATTTTTGCTTGGGGTGTGATTGTTCTACAACGTGGGGCATTTTGGGAATACCATTATTTACTATTATTTGTACCTTTAGGTATTTTAGCAACTAAAGGATTAGATGTTTTATGGGAGTCTTTAAAAAAATTGAGTTCCCCATTTACTACAATCTTGCTAATATTTTTGTTTTTATTACCTTTATCGAACACTCTTATAAAAAAGAGTGTTGTTCTGGTTAATAATAACTTTGCTTTAACTGAAGATACACGATTCAAATATCAGACTGTTTTTAGAGAAAAATATCCATCTCTTCGTTCAGAGGCTGAATTTATCTCCCAACCAGGAAGTCTTCCTGGTAAGATTTATGTAGCTGGCGATCCATCTATTTATTACTTCTCCAATCGGACTCAGGCAACATCACTACGTGGTTGGGCACTTGAATATTTTCTGCCTGAGCAATGGACAAAACTTCTAGAAGAGTTAGATTCATCTAAGCCTCCTTATATCTTTATTGATTATATTCAGCAGCCTACTATCAACAAAAATTTTCCAAGAATGCTAGAATTTCTTGAGGGAAGATACCGTATTTTACGTCAAAATAATAACGGTATTTGGTATACCCTTTTGTAGACAAACCACTACAGCAATTCTGAATCATTCATGAGAAACAAGATCCCCGACAACTTTTACGAAGTTGGGGATCTGCGGGTTGCAATTCTCTTAAAGCCAGATAAATAAACTGTTTGTGTTGCTATAATCCTTACCAATCGCTTGCTTTAGTATCATCCCAGACTTCCAATTCCAAGTCGCGGAGATAAGTTAACCCGCTTTGAATTTGTGCATCTGTTCCTTGTAGTTCAAGGTCAAACCAACCATCTCCGACAGCATTGGCTCCCAAAATCGCTGCCGTGATATTCACAATCAGTCCATAGTCAGACACCAGGCGAGAAATAACAGGTTCCTGGTGATAATCTTTAGGAATTCTGAGTCGAATCCGTTTATTGGTAAGTGTATTGTCAGTAGCCATATCTGAGTTATTTCAATCCCTAATCGGGATTGGTACAGAACTACTCTTAACCCTAACGGTAATTTCCTGATAGGTACTAGGTAGATCGTACCATGTCCCATGATTTGCTTGTATCCTATTTCAAAAGATAACTATAATCGCTTGATTTTTCTATTCAACATTTTTAATGCGGGTTTTCCGTTCTAGAATCTCCTTCAGCACCAAGGTTACTACTGCTAGCAACGCTAACAGTACAGCCGCAGAGAAGGCAGCTTCAGTTTCGTATTGTTTGTAAGCGTCTTCTACAAACAGTGGTAGGCTCTGGGTTTGGTCAGCAATGTTACCAGATACTACTGAAACTGCTCCGAATTCACCCATTGCTCTGGCATTGGTCAAAATTAAACCGTAGAGTAAGCCCCAACGAATACTGGGTAGGGTGACGCGCAAAAATATCTGCCAATCTTTTGCACCTAGTGTTCTAGCAGCTTCTTCTTGATCCTTACCAAACTCTTCTAAAACCGGAATCACTTCCCGCGCCACAAAGGGCATACTCACGAAGGCTGTAGCCAATACCATACCTGGAAAGGCAAAGATAATCTTGATATCATGGGCTTGGAGCCAAGGGCCAAACCACCCATTCCGGCCGTAAAGTAGCACAATCATTAATCCTGCAACTACGGGCGAAATCGAAAAGGGCAGGTCAATAATGCTCAAAACTACGGCGCGTCCAGGAAATTTATGACGAGCGATCGCCCAAGCTGCACATAAACCAAATACCGTATTTAAAGGTAGAGAAATCACAGCTAACAACAGTGTCAGCCAAGCTGCATGGATAAAAGCTGGTCGCGTCAGATTGGACAGAAACGGCGCAACTCCCTTGCTGAAGGCTTGGATAAAAACGTTAATTGCCGGGATATATTGAACTAGGGCCAAATAGGCGATCGCTATACCAATTAAAACTATTGGCACCCAACTTTTCTGCTCTTTCGGCTTGGCTGTATCTGATGCAGATGCAGATGAGTGAAAACTTGGCTTATCTACTGTCATATCGCCTTGCCCATGCTTGTAAGAAATTAATTGCTAATAACAGTACCAACGAAATTGATAGTAAAACTATGCCAATTACTGTTGCACCAGAATAGTCGTACTGCTCTAGCCGTTGGAAAATCAGTACAGGTGCGATCAAATCTTGGAAGGGCGTATTAGAAGAGATAATCACAGTCGAACCATACTCTCCAACTGCACGAGAGAAACCCAAGGCAACACCAGTCAAAATCGTGGGAAATAAAGGTGGCAAAATCACTTTCCAGAAGGTCTGCCATTGAGAAGCACCCAGACACCAGGCGGCTTCTTCAATTTCATGTTCCATTTCCTGAAGCACGGGTTGCACAGTTCTCACAATAAAAGGTAGTGAGATAAATATCATTGCTACCGCTACTCCCGTGCGGGTAAAAGACACCTTAATTCCCAGTGGTGCTAGTAGCGAACCTAGCCACCCGTTATCGCTGTAAACTGTTGCCAGGGTTAACCCTGCTACCGAAGTTGGTAGTGCAAAGGGTAAATCCACTGTGGCATCAATCAAGCGCTTTAAGGGAAAGTTGTAGCGAACCAGAACCCAAGCAATCAGAGTTCCAAATACGCCATTGAGTAAGGCAGCAAATATTGCCGTCACAAAAGTTACGTTGTATGTTGCTAGTGCGATATCACTGGTTGCGATCGCCCAAAACCTTGATGGAGGTTCTGTAGCTGCTTTCAGGAACATGGCAACTATAGGGATAAACAACATCACCGTCAGGTATGCAATGGTGATTCGCCAAGTCCAAGGAACTCGCCCCAATCTCTTCCAGAATGGCGTTTTGCGTTCAACTTCCACAGAAGGAGATACAGTTGTCATAGTGAAAAATTCAAAATTTAAAATTCACAAGGAGCTTTTTGCCAGTATTCGTAATTGCTAATTCGTAATTCAAGCACAGACCAACTACTTTTAATTCTAAAGAGAAGAAAGTTGTGGGGTCATACAGCAGAATTCAGAATTCAGGAGTAAAACACGCTTTATACATGAGTAACAGACAAATCGTTGTCTACCTCACTTTCCTTGAAATCTGCTGTAATTACGAATTACGAATTACGAATTATTTTTTGGCTTGAATCTTGTCAAACACGCCCCCATCTGCGAAGAACTTCTTATCAATTGCTTCCCAACCGCCCAAGTCTGCAACTGTACCCAGAGTTTTCAGCTTGGGAAATTTGTCTGTGACTTCCTTGGTTTGAGCTAAAGTCTCATCCACAGGACGGAATCCCAATTTGACAAACTCTTGCTGTGCTTCTGGGCTATAGAGGTATTTCACAAAACCTTCAGCAACTTCGCGGGTTCCGTGCTTATCGACGTTTTTATCTACCACAGCGATCGGATTGTCGATGGATATATTCACATCGGGAACGACATACTCAACCTTCTCGCCCTTTTGCTGTGCCAAAATAACTTCGTTTTCGTAGTTGATTAAGACATCTCCCTGCCCTTGCTTGGCAAATGTATCAGTAGCTTCCCGTGCATCTTTAGGCAAGATTGGCACATTTTTGTAAACTTTAGTCACAAATTCAGTAGCTTTAGCCTCATCGCCACCTGTTTTAATTACAGAATCCCATAGTGCTAAGAAATTCCACTTAGCACCGCCGGAAGTTTTGGGGTTAGCAGTAATCAATTTCACACCGTCTTTGGCTAAATCTTGCCAGTTCTTGATGCCTTTAGGATTGCCGGAACGAGTGACTAATGCTGCAACAGATTTGGAGACAATACCATTGTTGGGAACTTCTTTCTCCCATCCTGGCTGAATTAATCCAGCCTTCTCAATCTTTGTGGTATCTCCAGCCAGCGCCAAGTGGACAACATCTGCTTCCAAACCATCGATAACAGCACGAGTTTGGGAACCAGAACCACCATAGCTTTGCTTGAAAACGACGGTTTGATTATGATCTTTTTTCCACTGTTCTACAAACTTAGGAATAATTGCTTCGTGAGCGGCTTTGGTGACAGCAAAGGAAACTAGAGTTAGTTCAACATTATCTTTACTTGCAGCCACAGGAGTAGCATTAGCAGCAGGGGTTTCAGAGGAAGAAGTACTCCCAGTTCCTCCACCAGAGCAGGCGGCAAGGGCTACACTCAATACAGTACCTACCAAAAAGAGTGATACAAAGCCTTTGAGCGAACTTAGTTTGAACCGATACGTTCTATGTTCAGCGTAGATGCGTTCGCGTAGCATCTCGGAGAGAAGCAGCTTGTCGTAAGACATCGCTTGTAATCTTTTCAGTGGGCGTTGCCACAAACTCATTCTATTTCCTCCACTAAATCTACAGATAATTGATGGGAATACGGTTATATACTGTTTATAATACTGGATGATTCCATGTATCTAGTTGCAAACACTAAAAAACCTCACATTCTTTATCAAGAACATGGTGATTTTACCAGTTCTGTGAAAAATTAAAAATGCTTTTACTTTCAACTATCAAATTGCGTAGGCGCAGCCCGCCGTAGGCATCGCAATTAGCTATCTGATGCATCAAGCAACTTGCTAGGGAATAGCTAATTTTTAAGGACAGTCTGTTCTAGCGATCGGCTTCGCTCAACGTAGGGCAACAAAATCAAATAAGTCCTGAGCATCAAAAACAAAACCCATCTAGAAATTATCTAAATGGGAAAAATCGAACAACTATTTATTATTAACTGAATGTATATTTCAGGGGTAGCCCGTCCTGAAAAACTAGTAATTCCCCTGGTTGGATTTGTGTCCAAACTTCGTTGTCAGTCAAGGGTGTGGTAGCAATGACAGCAACGCGATCGCGTTCAGTAGTCACTTCCCGAAAATCTACGGTCATGTCTTGGTCAATTAAATGGGCAGCAGCAAAGGGCGCTTGGCGAATAATGTAGCTGAGTTTAGTTGAGCAATAAGCAAAAAAGTGTTCTCCATCTGATAATAAGTAATTAAATATACCTACTTTCGCAATTACAGCAGTAATTTCTTGCAGCACAGCGTACAGTTCTTTGATATCGGGCTTACCTTTAGGAAAGCGCGATCGCAATGTTTCTAGCATCATACAGAATGCTTTTTCACTATCGGTATCACCTACGGCTTGATAAAAACCCAAATTTTCTGGATCAAAATTTGGCAAATTACCGTTGTGGGCAAACACCCAATACTGACCCCACAATTCTCTGCGGAAAGGATGGCAGTTGTGCAGGGCAATTTCACCCTGAGTAGCTTTGCGGATATGGGCTATAACATGGGTTGAGTGGATGGGATAACTCCGTACAAACTCCGCTACCGGAGAAGCAACAGAAGGTTGGGCATCTAAAAACATTCGACATCCCTTTCCTTCAAAGAAAGCAATGCCCCAACCATCGCTATGGTCATCCGTTTTTCCTCCCCGTGCAGAAAACCCTTCAAAAGAAAAGCAAATATCCGTTGGAACATTGCAATTCATTCCGAGCAGTTGGCACATGGATGTTGCAGCTCTCAATTTTTGACTAAGGCCTCAGGATCAAGATACTTCAGAATGCTGCATGATTCTGGAGCGATCGCTTCAATCTTAGAATTTAAGACTGAGAATATTCCAAATGATCCCCAAAAATAAAGAGTCTGCTTCTAGTTAGCAAGATGACACTATGCCAAAAGATGGTAGCGGCGGATATCTGGTGCAGCAGTCACTAAACCTTCGAGTTTAGCTGCTGCCGCTCGGAAATGAGGTGAGTCTAAATGAGTATTCAGGGCTTCATCAGAAGTCCATTCTTCTACAAAAGTAAAGTCTGTTGGATCGTCTTGGTTTTGTAAAAGTTTATACTCGATTGCACCTGCTTCCTGACGGGCTGGCTCAATGAGTTCTAACAGTAGAGCTTTTAGTTCTTCTACTTTGTTAGGCAAAGCAATAAGACGGGCAACAATATAAATAGTTTGGTTTGTCATTTGTCATTTGTCATTTGTCATTGGTCATTGGTCATTGGTCATTTGTCATTAAGTCAAGAGTTAGGAATTCTTTCGCTGCTCCTTTACTCTCCTGCTGCTCTGGTATTAATATTTATTAAAACATCTGCTGTAAATATTGCTCATAGCCTAGTTGTTCTAGTTTTGCTTGCTTTGCAATTACAGATTCACATAAGGTTTGGCGATATTGTTGCACTTTTTCTAGCAATTCTGGTTGATGAGTTGCGAGGATTTGTACTGCTAAAAGTCCGGCATTTTTGGCATTACCGATCGCTACTGTTGCCACAGGAATACCACCAGGCATCTGTAAAATAGAATACAAAGAATCTACACCTTGTAAGTTCCGAGTGGGTACAGGAACACCGATCACAGGAAGGGGAGTTAAAGACGCTACCATTCCAGGTAGATGGGCAGCACCACCGGCACCTGCAATAATTACCTTAATACCGCGTTGGTGTGCAAGTTGAGCATATTGTACCATACGTTCTGGGGTACGGTGAGCAGAAACGATCGCCACTTCACTCTCAATACCAAATTCTTCACAAACTGCGATCGCATCTTTCATAGTGGGCAAATCGGAATCGCTGCCCATGATAATACCAACTAGGGGAGTCATAATAATTCAAAATTCAAAATTTAAAATTCAAAATTATTTGAGCTAGCTTATAGAAGCTAGGTGATGCAGATCATCATCTCATCTATTGACGTTGTTTAAATTGATTCATTGATGTTGGTTGCATCTAAAATCAGATTTAGCTATCTTCTCGTGAGTGTGATGACCCAAGCAAGACAAAATCCTGTAGATATTATCAATGCTAGAGTACCTGGTTACAAAGATTTGCAGATGCTCTTGGTTAATCAAAAGGGC
This sequence comes from Nostoc sp. NMS9, assembly GCF_017114995.1. Lineage (GTDB taxonomy): Bacteria > Cyanobacteriota > Cyanobacteriia > Cyanobacteriales > Nostocaceae > Nostoc. Next base: position 7,528 of record NZ_JABXKL010000028.1, on the reverse strand, counting down.
ATAATTGAGCAAATCTTGCCAATGGGTACAGTAGAAAAGGACATCTGTACATCCGTGATAGATGTTGCAGGTGACTGGATTTCATTGGGTGGCGTTGATTTGCAAATTAACGGTGCGTTGGGTTTGGCATTTCCTGATTTAACGGCTGAAAATGCTCATGTACTCCAGAAAATAACGCAATTTTTGTGGGATGTCGGGGTAGATGGATTTTTACCGACACTTGTGACAACTTCAGTAGAAAAGATCCAGCGATCGCTTGCAGTCATTGCTAATTTTACTCTCCTCTCTCTCAACAAAGAGGGGTTGGGGGTAAGGTCATCTGCTAAGATTCTCGGAGTACATCTAGAAGGCCCATTTTTGAATTACCAAAAGCGCGGCGCACACCCAGCAGAGTACTTGTTACCCTTAACAATTGACGATGTAAAGCGGGTTTTGGGTGATTATGCCCATGTTGTAAAAGTCATCACCCTAGCGCCGGAGTTAGATCCCACAGGCGAAATAATTCCATATTTGCGTTCTTTAGGGATTACCGTTAGCTTAGGACATTCTCAGGCAACATCAGCCCAAGCGCAACTTGCTTTTGAACTCGGTACAACGATGGTAACTCATGCTTTCAATGCCATGCCACCATTGCATCACCGCGAACCAGGATTATTAGGGGCAGCAATTACTCATCCTGATGTGATGTGTGGTTTTATTGCTGATGGTGAACACGTTTCGCCCACGATGCTGCAAATATTACTTCGCGCTAGCTATCAAGAAAAAGGGCTGTTCCTCGTCAGCGATGCCCTTTCACCTCTGGGGCTACCCGATGGCGTCTATCCTTGGGACAGTCGGCAAATTGAAGTTCAAAACGGTACAGCACGACTAGCCGATGGTACTTTATCGGGGACGACTTTACCCTTATTAGTGGGAGTGCAGAATTTGGTAAAATGGGGGATTTGTGATGTGGAGACTGCTATTTTACTAGCTACAGATGCACCTAGACAAGCCATTGGTTTGCCTGGAATTGCCAAGAGTCAACCCGCTAATTTATTGCGCTGGCATTGGGATGAAACGACAAAAGAACTAGCTTGGCAGCGATTATTGGGCAAATTTCGCATCCAGGTAAAAGAATCAAGGTGATAGGGGAAGAAGCGTTAATATACTCAGTAAAAATGTACATTTACATTACCGAAGATGATGCCTTCGGTTGGTTCAACCACTGCGATCTATTTACCTGAAAATTGCTGTAAGATGCAGACAGAAAAGTTTATTTATGATCTATTACGAACCTTGCAAAAGGTCATTAATTGAACTTATACTCTGTTTTATTTGTTCTGTCAGAGAAGTTCTTAATAAATCCAGGTTTACTGTTGAAAAATTGAGTAGTCCTAAAGCATATAATAGGGTTGAAATACCAATGAGTAAAGCCAAAATTCTCCCAAAACAACCAGGATTTATTTCAATAAAAGCTAATTTAGATTGCCCGATGACAGCAATCGTTATAAAAACAATTCCTACTATTAAAAAGGTGCTGTTTGGAGTTAAATCTGTCATTTTTCGATTAAGATACCTCAGCACTTTTATTGTAGCTATTATTATTTCAAATTTCTGCCCCTGCTATATGCAAAAACATAAAAATTTTGCAACTCAACATTCACCCCAACCTAATAAGGCTCTGGCTATTGCAGTATCGGTGTTAGAACTCATCGTGTGCTATGATTTAGGAAGATATATATTTATTTTGAAACTTATTTAGCAATAAATAGTGTTGATTTTCTCAATTGTGTATAAATTGTTCTATATCACTCAGATATTCAAGGAAAAATCTAGATTCTGCAAGAAGCGAACTAACTGATGTGTCTCTAGCAGAAATTCAGATATCGTGAAGTTGCAGTTGATTTAACCTCAATTTTGCTTTTTACAATTTTGCTGAGACTATCCATTAGTAAAACTTTCAGCATTAAAAAGCCAAAATGTCATCACTCGTGTACTAGACGTTAATTTAGTTTATATATTAAACTACACTAAGACGATAGGAATAGTGGTTTTTTATGGAAAGCGTCCAAAACGTTAGTCAAAAGTTGAATGTAACAAGAGACACAGCACTAGACCAATTACAACAGTCTACTCCAGTGGAGTTCAAAAAAGACATTTTCAAAAAACTCAGAGGTGGATTTTTTCTAGTACTAGGATATTTATTATCACCATTATGTTGGTGGAATGACTTACTATTCAATTTGCCAATAGCTTATGGTTTTGGGTATGCATGTAGTTTACTTTCCCCAAAATTGCTTCTACCTTGTTCAATTATCGGATACTGGCTCTCTAATATTGTGGGAATTCTCTTGATGCAATTCGGTTCTAAGGACATTTTTCAAAAAGAGCCTCAAGAGCATAACTTCAAAAAAGAATTGTTCACAGGTTTAATTTCTTCGACAGTTTATACCCTGTTGATTATGCTGTTGATCCAGTTGAAGATTCTTGATTCTCCTATTTTATTCTCCAACAGTTAATTCAGTTTATCACCTTTCTACAAGGAATCGAGAGTATGGGTACATAGATATGCACCCATACTATGTATATATAGCAATAGGTGGAGGAGTTACGAACAAAAAAACTGACTTATTCAAGAAATCGGGGTTCTAAGTCTCTGGATGGAGAGCAAATCAGCTAGCAAGAAGATCAATTTTCGTCAAATTTTAAAAATTCACTTAAATTCAACAATTTGGGAGGCTCCTTACTTACAATTAATGGCAACTTACCATTCCATTTTTCTATTGCTTGCCTTTGCAGAATTTCTGGAGTTAAACCATCACGTAATAATCTGTGTGCCTCAGCCTCTCCTTTGGCTAAATTAACTTTTGTCTCAGCCTCTTTTGTTGCTTTCAGTGCGATAAACTCTGCTCGTTTTGCTTCTTGTTCAGCAATCTGCTTTGCCTCCACCGCCTCACCAAATCGTTCTGAAAAATGCACATGGACTAGAGAAATATCATCAACAGCAACGTGATAGCTACCCAGTCGTGTGGACAATGTATCATCTACTCCACTTTTGACTTCTCCTCGTTTAGTAATAATTTCTTCAGCAGTATACTTTGCCATTACTGCTTTGAGTACTTCTTCAACTGCTGGGTTAATAATCCGAATAACTACATTTTGTTCATCTCCGATTTCTTGAAAAATGGCATTTGCTTCCTGTGGAATAATATGCCAATTGAGAGCTACGTCGGCAAAAACATTTTGTAAATCTTTGGAAGAAGCCTCAGCAGAAATTTCCTGTTTTTGGACTCGGATACTCAACTTTTTCACATTATTGACTACAGGAATAATTAGGTGAAGTCCTTCTCCTAAAATCTGGTTTTGTACTTCGCCAAATTTCATTAATACACCACGTTCTCCTGCATTTACAATCACACAAGGTGTGAGAAAGAGAGTTATCAGGAACAAAAGAGCGGTCAGTTTACCGGCACTGTTGAAATTTGTAAATTTTATCATCTGTGTGAACGATGTATGCATCTTGTATAGAGATACATATTTAGGAGTTATAGGCTTCTTTCCGTCATGATTTTAGCTCGACTTGATCCAAAATTAAGAACATTCTCGACTCAATAGTAACTGCCCATTATTCAGCCGATATACACCAGTAGGTTCGATAATCGGATCGCCTTTCTTCCAAAGACGGGATATAGTTTCGATACCTCTCACCTCACCAGTTGTGTAGTTAAAAACCAAAACACCAGGACGATTAGTAGTCAAAGCACCAGAACCTGTAATGGTAAAAGAGTTTTCTTGTCGCTTTGTGCCGCGTGAAATGCAACTATTAGCGATGAGTGCATTAGTATCGATGACCGGGGATAATTCGGTGAAGCTGTTTTGAATGGAACTGGTATCGGGTGCGTTAATGTTGATCGCACCTGATACGCCTAGTTCAGAACTTACTGTAATATCACTTTTTTCAGTTGGTTTTGTCCGCGACTCGATACCGAAGATACCTTGCGAGTTAATTTCTACGTTTCCACCGCTTCCTTGAAAGGCGTTGGGGCTAATGTCGCTGTTTTCTTTAGGAATGGCAATGATGAATTTTGAGTTGATATTGATGTTACCACCATTACCTGCACCTTCTACCAAACCCGCAGTTGCAGAAATAGAGCTATTACGACGTAACAACAGTAGACCATCAATTATCAAGTTAATATTGCCTCCATTAGTTGTTCCAGTTTCAGCCGAGATTTGAGATTGATTTCTCAGTTGCAGAGTATCGGCTTTAACTAAAATATCTCCTCCTTCTCCCTTGCCAGAACTGCCAACGGAAACAACTGATTGATTTTTGAGGTCAAGCGATCGCCCCGTTAAAAAAATACCGCCTCCTCTCCCTTCTGCATTATCGCCTACCGAACTAAGAATTTCGCTACTGTCGAGGGAAATGCGATCGCCTGCATTCAAGGTGCTCAATCTAGGCTGACCTATACCATTGACCGAGATGCGATCGCGGGCGTTGATGGTAATATTTCCAGCATCACCTCTACCTTTGGTTGAAGCGTTGATAAATGCACTATCAGAAATAGAAACTGAACCAGCATTAATTCTATGTTGCCACCTTTGCCCTCACCGCCTAATTCCACCATATTGAAAATTGCACTGGCTACTTCTCCACTTGCTCCTTCTAGTGCAAAGCGATCGCTAGCGTTAATAATTAAGTTACCTGCATTTCCTTGCCCAAAGGTACTAGTATCTAATCGTGCGCTACCAGTGAGAGCAAGGTTGCTTGTCGTAATATTTCTGATTAAACAACAACGCAGAAGGATTCACTGTTAACAATGGCGCTGCTTGGGGATTTGTCGCACTAAAAACCCCTTGATTGTCAAACTGTACCCCGTTCGCAGTTGTCCCTATAAACGAACCTTGCACATCTAAACTGGCATCTTTACCAAACACAATCCCATTGGGATTTATCAAAAATAAATTCCGGCTAGAACTGCTAAGTGTGCCCAGTCTCCCCAATATTTCTGAAGAGTTATTACCTGTCACCCATGCCAGAATATTTTGAATATCAGCATTAGGAGTAAAAAAATAAGCCCCTCTACCAGTGCTGATATTAAATTCTCGAAAGCTGTGAAATAGATTGATTTGACGAGTTGCACCACCAGTAATTATTTCAATTGGTAGTCCCTGAAAATTGTCTATAACTTGAGAGGACTCAGCCCCAAGTGTGTTATCAGGCACGATATTACTTTGCTGTGCCTGGCTTTCGCTAATGAGGAGACTTACACTTAAGCAGCCCAGCAACCCTGCCAATCCGAACTGCAAATACCTGTTTAATCCGTATTTGATCGTCATTGGGTGCGTTTTCATATAGATTCTTTGAGTATCTAATAAAACTGCACCTTTGGACAATAAACAAGTGAATATTCGTTAATTATGCAGTTTTCTGCAATTCGTTCATTCTCCATGTATACACTGCACGCAAACAAGCAAAAAAGGTGGATGTGTAACATTAATTAGAACATTCTCGACTCAATAGCAACTGCCCATTATTCAGCTGATATACACCAGTAGGTTCAATAATCGGATCGCCTTTCTTCCAAAGACGGGATATAGTTTCGATACCTCTCACCTCACCAGTTGTGTAGTTAAAAACCAAAACACCAGGACGATTAGTAGTCAAAGCACCAGAACCTGTAATGGTAAAAGAGTTTTCTTGTCGCTTTGTGCCGCGTGAAATGCAACTATTAGCGATGAGTGCATTAGTATCGATGACCGGGGATAATTCGGTGAAGCTGTTTTGAATGGAACTGGTATCGGGTGCGTTAATGTTGATTACACCTGAAACGCCTTGTTCGGAACTGGCTGTAATATCTTTTCGGTCGGCTTTGTCCGCGACTCGATACCAAAGATACCTTGCGAGTTAATTTCGACTTTTCCACCTGTTCCTGTTAACCTCCAGTAAAGCGTCATTCTTGGCGGATAGAGTTCCTGTACTAATGCGAATGTTGCCACCATTGCTATCTACTGCGAAACTATTTATCTGTGCATTGGTATTTAAAGAAATTAAGTCACAATCATTAAAAATAATATCTCCTGCGTTCCCCTTTCCAGCAGTAAAACTATTTACCGCAGCATTATCAGTCATAAATAACGAACCTGTATTGAAGCTAATATTGCCTCCAATACCATCACCAGTATCTTGAATACCGTTATTAACCAGTAGATTTTGACCTAAAGAAATGCGATCGTCTGCATTTATATATCTCCAGCTTGAGTCTCAGCTTTTGTTGGTAATCCTGCTAGGATACCTCCTCGAATCAGGCTGTCTCCCCTAACATCTAAATTACGAGCATAAATCGCAATATCACCACCACCGAAATCACCATCAGCGATCGCAAATATTTGTGCATTGTTTTGTAACACCACATCAGATCGTAGTATAGTGTCTGAAAAACCTAACTGTAATCCATTTCGATTAGAAATTAATTCTACGCTTCCACAACCCGATACACTTCCTATTTCAATGCTACCTTCTGTAACACCCATCTGTGTGCCATCAAGTATTACATTGCCTCCAACTAACAACAAGCTTTTACCTAAGGAAGCAAAAAGCCCCCCCCATTTCCTAGTCTAGATTGACTAGCGATCGCCGCATTCAGATTAATCTGATTAAACAACAACGCCGAAGGATTCACCGTCAACAATGGCGCTACTTGAGGATTTGTCGCACTAAAAACACCTTGATTACCAAACTGTATCCCGTTTGCAGTTGTCCCCACAAACGAACCCTGTACATCTAAACTGGCATCTTTTCCAAGCACAATCCCATTAGGATTTATAAAAAATACATTAGGATTAGAATTATCAAATGTGCCGAGTCTCCCCAAAATTTCTGAAGGGTTATTACCTGTTACCCGTGCCATAATATTTTGGATATCTGCGCTAGGACTCAAGAAATACGCCTCCCGTCCCTCGCTAATATTAAATTCTCCAATGCTGTGAAACAGATTGATTTGGCGAATCGCACCACCTGTAATTACTTCAATCGGTTGTCCTTGAAAGTTGCCTATAACTTGAGAGGACTCAGCACCAAGTGTGTTGTCAGGTACGATATTACTTTGCTGTGCTTGGGTTTTAGCATTGAAGATACTGACAATTAGCCAGCCCAGCAACCCTGCCAATCCGAACTGCAAACACCTGTTGAATAGGTCTTTTCTCGTCATTGGGTGCTATTAATATAGATTCTTTGAGTATCTAATAAAATTGCACCTTTGGACGATAAACAAGCAAATATTCGTTAATTATGCAGTTTTCTGCAACGAGGCGATGTCTGACGAAGACAAAAATGCTACTGTCACAAATAGCTAGAGGAAAAGGTATGGAGATTGCAACTACTACAATAATCAATCTGAATATAGTTATTAAATTGCTATAGTTTTTTGTCACACAACCATAACAAAAGCCCCAAGCTGTGATGTGAGCTAGGGGCTTTTATTTTGAATTATAAAACCTGGCATCGAGCTATTTTTGCGTAGGGCAACCCCTAAACTATCGTGGCCGC
>NZ_JABXKL010000023.1 GCF_017114995.1 Nostoc sp. NMS9 | reverse complement strand
TGCGATTGTTTCGGCTGACAATGCGATTGTTTCGACTAACAATGCGATTGTTTCGACTAACAATGCGATTGTTTCGACTAACAATGCGATTGAGATGAGAATTTGGAATGTTGCACAAGAGTCTATAACTTTTGTGTACACACGATCTGCTTGCCAGAAAAAGTCAGGTGGATATATTTTCTATACACAAAGATACTACTGTAAAAAAGTTTGCTACAAGTAGTGTTATTTACGATTGTCATAATTAAAACAATTGACTCTCAACTATCAATGGTGAACTCTACCCTCGTCGTCACACTCTATGTCAACCCTATGACAGGGAATGATACCAATACTGGTTCACGGTTGAGTCCGTTTAAAAGCCTCACCCGTGCTTTAAAAGTAACTAAAATCTCGACGATAATTCATCTGGAGTCGGGGACTTACAACGCCGCTAGTGGTGAGGTGTTTCCACTAATCGTCCCTGGAGGTGCGACAGTGGTGGGTAATGAAGCTAACAAAGGTGCAGGGATTGTAATTTCTGGGAGTGGCGAGTTTCAAAGTCCCAGTTTTGGTATACAAAATATTACGCTGCTCTTGGTAGATAATGCCTGTCTTTTAGGTGTAACTGTCACTAATCCCTTAGCCAAAGGTACTGGTATCTGGATTGAATCGGCTGCATCTACTTTAAGTAACAATACTCTGAGCCACTGTGGGCGGGAAGGTGTGTTTACCACTGGTACCGCCAAACCCGCAATTTTAGATAACATATTTGTGCAAAATACTGCTAGCGGGTTAGTAATGGCAGGTCATAGCCAGGGAGAAGTACTGCGGAATGTATTTCAAAGAAACCCTTTAGGCATAGCAATTAGTGACTTTGCCGCTCCGACGATCGCTAATAACAAATTATCAGAAAATCGCACGGCGATCGCACTTTCTCGCAACGCCCAACCTGTGCTTCGTCAAAATCTGATTATTAACAATACCCAAGGTGGTTTATTAGTCAATGGCAATGCAATCCCAGATTTAGGTAATATCGAAGATCCAGGTGATAATATTTTTCGCAATCATAGTGAATTTGATTTATATAATGCCACTACACAAAAGCTAGTTTCCGTAGGGAATCAATTAAATTCTGCTCTAGTCAAGGGCTTGGTAGAATTACTCCCAATCAATCGAGTCGCCGCTTTGACACAATCCTCATCTCCCAAACTAAACGGACATTGGGCAGAACCATTTATTCAAGCATTAGTGAGCATGGATTTAACTCATGCTTTTGCCGATGGTAGCTACCAGCCAGATAAACCCATGACTCGCGCCCAGTATGCAGCTTTGGTGGCGATCGCTTTTAACCCATTTCCCAAAATCCCGGCATCTGATTTTACGGATGTACCCAAGGATTTTTGGGCTTATAGCGCTATCCAAATCGCGGCTAGCGGCGGCTTTGTTGGCGGATTTAGCGATCGCACTTTCCACCCCGCTCAAAGTGTGCAACGGCTACAGGTGATTGTCTCCTTAGTAAACGGACTGGGACTACCAGCTGTTGATCGCGATGTTTTAGAAGTATATAGCGATCGTCATAACATTCCCGACTACGCTAGGACAGCCGTTGCCACTGCTACACAACAGGGAATAGTTGTCAACTATCCAGATCCGAAAGTGCTTGCGCCTTTACGTTTGGCAACACGCGCCGAAGTTGCAGCGATGATTTATCAGGCATTAGTTGCCATTGGGCGAACATCTGCGATTAAATCAGTCTATGTGGGGTTGCATTCTAGAAGTTGATAAGTAGAATAGGGAACACTTGCCTATCGGCTTGGCAACTATTGGAAAAATAAACCATGTAGTTAAAAGCACGCTAGGCTAATATGCGATGGGTGACAAATCTTAGACCTATTGCCTAAAGCTAATAGCCCCATGTTAACAACACTTCCAGACACCTCTGCCAACTTGGCGATCGCCTTATTAATTAACTATAGTTTCGATCTCAGTGGGTATAGTGCCAATGAGCTAGTTGAGCGTTGGCAAACGCAATACCCCCTTAATTGGCTACACCTGGCAGTGATTGAGGCACTATATCAAGGTCGTTATAAAGCGGTTTCCGTGCAGCAAATTTTAGTATTTTGGCAGCGCCGGGATCAGGCTACGTATCATTTCAACATGGAATTTGAACGGATGATTTGTAGCAAATTTCCCCAAAGCTTAACCTCATTGGCTGCACCAGCCCTACCACCAGCCAAGAGAGAACCCACTGTAGAGCAAGTGACGAGTCCTCAATTACCACCAGCTAAGATTCGCGACGGCTATCAACACAACAATACTGCAACTCTCCAACTGAAAAGTTATCAACCAAAGACATCTTTGAGTGAAGAAGAAGGAAAGCAGGAAGATAGAAACAATAAAACCGTCTTAAAGTCTCCGCTTTCTGGGAAATTTGCCTCTTCGGCAACCCTTGAGCGATTATCTGCTGTCAGCCAAAGGCAAACTTCACAAGAAAGTGCAGCGCCTTCCCCATCACCAAACCATCGTCAACGACAGCCAAAACTGCTCCCACCTGCTCCTACTCATGCCCCAATTGGGCAATTTACTCCCGAAAAAAGCGATCGCCCTGATTCTTTTACATCTAAACTCAAAGCCATGTCTAATGAACAGAATCCAAGTGTGGGGAGTGGGGGAAGAGGAGCAGGGAGCAGAGGAGCAGAGGAGCAGGGGAGCAGGGGAGCAGGGGAAGAAAAGAAATAACTAATGACAAATGCCTTTTAGATTTTTATTCTGCAACTAACAGCTTAAAGCGCTCATCGTCGGCAATATCATCAAAATCGAGGTCAGTTGCTGCGTCTTCTTTATACCTGGGATTAAGTTCAATTGCTTGTTGTAGAGTTAACAGAGATCGGTCAACTTGTCTTTGCAGTGCGTAACAGGCTGCTTTGTTGTAATAGGCACTGGCATAATCTGGCTTAATTTCTAAGGCTTTGTTAAAACTAGCGATCGCTTCATCATCGCGTCCCAATCTTACCAAAGTGTAACCGCGTTTATCCCAGATTTTTGGAGAATTGGGTTGGAATTCTAGCGCTTTATCAAAGGACAAGATTGCCTCTTCGTATTGTTCTAATGCTACTAGGGAAAGACCGCGATTTAACCAGGCAACGGCATCATCAGGTTTAATTTGTGTAGCTTTATCAAAGGAGGCAAAGGCTTGCTGATGTTGTTGTAAGTTCCCAAAAGCAACGCCGCGATCGCACCAAGCTTGATGATAATCTGGCTGAATCACAATCGCTTGATCATAGGATGCGATCGCATCTTTATAGCGTTTCAATCTTCCCAGAGTTAGACCACGTTTGAACCAAGTCACAGGTTCATCAGATTGGATTTTTACTGCTTGGTTGTAAGCTGCGATCGCATCTTCATAGCGCCTTTGAGAAAACAGATCGTCTCCCTGTTTTACATACTCATCAGCAGTAAATTCCGGTTGTTGTGGCTGTTCCTGTATTTCTTGCTCAACTTCAGAAGTTACCACCTCTAGAATCGATTCCGGCGTAATTTCAGTTAGTTCTTGAAGAATCAGATCCTTTCTTTCTTGGGCATCCAATTGTAACTCAGATAGTTGAGAAACAAACTCAGTTTCTAATCTTTCTAACTTCTCTAAAATCAGAATTTTTTGTTGTTGAGCATTCCATTGTAATTCTGAAAATTGCGAACTAAACTCAGAACCAGATTTTTCTAAATTCTCAATGATTAGCTCTTTGGATTTTTGAGCATCGACTTGTAATTCAGATAATTGAAATTTAAATTCTGACTGCAATACTTCTAAAGTCGCAATAATTTTATTTTTTTGTTCTTGAGCATCTACCTGTAATTCAGATAATTGAGATTTAAGTTCCCGCTCAAATATACCTAAACTGTCAACGGCAATCTCTTTTTGCTTTTGGGCATCAACCTGTAATTCGGATAACTTTTCTACAAATTCTGACTGTAATTTTGTTAAAATTTCAAAAGTTATATCTTTTTGTTGTTGAGCATCAAACTGCCATCCAGAAAGTTGAGATGTAAACTCAGACTTTGATATTTCTAAATCAGCAACGGCTAGCTCTTGCTGTTGTTGCACACCTAACTTTAACTTAGACAGTTCTTCTGCGATCGCAGATGCTAATTTTCCTAAATTCTCCAGTGCTATATCTTTTTGTTGTTGAGCATCAAACTCTAACTTAGATAACCCCGAAGCAAATTTTGACTCTAAATTTTCTATATTTTCTTGAGATTTTTTTAGTTCCGCTTCTAATCTACTTAATACCTGTGCTTTAGCTGAATCTAGATCGGATATCAGAATAGATACATTTTCTTGTTCATTTTTAATTTTTTGTTGTAAAGCAGTTGTTTCCTGTTCTAATTCATAATTTATTTTTTTCGCATCTTGAATAACATTTTCAGCTTCTTGTTTAACGGTGGTTAGCTGATTTTGTAATTTTTCCATTCCCTGGACTTGTTGCATTGCCCTATCAACAATTTCCCGGATTATCACCCGTCGCAACAGCCATAACAAAGCAATGACTGCGACTGGAAAGAGACTTAGTATAACTAGCCAAACATCGAGTAATATGGTTGTGCGACTAAAAGTGCTCTTAAAATCAGATTGGACTTGCTGTTGAATTCGTTTTTCTGCTCGTAGTCGTGCTAATTCTTCCCGTTCTGAATTCGATAACACCGGAGTCGGAGTTAATGCTGGGTTGGGTGATGGTGCAGATTGTCCACTGGCAATTCCAACGGATAACAATAAGGGTAAAAATACAATCGTGCTTTTTACAATTAAAGCGAAAACAGCTTGATTTTTGCTCTGCATAACAACCATCTGAGTCTGTTGGTCAGTTTTTGAAGCGGCGTGCCTCTCTCCAATCTATAACAGAATTAAGTGGTTAAATGTTGTAGAAGCAGTGTAAAATTCTGAGCAATCTTTAACTAATCTGTTTTCTCGTCCTTAGTGTACGTACAACTTTAGTGGTAGAGTGCAGTTAAGTTTGTGACAATTTTTTGTAAAGTACTACTATAATATTACTACGTTGTGATTACTGCTAAAGTTGATGAAAGTCAAGCAGAAAAAATAATAATTTATCAACCAGTGGAAGACAAAATGCGAAAGTATCGACGCTTTCTTAGACCATCCACCGAACAAGGTTCAGATTTTGTTTTTACAGATAACAAGGCGTTGAAATTGAAAGTTCTACCTGTATGCTAAGTGTCAGGTGTGGTTACTTCGCATTAACATTAGATTATCTACGGTAAGCAGATTACTTGTCCCAAAATTAACTTAACAAAGGCGGTAGAAAATGGGTCGGATGAATCCTTACACGCTGCAATTGCAGATTACCCGAATGTTTGAGCAAGGGCAATCATTTTTTGCCACAACCAAGGTACAGGAATGGTTGAAAGAACATAAGCACAATCCAGAAGATTATGACATTATTTTCCATAAAAAACCCGCACCTCCTGGTTCCAAAGAAGTGATGGTTGTGGAAATTGAATTACGCCGCAAAGATGGACAACCTGTAGATCCGTGGTTGCAGGAACAAGCAAATCTCCACGCCTGATTTTAGCAACTATGGCAGTCCTAAATCAGATGTGAAAACTTCTTTTTCTTTCCTTGGCATTTCGCAGAAAAAGTGGTTGGTTCATTTTCACAATTTAGATCGGATTGCTATGTGTAAACTACCTACACTGACCCGAAGCGGTTACAGTATGGGCTTTTAGTAGCCCTGAACTGTCTGTACTGAGTTCACAGCATAAACAGTTCGAGCCTCTAGGCTGGTTTACAAAAACAGCCCCAATAGCAGCAATATTTTTTGCTCCGTTTAAATCAGCGTCACCACTCCAAGAACAAGTTTCATTGGGACACTTGAAACGCTTATCAGAACGCAATCCAATGTGTAGGCACTGGTGGCAAGTTTGACTTGTCCAAGCTGGAGGAACAGTAATTACTTCTATCCCGAATTGGATTCCTTTGTACTCCAAGAAAGACCTTAACTGATAGAAAGACCAAGAGTTTGAACGCCTACGCTCTGTCTTATTTCTTGGCTTTTGATTTGTTCTTTCTCGAATACCTGCTAAGTCTTCAATTGCCACTACTGTATTATTTTTTAATGCGTCCTGAATTATAGACTTGCTAATGTTGTGGTTAAGCCACTGTTGAAATCTTCTCTCTTTGCCCGACAGCCGTTTCAAAATCTGTCTCGCTCTGCGGCGACTAGACCTTGTACCTTTCGTGGCTTTTTTCTGGAAAGATGCCCTCACTCTAGAAAACTTATCCCTGACATAGTTGATTTGCTTCCCGTCCCACTTATCGCCATTACTGATTACAGCGATATCTCGTCTTCCGAAATCAACACCAATTACATTACTCAGCCACTGCGTTGCCGGGGTTCCCCCGGTTGAAGCAAGTGGCGTTGACTTAATTGGCGTTGGCGGTTCATCTTTAATTTGAATATGGATGTAGTAGTTACCGTCACGATGCTTACATAATTGCGCTGATGTTGGTTTGCGTCCTTTGAGTTTACCTCTTTGATAATTCCCAGCATCAATTTTGATGTGTTCTCTGCCATTCATCAAAGTCAAACTAACAGTCCAGTCCTTTTCTCTGAATGAGAAAATTCTGGCATCGTAATCAGCCGATGCTGGCTTAAATGTCAAAACTTGCTTATGTTTTTGTTTGGCAGTTTTGCGATTAGCCCCCACCCTGGCGCAAGTACGAACAGCTAAATTTGCACTTAACCCAAACAAAGCGCGAATCTCGTTATAAACCATGTTTTGAATAGTGGTCTTACTGATTATCTGAGGCTTAACTTTTTGGTTGGCGTAGTTACACGCATCTGCAAAAGCTTTCAGAACTAACTCAATTTCTTCTACTTGTTTTGGGGTAGGGTTAAGTTTGCAAACCAGCGTTAGCACTTGTTCCATGACTTCGACCTAATCACAGGTGAATATAATACATAAAAACAATCACGTTGTATCAAAGATTTATTTGGGAAAAACTCAACTATCCCCATCCCGGTCAAATCTGCGGTTTGATATAGTCAGGGAATGTTTCGCTTTTCAAGAGCAATTCCTCTCACGGCTTCTCTTCGAGTAAGCGGGAGCCTCCTTGCGGTAATAGGTGAGGGTGTAGGCGTAGCCAGTCGCAGACATCGCTAAACCTTCACTAAAAGCTACCCAATATCTGCAAAGGGCTACGCCTACGCCCAAACTCAATATTTCCTTCGCGCGGGTGAGAGTAACCCTACAGAGGTCTAGATGGGGTATAGTACTTTTGCTTAACTTAATACTACGATAAATCGATAGATATATCGTATAATATTTGCATTTATTTGTACTATGAACCTTCTGTTAAGGGGAAGGCATTACCATCAAAAAAACTGATGTATTGTTTGCATTGTATACAGCAGGAAAAGTGATTCCACCCCACACTCCCAAAGTAAACAATGTGGGTGTGATTATCCAATTTATCAGCAGAAATATGAGTGCATTTTTCAGATGAGCCGGCGCAGATGATGTGCTGGCTTAACTACTATCGCTTGCAAGGAGGCAGGTCTGTTGAACAGAAAACGGAATTCATCATTTATTCAAAAAGTCAAGCAAAAACTTGTTTCACCCATCGCTTGGTTAGCACTGGTTGTGTTTAGTATCTTGCTGGTTACTAGCACAACGATCACCAGCAGTTTAGCCCAGAACCCTGCTCAGAAAGCAGGCGTTGCAAGTACACAACCTTATGCTGGATTTAAAGGCAAAATCGGCAGAACCTTGGCAGAATCAACGCCTTGGTGGACTCCACAGCCACCATCAGCCAAAAAATCTCTCACTTCATCTCGCACCACCATAGCACCAAAAGAGGCCCCCAATATTGTCGTTTTCCTAATTGACGATCTGGGGTTTGCGGATTTAGGCCCCTACGGTTCAGAAATCAGTACACCGAATATTGATAAATTGGCAGCTAACGGACTGCGGTTTAGCAACTTCACAACCCATCAACTTTGTTCTCCCACAAGAGCATCTTTACTAACGGGATTAAATGCCCACTCTGCAGGTGTCGGTTGGGTTGCTGAAGGAAACCCTGGTTTTCCCGGTTATGCGGGTGAAATTCAGAGCAATGTCGTGACTCTGGCAGAAATTTTACGTAGCAATGGGTACTCTACTCTGCTGACAGGTAAGTGGCATTTGACTCAGACTTACGATCGCACCACCACCGCTTCATTAAATTCCTGGCCGTTACAACGGGGGTTTGAACATTTCTTTGGTTTCTTAGATGGATTGGAACATCCCCAGACACCGCATATTCTCTACAAAGACAATACACCTATTTCAGTTGATCGCTATCCTAAAAATTTCCTCACCACCGATTACTGGACAGAAAAAGCGATCGCATTACTCAAACAAGCAAAAACCAAGTCAAAAGACAAGCCATTTTTCTTGTATTTTGCCAACAATGCTGTTCATTCACCGTTTAATATTCATCCAGCAGACCTCGCCAAATACCAAGGTAAGTATGATGCCGGTTGGGACGTGCTGCGCCAGGAACGCTACCAGAAGCAACTTGCATCAAAGCTAATTCCTGCCGACACTCAACTACCACCCCAAAATCCAGGGGTTAAAGCTTGGGAAACACTATCAGCAGAGGATAAAAAGCTATTTGCTCGTTACCAGGAAGCCTATGCAGCCTTTGTTGATAACCTGGATCAAAACTTTGGCAAACTCTATGAGTATCTAGAGTCCACCGGGGAACTCAACAACACAATCATTATTGTTGCTTCTGATAATGGCGGTTCTGGAGAAGGCGGGGCAAATGGCACGACGAATGTAGCTCGACATTACTCCGGTTTACCAGACGATAAAGCCCTGGATATCAGTCGGTTTGAGTTGATTGGTAGTCCTCAGACTGCGCCTCACTATCCAATTGGCTGGGCAACAGTTTCTAATACACCCCTAAAACGGTACAAATTCTTTACCCTTGGCGGTGGTAGACGGAATCCATTGATTGTTTCCTATCCAGCAAAAATCAAAGATTTGGGTGCTACCCGGACACAATTTACGCACATCACAGACATTACACCTACCATCCTGGAATTAACGGGCATCAAGCATCCCGACAGGTTTAATGGTAAACCCACAAAACCTCTCGAAGGTATCAGCTTTGCTTATCTTTTGAATGATGCCAATGCACCGGAACAAAGAACTGAACAATACTACGAGAATTCTGGCAATAGAGGGTATTACAAAGATGGTTGGTATGCTGTCACCGAACATCGGACTGGGAAACCATTTAGTGACTCCGAGTGGCAGTTGTACAACCTGAACCAAGATTACTCGGAAAGCAACGATGTGGCGAACCAGTATCCAGAAAAAGTCAAAGAACTGGCAGCAGCCTTTGATGCAGCGGCATTCAAGTATCAAGTTTATCCTCTGTTAGAATCCCCCCAACATCGAGGAGTACCGCCTTATATCAAGGAGAAAGTGAAACCGAAGACATTCCATGCAGGTGACTTGGTACTGGAACCAGACATTTTGCCCTTGGTCAGCGATCGCGATTATACCATCCAGGTGAAGGCTCAGTATAAAGCAGGCGATCGCGGGGTGATTCTTGCCCACGGTGGACAGGAAGCTGGTTATATCTTCTATATTGATGATGGCAAGCTGTTCTACGAACACAATAATTATGGTCAGTCGATTAAATTTCCCGCAGTCCAGCTACAGCCAGGTCAACTTAACATCGATTTGAATTACGATGCACTGGGCAAGCGTCAGGGGTCTGGAACCCTCTCTGTCAATGGGCAGCAAGTCGCGGCAGGTAAACTGGGGCTAACGTTTGGTGGCTTTCCCTATGAAGGATTGGACATCGGTAAAGATGCCCGTAGTCCCGTGTCATGGAATCTCTACAAAAAATATGGGGTCTTTAAATACACTGGTGCGATCAAGCAAGTCAAATACGTACCGGGTTCACCCGCGCCTAATCCCAAAGAGGAGTAGGGAGTAGGTATTTTTATGCTTCCTTATGAACTTCATTCATGGCATTTTTGGTATAAATAGCTATAGCAAATTTCAACTTCTCTACTAGAGGCTACGCCAACGTGAGGTACATCCCTGCCCTTAGTAAGGGCAGGGTTGGAGAAAGGGTGTACCTCATGTAGTTGTAAAACGCTGTATCTTTCTCTATGAGTTCTCCAACGGAGTACCCACAGGGTATTGCCCCTACTTGAAAATCAGAATTTCAGCTATTGTTTGCGTAAGTCCCAATTAGCATAACCTGCTGTAAATATTGAAGTAAGTTTACACAAAATTTATATATAACTGACAAAGTTAAAGATTTAACGAAGATTATCTTTTGTTTATTATTTCTTAACCTATATACATTGGTTGAAAGTTTATTTAAGTGAAATTACAGAATTATTCATTTTTTAGCTTCGGAGCATTTTCTGATGAAATTAGCTAAAGATATTAGCATTGCTGCTTTTGCTGTTGCTATCTCGGTTGCTGCTGTTGTTAAACCGACGCAAGCTGCCTTAGTTAATTATGATTTCACCGTAAATGCGACATCTGGCGATCGCCCCGGTCAGTATTTCGGCTCTTTTCAGTATGATAACTCGACCTTAACCGCGATCGGTGACGAAACTTTAGGCGTTAGCAATGGATTATCTATTTTATTTGACTACTTAGGCACTCAGTATACAGAGGTAAGTGATTTTGATTACCCATCATCTCCTGTAGTCAGCTTTACAAATGGCAACCTGTCAGGACTGAGCTATTTGGTTGAAGATCGGTTTTTCATCGGTAACGATCCAGGTAATCCAAATACAAGAGGAACAAAGTTTTATAGCATTCTGAGTGCCGACTTATTATCTACAAAAGAGGTGGGTACAGTAACTTACTCTAAGAGTACACCCGTACCAGAACCGATGACTATTGGTGGTATAGCGATCGCTAGTGCTATGGCGTTGAGAATGAAACCCAAGAAAAAACTATCTGGAGTGACAAATTACTAGTCCTACTTTGAAAATTAATGTAGAGACGTTAGATAATAACGTCTCTACACACATAGTTATACCAATTTGAAAAAAAAGAATGCAACAAATAGACCATTTGTAGAGACGCGATTCATCGCGTCTTTACCCAAGGATGTGTTGCAATCATTAATTGAATTGGTATTAAGTAAAACTACCAGTAGGATTCTTACGTCTGATACCAATTACAGATGGTTTGGGAAGACTTCTAGGTTGACCCTTTCCACCGTCAGCAGTTGGGATGTTACTTGGCCAACTACTACCACGAGGGAC
Organism: Nostoc sp. NMS9; assembly: GCF_017114995.1. GTDB lineage: Bacteria > Cyanobacteriota > Cyanobacteriia > Cyanobacteriales > Nostocaceae > Nostoc. The sequence goes on along the minus strand of NZ_JABXKL010000023.1, from coordinate 4,723 downwards.
AGTCCGAGCCTGATTGAATGTAACACCATTCAAATCCAGTAATTCAATCTCACGACTCAAAATCGTACCATCATTGATTGGGCTATCTTCGCCGGGATGCTGTACCGAAATAATCAGCGTATCTCCCACAAAAGTTGGCCCTGTCATCTCACAACGCACTGGGCCTTGAGCAAAAGGTATTACCTCTCCCGCGTGAGTACCAGTAGTAGGAATGTAGAATAGCCAGTTATTACCAAAAACTCCTGTGAAATTGGAAACATTACCACTGACTGTATGGTCAATGATAGTTACAGTACCGGCAGCACCGACATTAAAACCATTGTGAGTGGTGGTAGACATATCCGTTACCCCCCAAATATTTGCCTTATTGTCGAACACTAGGTTATCTACATTTGCAAAACCAGCACCAGAAATTGATCCGGCTTCTCCACCCTGAGCAAATTTTTGCCAACGGAAGGTTAGACCTGTACCATCGGCACTATCTTCAATAATCTTGTACAATCCCCCGGATTGCTGCGTTGCGTTGACATCTTTACTCAACTTGGCAACCTGGAAAATGCGCGAATCTGGATAACCGTCACTTCCTGGCGCACCGTCAGTATAGGCAATGAACACTTCTTTGGTGGTCGGATGCACTTCTATATCTTCTGGACGTGCGGTGGGAGTTCCCCCGGCTAAATTCGCTGCTAAGAAGGCATCACTGAGAATAGCACCTTGAGAAGTGTAGAAGTCAGATAGCTTTTTACCTTGATAAGCAGGTAGTCTCTCTGCTTCGTTAGTGCGATCGACTGCGAGGGAACCACCATCTGTAGTTTGACCTGCAATACCATTGCGTTTTGGTAGGGGTAAAAGACCATTTCTTTGAGCAGAACCCAAAGCAGCAAACTCCACAGAAGAAATTACCGATGGCGAAATGGGATTGGTGGGACTGTTTAAACTTAACGGTATCCATTGACCCGTACCATTTGGATTGTAACGGGCGGCATACAATGTACCACTTTCCCATAAACTGCTGTTGGCTTTACTGGTTGGTGAAGAAATAACACCTGCACTAACAAATTTCCAGGTGTGTCCCCCACGTCTATCATCACCCATGTAGGCGATTAGCTGCTTCCCAGCTTCGGCGCGGATGGCAACGTTTTCATGGCGGAAACGACCCAGTGAAGTATGTTTGCGAGGGCGGAAATTTGGATTAACGGGGTCAATTTCAACAATCCAACCGTATTTTTCACCAACTAAACCGAAGGTCTTACCAGTAGTACCATCGATGTAGCCTGTTTGAGTACCATTAGGGTTGACTGGTTCTGTAACACCAACAAAACCTCCTACACTTCCTTGAAAGTTCTCTTCACCACTTAAAATAGTTCCCCAAGGAGTTGTACCGCCAGAACAGTTATAGCTAGTGCCAATAATTTTGTTACCCAATCCATCGGAGGAGAGGTTAAATACTTGGGTTGCAGCTGGGCCAGTGGCGATGAGATAGTTTCGATCGCCTTTTTGGTAGCTACGACTTCCCCAAGAAGTGACATTTTTATATTCATCACTTCTTTGGCTATTAATTCCCAACCCAGAAAGACCATGAAGGCGACGATTTCTTGCATCACCTTTAACCACAGCATAACGGTTACTAGAATTACGTCGGGAGATGCGGACGATTGATCCGCCTAAGTTATATAGAACTTCGCCGTCAAATTCAATACCTCTGGTGGCAGGTAAAGCCCAACCAATCACTGATTCAAAGGTGGTAGGCAATCCTTTAACATCAGCAGGAGCTTCTGGTGCTAGATCGGAAAATGGAAAACTCACATATTCATGATTGACCCACAAATAGCCGACATCGTTGGTTCTGCCCAGAGGAATGAAACCCGTATAATCGTTGTTGTAACCGAAATATTCATCTTTGTTAGGAAAGACGCGATCGCCCCAGCTGATAATTACATAACGTTCATATTCTGGTGGCACTACCAGATCATCAACTACGTTGTAGCTATTTAACTTCGCATTTGCAGATGCATTGATTACCTGTCCCTGACCGATTCCCGTTGGCAAGAAACTTTTCTGCTGTTTATAAACGGGTAAGGAATGGGGTAAGCGCACTGGTGTAAAGCTCAGTCGCCTGTTGTTTGCTCCGGCAATACTAGAAACACCATCTAGAATTGTGTCTCCCAAGACAGCAGCACCAGCACTGCCAGCAAAAAATACTAAAATTTGTCTGCGACTTAATTTAGACATTAAACTCTCCTCTGTTGTGACACCAAAAATTTCATAAAGGCAAATCTTGATTACTGACGGAAAAAGCCATCAATTATTTACGTGAAATGCCACAGATCTTGAATAGTAAGTAACCTGTTATTAACAAAAGGTTATTTGCTATTTAGGTTACATAACCAGACAAAAAATTTTAAGTTTGTCATATAATCTAATGACCAAAAATTAACGCCAGGTTATATCTTGATTAATAGAAATTTATTATCAATATTTATTGTGTATTTACCTAGAGCTTTATTGTCCAAAAAATGTCTAACTAAAAATTTAGAATACAGATTAACAATTCAAAATTCAAAATTCAAAATTAAAGACATTTTGCCTACGCTACGCGAATAGATGGGGATTTAAAACCCGACTGAAACTGACGCTATGTGTAGACGTAGGAGGTCTTAAACCATTTTATTTACGATAAACCTACAAATAAAATAAATCCTCTAACCGAGGAATTTCGCTAACGACAACCGCACTGTTTTTCACGGCATAGCTGAAGAATATAGCGCAATACGGTTCAGTTAAGGGCTAATGGCAAAAATGTTGGGTTTTGGAGACGCCGTCTCTACAAGTGTTTTGGTCTTATCTGAACTGTATTGGAATATAGCGATTTCCGAGGGAGTAATACTAATCCGTATTCTAAAACTTAATTCTCAAACGTAGAAAATTCGTAAGTGAACGTAATCTTTCTGGCATGTCTATTAATTCTCTAAGCCCTTGGCAAAGTGTATCAATAACATCTTGCATCGAATCAAATACTCGACTGTAGAAATGCTTTTCACGTACTTCTTCCCAAATTTGCTTAAAACTAGTCGCATTAATACCTACTTATTGACACAGATTTAGCGTAGGTGCAGCCCGTCGTAGACATCGCTCTGAGTCAAAAAAACTAAAGCAAACGATAAATGCTGATTTTTTCCTTGGTTCTTAACCTTGGTTGCGATCAAGAGTAATTTAGATGCATTTGCGCTAGAGAATAAACCCTTTCGCTTTACTGAATTTATTTTGTATCTACTGCACCTAATGCTTTGAGTGAGGCAATTTCTGCTTCGGTTAGCCCTGTAACACCTGTGATGTTCATGCGATCGTAGGGTCTTTCATATTCTAAAGTTTTGATGTGTTCTGCTTTAATGTGCCAAAGTTGAACCTTGCAATCAATAGAACCACCAGCAAGTATTGCTCCATCTGGGCTGAAAGTAACTGAAGTTACACCATTGATATGGCCCTCCAAAATGTTGCAGCATTTGCCACTCTTGACATCCCATAACCTGACTGTGTAGTCTTCACTACCACTAACAATGTTCGTCCCATCTGGACTGAAAGCAACTGAATTTACACTCTTGGTATGCCCCTCCAAGATGTTGCAGCATTTGCCACTCTTGACATCCCATAACCGTATAGTTGTATCGAAACTACTACTAGCAATGGTTGCCCCATCTGGACTGAAGGCAATTGAATATACTCTATTGGTGTGCCCCTCCAAGATGTTGCGGCATTTGCCACTCTTGATATCCCACAACCGTAAAGTTTTATCGTGACTACCACTAGCAAGGGTCGCCCCATCTGGACTGAAGGCAATTGAATATACCCAACTTATGTGCCCTTGCAAAGTGTTGCGGTATTCGCCACTGTTGACATCCCACAATCGCACCGTACGATCAGCACTACCACTTGCAAGTATTGCGCTATTTGGGTTAAAAACGACCGAAGTTACACTATCAATATGTCCCTGCAAAGGTTTGCGGTATTCTTTGCCACTATTGACATCCCACAACCGCACTATGTGGTCTTGGCTACCACTAGCAACGAATCAGCATTGTCTGCCCCATCATGTCATGAGGCCAGTGGTCTAAATTATTTTGTTCCTGAACAATGGAACAAAATAAACGCCGAATTCTGTCAGGGAAAAGCCGATAATTTAAGCTCATTTGGTTGGTAGAAAGCATTTCCCAAGACAGTTCGCATAAAAAATAGAGTTTATCTGCTAGAGAAGTAAAAGTACGCTCTGCTTTAATATCTCGTTCTATCTTCCGTCGTACTGCATACAGGTAAACTCGTGACATATCCACAGGTTTATCTGCTTCAATCTCTGGTAATGCCTCCAAAATTAACTCAGTCATTACTGGACGACAGGCTAAGTCTAATAATTGTGGGTTACGCATTATCCGTTTGACTATGGTAGTTTCCGCAAAATAAGACAAAAGCTGCCGTATTTGGTCATTATTGAATTTCTCTAATTCCAATACTTCAAATTTGGGTTGATCATTTGTCAAATTTACTGTTGATGCTTGTAACTCTGCATTGAACAAAGCCTTTCCTTCCTTTGCTTCAGGAAAATATTCCGTGCGGCAAGTGAGAATTACCTTAGCACCAGGAACTACTACCTTCGCCAACTCCAAAAAGTTGTTACCTACCTTCCGCACCCTAACTGTCACACATCAACAAAAAACCGATTAAATAGTAC
>NZ_JABXKL010000044.1 GCF_017114995.1 Nostoc sp. NMS9 | reverse complement strand
ATACTCATGCCACTTGGGAGCAATTAGTATTACCAGATAAGCAAAAGCAAATCCTCCAGAACATGGTAACTCATGTGCGCCAACGCCTGAAAGTTTATGACAAATGGGGCTTTGCCAGTAATAGCGGACGTGGTTTAGGTATTAGTGCCCTGTTTACTGGAGAATCCGGCTTAGGTAAAACCTTTGCCGCAGAGGTAATCGCCAACGAACTACGCCTAGATTTATATCGTATCGACCTTTCGGCTGTGGTGAGTAAGTATATTGGTGAAACCGAGAAAAACTTACGGCGGATATTTGATACCGCAGAGACGGGTGGGGCTGTGTTGTTATTTGATGAGGCTGATGCTTTATTTGGTAAGCGTACCCAAGTTAGAGATAGCCGCGATCGCAATGCTAATCTGGAAACTAACTACCTCTTGCAACGAATCGAGGCGTATCAAGGTTTAGCGATTTTAACTACTAACTTGTATGATGCCATTGATAGTGCGTTTATGCGACGTATTCGCTTTATTGTCAGATTTGAATTTCCGTATGCCCAAGAAAGGATAGAGATTTGGAAACGGATTTTCCCAGCGCAAACACCAACAGAGGGATTAGACTATAACAAGCTTTCCAGATTAGATGCCAATGGTGCAACGATTCGGAATGTAGCGATGAATGCAGCTTTTTTGGCAGCCGAAGCTGGAGAACCTGTGATGATGAAGCATTTGCTGGCTGCTACTTGGACTGAGTATTCTAAGATGGGGCAGCTAATTAATGATAATCAACTTAAGGGTTGGGCTTGAGGACACCAGAACATTATGGAAACCAAAATATTTGATTAAACAGGACATTAAAATTCCGAAATGTGATTCGAGTTCAGTTTATGGGAAAACTAATGACGAATGCCATTCGCCCAAAACTATTTACTTGAAATGGACTTTGACTTTTTACCCAAGCTACCGAAATCAAACCTAGACGATCGCACTTTTAAAGACCTTGTAGAAGAATGCGTTCTTCGCATTCCTCGGTACTGTCCAGAATGGACAAACCACAACCCAGGTGATCCGGGGATTACGTTGATTGAACTATTTGCATGGCTCACTGACCAAATGTTGCTGCGCTTCAATCAGGTTCCCCGACGCAATTATGTGGCATTTTTAGAGTTGCTAGGGATTCGTCTCAACCCGCCAACACCAGCCAGATGCTCCCTGACTTTTTATCTCAGTCGCGCTCAACCATCAGAAGTCAGGATACCCGTAAATACAGAAGTTGCTACAATCCGAACTGAAACTGAAGAAGCAGTAATTTTTACGACTGACCGAGAACTAGTAATTGGCAATCCGCAGTTCAAGCACTTGCTAACCGCAGACATAGAACAAGATACACCCCAATCTCTGCGCGATCGCACTCCTGCTAATAATCTCTGGCATGACCTCGATGAAACACTACTGTTTGACCAATCAATGACAGGTAACTGTTTCTATTTGGTATTAGAAGATCCAGAGAATTCTATAGAAGGCAACGTGATTGCAATTAATTTTAAGGGAGAAGCCGCTAGAACTACTGGGATTAACCCCGATGACCCCCCGCGCAAGTGGGAAGCTTGGAATGGGAAAACTTGGCAACCGATTCTGCGCTCTCAAGACGATGATAAAACTAAAGGATTTAGCTTTAGCGAAATCGCCCAACCCTTAGATGGAGCTGATGTAGTTCTCCATCTACCGCAAGTATGGCCCAAAAGCAACTTTGGTACAAACTACAGTGGTCATTGGATACGTTGCGTCTATACAATCAATCATGAAGCGCAACCTTCTTACAGTAGCTCTCCTAGTATAGTTGGTTTGACCGTGCGTGCCATTGGTGGTGCAATGGATGCAACTCAATGTATCCGAATTACAGAAGAACTGCTGGGATTGAGTAATGGCAAAGCAGGTCAAGTATTTGAATTGCGATCGCAACCTGTCTTAGAGCGGAACTCACAGTTGAGAGAATATATTCAACTCAGACTTGCGTCGGGAGAAATCGAAGATTGGGTAGAGGTTCCCGATTTTGCCGAATCTGGTGCTGAGAATCCGCACTACACCATCAATTCTCAAACTGGTACAGTCCAATTTGGGCCATTAATTCGAGAACCTGGTCATCTTAAACAATCAACACAACAGCGCAGACATTTACAACAAGGAAGCAGAATTGTCAGGCAAGAGAACTCTCAAAGAGCATCTTTACCATCTAGTACCACTGAAAATACACTATTAGAGCGACAATATGGCAGAGTTCCTCCTCTTGGCTCTGAAATATATATGTTGGCATATCGAACAGGCGGTGGTAGTCGTGGTAACGTCCAAGCCGGAAAAATTACAATTATCAAAAATTCTATTCCCTACGTTAAAAACGTCATCAATTATGAACCAGCTTGTGGTGGAAGCGATGCCGAATCCTTGGATGAAGCTGTAATTAGAGTCCCATCCCTACTGCGAACCCGCGAGTCAGCTTTGATTCCAGAGGATTTTGAGAGATTAGCAATTCGGGCAGCAACAGGGGCAGTTGCTCGTGCCCATTGCTTGACTAAACCAGAACACACCACAGCCGGAATTGTGCGTTTGCTGATTGTACCTAATAAAGCAGATACAGATAACTATGATTTCTCTAAAGGGATGAAACCTGAAGAATATTTCGCTCTTTCTGATGAACTCATAACAGAAATTTTAGATTACATGAGCGATCGCAAACCTTTAGGCGTGCAGATTAAGCTAGAGTCACCTGAATATGTGGGAGTCAGCGTTGAAACTGAGGTGATTCTAGAACCAAAATACAACAATCCACGCGATCGCGAAGAAATTCGCTCTTTATTGCTATCAACTTTATACCGCTTTCTCAATCCTCTTGTCGGTGGGCTTTTGGGCAAGGGTTGGGAATTGGGTCGCCCTTTGTATCCTTCAGATATCTTTGCAGTCTGCCAACAAATTCCGGGAGTCCGCTATCTCGGTGCTGTGAAACTATACGGGTTGCGTAAGTTCGATACTGAGTGGTTTCGTGCAGATATCCCAGAATTAGAGATCGACCCAGGCCCATTGGGAATGATTTGTTCTTGGGAAGATGAAAATCCTCAAGTGGGTTCTGTTCACCAAATCGAGTTTCGGGATTAACAAGTCCAATATTAAATATGACTCAAACAACTTCACATCCATCACTAGCGATTTCACTGACATGTATGCAACCCCCAGAAGCCGTTGCATCTAATGTTTTATCACTCAAAGGCAGCAAAACTGATGAGACTTTCAGTAACAATTTGCTACTGCGTCCTGGTGAAAGAGGGGAAATGTTTATCACCCTGGAGAACTTGGGGAGCAACTCAATTAGATGGAAACTAGAAATTGAAGGTAACTTTCCCGCATATTGGTGTGAGTGGCATCAAGAAGACTTTGAAGAAATTGCTCCTAACGAAAAGCTGGAAAAAGCGATATATTTTCTAGTTCCAGATAACTTTTTTGAAAATCAGTTGGCTTTGATGCAAAAAGCGCAACTGCAAATTAATTATCAAACCTCTATTTATGTTTATCTGGAAGGAGCAGGCTCTAGACAATTAGCTGAATATCGAGTTTTTGACTTGTTTGTGCGTCCGCTATGTTCCTACTTAGATTTTGTCCCTGCACTTTACAGGGAAGTAGATTTTGTTGGGCGATATTTGAGCATTATCGAGCAAGCTTTTGATCCGGCTGTCCAAACTATAGATACACTTTGGGCATACCTAGACCCGATTACTGCACCAGAGGCACTGCTTCCTTTTCTGGCTCATTGGGTAGCTTGGGAGATTGATACGCGTTGGGGAATTGATGTACAACGGCGTTTAATCCGTAATGCGATCGCGCTTTATCGTTGGCATGGAACCCGGTATGGTTTGCGCTTCTATCTGCATCTTTACACAGGCTTACCGTTAGAGCAAATTGATATTAAAGAAATTTTCGAGCGAGGTTTTGTTTTTGGGTCAACATCTATAGGTTTCGATTCGATGCTAGGGGGAGGCCGTCCCTATCATTTCATTGTAGAGATGCGCCCTTCTACCTCTGAAGAAATAGATGAAATATCAGTGCGCGAGATTATTGAACGACAGAAACCAGCTTTTTGTACCTACGAGTTGGACATTATCAATCCATAATCTGGAGATAGTTTCAACACGAGAGTATACTAGTGCTAGTTGGCACTTGAAAACAAAGACATTATACTGAATTTAGTTCGGTAATAAAAATTTCTTACCTTGTTAAACTTTACTATCACAAGGGCTAACATGCTATGAAAGAGTACGAAAAACGTCCACAGCAAGACTTATCGTGGCAGCCTCAACAAAAAAAGCAGGATTCAAGCAATTGGGGTTCTGTAGAACAAGAAGAAACAGGATTTTCAGCAAGTCGTAAATTTTCTACTACTAATTTGAGAGAACTTTACAAGCATATTGGTAAGAAACACTCACAAGCAACAGAAAAAGTACCTTCTAATCAGCAAAGTGCAGAGTCTGATACCGAACAAGCAGATTCTATTAAAGTTTCAGAAAAATTAACTCAAGAAGCTGGTGGTGAGAGTGGAACTGTACAAGAGGCGAAAGCGCCTCAACAAGAACAGGTGCTTAGTTCGGATGGAAATTCTATAACTCAATCTCAAGACATAGAAAAAATGTCAGCACCTTCTATTCTAAATTTAGAAGAATCAACACCAACAGTGGCAACGAGAGATTTTGCACAGCCTAAAACATTAGGAAAGCAAGAAAATTACAATCCTAAGAACATTATAAATCAAACTCAGGATTTAGTAACTGAAGATAAAAAGCTACTAATTGCACAATCCTCAGACGTTAATTTTCTACCAGAGGTATTATCTGGTCCTGCTTCATTTTATAGAATCACAGTTCCGTTTGTCAAAAATAGCGGCGTAGGTGTGAACTTACCTAGCGACAAGCCACTTTATATCCTCACACTAATCCAAATATTTGGATTTAATCAAAATGAAGCTAAGGATTTAGTTAGTAAAAATTCTGGAAATATTGGAATTTCTGTTCAGGCTCCCATTATACATCAACAGACAATAGTAGTAATTGAGCCTAAATACTATTTATACTACACTGATTTAATAGCACAACGCAGAAATCTTCAGCAATACAATGCATCATTACAAGAGACTAACGAGCAAAAGCAAAGACAAATACAATGGCAAAATTATTACATCTCTTTCTTAAAGACTTTAAATAGAAATCAAATTAAACAACTAGAAAATTTATTTAATAATCTAGCTACAGAGGAGAAAAACAGAATTCAGCAGCAAGCTGAAAAGTTGCGAGAGCAAATAGGAGGTAGCACATCAGATATCCAACTAAATCAAGCACTAAAATTTGCGTTATTCTCTGCTGAACAAAAATATCAAGTATCTGTAGCAGATATTATAAGTGGTAAAAAAGAGGTACGCCAAAATTATCTTGAACAATTAGACGAATTAACTCCAGACCAAATCAATGAACTTAATAATTTATTTATTCAACTTGATAACAAACATAAAAAATTAGTAGAAAATAAGGTGAAAGAGCAATTACAACTAATTGGAGGTAGTGCTGGTGATGTTAAACTAACTGAAATATTAAAATACTTTGTAATAAAAGATTTGTATCCAAATAATGTAGGAGATATTATTTCTGGGATAAAACAAGAACGTCAAGCTTATCTTAATCAATTCAATGCACTAACTAAAGAGCAAAATAATCTCATTAATGATTTATTTAATAGATTATCTGGGAGCCAAAAAAAATCAATTAATGAACAATCTCAAGTAGTCTATGGAAAACTTGCTAATAGTAACTTAGACTCCCAGCTATTTGAAGCAATCCAATTTAATATTATTTACAAACTTTTTCCGTTAAACGTTAACAAAATTCTCAATGGACAAGTAACAAATACGCCACAGCAATCCAACATCGCTTCAGAGTTCCAGCCACTAAATACAGATAATCCTGTCATATCTACGGATGAATTACCGTATGATATAAATCCTGAATTGCTACCAAATAATACCTTAACTCCAGCTGAACCCGAACAAAATATATCAGTTGGAACTGCGGCTAGTTCTTCGTTACCAAAAGAGCCAAATCCAAAATCTGGTATTGGAGTAGCAACCACAGCATCAACTATAGCAGGTTCAAATCAGATAGAAACAGAAACAACTCAATACCCAGTAGGAAAAATCCCACTAAATACTATAAATGTTGAGCCACAAGTAACAAATTCTAAACCCTCTACTCCAGAAGAAATATACGTCAGCAATTTTATTCAGTTACTTAAAGCGAATGCTAAAGCAAGATTAAAAGAAAATAGCTCGCGCCTACAAGAAGAAATAAAAAAATACGAGCGAGCTAATCCAGAAGGTGAAAAACATTTGCAGCGCCTGCACCAGTTAATTGAAAAAGATCAAGACCTAGCTCTTAAGGAACAACAATTAGAAATTCAAGTCCCTCTAAAATTAGAAGAGCTTGATCTTCAAGCCAGTTTTTTAGGTGGATTAAATGCTTCGCCCGAAAAGCAACAGGAACAACAACAGCAACTCAACTTAATTGCACAGCAACGACAACAGCTAAAAAAACTACCAGAAGAGATTAAGCAAGTACGGAAAGTTTTACGTGCTGGGTATCCAGCACTAGCGGTTATTAAATCAACAGAAATTTCTGCCTCGACAGACAATGATGAACTGCACTTAAAGATAGTACAAGGATTTCAATCTATCCAAAATGGAATTGCAGATGTTGCGGCTCGTCTAGACAAGAACGATATTCCACTCCAAAAACTTGGACCTGTACTTTCTGAGTCACTCGTGCAAACAGGTATCAACCCACAAAAACGCGACAAAGACCCGAAAAGTAAAGCGATTTTAGATTATCTAGAACGAGAACAACGAAAAGATTTTACGATTCAATTGGCAGGCACTCTGACAAATATAGTCCTGGGAGTAGGTGCTTTTTTTGCTACAGGTGGAGTGGCAATTTTCTTGGGAGTTGCAGCAGCGCTAGTTGGTTTGGGAACTGCTGCCTACGAACTTGAACAAGCGGATGACCTATATGCGGCTGCTAGAACAGGTGAAGCAGGTGGTAAGCCCGTAGTTGATGATCCTGAAGAAGCTCATTTTAATCTCATCATGAGTTGGGTGAATGTCCTGCTTGCTGGTTTAGATTTAGGAGTTGCAGTCAAAGGAGGAACAGCATTACTGGAAGCTACGAGCAAAACAAGGCGCATGATAAAAATGCATGATGCAGATGTGCTTTCGTTATTAGAGCCGAACGAAATTGCTGAATTTAAGCAAGCTATTCAGTCGTTGGGTACAACTAATATAAACAAAAGGAGAGAACTGCCACGTGAACTCGAACAGTTAAAGCTGAAATTAACGCAGCGACTGGGTAAAGAAGAAGGAGAAAAGGTTTTTGAACAAGCAAGTTCTGTGTTTCAACGAGTGGAACTACCACCAGCAAAAGTTAGTGAATTAAATGGATTTAAAGATGTTTTGCCTAACAACTTGCGAGACACTGTTCCCATTCAAGTAGACCCCAACCTCACTGGTAAAACAGTCAAAGTACATTACCTCAAAGTTGATGGACAGGTAAGTGAGTTTTATATCCAAGTAGCTCCTGGGGTAAAGGCATCTGACATTAGAGAACATGTGCCAAGTATTACACTGATGCGGCGCTATGCTGGTTTGGATGGAAGAGTACGGGTATTACGCTCTAAACTAGCTTTTAACAAGGAACCTAGAGTCGGCACAAAGGCTTGGGAGGCGAAATTTGAGATTGAAAAGTTTGAGCGGATGATTAACACGCGAGTGCAAAAACTTGCATTGGATACTTCACATGGTCAAGCTCGAATTGATGGCTTAATCGAAATCGAAGACTCGACTGAAGAATTGATTAAATATGAGCGTATTTTGGATGATGTTGATAGCTTTAATAGTCCTGGCATTGGGTATGTTGCCTCTGAAATAACACCAAAGCCGTCTGCAACAAGCAGTAAGCTAGAACCAATCACAAACCCAAGAATTATAGGAGAATTGTCTCCAGGAGAAATTCGTACACCCGAAGAAGTACAGATAGCACGACAATACTTCAAAAATCGTAAAGCTGAAGCTATAAGACGATGGGAACAAAGAAGTGGAGAAACATGGCCCACAGACCCAGCTACAGGTCAGCCAGCAAGAGCATCTCATCCACGAGCTTTAGCCGATGGGGGTGATCCAATGTTTGTAGAACCTGCCTTTGGAGATTCAAACACTGAACACATGATTCCAGACTCTCTTACAGGTGAGACAGATCAGCAAAGGTATGGTAGAAGAGAGGGTAACAAGCCAAGAGGTGGTAAACGAGAACCAATCACAAACCCAAGAATTATAGGAGAATTGTCTCCAGGAGAAATTCGTACACCCGAAGAAGTACAGATAGCACGACAATACTTCAAAAATCGTAAAGCTGAAGCTATAAGACGATGGGAACAAAGAAGTGGAGAAACATGGCCCACAGACCCAGCTACAGGTCAGCCAGCAAGAGCATCTCATCCACGAGCTTTAGCCGATGGGGGTGATCCAATGTTTGTAGAACCTGCCTTTGGAGATTCAAACACTGAACACATGATTCCAGACTCTCGTACAGGTGAGACAGATCAGCAAAGGTATGGTAGAAGACGTAGGAAAAATACTAGTGAGTGAAAACTAAGTTTTTGATTGTTTTGAAATTTATGTATATATAGAGATGTAGTTCATTTTTTCTTTATCAAATATTCAGCAAGAGAGTTACAAAGTATGTACGAGTGGTTAGACAGAGAGATTAGTGAGATTAACTTAAAAAAATTTCACGTTATTGAAAATCAGCAAATAGGAGGTGTTATTGACCAACTAGTAGATATTTATTTATCCTTGCCGCCATCATATATAGCTTTCCTCTCAAAATTTGGTGCGGTTAAACTATATAGAAAGCTAAGTTACTATCAAATAGGTGTATTAAACCCGCCTAAAGAAAAAATCCTCCATTCTGGAGAAAAGCTTTTAGATATCGGTCACTATAATGATGCACGAGCTTATTTCAGATATTCTCTGTTGCTTCCAGGTAAAGAATCACCTGTTTTTGAGTGGACAGAGGAAGGCTTTGAAAGAATAGCAGATAGTTTTGAAGAATGGCTAATTAAAAGATGTACAGATGCCCGTGATTCTTATACTGATGAGGAATGGCAAGATATCTTAAATCTCAAGCCATTTACAAATGAGGAAGTAGCAATAGTTCAGGCAAGACAACATTTCCAATGGCGAGCAGTTGGATTTGATCAAGATGAAAACCTTCTGATTGCAATTAGGAACGAATCAAAGCTAATTCTGCCGTATTTATCAATTGGTATTATAGCAAAAGATAATACTTTAAAAGGTGTAATTTGGCTAGATGTTTCTGGTATTCATCCAGGGCAACAAGAAGTTGTCAAGCATCCAGGTTATAAAGAACTGATTGCGCCAGACAATACTGAGGTATACTCGTTGCCTGATCCACTTCCTGAAGACCGAGAAAGTTATTGGGAATTTCGACGATAGTAATTTGTGATTTTTTAGTTTTCCAAAGAAGGGTGCTGGATTCGCTTTACTGAAGATGGTGGGATAGAATCCACTAATAAACCAATTGCAGATACCAAGTGATACAGGTGAAACCCAAGTTTTATTGGGAATAATGTTGAATGTGAAGAAACCTAAAATTTATTCAGATGGTACCTCCTATCTAGTAGCAGCGGAGAGTTATATTAAAGAAAATAATATAGATACCTTCTTACCAAGTTTTGAGTTTACAAATTTTCTCAAATCCCAAGGTTATGATGCAGTAGAAATCCAATCTTTAGGATGTATTTTAGTTTTTGAACCTGATCAAGTTGTAGTTGTTAAAACCGAGGTTTTCAGATGATTGAGTATAAAGGATGCCAATATTGTGTTCATTTTCGTCCCGATGGAACTTGTCCTGCCTTCGACCCAGATACTATACCATTACCTATCGTTTCGGGGCAAATAAAACATATTAAACCTGTATCTAATCAGGAAAACACAATCGTTTATGAGCCAGTAAAAAAATCTATAATTTATAGAGTTGATACTTATAGAACGAATAACAAATTGATGCGTAGAAGAATAGAAATCATACAAGGAGACATTAAACAGCAAAATGTGGATGCTATAGTTAATGCTGCAAATGAAGCATTGATTGCTGGCGGTGGTGTCAGCGGATCTATTCACAATGCTGCTGGATTAGGTCTAGAGGAAGAATGTCTAAAACTGGGAGGCTGTCAGGAAGAAAAGGCTAAAATTACGAAAGGTTACAATCTGCCAGCAAAGTGGGTTATTCACACTGTAAGTCCAGTATGGGAAGGTGGTAACTATGGAGAACACAAAATATTAGCTCAATGTTACCGTAGTTGCTTTGCTTTTGTAGAGCCATATAAAATAAATACTATAGCATTTCCATCAATTAGTACTGGAGCTTACGATTTCCCAATAGAAATAGCAGCAAAAATTGCAATTAGGGAAACCAGATTATTTTTGGAACAAAATACCTTTATTGATAAAGTATTTTTTATTTGTTTTGAAAAAGATGTGTACGAATGTTACACTCTAACTTTAGAAAAAATTATTCCTGAAGATTTTTGATTAATTTACATGCTCAATTATCCAATTTAGCAGTATGAGATGACCAGTTTTTCAAATATAAACATGAACGACAGTTGTCTTAATTGATAGCTGAATCGAAATTCAAGACTTCAACGGATACCTGATTTTGAGCGATCGCCAATATGACGAGAATTCAGGCGTGGTACTTCATCTCCTTTCACAATTATTGCTGCTTAATTTTGCTAATCTCTGTCACCCAACGCCGACGGCTCTGATGCTCTAAATCGAGAATATCGGTCAGCGACCAATGGAAGTAATAAGCTATACAGGCTACCTCCTCATGCATTTGCTCTGAGGGGTAGCCGACTACTCCCCCGCTAAAGATAACTCCACACTAAAATTACTACTGCATCTGGGACACTGTACAGGTATATCTGCATTACCTTGCTGGTTAATTCGATTGTAAAATTCGCGTAAATAAGCAAGATCGCGGCTAAAAAGATTTTCTAATATTTCTGGAGTAACTGATGATAGTTCACCTAAATGAGTAATTACAAGTGACAGCAACACCAAGACTTCATATACTGGTTCTTTTTGTATGCGATTGTCTTTCTGTACGCAAATTTCATCCTTAGCAGTTGTCAGCCGCATTGCTCCTTGACGATGCACTTTTCCAGAAGAATCTATCAAGCCTTTGGGAAGGATAAAATTAAATTCCGTTTGTAGCAGATTCTGATTATTCATATTTTTTATAACAAGAATAAATAATTTGGCAATTTTTTTGTATTTAACATCCAGTTAAAATTTATAATTTGCTTAAGAGTGCATCTCTCGCCCTCTGCGCCACGCTGTAGTTTGGATTAATATTTAATGCTGATTCAAAAGCTTTTAAGGCTGCTTGAGGTTTACCACTTTTTGCTAATGCCATGCCTATGCCAGTCCACACAGAAGCATTACGCTCGTTAAGATCGTTAGCTTTGTAATAAGCTACTAATGCTTCATCGTACTTAGCTAAATCTAGTAAGATTACACCTTTGTTATACCAACCCTCAAATGATTCGGGATTAATTTTAATTGCCTCATTAGTAGAATTAAGTGCCAATTGATATTTCCTTACCCGCCAAAGTGATGCTCCTTTATTTGCCCAAATACTAGCAATAATCAAATTATCCACTGATTCCTCCATCTTCGTATTTAAAGCTTGGTCATAAGCAACAATTGCCTGTTGATAATCCTGTAAAGAACTTAAAACTCTGCCATAGTTATACCAACCTTGAACATATTTAGGATTGATATCAACTGCTCTTTTTGTTGCAGTTAGAGCATCTTCATATTTTTTCAAATTCCACAAAATTACACCTTTATTACTCCAAGCCTCTGCGTAGTTTAGTTTCAAAGCGATCGCACGTTCGGCTGCATCAAGTGCTGTTTCGTACTTTTGCAACCCCAACAAAGCATTGGTACGTTGATGCCAAAGGTACGCTAAAGTCTCATTACCCAAGTTTGAAGCAAGAGCAACAGCGCGATCGCAGTCTGATAGTGCTTCTTCATATCTCTGCAAGCGGTTCAGCGTTTCGCAACGATGGGCGAACGCCAGAGAATATTTAGGATTAATTTCTGTTGCCCTGTTATAAGATACAAGCGCTTTTTCATACTGCCCCATCTTGTGCAGCAGCATTCCTTGGTTATCCCAGCTAGTTACATCATTGGGATTGATGGCTAAGGCGTGTTCATAGGCTACAACTGCCTCGGACATCTTGCCTAAATTGAACAGTGCCAGTGCTTTGTTATTCCAAGCAATTGCCTCTTTGTCTTTTCCCCAATTTTCATTAGTTTTAATTGCAAAGTCGCAAGCTTTAGTAGCTTCTTCGTATCGTTGCAAATCAATTAGCGTGCCACATTGTTCGGCCAATGCCACTGAATAATTGGAATTCAGATTCACAGCACGTTCAAAAGATGTGAGTGCTTCTTCAGGGCGTGTCAACTTTCTTAAGACAACACCTCTGTTGAACCAGGCTGTGGCAGGAGTAATTGTTCCCCAACTGCCATCAACTTGCAAGGCTTCTTCACAATAAGCGATCGCATCAGAGTTGTTGCCTAATATAGATAAAGCCTCACATCGTTGCGTCAAGGCAAAAGAGTTCTTAGGTTCTCTTTTGAGAACTTGATCGTAAGAAGCAACTGCTTCTGCATACCTTTGCTGTTGCATCAGCACATTGCTACGAGATATCCATAAATCAATATTCTTACCCTTGGGTTTGAGTGCGATTGCTTTTTCGCAAGCTGCTAGTGCTTCATCATATTTTTGGGCGTTTTCCAGTACATGACACTGATTTGACCAAAAATCAATGTCTTGGTAATTAAACTCTGGTTGTGATGCATTCTCTGCCATCAACAATCCCAGGTTAACTGAAGCAGTATTATTTGATGTGTTTTCAGAATAATCTGCTATGAAAATATTGTTTAATACATTTTTACTATCATTTCTAGCAAAGACAGGCGATTGTAAAAGGATAATTGATACACTGAAGCCAACGCCCAAGTATCCATAGATACGCTTCATGAAATTTTGCCTTGCTTGTATTTGTAATTGATTTACCAAAGTTTAGCCTATGGCGCTTAAATGGTAATTTTTTTCCCCGCGTCAGAAAAGGGTGATTATACTTAAATATATGCACTTAATCTCAAAATCAATTTCAAAAGCAGCTTATTCAGTAATTTTCATATCTTCACTCATATAATTGAGATAAATAACCAGTAGTTTTAATTGGCATTGTAAGTAATAAGGCTATTGTTATTCCTATGTGTTACAGTAAGCCATTTATGGAGTCATTTATCATTTAGTACTATTATTGTAAGTAGTTTAATAAAATACATTAATCATGAATTTTCTAGTATATTCCGAAAAAATAACTAATAACTTTGCTTCTTCTAGCTACACCGGAGTCTTGCTGCGGGATATCTATTTGCGTTGTAAGTGCGATCGCTATTTCGCAAACCGTTTCCTGCTTTTTTAGTAAAAATACTTACATGAAGGGTAAAAGTAGAAACATATAATATTCTAGAGATAAAAGATTAAGTTGGTTTGTGCCTGGTGCGATCGCACGTCAACATCAATAATTTGTATTTTACTTTAGATACATTGCAATTGAGTTATAACAGATTTGAGTTTTTGCCTATCGCCATAATTTAGTTAATTCAGAAATTTTATGCTTGATATAATTACTAATCTCAAACCAGTAGTAAATAAATCGTTGTTAGTATATGCACTGCTATTGGTAATCGTGGTAGAAGTTCCCCTTTTAGCTCAAGATTCGTCATCTGTAAGACGATTGCAGGAAACTAGAGAGTGTCCAAACTGCAATCTGCGTAGAGCAAATCTACAAAATATTTACTTACAGGATGCTAATCTCCGAAGTGCAAACTTGAGCTATGCTAATCTGCGTGGAGTAAACTTACAGGGAGCATATTTGAGAAATGCTAACCTCACAGGTGCTTCCTTAACTGGGGCAAACTTGCGCGGTGCTGATTTGACTGATGCAAAGTTAGGAGGGGCAGATTTAAGAAATAGCCAAATTGATGACAAAACCATTCTTGGTAAAAAGTGGCTTCAAGTATGGGAAATCGTTAATAAACCACTTTCGGTGCGAGATTTACAGGGAGCAGATTTGACTGATGCAAACTTGAGTAGCGCCAACCTTAGCAATGTTAACTTAGAGGGAGCAAACCTCAAAGGTGCTTTCTTGAGTGGAACCAATCTTCGTGCTTCTAATTTGAGTCGTGCCAACTTGGATCGAGCCGACCTATTTATTGCAGACTTGCGGGATACTAAACTAGCCAATGCTAACTTGCATCAAGCAAACTTAAATAGTGCAGATTTGCGGAATGCCCAACTAGAAGGTTCAGACTTACGTCAGGCAAATCTCAGTAATACCATCTTAGCTAACAATAATCTGAGTGATAGCAAACTCACGGCTGCTAACTTAAAAAATGCAGACTTGGTAGGAATTAATCTGAGTAATGCTGACCTACGACGGGCAAATTTATTCAATACTAGTTTGAACAATACTAACTTGACAGGAGCAAATCTAACAGGTGCAAACCTCACAGGAGTAGATTTTAAAGACACCAATCTAACTAACACAAAGTTAGAAGGCAGTAATTTGGATGGAGTCTCTTTGAGTGGCATGGTTGCGACTAACGCCAATTTCAGAGGTATTAACTTAAGCAATGCCGATCTCCAGCATACCAAAATTAGTGGGTCAAATCTGCGCGGAGGTAACTTAAGTAGCGTTAACCTGAGTGGAGCAGACTTGAAGGATGCCGACTTGAGTGGTATTAACCTCAAGGATGCCAACCTCAGTGGTAGTAACTTAGCAGGAGCCAACTTGAGTCAAGCAGACCTCAGTCGTGCTGACCTGAGCAATGCCAATCTGAGTCAAGTAAACTTAACTGGGGCAAATCTCACAGAGGCAAATTTGAAGGGAGCATCTTTAGCCGGAATTAAGCTGGAAAATGCCAACTTATGCAAGACAATCTTACCAGATGGTAAGCCACATAGTTGCTGAAGCATCTCTTAGTAGTTCGTAGATTGCTCAATGAGTGGTTTGCTGCTGCGATCGCATTGCAGCAGCATGAATAAATTAAAGATTTCATGGGTATAATATTTATTTACTATAATTTTCTGAAGTCAGGCACTATATGGCACTATTACTACTGATATTCGAGATAGTGAAAGTCATGTCCTCAAGCCCAACCCTTAAGTTGATTATCATTAATTAGCTGCCCCATCTTGGAATACTCAGTCCAAGTAGCAGCCAGCAAATGCTTCATCATCACAGGTTCTCCAGCTTCGGCTGCCAAAAAAGCTGCATTCATCGCTACATTCCGAATCGTTGCACCATTGGCATCTAATCTGGAAAGCTTGTTATAGTCTAATCCCTCTGTTGGTGTTTGCGCTGGGAAAATCCGTTTCCAAATCTCTATCCTTTCTTGGGCATACGGAAATTCAAATCTGACAATAAAGCGAATACGTCGCATAAACGCACTATCAATGGCATCATACAAGTTAGTAGTTAAAATCGCTAAACCTTGATACGCCTCGATTCGTTGCAAGAGGTAGTTAGTTTCCAGATTAGCATTGCGATCGCGGCTATCTCTAACTTGGGTACGCTTACCAAATAAAGCATCAGCCTCATCAAATAACAACACAGCCCCACCCGTCTCTGCGGTATCAAATATCCGCCGTAAGTTTTTCTCGGTTTCACCAATATACTTACTCACCACAGCCGAAAGGTCGATACGATATAAATCTAGGCGTAGTTCGTTGGCGATTACCTCTGCGGCAAAGGTTTTACCTAAGGGACTTGCAAGAAAATAAGATCCCAATCAAACTGGAGTAATCGTGATATCCCAT
>NZ_JABXKL010000103.1 GCF_017114995.1 Nostoc sp. NMS9 | reverse complement strand
CATTGTCAGCCGAAACAATCGCATTGTTAGTCGAAACAATCGCATTGTCAGCCGACACAATCGCATTGTTAATCGAAACAATCGCATTGTTAGTGAATAAACTAACTAATTACCCCAACAAAATCAGGACTTACGCAAAAAGGCAGTGAAAGCCTTGATTTACCGTAGGGGTAATTTATGAATTGCCCCTACATTTCGTACCTGATGCGTAAGTCCTAAAAATATCACTGATGATTAAGCTGTTGGTTTGGATGTTCTTGATTTGTTACCACAGGTGATGCTGCTGTCTCCACACTTTTTTCTTGGGCTTGTATCTCCAGTAGTTGGGGAATTGTCACAAATCTATAGCCTTCAGCTTTTAAACCTGCGATCATTCCTGGTAAAGCCCTGACAGATTTGGAACGGTTGCCACCCCCATCGTGCATCAATACAATTGCACCGGGTTTTGCATATTTCAGCACATTTTTGACTAGTCCTGGAACTTGAGGCGAACGACGTTCAGCATCTCCCGATTCTTCTGACCACATCATGACAGCGTATTTCTCGTTTTTGGCATATTCGGCTAGTCCATTATTCAGAAAACCCCCAGGAGGACGAAATAGAGTAGTTTTCTCTCCAGTAGTTTTATAGATGATTTCTGCTGTACGATCAATTTCACTAGCCGCAGTAGCTAAGTCCATGTGGCGATACCAATGATGCCATGTGTGATTACCAATTACGTGACCATCAGCAGCCACTTGCTTGGCAACTTGAGGAAAATATTTCACCATTTGCCCGATCATGAAGAATGTGGCTTTTACATCATTTTTCTTCAAAATTTCTAAAATCTGTGCCGTATTTTTGGGGCTGGGGCCATCATCAAAAGTTAGGGCAATAACTTTCTCATTCGCTTTTAGTTTCCCTTGATAAACGATTGTTCCCTGAAATGCCTTTGGCACTTCATTCATCTGGTCTGTGACTGGACTTATATTTTGTGCATCTGCACTCATCAGCTTGTTATGACTCGCTTTAGCACTCTCGCTTTTTGGCTTGATAATTCCCAACAAATGCTCAAATCCGCTTGTAGTTAAAAGCAAGCTGATACCTAAACTACTAGCACCAGTAACCAATGTAATAATTATTAGTTTCAGTAACAAAGATAATTTACGACTAGACACATTAAATCTCCTCAAATATTAGTTATTGGGGATTGGTTTCTCCCTGATGTTCCCATACCTTATATCATGTCCGCTTGATTACTTATTAAACTCGAATTACCCGGACTTGATATTACTCCTAGTACAGCATGGCGCAAATAAACATACCATTTCAAATGGCGCAAGAAGCTCGGAATATAATTATGCGTGACTTTTGACTTTTGACTTCCGCCTTGCAGTACTAGCCTGTTGTAATTAATATATCTACTGCTGAAAGAAAAAAGAAAACAATAAAATACCTTGAAACATTCCAGCTAAAGCTAAAGGATGTCTCAATTTAATCTGTACTAATTTGCTACCATTATTAAACTGAATAAAATAATACTCAGTAAATTTAGCTGACCAATAGAGCCAGCAATGATAGCAGTATAACCGTAACCTGGAGAAATGCTAGGTAGTCGTTATTCGCTATTTGCTTGCGATCGCAGTTTTTGCTTATCCTTGCCTAGAGAGACAGAAGGGAGAAGATAGGCAAAATGCTGCCCCTCTGTATCCTGCTGTGAGCAAAGGGAGGAAGAGTTTAAAGTCTAAAATCTCCGATCTCCAATAGAAGCCTTATTTAAATTCCAACCTCCTACCTCCTGACCTCTTCAATCTTCGTCAAGGGCTGGGAAAGCTTCTTCAATCTGCCACAATCGATCTTTATTTTCAACAAACCAAATACGAGTTTCTGGAGTTAATTTACTCCAAATATCTTCAACAGGGATGTGAGGAGATGCATACTGGTACTGCTGACCAAGTGATTTGAGATTGTCCGCTACATCACGGGGAATTCCAAATTGTTCCCAGTCAACTGTGATATTTCTTCCCGAAACTCCGGCTGTGGGGTCGAAAACCAATTGTGCCGATCTGACTAAATCAGCAAAGTGTTTCGGTTTGAGTTTGGTAATCTCTTGAATTTGGAGTGATTCGTTATGCTCTTGAGACATGATCGCCGCAGTGGTAAAGATTAGTGGTCTATTGAACTTACTGCCAGAGATTTTTATCCCAATATTTTTACTTTAGCGCAGAGCCACTAACTCGATCGTGACTTAACAAGACTTGAGGTTTGAGCAAATCGTTTCAGGTGAGCAAACTTTCAACACATGTATCGGTACAATGTCTAAGCTAGTACCGCAAGGCGGAATTCAAAATTCAAAATTCAAAATTCAAAATGAATATAGCGTAAGCATTTCATTGATTTTAAATGGTTAGTTTATTTACGCCGTGCTGTACTAGTAATGAAAAGTTTGTAGTAAGCACTTTAGTGCTTAGAAAATAAGTACTAAAGTGCTTACTACGAAATGTTCCCAGTACCTATTTTAGTGACGAGTGTAGGAATGCTCAAAGTGAGTTTTGAGTGTATGAGCCATAACAGACATAATAATTGCTGCTATGGAAACCGATATTGCTGCGATTTTGATTCTAGAATCATCTGCAAGTATTGCTACAGCAAATAGAGCGATCGCTACCCCTATACAACCTTGTTTGATCCTATTTGTCACCTGATAAGCTCGATTGCAAGAACTACAAATAAGTGTGTGTCGTGAAAATCTGTCTAGCAAAATCGGCTTTGAATCCAACTCGCCATTCTCAACATTTTTCCACGTGGAATAGCCTTGATAAAAAGGCAAAGATGACCCAAATTTATCTAGCCACTTGCGGTACTCAATCACTAATGTGTCAGATGTTTTCAGCGGCAAATATAATTCTTTGAGACTTCTTCCCAAGCGCTCAATTTCTGCCTGTTGTCCGGCAATCAGAGGTAAATCCTGCTCCAATATTTTGTTCGTATTCAAGTGATCGAGCCAGCGGGGCCTCAGCTTGACTCCCCAAGTCATGAAATTACGATAACCTCTAGCTAAAAGACGGCATCGCCCTTTACCTAAAGGAATTGAATACAAAGCTAGTCCAAATGTCCAATCTTTTTTTTCAATATAAGCAGTGTTCAGCACAAGACTTGGAGCAACAAAATCAATATACTTCCAGGCTTCATTTGATTTGTTAGCTCCGCGCCACCTGCCTTTAACCCCCTGAGCCGAATTCTCTAGTACTTCCATTTCTAGCGGTTGGGCATTTTTACGATTACCACCACCCCTGGTGCCATTATGGCTAATAGCAACATGAGCAGGATCGATGACATTTTCGACTAGATATGTTTGGTCATAAGGCAGATCCAATATAAAGTCTGCACACACAAATCCTGACTTGTCTAAATCTGGCAAAATTGGAATAATTTCATCAACAGCAGTTTCTTTTTCGCCAGCCCACACCCAAATCATGCCTTGGCGTTCCACAACTTTAAAGGATGGCACGCAAGCATTGACTGGAATTTTTGCATCTGTTGGTAATTGGGGAATGTGCAGACATTGGCCATCACTGCCAAACTGCCAACCGTGATACAAGCACTCAATTTTGCCGTCAATAATTTGTCCTTCAGAAAGTTTGGCTGTACGGTGAGGACAACGATCTGCTAAACAGATAAATTGTCCATCTTTGTTTTTGAACAAAACCAAAGGTTCATCGTACAAGGAAAAGCTATGAGGACGGTTGGCAGGTAAGTCTTTTACGAAAGTGACGGGATACCAACATTGCCTCCAGTTAAATTCTTGCTTTTCCTCAAGTTTCTCAAAGGTAGAAGTTGGTGGTGTCGCCTGTAGTGTTTCTGTTTGTAATGACATATTTTTCTCCAGGTTTCTATTATTTTATACTTTTGGATTAGCAAATCTTTAGTCCCATAGATAGAACATTTCTAGAGTGAAACTTTAAAAATTAACCATGAGAAAGCATTCAAGCATTTTGAGTAAGTCAAAGGTGATTTTGCTTGCGGAAAATACCCAAATGAGTAAGCAAACTGGGGTTTGAATAAGTCAAAGGTGATTTTGCTTGCGGAAAATACCAAAATGGTTAAGCAAACTGGGGTTTGAATAAGTCAAAGGTGATTTTACTTGCGGAAAACACCAAAATGAGTAAGCAAACTGGGGTTTGAATAAGTCAAATGCCATTTTGAGAAAGCATTTAAGTATTTTGAGAAAGTAAACAGGTATTTTTATAAAGCAATGAGGCTTTTTGAGAAAGTAAACAGCAAATATACTTGACGATTAAAAATCGCGTCTGGACAAATGAAGTCGGCGATCAAATAACTTAATAACTTTTCTATAACTTTCTGTTTCTAGAGGAATTGCCTCAGCTACTCATCTTCGATCAGAACTGTAACAGCAGCGATCGCAATCAACATTTCGTCATTTTTATCATTGAGTTCGGGAATCGCCCGTCCTTGAACTATCATCCCCCCAGATTCTACGACGAGAGTTTTGCGCCCAAATGGTAGTACAGCGAGTACCTCTTCTTCTCTAACTTGTTCTGGATATGGAACTGCTACTTGAACCTCTATAATCATTTCATTGGGGTGACTTAAACCTGCAACCTCCCAAACACCAGGTAAGGCATTGTGAGCGATCGCATTACGTACTGCCCTAGATGCTGCTACTGTCGGTTCTTGTCCATGCTGATCTATTCCCATCCCCATCTCGATAATCAAGCGTTTACGCGCCATTGCTACCTTCGGTAAATCTTGTATTTTTCACTTTCTATTGAAGAATTTATTTTTCTGGGATTCACTTATACCATACGCTGCAAGCGACTCAGACGTTCTGAGTAGCTTTTCATCACCTGTAGGGCAAACATGGGGGTTTCTTGAACGGCAAAGAGAAACCCTTGTTCATTCAGGAAACCCAGTTTGGTATCCACTTTGGCAATAGCTGTGTAATTTCTTTTTTGGACTCCTACAAGTATCCCGGCACCAAAAACTTCCCCCTTTTCAATGGTTTCTACAACCTTGCCATTGACCAATATATCTACCTCTCCTTCGAGAATGCCATACATTTCATCACCAGACTCTCCTTGTTCAAAGATCGCTTGACCTGCTGAAAATGCTTTAGGATTCGGTTGTTTTTGAAATATACTGACTGTTACCACAGGACTTAGCATTAGAGCAACCCCAAAATTCTTTATTTTTAAACGAAACTTTTTGATAGCTTTAGGCGAACCCAGAAAAGTATACTACTTTCTGTTGATAACCTCTCAATCTCCGCAAAATTCCTGATTAGTTGCCTGGTTGACCTTTATTAGGATCGGACAAGGGGAAATGAAAACATGCCCTAGTAAAGCATGGCGTAAATAAACATACCATTTCAAATGGCGCATGAGCTTGGAATACAATTCTTTTGATTTTTGACTTTTGCCTTGCGGTACTAGCCTTGTAAAGGTAAATAAAATAGCGAATTTTGGTTTTCAGGCTATCTTCTATAATTAATAAAACCTGCACACCTAATTCTAGGCATGAGACTGTGACCGAATCAGGAAGTTACAAAGATACTGTAAACCTACCCAAGACTAACTTTGATATGCGGGCAAACGCCATCAAGCGTGAGCCTGAAATCCAAAAATTTTGGGAAGAAAATAAAATTTACGATCGCCTCTTTGAAAATAACCCCGGCGAATTATTTATACTGCACGATGGGCCTCCCTACGCTAATGGCTCGCTCCATATCGGTCATGCCTTAAATAAAATTCTCAAAGATATTATTAATCGCTACCAAATGTTACAAGGGCGTAAAGTTCGCTACGTTCCTGGTTGGGATTGTCACGGATTGCCAATTGAGTTGAAAGTTTTGCAGAACATGAAGTCAGCAGAACGGCAAAATTTAACGTCTTTACAACTGCGACAGAAAGCGAAAGAATTTGGTCTAGCGACGGTAAACGACCAGCGCAATAATTTTAAACGCTACGGTATTTGGGGTGATTGGGACAACCCTTATCTAACTCTGAAGCCGGAATATGAAGCGGCTCAAATTGGAGTGTTTGGTCAGATGTTCTTAAAAGGCTACATCTATCGCGGTTTGAAGCCGGTTCACTGGAGTCCCAGTTCTCATACCGCTTTGGCTGAAGCTGAGTTGGAATATCCTGAAGGTCACGTTTCCCGCAGTATCTATGCAGCTTTTGCAGTTACAAGTTTGGCGTCAGCTGTAAAACCACTGCTGGCTGAATATCAGTCAGATTTGGGTGTGGCTATCTGGACAACTACACCTTGGACAATTCCAGGGAATTTGGCTGTGGCGGTAAATGCAGATTTAAATTATGCAGTGGTGGAAGTGGAACCCCACCCCCCAACCCCCTCCCCGCAAGCAGGGAGGGGGAGTGAGGAAGTAGCTTCCCCCTCTCCGTTAACGGAGAGGGGGACTGAGGGGGTGAGGTTCCGCTATCTCATCGTTGCTGCTGATTTAGTCGAACGTTTATCTTCAACATTGGGAGTTGAGTTAACTGTAAAAGCCACGTTCAAGGGGAATGATTTAGAACATACTACTTACCGTCATCCTCTATATGACCGCGAAAGTCCGATTGTTGTCGGCGGTGATTACATTACTACTGAATCAGGTACTGGGTTGGTACATACTGCACCCGGTCATGGTCAAGAAGACTACATTGTTGGTCAGCGTTACGGTTTGCCCATCCTTGCACCAGTGGATGACAATGGCAATTTTACCGAAGAAGCGGGACAATTTGCAGGGTTAAATGTGCTGGGTGATGGGAATCAGGCGGTGATTGATGCCTTAAATGCGGCTGGTTCTTTGTTGAAAGAAGAACCATACCCCCACAAATATCCTTATGACTGGCGGACGAAAAAACCAACAATTTTCCGCGCCACTGAACAATGGTTTGCTTCCGTGGAAGGTTTTAGAGAAGAAGCGTTAAAGGCGATCGCAACTGTAAAATGGATTCCAGCCCAAGGTGAAAATCGGATCACGCCAATGGTAGCGGAACGTTCCGATTGGTGTATCTCTCGTCAACGTGCTTGGGGTGTACCCATTCCCGTTTTCTACGATGAAGCCACGGGGGAACCACTGTTGAATGAAGAAATTATCAACCACGTCCAAGGAATCATCGCCGAAATTGGTTCCGATGCTTGGTGGGAATTATCAGTTGAGGAATTATTACCAGAATCTTATCGTAATAATGGCAAGTCTTACCGCCGGGGTACAGACACAATGGACGTATGGTTTGATTCTGGCTCATCTTGGGCAGCTGTCGTCCAACAGCGTCCAGAGTTACGCTACCCTGCTGATATATATTTGGAAGGTTCCGACCAACATCGCGGTTGGTTTCAATCAAGTTTGCTCACCAGTGTAGCGGTAAATGACATTGCGCCTTACAAAACTGTGCTAACTCACGGCTTCACTTTGGACGAACAAGGCCGAAAGATGAGTAAGTCAGAAGGAAATACGATTGATCCAAATACAATCATTGAAGGCGGAAAAAATCAAAAAGTAGAACCGCCCTACGGTGCAGATGTATTGCGATTGTGGGTATCATCGGTTGACTACTCCGGCGATGTTCGCATTGGCAAAAACATCATTAAGCAAATGAATGATGTTAGAGGGAAGATTCGCAATACGGCGCGGTTTTTGTTGGGTAGCTTGGATGATTTTGACCCGGAAAAAGATGCAGTTCCTTTTGAGAAATTGCCAGAACTTGACCGTTATATGCTGCACCGCATCACCGAAGTATTTGAGGAAGTCACTGAAGCCTTTGAGAATTTCCAATTCTTCCGCTTTTTTCAAACAGTGCAGAATTTCTGCGTGGTGGATTTATCCAACTTTTATTTAGATGTGGCCAAAGATAGATTGTACATCAGTGCAAAAGATGCTTTCCGCCGTCGCAGTTGTCAAACGGTGCTGAAGATAGCAATAGATAATTTAGCACGAGCGATCGCACCAGTGTTATCTCACACCGCCGAAGATATCTGGCAATATCTCCCCTACAAAACACCTTACAAATCGGTATTTGAAGCCGGTTGGGTGCAGGTTGAGGAAAAATGGCGTAATCCTGAATTAGCGGAATTTTGGTCAGCGCTGCGACAACTCCGCACCGATGTTAATAAAGTGTTGGAACAAGCCAGGATAGAAAAACTGATTGGTTCTTCCCTGGAGGCGAAAGCTTTGATTCATATACCTGACAAACAATTAGGTGATGCTATCAAAGCCTTTAACCCGGTTAAGGGTAACGGGATTGACGAACTGCGGTATTTATTGCTGACTTCCCAAGTGGAATTATTAGATTCTGCTGAGGGATTGCAAGGATTGAAATATACAGCGCAGACGGAAGACTGGGAAATTGGGGTGGTGAAAGCAGATGGGCAAAAGTGCGATCGCTGTTGGAACTACTCTACTCATGTGGGAGAATCAGCAGAACATCCCTTAATTTGCGAACGGTGTGTTGCAGCCTTAGCTGGAGAATTCTAAAAGCAAAAATTCCACGGCGCTAGCAGACTAGAAATCGTTAACCTACAGATTGCTAAATGCACTTAAGGACTTTCAACAAATAAGTTACTACTACTTGTAGGGCGGGCATCTTGCCCGCCTTTGGCTATGGGCGGGAGAGACGCCACCCCACAATAAGTGATGTTGTTGGTCAATTCATGAGGGGTTTTGCCCCTCACCCGTAAAACATTGATTTTGCGTTGTTCGCCCACCCGGAAATAAATTTTGGGCTAATAGCTCAAATCCATTTCAATGGATTGAAATCAAGGAAATCAATACGAATTGAAACTGAGGGGTTAGACTCCCTATTAATTCGCCAACAACATCATAAGTAGTTGAGTATTTTTTTATTTGGAAGAGCGCTAATGCATATTTAATTTATAGAAATACCTTTTTAGCTTGATGAAGTCCGCATAAGCGTACTTTGTTTGGATAGCCTAGTCATTCCTAGAAATTACGCAACTGGCACAAAGTTAAATATGTAATTAAATCAGGTTGCAGTCAGCGACTGAAAAAATATTTTATGTAATACGCATTCTGGTTATTTCGTATTATGCAGAAGTTCCAAGTGTAATATACTTTGTCAGAAAATAATTGGGTATTATTACTGAATATTTATCAGTATTTTCACTGTATTATCTTCTATTAAAGAG
This sequence comes from Nostoc sp. NMS9, assembly GCF_017114995.1. Lineage (GTDB taxonomy): Bacteria > Cyanobacteriota > Cyanobacteriia > Cyanobacteriales > Nostocaceae > Nostoc. Next base: position 67,776 of record NZ_JABXKL010000103.1, on the reverse strand, counting down.
CTAAATGGGGTCATTATTAAAAAAAAATAAAGGTATGGATTAATACGTGTAATCTCGTTTAAAACTTCCATTAACTCAATCAAAATTTAAGAGATACAGAGATATGTCAAATAAAATTGCTCAGGAATTGGCTGATTTTCTGCTGCAAATAGAACAGCGATCGCAGTTTCATGCAGGCTATCCATATAATTTAAGTTGCGATTATAGTGCGATCGCTAAATTTTTCAATCTTCTGTTAAATAATGCTGGAGATCCATATATTGAACCAGATTTTGGTCTCCATTCTCGTAAGTTTGAGCAAGAAGTATTATCTTTTTTTGCCCAACTCTATAAGATTCCAGAAAATCAGTTTTGGGGTTATGTTACTGCTGGCGGAACTGAAGGTAATTTATATGGGATGTTCTTAGCAAGAGAAATTTATCATGATGGCATTCTTTACTCATCACAAGACTCTCATTACTCAATATCCAAAGCAGCAAAATTATTCCGCATCCAACACAATATTGTTAACTCACAAATTAATGGAGAGATGGACTATGAACATTTTGAAAAACTAATTAGCGAAAATCGCAATTATCCTGCGATCATAAATTTAAATATTGGGACTACTGTCAAAGGTGCAATTGATAACTTAGACAAAGTTATCGAAATTTTAAAGCGCAATCAGATTAAAGATTACTACATTCATTGTGATGCCGCACTTTCAGGATTAATATTACCCTTTCTAGATGGCGCTCCACAAGTTAACTTTCAAAAACCCATAGATAGTATAGCTATTTCTGCTAAATTCATTGGTTCTCCCTTGCCTTGCGGTGTAGTTTTAACCAAGAAAAAATGGGTAGAAAAAGTTGAAACAGCAATTGAATATATTGGTTCATCAGATACAACCATTTTGGGTTCTAGAAACGGTCATACCCCTCTGATTCTCTGGTATGCAATAAAAACCAGAGGTTATGATGGATTAGCCAAAGAAGCAAAGACCTGTATAGATAATGCCCAATATCTTTTCCAACAACTTAAAATCAGAGAATATCCATGTATGCTCAATAAATTTTCCAATACCGTAGTGTTTCAAAAACCTTCTCAAAAGTTAATTAAAAAGTGGCAGTTAGCGATTTGTGAAAATTGGGTACACATTGTAGTCATGCAAAATATTGATCGGCACAAAATAGATACTTTTGTTAACGAACTGTTGTTAGAAGAAGGGTTAGTTGATAACGTAGAGAATTTCCAGCTACAATCAGCGCTACACTAAAAATAGATTGTCAAGTGAAATTAATCGTCCAGTTTGAGAAGATATTTCTCTAAAAAGAATTTGCTCCCAAGATTTTATGTTTTTAAAAAGTTTTTTCCGCACAAGTTTGCAGCAAGTAATATTTCTACTTCTGCCTGTTCCATAGGTGGTAAGAAAAAATACCCTTGCCCATAATCACATTGTAAAGCTTTCAATTGTGCTAATTGGTCTACAGTTTCTATGCCTTCTGCTGTTACAGACATATTTAAATTATGGGCTAATGTCACAATCGCTCGAATAATTTCTAAATTTTCTCCTCGACTACCTATACTGGTGACAAAAGAGCGGTCAATCTTAATGGTTTTGATTGGTAGGCGATGTAGATAACTCAAGGATGAATAGCCAGTCCCAAAATCATCCATGTGCATTTCAACATTCAGCGCTGTTAACTGAGAAAGCACAGTGGTAGCTAATTCAAAATTATCCATCAACAAGCTTTCAGTAATCTCCAATTTCAAACAGCATGGCTCCAGTCCAGTTTGCTGCAAAATATGTTTAACCTGTTTAAACACATCAGGTTGCGTGATTTGTTTACCAGAAAAATTTACGCTAATCGTCAAAGGTTGTGAGGTAGGAAATTGTTTATGCCATTTGTGCATTTGGTGACAGGCTTCATAAAGCACCCATTGCCCGATACTAACAATCATTCCAGTTTCCTCAGCCAGGGGAATAAAATCTTGAGGGGAAATAAGTCCTCGTTCTGGATGATACCAACGTATCAGGGCCTCAAATCCAATGATTTTGCCAGTTGTCAGTGAAACAATTGGCTGGTAATTAAGGCGAAATTCTTCTTGCTTGAGCAGCGCATTTCGCAAAGCAGTTTCTAACTCTAAGAGCAAAGCTGCACCCTCATGCATCTTTGGATCAAAAACCTCATAACGTGCCTTACCAAGTGATTTGGCACAATACATTGCCACATCAGCATCGCGTAGAATCTGCGCTGCTTGCTCATAATCTGCTCTACTTAAAGCGATACCAATACTAACATTAGTAAACACCCGATGCTCATTTAATTGAAATGGCAAAGCTAGCACCTTTTTAATTCGCTCGGCCACCTGTATGGCGGTGTTGATATCCTCAATTTCCTCAATTAAGATTGTGAACTCATCCCCGCCAAAACGGGCAACTATGTCTCCGCCTCGCAGAACTGACTTTAGCCGATGAGAAATTGCAATCAAAAGTTGATTTCCTAGTAGATGTCCAAGGCTGTCATTAACAACTTTAAAGCGGTCTAAGTCTAAGAAAAGTACGGCAAATAAATAATTATTTTGCTGTTTAGCCTGTTCTATTGCCTGCTGCACCCGCTCCATAAATAATCGTTGATTAGGTAATCCAGTTAGCCCATCATGAAGACTATTGTGCAGTAATTGTTCTTGTGCTTCTTGACGTTTAACAATGTCTTGTTGAAGTTGTTGATTAACTCTAATAAGTTCAATAGTGCGTTCGAGCACTAACTGCTCAAGCTGATAACGATATTGGACTAATTCTTCCTCTGCTAGCTTCCGCTTAGTTATGTCACGGACAATAACAATATACTCCCGTAGCAGAGAATTAAATGGCTGTGAAATCGTCGATTCAACGATTCGCAAACCTTGGTTAATTTTCAAACTTTGCTCACTCCTAATAGACCATTGCTCCGGTTTGCCGCGATAGCATATTAGAAGTTGATTCAATTTTTGCCCAAGTAATTGCTGAATACTTGTTTGAAATAATTCTTCAGCAGCAGCATTTGTCTGAGAGATTGTACCGTCTTCATCTAATACTAAAACAGTATCCGGAACGGTATCTAGAGTAGTGATAAATAGGTTTCTTGCTTGTTTGCGTGCTTCATCGATAGCAATAATTTGTGGTAAAGTTGTCCAGCAAGCGATCGCAACCCCTGTAAAAGAAAGCGTCACTAATAAAATCGCTAGGAAAGAATTTTGAGGATGATTAGAAAGTCTATCTAAAAAATCGCGAATAACCCAACTGATTGTGGCAGTAATACAAATCAATGATACTAAAACAATCACTTGTAGTATTACAAAGTCTGGATTGTTTCTACTGGGCTTAGTATCGTAACGCTGTGTCCACCAATTTGGGTGTAATGGCGCAAATCTTAACCGACGTAGCCCTATATCTCCAATCGTCAAAATAATGGGTAATAATAATCCCACCAAGAAATCTCTCCAATTCCAAGCTAAACCTCCCACTATTAGAACTACTGCTTCTACCAAGAAGAAACCAAGTGACCACCAAGGCCATAACACGTGCGGTTTGCCACGACACATCCATAATCCCAGATGTAGACCCATAATGGACATGAGATAACAGGTGCCCGCTACTGTGACAAGTTGAGATATATTTCCCAAATTTAGACAAAGTAAACTGAGTAGAAAGGTAACTAAAATAGCAGGGCCAAGGACACCTTGACGGGAAACTAATGCAAATATAGGAGAAAGCTGTCTGTCTAAGGCAAGCTGGTATAATATCCGAGGAGAATTAGAAACTGCTGTAGCAGAACTTAGAAGGCAAGATATAGTAATCAGAAGTGTTACTAGAAAAGAGGCAGATTCACCCCAAAAAGGTTTAGAAGCCGCTACCAGATTTAAGAACGCATCCTCACCTATTGTTGAATTTGGAGTAGAACACATTAATACCCAAGAACCACCTAGAAACACCGGAGGAATTAACCAAGCAGCTACGGTTAAAAACTTTAAAGTTTTATATGGGTGGCGACTATCAGCAACAAAAGAAGAAGTGGTTTCACAAGCATAAATTGAATAGCTAGCTAGAAAAAACCACTTTGCCCATTCTTGAAAGCTCAGGCTATGTGTGCTATTTGGGAGAAAATTAAAATTAGCAGATGAGAAGGCTAACCATAATACGCCTTGAACACAAAACAATAACAGTAATAAAATCGCTGGTAATACAAAAAATAAATGCAGGAGCGCCAAAGCACGGGTACCACTGAACGCTAGAATAAATGGAATCGCTGTAAATAAGACTTTTAAGAAAGTTTCTGGACAAGAAATACCTAATGTTTCAAAATTGACTTTAATTAAGTTAGTGAGAATAATCGCATACAGTGCTGGTGCTGCTGCCCAGCTAAAAAAGTATCCTAATGCTACGTAACGGCCTAAGCCAGGAAAGTTCTTTAATAGCCTTGTGGTATAGTTTGGTGTTCCTCCAGCAACATCTGACCAATGCCTACCTAGACTTTGTACCTGCAAGTTAAGCAAAAAGGAAATAATCGTGCCAAAAAACCAAACTAAGATAGCTTTCGGCCCTAACGCTGCATGAATGATGGGGGCAGTACCAATCCATCCAACATGGCCAGTTAACCCGAAGCCCCAGGTTTCGAGATAACTCAGAGTCCGTGGTAGGCGCATTAGCAAGTGCTGATTGTTCCCCGCCCGTGCAGAATCATTACTAACCATTGTTTCTTAGTGAGATTTACTGACCTTTTCACTCAATAGCTGAATCTCACCAATTATAGCTTCCGTATAACTGCTGAACTTTAAGAAAGGATAACTTATTTATTACTGGATTGTGGATTTTGGATTTTAGATTGACCTCATGCCTAAAGAGTTTCCTTGAATAAAGAATTTTAAATTGGGGATTTAAGATTTATTCCATGTAGCTTGTTTCTCACTGAGTAAGTATAAATTCTCTTTCTTCAGACCTTTATAAAAATTGAAAGGTTCGATTTGCGACCTACTTAATAGACATAGGCATCTCCAAAAATAAATTATTCATTGCCTGAAACCCTTGTAAAGACGTAGCATTCCTACGTCTTTACATTCATATCTCTAATTCAATAAATCGGAAATCATGTTGTTCATAAATGATTAACTAGAGCTATAGCTTTTGCAACAACTCCTGAGTTAATTGTAAAAAAGCTTTTGAACCTGCTGATTGGGGAGCAATTAAAACAGCTGGCATAAAACTATCAACAGCCTTAGCAACATTGACATCAACTGGTATTTGTACCTTACAAATTTTTTCGACACCAAAATCTTCTACAACACGATGCATTACTTGTTTATAGTATCTACCAGTGAGCAGATTAGCGCTGGACATACTAAATACAATTCCCAACATTTTGATATCTATTTTTGTTTCATGTCCGTGACTATCTTTTAATTGGGCAATCCGTCTTTCTAGCAGTTGAATACCCACTACAGATAATGGTTCTGGTTTCGCAGGAAGTATGTAAAAATCACTGGCAGCTAAAGCGCTACGAGTCAATAGATTATAGCCAGGGGCGCAATCGAGAAGGATAAAATCATATTCTTGACGTACTGGTTTTAAGATATTATTAATTAAGACCCTTTCAAAGCGATTCCAAATCGTTTCAAAGTCTTGTTCACCCAAAGCAGTTGCTTGCTGATGCAGCATTTCTGAAACAACAAATTCATCATATAAATCTATGTCTCCCGGCAATAAATCTAGTCCGGGAAGATTACAAACCTGGGATTGAACAATATCCTGAATTGTAAGTTTTGCTTGTGGATCTGGATTGATAATTTCGTCTATCAGATACCTAAATGTCTTACTTTGTTTACGACGCTTGGCAAAATCTAAAGGCGACATCAAACTGAGTGTGGCACTAATTTGGCTGTCTAAATCAAGGACAAGCACCCGCTTGCCATGATTTTTAGCTAAACAGGTAGCTAAGTTGACGGTGAGGGTGGTTTTACCAACACCACCTTTCATATTGGCAGTAGCAATTACATATCCCATTGATTGAGTCCTCTATTGACGCATTCCTATCTACTGGTCTGTCAAGAAATAATTGAGAGGTGCGGATTGTTTCTAGTTAGCGTTATAGCAGTTCTCGTTTACGTGAGGAAACCTATAGGGGCACGGCATACCGTGCCCCTGCACCTTGCGTATAACGTTGTACCGCATCTGAATGGGAACTGCTATAAAGCACAAACTACGAACCGATCAAATCAAACTTTACAGACTACTAGGTAGCGTACACTTCTGCTGATATCTTAAATCTTCCATTAAATTTAATATTTTCGGAAATTCAAAAGAGTGATTTCAGCGATGTTTACTCGATAGAGGCAGCAATATGTAGTTGGATCTTTATCTAGAATCGAGCTACCAGCCTCCTTTACTCCATAATGACAATGTTTGGCTTAATGCCGTAACAGCGATCGCTTTCATCAAAGCAATTATAGAGGTATTGACAAATACAGTAGCCCTAAATCAATTGTGAGAAAATAATAGTGTTGTGAATATCACTAAGTATTGGATGCAAAATGTGGATACATTTGCTAATTGAATTGAACGAAGCCGATCGATAATTTTGTGAAATCAAAGGCGCATTTACACACAAACTTATAAGGTAATTAAAATGACTTACGATTCAGAAGATGTTCAACAAATCTTGCAAAAAGCACTCACTCGTAAACAGGAAGGTGAATTTTCACGAGAACAGCTTTTAGAAATGGCATCTGAGTTAGGTATTTCTTCTAATATTTTAGAAACAACTGAACAAAAGTGGCTGGCTCAACAAGAAGAGGAACGTTCACGACACACATTTAATACTTTCCGACGCAGAGCCTTTTGGACACACCTTGTTTCTTTTCTAGCGGTGAATTTATTCCTAATTCTTTTAAATTTAATCACTAGTCCTAGTTATTTTTGGGCTATTTTCCCAGTATTAGGATGGGGGTTAGGATTATTTTTTCATTGGTGGGGTGTTTATCAGAGTAAATCAGAGGATTACGAGATAGCTGCTTTGGACACAACCCGCGACGGTGGGTAATTTCCACAGTTTCGGCTACTGTGTCAGGTAGCGCGATCGCTTCCAGCGGGCGGTTACGCCATCGCAATTACGATTCATCAGGCGGTTATATGCTTTCGATAGTGTTGGTAGCTGAAATCCTTCGGCATCACATACCATCGATTCAATCCACCCTTCACCCATTGCAAAGCCCCCTTTGGTTTCGGCAACACGCGCCACTTCAAGAGCTTGAGGGCCAGATTCTACAATTAATTTCTGATAAAGGTATCAAAGAACCTGAATAAAACCGTCCTGCCAGCTGTGGTAAGGGCGGTTTTGTTTTGCGTAGCTTGCCGGTTTCCTCAATAAGGAATCTGGGTTTATCCTCCGCGATGACGAATACTGATTCTCTGGGGATTTAGCGCAAGAGGGTAGATACAGAGATATTTATGAGCCAAAACTGCAATGTCTAGAGACCTCATAAATGTGTTGATAATTTAACTAAAGTCTCGCAGAGCGATGTCTGCGACGGGCTATAACGCTCTCTACGAGACGCTACGCGAATGCGGACTCGCTAATGCAACGCTTACGGCGTCGCCTAACCTAACAATGCTATATCTGGACGTAACTGAGCAGCACGATGCAGATAGACTGGGCGTAATGCATTCTGGGGTAGAGGAGTGTTTAAGTGGATTAGCACCCGAATACAGCGATCGAGGCTATTGGCAACCTGCATCTGTTGCACATCTAGTAAAGGAATTTGATCCCAACCAGGACGACGACGTGCCACCGCAGCCGGAAACATTGCATCTAAGTCTGGAGTTGCAGAAAAGGTAACACTGACGATTTCCTCAGAGTCTAAAACATTGTTTGTTTCTAAGGCGTCTAATAACTCATCTACAGCCTCAGTAATTGCTTTTATAGAGTTGTAGCTGACTGTCGTTGCGCCTCGAAGTCCCCGGACTCGCCATTCTCCCACTACCTTTGCAATGCTGGAATGTTGATCTATGTGTGTTGAAAAGGTTAGTTGATCCATATCAATTTTAAGGTTGAGTTTTAGGTTTTTTCTGTATACAGCAATTGCCAACTGTAAATCTCAATTGTTGATAGTTTTATTTGGCAATATCAAATTAGTTAAAGAGAGCTACACAATCAAGAAATCAGCACTTGTAATAGTATTGACTTGTATCCCACTTAAGATCATCAAAGGCTCATTACTGCTGGTAATATTAATCAAAGTATCATTTACACTACCACCGGTACCTTGGTAGATTGTTAAATCAGTAAATGTCAGACCACCCAAAAGCCCAATAGAATCTTCCCCATTAGTAAAGTCAACAATGGTATCAACCCCCGATCCAGATGTAAAGGAGAATGTGTCTTTGCCACTGCCACCAATCAGAGTATCCCAACCAAACCCCCCTACAAGGGTGTCATTACCAGCACCGCCCCGGAGTATGTCATCACCACTCAACCCCCACAGATAGTCATTGCCACCCTGACCGTTAATAACATCATTAGATTTGTCAAAGCCACTAGTATTATTATTAAGCTCGTTCAGGAATGTTACCGAGTTACGACTGTAAACACTACTCCTTTGTTCGTTGGCATTCAAGACATCAAAGCTGTCTTGAAACCCCGTCTGCCCGTTAAACAAAATATTGCCAATATCCACCGATGCACCTGTGGCTTTGCGAAGGTTATCTAGGTTTTGTAAGGCAAAATTTTGCAAGACGACCCCAGTATTCTCAACTCCCTCAAAGGTTATGAGCAGGTCATCTTTATTCTGAGTTAAGAGCAGATTTCTAGCAGTCAGCCCATTACCCTCAAATTTTAGAGTATCAATTTCCGCAGATACGCCTGAAGATGGACGAGATCCTGTTCCTACACCACCGAAGTCAGTAATGGTGTCGATGCCATTACCGAGTTGAACTATAAATAGGTCTATATTCCCGCCACCTGTAAGGAGGTCGTTTCCCTTTCCACCAATAATGTTTTCACTGCTTTTCCCACCCGTAAGGATGTTATCACTATCATCTCCAACCAGAAGAACACCATCTTTTCCTTTGGGTCGAGCGTCATTGTCTACAATTGTGAGAGTAGCCGTATTCTGCAATAGCCCAATAATTGCGCCGCCTGTAACATCGCTCAAGGTGAGGTTGATAGTTTTATTTGCTTCGATTGAATTATCATCAATAATCGGAATATTTACAACTTTAACTCTTTCTCCGTCAGCAAAGTTAACCTTTATCTGCTGAGAACCGTTATAATCTTCGAGATATTTAGCAGTACCATCTTTCAAAGTGATAGTAGCGCCAACTGCCCCTGTATCATCTAATGGGCGGATTAAAGTTACTGCTGCTATAGGAGAACCATCTTCATTGACGCTGTATTCAGTACCAGCAAAAATTATTGAGTCTAGGGGTACTGATGCGTTGTCCTTAAAGGCTTGCACGATTTTATCAAGTCCTTCATCTGTAAATAGCGGAAAAGCCGCAGATATGTCTGTCCCTGGACGACTCGTATCCTCAATTAATTTGTCAAGCCCGGAGGGGATACCTTGGATGATCATTCTCGCTGGCTTATCTTCAAAATTGCGATAGGCGTGGGTTTCCCCTTTGGGCACATTCACAAAAGTTCCAGGAGTTGCAGTAATAACTTTATCATTCAACTGAAACTTTACAGTCCCCTCGACAATGTAAAATCCTTCATCTTGTTGAAGGTGGATATGCGGTGTAGTCCCGACATTTGATGGAACGTAAGCATCAAAGAGATCGTATTTACCACCAGTATCTTCGCCAGTTGAGATAAATTTAACTAAGTCCCCAACCACCCACAATGACTTACTCGATTTGTTGGCTGGTGTCTGTTGAAAGCTATTATATTCTGTCATTGTTGTTCTCCTTTCGAGCTGAATTGATGGCAATCTAGTTTTGGATTGATGTTATAAGTGCAGACATAGACTCTATTGCTTTAATATTTATCTTGTTTAGTCAAGTTTTAAGCATCTATGTCTGCATCTATGAAGAAATGTAGATTTATTAATCTGAAACTTGACTTACGAGATTCAAGTTTGGCAAGGAATAGTCACGGATGATACTTATTTATCGCGTCTTTCTTTGACATTTATGCAAGAAGTCTGAAAAAACACTTTAAAATCCAATACGCTAGGGTTAAGGGTTATTGGTATAGATAATTGGTTTTGAAAGACGCGATTTATCGCGTCTCAACATCAGGCTTTTGTTGCTTATTCTGAACTGTATTGCTTTAAAATCTGGATTGCAGTAATTGCGATCGCCCATAAAAGTTCAAGAGGTGTAGATTCCACTCTTTTGCTTATAAAGCCAGTTTGGGCTTTATTTAGGCTTGATTTTTGTTTAAGTCCCAAACTAAATCTGTAAAATTATTTTGCCACGCGGATGTTTGGTTTCTCCATAAGTATGTGCTGCTGCTACCTCACTTAGGGGAAAAATTTTCCCTACAATAGGACGCAGATTATTTTCTGTAACCATACGAGCAATGTTCGTTAAATCAGTACCGTCTGGGCGAAGGTCTAGAATTAGCGCTTTTTTACCAGTAAATGGTTGAGCGAAAACAAAGGCTAAAACTCCCTGGAAACTTGGTGCGGTAGTGATGTAGAGCCCTTTAGGATTTAAAATAGGAGCGCATTTGCAAAAATTACGATTTCCTGCAACATCAAAGATTAAATTGTAGCGATCGCTACTTTTGATAAAGTCTGTCTCTTTATAGTCCAGTAAACGCTCAGCTCCCAGTTGCTCAACTAAATTAAAGGCATCGCGGCTAGACACAGCAGTCACATGAACACCTATTATTCGAGCTAGCTGTACTGCAAACGTCCCTACCCCACCAGAAGCACCATTAATTAGCACAGACTGGGGTTGTACTTTATGAAGTAAATTACGTAATGCCTTCCATGCCGTACGTGCAGCAACTGGTATAGCAGCAGCTTCTTGGTCTGTCAAAACTGTAGGTGTGTGAGCTAACCACTCTACTGGCACACTGGCATACTCGGCATAACCCCCTCCTTTAAAACCATTAAGCATGCCAAATACGCGTGTACCTACTCCGAATTCAGTTTCAGTTGAGTTAGTATCCACAACTTCGCCAGCAAAGTCACAGCCAAGAATACGCGGAAAATTCTTCCCGGTTAGTAACTGTAATTGACCACTACGAATTTTGTAGTCTAAGGGATTAATACTTGCTGCTCGAATACGTACTAAGACCTCACCTAGCTTTGGCTGAGGTATGGGGATAAGTTCTACTTTCAATGCTTCTGGCCCGCCAAAGCGACGAATTACAGCAGCTCGCATTGTGTCAGTAGTCCTTAGTTTTGTTTTATCTGTGGTCATGCCAGCAGCTCCTTATTAAGAGATTCAAGATGGCTTTACATTAAAATTCACATTCAAAGATATACTACAACATTTATATTCAAACAATATGCAACTACATACACAATTGCTATGCAAAAACAAGCAATTAAAATGTTGATTTAGCAAACCTAACAAATATACACTCTGGTTATGAGGGAATACCACTAAATTAACGGCAAAACCATTATCTATAAAGCTTTTGGGTGTGAAGTGTGGCTGAGTGGGTGTAGTGAGAAAGAAATTGGCTTTGCAGAATAAAGATATGAATTAGTGTGATCGCCATCGAATGTCCAAGGTGTGCATCAACTCACAATACGGTTCGGTTAAGATCCCCCCGCCTGCGGCGACCCCCTTTTAAAGAAGGCTGTTTCATTCCACAAAGGATAAGAGTTTGTCAATATCATTAGAGATAAATCTCTGGGCTGAGGTGATGGAGGAATAACCATTTCGGCGCAAAATATTGAGTGCGATCGTTCGGAGTACCGATAGATTTGCAGGGGCGTTACCCTTATGTATAGTCGAATGATCTTCATTAAAAATCACATCCTTAACCCAATGAAGACGATTCTCAATCCCCCGTCCGCAAATACCTTTGGCAAAATCAGCCGCAGATTTTACTAGGGCGTGTTTTCAAACTATAACCATAATAAAATGCAGGCGATCGTTATCATGGCTGTATAATTGGCAGCAAGTTTTTCATATCGGGTCGCAATGCGACGAAACTGCTTGATTCGGTTGATAGCGCGTTCAACAACGTTGCGTTGACGATAGATTTCACGGCTAAAAGAACCGCGACGTGGTTCGTTGGAGAGTCGTGGAATTGTTATACGGATACCACGATGCTGGAGGGAATTTTTGGTTTACTGAGTTTGGCCTACATTTGGGCTTAATTTTTGTTTAAGTCCCAATATACCAAGATGAGGTGTGAACCAATCAGAAATCACAAGCTATTCTTTATGGTTCCCTAAATCTTCAGTTTACTTGGATGCAGATATATATTCTTCGCTTTTTATAGAAGTAGTTTCAGGACTACTAAAAGCTGCGAACATCGTGGCTGTATCTAAATATTCACGAAACTTAATAATTTTGCCATCATACAGAGTATAAACATGTACCCAATCGTATTCTAGTGAACTATTGGTTGGTTTAACACGACCAAGAGCGTGTCCAAACACAGCAACTCGATCGCCTTGAGCAATAAATTCTTGTGCTTGAAATTGATGTAGTTCTAAGTATTCACCCACTTTACTAAAAATTTGCGCTATCTGATCGCGTCCGTGATATTTACCTGCAAGCGGAATATATTTTTGAGAGCCAACTATATACCACTCTATATCTTCTGCTAAGGTTGCTAGCAAATAAGCAATATTACCTTGTTCAAAAGCGATACAAACTTGCTCTACTATTTGTACATTTTCTTGTTCACTCATTTTTAGATACCTGGTTTTTTAAGATAATTAATTTTTCACATGAACTGGCCAAACACCATAACCCATCAATGCGGCTGGTAGGTCACGCATGAATGGTAAAAGCATAATTTTTGGTGGTTTAAAAGGCTTACCTGATTGAAAGGTTTTCACAATAACTTGGTTATGAGATAAAGACTGGAACCATTGAATAATTCGTGTCGGTAATTCGCGTTGTCGTTGTACAGTTGCTAGATGACGCTGCTGTAGCTGTTTATTAATTAGAGGATTGCTGAGTACATTAGCTGTTACAACAGCATCTTGAATAGCATAGTTAATTCCAACACCACCAATTGGTGACATCACATGGGCCGCATCACCGATGAGTAATAAACCTGGTCTATACCAACGTTCTACAAGACCAGAAACAACTGGGAGTAATGCCACCTGCTTCCAATCTTTGAGATAATCCACTCGATCTGCCAACATTGGCATTGTCTGAGCAATAGACTGGCGTAATGCTTCTAATCCGCCTGCATGGAGTTGTTGATAATGGCCTTTAGGAATGATGTACCCCACTTGCCAGTACTCAAAACGATTAGTCAGAACTAACAGACAACCCTGTCCAAATTCACCTAATTCTTCTTCTGGTTCATCAGGGTAGCGTGGCAACCGGAACCAAAGAACATCTATTGGTGCCTCATGCTTATTCAATTTTAAACCTGCTAAATGACGAGTGCGGGAACTACGACCATCAGCACCAACTGTCAAGTCTGCGCGGACTTCGTGCCAACCACCTTGACCCCGGTAGCGCACGCCCAAAATTACACCATCTTCCTCAAGAATTTCTTGGACATTGGCACCCATGACCAACTGAAAATTTGGATATTGTTTTGCCTCCGCTGTAATGAATTCTAAAAAGCGTACCTGTTCCATGATCATCATGTAGGGAAACTTGCCTTTAAGCCGACTAAAATCAGCAAAGGTTACAGGACCATCAACTGTTTGAGTGATATATTTATATGTTTTTGTATGACGAAGTTGGAGTAAGCGATCAGCTAGACCAAGTTCATCCATGACTTCTAAAACAGATGAGTGAATCGTATCGCCCCGAAAGTAGCGATTAAAGTCTTTGTGCGCTTCCAACAGCATCACAGAAATACCTTGGCGTGCCAGAAGTAGTGCTAATACTGCTCCAGCTGGCCCACCTCCTACTATACAACAAGTAGTTTGCTTAGTATCAAGAATTTTACAATTTGTATCTAATGACTCAGTTGGATGATCAATAGTGTCTTCACCATCTACAGTGAATCTATGTGTAAAGTTAGTATGCATATAAATTATCCTTTTGCATCACTAAAAAATAATAGTTTTAAACGCTTTAGCAATAAAATTTGCTAAATTATCTGCCGTAATTGCATCTCGTTCTTCTGGAGTAAACAGATTGAAATGGAAATCAAAATGCGGTAATGTAGTTACTCATGCTGGTGCATGACCTAAAGGATTCCAGTTTAGTGCCATGTGAGTGAATGGTGTAGATGCAGCTGCTTTAGAAAAGAGCAACTCATATTCAAATGTCGAGTTACCAATACCATCCAATAACTTTAATTTCAAAGGATATTCTCCCAAATCATCATCATTGTTGGGCAAATCTGACAATGATGCTTTCGTAAATGTCACACCAATATCTGTCGGAATTCCCAGATTGTTCAGTTTTAACCTAGTCCGGACATTTCCATTTCCTAGGGGTTGTACGGCTCCATAAACTACGGAACCAGGACTGAAGCGAGGGTCTTGTGATGCAGTGATTGGTGTTAAAGGTGGCTGATAAGAGCCTGAGGGCATATCTTCTGGATCTGGATGTAAGTGCAGCCCATGAGCATATGCAGATTGCGTTCCTAAAAAGACAGCAGAACAAATTGTTCCGATACTTAAAAAAATTAATTTATTAATTATAGTCATACACATACCTATTTTTTTGATAGTTGTACTATTTATTTACTAACAGATTTTTATTTTTTGCTTTTCTAAATTGAGAATATGTAGTGATCGTACCCAATAATAGCAACCCAAATATACTAGAAAACTCAGGTACAGAACGATGTTTAAATTCAGTAAAAGCCAGTTTATATTCTTGACTAGTCGGATCAAAATTGATACTGTACGCAGTAGGATAATAACCCTTCTTAGAATAATAATTTGGAATTTTTATAGATTTACTAACACTGGTTTGCGTTTCCAAAAACGCTTTAGTACTTCCATAACCTGTTAAACTAACTTGTCCATCAAAAAAAGCATAATCATATAAGGTTGTAAATGGTTTTTGTCCCTGTATAATCGGAGGAAGTAAATCTGAGTCAAAATAACGCGCTCCTTTGCCTGGTTCTACAATTCCTGTAGGCAAAAATCCTGAAGGAACAAGTTCGGGTTTTGGTTCCTTGAGCGCTCTTGCTAGCTGATCGGGGTTACAAGTAGATTGTGGATTATTGATATCAGCATCAGGGCAAATTGATGCGCGCTCTTGGGGACTAATCAAAAAAGCATCTACTGTGAAACGTGGTACAGCAAAAGTTGGTGGGAGCCACGGATAGCCGTGCGGACGATAAGTTAACTCAATATGATTAAATGGTAATGATGAAGCCTCAGAAGGCAAAGACAAGAAAACAGGTATATCAACAGCGGAATCATCAACAGGCAGAGATAATGCTTGTTTGGTAAGTGTGACACCAAACTCTGAAGGATTTCCCAGTTCATCAAATGAAACAAAAGAGCGAACAAAACCCTCTCCTAACGGCTGAGAATCACCAAAGAACTGAGAAGCATTTGCCGTATCTGCTATTCCTAAAACAATCAACATTGCACTTAAAAAAGGCAATGATAAGTTTTTTAAAGCAAACATAAAATACCAATCTTTAGTTAATGAATATTACCTGTAAATAGCGAAAAAATTTGCTCAATTGTGTCGTAGAGGCATTTATTCTGCCAATGCTACGACACAATTCGCTAATTCTGGGAAAACTTAAGCTAAAATAGCATTCGATTTTGCTGGCTCAGAACTCGAATAATTTTGTTCTAAGTTCAAGCTTTGATGATAGATAGATGCAGAATCATTGCTAACTTCACTCACAGGAACTAGACCTAAATGTGGGTCTGTGAGGATTTGCAAACCATTTTCTTTTGGTAACGACCACGAGAATAGTTGATTCCACAAGGACGCAAATATACTATCCATTGATATGGCGTGGGTACTTCCTTCAGCAGAGGTTGATTCTACGCTTTCTAAAACCGCAGAACTAGTTGCAAGTATTTGGGTCATTTCTCCCGTCACCTGCTCACGTAGTTCAGCACTAGCCTTAGCGACATCTCCCATACCAGGTAAAAAGTTCCCAACAGGAGCCTGTGACTCAACACTTGGCTCTGGTTGAGAAGATAATCTAGTTTGGCGGATGATATCATACAAAGAAGATACAATCACCAACAGACGTAAGTATGTATGGCGGAAGCCTCTATCGAAGTAAGAATAGGCTTGGCTTTCTGTCACCTCATTTCGTAGCACACTTGATAAACTAGCTGCTGCCATCGTGGCACTCATGGTTGCTAGGTGTACTCCAGTGGAAAGCAACGGGTCAAGGAAACAAGCTGCATCTCCCAGAATAAAATAGCCAGGCCCTGAGAATTTATCAGCAACATAGGAATAGTCTTGTTCAACTTTGACAGGTGATACTAATTCTGCTGTAGCTAAGATTTCTGCTACACAAGGACAATTAGCGATTCCCTGATGGTAAATTGCCTCTAAATCTGCCTTAGCACGCTCTTCTTTGTAAAGATGTTTATTAATTACCAGACCTACACTGATAGTACCGTCACTGAGAGGGATTGCCCAAATCCATCCAGAACCATCGTTGACAGAAGCACTGACAGTGCTACCACTAGGACGGATCTTATCTACATCTGCATTCTTCCAATATCCCCAGATCCCGAGATTTTGAAACTCTTGGTGATACTGTCGGTTTTGCAGGTAGCGTGTAGACATCAGACCTGCCCGACCTGATGCATCAATGAGATAGTCGAAAGACACTTGTGCAGAACTACCGTCTTTCATAGATTCAGACCAAACTGCACTAGTTGGGCGCTCCCCATCAAAGGATAATTTACGAATTTCTATTCCCTCACAAACATTAACGCCTTGGCTACGAGCATGATCTAAAAGTAGTTTATCAAATTCAGCACGACGCACTTGGTAGCTGTAAGTATTGAGTACTTGTTCAAAATCAAGTTCCCATTTCAAAGATCCCCACTCAAAAAAGGCTCCTGATTTGCGATAGAAGCCGCAAGCATCTATCTTTTCTCGGATACCTAAAAGGTCAAAAACATTGAGTGCCGCAGGTAAAAGAGATTCACCAATGTGATAACGAGCGCCAACTTCTTTTTCTACTAAAGTAACATCAAAACCTTCACGGGCTAGTAAAGTTGCAGCTGTAGAACCAGCAGGGCCACCACCAACAACAAGCACTTGTGTAGACTTAGGTAGAGTAGACATTTGATTTATCTCCAGAAAATATATTTTTTGTATTTTTGAAAGCCTTGGAAACAGGACATGCCCTTGTCTTGAGTTAGAGCAAATATATCAACCAGTGAATTAATGCCAGCTGGTAAATCAAGTATTAACAAGCCTTATTTTACTTACTAGCAATGCTCAGGACAATTGCATATCCGTGTCTTTATTTACTTATCAGAGAGCAATGAAGTTTTTATGCAATATCTCCAAACTATATTTTTTGATGAAATTCTCTGCTGACGTTTAGTAATGGTTGTTTGCGTTTGACTAGAGAAGTGGCAGCTAAAATACTCACAGCCAATACACCTAATATAGTGGCAGGTTCAGGAACTGCAACTGGTGTTTTAAATAACAGGGTTCTAGCTGAAGAAGTTCCCATATTTTGAAAAGAGTATGGTGTTCCCTTGGGAAGATAAATATAGGTTCCAGCAATACCTTGTTTCGTCTCATTCCCGATTTGGAAAGTCAAATCTCCATCTAATACATAAAAAGACAGACTTTCTTTCTCATTTTTGACTACTTGTGTAGAGCCTGCTTGTGGTGCCAGTAGAACATCAAATAGTGAGAACTGGTTGCCTGTTTCTGCATCATTTGCCAAGGAAGTATAGACTCCACCTGCTTCAGTATACGAGTAACGACCAGGAGTATCTGCTTTTGTGATCAGGAAATCTAAGTCAGTTAATCCTTTAGATGGGGTTGCGGGATCGAGTGCAAGTTCGGTTCCATACTTTTGTGAGAGTTGCCCAATGACAGCGAGATCTTGTTCTGGTGGTGGTGGATTAGATCTGTCTATTACTGGTTTATTTTGATCTATGAAAAAGCCCTCAAATCCGGCTGGTGTTACACCTACGAGCATCTGTAGTGGAGTTGAGCCAATGTTGGTAAATCCGTGGCGATTACCTTTAGGAAGGAATATAAAATTCCCTGCTGTTACTACTTTGGTTGTACCTCCAGTAATGACATTAGCTGTACCATCTAGGATGTAGTAAAATTCATCTTGCCGGGTATGTAAATGTGGTATTGCTCCGTTGTTCGGTGCAATCACATCTTTAAAAAGCGAGAAAACATTATTAGTTTCGCCATCATATGCCAAAAAAGTTGTAATGCCACTTGTGACAGAATAAACTGGACGATCTGGTGCTTCTGGTGATATCACTAAAACTTGCTCAGTTGTTGCTGTGGAAAGTGGTGTAATTTCGTGGGGAACAAAGGGAGAGTGTCCCGGATGCGCTTGCACAACTTCTAGTCCGAAACTAAAGCTGGCAATGACTGTTCCAGCAATTAGTGATGATAATTTTTTTCTATCAATCATCTGATGCTATTCCTTTAACTAATCAATTTTCTAGAGAGATACATATTCAAAACTCAGTGAATCTAAATTAATAAGTCGTCAGCTAGATTCAACCACAGTCTGAAGGTGTTAGAGGTTGTTTGAAAAGTGTCAGCTTGAGCCTTAAATGCAACTCACAGAAGCGAACGCAAGTCCCAGAACCCCGATTATCTCGTTCAACTTCTCGATAGCTAGAGTAGTCAAACATACGTTGGATGACTTTTCAAACATCCTCTTAGACGAAAACAAAGTAGTTATTGTTTAAGCTTAAATTTGTGACACCTTGCAAACTACCAATCGGTTCTAGTGGCTGATTTGCTCTGTCTAAGAAAATTTTGGTAGACTCTTGCCCTGGAGTAGAACTAGAAACTAAAACATATTGACCATCGGTGATGGTTTTAAGTTGAATAAAATCTTGGTAAGGGTTGAAGTCAGTGATGATAGCTACACCGCCTGCCAACTCAGACCCACCACCATCGTAATAGACATGCCCTGCATCCCCCAGGACAAAGGTATCTCTGCCTGCACCACCTGTGAGCGTATCAATATCACTCTTGCCAAATTGATATGTGGGATCAAAGGGGTCAATACCAATTAAAGTATCGTTGCCACCTCCACCATTTAAAACATCATTGCCTTGACCGCCAATAATTTTGTCTTCACCTTCCTGACCCAAGATAGTGTCATCTCCTGTCCCAGCAACAGAATAGTCCTGCCCAGTTCCGGCCTCAAGATAGTCATTTCCTTCGCCTCCTATAAGTATGTCGTTGCCATTTCCGCCAAATATGGTGTCAGTACCGTTTACACCATTTAGTTTATCGTCACCTTCATTACCAAAGATTAAGTCATTGCCAAGATTACCTGTAGCAATGTCATTACCGATGCCACATAATATCGTGTCATCAGCAAGGCTTCCTATGATTGCGTCATCTCCTGTGCCACCATCGAGAAAGTTAATTCCGGCATCAAAACCTAAACGACCAATCAACAGGTCGTTTCCCTCACTTCCCAAGAGGGTTTGATTGTCTGGCCCACCATAAAGAATATCATCACCAGCACCACCAAACAGGATACTGTTTGAGAGTGTACTAACAATTAAGTCTTTCCCTTGCCCGCCATCGAAGTAGGTAGTTGCAGTACCTCCTAAGAAATCATTTGTTGCTGAACCAAAAATTTGTTGATTATTGCTGCCGCCAAGGGTTACGCTATCGCTAGGTTTAGCCCTCAGTGGACCTGTATTTTGCTGAGTATATTTAAAATAGCGATCGCTCAGATTTAAGTTAGTAACACCTTGAATAATAGCTATCAATTCTAGGGGCTGATTTGGTCTTTGTAAAAAAATCTTGCTGGATAATACGCCTGACACAGGGCTTGGTTCTTCTGTCAAAACATATTGACCGTCTTTGACGGTTTTAAGTTGAATAAAATCTTGGTAGCGGTTGAAGTCATTGATGATAGCTGCACCGCCTGTCAACTTAGACCCACCACCATCGTAATAGACATGTCCTGCATCCCCCAAGACAAAGGTATCTCTGCCTTCACCACCTGTGAGACTATCAATATCACTCTTGCCAAATTGATATGGAGGATTAAAGGGGTCAATACCAATTAAAGTATCGTTGCCACTTCCACCATTTAAAACATCGTTGCCTTGATCGCCAATAATTTTGTCTTGACCTTCCTGACCTAAGA
The DNA here is from genome assembly GCF_017114995.1 of Nostoc sp. NMS9. Classification (GTDB taxonomy): domain Bacteria; phylum Cyanobacteriota; class Cyanobacteriia; order Cyanobacteriales; family Nostocaceae; genus Nostoc. Next base: position 47,386 of record NZ_JABXKL010000103.1, on the reverse strand, counting down.
GAGTGTCATCTCCTATACCACTAAACAGTTGGTCATTTCCTGAACCGCCACCTAGCAAATCATTAGCTTCATCACCGGTGATAAAGTCATTACCTTCATTGCCAAATAATACATCATCCTCAAGACCACCAAAAATTTTGTCATCTCCTTCTCCGCCTCGGATGAAATCTTTGCCCAGAGAACCCAGCATAATATCGTTCCCTGTTTCTCCATCAATATAGTCATTACCAGACTCACCACTGATGAAGTCATTTCCTGTACCCCCTAGTAGAATGTCGTCAGTATGACCATTGTCTGCGGGTGGATTAAAGAGAATATTATCCCCTGCTCCACCCACAATTAGATCGTTACCATCACCGCCACTTGCAAAATCATTACCTGGTAAAAGCAGTAGTACATCATTACCACTGGCACTAAAGATTGTGTTATTGTTTAGAGTGCCGAAAACAATATCATTGCTAGGTGTACCAAAGAAGAGACTTTTGACGGGAGTTTCAGCTAGATAGGGTTTCTGCACTAGATGCGATTTGTTCATTTGTGCCATTCCTTCCAAATTATGGAATTTTTCAAAGTCTTAAAAACACTGGCTTTGTAGCAAAATTACACTTCATATTGATACAACATTAGAATTAAACCATATGTTTAATATCATGTTTATGTAAAGCTTATAAGTGTTTGTATCAAAAAATTCACAAAAGCTTTGAGAGATAGAAGCATAATCATTTCGACATAATTTCTATCTTTTCGTAAAAAACTTGATGCTGTTTAGATCTCCACAAGGTTATTTTTTAGGAAAAGATTACGCTTATTTACCAACAACTGACTCGGCAAAAATAAAAACTTACACTCTGTCAAGGCTAACCTTGAATATTTCAATTCATTCAATAACTACCAAAAATCTTTAGCGTTTCTGTACAGCTTGTTAATTCTTCTAGGGCAGATTGCACAGCAGCCTCCCTAGGATCAGCTTCTAAATCCACGAAGAAAAGATACTCGCCGAGCGATCGCTTGGTCGGACGAGATACAATCCGACTAAGATTAATGCCCCGACTAGCAAAACAAAACAACGGTTTCACAAGTGCGCCAGGAACATTGGTGGGAACACTAAAAGCCAGGGAAGTTTGATTTCCACTCTTTGATGATTCTAAACCTAGCACCCAGAAACGGGTATGATTTTCTGGATAATCATTAATTGGGCAAGCCAGAACTGGCAAATTGTAGAGTTCGGCTGCTCTCAAAGATGCGATAGCGGCGGCTGTCTTGTCTTCTGACAAACAATGGAGTGCCTCTGTGGTAGCGTTGGTCGGAACCAGTCCCACAGATGGTAGAGACCGCTCCAACCACCCCTGACATTGGGCGAGGGCTTGGGGATGAGAATAAACGGTGCGGATAGTTGCCAAAGACTTCGCACATGAAATTAGGGCATGGGAAATCGGTAAGACTAAGGAGTGTTGAATTTGCAATGTAGGCAGTTGCCACAGAGTATCCAACGTGTTAGAGACACTACCTTCAACAGAGTTTTCCACTGGTACGACTGCCAGATAAGCCTGTCCTCGGGCTAACGCTCTTAATGTTTCGGCAATACTAGGATAAGGATATAGCTGGGTTGTTTGTGCCAGTTCCTCTGCCAACTGATTAGTATAAGCTAAGGCAGCAGCTTCTGCGTAAGTTCCCTTTGGCCCTAAATAGGCAACTGATACGACCATTTTTCTAGCCTTCATTATAATACCATCTTAAGGAATACACTTACCGAGTTAACAGGGGAATTTTATCTTCCTGTTGGTTATGGTAAAGTGCAGGAGCTGGAACAGTCCCAAGTTTGACATCACCCCAGCGCATGACGGTGGCAACAGCAGTAGAAGCAGAACCAATAGTGTAAACAAGCACTAAATCGTTTTCTTTGACTTTGCCCATTTGTGCGCCATAGTACATATTGGCGATGGGAAGTACTGGCCCAATGTTTGCATACTGCGCGTAGAGATTGATTGTGCGCTCAGGATCAATGCCTAAGGCGCGCACACACAAGTTTGCATACCAAGCAGTGGGTGTATTGAAAGCAAAGAATTGAATATCATTGAGACTGACTCCAGCAGCTTCAACCGCACCCAGACTGCAAGCACGCACAAACTCTACACCTGTACCCCGGATCTGCTGGCTGGCGTTTTTGCCATTCTGAATACGCATCCGTGGGTTGCCTTGAGCGTCTAATGTGAGTTCATTAAAGAAGGCTCCGCAGGTTGCAGCAGTATGAATGATTTTAGTTCCTAAGACTCCTTGGTTAGGTTTGAGCGCGCTGACTACAAAGGCTCCAGCACCGTCGCCCATAAACCAAGATAAAGTATCGTCTTCATCTACAAAGCGAGAATATATGCAAGAGATGACCACTAATACATTGCGGTACGCTCCAGTTTGCACTAGGGCATTAGCAGTCTGGAGAGCCACCAAAGCGCTAGAGCAAGTAGACTCAAGATTCCAGGCAGGACAACGCAAGCCCATTTCCCCCACCAAGAAGGAAGCATTCCCGGGGGCAATCCGTTCGGGGAATAGGGAAGTGACTATCATCAAGTCTAGATCATCGGTGGACATCTCTGCGGCAGCGATCGCATCAAATGCCACGCGCTTCTCCAAAGTCATAGAAGACTCATTTGCTGCTAGTACCCGGCGCTCATTGGCTCCACGGAATGGGTCTGACATATAAGGTATCATTTCTTGGTCAAACTCGCAAGTTTTTTCATTGGAGTTACTGGCGGAAAACAACTTGGCTAAGGCTTTTTGCTCGGCAACATTTACTAAGTTTGGGTATTTATTTTGCCAATAGTCGTTTGTACGTACAATGCTAGGGAAGGTTAGTGCAATTGAGCGAATGCCTACTGCTGGGTTAATCATCACAAATCTCCTGTTGATTACTTAGTATTTGTTTCTTTAGCACCTTGTTCAATCAAACTCTGAATACGGTTGCCAAACGGCGCGTGTTGTGTATCATTAATGATGACATCAACAACGAACGGCACGTTAGCAGCGAATGCTTTCTCTAAAGCAGACTGGAGGTCAGTTTCCCTGTCAACACGAATGCCATCGGCTCCCATACCTCGGGCAATTGCTACAAAATCCGTTGGTGGCATCTGCGTATCTACACCTTTAAATCCCAACAATGTCATGCCTTGAGCGCACATGTTATAGCTTGAGTCATTCAAGACAATCCAGACACAGGGAATCTGGTATTTGACAGCGGTGCTGACCTCATTGTTCATTAGCATCGCACCATCCCCAAGAATAGCGACGGCTTTGTTATTTCGTGCCAATGCAGCACCCAAGACACCAGTGGCCGCATGACCCATCGAGCCGAACCCAGTGCTAACCCGATAGCGATCTGGTCTAGTAAATCGCAGTATGTGGGTGCCCCAAGCAAAAGAGTTTCCTGCTTCGGTCATCACTACTGCATCGCCCCGATCAATAAATACTTGTTGAATTGTATCCATCAGTATATCTGGGCGCACTAGACCTTCGGCTTGGGGTAGGAGTGGGACACGCTGAGGATTAGGAAATACAGGGCTGTGTCCAGAACGCTTAGGAAAGTACTTGAGTAGTTCTTTGACGAAGACTTGCACATCTGATTGAATGGATAAAGTCTCAACAGATGGATATGCGGTTCCCGGCACTTCTGGGTCAATGTCTACATGGACAAATCCTTTTGCGGGAACCATCGCTGGACTCCAGAAGGAGGTAAACTCACCAAGGCGGGTTCCCAAAACCAGTACACGCCCTGGACGTTGCTCTTGCATATATTTTACAACCGAGTTATGCCCGCCAAAGCCAGTTACGCCCAAGTACTGCGGATGATTTTCAGGAAAGATGCCCTTACCACGCGGCGAAGACATGATGGCAACTCCGGTTCTCTCCGCCAGTTGGCGGATTTCCTCGGCTGCGCCTCTAGCGCCATAGCCTACCCAAATGGCAAACGGACTTTCCGAAAGTAACTGTACAGATTTGGCGATCGCATCCTCTCCGGCAGTGGACAGAGTTTGCGAGAAACTCACGCGAGGCAATGATGCTCTGAAGAAACTGGATTGGATAATTGTGGGGACACTCAAATGAGTCACAAATCCCCCTGGGCGTGCCAAACCTACAGCAAGTCTGCGAGCAATTTCTGGCAATTCATCACCAGTCTCAATACTAGTAGCATAGTTGAACAGCGAGCCAGAAGTACAAAAAACTTCACTTGGCATTGTGTAAGTACTAGTTTCTTGGAAAGCCCAGCGTCCACGTTGTGGGGCAGCAGTAGCAGCAGATAATAAAATCACCTTCGCACCATCCCAACGTGCCGCGAACAGTCCAGTCAGAGCGTTAGTAATGCCTGGGCCTGTGGTAGTAAACACAACAACAGGGCGATTATTTGCAAAGTACGACTCAATCGCGGCAAAGGCTGCTCCTGATTCGTGGCGGAAGTGTAGCACATCGATGGAGCTATGTTCTAAGCTTGCCCAGAGTGAGGCAATCGCACCACCAGAAACACCAAAAGCATGGCGTACTCCTAAATCTTCTAGCATTTTGACTAGAGCATCTGCAACTGTTAGCCCAGTAGATTCTGATTGGCTAGACTTTTCATTCGGAGATAGTACTAAAGAAGAGCCTGTATGTTGCGCGAAAATGGTATTACTATTAGATTTTTTAGTCCAGATTTGATTCGATTTAATATCAGACTGTTGCATGAGATGAACCTCTTTTTAGGTTACTTGAGTAGTTGGCTAAAATTCTGATTCAGGTGGTAATAGTAGCGTATTGAGGAATTAATTTCTGACGTAAAACTCGCTTGAGGACTTTCCCAGTCGGATTTTTGGGCAGTGAATCCACAAAGTTAATCACACGGGGAAGTTTATAAGTTGCTATCCGACGAGAACAAAAATCAATAATTTGTTCTTCTGTAACTGCGTAGCCAGACTTAAGTACGATGTTTGCTTGCACTATCTCACCCTTGAGCCTATCTGGAATTCCGAATACAGCAGCCTCGGCAATTGCAGGATGTTGATATATGACATTTTCTACTTCACTAGGATAGACCTTAAATCCAGAAATGTTGATCATATCTTTTAGGCGATCTACGATGTAGAAAAAGCCGTCTTCATCCATCCGACCAATATCGCCAGTATGGAACCAACCATTTTTAATGACTTGGGCGGTTTCAAAGGGGCGATTCCAATAACCAAGCATAACGTTTGGACCCTTAATAACGATTTCACCCTCTTCGCCTGGTTCTACTGGATGACCATCAGCATCAACAATCTTCATTTCTACATTCTCAATTGGCATCCCAATCGAACCAAGCTTATATTTCAGGTCGTGGTTATAACAAGCACATGGCGATGTTTCCGTGAGACCATATCCTTCATGAATAAATTTTCCATATTTCTCTAGCCAATTCTGGGCGACTTCCGTCGGCATGGGTGCCGCTGCTGAAAAGTAATAACGCACATTCTCAAGGCGATAGGCAGAGGTATCTGTATTTAGCAGATTGATGTATATCGTCGGCACACCAAAAAACATTGTCACTTGATTTGTGCTGATGTTTTCCAGAGCTTGCTCAAGCTTAAACCGACGTTGCAGGATGATACTTGCACAAACGTTAAGTCCAGCGTTGAGAATAGCGTTTTGACCAAAGCAATGAAATAGTGGTAAATAAAGTAGCAATCGGTCGTCCGGTTGCATTCCACAACAACGGTTGTGAGAATACATATTAGAAATGATGTTGCCGTGAGAAAGAGTAGCTCCTTTGGGGAAACCTGTGGTGCCTGATGTGTAAACGATGCTTGCAGGAGCGTGGCGATCCAATTCGACAGCACGGGCGTAAGGAGAAGCATTTTCCATGAGTTGTACTAGGCTAATTCCCTGAGTGACGCTACCTTCTGCAATTAAAATGTGTTGCAGTTCAGGTAAGTCTGCCTGTTGCACTTGTTCGCTTTGCAACTGAGTGGTAATGACAGCTTTGGCGGCACAGTCGTTGAGAATAAAGCTGACTTCAGCACTTTTGAGCATGACGTTGACTGAGACAGCCACTGCGCCGATTTTGAGAATGCCAAGATAGGAAATGACGAACTCTGGAATGTTTGGCAGAAATAGGGCCACGCGATCGCCTTTTTTGACCCCCAATCCACGTAAACCATTGGCCATACGATTGGCTAGCTGGTCAAGCTGATGGTAGGTAAAAGATGTATCTTCAAAAATTAGGGCGATTTTGTCAGGAAATAAACGTTGACCCCGCTCAACATGGTGTGCGATGTTCATACTATAACTAAATTAGAAATTTTTTATGGGGAGCAGGGAGTAGGGATTAACCCACTCTCTACTCTCTTTTTTTCGTTACTTTGCACTGCCCATTGCTCATTCGTTGGCGCAAAGACTGTTGTTAATCACGGTGACGATTTGCCCACCACAAGCAATATCATCTGCAATGCGGACAATGTGTTCGTCTAGAGCTTGTTCGTGGTCGTTCCAAATGTAAGGGCGGTCAGCTGAAGCTGGTTGTCCAACAACATCGCGCACTGCCATATACAAATCTCTAGTTGCTGGTGAGAGAGTAGCGCGGGCATCATAATGGTCAGCAACGACGTAAGTACGTAAATCAACCGCTTGCACCCCAAACATCAGAGCAATTGCCATGTATTTCTGGAAGATTTCTACTGACTGGCGCGCTAAGTTTGCAGAAGCAAAACCTTGGCTGTTGATATTTTGGTTAAATTGTTCGGCATGGGTAGGAAATCTGTCTGCGATCGAATTTCCATAGAAGGTTAACAATGGCATGATGGAGTTCCCAGATATTTGCAGACCTTTTAGCCCCATGTTGACACTGCGCTCTCGGTTCCCCACTAAAGATGCTGGCAGTCCATTGTTAAATTCTGGCGCTACCAGGTAGGCTATTTGCACATCTAAATGTTTAGCCAACAACCCGATGTAGTAGCGCAGCTGATCCATTCCTACACCGATGTACTGCCCTAAGAAATTACCGCCATGATAGCTAACTTGGTTCTCAACATCGATTAGCGGGTTGTCGGTGACAGAATTAATTTCTACTTCGATTTGTTTTTTAATCTGCTCGATCCCATCTACAATCGGCCCCATATATTGTGGTAAACAGCGCAGTGAATAACGGTCTTGAATTGGATCTCCACCCCGATAGTTGTGAGAACCATCTAGTTCTTCGCGGACTAAGCGTGAACCTGCTAGTAAGTTCAGCATTTGGTTCGCAGCCCATTTTTGCCCTGAATGTGGTTTGAGTTGATGAATAAATGGGTGGAATGATTGATTGGTACCATTCAAACCTTGAATTGCTAGGGCATGTGCCCCCATTGAGAGAGCTAATAAAACTCTGGTGTCGTAGACACAATTGGCAGCAATACCTGTCATGACTGAGGTGCCATTCATCATTGCCAATCCTTCTTTAGGAAGTAATTGCAATGGCTCTAAACCCAGATGACTCAACGCTGTCGGCGCATCGATTTCTTCGCCGTTAAAGTCAACAGTATAGCAGCGGTCTAAACCAACCAATGCCCCAGTGATGTAGGATAAAGGCACTAAATCACCGCTTGCACCAATAGATCCAAATTCATATACATGGGGTGTAACACCAGCATTTAAGAAAGTTTCCATACGCTGGATAAGTTCTAGACGAATACCAGATGCACCATGCAAGTGGGAGTTAGCACGCAAAAGCATGGCGGCTCGGACATCAGCTAGCGGTAATTTTTGTCCGGCTCCAGTTTTGTGATACCAAATTAGGTTGTTCTGAAGCAGTGCCGCAGATTCAGGGGAAATGACAACATTGGCCATGCCACCAAAACCACTTGTCACGCCATAAATTGGTTGACCAGATTCCACAGCATCACTAATGTAATCACACGATGCTTGAACTCCTTGGACAACATCTCGATTATCGGTTAGGCGTACTTGAACACCATGACGGGACACACTAGCTACTTCGTCTATCGTTAGGTCTTGGTTGCCTACAATTACAGTTTTGCTGGAATTTACTACGGAGGTTGCAGAAGATTGAAAGGTCTTGTTTTTGTTGAGTGATGTTGTATTCATTGAACTTCCAATTATTATTTAGATTGCACAGATGATGGACTGATTGGATGTCCTTGTTGGGAGTTGTGCCTTTGTTGCTTTGTCAGAGATATTTCAGGGAAATGGCACGCTTATAAAGCACTACTGGCGGTGGCAGAAACTCGTGCAGCAAACTTGGGGGTAACAGTGGTGCTATGTTGTTTAGACCAACGACCAAAGAACTTACCTAAAGAAGCCATTTCTAGCATTAAGTCTTCAAATGCTTCCGGTGTTAAAGACTGAGGGCCATCTGAAAGAGCCTTAGCTGGGTTAGGGTGAACTTCAATCATTAAGGAATCTGCGCCAGCTGCGATCGCTGCCAAGGTCATCGGTTGGACAAACTCTGATTTCCCGGTGGCGTGGCTAGGGTCAATCATAATTGGTAAGTGAGTCAAAGTCCGCAAGACAGGGATTGCAGATATATCAAGGGTATTCCGTGTATACTGTCGGTCAAAGGTGCGAATTCCCCGCTCACACAAAATTACATTGGGATTGCCTGCTGCCAAAATATATTCAGCTGACATCAACCAATCTTCAATTGTGGCTGACAGTCCCCGCTTCAATAAGACTGCTTTACCTGTAGTGCCTACTTTCTTCAGTAGGGAGAAATTCTGCATATTGCGGGCACCAATTTGGATCACGTCTGCTACTTCAACAATCTTGTCTAAATCAGCTGCATCCATGACTTCTGTGATAATACCCAAACCAGTAGCTTCACGAGCTTTTGCTAACAAACCTAATGCGCTTTCGCCATGTCCTTGGAATGCATAAGGTGAAGTCCGAGGTTTGTACGCCCCACCTCGTAGGAACTGTGCCCCTGCTGCTTTTACTATCTGTGCTGTTTCAACAATCATTTCCTCATTTTCAACAGAACATGGCCCAGCAACTACAACTAAAGGATGGGTTTGTCCAAAGGTAACAGCTCCATTAGGTGTGGGTACAACCACTTCACTATGTTCTCCATAGCGGAATTCTAAAGAAGCACGTTTAAATGGTTTTTTTACTCGGATCACTTGCTCAATAAAAAGGCTAAGATTTTGAATCTGCCTAGTGTCAATTTCTGCCGTTTCACCAACTAAGCCAATTACTGTTTTGTGTTGACCTTGACATACTTCTGGGGTGATTTCATAACGACTAAGTTCTTTAACAACACGTTCGATTTCTGTTGATGGCGTACCTAATTTCATAACTATAATCATTGCTTTAAATCTCCTAATTGCAACTATTGATTGAGTTGTAATGTCTAAACTTAAGAATCTTGTTTCTTTAACCCTTCCAATAATAATCAGTCTATTATTTGAGTTTTATGCAAGATTCTAGAAACTTTCTATTTGGTTATAATTTATCGAATTAATTATCCAAAAGTGTTTCTGAGCTTTATTGCTAAATTCCAAAGTTTTTCCCCGTATAAGCTTCTCGATTCGACGGCTAATTATTGAAATTTATCTTGTGTTAATTTTTGCAGCATTATCTACCAAAATAATTGCCAATACGTCTACATATAAAAACACTAAGCTTTTTAGTAGTGTGCTGCTTGGTTTTATATTTACCATCTTTTTCAAAAAAATACAAGTATTCTTCTTTTTATTTTTAATTTTTATAATTTTCAGGATATTGCCTTATTTACTTAACTTACCACATTCAAAAAAATTGTTTTTAAATATTTTTCTTTTCTTACTTATTTGAGCTTGTTCGTTTTTCATGCAAATCTAAAACTGGAGAATTTTTCCAGTTTAGGAATTTACCAAAAATAGATTTTCAAATAAAACGTAGATGTATAGAGGCTTGCTAAAGGCTAGCACTGGAAGAGATTGTAAAATAGTGAATGGCACTTTAGAAGACGTTTTAACATCAAAAAAATCATGGCTATGTAAATTATAAACTCACTCATTTCTGGCAACTTTTTATAATCGCAAGCTTCAAACGAGCATATTAGAAATATGAGTTTAAATGAATGTAGAGACGTAGCAATGCTAAATCTCTACAAGGTTTATGGATAACACATATTTAATTTTTGGAGATATCTATTGATTCTACTAGATGAAAGTTAGCTCAATAATTCAGGCTTAGGTAAGTATCAGAGGCTCCCCTAACTACTGTTAGCTTTACTAGTTTGTAATAAAGTTAATTCTGAACGAAGTTTTGCAATATCTAGCTGAAGTTTCTGATTCTTTATTTGCAGTACTTCTAGTTGTGCTTTATAAGTATCACGCTCCGCTACCAATTTTTGTAGTTCATTCGGTTGAAGTGGAGAAGAAAGTGGCAGATGAGTGGTTGTTTGTTCAATACTAGAAACCTCAGCCTTAGGTAAGACTAATGCCTCTACTTGATTTGTATCCCTCTGTTGACTAACTGAAGAATATTTTTGTTGCTCTTCTTTTACTACTTTAGGATTTCTATATTTTTTAATGAGATTTTTAGCAACATCTGGATCAACTACTTCGCCTGCCTTCAAAAGATTTATTGCTTCATCTATAGCAGCTTCAGATGTACTAGGAGCAGCTAGTTTATAGAGAGCAGTAGGAGTAATACCATTAATCAAATTTCCGATAATCGGAATTTTGGACTCAAATGCTCTGGCAACGTGAATAAACTCATAGGCTGAAGTTTTTCCCATTCCGAACTCTTGTCGTAGCCAAGGTAGAAACTCGCCATGTTCGGTAATTTTTTGAGCTTCTAACAAGTTGACACCAATGCAATAAATGTCCATAGCACTTCGTTTCAGCCTACGTCGTGTGTCTTCTGCTAGAATAGCTAGACGTTGTTGTTTTTCCTCTTTATTTTCAAGGTCTGAATTGTTCTTAGGTTCTGAAGGTCGGTCAATAATTTTTTCTGACTGTGTAGGTATTACTTGGATTTCTATAGGAAAATCTGTTGACTCATGCTTACTAATTTTCATACAATCTATTCCTGCTAGCATTTGTATTTTTTCCCAGAGAGATTTTTGCAAAGCAGTTTTTTCAGCTTGTGATTTTATGTTTAAGGGAACTTGTATTAAGTTACTCAGGTCAAGCTAATAACTTTACGCAACTTCTTGTTACATCTTTACAAAAGTACATAATCGACTACTACCCCAAATACTATTTTAAAAACGCTAATATGTTGTTATTTGCCAGTTATGCGGCTTTTTTGCGATCTGCAGAACTACTCGTACCAATTGACGATGAAGATGTACTTAATATTTAGAAACGAATTGCCAAGTACGCCTTTTCTTAGAAAGGGCTATGGATGCGGGTGATTTTCCCAATTGGCAGATGCTTTACACCGACTTCTGCAACTGGTGTAAGCGCGATCGCTTTTTTATCATTCATAATTGAGCCATTTTGTAAAGTCGCCAAACTCCTACTTCACTATGGCGACAGCCTGATGAACAGATCGGGTAAATTAAGATAAGTAAAGAAAACGCTTTGAACTAAATGGCAGCTCTAAGCTTACAAGAAATTTCTACTCAGCTAGAAAGTCCGAATTTACGCGATCGCATGGTAGCCCTTGCTAATCTGCGTCACGTTGCAGCTGAGGATGCAGTACCTTTGATTAAAAAGGTACTAGACGACGAATCTTTGCAACTGCGATCGATGGCAATATTTGCTCTAGGAATCAAGCCAACACCAGAATGTTATTCTATTTTGGTAAAAATTCTCGAAAATGATCCTGATTATGGTATGCGCGCTGATGCCGCTGGTGCTTTAGGATATTTGGGTGATGCCAGAGCCTTTGAGGTACTTTCACGGGCATTTTATGAAGATACTGATTGGCTAGTACGTTTTAGTGCAGCTGTTTCTCTAGGTAATATTAAAGATCCCCGTGCCCGTCAAATTCTTCTTCAGGCATTGGATAGCAAAGAAGTAGTGTTGCAACAAGCTGCAATCTCTGCACTGGGAGAAATTCAAGACATCGAATCTGTAGATAAGATCCTGCGCTTCGCCGAATCAGATGATTGGTTAGTTAGGCAGCGTTTGGCAGAAGCTTTGGGAAATCTTCCCACTCCCAAGAGTGTCTCAGCTTTAAAATACCTGGAAAAAGACAATCATTTCAACGTTGCTGAGGCAGCCAGAATTGGCCTGAAGAAGCTTGAGGAAATAGGCAATCAAGCTTAATATTAAAGCCTCCTGCTACCTTTTAATAATAATTAAGTGGGAATTTTAGCATTTTGATGCAGGGTAATTTCATTCATGAATATTGAAGAGTTTTTTCAGTTAAGTGCTGGTAAATGGTTTTCTCATCGTACTAGTCAACATTTGGCTTTTAACCAATCGGAACATAGCAAGTCAGATATCATCATTGAGGCGCTGGCAGTAGATCATCCAGAAGCCGTCAAGCTGTGTCAAAATTACAACATTAATCCTAGTTCTGCTTCCTGTGCTACCAAAATTACCTGGAACGGCACAATGGACAAGGATCAAACAAAACATAGTGGTTCAACTGTATTAGTTTCAGTACCTGATGCGGATAATCCGGCCCAAGGCAGGTTACTGCGAGAAATAGTTGATGTCAATAAAACTCCAGTTGCCGGACGCTATAAAATTGACAGTGATGGTGCTTTGATCCTAACTACAGAGGATGAAACCATCTTCTCAGAGGAACGCCTGTGGTTTGCTAGCCCCAATTTGCGAATGCGGGTAAATGTCCTCAAGAGTTTTGGTGGATTTAGTATCACTTCCTTCACTTCTGAGATTCGTATGGGTGGCTTTCCACCAGCCGAGAAGGCTTCCGAGGCGGTTAATTCAGTATCTAGTTAGTTTGATCGCAAAACATTCCGCCCGTTTCTGACTATGGTGTACACACAAGTCAAATTACCCCCCTTAATCCCCCCGATGCATTGGGGGAAAACCGGAAAATCTAGTTCCCCCCTTGGAAAGAGGGGAAACAGGAATCTAGTTCCCTCCCCTTAGAAAGGGGAGAGTTAGGGTGGGGTAAAACTGACGCGAAAAACCAGATTCATAAACTACTTCAGACTTGTGTGTACACCGTAGCCGTTTCTGGGGGAATAAAGTAGAGATGAATTAGCGTTAGCGTTAGAGAAAGTTTTGATTAAGCCTGTAATACCTTAAACCACTTATTCAAAACTGTGCTGATGGTTTTCTTAATCTGATGGTTACGACTCCACTTTTGGAATGCCATTTCATACTCTTCGCCTTTAATTTGAAAGGTATTCCAGACATCAAGCCCTACAGGCAATCCGCAGAATAGCAAAATGTAGAGCGACCAAGAAATTCCGCCACCAGTGATTAAATCAAGCAGTATAAAAAAGCCATTGAAAATTGCATATTTGCTTAAACGCTTCTGAAATCTTCTGATACGGTAGGCGTCAAAAGCTTTTCGCTGTTGAACTTGACCCTGTTGTAATACCCAATCGCGTTCTGCTAATTTTAAAGACTCAGGTGAAATTTCTAACTCAGCAGCAATTTCTAATATATGCTCATAAGAAAATTCTGTGTCTTTATCATCTGCTTGACGAGCGATCGCTAAGTGCAGAATTTGTTGGACATCTTCTTGTCTATACGAGCGGATGCTTTGAGGTTCAAACGCCGTCATAATTCTTTCTCTTATATTACTTTCAATAGAAATTTGCTGCCCGATAGATTTTAAGCAGCTACGCCAGTACTATCTCTATTATTCTTAGATTAACAAATCTAGATGCTGTCCGGCATCGAATGTATGGGATTTTTAACTTTGGGCATCGGGTACAAGAGGCAGAGGGGCAGGGGAGCAGAGGGGCAGAGGCGAAAAACTTACTGCAACTTCTCCCTTGCTGCCCTGCTCCCCTGCTTCCCCATATCCCTAGCAATATAAAGACTCTCCAAATATCCAGATATGATCAAACGCAGCAGAGCATAATAACGAAATAACAAGTATTAACAAGGATGTAACTCAATGGTTAAAGAAAATGGATCGATTCGTACCCTATCAGTTGATATTGGCGGTAGTGGCGTTAAGGCTATGGTTTTGGATATTACGGGAAATCCTGTAACGGAAAGGGCGCGTTTAGATACACCGCAACCTGCGACACCAGAGGTTGTAATTAATGCAATTGTGGTGTTAGCAGCGGCTCAAGGTGAATTTCATCGCGTTTCGGTCGGTTTTCCTGGTGTGGTACGATGTGGAGTCACAGAGACAGCGGTAAACTTACATCCAGATTGGATCGGATTTGATTTGGAAACAGCATTATTAAAACACTTAAACAAGCCTGTACGGGTGATTAATGATGCAGATATGCAGGGGTTTGGTGCGATCGCAGGTAAAGGTGTCGAATTGGTGATTACTCTGGGTACGGGGTTTGGTTCGGCTTTATTTCTAGATGGTAAGCTAGTACCAAATATGGAAATGGGGCATCATCCGTTTCGCAAAGGAGAAACTTTTGAGCAGCAGTTGGGGCGTGCAGAGTTAGAAAAAATTGGTGAGAAAAGATGGAATAGGCGTTTAGAAAAAGCGATCGCATCTTTGCAACATCTGTTTAATTATGACTACCTTTACATTGGCGGTGGTGAAGCTGTGAGAGTGAATTTACAGCTACCGTTAAATGTCAAACTTATCCCCAATATCACTGGTTTATTAGGCGGTATTGCTTTGTGGCGAGATGAAAAAAGGTAAAAATTTTTTCAATATCCACAACTAAGAGTACTAAGCGATATCTAAGGGCAGCCTACGCCTACACGCTTTTTGATTAAGGTACATCCTTTCTCAAAGTTTCAAAATGATCCCTCTTTACATCCTCAAATACCGAATAATAGTGTTGACAATAGTTATCTATGAAGCCCACTGTGCTTACTGCTTGTCTGCGCGGCGTAACATCCCTGTTACTTACTGTTTCCGGTTTTCTTTCTGAGAAAACTTTCCCCGTAGTAATAAAAGAGGGATAACATCACTCGATAACTGACTTTACCACCGAACCGCTCAGTGGTGCTGTGTCGAATGGTACTAAGAAAAGCTCTAAGCTATGCAGGATAAGCGCTACAGATTTTAAAGCTATTGAACAATGTCGGGATGGGGCAGACGATTGTCCTTGATGCAGTGCTGCTCCCCTCGCCGCCTTCTCTACGAGACGCTCCGCGAACGGCATCGCTGTTTTCGTTCAGCGCCCTTTGCGATCGCCTGCGGCGGGCGGGTACGCCATCGCTGTGCCTGATAGAGACAGTGGAATTAGATGTACGGGTTGCCCAAAATTTATTTTAGATAGGAAAAGCTTACTCGTTCATGAAATACTTTCATTGATACGAATAAGCCAACAACATAAATACCACTGTGACACTACGAGTACGAATTCTCAAGGATAAATTTACTCAAAGTTTGGGATTGCCTTTTAAAGAGCTATTATCATCTTCTGTAATTGAGCAAGCCATGAATGAGCTAAAAATTAGATATTATCAGCGATTGTTTGACCCAATCGTAACGATTTGGGCATTTTTATCTCAGGTTTTGGATAGTGATAAAAGTTGCCATAATGCAGTCAGTAAAGTCATTACTTATTTGGCTGGCTTGGAAGTAGAAATCCCCTCTCTTCGAGACGCTCCGCGAACGACGGATACAAGTGCCTATTGTCAAGCTCGGTCAAGATTACCAGAAACATTATTACAAAAACTTTTTCATAAGACTGGGGAAAGTTTGTCAGAAAAAGTGACAACAGAATATTTATGGTGTGGTCGAAACGTCAAGGTGATAGATGGGTCTACAGTATCAATGCCAGACACTATTGAAAATCAGAAAGCATACCCTCAGCCCAAGACTTCACTTGCCTGGATGTGGATTCCCCATTGCGAAAATTGGTGTGATATTCAGTTTGGCAACAGGTGCTGCTGTTGCTTTAATTATCGATGTTCTGAACACCCATGATATTCAACTAGCAAGAAAGGTGTACAGTTTACTCAAACCCAATGAGGTGCTTTTAGGAGATAGAGCATTTTGCGCTTATGCTGATTTAGTTGCGATTAAAAAATGTGATTGTGATGCAGTATTTCGTAAGCATCAAGCCCGGAAAACATCCATGAGAAATCCGAATTGTTAGCCGCAACTTCAACAAAACGTCTTCAAATTTATCGCACGTTACTTAAAGTTATTGCTCACAAAGCTGTGAGCGATCGCCCAGGTAGAAGTGAACCACGAGTCCGCAAACGTCGCCCAAAAATTTACCCCTTGATGACCAAACCCCGGCACGAATTACGAAATATGAAAGCAAACAGCTTAATTTACAAGTGTTTCAGCTTTTCTTAGTTCCATTCATCTGCCGCCGCTTATCTTATCGGTTTCACGATGCGTTTAATGTTGCGATGTCTTGCTCGATAACGTTGTTCAAATACTTCTCTGTCGTAATTCAGTTTCTGTCGAGAAGCAATAGGAGTCACTCATGGAACGGTATTTAGGTGCATTTGAACATTCATTTTGGCTCTACAACCAGTTTTATCCAATGGATTTTGCCACCGTTGCGAAACTTCAGGGGCAGTTCAGTGTCGATCAACTTTCGACGGTACTCAGGCAAGTTCAGCAACGCCATCCGCTGCTGCGAGTCCGCATCGCCCCTGACGCGATCGGACAGCCTAAATTTGTCGAAACCGACGACGAAATTCCGCTGCGGCTGGTCACGAGAACGGACAAGTGGCAGTGGCAAGCAGAACTCGAAGTCGAACTGGCTCGCTCGTTGGATTGGCAGGTTGCATCCTTACTGCGAGTCGTGCTGCTGCAATCGGGGGCTGAATCCGAACTGATGATTATTTGCCATCATGCGATCGCAGATGGGTTATCTGGCGTTTATCTGATGCGAGATATTGTCCAAGGATTAGGAGGCAAAATATTTGAGCGATCGCACCTTTGTGCGGCATTATCGCTCGAATCAGCGCTTCCTGGCATCGAACCCTGGAAAGAAGCTACTCCTAAGCCCACGGACTATATACCACCCCTGTCTCGTCGTCCCCCACCCCACATTCGCACCGTTGTCCTCTCTCCCGAACTCACCCAGCAACTGATCCAACGCAGTCGAGCCGAACACACAACCGTACACGGTGCAATCAGCGCGGCGTTCTTGCTCACGCTCACTCAGCAAGACGTTAAACCCAGCGATGTGATGCGATGTTTACACCCGGTCAACGTGCGATCGCATCTATCCTTGCCGATGCCAGATGGAGTTGGGCTTTATTTTTGCTTGTGTATGACGACTCATTTTCTTCAGGCGGATTCTGCGTTTTGGGACGTTGCGCGATCGGTCAAATCTCAACTCTCACAAATCGACATTGCCCAGCAGTTAGTCGAGGAGCGCCAACTCCGACAACCCGCAATGGCGAATCTCACCGATGCCACTGCCTTTGCTGAAGCAGCGCGATCGCAATATCCCTGTCAACTAACCATCACAAATCTCGGGCGCATCGAGATGGCTCAACAATACGGCAACATTCGGATTGAAGCACTCCATGCACCTGCTGTCATGCTAAGTGTGGTAGGGCGGATTGTTGGAGTTGCGACCTTGGGCGATCGCCTCGCCCTCACGATTTCATCTACACCACTGATGGATGTGGATCGGGCCCAGAGTGATCGGGCTGCAACTGCCTTTTTATCGGCAGGAGTGAAGCGTTTAGAACTTGCAGTAGTACAGGAAGTTGCATCCAAAGCTGCCTAGCGCACATCACGCAACATTCTGAAGTCACAACCTTCCGCAGCTCATCAATCACAAATTCGCCAGCACCATAAGAATCTGACAAATCATTGTAAGAATCTGAAAGAAGTTGGGCAATGGAACTCATTACGATTTAGATAGAAAGAACCAAGAGAATTCCACCCAGACAGTATCGCAAATAGAGCAATATACAACTGCGAAAGACTTGTACCACACAGATTGGAGTTGCTACAAACCCAATTGCGATCGCAAGAGAGCGGGCGGGTACGCCATCGCGACAGTCACATTAATATTAGAGATCAAATCATGAACGAATGGCACGCTTGAAAAGCTGAAACCCTTTTGGTTTAAGCAGTTTGCAATTGCTTGCGTAATTCATTCCTTGGTTTTGTCATTAAGGGGTAAGCTTTTGGACGACGTTTACGAACGCGTGGTTCGTTTCTAGCAGGGCGATCGCTTCCATGACACTGCATCAAGGACGACCGCCTGACTCCTCCTCCACTGTTCAATAGCTTTCAAAGCTATAGCCCTTATTCCGTATAGCTTAGAGCAATTCTTAGTGCCATTCGGTGCTGTGTCTTTAACCAAAGAGGGACTGCATAAAATTTAGTTAAGCTTCAGCAATATCTTTGTTAAGCCATCGCCTAACAGCTCAATAGATTCTTGCTGTTTCGGATCTTTTAACGTGCCATCAGCATTAAAGGCTTCGTAAGCTTTGGGTAAGGCTATCTGGTCAGGAAGTACTAAAACTTTGATGTTTCCCAAAATAGACCGCAGGTGAACCAACCCCCGCAAACCACCAAGAGCACCTGGGGAAGCGCTCATAATAGTAGCAACTTTACCTGCAAAAGCAGCTAACGGTGCTTCGTTTGGGGCTGGACGGGATGCCCAGTCAATGGCATTTTTCAAAACTGCTGTGAGTGAGCTGTTATATTCCGGCGAAGCAATCAGCAATCCTTGATGAGAAATTAGCAAATCCTTGAAAGTACGGGCGTTGGCTGGTAGTCCTTCTTGAGCTTCCAAATCTTCATCATAGAGAGGTAAAGGCAAATCGCGGAGGTCTATATAAGTCACTTCTGCACCTGCTGCCTTAGCGCCAGCCGCCGCGATTTTTACCAATTTTTTGTTGTAAGAATCAATCCGGGTGCTGCCTGCAAAGGCGAGGATTTTAGATGTAGATGCCATAATTCTAGGTTGAATGGGAAGGATTAACCTGTTCAGCTGCATTATCCTGTTTTCAGGCGATCGCTATTTACTACCTTTAGAGTTTCTTTACAAACTTTCTCTCAGATTATGGCGAATTGGTCAGATTCTTATCTAGGCAAGTTACGACAAGTTGTAGGCGATCGCCTACTTCTATTATTTGGCGCACGTGTGATTATTGAAGATAGCTTGGGGCGCGTTTTGTTGCAAAAGCGGAGTGATTTCAAACTTTGGGGGCTACCTGGCGGTTGTCCTGAAGTAGGTGAATCTGCTGAAGAATGTTCAGCACGAGAGGTTTTTGAAGAAACTGGTTTAACGGTTAAGCGTTTTGCAGCTGTGGGATTTTCTTCCAACCCAGCCTTTGAAGCTGTAACTTATCCCAATGGCGATCGCGTCCAAAACTTCATTTTAATTTTGCGAGCCGTTGAATGGTCAGGCAGTCTCGGTTGCTTAGATGGAGAATCGCTGGCGCTGGAATTTTTTGATTTGGCGGACTTACCTACGTTAATGCCAAACGATCGCCCCGTTTTGGAAAAGTTTCAAGAATACAAAAAAAGCGGCGAATTTCTGATGTTTTAAAGCATTTTTTCCAAGAATTGCTTGGCGCGATCGCACTGAGGATTTTGGAAAAACTCGTCAGGAGTAGTATCTTCTGCTAAACTTCCCTGGTCGAGGAAGATAATCCGATTGGCAACTTCTCTGGCAAAGCCCATTTCATGAGTAACGATGGCCATTGTCATTCCCGATAGCGCTAAAGCTTTCATCACTTCCAGCACATCCTTAACCATTTCTGGATCTAGCGCAGAAGTGGGTTCATCAAACAAAATCATCTCTGGTTCCATTGCTAATGCCCTGGCGATCGCTACTCGCTGTTTCTGTCCCCCAGATAGTTTGGACGGATAGACAGATGCTTTTGGCTCTAAACCTACCTTAGCAAGCAATTCTAAGCCGTGTTCTTCTGCTTTTTGCTTGTTTATTCCTTTCACCTTTATGGGCGCGTAGGTGACATTTTGCAGCACATTCATGTGGGGAAACAAATTAAAATGTTGAAATACCATCACCAAATGCTGGCGCACCTTAGCAATGTTTGCCTTGGGCTTGGTAATTTCTTGGTCGTGAAAGTAGATTCTTCCTCTAGTGGGTTGTTCTAGCAAGTTTATGCATCGCAAAAATGTAGACTTACCTGAACCAGAAGGGCCTAGTATGGCAACCACTTCCCCCTGATAAAACTCAGTGGAAATATCTTTGAGTACGTCGAGTTTGCCAAAGGATTTAGATAAGAATTCCGTGCGAATTACTACATTACTCACTTTCCCGTAACCTCTTTTCTAAAGCGGATGCACCCAAGGTCATACCCATTACCAAAACATAGTAGATTAACCCTGCAAATAGCAGTGGTTCAAAATAAATATACTTATTTGCACCAACGATTTGGGCGCTGCGTAATATTTCCACCACCCCAATGGTTGACACCAGCGCGGAATCTTTGAGCAATCCGATAGTTTCATTTACCAATGCTGGGAGAATGTTCTTTAATGCTTGGGGCAAAATCACATCCCACATCATCAACCAATAGGGAACACCCATAGACATCGCCGCTTCACTTTGCCCTTTATCCACCGCCTGAATCCCACCCCTGATGGTTTCCGACATATAAGCGCCAGAATTCAGCGTAAAAGTTAGCACCCCAGCCTCCAATGCGGAAATGTCATAGCCTGTAAGTTGGGGTGTTGCGTAGTAAACTAATGCCAACTGTAATAGCAAAGGTGTACCTCGAAAAACAGAAGTGTAGGCGTTAGCAACCCAGGTAAGCGGCTTGATGCCGAGAATTTTTAATAGAGATAGGATTGTTCCCCAGATTAACCCCAAGGTTACAGATAATAGGGTGAACAACAAAGTTAAAGGGATTCCCCGCAGAATAAAGGGAATATCTGGAAGAATTCTGGTGAAGTCAAGATTCAATCCGCCTTTGGCAGGAGTTGAGGATACAGGATTGGCGGTAACATTCTGTGAAAACCATTTGGCGACAAGTTTATTCAATGTGCCGTTGTCTTTCATTTGTTGAAGGACTTTGTTAAACGGTTCTACAAAAGAAGAACCTTTGGGAAAAGCGATCGCTGATCCACTTGCCTCCTCTGAAGGAATAGTATTAAATTCTAAATCTGGGTTAGCTTGAGCGAATCCCTTAGCGACGGTATCTTCAACAATTGCTGCATCAATTCGCCCAGATTTGATTTCCTGAACTACTTCCGGCACTTTGTTGAGTTGCTTTAGCTGAATACCCGCAACTTTTTTAGCAATTTTCTGAGCATTTTGTTCTTGTATAGTTCCTAGTTGTACCCCAACCTTTTTTCCTGATAAGTTTTGGGGCTGTTTCAGGTTGCTACCTTTAGGAGCGACAATTGTATCTTTGGCTTCGTAATAAATAATTGAAAAATCAATATTTTTCTGACGTTCTGGAGTCGGAGTCATCCCAGCCATTACAAAGTCAGCGCGATTTGCTTGGAGTGCAGGGATTAATCCATTAAAATCGGATTCCATTATTTGAAGTTTAAACCCTAGTTTTTCAGCAAGGGTTTTGGCAATATCTATATCAAAGCCAACGATTTGGCGATCGCCTCCTTTTGTATCATAAAACTCATAAGGGGGATAATCTGGGGAAGTAATCATCGTCAGCGTGTCTTTCCCTAAAGGTGAAGCAGCTTTTAGAGAATTACTATGTCCGATGATGCTGATTCCTACTACTGTTAGAACCAGTATCGTTAATAGCCATACTTTTTTTTTCATGAACTTGGTATTTCTTTAGAGACAGCCTCTAAGAAAGAAGGGTCATATTAGCAGCTAGCCAAATATTTTAGTGTATCTAGAAGTTTTGTGCAGAAGCTTTTGAATCTGAATTTATTTTTTAAACTACTTTATCTCTGAGCAGAAAATCTAGAAGACGGCGAACATAAGCACCCCACGATTCAGCACCAGGTGGAAAAACTGATGCATAAAGCATAATACTGCTGATTGTGTCGAAAAATAAATCAGAATCGGCATCTGCCTGAAGTTCACCTCGTTCCTTCCCACGTTGTAGCACGATCGCAAAAGCTTCCCGTCGAGGCTGTAGATATTTTGTCCAATACATCTGAGCGAACTGAGGATTGGTTAATGCAGTGCTAACAATCATAGCAACAGTCTGTTTTCCTAAAGAATTGAGTGTAAGTTGTGCAGCACTCTCAATCAGAGAATCGATGTCACCCCAGAAACTCCCTGTATCAGGTATCACAACTTCTTGTCTAAGACTTTCAATCGCATCTGCAATTAACTCTTCCTTAGAATTATATCGTCGATAAATCGTAGTTTTGCCTACTCCAGCACGGGCAGCGATCGCATCAACACTCATCTGAGTAAAACCAACCTCTATGAGTAAATCAATTGTCGCTTGCAGAATTGCCTGATGAGACTCAACACTGCGAGGTCTTCCAGGGCGCTTTTTAGCAGGTTCACTCATATAGCAATAACTTCATATTAATTTTTATTTCTGACAACTACCAATGTGATTGACATTTGTATTTAATATTATCGATACTAATGGTATCGATAATATTATTCACAGACCTATGTCTTTGCGAACTCGACCCCAATATACCAGCAAAAATAGCACTCAAACTTTACGTCAAGGGCTAGAGGAATACTACACGGTCAATTTCGATCTCACTCATCCCAGCACTCAACCAGAGGATTTTGCCAAAATATTGCTTGCCCATGATGCTAGTCACGTCATTTATGGCTGTGACACAGATATGTATGATGAACTTAAGATTTTGCCGCTAACATTTTGGACAAGTGACTTCAAATTTAGAGATTGGTTGCGTGAGCGCCAAAATCCATCTGTAGATGTGATGTATGAAGACTTGATCAAACGTCATGGTATGATTGGTTTGTACAGCTCCATCTTTTTGGAATTACTGCGATTAATGCCAGAGTTGATTTCAATGTGGCGAAAAACTCGCAATCATCAGATTTTCGTCCCGTTTCTTAACTTTGAACCAATGTTAGACCGTTCACTGTTAGAAATTCGTCAAGAGTTTGACCTTTTACCTTTCATTAAATAGACTTCTTTGTTTGGTCGCCTCCAGCAGCTTGACGCTGGCATAAATAGCATCAATATAAGGTGTGGGAATTTGAGTAAGTTTTCCCAATTCTGTGACTGCGCCAACAATAGCGTCTATCTCCGTAGCGCGTCCGGCTTCAATATCTTGTAGCATTGAGGTTTTATGGGCACCAACGTTTTCTGCGCCATTAATTCGCTGTTCCAAAGTAATGCCAAACTTTATACCCAAATTTTCTGCGATCGCTTGAGTTTCTGTCATCATTTGCCACGCTAATTCGCGGGTGAGGGGATAGCGGCAAATATCCTCTAAAGTAGCACCAGTTAAAGCACTGAGCGGATTAAATGCCACATTACCCCACAACTTGATCCAAATTTCGGTGCGAATTTGATTGCGGATTGGTGCTTTGAATCCTGCCTGTTTTAAAGTTTGTGCCAATAATTGGATGCGTTCTGTTTTAGTGCCGTCGATTTCACCAAGAGTAAAGCGATCGCCTTCAATATGTTTAATTACACCTGGTTCAATTATCTCAGTTGCTGGGTAAACCACACAACCGATAGCACGTTCAGCACCGATACTAGCTTCAATAATCCCATCTGGGTCAACAGATTGAATCCGCGTACCTTCATATTCACCGCCATGCTGACGAAAGTACCACCAAGGAACGCCATTTTGGGCTGTCACCACCATTGTATGAGGATTGTACAGTGCAGGGAGAAAAGGTGCGATCGCGGGTACACTGTGAGCCTTAACAGTTAAAATTACTACATCTTGTGTCCCTGCTGACTGAATATCACTAGTTGCCAAAGTTGGGGTAGCAATTTGGCTGGAACCGTCTGCCATGAGTAACTTCAGCCCATTTTTTTGAATTGCCTCCAAATGATAACCACGCGCGATTAGTGTCACCTCTTCACCTACCAGTGCCAGTTTTGCCCCTAAATATCCACCAATCGCACCAGCGCCAACAATACAGATTTTCATTTTGTCAAAAGAAATATTAAGTCGTAGAAGACGGTATCCAGTCGTTTGTGATCTAGACAGAATACCTTGAACTAGCTTACCTTCAACATCAACCTGTGGATGTAACAGTACCCATCGGTGAAAGGTTAAGATAAAGCACCTTTTGTCAATTGGTTAAAATACTCAAAATAGTTTTTGTGATAATGATAATCGTGTGTGGGTAGAGAATGGGGCAGGTAGGGAATTAAGTTGGGTTATTTCTAATTAATTGCAAAAGTATTGACTCAAGACTTTGTAATGCTGCGTTTGTGGTGCGCTGATGTTCTTCAAAATTCCGTTGATGTTCTTCAAAATTCCGTTGATGTTCTTCAAAATTACGCTGGTGTTGTTCGTGGCTATCGCGTAATTCAAGCAGTACGTCATCTAAAATCGCACTACGACTCAGAACTCGGTCAACGTTGTTGGCGAGTTCATTTAGTTGTTGTTGGGTGGCGGCTTGTCGCTCTGCCACACCTAAAAGGATTTCTTCGATGCGGTCGATTCGGTTTGGGAAAGGTGCGTCGGTCATTTGCTTTTTCTTCTGAACTCCTACAATTTTACTTTTTGATTTGATTTAAAGAAATGTCGTCAAACAGGCATACACCAAATAAAGTTCTATCGCGGTCATTGTCTAAGCCATGACTGAAAATTAGCTGTATCTCCATCAGTGAGAGGTTAGAATGATTGCACTAATGTCTGCGATGGTGCAGGAAAAGGAGACAAATCCAGCTTTGAGACTGGCTTTCGCAGCGCTTTGACGACTCCTAAATCTTGATTTTCTTTTGCAGCGAAGTACTTAATAGGGTCATCCGCCTTACCTTTGTCATAGGCGACACTAAAATGGTACAAACAATCGAAAAATCATCTCCAAACCGATATTGATTAACCCTCAAACAGCTACGCTTTGCAGCGCTGACAGCAGGTCTTGATGAACAGATTTTGAGGCAGCTACGAGCAATCCAGGCATACTATACTTTTGACAAGTATGCAGTGGCGGTAAAGTCGAACCGTCCAGAGTAGTTACAATCCAGCCAGCCTCTTTTGCAATAAAAGCGAGTGCAGCACTATCAAGAAATTTGCCCGATTTAATGACTGCTCCACTCAAATCGCCACTGAGAATACCATTGAGATTGGGAATTTGAATATCACTAGAGTAATCAGCCGCTATATCGATTACTTGATATCGATCTTTTAATAAATGTGCGATGGAATTCATTCCCCATCCCAACAAAATAGAAGGTTTGGCGGATGTTATATCTAATGGGGCACAAGCTTCTAAGTTCATCTCCAGCGTGCCTTTAAAAGCACCTTCACCTCGAAGGGCGTAAAAATAAATATTTTGGGCAGGAGAAATGGCAATTACTGCTTCAAAGTCATCTGCATTTAGAATACTGAGAATAATTTGGTAATTAGAATGTCCATCCATATAAAATTTCGTGCCATCAATCGGGTCAAGTGTTACTAAGTAATCACCTTCTGAACCGAGTTCGGTAGCCCGAAAATATTTGGTATTATTAGAACTTTCATATTCTTCACCATAAAAGCGAATATCTGGAAAAGTTCCTAGTAATACTACTTCTACTAGATTTTGAATAGCCACATCTGCATCAGTAAGTGCAGCACTAAAAAAGTTGTTTGCTTGTTCTTTGGCAGGAAGTGCAGCAATTTTTGGTTGTAGAAAATGGGCATAGGCTGCTGCTACTTTGAGATGGGGGAGTAAAGTCTCTAAAATTAATCGAGTAGTTGGGGTTGTGGACATTGCAGCAAACTCCTTTTAGAAATAATCTACCGTTGGCAGGGCGATAGAATTCTATATCTAAATAAAATTACGGTATCATTTTGATGCAATGATATCACCGTTGCTATATTACTTTAATCTGTATGTCTCAAAGAGCCTATAGAGAGATCGCAAGTTTTCTCGTAAATTTAAGGGTTTAAGACCGAACGTCAACACTTAGTACAGCATTTCATTAATTCATAGCGAATTAAAGAAAGGCAATACCCTACAATGCCAATGCGTCGGCTTGCATTGTTAATGCGGCGGCCGCCTTGTTAATGCGTTCTCCTGCATTAAAAACGCTACGCTTTTACGCAAAACTGTACTTAGTTAAAGTTACCCTACAAAGCGATCTAATAACCACGCCAAAGCAGCATCAACATTACTAACCTGCTCCCCTGGCGGTATGGCTGGACGATTTACCATCACAATCTTCACGCCCATTTCTCGCGCTGCAATAATCTTGGGCTTTGTAGCATTGCCACCGCTATTTTTACTGACAATGGTATCAATGTTATTCTGAATCAGAATTTGTCTCTCATTCTTGAGGGTAAAGGGCCCGCGATCGCACAATACCATCCCCGACGGTACTAAAGCATCATCGCCAGGAGGGTCAATCATCCGCATCAAAAACCAAATTTTCTCCAAGTGAGCAAAAGCGGCTAGTTCTTGTCTACCAACTGTCAAAAATACCCGCTGTGCCTGGTTTTGCAGGGCTGTTGCTGCGGCTGCAACACTATCAACTTCAATCCAGCGATCGGCACTTACTTTTTCCCAAGGCGGGCGAATTAACATCAGACGGGGTATTCCAACTTCCGTTGCCGCATCTGCTGCATTGAAGGAAATCTGAGTTGCAAAAGGATGGGTTGCATCAATTAATAAGTCGATTTCCATGACTTGCAGATAGCTAGCCAATCCAACCGCACCACCGAAGCCTCCAACTCGCAAATCGCCCAACGGTATTGACGGTTCGCGGGTGCGGCCAGCCAGAGAAGTGATTACTTCTAACCCTTGGATAGTTGTAACTTTGGCAGCTAGTTCTGCTGCATCACCCGTCCCACCCAAAATTAAAACGCGCATCATTAGATATCTTGCAAAAGTCCCTAACACCCCACAGCTTAATCCCTCCCCTTAGTAAGCTACGGTGTACACACAAGTCCTTCTGACCCCCTCTAGCTCCCCCTTAGCAAGCAGGGCTGTTTCATTAGACCTCTTGCATAAGTCGAATAGACCCCCCTTAATCCCCCCGATATATTGGGGGGAAACTTGAAACTTTGCCCCCTCCCCTTCACAAGGGGAGGGTTGGGGAGGCGTGATTCAAGGATTTTTGCAAGAGGTCTATTCCATTTCAAACAGGATTTGTCAAGATGGTTAGCAAGAAAATTGTAAGTAAGGGTGACGATGAGATGAACATTTAAGCACTTAAATACCAGTAAAATAGTTCATTATCTCAGCACGCTGGTAACAAAATAACCAATTTTTAATTGCTAGAACCCTTGATTTTTAAAGCTCTTTGGGGAATGAAACAGCCCTGCCCTTAGCCTTGGGGAGAACCGGATATTTCCCCCCAAGGCATCGCGGCGCGGGGATTAAGGGGGGTAAATCCAGGGAGTGGGGTTCAAATTTTGTGATTTCTGCAAAAGGTCTATTGAGATAAAGGTGGAATCTTTGCTAAAACGCCCTTTTTCATTGCTTCTGGACGCTCTGACCAAGGCAGTAAACCATCTGCTTTAGCATAGTATTGACTGGCACATTTCAGTACCGCAGAAGCACTCCCATCAACGGCTAAATCACCAAATAAATATGTTAATTTGCCTTTGGCACTAAAGGCGACTACACAAGAACGATTACAAGCACTCATGCATTCAACTTCCTGAATCGGAAATTCATCTCGTAAGTCCCAATCTTGTGCAAGCTCCTGAAGTTGGTGTAGAAGTTTTTCACCACCACTTTCACCTAAGCGTTTTCCATTTTGCCAAACACTGGCACAGGTTTTGCAAACAAATAAAGTATGTTCAGCAACACCCAAGGGACTAGTTGGGGAAATATTTACAGTAGTAGTCATCTGTACCTCGCAGATATGTGAAACTAATAAATCTATTTCGGCGGGCATCCTGACTCACTCAATTTGAGATTTTCGATTTAGTTTTTTAATCTCAAATTGGTTCACAGTTGCGGGACAGCGCCGGATTTGCACCGAACTTTCCCCGTTACCTCTGGTAGCTGACTCCCACCAGAACCGAATAACCTTATCGATCATACACTAGCGTTATCGGAGAATACGAAACAATAAGCTTTGCGCCAACACAGCAATTTTCATTATGATAATAATTATCGCTATCATTAAAAATTATACAAAATTTCCAGTAAAAGATATGGTTTTTGTATCTCTTTAATTTTGATGAATTAGGAGCTTGCGAAGGCGCTTGCATACGAAAATGGAGAAGCAGTTATTAGACAAAGAACTTGTTAAAAAATAGAACCAGGAAATAGCGATCGCACTCGAAGAAGATGTTTGTTTGAGTCGCTTGCAGCTGAAAAAGTTGAGAAACACCTGTCGTTTGACATCGCCGGAAGTTTGCACCCAAAACTTCAAAGGAATAAGAACATGACATTGAAAAACTGGAATCGCCGCGAATTATTATGGGGCGCAAGCCAATCAGCATTGGCATTACTCGTTCTCGGTCGGGCATCTGGGCAAGTGGTGGCGGCAAGCAAACCGACCTCAGTGCTGGTTCTCGGTGCGGGTCTGTCTGGTTTATATACAGCATTGTTGTTAGAAGCCAAGGGTTTCTCTGTGACGGTTTTAGAGGCACGCGATCGCGTCGGTGGTCGGGTCCATACTTTAGACGATCTCCCCGGTAAGCCAGAAGCAGGGGCACAATCTTTGAGCGAAAAATATCGGCGCTTGTTAGCATTGGCGGAACGCTTGCAAGTCCCAACGGAGCCAAGCCTTGGCTTAGACAAGGAATCGCTGCTGTATATTAGAGGACAAGCAGTACTGCCAAAAGACTGGGCTATTTCTGCCGCTAACCAGTTAGCAAACAGCGAACATTCTCTACTTCCCCAAGAATTGCTAAGTCATTATCTCCGCAAACACAATCCCCTAGAAAATGCGATCGCTTGGCTCAACCCGAAATATTCATTTCTAGATATTCCCCTAGACAAGTATCTCCGCGCTCAAGGTGCCTCAAATGAAGCTTTACGATTAATCAACTTTAATCCAGGTTCTTTATTCAACAATATAAATACTACCTCTGCGCTATGGGCATTACGGAATGACCAGCGCGCCCAAACTCGCAGCCAGCACCCAATGCATATACAGAGTGGTAACAGTCGTTTGCCAGAAAAGATGGCAGCCTCTCTCAAGTCTCCTGTGCAGCTAAACAAAGTGGTAGAGTCGATTCGTTCTCAGGCAACGAGTGTAAAAGTTTACTGCTCAGATGGTTCAAAGTTCGATGCTGATTATGCTGTGGTGACGTTGCCGTTTTCGGTGCTGCGCCAGGTAGAAATAACCCCACCATTACCAAAAATACAGGCACAGGCGGTACAGGAATTGCCCTACACAGCAGTGACGCAAATTCGCTTTCAGGTTGGTCATCCATTCTGGGAAACTGATGGCTATCCGCCGATGATGTGGACAGACTCACTACTTGAAAGTGTATTGCCGGTTCGGGATAAGCAGGGGCGAGTGCAAAGCTTAGTCTGCTGGGCAAATGGAACTAATGCCAAGCAGTTGGATGCCATGAGTGCAGACGCATTAGCCAAATATGTTTCGTCGCAACTGACGCGAATTCGCCCTGGAACAGAGGAAAATGTCGAGATTCTGCGCGTTGTTTCTTGGGGACGCGATCGCTATGCTCTGGGTGCTTATTCCCACTTTGCCCCCGGACAAATCCGGCGCTTTCAAGACAAAATGGCTAAACCCTGGCAGCGAATTCATTTTGCAGGCGAACATACTGCGATCGCATCTCCGGGGATGGAATCGGCACTG
This sequence comes from Nostoc sp. NMS9, assembly GCF_017114995.1. GTDB lineage: Bacteria > Cyanobacteriota > Cyanobacteriia > Cyanobacteriales > Nostocaceae > Nostoc. The sequence continues at coordinate 17,618 of NZ_JABXKL010000103.1, read as the reverse complement.
GAATCGGGAGAGCGAGTCAGCAGCGAGATTTTGGCTCGCATTGGTTTGTTATCGCCCCAAGCATGACAATCAAACTGGACGACAACCAGATAAAATACTGTGCATATTCACTACTTGTCCAATAACTGCGATCGCAGGCGCACCAAATCCAGTTTCCTCTACCTGTTTGACAATTGTCTCTAAAGTACCAATCAATTCTTCTTGTTCTGGTCGTGTACCCCAGCGCACCAAAGCAATGGGCGTTTCTAAATTCAACCCAGCTGCACTTAATTCTTCCACAATATAAGGCAGATTGTGAATTCCCATATAAATTACAATCGTTTCGGAACCGTGAGCGATCGCACTCCAATTCACTTGCGGTCTATACTTACCCACCGCTTCATGGCCAGTGACAAATGTCACTGACGAACTATACAGCCGATGCGTCAAAGGAATACCTGAGTATGCTGCTGCTGCAATCCCCGAAGTGATACCTGGCACGACTTCCGTTGAGATTCCAGCTTTGACTAATTCTTCCATCTCTTCGCCACCGCGACCAAATATAAAGGGATCGCCACCCTTGAGTCGCACTACAATTGCATGATCCTGCGCTTTATCAATCAGCAATTGAGTTGTTTCTGACTGCAACAACGAATGTCTCCCCGCACGTTTACCAGCATTAATTTGCTCGGCTTGGGGATTAATCATTGCCAAAATTGCCGGACTCACCAAGGCATCATAGATGACTACATCTGCACATTCCAACAAACCTTTCGCCTTCAAGGTTATTAGTCCTGGATCTCCTGGCCCCGCACCTACTAAATAAACCTTTCCCAAATACTTGTTCCTCTCTGTCATTGTGCGGTTCATCTATCTGTTAAATCCCAAATTAGCTCGGCTAATTCTGCACTTGCTCCCAGTGGTTTTGCCAGTTGGAAATTCACCGCAGAAAATTGTAATTTTAGCTCCTCTATTGAGGTGGCGATCGCATCGGTTATTCCACCAGCGAATAAAAAGTATGGCAATATTGCAATTTCCCGATAACCAGCAGTTACCAACTCTTTCACCCGTGATTCTAAACTAGGAGGCCCAGCCCAATAAGCAGTCACAGCTCCCAAACTCGCCGCCATTGCTTCCACAGTTTTTTGCGAACCTGGGCGACGGCTACCATGAGCTAAGAGAATCCATGCTTCTGCTTTTATAGCAGCTATTTGCTTTGCCAGCAATTTCTCTAAATTGGGATGAGAACCTAAATATGGTTGCAACTCAATGATCATATCTTGACCAGCAGCCTGTTGTGCGAGTGCTACTTCGGCGGGAATGTCTGTCATGACATGCACTCCCGGCAGTAGAAATAGCGGTACAATTTTAAGGCGATTCTCATTTTGAGACAGTGGGCAATCGCCAAAAGCGCTTTTAGCAAATTGTTGAATCTGCTCGTGTAAAGGCTGAGGACTCATTTCTAGAGCAGCGATGCCAACCAAATGTTCCCTATTTACTGAGTTGTGGTTTATTGGCAATTTGTGACGTACAAGCCTAGCTAGTTGCTGCATAGCAATTTCTGGGCGCGGGTCACGACTTCCGTGAGACAATAGCAAATAGGCAGATGACATCGGCAAAGCTTGAACTCTCAGTTACTATCCTTATTTTAAGATGAAGCTGGGGATAATTAAGTAATCTGGTAATTATTGAAACTGCGATCGATTGCTAACAATGCCTTCGCCAAAAAAAGAGATGAAGAGAGAGCTTATGTAGTAGAGTTGTTATCTTCCACAACGACAACTCAAAACTTTCTTCCAATTTTTATGCCTTATCCATCGTTTCTTCATCAACAGCTTTAACTATTACATTTGCATACCTTTGAAGAATGTAAGCAGCTTGGAATACATCTAAAATTGCACCTTGAAGCTGATTTATATTAATTTGTAAACCTTCTATGTTAGAACCTCGAAAATCTGTATTTTTAAATTTAGCATCAGTAAGGATAACATTATTCATTTGGCAATTTAGAAATTTTACATTCATTAGAGAAGATTCTATAAATGTAGAATCTTCAAGGATACAATTTTCAAAAATAGCATTATCAAATTTACTTGAATTAAATTGTGATAATCTTCCTTGACAGCCTTTAAAAATAACATTTTTAAATCTAGACTTTATTGCTTGAAATCCCAGCAACCTACAGTTAATAAATTCAACTCTATTAAGTGAACCTTCTTCCCATTCAGTATTGGCAAAATCACTTTTGGCAATTCTAACATCTTGTAGAGTAAGTTTTTTAAAGTAAGTATTTATAGCTTTAACATTATCAAAATATGCATACTGAAAATCTACTCCTTTAGTTCCCTCAATCTGGAAATTTGATAAATGTACATTTTTATAGCTCTCTAATTCATATAATTGATTATCTGGTATACCCTTATTCATTGTTTCATATAAAGGTAAATTAGGAGGATCAATAGCTTTATGTTTGCTAGGCATATTTTTTTACTTGAAATAATTTAATTTAGAAAATACGTTATAAATGCTCTAATAGTCAAGTAAAATTATTCAACATCGCCACCATCAAAGTGCCTGTTGTCAATGCAAGCACAACTCGCTTGGGAAGATCAGTTTGTCTGCGCAATCCCCAATAATCCAGCATCGCCCCCAGCCAAACAGGAATTAGAAATGCAGCAAGTAAGAACAATAGCTCTGTTCGCGGCATATTTTGACTCTTAAACTGTGCGTTGGTTACAAATCCTTCTGGAATAGCCACAAACCATTGGTGTCAGCTTAAGCCCAAACCCTTTTAATACCTACTTTCCAGCCTCAATACGCTTCAGTTAAGGATAATCGTAGGTTAGGTTTCACTTCGTTCAACCCAACATCAAGCATTAATTGTTGGGTTTCGTTCCTCAACCCAACCTACGCAGTCTTCTTAATCACTTTTATATTCTCCCCTTACTCCTTATTGTTCTTCGGCAGTGTAAGTATAAAATTGATTAAAAGCTCCTACCGTTTCAAATTTGTACGAAGGTATCCAGGAATTTATTTTTAAATCTGTACGGTAAACACTAAAAATAACGTAATTTTGTCTTTCTGTAGTCTTGGCAATAACTTCTTGGATTTGCGGGCTAGCCGAGTCAACCAATTTATCGCAATTAAAACGGATTAAATTTTCTATAATATTCGTAGTTTTTTTACATACATCGGTTTTTAAGTATTTTGTCAGGCGTTGAACTGCATATTCTTCATATTCAACCTGACCGGGATTGGTTTTCGCCATTGTCACACCCAAGGCGGCGAGGCCTACTGCTGCTCCAGTATACGCGATGATGGTCAATGGTTTCATATTTCCCAAGTAAAATTCATTGTAATCGTTAGATTCCAGAGACTCTAAATCAACTAAGTCCGTTCCTTGAACAAAAACTCTTGATCGATTGCCAAATTATTGCTATAATTCAAATTGTTGAATGGCGAGCGTAGCCAAGTGGTTAAGGCAGTGGTTTGTGGTACCACCATTCGTGGGTTCAATTCCCATCGTTCGCCCTACATAATTTCATATTGATATATAGATTCCTATATAAAGATCGGTTGTGGTTCTGAACATTCATAACCATTACTTTAGCAACGATCTGTCGTCTACGAGTTCATAGACTTGCAAGGATTACAAACCTACGACAATTCATTATTTTATCAATAAGTTAATGTTTATAAGCAAATCTACTTTCTAAATGAAAATTAGGTGTGCAATGTCTTATGATAAGCTACTTCTCTACGAGATGGGCTAAGGATAGAGAACCTGTTACTACGCTATCGAACTAAGCAGATGCTCATACTTTTCTGGAGCATGAGCTATTTATATTAAGATTCCCGATTTCTTGGAGAAGTCGGGAATTTGAGTGTCAGAAGTTCTTGAACGCACATTTAACTGTTAAAAAATGCCTAGAAGAATGATCAAAGTCAGCCCACAAAAGGCAAGTAAAGAGATAATCAAAATATTGCCTATACTGTGGTCAGAAGCTGTTAACTTATCTGTATTGGTAGCCATATAAATCGACCAACATTTAAACAACTTTTGCCTAAATTATAACTATGGCAAATAAACATTAGTCTATCTTGGAACAAAAATTGATTTTAATTAATTTAAGTTTAACTATTTAGTTAAATTTTCAGCAAAACCATTAATTTTTGTTTCAACTATTTAAAAAGAGATTATAGCAAGACTATTACTTATTCCCCAAATTAACACAATATAGGAATCATATAGAACTCATATCTGATTTCTGAACAAGATTTCAGATCAAACCCTGATAAAACAGGCTTTTGAGTCTCAGTATGTTTTCAACAATCAAATCGGAGTCCTATATTTGATTTTTGAAATTATTTACCTTACACACAGCAGATTTCAAGTTGGTGAACTACACAAGCTAAGTCTCAAAGCCTAGTGCCGCAAGGCGGAAGTCAAAAGTCAAAAAGCTTGTGTTGTCAGCTTTTCCCTGATTGTGAATGGTATCTCTATTTACGCCGTGCTGTACTAGTTTACTTCTGGTAGCGCAGCCCATTGTGACTACTGAATTTTGAATTCTGCTGTATGTGCTGATAATCAAAATATACGCAAATAATAAATGATATAGTAAAGATTAAATCAAGCAATTGAGGGTGTGATAATTTGTGCCCTAACTATTATGATGCAGTTATTTACTAACATCTATCAAAAGAAATAAAAATTGTATTCCTTTAGTGAGATCCAAAAATACTGAGTCATAGATACTTTAAGTAAAGTAGAACATGATTTAAGTGCCTACTGAAAAGTTGATACTTGTAGGTACACAGATAAAAATAATTTATCTGTGTTGTTTCGTGTTTATATGTGTTTAACAAAAGGTCGAGGCTTATTTGTCTCGCCTAAAAAGTTAACAATGCAAACATCGTCATTTAGTGGAGTTGCTATGTCTGAATTGCTTCAAGCAGTCTTAGATAGTGAAGAAAGAAGTGATTTACGTTCCTTTATTAGTGAATTACGCCAACAAGAAAAGAAGTACTTGCTGCGGAACGACATACTCAATGTATATAGTGAATATTGTTCCAAGTCCGAGAAACCTGAGACTTTTTACACTTCCTCTGAGTTGGGAAAACTCATTTACTATACTCAGGAAATAATTCAGGAGGACTCAAACTTTTGTTTCATCATCCGTTCTAAGATTGCCAGCCAAGAAGTTTATTGGTTGACATCAGACTTAAGCATTGAGCCGATGACGGTGCAGGATTTGTTGGATCTGCGCGATCGCTTGGTGAACAAATTTCATCCCAACGAGGGCGACTTGCTAGAATTGGACTTCGGCCCGTTTTATGACTACTCCCCAACCATCCGCGACCCCAAAAATATTGGTAAAGGGGTACAATACCTCAACCGCTATCTTTCCAGTAAACTATTTCAAGACTCCAAACAATTGTTGGACAGCTTGTTAAATTTCTTGCGCCTGCACCACTACAATGGTGTCCAGCTGCTAGTCAACGATCGCATTCAATCACAGCAGCAACTTTCCGAGCAAGTTAAGAAGGCTATCGGTTTTGTTAATAATCGCCTCGAAGATGAACCCTACGAACAATTCCGCTTCCAATTGCAGTCAATGGGTTTTGAGCCGGGTTGGGGTAACACCGCAGCGCGAGTGCGGGAAACTTTAAATATTCTCGATGAATTGATTGATTCTGCCGATCCCCAGACCTTAGAAGCTTTCATTTCTCGTGTTCCGATGATTTTTAGAATCGTCTTGGTGTCAGCTCACGGTTGGTTTGGGCAAGAGGGAGTTTTAGGGCGTCCCGATACCGGTGGTCAGGTAGTTTACGTCCTTGACCAGGCAAAGAGCCTAGAGAAGCAGCTACAAGAAGATGTTCTGCTTGCGGGTTTAGAGAAATTGAATGTCGAGCCAAAGGTAATTATTCTCACCCGCTTGATTCCCAATAGTGATGGCACCCTTTGTAATCAACGGTTAGAAAAAGTCCTTGGTACCGAAAATGCCTGGATTTTGCGAGTGCCTTTACGGGAATTTAACCCTAACATGACTCAAAACTGGATTTCTCGGTTTGAGTTTTGGCCTTATCTAGAAACCTACGCCATTGATTCCGAAAGAGAACTACGGGCAGAATTTCAAGGCACACCTGATTTAATAGTTGGAAACTATACAGATGGGAATTTAGTGGCATTCTTGCTGGCGCGACGGCTAAAAGTTACCCAATGCAATGTTGCCCATGCTTTAGAAAAATCTAAATACTTGTTCAGTAACCTCTACTGGCAAGAATTAGAAGATAAATATCATTTTTCCTTGCAATTCACAGCTGATTTGATTGCCATGAATGCTGCCAATTTTGTGATTAGCAGCACCTACCAAGAAATTGTCGGAACACCAGATAGTGTGGGACAGTACGAATCTTATAAGTGCTTCACTATGCCAGAGTTGTACCATGTTACCAATGGGATTGAATTATTTAGTCCCAAATTTAATGTCGTACCACCTGGAGTAAACGAAAATAATTACTTTCCCTATACTCGGACTAAAGACCGCGTAGAGAGCGATCGCCAACGCCTTGCAGAAACACTCTTTACTCTGGAAGATCCCACGCAAATCTTTGGCAAACTCGACGATCCTAACAAGCGCCCTCTCTTCTCAATGGCGCGTCTTGACCACATTAAAAACCTCACAGGTTTAGCTGAATGTTATGGTCAAAGTAAAGAATTACAAGAGCATTGCAACTTAATTTTGGTAGCGGGTAAATTACGCGTCGAAGAATCAGGTGACAACGAAGAACGTGACGAAATTATCAAACTCTACCAAATAATTGACCAGTACAATCTCCACGGTAAAATTCGTTGGTTGGGTGTGCGCCTCTCCAAAACCGATTCCGGTGAAATTTACCGAGTCATTGCCGATCATCAGGGAATTTTTGTACAACCAGCTTTATTTGAAGCTTTTGGTTTGACAATTTTAGAAGCGATGGTTTCAGGATTACCGACTTTTGCCACACAGTTTGGTGGGCCATTGGAGATTATTCAAGATAAGGTAAATGGCTTTTTGATTAACCCGACAAATTTAGAGGAAACAGCCACCAAAATTGTGGAATTCATCACTAAATCCGAACAAAGCCCTAACTATTGGAGTGAAATTTCCCAGCGAGGAATTGACCGAGTTTACAGCACCTATACTTGGAAAATTCACACTACCAAGCTGTTATCATTAGCACGAATTTATGGCTTCTGGAACTTTACCTCAAAGGAAAATCGGGAAGATTTATTGCGCTATATCGAGGCTTTGTTTTATTTAATTTACAAGCCAAGAGCGCAACAGTTATTAGAGCAGCATAAGTACCGTTAGTTTGTCATTTGTCATTTGTCATTAGCTAAAGACTAAAGACAAATGACTAAAGACAAATAACTAAATTGTTAGCGCACTCCAAGTTCGTTGACCAACTACTCCATCTACTCCTAAATTTCGCTGGTTTTGAAAGGCTTTGACAGCAGTCTCTGTTAGTGCGCCAAAAATCCCATCTACTCTCACAGCATAACCGTTAGACACTAATAGCTGTTGTAAGGCTCTGACAGCAATACCAGAACTACCGAAATAAAGAGTCGGTAGAGGTTGGCTACTAAACTTCTGGAACCGTCCTGTAGCCTTTGTACGGACTTTACCTCCAGACTGAAAAGACTTCTTAGGCTTACCTAACTTAGAAGAAACTAGTCCCAGATTCTTTTTGCTGATTTTCTGAAGTATATGTTCTTTTTCTAGTTTCAGCGCTGAGAGAGAAGCCTGGGAAATCCCATCTGTCTGCATGAATTCAGGTGGTGTGACTTTAGCAGTTATCTCTAACTGACTCTGTTTTGACTGGTTTACCTCATTTTCCATCTGAAATAATTGCTGCTGTGGCAAATTGGCCCCAGATGCTTGTCTTATTGTTAACACGCCCGTCATCATCAGGCCAATTTCAGTCATTTTAGTTTATTTTACTTCAACCAATATTTATTTTAACCAACAACATTGTTGCTGTTCAGGATAGTACATACTAACCAAACAAAAAAGTCATGTACTAATTTTTCCAGATAATATTTTCATGTTCATATTTGCTCACCTCCGATTCCATTTAATCCGATTAATATACTTAATCAAGCCATCAAGTTATCAGACATACTATCTAAATCAATGGTTTAGACAATAACATACTATACGATCATCTGGGAATGCCATCAAATAAATTTACCTAGTTATATTTGGATCGTGCTTGGTGTGCTGATGTTGCTTTTATTCAGCCAAATTGCCCGAATCTGCTAAGTTTATCCTCGCTGTATATCGCTTGTCGTGTGGACGCGATCGTGTAAAGTTGTACCTTAAATTGTGTATTGATTATCGGTAAATTCGCCTGCACAAAACATTTGCCAACAACGATGCGGACAATAGGCATCTTGATTCAATGCCGCAATTGAAATATATTCAGTTTGATTCATAACTGAGGTGGTTTTTAAATAATTATTAGAATTATGGAGAATATAGCCGCCGTGTCATTCCCATTCCCATAGTTGTTTTGCGACCAATTCCTGCATACAAAGCAAAATTAGCTAAAGCGTTAAGTTGCTTAATTTGTATAGGTTCAATTTTTCCCAAAATCTTGTAGTTAACTTCGCCAAGAATGCCAATAAATTTGCTGCGGTAGTCGGCTAATATTTCTGTGTGAATGTTGACAAAAGAAGGAAAGATTGACTCGATCGCAATGTGATTAAATTCTATGCCACTGTATTTATTCCACCGCGAAAGTAGAGAATTAAAGACAGATTCTCTGGTAGGAAGGGTAGTATCATACTGTCCTTGACGGAAGGCGGTAGGCGTGCAAAAGCTAAGGTTAATGGAAGAATTGCACTCGCTAGCTTCTTCGTATAATTGAGCATAAGTACTGGCATTTGCCCAAGGTTGGATAGATTGGGGTGTGCCTTGAATGCTGGTAATATACAAGTCAGCCGGGCCAAGATGCCAAGGATGATTAGGATTTAGATTTAGCCAGAGTTGGGTAAGTTTGCCAAATAGAGTGTCATCTAATAAAGAGATGCGCCACCAACAAGGAGTCCCGGTGGGAATGGGTTGTTGATATGAATATTGCAATTTAGATCCCCCTTTACCACCCTTTAAAATGGGGGAGTTTATATTACTAATTTGTAGAGGGGAGAGGGTGAAAGCTTTATCAGCAGTGGAATCGTGCAAGCGATCGCCTAATGTGCTATCTACAGAACTAACAAGGGTTAAAAATAGGGCGTGGAGATGTCTACCTGTAAGATACTGTGGTGGAATAGGCGATTGAGGTAGCAAATTCAACACTAAACTATGAGGCATACTTTCTCTTTTTGGTTGTAGACTGAGTGCTTCTTGACTCAACAGTAAACTCAGGGATTTCCTGAAGTTCAGCTTCACTCAAACTATACTGTTCACAAACTAAACTTAAGCGATTTCCTGGGGTTTTGACAGCGTTAACCGAATGGGTTAAATCACCTTGAAAATAAACTAAAGTATTGAATTGGGGCTTAATTTGCCCAAGTTGGCGTTTGTGCGATCGCAATACCAATTCTCCCCCTTCCATATCCGCAGGTACGCGCACATAGAGAACACTGACAACCGCAGGTGGTTCAATGGTTTTGGAGTAGGAACGCAGGGAGCGATCAATATGCGGATCGACGCGGGAGCCTTCCTTTAGCTGTAAAGGATTGAGGTAAAAAGCATTACAATTCGGCTGGAGAGCTAAATCTAAGTAAGGCTTGAAGTAGGGAAACTGCTGTTCTACTTTTGGTAATCCAGAACGCTGGAACACTACAGAAAATCCTTTAGTGGCGACAAAATCGCGGTTGAGGTTGTTGATAGCAAAGTAAGGACAAGCTTGGATTTCTCCCCACAAGTTGTTTAGGTAATCGCTGGGGAAGGCGTTGGTTTGTTGTTGATAGTGTTTCACTGGGGATAGAGGAGCGATCGCTAAATGTGGTATCTAAAATTTTAAAGACTGTCAAGTGATGATAGTAGTATTCTTTTAGGTGAGAAAAACTACGTATAGAGAAAGACCAATGAGAATTGATGATTACAATGCAGCAAAGGCACTAACTGAAAAACTCAAAGAGAACTTACCCATTAAAGCACGAGCAGGGAAGGAGTTTTTGAAGACATTAAGGCAAAAAGGGGAAAACGCTGATCCAGACAGAGAATTTGAAATTGATTTCGTTGGCTATTCAGGAGATGAAGGTGGGATTATGTGCGGACTAAAAGAGCCGAATAATCCCGAAAGTAAAGAAAAATATGTTTCTTCTATTACTCACCTAAGAATTGACTCTAATCATCCCCTAGCTACTGAAGTGCAGGCTTACCAACGCCAGCGAATTCGTAAGTTAATGTTGCAAAACTCCAGAGGTTTTAAAGCAGAGCTAATGACACTAGAGCCAGCAAAAAATAAAAACCGTGGTAAAGGTTTTGGGAAGTAATTAACTCCGAAAACGATATTCTATCCGAGTCATTCTGATATAGAATTCCCGTTCTAGGTCATCTTTGCACTTCTCTACAATGACCAGATTGTGACTCCATCCAATTTCTCGCACCAATGGTGCGAGTTTTTCATTGTTGACATAAAATTCATAAAAAAGCCTCATCCGCCAGAGGTTAGCAGTAGAGAATCCACTAATTCCTGGAAACTCTGCTTGTAAGTCTTTTGCTAACTGTTCTACTACGGATTTTCCCCAAGTAGCGCCCTGCTGTTGAGTATCGGTATGATGTGGGGAGAAGACCCTAATATCTCTAAGTTAATTAAAGCGATCGCTCAACGTAAGTTACTCATCGGTAACAATAACGATTGGAAAGAACCACGCATCAGAGCATTACATAGATGTATCAATGCGTTGACAGACATCGGGCAAATTGAACAAGCCCAAATCATTGCAAACTTACTTCTCGAACGCAGCGAATTATCATTACCGTTGCGAAGCGAAATCGAACGTTTTCTAGAGAATTTGCCCCCAGCTTGGCACTTAGAAATAGACCGCTATATCTTGCGCAAACAGCCCTTTCAGCTTTCCTATCAAGATGCAGCAGAGCGTGTGTTTAATTTTACCGTTCGCTATGCCAAAGTTACACCCCACGAAAAGAAGGACATAGTTGCATCAAATGCAAGAGCCAAATATTAACTACAATATCAACTTTAATACAAGATAGAACTAGTAGTTGATATTTAGTAAGATTACGAAAAAATCTTGTCTTTTCCCACTGCCTATTTCCTGTCCTAACCAAGGTTTATAAAGCTGAAAATTGCTATAACTTAAGTTGACTGACTCAGAAGTTTTACTTTTACAATACTTCTAAGTAAGTTTTGAGTGACGATCACCTTTTCCTATGCTTAAAAACTACAAAGTTGTACAAGAATCATTATCTAATACATTTTTTCACAAAGCGCAATTATTTATTTTGATGAAATGCTAATAATGCAAGCAGCAACATTTTGCCAAATTGGTTGAGTATACGGTATATTATTGATTATTTGTTCTAAATTTTCAGTGTTAAGTAAAATATTGTGAAATTCTTTATCTTCTTTCAAGTCATTTAAACTAACAATTTGTCTTTTGTATTTTCTGTCTTGGCGTTTGTCAAATAAATAAGGATTAAGTATATCAAGCCATTGCTGTGAAAAAAGATAATAATTGATACTATACTCTGAGTCTATTGAAGTTGGTTTAAATAGCTCAAGTACTTCTTCATATAGACTCTTTTTAGAGGCATTTTTAGTTATCTGTAATTGTCTTTCAATTATAAACTGGACAACTTCTAATGCTCTTCTTCTCTTATTTGGTAAGAGTTTAATTTCATTGTTTTTAAGAAGCTGAAGACATCGACTTAGAACTTTAGTTGTTGTGTCAGTCCACATCTCTGGTTTAATTGATGTGTTCAATTTTGCTCTTAGTTCTCTACATATCTCTGGTAGCTCTGAATAGATACAATCTTTTGAATCAATAAAATACCATCTGGGTGGTGATAATTTGCCTCCTCTCGTTGCTATAAATAACCAACTTTCTTTAGATTCTAATATACTTATTTTGACTTTTATGCTTGCATTCACATCTTTAAAATATAAATAATCCTTTTTTTGTATAAGTGAATTTTCTCCTTCATATAAATCATGAACTGGTTTAAAGGCATCTTGTATCCCTTCCCAAATATAGTCTTCTTGCTCAAGTTCTTCCAAAGCCTCTACAAAGTCTTTAGGACGTACAATTTGATCCATGTGTTTATCTAAAATTTGAGGTGGGATGTCAAAGTTTAATCCAATTAAACTCTCTGCATCTAAAGAAGTTTTAATTAATTTTTTATCTGTCCTCAGCGCAAATTCATCAGAGTCAGATGGCCAGAAAACTTGAATTTTTTTATGAGGACTGTCCAATCTATCAATTCTACCAATACGTTGTTCAGCTATTCGGAGAACAGTTGGCATATCTAAAAATAATACAGCAGATGCCTGCTGTAAATTAACACCTTCTGACATACAGTCAGAAAGCAATCCCAAAATATTTTTCTCTTTTGAACCTAGTTCAAATTTTTTTAATGCTGTATCTTTTGTTGTTGTTCCAGTCACTATATAAGTTTCGATATTTGTGTGATTTTCTGTAATCAGCTTTTTCAAATAATCTAGAGTTATTATAGTACTATCAAATGCAATAACTAAATTGTGATTTTCAAAAAGTTTAACTAGTTTATTGACTTTTGAATTTTCGCGTGCAGGTGAGATTTTTCTTACTAACTGTGCTATTTGTGTGTATATTTTAATTTCTTCATCACAAAGTTTTTGATATTCTGCTAAATTTGTTAGCCAGGATGGGAGCAAATCATCAGAAAGCTTATTGTCAGGAAGTTTTATTTTATAGGTTTCTAATTTTTCAATAATGTTTCCAGAGTGTGTTTTAGAAGTTGTAAATTTGAATTCATCTAGAACTACTTTTGTTCCTTCTATAAGTTCTATTAAAGCTACTCTCGAAGACCTCAATGTTGCTTGTACAGCAAATATTGCTAGCGTGTTTGCTGTATTTAACCTCATCTTAATATAAGCTTCCTCTCCAATTTCAAAATAATAGTCAGTCTTTTCTAACTTTTGTAAATATATAATTCCCTTTAACTGTTTAGCAAGATTATTAATTTCTAAGGCTATTGATTTGTCCTTTGTTGTTTCTTTAGTAGCATAAGTGTGACTCTCAGTTTTGGGATATCGACATAATCTTCCGAATTTATCTTTATACTTCTCTGGTTCTTGTTCAATTAAATTTTTAAATTGCTTTTTAGTTCTACGTAGAATAAATTTTTTAATATATTTTCTTAAATTCTCTGTTTCTTTAGCATTCTTCAATAATCCACCTTTTTTCAGTCTTTTTAACTGATTTAATTCATCATTATCTAAGTTATCGACATCAAGCATTTCTATCAAGCGTAATAAATCTCTGACTTGCTTGCTAATAGGTGTGGCGGTAGAAAGAATAACATAGTCAGCTTTATGCTTTGAAATATTATCACTTCGCTGAGATTTTGAATTTAAATAATTATGAGCTTCATCTATCGTTAAGATATTAGCTATTTGAATTTCTTTCAAAATATTTTTATGTCTAGAGTTATGAGAATGGCTTAATAATCCCATTGAAACCTGTGAACTCTGAGCAAAGCCTATATCAACAGATTCTTGATGCCAATTGTTTTGTACTATTGGCGGACATATTGTCAATATATATGATTTATTCATTCTGTCAGACTCCCACAACCAGTAAAATAGTAATAATTGAAGTGTGCTGATGAGCTTAGTCTTACCAGAACCAGTTGGATCGGCAATCAAGACACAACCTTGAGTTTGTAATATATATAATGCTTGTCCTAAACCATATCTCTGTGCAGGCCACAAGCTAATATTATTTAATTTTTCATATAGTTGAGGAAATTCTTTGAACCAATTGCATTCTAGGATTTCTGCGATCGCTCTTGCCAAAGCTTCTTCCCACGATGTTATTGACATTAATTTTTCTAATAAACCTATGATTTCATCTTTATAGTCTTGCCCCAATTTATAATAATTTTCCGCAATCTGATCCATTCCTTCATACTGTTGTTTTTCAAAAAGTATAATAGAATTCTTATAAACCCTGACATTAGCTTCTAACTGTTGGGATAAACCATTTTTGCTAAAATTAGAGGAACCTGAAATTGCATGACTTTCGCCAATATAGAGTTTTGCATGAAAATTATCCAAAATTTTAAAATGGAGTTTACCAGTTCTAATATACTCAATAGTTTTAATAATGTTTCCGCCCTTCAATAAAGAATATCTACGCTCTAACCAATAGTCTTTTATTTCTTTTTGTAAATCAACTATTTTCCAAAATTTTCTGGGGCGGTTATCAGGCTCTGAACCAAGAAGAATACGCACAGAATTAATTGTCGACATATCAACCTCAGTATTAAAAATATCTATGATATTTCCCAGCGAACTAAATCCTGTGTTTATTAAATAATTTTCACTTGAATTAATATCTTTAATAACTTCTTGCTTAACATTTCTCTTTTCACTAGGAAGATTAAGAGGAAATAATGCATTAGGAGGCCATTTCATGTTAGTGTTTTCGTTATCTAAATTAGACTGTGGTTCAGATTCATTACCTTTTGATTTTTTAGCCATTTTTATTTATTATTAATATTTGTGACAAAATGACAGGCCAACGGAGTAGTGCCAAGCCCAAAAATTAATTTCTATTAATTATGAATCTTGCCTCTCCGACTCTTGAATACTTTCAAAATCAGTAAACAAAACACTGATTTGGTACAATAGTACTATAAAAGTGGAATCATACAAAAAAATTAGTCACTCGCACATAAGATTTAGTGTGAGTGACCATCGCGCTCTCTAGAATTCTAATTTTTTAGAATGTTATGCTAGGTTATAGGTAGTCTACATACTGCTGGGCATTAACGCCAGCATTCCACTACAGGCAATTGCTTTTCTACGTGCTTTTGTTGTGGAAGAGCGATTCGGACTATTGGGACTTTGTAAAAAAGTGAAGTTCAATGCAAAATCTGGTCAATCATCTGATTTGCTTGAGAACTATAACCGCCACCAAATAAATTGAAGTGATTCAATATGTGATAGAGGTTATAAAGTGTTTTTCTCTGCTCATAACCTGGCTCTAAAGGAAAGACTTCGTTGTAACCCTTATAAAACGCTGCTGGGAACCCACCAAACAATTCTGTCATGGCGATATCAACTTCGCGATCGCCAAAATAAGTTGCTGGATCAAATATCACTGGTTCTCCCAACGCAGTACATCCAGCATTTCCGCCCCATAAATCGCCATGTACCAACGAAGGTTGCACTTGACGATCTGCTAATAGTTCAGGAATCACCGCTAATAACTTATCTTCTTTAGGGAAATTACCTCCCCTCCGCCTTGCTAATTGAAATTGATAACCCAGGCGATGTTTAACATAAAATTCCACCCAGTCTGCTGTCCAAGTATTAATTTGTGGCGTGGAACCAATAGTATTGTTAATTTTCCAACCAAAACCTTGACTGCTACTAGCTTTGTGCATCGCTGCCAACTTCCGCCCCATCTCTTCCCATCGCGGAGCGTCTCGTAGAGAGGATTCAGTATTACCGCTACCAAGTTCCAACCATTCCAGGACGATATAGCTAGAATTATCAGCAGTACCCCAGCAAATTGGTTTGGGGATGCGAATACTAGCTGTTGCGAGCATTTGCTCTAAACCCAACGCCTCAGCTTCAAACATTGCAACTTGAGATGCAAGGTTTTGTTTGACGAAGTAGGTTATCTCACCATTAGAGACAGCATAACCTTGGTTGATGCACCCGCCACCAACCGATCGCCGTTGCTGACTTTGAAATTTTTCGCCAGTCACCTGGCTAATATGCGCGTCGATTTGAGTCCACATGATTAAATAAAAGTTAGGAGTTAGGAGTTATGAGTTATGAGTTAGAAGTAAGGAGCTAAATAAAACTTAGGAGTGAGGAGTCTCAATCATGGTTTTTTACTCATAACTCCTCACTCTTAACTCTAAAAGGGCTTGACGAAAACTACACCATAAGCATCTGGAGATAGATACTCTTTGGCTGCTTGCATCAAGTCTGTTGCATCTTGGCTCTGAATTATCGCTGGGTAGTTAAAGGCGGGTTCCAAATCTCCCACCAAAGATTGATAATAACCATACAACCCAGAGCGATCGCTTGGTGTTTCGTTACCAAAAACAAATTTGTTAGCTACTCTGAGCCGTATACGGGCAATTTCTGATTCTGTTACCAACTCTGTTTGTAGTTTGCCAATATGTTGAGCGATCGCATCCTCTACAACTGGTAAATTTTCCACTGCACATTTAGCTGAAATATAAAATATCCCTTGTAGCTCATTGCTCATGTTGCTCACAGAAATTGAAGAAACCAATCCCCGTTCTTCTCGTAAATCCCTCACCAGTCTTGATGTCCGTCCGTGTCCCAAAATTCCTGCTAAAACATCCAATCCATAGGTGCGATCTAACTGGGTCATTCCTGGAACCCGCCAAACCATCACTAGCCTTGCTTGTTGCAGACTTTCATCGATAAATTCTCGACGGACAATTTCTGTAAATGGTGACTCAGGAGGGAGTGGGGAAGGTGGTGCCCCCTCTGGGGATAAGGGGGAATGTGGGGCCCCCTCTGGGGATAAGGGGGAATGGAGAGTTTTATTAGCTTTTGTAAATCCTTCAGTAACAGTTGCAATTAATTCTTCCACGGGCAAATTGCCCACAGCTACAGCAGTAATTGACTGGGGTTGATACCAATTAGCATGAAAATCTCGCATCTGCTGGGGTTTAAGTTCAGCAATCACCGATTCTGGCCCCAATACCGCACGGCGATAGGGTAGATAATCAAAGGCTGTCTCCATCGCCCGCCGATATGTACGCCGTTGGGGATTATCCTCTGAACGTCTAATTTCTTCTAAAACTACCAATCGCTCACGTTCAAAGGCATCATCAGGAATACTCGCATTCGATACTACATCTATTTGTAGTGGCGCAAGCTCGGCAAAATCTTTGGGGGCAGTAGTTATATAGTAATGAGTATAGTCTTGGCTAGTAGCGGCATTGGTAACAGCACCCCGTTCTTCAATTCGACGTTCAAATTCGCCGCTAGCCAGTCGTTCTGTTCCTTTAAAAATCATGTGTTCTAAAAAGTGAGCCATGCCGTTAATGGCATCAGGTTCTACAGCAGAGCCAACTTTTATCCATAAGTTGAGGTTTACAGCTTCAACTGGCATTTGCTCGACAATGATTGTCAAACCATTGGGCAACTTGTGGAGCGTCGGAGCATTGAGACGGGGAAATTTCCGCAGGGTTGAGGTCATTGCTACTTGTGTGTGAGGAGCATGTTACTCTCTTATCTTATCTGCGACTATAAAATAAACACTGCGATCGCTTCTCCTGTCGAAGACACTTCTCCTTTTATAGAAAAGCGATCGCATTAGCAAGAGACGCAAAGAAGACTTGACAGGGCATCTGCCTTAAGTTGACGCTAAGGGACTTGCGAAAAAATAAAGTACCAGCCATTCGAGAATATTTAGGAAGCGCGGA
>NZ_JABXKL010000062.1 GCF_017114995.1 Nostoc sp. NMS9 | reverse complement strand
CCTCTGCCCCTCTGCCCCTGGAGCGGTCTTAATGATAAGTCTTTAACCGGACATGATATGACTCGCGCATCATACCCTCCCGAAATAATTGTCGAATCAAATCTTGATTGTATTTTAACCCCGCTAAGATTTGGGTATACGCGGAAATTTCTGGTCGTTGTCTTGGCTCAAGTTGATTAACTTTTCCCGTGCAAGCAGCATTGAATTCCGTTATCTCGTAGCATTCTTGCCTAGTTGTGGCTAATTAATTATGCATACAAGTTACGGAATGTTTATTCTGCAAAATTTTTGGGAAATATTAAAATTGTAAACTTCTTCTAAAGATTTTAACTTGACGCTATGACGACACTGGCAGCAATCCCCGATTCAAATCTATTGCCATATATTCCTGGTTATGCCATTGTTGAACAGCTCTATGCAGGTTCTCAGACAATAGTTTATCGAGCAGTGCAAGAGTCAAGTCAGCGTCCAGTGGTGATTAAACTATTACAGCAAGACTACCCCACCTTTAGCGAATTATTACAGTTTCGTAACCAGTATACAATTACCAAAAATCTTAAGATTCCTGGCATAATCCATCCATTAAGCCTAGAAGCATACGGTAACAGCTATGCCTTAGTGATGGAAGACTTTGGCGGCATTTCCCTACGGAGTTATACCCAAAATTATTCCCTGTCTTTACGGGAAATTTTAGAAATAGCCCGACAAATTGCTGATATTCTTCATGATGTCTGCCAGCATCGAGTCATCCACAAAGATATCAAACCCGCCAACATTCTGATTCATCCAGAATCGCACCAAGTCAAGCTGATTGACTTCAGCATTGCCTCCCTCCTCCCCCGCGAAACCCAGGAAATCCAAAATCCTAATGTGTTGGAAGGAACCCTTGCCTATCTTTCCCCAGAGCAAACCGGACGAATGAATCGCGGCATTGATTACCGCAGTGACTTCTATGCTTTAGGTGTGACATTGTACGAACTTTTGACCGGACAATTACCGTTTGAGTCCCATGACCCAATAGAGTTAGTACACTGTCATTTAGCCAAGCTCCCACTCGCCCCACACAGCATTAATCCAGAAATTCCTGCGATCGTCTCAGAGATAGTATTGAAGTTGATGGCGAAAAACGCCGAAGATCGGTATCAGAGCGCCTTGGGTTTGAAGCATGACTTAGAATGCTGTCTTAATCAATGGAAAGCAACGGGTAGAATAGAAACCTTTGTCCTAGGACAACGGGATGTGTGCGATCGCTTCATTATCCCCGAAAAACTCTATGGGCGAGAAACAGAAGTTGCAACCTTACTCAAAGCTTTTGAGCGCGTCGCTAATGGCAGTTCAGAAATGATGCTAGTAGCAGGATTTTCCGGGATTGGTAAAACTGCGGCGATCAATGAAGTCCATAAACCAATTGTCAGACAACGCGGTTACTTCATCAAAGGCAAATACGATCAGTTCCAGCGTAATATTCCGTTCAGTGCCTTTATGCAAGCCTTTCGTGATTTGATGGGACAATTGCTGAGTGAGAGTAATGTCCAATTGGCAGCGTGGAAAGCGAAAATTTTGGCGGCTGTGGGTGAAAACGGACAAGCGATCGTTGATGTGATTCCTGAACTAGAGCTAATTATCGGTCAACAGCCGCCACTCCCAGAACTATCTGGTAGTGCTGTCCAAAATCGTTTCAATTTGCTATTTCAGAAATTTATCCAGGTTTTCACCACCCCGGAACATCCGCTGGTGATATTTCTAGATGACTTGCAATGGGCAGATTCGGCTTCTCTGAATTTGCTGCAATTATTGATGAGTGAAGCCAGTTCTGGATATTTATTCATTCTGGGTGCCTATCGAGATAATGAAGTTTTTCCGACTCATCCCTTGATACTGACGCTGGAACAGATTCAGCAAGCCCAAGCTACCGTCAATACGATTACCCTGGAACCCTTGGTGGAAATAACGGTGAATCAGTTGGTGGCAGACACCTTAAGTTGTCCCAAGGAACTGGGTCAACCTCTGACACAATTGGTATACCAGAAAACCCAAGGGAATCCATTTTTTACAACGCAGTTTCTCAAAGCACTGCACGAGGAGGGTTGGATTCAGTTCCAGCCAGAACTGGGTTACTGGCAATGTGACTTGGCTTCGGTGCGGCAGTTGGCATTGACCGATGGAGTGGTAGAGTTCATGGCATTGCAGTTGCAGAAACTTCCGGTGGAGACACAGGAGGTTTTGAAACTAGCGGCTTGTATTGGCAACCAATTTGATTTGAATACCTTGGCAAGGGTCTCTGAAACATCACTTGTTGATATGGCGACCAACCTATGGACGGCGTTACAAGAAGGGCTGATTCTCCCCATTAGTGAAACCTACAAGTTCTTCCAATCAAATGACTCAGACCACATCGATCGCGGTGGTGAGATTGCTGTTCCTTATAAATTTTTACATGATCGTGTCCAACAAGCTGCCTACGGTCTGATTCCAGAAGATCAAAAACAGTCTACCCACTTCAAAATTGGGCAACAACTGTGGGCAAATACGCCTGAAGCAGAGCGAGAAGGGAAAATTTTTGAAATTGTCAATCAATTGAATTACGGTCTGAGATTGACGGCTCAAAAAACTTCTCCCGGATTGTTGAATGCACAAAATGGTGACAAAATCTCCAGGCTGCAAGAATTGGATCTAGCTCAACGGAATGAACTGGCTCAACTGAACCTGCAAGCAGGACAAAAAGCCAAGGCAGCAACTGCCTATGAAACGGCAAGTAAATACTTCACAGCAGGGCTGGCAGCGCTCCCAGAAAACGGTTGGGAACATCATTACGACCTGACCCTTGCCCTTCATACAGAAGCGGCTGAAATTGAGTACCTGACTGCCCATTTCGAGCAGGCAGAACGGCTTTCAGAAATTGTTCTTCAGCACGCCCAGGATTTGCTGCAAAAGGTCAAAATGTATGAAATCAGAATTTATTTCTACATTGCTCAGAATCAAATGCTGGCAGCGATCGACACCTCTCTACAAGTGCTGGAGTTCTTAGGTGAACCGCTGTTTAAAGAACCCCCACTGGAGTTAGCGATCGAGGATTTAATTAACCTGCCAGAGATGTTCGATCCGCACAAGTTAGCAGCCATGCGAATTGCGATCGCAATGGTCACTCCCAGCCTGAACGCTAAACCAGATTTGTTACCATTGATTGCTTACACACTAGTGAACCTATCGATTCAATTTGGCAACTCGGCATTCTCGGCATTTGGCTACACCTTTTATGGTCTAGTTTTATGTGGTAGCCCAACTGACATTGAAAGAGGCTATCGGTTTGGACAATTAGGATTAAAATTGCTGGAGCGCTTCAACGATAGGAAATTACATGCTAAAGTAGCTAACATTTTTGATGTGTTTGTGCGGCACTGGCGGGAACCCGCTCGCAAAACGCTCGCTCCTCTACGTGAAGCTATTCAGGTTGGATTAGAAGTGGGTGATGTAGAGTATGCCTGCTACAACGCCACCTCCTACTGTAACTATCTTTTCTTCGTCGGTGAAACACTGGAGCAGGTGAATCAGCAACAGCAAAAATACATCGATCTGTTGTTGAAATTCAAACAAGAGTATCAAATTTACTTCGGGCAGATTTGTCGTCAGCTCGTGTTGAATTTGATGGGAGCAGCAGAAGATTCCCTAATACTCGTTGGGGAGAGTTTCGACGAGCGGAAAATGCTGCCAATTTTAATTGAAACTCAAAACGGAACTCTTTTGTTCCTGCTTCATCTGGCAAAGACCATTCTTCTGTTCATCTTTAAGGACTATCAGCAGGCACTTATCCATGCTCAAGAAGCCGAAAAATACCAGGGAAACATGGTTGGTTTCTTGCAGTTTGCGGAACATAATTTCTACTACTCCCTTGCTCTCCTGGCTACCTGTTCAAATGGCAATCAGGCAGAGCAACAATCGGCACTAGAAAAAGTTGCAGAAAACCAGAAATTGATGAGTCAGTGGGCGTTCCACGCTCCTGCCAATCATCAACACAAATACGATTTAGTTGAAGCAGAGCGGGCAAAAATTTTGGGTCATTTAGACGCAATGACCTACTATGACAAAGCCATTCAGGGGGCAAAAGAAAACGGCTATATCCAAGAAGAAGCACTCAGCAATGAGCTGGCTGCCAAATTCTACCTCGGTTGGGGCAAAGAGAAGGTGGCCACAGACTATATACAACAAGCCTATTACTGCTATGCCCATTGGGGTGCAAAGGCAAAAGTTGACCATTTAGAAGAACAATATCCGCAATTACTAACAGTCATTCTCCAACCGGCTAATCTTGCCATCACATCTGTGGCAACCATCCCCTTAACTTTGATCAGAGGTGTAACTAAAAGCTCTAGCAACCAAAATTTATGGTTAGATTTGCAGGCGGTAATGAAAGCCGCACAAGCCATCTCTCAAGAAATTGAATTAGAGAAACTGTTGGCAACCTTGATGGAGATTACGATCGCCAATGCTGGCGCACAAATCGGTCATTTAGTTCTTTGCCAAGAGGAACAATGGTTAGTTGTAGCTCAAGGCGATCAACAACTAGTAAAAACCTTAGAAATTCCCCTGGAGCAATACCCAGAAATTCCCCAAAGTTTGATTTATGCAGTAGCAAGAACTCAAGAGACGGCTGTGTTTGAAGACTTGAGTACAGCAGTGCAATTTGCCAGCGATCGCTACATCATCACTCACCAGCCCAAATCAGTTTTATGTACTCCCATTAGTCGCCAAGGAAAACTCAGCGGTATTTTGTACCTAGAGAACAACTTAACTTTAGGCGCTTTTACCAGCGATCGCATCGAGATTCTGCAACTCCTAACTAGCCAAGCCGCCATCTCTGTGGAAAATGCCCGTCTATATCAACAAACCGAAAACTATTCTCACACTCTAAAAGCAGAGGTAGAACATAAAACCAAAGCTCTTAACCAAAAAGCCCAAGATTTAGAGCAAACCTTGAAAAAATTGCAGCAAACTCAAGGACAATTAATTCATAGCGAGAAAATGTCATCCCTCGGTCAATTGGTAGCTGGTATTGCTCATGAAATTAACAATCCAGTCAATTTTATCAAGGGTAATCTCATCCATACAGAAAATTATGTCGCAGACATGATGAGTTTGCTGATGCTTTATGAGCAGGAATATCCCCAACCTAATCCAGCTATTCAAGCGATGAAGGAAGAAATTGAGCTTGATTTTCTGTTTAAAGATGCCAATCAAACCTTAGAATCTATGAAGATTGGTAGCGAGCGCATCAGCAAAATTGTCCAGAGTTTACGCAACTTTGCTCGCTTAGATGAAGCCGAAATCAAAACTGTAGATTTACACAGTGGTATTGAAAGCACGCTGTTAATTTTGCAACATCGCTTACAAGCTTCTGAAAATCAACCCGAAGTGCGCGTCATTAAGGAGTATGGCGATCTACCTTTAGTTACTTGCTATCCTAGCCAGTTGAATCAAGTCTTTCTGAATATTATTAACAATGCCATTGATGCGATTCGAGATAATCTTCAAAGCAGCAAACATCCAGAAATTCGGATTTGTACTGGAGTAATAGATCGTGAATGGTTACGAATTGCGATCGCTAATACAGATAGTACGATTCCTGTAAGTCTGCAAGAGCGGATTTTTGAACCGTTTTTTACCACAAAGCCCGTTGGTCGTGGTCAAGGTTTGGGGTTATTTGTTAGCTATTCTATTATCCAACAACATCGTGGTGCTTTAACTGTGCGTTCTCAGCCCACTGAGGGAACTGAATTTGAGATTGTTCTCCCTATCTATTGAACAATTAATTCTTACGAAATGCCCACTCTGCTTTCATTCCTCTAAACTCATACCAAGTAGAAACATGACACTTTTTTAGGCAAGGTGAATGTCACTTAAAGGATAAAGTGGTTCTTGTCAGCTTTTGGTGATGATGAAAGGTTACGCGCTTTAAGGCAGGAGGCTCAGTTGGCAGAAGGGTTTTAAGATTTTGCCTAAAGATATCCTGAGAGGACTGCGAACAAATGATTATCCAGTATTGAACAATCGTTTGTTCTTTGAGTGCTGGCTGTCTTATAACCTGGATAACAGTTTAACAAGTATGAGAGATTTATTTTCAAGATTAAATAACACAGGATTCGATGTAGATATTTCTAGTTTTTCCAAAGCTAATTCTCACCGTACCCAAAAAACTTTTCAAGAAATTTATCAGAAATTAAATGAAGTAGTACAGAATAAAACTCACAAGGAATTACATGATAAATACGCTATTTATCCCATTGATTCAACAATTATTACTTTGACCAGTAAGTTGTTATGGATTCTGGATTATCATCAATTTAAACTTTTCACTTCTCTAAATTTAGCTACCGAAAGTCCAGAAGATAACTTTATTAACTTTGGTCATTATCATGATTATAAATCTGGCTCACAAATAATGTCTAGTCTACGAACTAATGCTCTTATGGTAATGAATAGAGGCCTCGTAAGATTAAAGTTTATCCAAGAATTTGTATAAGAAAACAAATACTTTTTTTGCAGATTAAAAACAATTGGAAACTGGCATTTTAGAATGTGACTGAATTAATCAAAATTGGTGCATCTGATGGATGATTCTCAAGCTTATAGAGTGATTAAATTTTGTGATTTAGAAACAAAAACTGAGTTCCACTTAGTAACTAATTTACCTTTATAGGGAGATACAGCTGTTAGTGATGATGAAATTAGGAATATTTATCGATTACGTTGGGGAGTTTAACTATTGCGGAAGTTTTTAAAGACCCACTTAAAACTTTAAAAATTAATTACCAAAAACGTCAATGTATCACCATTAAAATTTATGTTAGTTTGATAGTTTATCTGATTTTACAGCTTTTATCTATATCCTGCGAAATGGGGACATACACTCTTAAATAAATTCGACTATTTACAATCTTGTATGTGTCCGAAAATCAGTTATTTTCATTGGTTTGAGGAGATAATGTTTTGTTAACTAACTTAGGCTTTTTAGAGTTAGCGTGACTAACAATGTAAAGTTTTATATCAGTAGTATGCAAAATTTCTGATCGGAAACTAATAATGTTCAATATTATTCAAGTCAGGAGAATTTTGCCAAGCTTACTTTTTGAGGGTTTTTAAAAGCCTTGCTGCACAGTCTTTTTTGGCAACAACAATTTGTCATAACGACAAATAACAGTCACTGTACACTTTTCATTGTGACTAGCTAATTTAAGTAGTTGCAAATAAAATAGTAGTATAAAAAATACTGTTTTGTGATGGAAAATTATACTGAAAGTTCTCAACAAGACCTCAGTCTACCCAAGATAAAAGTAGACCAGCTGCTTCTGGAATGGCATCAAAATCCAGCCGTTTACGTAAATGATATATGCATCCATCAGTTGTTTGAATATCAAGTAGAAAAAACACCTGAGCAAATTGCGGTCATTTTTGAAGACAAACAAGTTTCTTATCAAGAAATTAACCAGCGAGCTAATCAACTAGCACACTATCTACAGACCCTGAATGTCAAACCTGAGGTTCTAGTTGGCATTTGCTTGGAGCGATCGCTGGAAATGATTGTTGGACTATTAGCCATCCTCAAAGCAGGCGGAGCTTATGTCCCCTTAGATCCAGCCTATCCCTCAGAGCGCCTAGCTTTAATGCTAGAGGACTCACAGTTATCGATACTACTGACAAAACAAAATTTACTTTCAAAGCTTCCAGAGTACCAGGTCCATATAGTTTGTCTAGATAGTGATAGTGAGGCAATTTCTCAACAAAACCAAGAGAATCTGATCAGCCTAGTTACAGATAAAAACCTGTCTTATGTCATTTACACCTCCGGTTCGACTGGTAAACCGAAAGGGGTAGCTATTGAACATCACAGCACAGTCGCTCTGTTGCATTGGGCAAGAGAAGTTTTTACAACAGAGGATCTAGCTGGAGTGCTGGCCGCAACATCTATTTGCTTCGATCTCTCAGTTTTTGAAATATTTGTTCCCCTCAGTTGGGGTGGTAAGGTGATTTTGGCAGAAAATGCCTTGTATTTACCTACCTTACTTGCCGCTCAAGAAGTCACTCTAATTAATACAGTGCCATCTGCGATCGCAGAGTTACTGAGAATTCAAGGTATACCCGCTTCTGTTCGCACCGTTAACTTAGCAGGTGAACCTCTACAAAATCGTTTGGTGCAGCAGATATATGCGTTGGACAATATTCAAAAAGTCTTTAATCTATACGGCCCTACGGAAGATACGACCTATTCCACATTTGCCTTGGTAAAGAAAGGTGTCAGCATCGTGACCATTGGTCGTCCGATCGCCAACACATACTGTCTTCTGTTGGACGAACAAATGCAGATAGTACCCACAGGTGTTTCTGGAGAACTATACATTGGCGGCGAGGGACTAGCCAGAGGCTATCTCAACCGTCCAGAACTGACAGATCAGCGATTTATCCCCAGCCCATTCATTAGTGAGCCTGGTGGAGACACCAAGCAAATGGTCAAAAAACAACGCCTCTACAAAACAGGCGACTTAGCTCGCTACTTACCAGACGGCAACATTGAGTATATTGGGCGCATTGACCAACAAGTAAAGATTCGCGGCTTCCGTATTGAGCTAGGAGAAATTGAAACTGCACTGTGGCAACATCCTGATGTGCAAGAAGCTGTAGTGATTGCTAAAGAATTTTTCCCTAGTGACCAACGCCTAATAGCTTACGTAGTTCTCAAGCCCGAATTATCAGACACGAATGTTGGTAATTTACGCCGTTTTCTCAAACAGAAATTGCCTGACTACATGATCCCTTCTCGCTTTGTACAATTGAGTGCTTTACCCTTAACAGCTAACGGAAAAGTTGATCGTAAGGCGCTCCCAGCACCCGTTCAAACTTTGAATGCAAATGAGAAGTTTGTTGCTCCTCGCACTCCTATTGAGGAACGAGTAGCAGAAATTTGGTCTAATGTATTGGGTCTAAAAAACATTGGTGTTCATGACAATTTCTTAGCGCTGGGAGGACATTCCTTACTAGCCTTTCAGATCCTCTGCCGTATCCGCGATATCTTTCAAGTTGAGTTGCCAATGCGGCATTTCTTTGAAGCGCCCACCATCTCTGAAATAGCTAACAGCATTATACAAGCACAACAGGAAGACATAGGATGTTCTGTTGTGCCAATACAATCCATTGGGCGCGATGGTGATTTACCGCTTTCTTTTGGGCAAGAACGGTTGTGGTTTCTTAACCAGTTAGTACCCAACCATGCTTTTTACAATGTTTCCGAAGCCTTTTGCCTCAGAGGTGTACTCAACTCGACAATATTAGAACAGAGTTTGAATGAAATTATTAACCGCCATGAAATCCTCCGAACTACCTATTCCAGTTTGAAGGGACAACCCATACAGGACATCCACTCAACTTTTCCCATCAAACTCTTAGTTGTGAATCTCCAAGGGCTGTCTCCAGACGATCGGGAATCTCAAGTCCGCCAGCTCATCCTTGAAGAAGCCCAACGTCCTTTCGATTTAGTTCAAGGGCCATTGCTGCGAACAACATTGCTGCAATTGAGTTCAGAGGAACATATATTCCTCCTCAATCTACACCATATTCTTTGTGATGATTGGTCTTTAAGTGTTTTGTTCGAGGAACTGTCAACTCTGTATCAAGCTTTTTCCACTGGCAACCCCTCTCCTCTTCCTGACTTAGCTATTCAGTATCCAGACTTTGCAGGTTGGCAACGGCAGTGGCTGCAAGGTGAAATTTTAGATAATAAGCTTGCCTATTGGCAGCAACATTTGCGTGGCAGTCTACCCATATTAGAATTGCCCACCGATTATCCACGACCATTGGAGCCAAGATATCAGGGGGCCCGCCAATCGATTCTTATCCCCAAATCCCTAACAGATGCCCTCAATGTTCTCTCGCGCCAAGAGGGTACTACCTTGTTTATGACCTTGTTGGCAGCATTCCAGACACTCCTATTTCGCTACACAGGGCAAGAAGACATTTTAGTAGGTGCTCCTATTAGCAACCGCCACCGTTCTGAACTAGAAGGACTAATTGGGTTTTTGCTCAATACTTTGGTATTGCGAACGAACTTGTCTGACTCCCCAAGTTTCCGGCAGTTGTTAGGCCGAGTCCGGGAAGTAGCTTTATGGGGTTATACCTACCAAGACCTACCGTTTGAGAAGCTAGTTGATGCCCTACAGATCGAGCGGGACTTGAACCAGAATCCACTGATTTCAGTGATGTTTCATCTTCAGAATACCCCAAGACCTAAGCTGACTGTTCCCGGATTGACAATGAACCGTCTGGAAATTGATAACGGGACATCCAAGTTCGATCTATACCTCGAACTGCGCGAGACAGCAGCAGGGATATCGGGCAACTTGGAATATAATACTGACCTATTTAAAGCTGAGACGATCGCTCTGATGGTGGAAAATTTTTCTACTCTATTACAGAGTATTGTCTCTAACCCAGACCAGACAATTTCCAACTTACCCCTGTTAACATTCCCTGGCGATCGGCAAACTAAGCAGATATACAACGGCAATATAGATATTCGCAGTCTACCAGAGCCTGAAATGGATAGAAGCGATTTGGAAGCACCATTTGTCGCACCTCGTACTCCGATTGAGGAACAAATGGCTGAAATTTGGAGCAGAGTTTTGGCGATTGAAGAAGTTGGGATTCGCGATAATTTCTTTGAACTTGGCGGTAATTCCCTACTAGCATCTCAGTTGATTTTTTTTGTGAGAGAAACCTTTCAAGTAGATTTACTTATAAAAAGCTTGTTTGAAAAATCCACTATAGAAGCGCTGGCTCAGGTAATAGAGACAGTGCGTCGAGATGGCGTTTCTGCTTTAACCAGTGCCATCGATCTAAAATCTGAGGTAGTACTCGATCCCGCCATTGATGCTCAAGGAAGGCCTGTAGCTCAGGTCAATGAATTGCGTCATGTTTTTCTCACAGGAGCTACAGGCTTTTTGGGGGCTTTTTTAATTGATGAACTGCTACATCAAACTCAAGCAAAAATATACTGCCTAGTGCGCTCCCCGAACGAGCATGAAGGGTTAAAAAAGATTCAACAAAACCTAGAAAAATATTCCCTTCATCACCCAAATTTTAGCTCTCATGTAATTGCGATTCCGGGAGACTTAGAACAGCCATATTTGGGTCTTTCTAGCAAGCAGTTTGAAAAACTGGCTCTGCAAATTGATGCTATTTATCACAGTGCTGCCCAAGTCAATTTTGCTAAACCATACTCTGTAATCAAGGAACCCAATGTTCTCGGAACTCAAGAAGTTCTCAGATTAGCTTGTATGGGCAAAATTAAACCAATGCATTACATTTCTACCATTGCTGTTTTTGGTGCAATCAACCATTTTACAGGACAAAAAGTAGTTTATGAAGATGACAATATCCAGCTTTGTAAAGACTATGTTGCTCTGGATCTCGGCTATTCTCAAACCAAATGGGTAGCCGAAAATCTTGTATGGGTTGCCAAGTCTAGGGGAATACCTGTTAGCATCTTCAGAACAGGATTTCTTATGGGACATAGCAAAACAGGTATTGCTCATACAAAAGATGCTTATGTGCCTAGAGTTATTAAAGGATGCATACAGCTTGGTAGTTATCCTGAACTCATAGATCAAAAAGAAGAATTGATTCCTGTGGATTATGCCACCAGAGCAATTGTCCATTTATCTAAAAAGCAAGAATCTCTAGGAAAAGCTTTCCATATAGTACCGCCACCAGACCAAAATATTCCACTCATCGAGCTTTTTGAGGTTATTTGTTCTTATGGTTACCAACTCAAGAAGTTACCCTATACTCAGTGGAAAGATGAGCTAATTGCAAGTTTCAGGCACTCTCAGGAAAATGTTTTACATCCGCTTTTATCGATGATGTCTGAAAAAGTCTATCAAAATTCTTTGACAATCATGGAGTTGTATCAAAATACAGTTGATTATGACTATCAGAATACCCTCAATGGATTGGCAGATTCTGCAATTGTTTGTCCACCAATGGATGTTAATCTCCTAGATAAATACTTATCATATTTCGTTAGTAGTGGTTTCTTAAATTCACCACCTTTAAGACAGGAGTAAATGTTCACGCTATAATTTTCAGCTTAACATTCCTTTATCTAACTGGCTCAAACGAACAAAGATTAGTCAGATTAACCCTTTTCTGTCATTCTCCGTAATTTCTATTTACGGAGAGTAATAATACGGTTCAGTTAAAGCTAGAAAGCGATTAGTGCTGATGCTGGCAAATCAGTTGTTTGTTGCAGTAAACCTCGTATTCGTAAAAAGATATTTCTCTTACTGCCAGTTCTTCTGGTGCAACAGCTTTGGCTTGGCCTTTGATGTACTGGTTGAATTCGCAAGACTATTTTTATTTTCTCGGTATTTACCTTGATCTAACAGAAAACTGCTGTAATATGTTAATCGCCTGATGTTAAAAGACATTACTTTTTCAGTGCCAAAGTTAAGCCATCAGCGATCGCCACTAAACTAAGACTAACTCGCTGGTCTTGATGCAGCTTTTGATTAAAGGCACGAATTCTTTTTGTTCTATTATCTTGCACTTGGGAGTCGGCAACCCTGCCTGACCAGAGAACATTATCGATCACAATCAATCCTCCCGGACGCACTAATTGCAGCGATCGCTCATAATAGTCATCATAGTTGCTCTTATCTGCATCAATGAAGGCAAAATCAAAAGTTTCTGCTTCTTTTGTTGCCAGTAGCCGATCCAAAGTCTGCAAAGCTGGGGCAATATGCAGTTGAATTTTATCCGCCACTCCTGCTTGTTGCCAATAGCGTCTAGCGATCGTTGTAAATTCTTCACTAATATCACAGGCTACCACCTTACCGTCCCTCGGTAACGCCAATGCCACCACTAGGGAACTATAACCTGTAAATACCCCAATTTCTAAAGTTTTCTTAGCTCCTAGCAACTGCACCAGTAACGCCAAAAACTGCCCCTGTTCGGGAGCAATCTGCATTCTCCCTATTGGATACTGGGCTGTTTCCTGTCTGAGTTGGGTTAAAATTTCTGGTTCTCGGAGAGAGACTGACAGTAAATAGTTATAGAGGTTTTGTTCGAGTCCTAATGTTTTAGTTGTCATGGGGATTGGGCATTGGGGATTGGGCATTGGGGATTGGGCATAGAGAATAGCGAATGAGTTTTTGATACTCGTGAATGAGTCTTTTGACTAATTTCTTTTAAATGGTCAGCTAAATTTGTAATTGTATAGTTAATTTGACTACTTAATAAATATTGACAATAATCAAGTTTGCTAAATATCATAAGTATAATTACTTGTCCACTTGTACAAGCTACCCCAGTCATTGCGCCTATAAACTGCCTTTTATCATTTTCACATTTTTAGTGTTTCACAGTTCCAGAAGGGTTGGGTTAAACGACACCAAGAGCCATTAGGCAGTAAGTGAGTACAGTATGCCTACTTCTTTGCTCTAAGTCTGCCAAAAAAGCCTCTATCTCTCAACCTTCACCTCTGGGGAACGCGATCGCCTGTGACAGTTGCGTAAGTCCTGCTGCCTTTATAATTTTAGGGCTTACGCAAAATCATGAAAAAACGAACCGCAAAGTACGCGTAGACACGAAGTGGCTTCCCGAAGGGTAGGACGCAAAGAAATAAGAGTTACAGAGAGTTATTGCGTAAGTCCTGAATTTAAGCGCAATCCGCAAATTCCATATTCCTTATAAGCAAGATCCAGCTTGTTATTGAACCAACAGAGACATCTAAAATTGTTTGAATTTCCTCATACTTGTAGCCTTGATAAACCAGTTTCACAGAAGACAGCTTTTCTCACCTCACGGGAAGAAAGGGCGATTATCTATAAATTCTTGTAGTTCTGCGTTAGCGTTCGCGTTGGCGAAGCCTCTCGAAGAGAAGCATCTCGTAGACAAGCTCACCGTTCGCGTAGCGTCTCGTAGAGAAGGTATCGCAGGTTGTAGATGCTGGTCTATCATTGTTCGCTCTTAGACAGATATATATCCTCCGTATTATCTCGTATACTCTTTCAGAAATCAAATATGATTCCTATATCCCTCTTCTGTCACTTTCCGAAGTAAGCAAGTAGTAAATAAGTGAAATTATCCAGAAGCATAACAGGGTTTAAATTGATTCATTGCATTAATTAGATGATTGAATCCCAACAATAAATATGAATTTGAGAAAATATCTAGCCAGGGATAAATCAACCAAAATAGTAAAAGTGGTTAGATAATTAGACGCAAATTATTTAAAGTATTCTTCTATCCACATTCATGGTTCCATTGTTTATGAGTGGAGAAATCAACAGTAATATTTTCTTGTGCCTCAGTCTCAAATTCAGGAGTTTTATTTAAGCCTAAAAAAGCTTGAGAATTTAAACTAATCATTGTATAGCCACAAAAAATAATTTCCCACCACCTCTCTATATGTTGAAAATTTGTAAAGCGATAATCTGTCCAGCCTAGTTCCTGCTTACACTGTCGAAAACCATATTCTACCCAAGTCCTTAATCCATATAAGTCACCTCAAGTATTCTTCAAGTTACCTTGAAGGTTTGTCATTACAAAGCAAGTATAATTCTCTGGCATGGTTTCTGGGTCAGTAGTTATTTCCCAGTAAGTTATGGCTCTTTTTTTCCATAAATTATTTCTCGGATATATCTGGTTTCTGATTTTTGGTTACTAAATGTTCTGGAGAATTTACACCACTTATTCGCCCTGAGGCTCTGTCCTGCCGGCAACCAGACTCCATGATTACAACAAAATTGATACAACGTCAGCTAAGTTATATTCAGCTATCTTTCTAATAAATTGGCTACTTTCACCATATAAGCTATCAGCCAGTACTAATTCAATATTAAACCATAATTCAATTAACTCTGTAATAATTTCTGACGCTAGCTCTATTTTTGTTTTATATTTATCTGACTCTTTTAATGTTCCTTTTGGTTTAAATATTTTTACAATTAATGGAAACGTTATATTAGAGTAAACTCCATAAGCGTTGACTGAAACTATCCCATTATCTATTTTTCCCACGCTTCCCAAATATTGTCTAGCCACATAATCAGTTTTTTTACCTTTTTTCCTATCCCCGGTTTCATCTATTACTAGCGTAATTGCATTTCCATTTAACACTCTCTTGATTTTATTTAATCTTCGTATTTTTAATTCATTTACTGACCAATCTGAATTTGCTATAAAATGATGCAACGACTGGGCAGAGTTTATGCTTACTACTTTAGCAATTTCTGGTAATGATTTTCTTTTTATTGGCGAGATTATTCCTAAGTGCAAATATTTGAAGCACTCATAATTTCTCACTTCTTTAAATAAATCTTGATACTCTCTACAATATTCATCTACGATCGCAACTGTTGGGTGGGCATCTCTTGCCAAATGTTTCAGGATTTGTAATTCTACATCCATTGCCCTGCTTACCTTCCAGAATTTTTTATTTTAATCCTTTTATTTAGAATCCTCGGAAAGTGACAGAAGAGGGATATCGAAAACCACTCTGGGTGAGTTTTAAGATCAATAATGCCGGAACCGGGATTGAGTTGACGGAAATCAGCGAGAAGATGGTGGGATAAATTGACCATAAAAAATGCTAAATTAGAAGCATTAGTCACGGCAGTTTGGCTCAAGTTCATAAAATCTTCCAATCCCCAAAACTGCTTGTAGCTTTTGAGTTGTCGTTGTGAGAGACAATAACTCTACTACGGCAGCCCTATCTCTTCATACTCTTTTTTTGGCGAAGGAAGGTATTGTTTTATCAACTGACATTCAAACTAAAGCAGGTAAGGAAGATTCGCTGTTAAAATACTACCAGTCCGCTAAATAAAACGAGACATACAGCTTATGATTACTCAAATGATGGTTCAGCCCTCATTCTGGGTAGATTCTGGAATCAAACTCAGTAAAGTTAGGGACATACATTTGTTTAAATTTACTGAAGAATTACAGTCTCGACTCGAAGAATTGTCTGAGAAAAAGAAAGCTGGATTGCTAACAAGAGAGGAAGATGCTGAATTGGCAGGCATATTGGAACTGGATAGAATTTTTACCTTGCTTAATGCCAAAATCATTTCTGAATCATGACAGTTAATGATGCGACCAAAAAATTAGTCAGACAAAGAGCTAAATTTCTTTGCGAATACTGTCATTCTTCAGAAGAAGCAAGTGCTGCTCTATTTTCTATTGACCATATTGTACCCCAGTCTCTTAAGGGTTCGGATGACCCTGATAACCTAGCGTTAGCCTGTCAGCGTTGTAATGGATATCGCTACAATTTCACTACTGGAATTGATCCAGATACAGGCCAGATGCTACCTCTGTTTAATCCACGCCAGCAAAAGTGGTCAGACCACTTTATTTGGTCAGCAGATGGTCTAAAAATTATTGGAATTAGTTCTATAGGACAAGCTACAAGTAATCGTTTAGACCTCAATGATGAACGTCATAATGAAGGGTCTATTGTCAAAGCTCGTCGTCTTTGGATTAAAGGCGGTTGGCATCCACCTGATGAAGACCCGCGACAAGTAAAAGAGTTTTGATTTGTTCCAGTATGTCCTGGTTGCCCGCCCGGTTTTATTTTGGGATGATTCGATTCTTCTTGGGGCGCTGCTTTTTTATTTTCGCTCTTTTTGTGAATGTCTCCAGACGGTGGTTTCGATGAATTAGAACTATCTAAATCTCTACTAACTTTTAAACGCTCTATTTCTTGCTGTAGTTCTATGATGATTTTCTGGAGTTCACCTATTGCTTTGCTCTGCTCAATAATTATCTCTACCAGTTGTTCTTTCGATAACTGATTCAAGCTTTCTCGGTCTAATTCTTGAGGCAGGCTTTGGTTCATATTTGTGATATTCCTCCTCAACTGTCTCCTTTGTCAATACTCTGTTACCTGAATCCTTACGGTAAAACCTTTGCCGCAGAGGTGATAGCCAACGAACTACGCCTAGATTTATATCGTATCGACCTTTCGGCTGTGGTGAGTAAGTATATTGGTGAAACTGAGAAAAACTTACGGCGGATTTTTGATATCGCAGAGACAGGTGGGGCTGTGTTGTTATTTGATGAAGCTGATGCTTTATTTGGTAAGCGCACCCAAGTAATACCAATTCTTTATGAAGCTGCGCCAAATAAGGCTTCAAGAATAAAGTCGTAAG
>NZ_JABXKL010000061.1 GCF_017114995.1 Nostoc sp. NMS9 | reverse complement strand
GCAAATTATTTTTGCGGGTGGTTACTTTTTACCTGCTATCTTGGCTTAAAAGCCCTAAATTCCGATAAACAGAGCACCGGGACAAATTGTGGGTGTGATTGGCCCCAATGGTGCTGGTAAAAGCACGATGGTGAAGGCGATTTTGGGCTTAGTACCAACCACGAGTGGAGTTGTGAAGTTTCGATCTCGCGCTTTGAAACAACAATTAAGTTCTGTTGCATATGTACTACAGCGATCGCAAATTGACTGGGATTACCCGATAACAGTCTGGAATGTAGTGCTGATGGCGCGGACTGTGCATACAGGCTGGTTTCGCACACCATCACACCCATCTCAAGAAATAGTTAAAGATGCTCTAGCGAGGGTGAGAATTTTAGAGTTGCGATCGCGTCAAATTGGAGAGTTATCAGGGGGACAACAGCAGCGAGTATTTTTAGCAAGAGCTTTAGCACAACAAGCCGAATTATTATTTTTCGATGAGCCATTTGTCGGGGTTGATAAAAAGACAGAAGCCATCATGTTTGAGGTATTTGAAGAACTAAAATCTCAAGGCAAGATTTTGCTGGTAGTCACTCATGATTTAAGAACAGCTTTGACAAAATGTGACCAGCTACTATTGTTGAATAAACAGATGATTGCTAATGGTTCAATGAAAGAAGTGATGACAGCAGATAATATTCAACGTGCCTATGGAGACAGTGTATTTATATTTAACAGGGAAGTAGTTTAATGTTCAATTGGCTAATTGAACCCCTAAGTTTTGAGTTTATGCGTGGGGCACTTGCTACAGCAATTAGCATTATTTTTTAGTCCTACCCAAGGAATTTAGGACTTACGCATTGACATGAAAACCCAAATATGTAGTATTGATTTCAGGCATTAAACCTTGATTTTTCGACACTATTTAGGCGATCGCTGTTTATCAAAGGATAATTGATAACAGCCTGAAACGACGTATTTTCGTTGATGCACAAGATTATAAATTTGTACAGTGCGTAAGTCCTAGAATTTTGACCAGACCAGAAATGGCTCATCGTTCAGCTAGACTATTTAGCCAGTTCAAATCTCAAAATCCGAAATGATTTAAACTAACTAATCTAATCTCAATTACTGTGGTGTGGGCAGTTGACCTTGTAGTAGCATCTGACTGGCAAGGGCTTGACAGCTAGAGCAATCGCAGCCAAACTTTTGGATGGCAAGCTGTTTTATTCTCTCTGTTTGCAGAGAGCGCATTGATGGGGATTGGGGATATTCTTGGGAAACGGGTATATTAACTGTTTGGGTATCAGCTGCTCTCAAAGTAGGATTGGCTAACTCCTGGGGGGAAAGTTTCTTTGCAAAAGCTGGGTTGACATTTAATACTGTCAAGGCGAAAAAGCTAGAGCAGCAAAGTAAAGTCAGTGCAATTTTATTCATAATTTACCTCAAAATAGGCATTGGCACTATCTGAGTCTAGGCGAAAAGCTAAAAATCACCATTATAATGTTCAGCTACTGTGAACCTACATCGTTGAATGGTTAGGCGGTCAATACGCCGCCTTTCAGCCGAAGTAGTTCACTTGCCCAGGTAACAGTGGCAATCCGGCTTCTCAATTAACGATTCCACCAGTGCATTCAGAGCGGTAGCGGCGAGCAACCCACCCCCTAAGGTTCCTTCAACAGTGATAAAAGGAATGCCAGACTGCATCAGTTTACGCTTCGCAGCCGGGGCGTGACTGAAGCCGATCGGCATTCCAATCACTAGCGCAGGCTGAACGAGACCCTGGTGAATTGCCTCACAGACTCCCAGTAGCACTGACGGGGCATAGCCGATCGCGATCACACATCCGGTTGGAAGTTGCTGCAAGTGATCTTTCCAGTCAGGACTCTGCCAGAATGCAAGTTCTGCTTCGGCAGCACTGGTGATATGAGGATTGTCAATCAAAGTTTGCACCTGACAACCCAGGTGAGCCAGTCGGGTTTGGTCGATCGCCGCACTCACCGTGGGCACATCCACCACCACCTGGCACCCCGATTTGAAAGCAGTGCGGCTAGCAGCGAGGGCTTGGTTTCCCAATCGCACAAATGGAACTAAACTGACATCGCCACTCGCCAGCACCAGCTTGGAGAGCAAATCTACCTCAATTTCCGATCTGTCTGACAGGTCAGGCAGCAACCGCTGAAGCGATTCCTGAAAGGCTTCCGGATGGGCATGAACTTGAGCATCCAACCCACACCAAAGTTTTTCCAAGCCGCCCAATCCTGTCTGCGTTTCAACGTCCAGCAGCTTGAGTTGGGCAAGGACTTCGGCTTGGGTCGTTTGGCAGTGGCGATCGCGCCCCAATAGTCCTTCTAGTGCCGCTGCCGTCTGCCGCAATTGACTAATTTGTTGAATGATGGTTCTGTACTGCTGCTGAAGTTGCGCCATCAACGTTGCTTGTTCCGCTTCCGGTTCTGCTTCCAACAGTTTGTGAATATGGGAAAGCTGAAAGCCTTGCTGTTTCAGTGCCACAATGCGTTGCAGCCGTTGCACATCCTGATCAGTATAGAGGCGATAGTTTCCGCGCGATCGCACAGGCTGAGGCATTAATCCCAACTGATGATAGTGCCGTACCATGCGGGGGGTAATATCACTGCCAACTGAATCGGTCAGTTCTTTGATGGTGAAACCTTCAATCATCCTACAAGTCAGAAGCCAACACCTTGACATTAACACTAATGTCAAAGTTTAGCATGGGAGAGTTCCCTCACTCACAGTTCATGCTTTACCCATTGCGGCTGTTCCAACTGGCAAAAACACACTCAAAAGCTTTTGTGGCTCTCCTCTGTGGCTGCTTGCTCCTATTCGGATGGATAGCACTACAGTTTGGATGGACTGGACTGGCGTTGCTGATTCTGCCTGCTGCTTACGTCACTGGAGGGTATGAGAGTGCCCGTGAAGGGCTAACCACGCTCGTCAAAGAAAAAGAACTTGATGTAGATCTGCTGATGATTGTGGCAGCCCTGGGAGCCGCAGGACTGGGTTTGTGGCGACAGGAGTACTACCTGATTGTTGATGGGGCAGCGTTGATTTTGATCT
This sequence comes from Nostoc sp. NMS9, assembly GCF_017114995.1. Classification (GTDB taxonomy): domain Bacteria; phylum Cyanobacteriota; class Cyanobacteriia; order Cyanobacteriales; family Nostocaceae; genus Nostoc. Next base: position 75,649 of record NZ_JABXKL010000061.1, on the reverse strand, counting down.
TTGCGCTCAGTGGCGCATTGGAAGATTACGCGATGCAACGCACCGATCGCAGCATTCGGAGCTTGATGAGCCTGACTTCTGATACGGCACAAGTGTTGCGATCGGGCACAGAAGCGTCAGTTCCGATTGACCAATTAGAATTAGGTGATCAAATTGTGGTCAAGCCAGGAGAACTCATTCCAACAGACGGACTAATTCTGGAGGGATTTAGTACGTTGAATCAAGCAGCGATTACAGGAGAATCGATTCCGGTTGAAAAGACGATTGGGGATGAAGTATTCGCCGGAACGCTCAATGGCAATGGAGCCTTAAAACTCAAAGTTCATCAACCGCCAGAGAGTAGCCTGCTACGGCGCGTGATTCGATTGGTGGAGCAGGCACAAACAAAGACACCACCTTCCCAGCAATTCATTGAACGATTTGAACATGGGTATGCTCGCGTCATCGTGGTGGTTGGAATATTACTGGCAGTGCTGCCGCCATTCCTGCTGCACTGGAGTTGGGAAACGACGATTTATCGGGCATTGATTTTTCTAGTCGTCGCGTCGCCTTGTGCATTAATGGCAGCAATTATGCCAACGTTGCTATCTGGTATCGCCAATGGAGCGAGGCAGGGAATTTTGTTCAAGAACGGTGCCCAGTTAGAGAGAATTGGCAAAGTGCGGGCGATCGCTTTTGATAAAACGGGTACGCTCACCACCGGACAGCTACAAGTTTGCCAGGTGATTCCGGCAGTGGGAGTTTCCTCTTCAGAAGTCTTGCAAGTTGCTGCTGCCCTGGAATCCGGCTCAGAGCATCCAATTGGAGCAGCAATTGTTCAAGCCGCACAAGCGTTAGATTGGTCACGGGCGACCGATGTGCAGGCATACCCTGGTCAAGGCATTGCAGGCAGTTGGCGCAAGCAATCGGTGTTTGTTGGCACTGCTGCTAAAGTGAATCAGTCCATCGCTGATTTACCCGTTGAACTGGTGCAGTTTGCGGATTCGCTAGAGCAAGATAGAAAAACGGTTGTTTGGGTGGCTCAAGCTCAACAGGTGATGGGTATAATTGCGATCGCTGATCAAGTACGACCCGAAGCAGCACGAGCGATCGCTCAACTTAAAAAGCTGGGTATCGAGCAAATCATCATGCTGACTGGCGACAACCAACGCACGGCTCACAGCATTGCTCAAGCGATCGGAGTTGATCAGGTTTATGCCGAACTGTTGCCAGAAGATAAGTTGCACATCATTCGTCAACTGCAAACCCAATACAAGACCGTGGCAATGGTTGGGGATGGCATTAATGATGCGCCTGCGCTCGCGCAAGCCTCGGTTGGCATTGCGATGGGCGTTGCCGGCAGCGATGTGGCTCTAGAAACCGCTGACATCGTGTTGGTGGCAGATCGATTAGAGAAAATTGCAGTAGCCGTCAAATTGGGACGGCGATCGCACCGAGTTGTCAAACAAAATATCGTGTTTGCGCTCGGCTTTATTGTGCTGCTAATTGCGGTCAATTTTGCAGGCAATATCACTCTACCCCTTGGTGTTATTGGGCATGAAGGATCAACAGTACTGGTAATTTTGAGTGGGTTACGATTGCTCAGAAATTAGCAGAACCAACGGGTGAAATTCATGTTCTGCTTGAACAAGAGAAAATCATAATGGCAGTTGGCAGAGTTTTGGCTGAACTACCCCCCGGATTTATCCGTGGGGTTCCAACTTACTGCGTAAGTTTCGTTTACCCTTGCAGGTTCCGACTCCTCACAAACTATTGAAGCACTGGACATCCGCTCTATCCCACCGACAATAGGAGACTTTGAACTAGTCGCAATTCTCGCAGATTGATTTGATCCTACTTGCCAACCGTCCAGCAAGGATTGTTCCATCCCCAGCCAGCCATTTCTAGCTAACTCGATTGACAAAGTTTCTGTTTTTGGATCGACGTATCGACTCAGGTAAGCAGACAAAATATCACGTTGCATTTTTAGCCCACAGACTGAGCAATGGTGAACACGTTGAGACAATGATTTTTTCTGCTTGTTGCCAGACAAACAAGTTTGAGAAAGTGCGGTAAACCTTGTCGAAAACATTAGAACTGTACCACCAGTATTTTCAGCTTTGCGCTTCAGTTCAGATTGAAAGCTTGATGGTGACTTAAACCCAATAGATTTACCCCAATTTTTTTGCCAAGCTTTAACCGATACTTTTTCGGTTTTAATATTCTTGCCCAGCTTTAATGTTTGATTTGCTAATTTTCTGTGCAGAGATTTACGATGAGCAGCTTGTTTACCGACCACTGTAAAGGCTGTGCTGCATCTTGCCGTCGCTGCGCAGAGTCTTGTCAAGAAACCTAATCTAACCCGAAGTTTCGGGTTAGTGGTAGTTCATGCTCAATCTTCATTCCGTAACTGCCATACTGCACCGAAAGCTGCCCCAGCCCCAGCTAACAATCCAGTACTCATTCCTTGGATAGTTTTTTGGAATGGATCTTGAGTTAGGCACTCACTTGTAACCTTACTGTCTTCCAAGCAGAGACTACTTTCTGCCCAACCAGCAGTACCTCCTAAAATTACACCAGTGATACTACAAGAAACAATTAGCAGCAAAAGGCGTTGTGTTTTTCTAGCCATAGATGGATGTTTTACTCAATTTTGTATTTTAGACTTTAAATTGGATCAGTATGTGAATACACTTAGTCTAGATAAAAAATTTTAGATTTTTCCATACTTGAGCCACTGTTTAAGCGGGCTGCTTTAGCAAAATTCCAAATCTAAAATTCTGTCAAAGGTTGGAAATTGTAGTTGACTTTTAACTACTTTACACATTCAGGCAGCAAATGTCAGCTAGTTTATGGCTGGCGAGGCAAACTCATGCGCCTCGCCGTACTGGTCTGTCAAATTTAAAGTGATGGGTAAACAATTTTGTAGTAAGGACTTTAGTCCTTACTACAAACTTTTCATGACTAGCTTAGACATTGTAGATTCGGTAACTTTTTGCCCACTGATGCTCAAAAAAGTATCTACTCAATCTTCAAGTTGAAAGGCAAGCGGGCATAAACCCCCTGTGGATCGTTCATCTTTTGTAAAATCTCTACTTCCTGTTGCAATTTTTGGAATTCAGCAGTGAGGGGATTGGCTGATTTGAGTTGCGTTGACTCAATCCCGAAAGCAGTCCGCGCCTCTTCTGTTGCACGCCCAAAAAAGCGTTCTCCGAAACTGCTAGTGCGAGGATATTCTTGCACTTCCCAGTCATCTCCTAGTTTCGCCTGTTTGGCAGTGTATGCGATCGCAGTATTTAAACCACCAATTTCATCCACCAAACCAATTTCTTTGGCCGCCTCACCCGACCAAACCCTTCCTTGGGCAATTTCTGCTACTTTTTGTTCTGGGAGTTTCCGACCTTGAGAAACTTTATTCAGAAACATATTATAAATACGGTTAACACTGCGCTGATAAATTTCTAACTCTTGAGGCGATTTCGGACGCGAAACTGTTTGACTATCAGCGTAGCGTCCAGTTTTCACCGAATCCCAAGTAATACCATTATCATTAGCCAGCTTTTCCCCATTGAATAAGATCCCAAACACCCCTATAGAACCTGTAATGGTATTTGGTTCTGCAAAAATGCGATTAGAGTCGCTAGCAATCCAATAACCACCAGAGGCGGCGACGTCACCCATTGATACCACAACTGGTTTTACCTCACGAGTTAATTTCACTTCTCGCTGCATGACTTCGGCTGCGGTAGCACTACCACCAGGACTATTAATTCGTAATACAACAGCTTTCACATCCTTATCTTGTCGTAGTTTGTTGAAGATTTTGGCAAAGCGATCGCCTCCTACTTGCCCATCTTCTCCTTTCCCATCGACAATCTCGCCCTCAGCATAAACAACGGCAATTTGATTTTTGGAGTTACGTTCTACACCCAAAGATTTACCAGAAACTTGTGCGTAGCTATTCAGGCTAATTTGTCGGAATGTTTTGTCTTCTTTATCGCTATTTGTCAACTTTTTCAGGTCAGCGACAACTTCATCGGGGTATTGTACTCGATCGACTAAACCGCTAGTTTTGGCTTGTGTGGCTTCCAGTAGGGACTGATTATCTGCGATCGCCTGCAATTTATTAGGTTCAATTTTCCGACTTGCGCCGACAGCAGTGCGCCACTCTCCCCAAACATCATCCAACAATTTCTGAGTTTGTTCGCGGTTTTCTGGACTCAACTTGGTGAGAATAAACGGTTCAACGGCTCCCTTAAATTTCCCTACTCGCACGACTTGAACGCCAATACCATATTTCTGCAATGCTCCTGCTAAGAACATTGGTTGTGAACTCAAACCGTTGACTTCCATCATTCCCAGAGGATTAAGGACAATGGAATCTGCTACTGAACTAACGTAATATTCCTTTTCACTCCAATCACTGCCGTATGCAACAATCTTTTTCCCCGCAGCGCGAAACTCCTCCAGTGCTTTCCGAATTTCTTTAAGAGAGGCATAGCCGACGCTACCAGTTTGGCTTGTGTTCGTTGCATCCACATAGATCCCAACAATGCGCGGATCGCGCCGTGCCTTTTCCAAAGTTTCCACAACTTTGCGGAGTGCCATCCTATCTTCATCCACACCTGATATTGTGTTTTGAAACAGTTCGCCTGAACTAGGTTCGCCATCAGTAATTTTCATTGACAAGTCAAAAACCAACACTGACTTATCTTTCACATTTGGCCCACTATCTTTAGAGGAGCTAGCAGCCAATATCAGCAAAAACAGTCCAGTGGTTCCCAGACCACCGAAAATAATTAGTCCTAGTAAGGTGCCAACTAAACTAGCAAAAGTTTGTTTGATAAAATTACGCATTAGTTATTTAGTATTAGTTATTAGTTATTGGGCATGGGGCATGGGGCATTGGGCATTGATTATAACCAAAGGATTAATAACTAATGACCAATGACCTGTTTACCTATTCTATGCGCTGTAAACTACCAGAGTGCTTTAACTGATACAAGGTGGTGTTGCCAGTACAAAATAAGACTGTGGTGATTTCGGCGATTAATACTTCAGCCAGTTCCGCAACTGCTGTCTCTGATGTTGCTGCTGCTTGCAAGAAAGGCATTGCTAAACCAGCTATATCTGCTCCCAAGGCGATCGCAGCTGCAACATCCAATCCATGACGCAAACCTCCTGAAGCAATTAAAGGTACATCTTTGGCAATCGCTCTAATAGTTGTAATGCACTCTGCTGTCGGTAAACCCCAATCGGCAAACGTCCTCCCTAAGCGACGTTGTAAAGGATTTTCTGCCCGTTCACTTTCTACTTTTGCCCAAGAAGTACCTCCCGCACCCGCGACATCAATTGCTGCTACCCCAGCGGCGATCAGTTTCTCGGCGATCGCTGCTGAAATGCCGTTACCAACTTCTTTCGCAATCACTGGTACTGGCAATTTTGAGCATAATATAGAAATCTTGTCAAGCAAACCCCGAAAATTTGTATCACCTTTGGGTTGAATGCACTCTTGTAAAGGGTTAATGTGTAAAATCAAGGCATCAGCTTCTAAAATATCAACTACCCGCAAACATTCATCTAAGCCGTACTTATAGTTAAGTTGCACAGCCCCCAAGTTTGCAAGTAGCAGAACGTCAGGGGCATACTTGCGGACAGCAAAAGTATCAGCCACCTGCGGTTTTTCCACCGCTACTCGCTGAGAACCGACACCCATTGCAATTTTGTAGTGTTGTGCGACTTGGGCCAAACGTTGGTTAATGATTGCGGCTTGTTCTGTTCCGCCAGTCATGGAAGAAATTAACAAGGGTGCGTCAAGGTGTTTTCCCAGGAAAGTTGTACTGATATCAATATCGTTGTGGTTGAGTTCGGGTAAGCAACAATGGGTGAAACGATAACGTTCCAGTCCATTGGTGATTTTATGAGACTGAACATCTTCTTCTAAGCAGATGCGAATGTGATCGGCTTTGCGATTCTGAGTTTGTGCAGAGATATTGGTAGGGGCGTTCACTGATGGGTATGGCTAAAAGTATTTGCTTGCGATCGCTATTGTTACATTGTCTGCAACCGTATTTTTATAACAAAAATATTTATTTTCGCTATCTTTCCGGTACGTTACGCTATTGATAACATCCCCATTCCCTCATTTTATGAGTTAATTAATATGGTTTTACAAACAGAAAAGCGCTACTACACCCCAGAAGAATATTTGGAATTAGAAGAAAAAGCTGAATATAAAAATGAATACAGAGACGGAGAAATTATACCTATGACAGGGGGAACAACTAACCACAACAAAATTGCACTTAATTTTTGTCGCAAGTTTCCCCTGACAGTGCAAGGACAAGATTATGAGATTTACGTAGGGGATGTGAAATTATCAATCCCTCGTTATCGCCTCTATACTTATCCTGATATTATAGTCATCAAAGGTAAGCCTATTTATGAGGGAACAGGTACAACAACTATTACTAATCCCTTGTTAATTGTTGAAGTCTTATCAAATTCAACTAAAAATTATGACAAAACAGATAAGTTTAAATATTATCGTTCAATTCCTGGTTTTCAAGAATATATTATGATTGACCAGTATAGTTTTGCTGTGGAACAATTTGTCAAGCAAACAGAAGGACAATGGATTTTTAAGGAATATGAAGGTGAAGATACAGTTTTAGTCTTAGATTCTATCGATTTTCAAATTACTTTGCGTGATATTTATGAACGGGTGAATTTTGAGTTGATTGAAGAATAAAACTGCGATCGTGCGATGCCTGTGGCGGGCTACGCCTACGCTAAATATGGGCATCATTCACCGTGAATGATGCCTATTTGGTGCTCATTACGCCGTCTTTGTAGAAGCCGCTTTTGAGTCTGCGGTGGATTTTAACCGCGTAATGGTGGCTTTACGAATGCGATCGCTTTTGCGTACACCACCTGTCATTTCGTATTCCCGGCTGTCTTTGCCATACTTCAACACTACACCACTGACTAAGCGCTCTGAGGTTTCCTGAATAGTCTTTTCAAGGGTTTCTATTTGTTCCTTTGCTGTGTCAATGGCAGTTAGCATCATATTATACTCGTCAATCTGGTTGCGGAGTTGCCCGGTTAACTCGGTTAAATGATTTAAGCTGATGGAATCACCAAAGTCGAGGCTGGAATTAATCGATTTAAATCCTATTACTCTCTGTTCGGTTTTTTCTAGCACAGTAGAGCTTCTTTTTTTGCGTGGCATCAATGCATCCTTTTTACTAAACTTTATCTTTCTAGAGTGTCTCAATGAGACAATGTAGTGGTTCAGTAAAGCTTGCAAAAAAAGGTGTTTTTTTAAATAAGATTGGATTGCTAGCTAAGTAGTTACACGACAACAGACAATAAATTGTTGAGAATGGACTTGTGTTCTGAATGAATGGACTTGTGTTCTGAATGAATGGACTTGTATTCTGAACGAACGGACTTGTGTTCTGAACGAACGGACTTGTATTCTGAACGAACGGACTTGTGTTCTGAACGAATGGACTTGTGTTCTGAACGAATGGACTTGTGTTCTGAACGAATGGACTTGTCCACTTAATTACTTATTAAACCCGAAGAAACACACCCTAAGAATAAGGCTACGGTGTACACCAAGTCTGAAATAGCTGATTAACCAAGGTTTTACCCCACCCTAACCCTCCCCTTGGAAAGGGGAGGGAACTGGATTTCTTGTTTCCCCCCAATACATCGGGGGGATTAAGGGGGGTAATTCGACCGAGCAAAGAGGGGCTTGTGATATTATCGATCCTCAGAACGGCGATGTGTGGGTAACAGGCTCTTTTTCTGTTTTTCTTGCAAACTGCTGGCTTGTTTCAGGACTGGAATACACTGGTTAATCATCCAGATTAAAACCTCAATTGGTGAGTTTCCTTGCTGAATGCGGTTTTCGGCATTTACACCAATTAATATTGTTTCTAAAATTAGTAAGAAAGCGTAGGCGTAGCCCGTCGTAGACATCGCTCTTTGATTTGCACTTCTACCACGTTTTTTAGCTGACATCAGAATTCACCTTGTTTTTGGGTTTACAAGGTCAATTATTTTTTTGGGTGTTTCCCCAGACACATCCCCCACGCAACGTCTATAATGCTTGTATTGTCAGCTTTTGCGGCTTGGGGAAGCTTGTTTGTTTGGGTAATTAAAAATTATTTGACTGATGTCAAGAAATATTCGTGCAGATGAATCAGTTTTAGAGAATATACTCAGTCTGGTAGAAGCATTGCTGCAACTGTCGGTAGAGCAAGATTGTGAATCTAAACTTCCACTTTGCGTTGTCTGGAATGCTGATAAGCTGCGAATTACTGGATATAAAAGCGAACAGACAAGAGGAAACAGAAGCAAAACAACTGAAGTTGGTACAAAGAAGGAATATTTACTCAACCAGATTAAAGATGCTGGCAAAACTTTAAAACTTCCCCCGCAAAAAGCAGAACCTAACGTTTCTCAGGACAAAAGAGAATTAGACGAGCTTCAAACTGCACTTGACTGGTTGAAAGAGTTGGGAGTGCGAGAAGACCAAAAATCTACAAAAAGTCAAGGTTATTGGAAATTTACCCTGACGCTAAAACATCAGACAGCGACGATAAAAGAGAATCTGGAGGTGGTTAAGCAGAGGTGGAAGGAATACCAAAAGACGAATTTAAAAAAAACATCTCAGGTAGAAACAACAGATAATAGCTTCGATTGGCAAGAAATCTGCGGCGCTATGCTGGAAAAGCACAAGCGTCTCACCACAAATGAGTTGCTGTTTGCTGATGATGAGATGAAATTTGAGCTAGAGGAAATTCATGTTCCTTTAGCATTGGTGGAGCGTAACAAACCGAAGAAGTGCAGCGAGGATATTTCCGCAGAACACGGTTCGCAACTTTACGAACCGAGTTATGAAGAGAAGCAGCTATTTGAACATGAGGCTTTTTTAGAGAAAATTATCCGTGATGGTGTTGGTAAAACTCAAGGACACCGCATCGCTTTAATTGGGGAACCGGGTGCGGGAAAAACTACTCAGTTGCAAACTATAGCTTTTTGGATATTAAACAACAATCTGGGTTTACCAATTTGGATTTCTTTGGCAGACTTGCAAGGAAAGAGTGTAGAAAATTATTTGTTGCAAGATTGGCTGAAGAATGCTTTAGAAGTGGTGCGTGTAAAAGAAGAACAGGAAAACGCTTTTGCAGATTTATTCAAGAATAATCGTGTATGGTTGTTGTTGGATGCAGCAGATGAAATGTCTTCACTCCAACCATTAACTGAGATTTCCCAGCAGTTGACGGGATGGGTAAAACATGCGCGGGTTGTGCTGACTTGTCGGGTGAATGTTTGGGAAGCAAGCGCCAACACTTTAGAAAATTTTGAGACGTATCGGTTACTCAATTTTGAATATCCGCAACAAGTGCAAGAGTTTATTGGGCGTTGGTTTAAGAATAAGGATGCAGACAAAGGGGAAAGATTATGGCAGGAATTAGATAAAGCTGAACGTCAGCGCATCCAAGATTTAGTTAAAAATCCTTTGCGGTTAGCGCTGTTGTGTAGCACTTGGCAAGGTTCCGATAAAGGTTTACCGGAAACTAAAGCCGGACTTTATCAGCAGTTTGTGGAAGAGGTTTACAAGTGGAAAGAAAACCGCTTCCCTACCACGGAACAGCAGCAAGAGGAATTAAACGCTGCGTTGGGACGTTTGGCAAAACGGGCAATCGACCAAGAAACGTCACGGTTTCGGCTACGACATAGGTTTGTGCGTGAGGAATTAGGTGATGCAAAACAGCAAAATTCTTTATTTTGGTTAGCGTTAAAGTTGGGATGGCTAAATGAAGTTGGACTGGCTGCGGAATCACCAACGAAAAAAAAAGTTTACGCTTTCTACCATCCCACATTTGAGGAATATTTTGCAGCGTTGGCAGTTGATGATTGGCACGAGTTTCTAAATCATGTTCCCGACAACCCCGCGCTAGGCGTTTATCGCATTTTTGCCCCGCAGTGGAAAGAGGTGATTTTGCTGTGGTTGGGACGTGAGGATGTTGAGAGGGAGAAGAAGGAAGAGTTTATTCAGGCGTTGCTGGAATTTGATGATGGGTGCGGAGAATTCAGTGTTATTGATAGAGTCAGAAGGGGATTTTACGAGTTTCGCGCTTATTTTCTCGCTGCTGCGGGGGTTGATGAGTGGAAAAATTCTTGCAACGCAGATGCTATTGTGGCGGAAATCGTTAAATGGGGCTTTGGCGAGTTTCAGGTTGAACAAAACAAGTGGGTGAAATTTCTCGAAATAATCAAAGAGGGAGCAATGATAGCACTGCCTCAGACAAATCGCATAAAAGCGATTGATGCTTTGGTGGAGTTAAGCGGCAATTCACAGATGGATAATTCTACCCAAAGGCTAGCGGCATCAAGCTTAGGGCAAATTGACCCAAACAACCAAAAGGCAATTGATGCTTGGGTGAGGTTAATCAACAACCCACATCTGGATAATTCTACTCGAAGGCTAGCGGCATCAAGCTTAGGGCAAATTGACCCAAACAACCAAAAGGCAATTGATGCTTTGGTGGAGTTAAGCGGCAATTCACAGGTGGATGATGATACCCGATGGCTAGCGGCAAGAAGCTTAGGAAAAATTGACCCAGGCAACCAAAAGGCAATTGATACTTTGGTGGAGTTAAGCGGCAATTCACAGGTGGATGATGATACCCGATGGCTAGCGGCAAAAAGCTTAGGGAAAATTGATCCAGGCAACCAAAAGGCGATTAATGCTTTGGTGGAGTTAATCGGCAATTCACAGGTGGATAATTCTACTCGAAAGCTAGTGGCATCAAGCTTAGGAAAAATTGACCCAGGCAACCAAAAAGTAATTGATGCTTTGGTAGAGTTAATCGGCAATTCACAGGTGGATAATTTTACCCGAAGGCTAACGGCATCAAGCTTAGGGCAAATTGGCTCTGGTAACCAAAAGGCAATTGATGTCTTGGTGGAGTTAAGCGGCAATTCACAGGTGAATGATGATACCCGAAGGTTAGCGGCATCAAGCTTAGGGAAAATTGACCCAGGCAACCAAAAGGCAATTGATGTTTTGGTGGAGTTAAGCCGCAATTCACAGATGGATAATTCTACCCGAAGGCTAACGGCATCAAGCTTAGGGAAAATTGACCCAGGCAACCAAAAGGCAATTGATGTTTTGGTGGAGTTAAGCCGCAATTCACAAGTGGATGGTACTACCCGATGGCTAGCGGCAAAAAGCTTAGGGGAAATTGATCCAGGCAACCAAAAGGCAATTGATGCTTTGGTGGAGTTAAGCGGCAATTCACAGGTGGATGATGATACCCGAAGGTTAGCGGCAAAAAGTTTAGGGGAAATTAACCCAGGCAACCAAAAGGCGATTGATGCTTTGGTGGAGTTAAGCGGCAATTCACAGGTGGATGATGATACCCGAAGGTTAGCGGCAAAAAGTTTAGGGGAAATTAACCCAGGCAACCAAAAGGTGATTGATGCTTTGGTGGAGTTAATCGGCAATTCACAGGTGGATAATTCTACCCGAAGGTTAGCGGCAAAAAGCTTAGAGGAAATTATGGCAGAGGAACAGATGGCGAGTGTTGTTACCGCGCTAAAGAATTACTTGTCACATGAAACTTACGAAAATGACTTTCAGCAATTATACAATTGCTACTCCCTCATCTGGAAATGCGCCCAAAAAATGTCCTACCCCGCCTTTCATCAAGCTTGGCATCAAGAATATAACGCTCTTCCGTCATTCTGGTGAAAGAGAAATCTCAGGCAACTTTTAAACCTCATACAGCACTTGGGTTTGGAGCTTTATTTTCTAACATTATGGAGAAAATCATGGATTTTGCCTGAAACTCCTGCGTAGCAAGGTTTATATGTTTTTCCTCTGGTGAAAGTGATTAAAGAGCGATAAAGTGAAAGATGGAGAGTAGGAAAGAAAAATACTTCCTCCAGCCAAAACATAAGCGAAATGTAGAAGCAGCAATCCTTTGTAAAGACGCGATTCATCGCATCTCGTAAGCGTCTCGTAAATCTATTGCATCTGATCTTTCCGCAATCCAGGAAATGCGATCGCCCCTAATAAAACAGATATCGTGAACAAGATAGAAATGTGATCGTTTTTGCGATCGACCCTTGTAGAGACGCGATTCATCGCGTCTTCTTCCTTCCCATCATTTACATAGCGGGAATAATTCCGAGTTTTTTGGGTTGGCAATTACATCAATGCAAAGCAATAATTGCATAAATTTTTGTATCAATCAAAGATGTAATCATGAATAATAATGATCCTCAACCAGAAAACAACAAACCTAAATACAAAGGTAAATATCGAATTGATTCAACCCGTTTGCCAGCATGGAGTTATACCAGTAATGCTAGATATTTCGTTACTATTTGCACCAAGGGTAAAAAATGCTTTTTTGGTGAGATTATACAGGGTGAAATGCAGCGATCGCCAATTGGAGAAATTGCTCAGAAATTGTGGTATGAGATTCCTCATAATTTTTCTAATTGCCAGATAGATTCGTTTTGCGTCATGCCTAATCATATTCATGGGATTTTGATTATTAATCAAGTACAAGATGGAGACGCGAATCAAATACAGGAAGAAGACGCGATGAATCGCGTCTCTACAAGGGGGGATGGTCAACGGGGTGGGGTTACTGGGTTATTTAATCCGATGTTGTCTAAAAATTCTCTTTCTAAAATTATTAGGTGGTACAAAGGACGATGTACATTTGAAATTAATCAAATATATGAAGGTTTTGGATGGCAAGACAGGTTCCATGACAATATAATTCGTAATGAATTCGTCCTCGATAAAATTAGACAATATATTATCAATAACCCAATCAATTGGGAACGCGATCACGAACAACCACCCCATTCCCCCTTGTAGAGACGCGATTCATCGCGTCTTGTACTATTGACGGGTATAACGATGTTTCACCCCAATAGGGAAATATTCAAAATCACCCATTGGCGCTAATGTAACCTGTGGTGTTTGATATTCTACGGGAACATAATTAGCAAATTCGCTATTTAGACGCAGCAGTTGTGAAAGAATCGAAGATGCGATCGCAAGTCTTTGAGCTTCATTACCTTCTACCCCTAGTGCTAATTCCACAACTATAGATAAAAATCGATTCTTATCTGCGTCTTCTACTACCTGCAACACGAATTTACCTGTCACCCATTCTTGAATTACTGGTTGTTCTAATCCCACCGTTACATTTTCTGGATAGATATTTGCGCCAAAGTAGGAAACTGTAAAGTTAGAACGACCGAAGACGTAAACGAAAGGTAGCTGATGAATACCTCTAGATGATTCTTGAGTGTCAGAATGGAGATTTTCGAGCGGGTTAAATCCCCATTCTGCTAAAAATTGCAGCATGTCGTCATAACTAATTATCCCACCAGTATCCAAGATGTCATAACGCACTAAGGGAATACCGTTATCTCCAGAAAACAGCAATCCGCCATCTTGAACTTCAAAAAAGCGAGTGAAGGGATCGTATTGTACTAGTGTGGGTAAACGCGATTCCCCAAATAAAGCTCTAGCTGCATCGGGATTTTCTGCCAAAAAACGGCGAATATATATACTTAACGGTGTTTCATTACCCAAAACTCCGGCATCCGCCGTGCCATAGAGTGATACAAAATCATAGCAAGGATTTTGTGAACCAACTCTTTCGCCAACTAAACTCCGCCATTCTTCACTAAAGACTTCTCCCGCCATCACTAATTTAATCTGATATTGCTGCCACTCCACACCACGAGCGATACCAGTATCAATCACATCTTTCAAAAATGGCGGGTATCCCAATAACACCACTTGCTCAAAACCTGAACCTAATTCCTGGACAACTCGCAATATTTCTTCTTTATTGTTACCAGGAGTAATTACAGTGATGAGATAACCTTTGCTAGCAAGATAACGACAGCAATTAGTAGTAAACATTCCACCTACCCAAGTGCCTAAAGTGAAACAAATCACTGCTAGAGTACGTCTGGTGTCTGTATAGAAATTATCGTGAAAAATCTGTTCAAAGCGTGTGGCGATTTGGAGTTCATCTGTGAAAAAACGAGGCCAAAATGTCGGTTTACCACTAGAACCTGATGAAGCAGCTATCATGTCGCACTCTTGGAGTTGTCCGTTGCGGCACAAGTCAGCTAAGGGATAACGCAGGATATAATTTTGTTTAGCGATCGCTGGTAATTTCTGAAACTCCTCCAAGGTTTGAATAGTCGCGGGATTAATTTCCCTTTCTGCTAAAAACGCCTTGTAGGCTGGTACATTCGCCGCCACATCGTGAAATAAACTCAAAGCTGCCGAAGTTTGAGTGTTGAGATGCCTTTGCAGTACAGTTTCTAAGGGAGTAGACAAAAAGTCTTCAAATGCTTTAATTACTTGCTGATGTCGTGATTTGCCGTTCATGACGCTTGTTGTTTATCCTGAAGTAGAATCAACACTGTTAAAAATAATTTGTAATTGGTAATTGGTAATTCGTAGAATATCCGAAAATGAGGGTATGCGCGTTGTAGTAATTCAATAAAACCTTAATTTATCCTTCAGCACCATGCAGGTCTATTGCAGTAAACAACACACAAATAATGGTAGTAACCGCTTTTGCACCCATTGTGGTGAGCCATTACCTCTTGCTGTGGGACAGGTTGTGGATAATCGCTATCAAATTATCCGTCATCTAGGGCAGGGCGGCTTTGGACGCACCTATTTGGCGGAAGATATCAATAAATCCCATCAAACCTGTGTGCTGAAGGAATTTGCACCCCAAGTACAAGAAAATCAAGATTTACAAAAAGCTAAAGAGTTATTTGAGAGAGAAGCAAATGTCCTGAAAAAACTCCAGCATCCACAGATTCCACGTTTTCACGCCTCGCTACAAGTGAAGATAGGCACTAAAGATTTTTTCTTTTTAGTGCAAGATTATGTGGATGGTGATAATTACTACCAGTTATTAGAACAGCGTGAAAGTCAAGGAAAAACCTTTAGTGAGGAGGAAGTAATCACCCTCCTGCAACAGATTTTACCTGTGTTATCCTACATCCACTCACAAGATGTAATTCACCGTGATATCTCTCCCGACAATCTAATCTGGCGGCGTTCTGATAATTTGCCAGTGCTAATTGATTTTGGTGGCGTCAAGCAATTGCCAGCTTCTCAGGGGTTTTGGCGCACCAAGTTGGTTGGAAATAACACTTTGCTGGGTAAAAAGGGCTACGCTCCAGAGGAACAACTACGGCAGGGCAAAGCATTTTTCAGTAGTGATTTATACTCTTTGGCGGTGACAACATTAGTGTTACTCACAGGTCAAGAACCGCAGAAATTATACGACAGCTATCAGGGAATTTGGGGATGGGGAAAGGAAATTCGAGTTAGTCCCCAACTGGAAGCAGTGTTAAAAAAGATGCTGGCTTATAGGCCGAGCGATCGCTATCAACGAGCCGAGCAAATCCTCAGAGATTTACCATCACCAACTGCGACTAAATCCCCAGGTAACTATATTACTAGCAAGATTAAGACGATGGTCGTTGCTCCGGGAAGACAACGCGCCAGTGCTGTTATGAGTAGATTCCAGAGGCAAACACAAGCGATTGCTAAACCGAGAACTTTCCCTGTTTGGATTCGCCCTTTTGTGATGAGTTTAGGGGGAACGGCTTTAGTTGGATTAACTTTAGCGGCGGGAAATGCAGCCATTCGGGCCGTAACTTCAATCACCATCCCATCAATTTCATTACCTTCATTACCGCAAATCCCACACTTTCCAACTGGAAAACCAGCCAGTGACAAAGGAAAAAATAGCGACCTCCAGAAAATTATCAGTCGTCGTCAAGAGCTAGAAATTACTGAAGGATTTTTTATTCGCACAGTAGATGATTTATTTTATACAAAAAAACCAGAATTAAAAGGACGTAGCCTGACATCTAAACCTGAAGACGCTGGTTTACGAGATGAATGGTCTGGTATCGCTGACGATTTATTGGATAAACTAGAACAGGCTAACCTCAGTACAGCAGCTCGTCGGAAATTAGGGAACTATAGTCAAAAAGATTACGATACATGGAGACGACAAGCGCGATCGGGGCAGTTTGGGAACTATACAATCGATCAGCTGACCAAAGACACAAATGAAAAATTTGATCGGTTGTTTCCCGATCAGCAGCGTAGGAAACTGAATCAACAGACTTTTGGTCAAATTTGGTTTGCGATCGCAGCCGATCAAGTCAGTAAAGTACAAAAATAGAGTGAGGAGTTAGGAGTGAGGAGTGAGGAGTTATGCATTACGGCAATTTTATTTTTTATAGACCACGGTTTAAGACATGGAGTAGTGTAGTTTAATCAATTGAAAAACGCTACTCTCTACTCTCTGTTAATTATTAACTCCTAACTTTTAACTTCTAACTCCTAATAACTCCTAACTTTTCAATGAATTCAATCTATTGTTCTAAAGGACATGAAAATTCTCCAGGTAGTCGCTTTTGTCTCCAGTGTGGTGAAAATTTGTTGGATACGCCCATGAGTTATAGTATCCAACCGGGACTGACTTTAGGCGATCGCTATGTGATTGTGCGTCAAATTGGCCAAGGTGGCTTCGGACGCACCTATTTAGCTGAAGATGTCAACCGTTTCCGCGAACTTTGTGTTTTAAAAGAATTTTCCCCCCAAGTTCAAACCGCTTACGTTGTCGAAAAAGCTGAAGAACTCTTTGAGAGAGAAGCGAGTGTTCTTTATAAACTGCAACATCCCCAAATTCCCCGCTTCCGGGAACTGCTGCGGCTGAATTTAGGGGGCAAAGAATATCTATTTTTGGTGCAAGATTATGTAGAAGGGGAAACTTACAATTCTTTGTTAAATGCCCGAATACAACAGGGTTTGCGCTTTACAGAGGCGGAAATACGCCAATTGTTCCAGCAAATTTTGCCAGTGTTGGAATACATCCACTCACTAGGAGTAATTCATCGAGATATTTCTCCAGATAATTTAATGCTTCGGACTGTTGACAAACTGCCAGTTTTAATTGATTTTGGCGGTGTCAAACAAGTAGTAGCAACTGTAGCTTCCGAATATTACCAACCTGGTATGGTTGCACCTCCGCCAGCACCAACGTTATTAGGTAAAATAGGATTTGCACCCCCAGAACAAATGCAAACTGGGTTAGTATCTCCCCACAGCGACTTGTATGCTTTAGCAGCAACAATGTTGGTTTTACTGACAGGGAAACAACCCCAAGAATTAATTGATACCTATACTCTCAGTTGGCAATGGCGACGGGAAGTTAATCTGAGTCAAAATTTGGCACAGGTATTAGATAAAATGCTATCTGCTAGACCAAGCGATCGCTATCAATCAGCCCGTCAAGTACTCCAAGCCCTCAACTCACCGCCAGCGAACTATCCACCAACTCAATATCCCACTCCACCACAACCCACATCCGCCACTGTCGCCGTCTCCCCACCTCCCCCACCTTCCCCAACCCCTCCATATCCCTCATATCCCTCATCTTCCCCCTCTTCCTCCTGGTGGACACCAACAAAAACCTTCCTTGTGGCGGCGCTAGTAGTTGGTAGTGTGGGATTAATTTGGTGGGGATTGAATGGCAGGCGCGATGTCGGGCAAGTCGAACCTAACCCTACAGCCAGCCCTACTCCAACTAGCGAACAGCCAACCGATCCTTTAGCGCAATATTCGCCAGCAGAACGAGAACGCAAAGAAAGATTAAGCGATCGCCGTCAACAGTTAGGTATTGACTCTAACTTCTATGTGAACTTGGTGAATCAAGTTTTTTGGGACAGAAATCCCAGTTTACGGGGACGTACTCTCAGCAATGGCCTTGAAGATGAAAGTTTGCGCGCAGAATGGGATAAAACAGCTTCGGAATTGTTGGAAAAGCTTGCACCACTGAGTAATAATGCACGCCAAAAGCTGGGAACTTACACAACTGCCGAACGCGATCGCTGGAAAGTGGAAGTTAACAAAATCAACGTTGGTAGTCGTTCTTTGTATGATTTGGGAGATGCGGCTTTTTTCCGTGTATTTCCTGAGCAACGGAGTAAAAGTTTCCAGGGTCAGCCGATTGGACAAGTTTGGTACGGATTTGTTAGCGATCAACTCAGTGCAATCCTTGCTGGTACAGCTTTCCAGAAACTTGTCTTCGATCCTGGGGCTACTGGCAAAACAGTCAGCAGTACTCTTCAACCTGGTGGTGGTAAAGTATTCATTGCTGGACTTGCCAAAGACCAATCTCTGGACTTGAAGCTAGAAGCAAATTCCCAAGTTTTGTTATCAGTCTATTCACCCTCTGGCAAAATTCGATTTTTAGAAGATTCTACCAAGCGTAGTTTGTCAACGAAATTACCAGAAAATGGATTTTATGAGTTTGTCGTAGTTTCTACAGCAACGAAACCAGTAGATTATCAACTCACTATTACAGCGGAAAATCCCACCCCTCTCCCATCACAAACACCAACGCCCACGGAAACATCCACGCCTACACCAACTTCCACACTAACCCCGACACCCATGCCCACGCAAACTCCCACGCCTATTGAAACTTTCACACCTGAAGCGACACCAATTCCAACTCCTGAGACAACGCCCTAGTAGTCTGTCAAGTTTAAATTGATCGGTAAGCAAGTTCGTAGTAAGGACTTTAGTCCTTAATTTTCTAAGCACTAAAGTCCTTACTACAAACTTTTCATTACTAGCTTAGACATTGTAGTAGTGTCTTTCAACCTGTCTCTACTACACCTAAACGCAACGCGATTCGCTGGTGCTTGGTTGGATCGTAGGGTCTACCTCTGTGCATCACCTGTGAGTTGTCCCAAAAAATAATATCTCCTGGCTGCCAAACATGGGAGTAGACTGGCGTGCAGTCTAGAACAGCCGCAAACAAATCCTCCCAGAAACGTTTTGCTTCCTCTGGTCGATCTTCCATACCAACTGCGATCGCAGTGTCCGAACCTAAATATAATCCCTTTTTACCAGTGACTTTATGAGTAGACACAATGGGATGCAGTTTCCTCGGTACATCAGTCTCTACATTGGGATTTTTAGAAAACATTGGTGGCGAGTGATACATCGACATCTGTTCTAATTGCTGCTGATGTTGAGGATCTAGGTTCTTGTAAGCTTCTACCATATCGAGGAACTCGGTAGTGTGAGGTTGCCCATCTACACCTTCCGGCACTTGTATTCCATAAAGCATCACAACATATAGTGCGTTCATATCTAGTCCCTCTCCACGAGGGAGACCATCTTTATCATGATGCCATTGCCACGCATATTTCCCAGATGGATCGGGAATCGGCCCCTTAGGATTGCCCAATATATAGACATATTGGCTTTGTAAGTCTGGACTAATATCAGGATCTAATGTTTTCGGAGGGCCGCCAAACATAAAATCGCCAAAGGTCTGCTTGGCAAATTCTTTTAATTGTTGTGCAGTCATCTGTTGCTTTCTGACGACTACAACACCATGTTTCCAAAGTGATTCTTTTAATTCACGCGACTCTAGATTTGTGAGACAGTTAAGATTGCAACCGCGCAGGACTTCAACTCCGAGTCTTGGATGGTGCTGGATTGGCTGTTGTTGTTGAGTAATTTGAGTCATTGCTATGCATTTATTTTGGTAGCAAACTATATAGTTAATTAGTGTAGATAGGAAATTTGTGTAGTGGTATTTTACCTAAAAAAGTTGACCAAGTATATTAAATATTTAAGGGGCTGCTAATCAAAGTCTGTCGTTAAATCTGGTTGGCGATAATGTTGAAAAAGTCGATTGATTTGTGCTGGTGTCACACGTCCGAGAGAAAGTTCTGGTAACGCACCTTCAGGGAAAAAACCTACTTCTTCAGTTTCAATACTTGATGATGGAGAACCACCAATAAGTTCACAGTGAAAAAACAGCTTGTAGACATAAAACGGTAATGGTGGATGTCCCTGTTTATTTCTGTCATAGACTGCTAGGAGTTTGATAGCGCGTGCTTGATATCCCGATTCTTCATATACTTCTTTCACAACTGCTTCACTGGGCGACTCGCCAACATCAGCCCATCCACCAGGTAAAGTCCAGCAGCCGTCTACTCGCTCCTTGACTAACAATATAGTATCGTCACGAAAAATTGCTCCTCGCACATCAACTTTGGGAGTTGCATATCCTAGTTCACGGCTAAATAAATCGAGGACATAGCTGTGTTCTACATTTGAGTAAGTAGCCATGATTTCCGTGGCGATCGCTCGTAATTGTTTGTAACGTTCTAGATCATAAACACCTTCAGAATAGGTTAGACCATTTTGAGCGATCGCTTGTAAATTCTGTGCCCATTCCAGCCATTTGGTTTCCACAGTTTTTTCTCCTATCTACATTAGAGGCACACATCTGTGCGCCCCTAACGATGGTTTAATTACCTGAAGATTGCTGTAATGTAGAGACGTTATATGTAACGTCTGTATTAAGCATCATCTAAAGCTGCAATTCCAGGCAATACCTTGCCTTCAAGTAACTCCAAGCTAGCGCCGCCACCGGTGGATATGTGGCTCATTTGATCGGCTAAACCAACCTTTTCCACAGCCGCTACTGAGTCGCCACCGCCGATAATGGTAGTTGTGCCAGTTTTACCGATTTCAGCGAGGGTATGAGCGATCGCTTCCGTACCTGCCGCAAACTTATCAAACTCAAACACACCCATCGGCCCATTCCAAATTACCGTTTTGGTGTCTGCAAGGGCATCTTGGAAAAATTTCACCGAATCTGGCCCAATATCCAAACCCATCCAACCATCGGGGATATTCTCAATGCTAACGGTTTGAGAATTGGCATCAGGAGCAAAATTATCTGCCAATACCACATCTGTGGGAAGCAATAAAGCAACACCCCGTTCTTTAGCCTTAGCTTCCAAAGATTTCGCTAATTCTAGCTTGTCTTCTTCCACCAACGACTTACCAACATTCAAACCACGGGCTTTGTAGAAGGTGAAAATCATCCCACCGCCGATGATCAGCTTGTCACACTTCTCTAGCAAAGTTTCAATTACGCCAATTTTGCTGGAAACTTTGGAACCCCCAATAATTGCCGCCAAAGGACGTTGGGGATTTTCAATGGCGTTTTGCAGATATTGCAATTCCTTCTCAACCAAATATCCAGCCACAGAAGGGCTGAGGAATTTAGTCACACCTTCAGTAGAAGCATGGGCGCGGTGTGCAGTACCAAAAGCATCATTTACATAAAAATCAGCATTAGCTGCCAATTTTTTCGCAAATTCTGGGTCGTTTTTCTCTTCTTCTTTATAAAAACGGACATTTTCGAGTAACAACACTTGGCCATTTTGCAACGCGCCAACTTTAGCTGCAACTTCATCACCAATGGAATCATCAGTTTTAATGACTTCTTGCCCCAGTAACTCAGACAGACGCTTGGCAACGGGAGTTAGGCGTAATTTGTCATCCACACCCTTGGGACGGCCAAAATGGCTGGCGAGAATGACCTTAGCTCCCTTCTGCGTCAAATCTTGGATGGTTGGTAGAGCGGCGCGAATGCGAGTATCGTCAGTAATGTTGCCTTGATCGTCCACAGGCACGTTAAAGTCAACCCGCACTAACGCACGTTTCCCAGAGATATCAGCCGAAGATAAACTTGCTAAACTTTTTTTGGACACACCAAACTCTCCTGATTGCCTTTTTGTTATTGTTTTGAAAGTAGAACCATCAAGATTTTACCGGAGTCAGGGGTACCCAAGTGACAGATATATTTAAGACGGTATTATTTCCTATCGATCAAAGTCGGGAAACGCGGGAAGCTGCTGATGTTGTTACCAACGTAGTCAAAAAGTACGGCAGTCGCTTGATACTGCTGTCTGTGGTAGAAGAACCACCTCCAGACGCGCCTAGTGCAGACGATCCGATGGTGTCGCCAGAGGTAGTTGCGAAACTACTGGAAAATGCCCAATCTTTATTTTCTGGGCAAGGAATTCAATCTGAAACCTTAGAAAGGCGAGGCAAACCAGCTTTTACGATCTGCGATGTTGCTGATGAAATCGGGGCAGATTTAATTATCATGGGCTGTCGGGGGCTAGGTTTGACTGAAGAGGGAGCAGATGATAGTGTTACCACTCGTGTGATTAACCTTTCCCCTTGCCCAGTGTTGATTGTGCCTTAGCAGTGTGTTGCTCAATACTAATTGTAGTGCGATCGCTAATAAAAAGTTCTGCGGTTGTTGTAAAAACGGGGCTGAGGAAGGTTGTCCTAGATTTAGTAGTGCTAAATACAGGCATCAAGTTTTAGCCTTAATCGAGCATTATTGACTTCTGATACCATTTCACCAAATGAAAGATACAAATATTTTCTCCTCTGCTCCTCTGCTTACCTAAATGTATCAACCTTATAGTGAAATGGTATGACTCCTGCCTCCTGCCTCCTTAAACCTTAGTGTTCTGAATTTTTTGATTATTATCTAATTTTCTGATTCCTCCAAAAAGAATAGACCTCTTGTAAAAGTCCCCTAACACCCCACCCCCAGCCCCTTCCCGCCTGCGGGGAGGGGAGACTTTGACGTAAGTCAAAGGCGGGGTGGGGTTCTTTTTTTGATTTATGCAAGAAGTCTAATGACAAACAGAAAATTCTGAGCGTCGGAAGTCGGCGCTCAGAACTTCAAAGACAAACCTGGCGTGGTGTAAACATGCACTGTTTATTTGCCTAACAGTTTAAAAACGATAGTTGCGATCGCGTACCCACATACTAAGTGGCACTGCCTTACCTTGTGGATCTACTTTTGCCTTTACCACAATGGGTGGTACTTGTCCTCTGCGGGCGCGTTGGGCTTGTAAGTCGTTCCGAATCTGCTGCCGTTGGTTTTCTGGGATGTAATATGTTTCCAAGCCGTAGTTAACAGAGCCATCTTGATAAACACCTTTTAAGGCTACTTGGTTGGCTCTTAGAGTTGTGGGGCGATCGCTACTTACTCGTAACGGTCTCCAAGCTCTCGGAACACCGCGACCAGAAGATAATTGCTCTTGCAAAGTCACGTAAATATTGGTTCCTTCAGGCAATCTTCTGCCGCTTCCACGACCTTTGCTGACTAATGTTTGCCAGCCAGGTAGTCTGCTCAAATTTGAGGTACGGGATATGTTGTAATCTAACGCTAAGGTGTTACCTTCGATCGCATTGTTAGGGTCTACAGGTACGGTTTGTAAAATCACCGTCTTACCTGTTACGTCTGTATAAACTGCTTGGGCTGGTACTGCCATAATTAGCCCTGTTTGCAGCGCCAGGGGAGCAAGTAACCGCCAAAAAGGTAAGGGCTTATTCGATTTTTGTTCAGTAGCAATCAAGTAATCCCGAAAAGTCACCTTACTGGAAAATTCGGCTTCAGGAGACAAGGGTTTATTTTTAGATTCAGAAGAAGTATTAGTCATGAGCGTAGTCCTAAAAAGCAGAGGTCTTGAGGAGGTTAAAAGTAACGAGATTAGGACTGACGCAGAGAAACTTAAAAATTTTGATGCACAGAGATTTTTAGTTAGGAGTTAGGAGTTAAGAGTTAGGAGTTAGGAGTTAGGAATCATTCAATTTTAGATTAAGTGAACTTTTCCTGAATTCTGACTCCTGAATTCTGACTCCTGAATTATTTCATCTTTTGCACTACTTTTTACTTGTAGAGCTAGAGCCACCGGGTAGGCGGCGTTCAAACCAGAGTCCAGCGCTAATTAAAGCAGAACCGCACAGAACATAGACCAGCGACTTAAAAAGTAAGTCGGTGTCGTACTCCTGCACGCGACTGATAATTTGCAGTGTTACTAACAGCATACCGCCCCAAAAGGAGCTTCTGTTGCTTAATTTCAATCCTTCTTGAATTAGTCCCCAGGCTAATGTTGCAAGAAGTACATTGAAAATAAAAATGCCAAGTTCATCAATCCGACTGATAGTTTGATGCCAAAAAGGTACTATTGCAATAAAGACAAGAAATGTACTAATGACAGCAGTTGTGAAAATCACTTCGCGGCGCGGAGGGTTATTTCTTTGGCGCAGTAGAAACAACCATTGCAATACCGCCAAGCCACTGAGAATCCCCAAATCGATGATCGGCAGAGACTCGAATAAGTTCGTCAAATTCGTTGGCTGATTATAACTATAATCTGGAGATTCCCAGACCCAACGAAAAGACAAAACGTAAAAGACAATGCCGAAGCATAGCAACGCTAAATTACGCGCTAGAGATTGAAACAATCTGTAATTTATCGTTGGAAACAGTAAGTCATCATAACTCCAGAATAATGCAGGTGGGAGTGCAAAAGCAAAAGATGCCACCCAAGGGGCTATATCAGCATAATTCAGCAGTGGCAGAGGATTAAGGTTAGCTTGTAAGGAACTAGCAAAAACAAAGGCTGCTAGACCAAAAATCCAACGGGATCGACAGAAGTAGGCTAAAGGTACAAATACTAGCCATGCCAACAAAGGCATATGCTGCACTACTAACCGCGACCAAGTTAACTCACCTGAAGCGTACCACAAGTCTTCTAGTCCAGTCCAGTAGCCGATTTCCACAAGGACAATTGACAGAATTCCTAAAGAATTTAAGGACAAACTGAAGGCCATGACTACAACACCGAATCCCCAAGCGAGAAACAGTTGGGAAGTAGAACCGATGATATTGAACATCTGGGCCATCAGCAGTAAATTTGCACCGAAGATGAAGGCGCTTAAAATAAGCAACCCCTCTCCTAGTAGGCGTTTGCTTCGTTCTGGCTTCTTTCCTTCAGGTGGCCTCCAGGTGTAAAATCCAGTGATGGCGATCGCAAAAAACAAACTCATCATCAGAATAATTTTGATTTCTCGCGATCCTCCCTGCCAATTTCCTGATACAAAGGTAATTATGCCTAAGCATAAAAGTATGCTACCGATAGCGATCGCGATCGCTTTATTGCGATCGCGTGCAGCAGCTTCCAGGTTTTTAAATTGATAACGTTCTGCTATCTGCTCATACTGCGAAGAACTAATTAATCCTTCATCCCTCCATAGTTGTGCTTGTTTGCGTAATTTTTCCTGAAAACTATCTAAGAACATGACCTTCTCCGGTGCAGTGGGGTAGCTTGGCCATTGCGATCCCAATGGCGGTCATTATATTTTGAGTATGAAGCCAAAAGCCTTAATTACATTGTTCTTGTGTAACAGTTTGATTTTGATTCAGATACAACGTACTTCTATTAATTCATAATTCATAATTTTCATGGAAAAACCTTCTAATTTATTACTTAAAGTCTCGCGCCGTTTGTTCGCCAATGTAGACAAGCAAGAAAAATTTATCGAGGCTTTAATGAATCCTCAGCCTTTTTTACCTAGTATTCTTTGGTGTCAAGAAAAGCCAGATATTTCACCTTTAGCAGTGGAAACACCAACCTCTTGGCAACCACAATTTATAGACCGCTTATCTCTGGGAGAAAAACCTGGTCAGCATCCCTTGCATGAAAAAGGATATTTCTATTGTTTAGATTTTTCTTCGGTGTTTGCAGCTACTACTTTGTTAGCTATTCCTGAGTCAATGCATTTAGTTTTTGATATGTGTGCCGCACCAGGAGGTAAAAGTATCTTCGTTTGGAGAGCTTTAAAACCTGAATTACTCATCAGTAATGAAGTAATTGGCAAACGTCTAGGAATGCTAATTTCTAATTTGAAGCGTTGCCAGATTAGCCATAGTGCAGTGGTTAATCGAGATTCGAGCATATTTGCCGAAATGTTTCCTGGCTCTAGCAATCTAGTAATAGTAGATGCTCCGTGTACTGGACAATCTTTACTTGCTAAAGGTGAAAAAGCACCCGGATGTTTTCACCCAACTGCTATTAATAAGAGTGCAAATCGGCAAAAGCGTATTATAGCTAACTCTGCTAAAATTGTTTCACCGCAAGGCTATCTTGCTTATATGACTTGCACATATTCGCCTGAAGAAAACGAGCAAGTTTGTGAATGGTTTTTAGAACGTTTTCCCCAGTTTAAAACGGTAGAAATTAGTAATTTAGCCAAATATCAATCGCATTTAACGACGATACCTTGTTATCGGATATTTCCTCAAGATAGGTTAGGTGCTGGTGCATTTACAGTCCTATTTAAAAATACTAATGAGGATGAAGATGAGCCTAAAGAAATAAATTTAAATACAATCTCTTCGCTGTATATCTACCAAAATCTGAAAAAGTCAAGTTAGTTATATTGGTAACATCTAGCAATCTTAAATCATTCATGAATAACGATATCTATACTTTCACGTAAATTTCAATCTGGTTTACTACATTTGTTCACGATAGCAATTCTATCTTTATCTCAAACTTCAGGCTTGGTAACATCGTCGTCATCCTGACAAAAACCGTCACTGCATTGACTTAAAAGTTGCCAAACTTTTAGAAGGTCAAGTGGGAGAATATTTAGACTGTGGACTTTATTTTCTGCCAGAAGACCGCATAGAAACTTACCACAAAGAAAGAACCACAAAGATGTTATCTCACGTCCGGTTTTGTAGACGAGTTGCTCTGGTGACAGGGCGGCTTAGTCACCATGACTGCTCATTTACCTTCTAAACTTGGAGAAAATATTTTTTTAATTACATACAAATGTTTTAAATTTTAAATTTATACATCCAGCTAACAATAATACAGAAACAGAAAATGTGATGCTAACAATTTTGTATCTAAAAAAATCTTTCCCTTTTATACGATATATAATTGTAATTAAGCTTCCTATTATTAAACCTAATATTAACCATGCAATTAGTAAGTTATTTACATTAAAAAATAAAAATGAAGATGACATTAAATCAAATACAATAATAAGAATAGATCCTAACAATTTCAAAATTTTTAAAAAATAGCCTGTTACAATACTAATTATTAATAGAGGTAATATAGATACTACTATTAAATGTAGAAATAGTTCAGATTTAACCTTGCCTAGTATTGGGATAGAACTGAACGCTAAAAAAATAAATAAAATTAAACCTATGAAATAAGATGTTACCCCAAATCTCTCATTTGGTAATATGAAGTTTATAAAATTTTGATTGTCTATGAGTGCAGACTTAAGATAGCAAAAAGTTGTGGACTTTGCATCTATAGCTAAATTAGTAATTAACCAACGAGTAAAAAACATTAATATAGCTGACCAAGAAGCAACTAGTGCAATATTTCCGGCAATTGCTTCCCATTTAATAGGTGTTTGAAAAGTAACATTAACTTGATAATTACCAGCATTTGTAGATATAAAAATTGTATCTTTATACCAACCATACTCTTCTAAGGATGTTGTATTCAATTGTAGGGATAAACTTAATGAAGAGGCTTCAAAATAATTGGGTATTATTTGAATTTGAGCCAAATTATTTGAGACAACGCCTTTCATTATACCAGTAATAGGTTCACAATTTAGTTCTAATAAATTTTTAAAATAAACTTGATTATATATAACATTTCCTAAATTTACTTCTGTCTTATTTATATAAAGTTTAATTGGGTGTACTTTATAATGTACATGGATTTGGCAATTATCATCAACTCCCTCGATTTGAATAACTATGTAACCATTATATTTTCCAGGAACCACATCAATTGTATCTAACTTAATAGATAATATTTTATCTATAGATGAATCAAAAGCGTTGGATATATCTATTCCTGCAAGACAAGGTTCGCATTTTATATTTCCCCATGCAAATCCGCGCCCAATATTATCCACTCTTACATTAATAGTGTCTTTATAACCTACTGGTACCTCACCAATATTTAGTATTTTATTATCATTAATAATAAACTTCGGATATGGATGAACTCCCTCAGATTTACACAGTTCTCGTACAAAGCTCTCTAAGCCTCTGCTCCGTTGTTGTTTATACGAATTGACAATATGCTCTGATACGATTGCTAAATCTGTTCTTCCTTGTCCTACTAACCATCGTTCAAAATAACCAGTGAACAAGAAATCCTCTGCTTCATTAGGGTGCTTATCACATAATTTTATTAACTCTGTAACTGAAGAAGCTTCTTCAGTTTTGAATCTAAAAGTATGTGATTTTAAAGCTTCTTCTAATTTTCGCCTTTCGCGTTCTCGACTCATATCGATAAAGTGAGTATCGTCACTACCCAACTTTTTATCGGCTGCCCATTCTTGAGCATCTCGTAATGCTCGCTCACGTAACAACCAGGATTCATCTTTATTAGAAGCTAACCATGCGTTTAAAGCTTGGCTATACGGGCGTAAATCTGCTAATACTTTTTGAATCCAGTCTAAATTAAAAACTTTTTTGTAAATTAAGTTGTAAACTTTTAATTTCCTATGTTGCTGAATAACTAAGCCTGACAACATTATTTCTATTTTTACATCGCTTTTATTATCAATTACCTCTCCCTCTTGTAAAACTTGCTGATATACTTCTAGTAAGTAACCAGCTTGTTGTTCATCTCTAAGAGTTCTGTCTCGAATAGTTCGTAAATGCTCTGGTTCATCTTGTGATTCCCAGTTTTCAATAATACGTGAATCTACTACTTGTTCAACTGAGCGAGGGTTTTCTTTTTTAGATTCTTCAACCATAAGTTGACATAATTTTTGAGTTAAAAATGGTTGCCCTCCCGTCCATTTTAAAATTTCCCTCATCACTGCGTGGGGTTCAGAGAATTTTTCATACAACCCCTTTTCTAATGCTTGAACTTCTTGTAATTGAAAGCCATTAAGATGGATAGCTTTACCAATATTAAATGGAGTACGTTTTTTATCCTGTATTAAATTGCTGGGTGATGCAACTCCCAACAAACAGAAACTAAGGCGATTATAGTCAGGATTATCAACACGTTTATTATAACAAGAACGCACAAAAGCAAAAAAATCATCTGTAGGAAAATCAAGACTTAAAACACTGTCTATTTCATCAATAAAAATAACAATATGCTCTTTAATTTCAGTCAGCAATATTTTTTCTATAAAAATTCCAAAACGCTGTAAAGGTGAATTTAATTGATTATTTAGCCACCAGGATTTAAATTCAAAATTTGAATCAAAACTATCAATAAGCTTAACAATCAAGTCTGCATACCAGGTTTCCTGGGTTGCACTTTCGCTCTATAGCATCTTTCCTCAATGGGAGGTCGTTGAATATATATACTTGCGTCTGCTTCTAGTCCAGAACTATCAGTAGCTTGCAACTGTTGTTCAATTGCATTCAACCTGTCAGCAAGCTCCTCCAAACTGCGTTCCTCTTCCTGAAGCTCCTGTTTAAACTGAAACTTCCGGGATGGATCTGTTTCAACAATCCGTGCTTTTCGTATCTCAGCTACTTTTTCACTTTGGAGTGCATGGGCTTTTTCAAGTGAGTCTCTTTCTTGTTGTAATCTCTGTCGTTGGGTTTGTGATTGGGAAGGATTATTTAATGCCACTGTCTGCTTATATTGTCTCCATAAGTGTGATATCAGCATAAAAGCAAGGTTTTGTCCTTTCACCCACTAAGATTTTAATCGGAGAAGTCCTGGGGCTTCCAGAAAAGCAATCACTTGTTCTCGCTTCACTGTAAGAAATCCCTCTAGAAAATCATCAACTGACTCCCCCGCTTTCAAATAATCCACCAGGGTTTGCACACGTACTCGCGTTCCTGCGAAGACTGGCGTACCACTTATCACATCTGGCGATGCGGTAATGATTGCTGACTGACTCATTATCTCTTGAATGTGGCACAACAGTATTCTGGCATCACTTATGCTGGTTAACGCAGTTCTTCGGAAGCTGTGAGTACTAACGCCCTCAATACCCAGCCACACACAGACACACCCCAAATAAAGCTTAGTCTCTTGGGTTGACAAAGCCCTCGTTAAATAGGAGATTAATTTGATCAGGGGTGAGGATTTCTGCACTGCCGAATCTGTTTATTGTCATAGGTTATACCCTACATTGTGTAATTAACATTTGATATCAACACTCCACCGAGATGCCCTCTGCGTGGAGCTTTTAATTTGGAGTGTTTGAGGGGCGATCGCTCTTGGTGTAATTTTGCTATCAGTTGGCACGCAACATAAAAAGTAGTATCAATCAATAACTATACCGATTGATATCTTTGACACTTAGCAGACTATAAGAGTAAAAATAATTACAAAATTCACTTAGAAGCCAAGAAATATTAACCCAAGTCATTCCCAGAAGAGGAAAATCTCTTTGTGTGTTTGCGATGCAAGGAGCTTAATGTATTTTGCAACTTTCATAAATAAAATCTCGTCGCCATTTGTCACCATACTGAACACAGGTTTATTCAGGTTAGGGTTAGCCATCAGAGTTTGCGCTTTAGCGAAGAAAGCGCAAACTGCGAACAACATAAGATATTTGACAAATGAGAATGAATATGTTTTGACAAGTTAATTTAATAGCTAGCCGTCGGAAGCACTGAGGAATTTTTACTGACAAACAGTCCATTAATTCGGAGAACACTTAGCACAAAAATCAGGACTGAATTTGCAGTATTGGCTACCTGTCAATTGGTAAGCTGTACAATAAGGAAAACTTGTAAGTTCAATTTTGGCTGCTTGTAATTTGGAACCATTCGCCAACGTTTCAGTAAGTTTGGTTTTATCAGCCAGAAGGATAGCTAAAAGCTTAGGTAACGCTATGCAAGCAGCAATATTGAGCAACGTTAGCATTATGCCGTCGATAAAATTCATAGGTAATCATCTCCTGTGAAACATAGGCGTAGGCGTAGCCCGTCGTAGACATCGCTGTTCTTAGATGCAAACACAATCATTGCTTGCACTCTATGTAAATTAACTTTAACATAAATTTTTGTAAATATAAACGTGGAATTCCTGGAATTATCATACACAGAAGGGTATGTGGATAATAAGGATGGATATTGTAGCGTAATAACAAAATAAGCTGGAAAATAATCAGTTTAAAATCTTTAGGTAAGGTGTTATGTCAAAAACCCAAACCGCGTCTTCTTTTTTATCTAACATCAGTGAGCGAGAACGGCAGGCATTAAAGCGGTTGGTAGATTACACAAATGTGGAATCGCTGCCAGAAATTTGGCCTTTGGCCGCTCAACGATTTGGTGATGTTGTGGCTCTCCGCAATCCTCATGCTAAACCAGAAGTAGCGATTACTTATACCCAGTTGGCAGAGCAAATGCGACTATTTGCTGCTGGCTTACAGGCGTTGGGAGTAAAAGTAGGCGATCGCATTTCTCTAATTGCTGATAATAGTCCTCGCTGGTTTATTGCCGATCAAGGCATCATGACTGCTGGAGGCGTTGATGCGGTGCGTAGTTCCCAAGCCGAAAAAGAAGAATTGCTGTTTATTATCACTAATAGCGGCAGTACAGCGATCGTAGTAGAGGATTTAAAAACACTTAAAAAACTACAAGACCGCCTCAAAGATTTACCAATTCAAGTGGTAATCTTACTTTCCGATGAAGCACCACCAACAGACGCAACCTTAAAGGTGCTGAATTTTACCCAGTTACTCGAAATTGGGAAAAGTCATAATTTTGTGCCAGTCAAGCAAAATCGTGACGCTCTGGCAACCCTAATTTATACCTCTGGCACTACAGGTAAACCCAAAGGTGTAATGCTGTCTTATAGTAACTTGATGCACCAAGTAACAACGTTTGGGACAGTATTGCAGCCAAACGTGGGCGATATTGTTCTCAGTATCCTGCCTTCGTGGCACAGCTACGAACGAACCGTTGAATACTACCTACTATCTCAAGGTTGCACCCAAGTTTATACCAACTTGCGCTCCGTAAAAGGGGATTTGAGACAATTTAAACCCAACTACATGGTGGGTGTACCCCGCTTGTGGGAATCGATTTATGAAGGAGTGCAAAAGCAGTTCCGGGAACAACCAGCAAATAAGCAACGCCTAATTAACTCTTTATTGGGCATTAGCGAGAAATATATCAAAGCGCGGCGAGTTGCTCAAGGGTTGAGCTTAAATAATCTTCATGCTTCAGGTAGTGAACGATTAGCAGCTAGGATACAAGCATCGGCTTTGTTACCCCTCCATGCCTTGGGAGAACGACTGGTTTACGCCAAAGTTCGGGAAGCCACAGGAGGACAAGTTAAGCAGATGATTAGCGGTGGTGGTGCGCTTCCCAGACACATAGATAATTTCTTTGAAATTATTGGCGTGCAGATTTTGCAAGGCTATGGCTTGACAGAAACTTCTCCTGTTACCCATGTGCGGCGTCCTTGGCGAAATTTGATTGGCGCATCAGGGCTACCACTACCTGCTACAGAAGCTAAAATCGTCGATCCTGAAACAAAAGCGCCTTTACCAATAGAGAAGCGAGGCTTAGTATTGTTGAGGGGCCCGCAGATTATGCAAGGCTATTACCAAAATCCCGAAGCGACAGCGAAAGCAATTGACGCTGAAGGTTGGTTTGATAGCGGTGATTTGGGTTGGCTGACACCACAAGACGACTTAGTGCTGACTGGCAGAGCTAAAGATACGATTGTATTGACTAACGGGGAAAACATCGAGCCACAGCCGATTGAAGATGTGTGTTTGCGATCGCCATACATTGATCAAATTATGCTCATCGGTCAAGATCAGCGCAGCTTGGGAGCCTTAATTGTCCCCAATGTCGAAGCTTTAGAAAAATGGGCAGCAAGTCAGAATCTAACGCTGGATACGCCTAACGATCAAGTGACTTCCTCAGATAGTCAAAAAATTGACTTCGAGAGTAGAATGATCCAGGATTTATTTCGGCAAGAATTAAATCGGGAAGTCCAAAATCGTCCAGGCTATCGACCAGATGACCGCATCGGAACGTTTAAACTCATCCTGGAACCGTTTTCCATCGAAAATGGCTTGATGACACAAACACTAAAAGTTCGCCGACATGTCGTCACGGAACGCTATCGCGATATTATTGACGGCATGTTTGCCTGATCATTCCACCTGCTAACTGTAAAGAGTGAACGTGAAATATTTATGGATGTCTCCAAATCTAATTTGCTTCTGAAACGCGTCGTTAACGTCAAAGTCATTGTGACTCCCCTTTGGAAAGAGGAAGTCCAACAGCAGCTGCAAACCCAAATCAATCAACTTGACCAGCAATTGCAACAGCTAGACGTTGAAGGACAAAGAGCGATCGCGGCAATTCAAAAGCAGAGTCTGCAACCACCTGGTCCCCAGACTCTCCAACAAATTGACAATATTCAACTCCAAGTCAATCAAAAAAAGAGTGAATTTTTAGAGCAAAAAAATCAGTTGCTGCAAAACCTCCAGCAAGTGCAGTTTCTCCAGCAAGATCAGGAAGTCAACCAATTCCAAATGGAAGGCTTTTTCCGGGTAGAAATCGGTGATAACCTGATTAGCAAAATGCAAGTCGAAATCGTTCTACGCGATGGCGTTGTAGAAGAAATTCGCGGTGACATTTAGAAAGTTATGAGTTATGAGTTATGAGTTATGAGTTATGAGTTATGAGTTTATAACTCCTGACTTTTAACTCCTGACTCCTAACTTTTAACTCCTAACTCCTGACTCCAGCCCAAACAATTTGCCACACTGGAGGTGAGCTAATAAACAGCGATCGCCCAAAGGTTGTCATCTCCGCCCGATATTTAACCGTCCCAACTGAATTATTACCCCGCTTGATTTGCGTAATCGTCACTAACGCCTGATTTGGTTGTGGATAAACTACCTCTATCTTTCGCGTTCCTCCAACTGCTATCTCCTCAAAGGCATTCAGGGCGAGGGTAGTAGGATTACTGCCTTGGAGAGATGAGTTAAGTTTTTCTAAAGGTATAGTTTGATAATTGGAGCGCTCCGAGAATACTGCAACTTCCTGAGACTGATGTATTGCTCCCATCTGCTGGGTTTGCTCATCACTAGTCTCAACAATCGGTGCAGATTGCTGGTGCTGAATAATATAAATTCCAGCACCAGCCGTAGCAGAGATACTTAATATCACAATCAAAAAGAATTTCAGCTTTGCCGACATAAAAGTAAACAGGAATTTCAAATAGGTTTATTACCAATTTTGAATTCTAGATTGAACTACATCCTATATCCTCTATCCGTGAGAAGCTCTTGTATCTTAAGTAGTGGTTATGAGGAATATTAAATAGCAATCCCATTTAATCTGTGAGAAACTCGTGGTGGTTTTTGCAAGTAAATGACTAAAACAAGATCGAGATATTGGCTAACCATAGAGGATAGCTCTGTATTATAGACCTCTAAGCTATATTTAGGTTCCTAGAGCCATTAATCATTAGTGAATAACCAATGCCCAATGCCCAATACCCTTCAGGAGTGCTGAGTGGGGAATCTCACTTCTTTACTCAGCACGGGCTAAACCCTAGCTATCCGCTAACGGAACTCAAAAAAAAGGAACTGTTTTGCCCAATGCCCCATGCCCAATCCCCAATCCCCAACCTAAAATATAAACAGTTTAAAACTCTCCCATCAAGATACAATTCGATCTGACAAAAACTGTTAAAGTCCATAAACCATTGATTTCCAAACCACCCTATGAGCATTCACGAAGTATTTATGCCGGCGCTGAGTTCCACCATGACAGAAGGCAAAATCGTCTCCTGGGTGAAATCGCCTGGGGACAAAGTGGAAAAAGGCGAAACAGTGGTGGTTGTAGAGTCAGATAAGGCAGATATGGATGTAGAAACCTTTTATGAGGGATTTCTTGCCCATATCATAGTTGAAGCTGGTGAAACTGCCCCGGTAGGATCTGCGATCGCCTTCATCGCCGAAACGGAAGCTGAAATTGAAACTGCCAAATCTCTTGCCAATTCTGGCGGCGCGGCTGCTACTACTAGCTCTTCCCCTGAACCAATCGCCGCTACAGCCTCAGTTGCAACACCTGCCTTAGCGTCTCAAAACGGGTCTAACCACAAAGAAGGAAGGCTTGTAGCTTCACCCCGTGCCCGCAAGTTAGCCAAAGAACTCAAAGTTGATTTAACTACACTCCAAGGTAGTGGCCCCCACGGACGCATTGTCGCCGAAGATGTAGAAGCATTGTCTAACAAGGGCAAACAACCCGCCACTGCCCCAGCAGCACCTGTACCAACCAGCGCCCCAGTTACACCCCCAGCACCTCGGACACCATCACCCGCACCCGTGGCGGCGGCTGTTCCTGGTCAAATCGTACCTCTAACTACCTTCCAAAATGCCGTAGTGCGGAACATGGTAGCTACCATATCCGTGCCCGTCTTCCGTGTCGGTTATACAATTACCACCGATGGATTAGACAAACTTTATAAACAAATTAAATCCAAAGGTGTGACAATGACAGCGCTATTGGCGAAAGCTGTAGCAGTGACATTGCAAAAACACCCATTGTTAAATGCTAGCTACTCAGACCAGGGAATTGTCTACCATTCTGATATCAACATTTCCGTAGCAGTAGCGATGGATGATGGCGGATTAATTACACCTGTCCTGCAAAATGCAGATGCAGTCGACATATATTCTCTATCGCGTAATTGGAAGTCTTTGGTAGACAGAGCTAGGGCAAAACAATTACAGCCCCAAGAATACAACAGTGGTACTTTCACCCTGTCCAATTTGGGGATGTTTGGCGTAGACAAATTTGATGCAATTTTACCGCCTGGACAAGGTTCAATTTTAGCGATCGGGGCATCCCGTCCGCAAGTAATAGCAACACCCGACGGTTTATTTGGCGTGCGGCAACAAATGCAAGTCAATATTACTTCTGACCACCGGATTATTTATGGTGCCCATGCTGCGGCGTTCCTGCAAGATTTAGCAAAATTGATTGAGACAAATCCTCAATCTTTGACACTGTAGTTTTGAAAAAACACCAAATTTAAATGTTAGCGCTATCAGCAAACAGCAGTTTGTCGTAGAGTAGCGCTAACAACCAACAATACCTACACTTAAATTTTTTATGTCTAAACTAATAAGTAGGTAGGCATAATTAAACATACAATAAAATCCTAGTTCGTAGTGAGCGATTCATTGCTCATAGCAAGGTTTATTAGGGAACATCCCAATTTTCCAAAAATTTACGGGACTGACGCCCCCTTCCCCCTGCCTCCAAAACTTTTCAAACATCCTCTTGGCTCAGTTAGAAAACTTGGGTGAAGTATTACTAGATTTTGCTAGTAAAGCTGATTTAATGAATTGGCTAAATACAATAGAAAATTAGAGTTTGCTTTAAACTTTTCGACCAGTTACAAAAAAAGTCAGATTTTCGTACCAAGCTCCTTGCTCGGTTGCTTCTGCTTCAATTTTTTGACGATACTCTGCTTTTAATTCTGTCATTTTCTCTGATGAAACCTGTAACAAAGGATTTTCTCTGGGATTAAACCATCCTCCATTCCATTCTTTAGCTTGCTCTAGATTGCGGTAGAAACCTAGTTGTTGGATCTTCACTTCAATATTTTGAAAACCAGCTTCTGCAAGCAGATGATGACATTTTTCGGGTGTGCCTGTTGGCTCATTGATACTTGTCAGCAAAATATTATGTTTGTTACAAATATCGATGATGAGTGGCGCTCCACAAGATTCTTCAGAGCAACAAGAAAAAGCTACAACTCCCCCTGGTTTGAGAAAACGATACCATTTACGTAGAGCAGCAGGAATATCTTTAAAATACACTATCGCTGTAGAGCAAAGAATTACATCGAAACCCTCATCATTGAAGTCGATATACTCAGCATCGGCTTCAATAAGTTCGATATTTTGTAAGCCTAATTCTTCGATTTTATGTTGTGCTTGAGTTAGCATCTCTGAAGAAAAATCTACTCCAGTGACTTTTCCTTCAGAACCGATAATTTGTGAAACAGCAATGGCAATGATACCTGTGCCAGTTGCCATATCCAATACTTTTTGTCCCTTTTGCAGTTGAACTAAATCTAGTAGAGGCAGAGCGCGATGAATTGTATAATCGTTGTCATAGCTAGTTCTGCTATCGAAGAAATCAATTACTCTTTTCTTATACTCTTGTTCGTATTGGCTATTTTGCATGATCTTCTCGATTTCACTGGTCAATTATGAGAATAAATTGTGAGTGAAACTTTTGTCTTCTGAAAACTTGCTTTCAAAATGTTTAAATCTTGCAAAATCCCAAAATTTATATCATCTCTCTATATGCTTTGGGTGTGATTCCTATATGCTTACGAAAAAGGGTAGTAAAGTTGCTTTGGCTAGAACAGCCTACTTGAAGTGCAATTTCGATAATAGGTAATTGAGTATAAGTGAGTAAAAATTTAGCTCGTTCAATCCGACATTGAATAACGTATTGATGTGGAGAAAGACCCATTAAACGTTTAAACCAACGACAGAATGAATAAGAATTCATATTCACTAGACTAGCCAGTTCTACCAGCGTTAATTCTAGTGCTATGTTGTCATAAATATAATCAATTACCTCCCGTAATTGACACTTGGAAAGATTAACCTCAAATGCAATTAGTTGCTGTGTTTCAGAATAAGTCTTGAGGAGATGGGCTGCTAGAGCAGTAGCAACTGATTCACCATATAGTTTACCAGATGGACATCCGACTTCAAGCTCTGCTTTAAGTGCCATTCCCAGATGAAGAATTTGGCGATCACAGACTCCGCGCTGTGGGATAATTTCAATAGTGCGATAGCTCCCAATGATCGTCTCATCTGCTACTCTCTTAAATAGACTGGAATCAAAAGAAATTAAAAAAAATTTTATTTCCTGGTGCCAACGTGCTTGAGTCGGAATCCCCTTTGGAGTGACATTAACCAAACCTCTCCTCATCTGCGTACTGTGTAACCTTCCACCTGCTAGCCGCCAGTCTATTTGACATGAATTACCAAGCCAAATATTAATGCTGTGCTGCTGTAAGCAAAGCTCTGGACATTCAAAGGCGGGTAAATAATGCTGTTCAAGCACAATCCCGTTCCAGTGATTAGTGCTTGATAAAATAGGAGGTTTGCTGCTCATCGGCACAAGATTTCCGCTTGCCACATGAATGGCTGAGAGTTGTTCAGATTTCATGTTGCTACTCACTTGTAAGCCACTACAAAAAAGATAATAAGCTAATACGTGACAAAGTTACACTATTAACTTCTTTTCACTAGCCCTAGCAGATGTCTCTATTTGTTCAGTCGCACTTAAAACAATCATTTATTCCTCAGCGTACCTCTGCGCTTACCTCAGCGTACCTCTGCGTTTAAAAAAATAAAAAAGGTGGGTATTACCCACCCGACAAACTTATCCCTTCACACAAAGAACTTGCTTGAGAGTCGCTACAACCTCAACCAAATCCGCTTGATTTTCCATAACTTGCTCTATCGACTTATAAGCACCAGGAATTTCATCTAACACACCCTCATCTTTGCGGCATTCTACACCATTTGTTTGCTCAATTAAATCATCAAGCGTATAGACATTTTTTGCCTTATTTCTAGACATCAAACGCCCTGCACCGTGAGAACAAGAACAAAAACTATGAGCATTACCTTTACCCTTAACGATGAAAGATTTCGCCCCCATCGAACCAGGAATAATCCCATAATCT
Organism: Nostoc sp. NMS9; assembly: GCF_017114995.1. Lineage (GTDB taxonomy): Bacteria > Cyanobacteriota > Cyanobacteriia > Cyanobacteriales > Nostocaceae > Nostoc. The sequence goes on along the minus strand of NZ_JABXKL010000061.1, from coordinate 37,150 downwards.
TCAGTCTGGGCGCGGACTGCACCCTTACGAGTAACGTATACATCCTCATCAAAATGCACTTCTTTTTCGGCGTAATTGTGATGACAATTAACCTGCAATAAAGGTTTAGTTGCCTTCCCACCGGCTAAATGCTTCTCAACTATGTGCTTAAAACGCGCCATCATCACATCGCGGTTGACACGAGCATAGTTTTGTGACCATTGCAAATCGTGCCAATATGCCTGGAATTCTGGGGTACCAGCGACAAAGTGAGCTAAATCAGGGTCAGGCAATTTATTACCTGCCATTTTTGCTAATTCCCTGGCTGTGTGAATATGACACTGGGCAAGCTTATTGCCAATGTTACGCGAACCAGAATGCAGCATCAGCCAAACTTGATTCTCTGTATCCAGGCACACTTCAATAAAGTGATTTCCTCCACCAAGAGAACCCATCTGTTTCATTGCTTTACCTTGTAGGTCTTGCACACCGCGATGCAAGTCTTTAAAATCATCCCAGTGCTGCCAGTTGCTGACAGATTTTTCAACATCTTTATTTTCGTTGAATCCAGTTGGAATTGCTGCTTCAATATCCAGACGGATTTTCTTGAGTTTACCTTCTAGTTGTTCGGCGGTAAATGCTGTTTTGATAGCGCTCATACCGCAACCAATATCCACACCTACAGCAGCTGGAATAATTGCCTCTTTGGTTGCAATTACAGAACCCACTAAAGCACCTTTTCCTAAATGAACATCTGGCATTAATGCCACGTGCTTAAATACAAATGGTAATGATGCCACATTCTTGGCCATCTTGGTTTCTTCTGGGCCCAAAGAGTGATTTGCCCAAGATAAGACGGGTGCTGGTGTGGTAATTTCTAACTTTTCGTAGGGCATAATTTTTTCTATTTTGGATTTTAAATTTTAGATTTTTGATTGAGTATAGGGTAGTGATACTTATCGGTATGACTTATAACCCATTACTTAGTTAGTTGTAGCAATATAAATGTTGTATTGTCTTTCATTTGGCTCTCTGAATTTTCGTGAAGCTGAAGAACTACTTTTAGGAGTTACATTTTTATGCTACAATCATAATACAGTAAATTACAATCGTCAACATATCACCACAGGGAGAAAGCAGATGCTTCCCAGATGTATTAAAATTTGTAAAGAAAATCACTTTGTTTAAGTAGCTCTTTAAAGTTCTGACACAATATGGCAGTGCGTCAAGATACAATCTGGGAACGTTTTTTATCCCCTGTAGTACGTCTTTTGATTGATGAAGACGGGTTACGGCGTTACGCTGATAGTATTGATTGGGAGAAAGAGAGCGATCGCTATCGACGAGATGATGTCATAATTCCGTCGTACTACAGTAATCAAAACTTTCACGGTATTGCTGGCGGATATCTCAATTCCGATGCAGCAGTTACTTACGATCCGATTACTCAATACGTTCTACCGCCTAATGAAAGTATTGTCCGTCAAGCTTTAGTTGATGCCGTTCAGGTGAAACCACGACGCATACTCGATTTAGGCTGCGGCACTGGTTCCACTAGTTTAATGTTAAAACAGGCTTTTCCCGAAGCGGAAGTTATTGGTTTGGACTTATCACCCTATATGCTGGTAAGGGCGGAAGATAAAGCTAGAAATGCTGGCTTGGAGATAGTCTGGCGACACGGAAATGCTGAAAAAACTGGTTTGAGGGATGCAACATTTGACTTAGTAACAGCCTCTTTGCTATTCCACGAAACACCAGATGCGGTGTCTCTAGCTATTCTGCGAGAAAGCTTCCGGTTGCTGGTAACTGGAGGTCAAGTGTTAATTTTAGATGGGAATCAGAAGACTCTGCGTCAGTTAGAATGGCTCAATGATGTTTTTGAGGAGCCATATATTCGTGAGTATGCTGCTGGTAGTATAGAAGCGAATATGGGTGCAGCCGGATTTGAAGCAGTGCGATCGCAGGATGTATGGTGGATAAATCAGGTAACTAGTGGCTTTAAACCAATAGCAATCGAAAATGTCCGTCAGTACACTCCCACATCAGTAGATAATAATGATTTGGAGGGACTTGGTTCTCCAGCGTTTGGCATAATGGCATGAGTTTAAAGGCAGTTCTCTTTGATTTTAATGGTGTCATCATTAACGATGAGCCAATCCACCTGCAACTGATCGATGAGATTCTCATTGAAGAAAATCTCCAACCCCAAAAGGTGAGTGAGCGTCAAGCTTCTTTAGGACGCAGCGATCGCGCTTGTTTTGGGCAACTACTCGCTAATCGTGGTAGAGTAGGCAATGAAAGCTATTTAACTCAGTTGCTGTACCGCAAAGCCCAAGCTTATACGGTGGAACTAGAAAAAATAAAGAAACTGCCTTTATATCCAGGTGTAGAAGACTTAATATTTCAGGTGCGATCGCGGAATCTGAAACTAGGATTAGTTAGTGGCGCGATTCGCAAAGAAATAGAATTGGTACTGAATCGCGCTAAACTAGCCGAACATTTTAAAATTATCGTCGCGGGTGATGACATCACCACCAGTAAACCAGAACCCGATGGTTATTTACTGGCAGTAAAACGCCTAAATAAAAAATATCCCGACTTGAATCTTCAACCACAAGAGTGTCTGGCAATTGAAGATACTCCAGCAGGTATCGAAGCGGCAAAGCGATCGCAAATGCAAGTTGTTGGTGTCGCAAATACTTACCCATTCCACATGCTTCAACGCTGCTGTAACTGGACTGTTGATTATCTTAGTGATTTGGAACTCGAACGGGTGCAAAAAGTTTATTCCCAAAAACAGCCTCAACCATCGGTAACTGAATGTTAGAATAGTTTATGGTGATAATGTATTGAGTTAATGAGTGATATTACTCTTGACTTAGCACCGATTAAGGGGAATTAGCTCAGTTGGTAGAGTGCTGCGATCGCACCGCAGAGGCCATCGGTTCGAATCCGTTATTCTCCATTTGTACATTCGCAAATTATATGTCGCAATTCGCAAATTGATGTCGCTTTTTGCAAATTAAGGTCGATTTCGTAACGTTTGTGTCACTAATTTTAGTATATTAGGTTTTCGCAAATTAATGTCGTCTTATTCCGTCATTAGCTGTAAAACTTACCACAAGGAAATTATTTTTCCCTGACATTTGTTCGATCGCAGCACTCCTTTCAACCCTCCTAATAACTTAGTTGTACTCTTTAACCATTTTCAAATGTGGTTAGTAGGAATACATATTTTCTATTGCTTATTTTTTTGATCTACTCCTAGCCGGGATGGTTGTTGAAACTCTGGGAGTTTGATGTATGGAGTTGAATCTTCTCCTTTCAACCCACCCCAGCCGGGATGGTTGTTGAAACTTGTATCCAGTGGGGAGACTGGATTAGTGCCTGCTTCTTTCAACCCACCCCTAGCCGGGATGGTTGTTGAAACACTTCCTGCCCAAGTAAGCGTTTCGCGCCAGCATTCTTTCAACCCACCCCTAGCCGGGATGGTTGTTGAAACTCTACCCGTCTAGAACCCTTGCTATAAAAGCTTTCCATACACATAATTTGGCAGGTGTGCTTAAAATGTCTCGAATTGCAAATTAAAAAACTAAATGCATTGACACACTAGTTTCTTAAGTCAAGACTGGATAAGGGTTTTAAAGTTTTGGCGGGACTCCAGGGATTTTGCCCCCACTTTGACACGCCAAAAAAATATTTGGAGGGTTCCCCCGACGAAGGGGGTGATTCAGTAGCCACCACTGTGGTAATCCACACCGTTATGAATAACGACTATGGCTAAAAGCCTTACTCCTTATTGCTGGGAGCGCACCTATCCTGTCTTGCGACAGCAGCATCAGAAGCGGGCAGCTACCAGGGTCAGAAAGCATGACGGTCTGACAACCGCCAAACTAACCCAGATTTTTCACAGTACATTGGCTCAAAAGAGCATGAACTGCGGCGCTGTTATAAACATATTATATTTTCTAGGTTCGGATTAGTGAATTAAATTTAAGCGGCTTGACGTTCTTGGTAAGCAAAGACGGCTAAATTTCCCGCTTTTTCTTGTGGACTACCTTTGATTGGCTGTGTAGCAATTTCAGTAGAAATTCCAACTTTTGCAGCTTGGGATTTAATACTCTCAATTAATCGACCGTAACTCCAGCGATGAATGCTTATACGATATTCTTTGGCATATTTTTGTTGAGCTTCCTTGTAACCAGGACATTTCTTCTCTGCTCTGGATTGAATTTCGCTACTGATTTGCTCACGCATATCGCGGAGTTTTGGGATAACTATGCTGTCTGCTTGATAGGTTTTGGCGATCGCAATAATTGCATCTGCTAATAATCTATCTATATATTGCCCTAACTCTGATTCACCAAAGGAGTTTGGCGCATTCTGTTTCTGAGCTTTGTGTCGTTCGTGAGATAGGCGTTGCTGTTGTTGTCGCTGACGATTGAGAAGATTGTAGTTTTCACCAAGTAGTTGTTTGACGCTGCGATAAGCTAGAACTTCATTTTTAACAACATCTACCACCGCTACTGTGACTGGCTTTTTTAGACCAAAACTAACGCCAACTAGGATTGAGGGTTGACCTTGATAATTAGGCTTGCTGGGGCGAGGGAAAGGGTTATTAATTCGATCTAGCGTTGATTGCTGACGAGTGATAAAAGCTTGCTGTTTATCTTTGAGGTCATCTTTCTGTTTTACCTTCGTTAAAGTTTTGGTAATTTTTGTAAATTTCTCCTCAACCACCTGTTGAGTTCCTTCAGTAGTCCACATCCGAGTATCTAAAGAGCAGTAAAGATGCAGCTGATTTACTTTCCAGACTTTACCTTTTCCTTCATCTGGGAACCAAGCAAGCCTCCCTGAACGCAGAGTGAACAAACTACTTGAATGTTGGTTTTTACTATTGCGTTTAATTTCTTGATCCTCTAAAAAGCGTTGAAAGTAATGCAAATGACGCTGATCACAGTAAATCTCAAAGGTCAGTTTTCCCAAGCCATCGAACCGAACAAAGAGACGACCTTTGTCATTTTTTAACCATGTCATATCTTCGTTAGATTCGTAAGCCACGGGAAAGGGGACATCAGCAGTTTTTCTTAAAAGTGCTGCTTGCCAAGCTTTTGCCTCTTTTTCATTTTGAGTTACATTAGCTGTAGCAATTTCTAAAGTTTCTAACCACTCTTCTCCTGTCAAATCTCTACCTTTAGGTATGCGACTTTGAAGTTGGTCTTTTTATCGCTCAATTTCTATTTCCTTTTTGCGTCTATTTCTAGTAAATTCTTCTGGATCTTCGTTGACTTCACTGATTTTACACTTATTTTTGAGCAGACATGCGAGAGCGCAACGAGTAAGAGGGTCTTCTGTTTCTCCGTAAGTGTTTAAGAGAATTTGGAAAAGTGAAGATTTTTTGGACTTTGTAGATTTTTTAGTCTTTTTGCCCTTTTTCTGGTTGCTATTCTGCTCGGACTGGGGGGTAAATTTGGTAAGAATTTCGGTGGCTTTAGTACGAATTACGTTTAAGCTACATTGACTTTCTTGTTCGAGTTCTAGATCGCTTTTGAGCATTTTCAGCCAACGCTCTTTCCCTTCTATTTGGTACTTTCTGCGTTTTTGTAACGCAAACCAGGATTTATATACATAATCCACTAAAGCGATCGCTGAGGTGTAAAAGCGTCCAGGTTGACCAGCAAAACGCTCTTGAGTTTCGAGGAAGTTAACAAGTGTTTTAAGTAATTCAGTAGGTATTTTGCCTTCTTCTAGCCAGGTTTCAAATTCTGGGTGCTTTCCTACCTGTAGCAACAATTCATTGATAAGTGGTGTATTTTTTTCAGCCATAAGTTCCCACAGTTGACGGAGAGTGTCTTCTTCCGCAACCAAGCGACATTGAATTGTAATTTTACGAAGTAACTTAGTTACCGATTAAACATTACAAATAATATCTATTGGCACTTTAGAGAGGGCAGGTAGTAAGAAATCAATCCTTACTGCCTATCCTTTGCTGCCTACTCTTAAATACAGAGAAACGATGACGGAAACGTTAAACCCCACACCAGGCTCTATAGTCAATTGTCGCAATCGGCATTGGGTTGTATTACCTACCGAAACTGAAGATATAATTCGCTTGCGTCCTCTCTCAGGGAACGAAGAGGAAATCGCAGGAATTTATCAGAAGCTTCAAGAGTTAGGGATAGAAACTCTGCAACCAGCAACCTTTCCCTTACCAAACGCTATCAGTATTAAAGACCATACAGCAGCAATCCTAGTGATGGATGCAGCACGTCATTTGCTGCGAAGTGGAGCAGGGCCATTTCGGTGTTTAGGACGTTTATCATTGCGTCCTCGTCCTTATCAGTTAGTGCCTTTATTGATGGCGTTGCGATTAGAGACAGACAGTGCGTCTACTCATTGCAGACGACGTGGGAATTGGGAAAACCATTGAAGGTGGATTAATTGCTCGTGAACTTTTAGATAGAGGTGAAGTAAAGCGGATAGCTGTCCTTTGCCCTCCTCATTTATGCGACCAGTGGCAGCAGGAATTACGCGAAAAGTTTCATATTGATGCTGTGGTAGTCCGTTCTGGAACAGCTTCTAAATTGGAGAGAGCAATCCCGAATGGTTCTCATATATTTAGTTACTATCGACACCTGATTGTTAGCTTGGACTATGCCAAGGCAGAACGCCGTCGTGCAAGTTTTATTACACACTGTCCTGATTTTGTAATTGTGGATGAGGCGCATACTTGTACCCGTCCCAGCAGCAAGAGTACATTTCAGCAGCAACGTCACCAATTAATTCAGCAGATTGCCGAGAAAAATAATCGCCATTTATTATTACTTTCGGCTACTCCTCACAGTGGCATTGAAGAGTCTTTTTTATCACTGCTAGGATTGCTCCAACCGGAGTTTGAGCAATTAACCCTAGACCGCCTAACAGAGAAACAGCGAGACAAACTGGCGAGTCATTTTATTCAGCGTCGGCGGGCAGATGTTAAACAGTGGTTGGGGAATGAAACGCCTTTTCCTGAAAGAGATTCAGAAGAAAAGCCTTACAAGTTATCGAAGGAATATAAGCAATTATTTGATGATGTCTACAGCTTTGCTCGTGGGCTAGTAAAAACTACGACACAAGACATGAGCTATGCCCAGCGTCGGGGACGTTATTGGTCTGCCTTGGCGTTGATTCGTTGTGTGATGTCTTCTCCCGCCGCCGCAATAACAACGTTAAACCGTCAGGTGAGTAAATCCGGTGACGATAGTTTGCTTGCTGATTTAGACAAAGACTTAATGAGTTCTTACGTTTACGACTCCACAGACCAGGAACAAGCTGTTGATGCAACTCCGACTGTGGTTGTAGAACAGGGACAGCAAAGCTATGGCGATACAGATAAACGCAAACTTAGAGCTTTTGTGCAAGCAGCCCAAAAGTTACAGGGTGAGAAAGACCAAAAATTACAATCATGTATCGCTTCCATACAAACCCTGCTTTCAGAAGGCTTTAACCCGATTATCTGGTGTCGCTATATTGCCACAGCAAATTATGTTGCTGATACTCTCAAGCAAAAACTAGAAAAGAAGGGGAGTCAAATTCGAGTCATTGCCATTACTGGGGAACTTTCAGAAGACGAACGAGAAATTCGCCTGCAAGAGTTAAAGTCATATCCTCAAAGAGTTTTGGTAGCTACCGACTGTTTAAGTGAAGGGGTAAACCTGCAATCTCACTTCAGTGCAGTGATTCACTATGATTTACCCTGGAATCCGAATCGTTTGGAACAATGGGAAGGACGTATTGACCGCTATGGTCAAACTGCAAGTCAAGTTAAAACTTTCTTGCTTTACGGTTCAGATAATCCGGTAGATGGCGCGGTTTTGGACGTGCTAATTCGCAAGGCTGTACAAATTCACAAGACCTTGGGAATTACTGTCCCCGTACCAATGGACAGCACCACAGTGTCGGAAGCTGTTTTTAAATCTTTATTTGACCGCGCTCAAGATGCGGTGCAATTGTCTCTGCTGGATTTATTGAATGAAAAAGAATCTGCTGTTGACCAAGTTCATAAAAATTGGGACAAAGCTGTAGAGCGAGAAAAAACTAGCCGTACTCGCTTTGCTCAACGTTCAATCAAACCTGTGGAGGTAGAGCAAGAACTGATTGAATCTGACCAAATTCTAGGTAATGAACAGGATGTGGAACGGTTCGTGTTGTCAGCAGCAAATCGCCTATCTTGTTCGTTAAGTAAGAAAAAACAGGGTTGGCTACTATCGACAATTCCTAATTTTCTCCAGCCTTCCTTGGGGGATAAGCCGCGCTTGCTCACCTTTACAACCCCTGCACCAGAAGGGGTGGAATATGTAGGACGGAATCACCCTTTGGTAGAAGGTTTAGCGCGTCACATTATTGAAGATGCGCTCTCCAATAATCAAGACCCGTCGCAGCACGGTGTGGTTTTACTACGACGGATACTGTCACCAAGCGCACGACTTTGCTCTTATTGCGGCTACGGCATTTGTTAAACAGTCCCAAACACCAAAGTTTGCTGGCGGAGGAGTGTGCAGTAGTTGGATTTACTGGGCCTCCATCTAATCCCATCTGGCTGACACCGGAGGATGCAAAATCTTTGCTGGAACAAGCTAACCCTGTGGGTGATGCGCCTCTAGGCATCAAACAGGCGGAAATTGAAGAGTTACTCAGCAAAATTACAGAGATTGAGTCTGATTTAGAACTATTTGCCAGAGAGCGATCGCATTCTCTTTCCCAATCACATCGACGAGTCAGAGCAATCACCCAAGAAGGACAGATTCAGGTTAAACCCCAGCTAACAATGGATATTCTAGGGGTTTATATTCTCCAGCCTGGGAAAATTCGTAATTCGTAATTCGTAATTTTTTAGACAATTTTTAATATTAGGTGCGTCAGAGATGAGTGTAACAAGGATTACTTTAGCAGGCGTTCAGATTGAAGGGAATTTGCTAGCAGCAGATAAACTGCCGAATTGCTGGCAGGTAATATCAAAGGGCAAGCACCAGAGGATTTTGGTTTTACGAAAACTGACAAGCTAGCAGATGAAATTGCGATCGCTTGGGGTGATGCTAAAGCTTATTGGGCTGCATTTCAACGGCAATTAGACAGGTTAGATGCAGATGATATCGCTACCAGCGTTACCCGCGAACTGTGGGTAGTTCCCTTACTACGCAGTCTCGGATATAACCCTGTTTACACTGCTAAAGCCGAAGTCGTGGAGGGACAAACTTATGCGATTTCTCATCGTGCAGAATTAGGCGAAAACAAGCCACCGATCCACATTATCGGTTGTCGAATCAAGGTAGATCATCGTCCTCCCAGTGGCACACCCAGGTTATCAGCACACGCACTGGTGCAGGAGTATCTTAACAAAACGGAACATCTGTGGGCGATCGCAACTAACGGTTTTCGCTGGCGGTTACTGCGCGACTCTTCCTTGATGACTCGTTTAACTTATATCGAATTTGACTTAGAACAGATTCTCAACGGTGAGAACTTTGCCGAGTTTGGGCTATTTTATCGGTTGTTTCACCGTTCTCGCTTGCCTGAAGGTATCGATGATGCGGATAAGTGCTTACTGGAATATTATCACCAAGAAGCACTGCAACAGGGCGGACGGGTACGCGACAGACTCCGAGATGGGGTAGAAAAAGCACTAATACAGCTAGGGACAGGTTTTCTCCAACATCCACAAAACGAACACCTCCGCCAAAAGTTTTTTAATAATTACGAATTACGAACTACGAATTACGAATTAGTTTATTATCGCCAACTGTTGCGGCTGATTTATCGCCTGCTGTTTTTGATGGTGGCAGAGTCCCGTAATTTATTAATAATTGGTGAAGATGTAGAGAAAGCACGAATCTACCGAGAATATTACAGCATTGAGCGACTGCGAGAGTTAGCCGAGCGTCCCCATTGGCGGCGGGAAGGCTTTCAAGATTTATGGCAGGGTTTGCGGGTTACATTCTTGCTGTTTGATGAAAATTGGCGGGGAAAATATTTAGGATTATCACCATTAAATGGCGATTTATTTGGTTCGTATACTCTACCAGCTTTAGATGATTGTGCTATTGATAATTACGACTTGCTAGTAGCGATTCGGGAGTTATCATTATATCAAGATAAGGGGCAATTACGACGGGTAAATTATGCTGCCTTAGACGTAGAAGAATTAGGTGGCGTATATGAAAGTCTCCTTGATTTTCACCCAGAAATCTCTCCTAAAAATTACGAATTTAAATTAGTATTTGGTAGTGAGAGGAAAACTACTGGCTCTTACTATACGCCACCGCAGCTAGTGGGACAACTGATAAAAACAGCTTTACAACCTGTAATTGAAGAAAAACTTCGTAGTACAAAAGAAAAGCTTCGGAACGCAGAAAGCAATTACGAATTAGAAAAAGCACTTCTCGACCTTAAAATTGTAGACCCCGCCTGTGGTTCAGGTCATTTCCTTTTAGCCGCAGCACGTCGGGTAGGAAAGGAATTAGCTAAAATTCGCACTGGGGAAGCTGAACCAGGTAGTGAACCTTTAAAGTTAGCGATTCGAGATGTTATTCAAAATTGCATTTATGGGGTGGATTTAAACCCCTTGGCTGTTGATTTGTGCAAAGTAGCCTTATGGATTGAAGGTTTTTCTCGCGGCTTCCCTCTTAATTTTTTAGACCACAGGATTAAGTGTGGTAATTCCCTTGTGGGAGTAATGAATTTAGATTGCCTGAAAGAGGGAATACCTGATGAAGCGTTTAAGCCAGTAACGGGTGATGATAAGGCTTTAGCAAATCGTCGTAAAAAGGAAAATAAAAAACAACGTGAGACAGATTTACAAGGACAATTATCAATATTTAATCATTTAGAAAAGCAACGTACAGAATATATTGCAAGTTTTCGAGAGTTAGGAGAAATTCCTGAAACTTCACCCCAACAAGTGAAGGATAAGCAGGCACAATATCAGCAAAGTCGTAAAAATCCTAGTTGGTGGCAAGACTATTCAGCGTGTAATTTGTGGACGGCGGCATTTTTTATGCCATTAACTGAAGATAATTTACAGTTATTACCCACTACAGCAGCTTTATCTCACCTATTAAAAGGTGATACCTCAACACAAAAGGTTGTGGATGCGGCGAATAAATTAGCTGAAGAAAAGCACTTTTTTCATTGGTGTTTAGAGTTTTCTGAAGTTTTTGAGGCAGGTGGATTTGACTGTGTGTTGGGAAATCCACCTTGGGAACGGATTAAGCTACAAGAGAAAGACTTTTTTGCTGGTCGTAATCTAGAAATTGCGAATGCAGGTAAAACAGAAAGAGAAACTTTAATAAAAAAATTATATAAAACAAATTCTGAATTAGTATACGAATTTGAAGATGCAAAGCATGATGCAGAGGCAGAGAGTAAATTTGTCCGTAAGTCTGGCAAATTTTCACTCACTGCCGTAGGAGATGTCAATACCTATGCTCTTTTTGCAGAACTTAACAGGACTATTATTAAGTCTGTTGGTCGAGTAGGCTGTATTGTACCACCTGGAATTGCCACTGATGATTCTACTAAACTTTTTATTCAGGAATTAGTAAAAAGCAAATCTGTTGTGAGTTTTTATGATTTTACAAACAGAGGCTATATATTTAAAGATTTGGAGAGTACACATTCATTTTCGTTATTAACTTTTTCTAAAAATCAAGTAGGCAATGTATTAATTGCTGCACAGCTTTGGAAGCTCAAAGATGCAGCAAAAGATGGCAGAGTTTATAGTTTAAGTATTCAAGATATTGAAAGATTAAATCCCAACACTTTAAATCTGCCGATACTTAGAACAGTTGAAGATGTCAACCTAATCAAAAAAATTTATCAAAGTGTACCTGTACTAGAAAATGAAGCTTTGCAACAAAATTTCTGGGGCATTAAATTTGCTGCAATGTTTCATATGACTAATGACTCATCAGCTTTCTTCCGCAAGAAAAGTCAGCTAGAAGAAAATGGATGGTATCTTGATAAAAATTTACTGAGAAAAGATAATAAATATTACTTACCAATGTATGAATCAAAGCTGACAGATATCTTTAATCATAGAGAATCTACTTTTGCTGGGATTTCAGAGTGCGATATGTATGGAACACGTCCTCGCACAACCAAAGCAACATTGGAAAATTTAGAGAATTCAAACTGGTCTATTACTCCTAGATATTGGGTTCCAGACACCGAAGTCAAAGCTAGAATACCGGATAGTTGGAAGTATTCCTGGTTGATCGGTTTTAGAAATGCTATGAGTGCTGTTGCTGACTCAAGAAGTGTTCGATTCACAATTATTCCTAAATTTGGTGTTGGAAATTCTATGCCTTTAATTTTTTCTAACCAACATCCTAAAAAAATAAGTGCATTAGTTGCGAATTTTAATTCCCTAGTTCTTGATTATGTAGCCAAGCAAAAAGCTAGTGGTGGAAATTTAAATTTCTACGTTGTTCGACAACTTCCCGTTCTTCCCCCAGAATTATACACCGCAGAAGATATCAAATTTATTAGCGATCGCGTACTTGAATTAGTCTACACTGCCTGGGATATGCAACCCTTCGCTAAAGATATGGGATACGACGGCGAACCCTTCATTTGGAATCCCAACAGACGCGCATTATTAAGAGCAGAACTAGACGCATATTACGCCAAACTCTACGGACTCACCCGTGATGAACTGCGATATATTCTCGACCCTGCTGATGTCTACGGCGCAGACTTCCCCAGCGAAACATTCCGCGTTTTGAAGAATAACGAAATTAAGCAATTTGGTGAATACCGCACACAAAGGTTAGTGCTAGAGGCATGGGATAGAATGTTTAAATAATTCGTAATTCCTAATTATGAAAACAGATGCAATTTTCTATGAAATATTGAAAGAATTCCCTAACATCTTCTTTGAAATTATTGGTAAACCAACTAACACCGATATTTACGAGTTTACCGCACCAGAAATTAAACAAACAAGCTTCCGATTAGATGGATTATTTGCTCCCCTTGCAGAATTTACTAATGAACCACTTTATTTTGCAGAAGTTCAGTTTTACAAAGATGAACAATTTTATAACAGACTGTTTACAAGTATTTTCCTTTACTTCACCCAATATCAGCCACCTAACCCTGACTGGTTCGCAATAGTTTTTCCTTCACTTCAGTCAATACAAACCAGCTAACTCCGAATGGTATGCAATTGTTATTTACGACAGACGTATTAATGAAATTCTACCCCACCCACGTTATCAGTTTTTGATAGAACATCATCTGCGCCGTATTTACCTCAACGAACTTAGCAGCGAAACGAATGACTCTATAGCGATAGGAATTACAAAACTATTTGGAGAAACTCTCAGAACAACTCCGGCTACCACCAAAAAGAAGCCTTTGAAACAGCACAACGTCAAGAACCCTACGTTGTCACCACAGGAACCGGTTCCGGTAAAAGCCTAACTTATGTTGTACCCATCATTGATGATTTGCTACACCATCCTGAAATCAAAGGAGTTAGGGCTATTTTGGTTTATCCCATGAATGCCCTAATTAATTCTCAGGAAGAAGAATTAAGAAAATTTCTCAAACAAGTACCTAACACCCATATTCGCGTTGAAAAGTACACTGGGCAAGAAAAACTAGATAAGAAAACCGAAATTCAAAACAACCCGCCTCAAATCTTGCTCACAAATTACGTGATGCTAGAGTTAATGCTCTCTCGCACGCACGAAGATAAATTAGTAGCATCCCCCGATTTAAAATTTCTGATACTAGATGAACTGCATACTTACAGAGGACGGCAAGGTGCAGATGTCGCCATCTTAATTCGCAAACTTCGGCAACGCTGCGGCCAGAAACTTCTGTGTATTGGCACTAGCGCCACCATGTCTTCCGAAGGTTCCCGCCAGCAACGCCGTCAGGTAGTGGCAGATGTTGCTAGTAAATTATTCGGTGTAGAAATTCAACCCAGCAACGTCATTGATGAAACTTTAGAACGTTCTATCAAAAGTGCTGCACCCACCACAGAAAAATTGCGGGAAAGCATTATTCAAGGTTTACCTCCAAAGTCCGAACAAACCTTAGACGCTTTTAAACAGCATTCCCTTAGCCACTGGGTAGAGATGAACTTTGGTTTAGAAGACAAACAAGGACATCTCGTGCGTCGCACACCCATCACCCTAGAAACAGGTGCAAATCAACTTGCAAATGAAACCCAACTCAACGAGGAAACTTGCTTAAATATCCTCAAACAAATATTTCTTTGGGGAAGCAAAACTAAGGGGTTAGCATTCCGCCTGCATCAGTTTATTTCCCAAGGCGGTAGCGTTTACGCCACCATTGAAAATCGAGACAAACGACTTCTCACCCTGGAAGGCCAGTACACAACCACCGAAAACCGACTGCTTTACCCCCTCGTCTTTTGTCGGGAATGCGGACAAGACTATTATGTGGTGCGCTACGATTCTGAAAAAGATATTGTACTGCCCCAATTACCCACAGCCTTAGATAGTCTTGACAATGAAGATATCAAGGAAGGCTACCTAACCCTTGATGAACCCGGACTTTGGGATAAAGAAGACGAAGAGAGACTTCCTGACTCATGGTTTAAAGAAACTAAAAGGCAAGGGCGTATTCCCGAAAAAAAATATGCACCTTTTATTCCCCACAAACTGCAAGTTCTACCCAACGGTAAAGTCATAAACTCTGTATTACAGGGAACTACCTGTTGGTTTATTCCTAAACCCTTTCTTACCTGTCTCCACTGCGGTGTATTGTACGACCAAAAGAAAAACGAATTTACCAAACTCTCTCGTCTAAGTAGTGAAGGGCGTAGTACCGCAACAACTCTACTTTGTCTTTCTACCGTTAGTCGCCTCAAGCAAGTTTTCACTGGCGAGAAAGCCAAAGCCGCAAAAATCCTCAGCTTTACTGATAACCGTCAAGATGCTTCATTACAGGCAGGACATTTCAATGATTTTGTCCAAACCAGTTTCTTACGGGCAGCTTTGAATAGTGCTATTCAAGAAAATGAAAAGTTAACTCACAAAGCACTGGCGGCGGAAGTTGTCAAACAGATGGCTTTATCTCAAGCAGATTATGCAATCGAAGCCGCAGAATTTGGCTTTGGTAAACGCAAGAATGAAGAAGCTTTTAGCAATTTAATTGAATATCGGCTATATGAAGATTTACGTCGCGGTTGGCGAATTGTCCAACCAAATCTAGAACAATGCGGTCTATTAACCATAGAATACGCCGAACTATTAGCAACTTGTGAAAATACTCAACTCTGGCAAAAATACCGCCATCCAATTTTACTGCAAGCCTCACCGTCACAAAGATATTTTGTTGTTAAAACCTTCCTCGACCACCTCAGAAAAAAATTGGTAATTGATGCGATAATTTTACAGCGAGAGGGAACAGAACAACTGAAAAAGGAAGTATCCCAAGCACTAAAAGACCCTTGGACAATTGATAATTTTGAATATTTACACGAAGCTAGTTGGGCAAGCCTCAGCCCCACAGAGAAAAAAGGTAAATCACGACGAAATACAATTAGACTGACAATTCGTGGTGAAATCGGGCGCTTTCTGCGTTCTAATCGGGCATGGAATTGGTTGCAAAAACCTTTGCCAGAGTCAGATTATAACCAATTAATTAATGCTCTGGTAAATGCTTTAGCAGACGCAGGTTACTTATACAAGAAGGAAGAAGAAGTCCAACTAAAAATTAATTCAATGGTCTGGGTGGCCTCAAAATTAAGTGAAATTCCCCCCGACCCTTTAACCTCCCGTCGCTTGCAAGGTAGCGACAGAAATACTTCTGTCAACCAATTTTTTCAAGACTTCTATCAAACTAACGCTCATCAAATTAAAGCATTAGAAGGGCGAGAACATACCGGACAGGTAAAAAACGAAAACCGCCAGAAACGAGAAGACGCATTCCGTCATGGCAAATTAGCAACTTTATTTTGCTCTCCGACAATGGAATTGGGGATAGACATTTCCGACCTCAGCGTTGTTCATCTGCGGAATGTTCCCCCCAGTCCAGCCAACTACGCCCAACGTAGTGGTCGCGCTGGGAGAAGTGGACAGGAAGCTTTAGTAATTACTTATGCCTCCATTGGTAGCGGTCACGACCAATATTTCTTTAAACGTCAAAGTCAAATGGTTGCTGGTGTCGTCGCCCCGCCCAAATTAGAACTAGCAAATCAGGATTTAATTAAATCTCATGTGTATTCAATTTGGCTAGCACACACTGGCTTATATCTGGAAAATTCCATGAACCAAATTCTGGAGTTAGATTCGCCGGACTGTCCGCTAAAAGAAGATGTCAGTCAGCAAATCAAGATGAGTCAGGAAAAATTAGCCAAATGTCTGGCAGCCACAAAACTGATTTTATCTGATACTTTCTGCCAAAACGATCTGAACAAAACTTCTTGGTATTCGGAAAATTGGTTACAGTTTACCCTAGAAAATGCACATAATGCCTTCGATCAAGCTTGCGATCGCTGGCGTAGACTATACAAAGATGCAGTTGAACAATTAGAAAAAGCCCGCGACAGCACAAGTCGTTATACCAGAGGCTATGCAACCCAAGAAGAACGAGATATCGCTAAAGCCCAAGAAAAAGAAGCACTGCGACAAATTGACCTGCTAGTAGGACAAGTCCAAGGCAAAAGCAATAATCAATTTGAATTTTACCCCTATCGTTACTTTGCTGCCGAGGGATTTCTACCTGGGTTTAACTTCCCCCGCTTACCAGTCCGGGCATTTATTCCCACAGAAGAAAGTGGCGAATTTATTTCCCGCCTCCGTAGCGTAGCTTTGAGAGAATTTGCCCCAGGTAATGTTATTTACTACGAGGGTAGTAAATTTATGGTAGCTAAAACCAAAATCCCTGTTGGTGGTGCTGACTATCAACGCGTAAATGTCTGCTTTAAATGCGGTTATTTCCATGAAGGGGCAACCAGTCACCGCGATACCTGTGAGAACTGCGGGGCAAAACTTGTCGATAGTAACAATAATAAGGCTTTACTTACACGCTTATTATCAATGGAAACTGCGATCGCCTGGAGACGAGAACGCATTACCTGCGACGAAGAAGAACGCCTTAAATACGGTTACAATATTACCACCCATTTCCGTTATGACCAGCAAAAACGCCAATCAGCAACGGTACAGACTGCCGATGGTACAGAATTATTACGTTTAACCTACGGCGCTACGGCAGACATCTGGCATATTAATCGTGGACTGAACAAGAAAAAAAGCGAGGAACGAGGATTTAAACTCGACATCAAAACTGGTATTTGGGGCGATGCCAAAAACGACTCAGCAAAAGATAGCATTCACGCCGACGTTAACTTAATGGTGAAAAACACCTGCAATATTTTGGTTGTTGAACCATTAGGTGTACCCACAGACGAAAGAGAAGCTTTTATTGCCACCCTGCAATATGTCTTGGAAACTGCCATCCAAGCAGTGTACAAATTAGAAGCCGATGAACTCGACTCCGAAGGCCTGGGAGACGGAAAATATTTGCTATTCTGGGAGGCTACGGAAGGCGGTGCAGGTGTACTTTCTCAACTATTAGAAAAACCTGATTCTTTTCAAAAAATAGCCGATGCAGCTTTAGATATTTGCCATTTCAAAGAACCTAAAGATAGCTGTGTCCAAGCTTGCTATGAATGCTTGCTTTCTTACCGCAACCAGTTCGACCATGCTTTGATAAATCGCCATCTCATCAAACCCTTGCTTGACGAACTGCGAAAAAGTACAGTGCAGATAGAAGGAATATGTCGTGATGAACAGTATCAACAACTGCTGCTACAAACAGACCCTAATTCTGAATTTGAACGCGTAGTTTTAGATGAAATTTATCACAGTGGGTATAAATTACCCGATACTGCACAGGAATTGATTCCAGAGTCAAACTGTAAGCCAGATTTTCTTTATAAAGAAAATTGCATTGCTGTTTTCTGCGACGGTTCAGTTCATGACAGCCCTGAAAAATGTAAGCAAGACCAAATTGAACGGGATAATCTCAAGCACAATACCAGTTACCATATCCTTACTCTACGGCATGATGAAGATTGGCGAAGAGAGTTGACAAAACTAGCAAGTTTATGAGTGACTTTAGAGTGCGATCGCACTTCCAAAATTAGAACTTAAGCATCAATAAGTAACTAAATTTTTTGCTGATTGTGCATAAGTTCTTTTTCATTATAATCACTCATTTAAACATTACTCGCCATTGTTGTTACAACCTCATAAATGGTAATACTGAGAATAGTATATAAATTAGAACCTTATGTTTAATAAATCAAAGGAATCTTTACCGTTAGCAAAAGCCAAGCGGCATTTAGCAGACAATTGCGAACAGCAGAGACTCATAGCTTTAGAACAAGCACTAACTTTGGGTCAGCAAGGTTTAGATTTGTTCACACAGCAAGCCTTACAGGATAATTCAGAAAAAATCCGACAATCTGCTTACTGGATACTCCATCAACACAACCCTTATCTCTGCAAAAATTCTGGAGAAATAAGCTCTAATAAACCGATATTCCCTACAGATACAATTGCCTGTGTTGCCATCAGTCCTGATAATGAAATTTTAGTGGGAGGAAGCTGGCAAAAAATTTGGGTTTGGAACTTACAAACAGGAGAATTGCTTCGCACCATTGATGCACATTCTCATTGGGTTTTATCTGTCGCTATTAATCGAGATAGCAATACCCTTGTAAGTAGTAGCGCAGATACAACAATTAAAGTATGGGATCTAAGTAAAGGCTCATTAATTTGGGAGATCAATGCTCATTCTAACTGGGTTAATGCCGTAGAAATTACGCCTGATGGCAAAACTATAGTTAGCGCCAGTGCAGACAAAACAATTAAAATCTGGGATTTAAATACAGGTAAATTGCAACATACCCTTAAAAACCATTCGGGTTCAGTTTTAAGTCTAGCAATTAGCCCAGATGGAAAAGTTATTGCCAGTGGTAGTACAGATAAAACCGTTAAATTATGGAATTTACAATCAGGAGAATTAGAGCGCACCTTAGAGGATGTCTGAAAAGTTTTTTAGAGGTAATTTTAATCACGCAAGTTGTTTGAGCATCAGACGAATCATCGCAACGTAAACAAAGGTTTCTGTCGTTTCCGGTAAGATTTCATAATCTTTACTTAATCGCCGACACCAATTAAACCAACCAAAAGTCCTCTCAACAAGCCAGCGTTTGGGTAATACAACAAAACCCTTCTGTTCTTCGTGGCGGGTGACAACGCTTACAATCCATCGATAGATATCAATCACCCAATGCTGAAAACCCTTACCACGATAGCCGCCATCAACCCAAATTGTGATTAAACGACGGAAGCGATCGCGGACTTGATCGAGTTTGGAAAAAACTAGTTTGGCACCTGCTTGCTCGCTAACATTGGCAGCAGTGATCACAACAACAATGAGTAAACCAAGTGTATCAACAAGTATATGGCGTTTTCGTCCCTTAATCTTTTTGCCAGAGTCATAACCAACTTCTTGCGATACCATTGTTGCTGTTTCAATGCTTTGGCTGTCCATAACTCACTGGGGGATGCTTCTCGGTTTTGACTTACCCTTACCCATAAACGTAACCGCTCGTGAATTTCAAACCATGTTCCATCTTTTCGCCATTGCCGGAAGTAATGATACACAGTTTTCCACTTGGGAAAGTCATTTGGCAGCATTCGCCATGCACAACCTGCACACAAGATGTAGAGGATGGCGTTAATGATCGCCTGCATATCAACACTACGTTTTCGACCACCTGTTTTTGGCGTAGGAATTAGCCCTGATAGTAGTTCCCACTGCTCAGAAGTCAGATTACTTGGGTACGATGGATTCATGGCTCTCGTAACTCTGTCATACTTAAGTATTTTTTCTAATGACAGGATACAGTTACGTGGGCTTTCTTACTTTTCAGACATCCTCTAAGAGCAAAATGGTATTAAAGTCATCATGACAAGGGATGCTGACTATTTTATCGATCTTGCTCCTAGAGTTGTCATGGCAGAACATGTTCATGCAGACTTATTCGTGAGCATTCATGCAAATTCAATTGATAACAACCCTAGTGCAAATGGTTTAGAAACCTATCATTACGACCGGGGTTATCGTTTAGCGCAAGTGGTTCACAAAAGCATTCTTCAAGCCATTCCGACATTAAAAGACAGAGGAGTAAAACGAGCTAGATTTTATGTGCTTAGAAAAAGTTCTATGCCCGCAATTTTAATAGAAACTGGTTTTGTAACAGGTTCTGAAGATAACCCCAGACTGGCGAACCCAGAGTATGATAATCGGATGGCTGAGGCGATCGTTCGCGGTATCCTCCAGTATTTACAGCAAAGGTAAGTAAGTTTCTTGTGAAGGCACTTACCAATCATAAAGTGACCAGCCGTCGCTTTCGTCTGTTCGCGCAGCGTCCCGTAGGGAAAGGCTTTCATCGCCAAAGATATAGTCGTGTGGACATAATATCCTTGATCTGGCTGGGCATTTTATTATTGGGATCTCCCTAAATCAAAGTTTTCCGCCAATAACAAAACAGGTGATTGAATTTTGCATTAAACTGTAAACAATGATATAGTCTAAGTTTAGAACTCGGTTCTAGTGGGGAACAGCCACTAGAGGAAAGGGGGAAAGTCCGGTGTAAATCCGGCGCTGTCCCGCAGCTGTAATCAAGGCTAGGCTTGCCTTGTGAGTCAGAATGCCCGCCGAAAGTAACAGACAAACTCATACCCATCTGCGAGGTACAGGTGAATACTCCTATAAATATTTCAACGATACATCAGTTTCACGTTCTCATAGTGCCAGAGATACCCCACAGACTACTCATGGCTGTGAAATTACAGACAGTTTATTGATAATTGCAATTATGCTTTGGTGCAACTGTCATTTGCGCTAGTTTTTTGCTGGCGTGAAAGCTTCTACAGAATTATTTCTGCCAAATTTACAGTTATGTTGCAGTTGCACGACTGCAAAAAGTTGTCATATCTGCGATTCAGACTTCTTTCTACAAACTTCAAAATTAATGCTCAATAAACAACATACTTTATTTGTTTGCACGACTTGTGACAGCGTGTGGCAAAACGGTAAACGAGTTGGTGAAAGTAAAGGTGAACAACTACTACAACAGCTTCAACAACTTGCACAAGATTGGGAATTGCGAAATAAATTCCACATTCAGGGAGTTGAATGCATGAGTGCTTGTAGTCGTTCTTGTGTCATTGCCTTTACAGCAGAAGGTAAATCAACCTATCTCTTTGGCGATTTACCAGTTGACAGCTGTGCATCTGCTGTACTGAAATGTGCAACTCAATATTATACTAAACCTGATGGTTTATTATTTTGGTCAGAACGACCTGAACCTTTGAAAAAGGGGATTTTAGCAAAGATTCCACCACTAAATAAGTGGGCAAAATTAAACATAAGTTGTTGTTAATTGATGATTGGGTAAAATTTTCCAGTTCCCAATCACCAGTACCTAAATCATTAGTCTTCAAAGGAATAGAAAGTAATGCAGATTCAAATAGCAACATTAGGCTATCCCCGCATTGGTAAAAACCGGGAAGTTAAGAAAGCGCTAGAATCATTTTGGAGTGGTAATATAGAGTCAGAATCATTACTCCAAACTGTGCGAAAAGTCGAGGAATATAACTGGAAAACTCAACTTGAAGCCGGAATTGACCATATTGTAATTGGAGACACAACTCTCTACGATCATGTACTTGACTGGACATTTCGTTTTGGGCTGATTCCTGAAAGATTTCAACAGCTTTCTGGCTTAGAACGCTACTTTACAATGGCACGAGGTAAAGAAGGAATTCCCGCCTTGGAAATGACCAAGTGGTTTGATACTAACTATCACTATCTCGTCCCGGAAATTGCAGAATCAACATTACCATCTGATTTCAGTGACTTTTTAGAACGGGTTAAGGGAGTAGGGAGTGGGGAGTAGGGAGTAGGATTAAAAAAGATACATACACTGATTTAGCATCTATCGCAATTAATAGTTATCGGGATTTAAAAGTTTGGCAGTTGGGTGTAAGCTTGACCAAGCAAGTTTATCTATTAACACGAGATTTTCCTAAGTCTGAAACATATGGTTTGAGTAGCCAAATGCAACGGGCGGCGGTATCGATCCCATCAAATTTGGCAGAAGGTCATGCTAGAGATTCAACACAAGAATTCCTGCGATTTATTGCGATCGCTCTCGGTTCTTTGGCGGAACTTGAAACCCAACTCATTGTAGCCGAACAATTGGAATACATAACCAATCCTAAACTCCAAGAAATCCTGACCAAAACTGACGAAATACAACGAATGCTTCGAGGTTTACAAAAATCCTTGAAAGCAAAGCTTTCTTAATCCCTACTCCCTACTCCCTACTCCCTAGTTAGTTTGCACAAGCAACACATTGCTCGTTCGTTTCTTTGAAACTATCTTTTTGGACAGTGCGAATATAGTAGATTGCTTTACAACCCAATTCCCAAGCCAGCATTAGGGTTTCAAAAATATCAAGAGCGCTGAGAGAACGCTCAAGTTCGTCGGGGAAATAAACTCCAGCGTTCAGATTAAACAGTAGTTCCATTGAAATTCCTGTATCAATCCATTGTTGGATTGTGGCGATCGCCCGCACCACTTTTTTCTGATCTAGTGTCTTATTTTCGACATAGAACCATAGATTATCCCGAATGTAAGGTGGTGCAATGGGTACTGAACCCTTTGCCCATTTTTCATAAAAGAATTTGCTGTAAACGGGTAAAACACTGGCTGTACAACCCTGAACTAAAGATGAAGAAGTATTGGGTGCGATCGCTGTAATGTGTGAATTGCGAATACCATGTTGTTTGATATCCTGACTCAATTTTGTGAGCGTTCTGGAAGACTAGGGTGTTGCAAAAACCAATCCACAGGTTTTGCTCCGATTAAATGTCCCTTGCTCCATTCACTACCTGCAAAAGCAGGATACGCACCTCGTTCCTGAGCAAGGAACATTGATGCAGATGTGCAATGGTAACCGATATCTTCAAATAAATCGCTGATTTCCTGAAGATGGGTGTAGGTGAGATGACGTTTTGCTAACCAATCGGCTAATCCCATACAGCCCACTCCAATTGTGCGATATTTGGCGTTGTGGGTGGCACTAGCAGCAAAGGGCGGTGAGGTGAGTTCAATCGTGTTATCTAATATACGTACTGCGATTTGACAAATCTCTGCTCGTTTCTCATCCTCAAGATTTGCCAGATTGATACTTACGAGATTACACGTATGTGCTTCTTCATCCGGTTTCACATTTGACCACGATTCTTGGCACAGGTTTCCACCTGGAATATAGCCCTCATGCTGATTGGGATTAGCTCGGTTCGCGGTATCTTTAAACCACAGATAAGGCATCCCGGTTTCTAATTGGGTTCGCATCACCTGTTTGAGTAAAAGACGAGCATTCACCCGTTTGTAAAGTGTAATCTCGCACTCTTTACTGGCTTCGATTTGAAGATAAGCCTTTTCAAATTCTTCACCCCACAACTGAGCCAATTCAATGCCTAAACGAGTTCGTACCTCATAAGAATCAACTAATGTCCATTCTTCATCGGCTACTACTCGCCGCATGAATTCGTCACTGACAACCAGTTGCGGGAACACGTCATAAGCTTTGCGTCGCCCGTCCCCATTCTCTGTTTGCATTTCCAAAAATTCGGGCAAGTCCAAATGCCAAATATCCAGACTGACAGTGACAGCACCTGCTCTGCGTCCACCTTGATTAACTGTGATCGCTGTATCATTCAACAACTTAATCCAGGTAACCACGCCACCAGAGGCATTAGCTTTCCCCATCACCCAACTGCCCGTTGCACGAATGCGAGACAGATTTACGCCGACACCGCCACCATTTTTGGAAATCCGAGCCGCATCATGAATACTGCCAAAAATGCTTTCTAAATTGTCGTCCATCGCCGTAATGAAACAACTGGCTAGGGAGCCATTGGGAATCCGCAAATTCGCTAAAATGGGCGTTGCCAAAGATATTTGACGATTCGCTAACGCTTCATAAAATTGCTTTGCCCAGGTTAATCGATTCTCTGGTGTTTCCACTGAGGCAATCAATAAAGCACAAGTTAAAAATGCTTCCTGTGGTAGCTCATTCGCCAAAAGATATCGCTTCGTCAGTAATACAGCTCCGGCATAATCATAGTCGGCATCTCAGTTGGGATTGATCCAAGTGTTAGCAATCTCTAATTCTGCGTCCGTGTAGATTC
The DNA here is from genome assembly GCF_017114995.1 of Nostoc sp. NMS9. Taxonomy (GTDB): domain Bacteria; phylum Cyanobacteriota; class Cyanobacteriia; order Cyanobacteriales; family Nostocaceae; genus Nostoc. The sequence goes on along the minus strand of NZ_JABXKL010000061.1, from coordinate 12,872 downwards.
AAATGCGGCGATCGTATTGTTCTGACAAAACTTTGGAATGTACAGTCCGAGTATATTGCCCGTACTGATAACCACGGCTAACTTTAGTATCTTTCCACAAACTCCAAATATGTAATCGCCCTGCTACATAGCGCCAATCAGGTTCTTCAGGACTACACAAATCCAAAGCACAGCGAATTAAATTATCTTGAATTTCTCGTGTGGTAATTCCAGGACGCAATCGAGTTGTCAGATGTGCTTCTAGAGCAATAGAATTTGCTGAAAGTCCACAACAAGCCCAATTAACTACTGTGCGAATTTTATTAATTTCTAACGGTGTTGTCGAACCATCGCGACGAACAACATGGATATCCGTTGTGGAGTCCTCAAAAAGTGTGGATGAAGCTTGCATACAAGATGTGTTGATGAATTGTAGAAAAATAATTGCAAAAATGGAAAAGAATTGTTAACTAGGTTTGGCAATAGTTAAGAGGATGTTTGAAAAGTTTTGGGCGAATATAATTCGCTACTACACAAATGAAGTCCACCTCCGTGGACTAATCAAAATCAAGGGTTTTTAACCTGCGGAGGCAGGTTTTGTCTGTGTAGCCGCGACTTCTAGTCGCTAGGGCTAGTAACAAATTAGATTTTTCAAACAACCTCTAAGGACGTTTTCTATGTTGTTTGATTTGCTGCCAACCAGTTAAGTAAATCTTCAATAGCTGTAAAATCTAACAAAGCTTCACCAAGTGATTCTAATTGCTCTAAAGAAAGAGTTTGAATGCGCTCCCGAACCTCTTCTGGTAACTCCCCTACCCGTTTTTGTAGTTGCCGTATTACAAGAGTTTGTCCTTGTTCCTGCTTTCCTTCTTCCTTCCCACGCTCGTAGCCAATGCGTTCGCCTGTGGTAATGTAGCTCATAGTCCGCTCCTGCTCAAATTGCTTAAACTCTTGCCAAAATTCTGCTTCCAAGGCTTTTGATAAAATCATAACCCAATCAATAAATCGGTACAGGTTACGAATGTCCCTTTCCTGTAATCCTAATTCATACAACCGACGAATTAAGCTAAATTTCCAAGTTTTACGTTCTCCTGGCTTTTTACTTGTTTGCTGTGTTTTCAAATGCGCCATGACTACGGTTGCAAATGGATTGTCACTGGCTTCTAATTCTGCCCAATTATTTTGATAATCTAAAAGCTTGACGATGCCAAATTCAAAGTTAAACCTAGTATCGGGGTAATTATAACTATATTGATTTGGTCGCCATGTCAGGTCAGTATCGCACAAAATCGCCAAACTAATGGCAGGTTTGGCAAATCTATCAAAAATTCGCAGGTTGTAGGAAAACATTCTTTCTGCAAAAATGTCTTCTGATTTTGCCTGAATTTCTACATGGATTAATAGCCAAATTTCTTGTCCTTGAATTTGCCATACTTTGACTAATTTATCTGCATATCGCCTACCTTGTTCAGCTTCACGAGCTATTTGCTGAAATTCTTTATCGAGAAATTCGTGGGGACGTTCCCAATTAATTAATGCTGCTGTTTGGGAGAAGAAAAATTGCATTGCTTGGGGAAAGTAAGCTTCTAAAATTTCTTTCCACGGACTATCATTATCTGCTCTTTCAAGTTCCTCGGTCATCAGTTGATTGGTAGATGGTGGACTGACAAATGAATTAAGCTTTTTAACAATTTTTGCGTAAGTTATGAAAATGGTCTAAGGAATAATGCCAGCGCTATGTCAGCAAACGCTGGCAACCCGAAAAAGTTTGTTGGGTTGAAAAATTTTTAGAAGAATTGTCCAATAAAAATCCAGAGCAAGCTTTGGTAAAGAATGAGACTTGCTCCGATTAATGACGAATGCCAGTCATAGATCGACCATTGATTTTTATGCAAGCAAATCACAGTTGTGTTAGTATTCAGATGAATCTCGGTTCTAGTGGGGAACAGCCGCTAGAGGAAACGGGGAAAGTCCGGTGTAAATCCGGCGCTGTCCCGCAGCTGTAATCAAGGCAAGCCTTGTGAGTCAGAATGCCCGCCGAAGTGAACTTGTAAATTTTGTACATCTGCGAGGCACAGATAAGTATTCTTATGAAGATTTCTACAACTACTCAGCTTTACGTTCTCATAGCCCCACATATCAAGACGCTACAGATTACGACTTTCTATGAGAGGGTAAGCGATTAATTTCCGGTACAAGTTGTGTCTTTAGATGCAGTGATCGCGATCGCTACTCCAGATGAGAGTATCGGTTGCAAATAGTCACAGCAACAAGGAAATGCTGTATTACCTAACAGGTGGAAGTTGTTAAAAAACAGGTAGTAAATGGCGTGTATGACGTACATAGTCCTGTTCCACATTACCCATAGAAATTGCTAATTTACTAGACTAATACTTCAATTAATCATCATGCCGAAATTCTATCTTCACCGAACTGGGAAGATTCCTACTGCTATTCATCCCTTTGTCAAACAAACGTCTCTCCCCCAAGATAAACACAACCCCAGTCTACTTCAAGGGAAAATTATTCCAGATGTTCAAAATATTGCAATGTCGATGTATCGGATGATTTATATTGCAATCGCCTCTGTCGGGCGGTTAGGCCATCGCTCGTCTGATTCGGGAGGAGCAGCAATAAGTAAACCGTTAGATCGACTCAAATAGGTGTACAGTAGCGTTCAAAAAAATGTCAAATTTATTATATTTTATAATTGGTTTTTTTGTGCTTTTAGTGATTGGAATTGCGGCTTATCTCCTAACTGCCCGCAAGTATCAATCCTCATCCACAGTCGCCAATTCCTACGATCAATGGACACTTGACGGCATCCTAGAGTTTTATTGGGGGGAACACATTCACCTCGGTCACTACGGTTCGCCGCCACGACGCAAGGATTTTTTAGCTGCTAAATCTGATTTTGTACATGAAATGGTTAAATGGGGAGGTTTAGATAAATTACCTCATGGTACTACCGTCTTAGATGTTGGCTGTGGGATTGGGGGCAGCAGCCGGATTTTAGCGCGAGATTATGGGTTTGCTGTTACAGGGATTACCATCAGCCCTATTCAGGTAAAACGCGCCCAGGAGTTAACACCCCAAGGGCTAAATGCCCAGTTTGCGGTCGATGATGCGATGGCACTGTCGTTTCCAAATGCCAGTTTTGATGTGGTTTGGTCGATTGAAGCAGGTCCCCATATGCCAGATAAAACCGTTTTTGCTAGAGAATTAATGCGGGTGCTAAAGCCTGGTGGAGTCTTGGTTGTAGCTGACTGGAATCAGAGGGATGACCGCCAAAAGCCGCTAAATTTTTGGGAGAAACCAGTAATGCGGCAACTCCTCGATCAGTGGTCGCATCCAGCTTTTTCCAGTATTGAAGGCTTTTCCGAGCTTTTGGCGGGGACAGAATTAGTTGAGGGGGAGGTAATTACGGCAGACTGGACGCAAGAAACCCTTCCTTCTTGGTTCGATTCGATTTGGCAAGGAGTGGCTCGACCAGAGGGATTAGTGCGTTTTGGGCTGTCTGGTTTTGTCAAGTCTGTGCGGGAGGTACCGACGCTTTTACTGATGCGTTTGGCGTTTGGTGCAGGGTTGTGTCGATTTGGAATGTTCCGGGCTGTGCGGGCAAACTCACGCACAGAATTGATGGACAGAAACTTTGCCAACCAAAATCCCTCAAGCTTGGTTAGGTAGCGACTGCATGATGACCAATTTTGAGTTTCCAACGATAAACTACGATGTGGTTATTGTCGGCGGCGGTATTTCAGGTTTGACACTAGCTTGTGGACTGCGATCGTCAGGTCTCTTGATTTTAGTAGTGGAAGCACAACAGGAACAGCAAGTAACAAAGCGAGCGCGAGCTTATGCCCTGTCGCCGATGACGAGCAAAATTTTTCGTGATTTGGGGCTGTGGGAACAAATTGCACCAAAAATTAGCCACTTTTCACGGGTGTTATTATCGGACGCGGACTATCCTCACCGAGTCGAGTTTTGCCCAAAGGATTTGGGTGAAGCAGCAGTTTACTACTGTGGCGAGCATGGGGTACTGATGGCGGCACTCCAGCAACGAGTGGCAACAGCAGCTAACATTACTTGTTGTTATGAGACTCAAGTGGTTGAGGTGCGCTATGGAGTTCAAGCCGCAGAGGTGGTGCTGGAGGGTTCCCAGGGTCAACAACGGTTGCAAACAAAGTTGGTCGTGGCTGCTGATGGCATCAACTCGCAAATTCGCCAACAGGCTAGCATCAAAACTAACGGCTGGGCTTACTGGCAATCCTGTATCACAGCTTTCGTTGCCCCAGAGCGATGGCACCAGAATATCGGCTACGAGCGTTTTTGGACTAGCGGCCCTTTTGCAATTTTGCCCTTGCCTGATAATCGCTGCCAAATCGTCTGGATTGCACCCCACGCAGAAGCTCAGGCAATAGTTGCTCTGCCCCGCGACCAGTTTATGACCGAACTGCAACAACGCTACGGCGACCAAATGGGGAAACTAACCTTGTTAAGCCAGCCCTTGGTGTTTCCAGCACGGTTGATGCAGAGCCGCAGCTATTGTCAGCCGCGCTTGGTGTTGCTGGGGGATGCTGCCCACTGCTGTCATCCCGTGGGCGGTCAGGGGCTAAATATGGGTATTCGTGATGCAGCTGCCCTAGCCCAAGTGCTGCAAACTGCACAACAACACAGACAAGACCTGGGTTCTCTGGTGGTTCTAAAACGCTATGATCGCTGGCGACGCTATGAAAACTGGGTCATCCTAGCCTTTACCGATCTTCTCAACCGCAGCTTTTCTAATCAATGGCTACCAATGGTTAAACTGCGGCGGTTGGTACTGCGGCTGATAATTTACTGGTCTTTCCCACGAAGGCTACTGCTGCGACTAATGACCGGGCTGTGGGGTCGCCAGCCACAACTTAACGCTCTATCTGCCGAAAAAGTGCCCAATGGCAACGATAGCGTTAAACATATAGCCTCTGACCACTCATCCTCGGCGGCGTTGCAGAAGATAAAAATGAATTAGTGCTTGCACCTAACCGACACAACTTTAACTGTTCATAGCGAATTAAAATTGGCAAACCTCAGCACCCATCTGTGCTTCCCTCTGCGTTCCTTTGCGTTAAAAAAACTACGAATTAAGTTTTGTTTTGGGCACAGCTAGTTATAAATATTTGGATTTTAACACTAGCAACACTGCATGATATCTGCGGTTAAAACTTCTTTCTTGTGAAAAGCAAAATTAATCAACAAACAACACACTTTATATGCAAAAAATTCCCGTCACAGTAATTACAGGATTTCTAGGCGCAGGCAAAACGACGTTAATTCGCCATTTACTGCAAAACAATGAGGGACGACGCATTGCTGTTTTGGTAAATGAATTTGGGGAAATCGGAATTGATGGGGAACTTTTGCGTGATTGCCGAGTTTGTGACGATGAAGAAGACTCCAACAGTAATATTGTTGAACTCACCAACGGTTGTCTGTGCTGTACGGTGCAAGAGGAATTCCTGCCAGCGATGCAAGAATTACTGAAGCGACGCGATCGCCTTGATTGTATGTTGATTGAAACCTCTGGACTAGCATTACCAAAACCATTGGTGCAAGCATTTCGTTGGCCGGAGATTCGCACAGGCGCGACAGTTGACAGCGTAATTACTGTGGTGGACTGTGAAGCGTTGGCAACTAATCAATATGTAGGTGATTTAGCAGCCCTCTTAGCACAGCGACAAGCCGACTCTAGTCTAGAACACGAAACACCCATTGAGGAACTGTTTGAAGATCAATTGGCTTGTGCTGATCTAGTATTGCTGACTAAGAGCGATCGCGTTGACGAACAAACGCAGGTTAGGGTACAGGATTGGCTAAAGCAGAACTTATCCCCTGGTGTAAAAGTCATTCCTTGTCAGGATGGTAAAATCAGTGGCGATTTGTTATTCGGTTTCAACGCTGCGGTAGAAGACAACTTAGATAGTCGCCCCAGTCACCACGATACTGAAGAAGACCACGAACATGATGAAGGAATTAATGCAGTGCAACTACTGTTAGACCAGGCATTTGAGCCGACTATCCTAGTCAAACGCTTGCAAACATTGGTGCAACAGCAAGAAATTTATCGAATTAAGGGATTTGTAGCAGTTCCAAACAAAGCCATGCGTCTGGTATTACAGGGAGTTGGTAATCGATTTGACTACTTTTACGATCGTCTTTGGCAACCCCACGAACCCCGTCAAACGCGATTAGTATTGATTGGACGAGAGCTTGAGCAGGTTCACATTGAATCATTGGTGTTGGGGGAGGAAGTCAATGCGACCATCCAATAGTGTTTGGCAAGGAAATTTTGGCTACTGGCAAAACAGCTTTATTCATAATAATCTGCTGGTAATTGGTTACACAGGATGGAAGGGATTTCAGTCATTTGGGCGGGGAGTTGTTATTTGTGATGTGGATACTAAAGTTACTCACCCTACAATTACAAGTCTTGATACAGTTCCCTTTACGCTCCAATTTCTTCCCTCCGATCTGATTGGGTTTTACTTGCGATCGTTTCAAGATTGTGGAGCCATATCGCAATCAATCTGCTCATCCATGATTTCATCAATTTCCCCAGCAGTCGCAACATACAATCCTCATCAAGATATTCTTTTGGTGCTAAAGGCTGAACCTCAGATTGAGGTTAATTTTTTACACCAACTAAAAATTACTCCACCCGATTGCTACGAACAAGTTTGCAAGCGATGGTCAGAATTTGAACCAAGCTTAATGCCCTAAAACTTACTTTATTCCTCAATGCTCAAGCCAAAATCAAGCAAGATTCCCAAAGCAACTCGCTACCAAAATGCAGCGATAGATTATTACATGGGACTCACAAATTCCTCCTATCTTCATTACGGGTATTGGGAACCTCTACCTACTCAGGGTGAAGAATTAACTCTAACTCGTCTGCGTGTGGCGCAAGTTGCCTATGCAGCCAAACTTTTGAGTTTTATCCCAGAGGGGACAAAAACTGTGCTTGACGTAGGCTGTGGGATTGGAGGTAATGCAGGATATTTGTGCGAGCGCGGTTTCAGTGTTGAGGGATTAGCACCTGACGCACTTCAGCAACAGAGATTTATTCAAAATACCAACGGTCAAGTACCTTTTTACTTAACGAGATTTGAAGATTTTCACTCATCAAACTCCTACGATCTAGTTCTATTCAGCGAAAGCAGTCAATATATTGCTGTTGACAATTTGGCTCAGGGTGCAGCTCAATTATTGAGTAATGGTGGCTACCTGCTGCTTGCAGACATGATGCGTTTCGATGCTGAATACCGAGAAGGTATTTTTTCTAATTGTCATGTCGCCAGCGAACTACAGGCGGCGTTGGAACAGGCTGGATTCAAGTTAATTAAGACTGAGGACATCTCCACTCAAGTTGCACCAACGATTGACTTGTGTGTTGATAACTTCCGTACTTTTGGGCTGACTACAGTTAAATATATTGCTGATGTTGTAGCGATCGCACTTTTACCATTATACTCACTCGGTCGTTGGGCATTTAAGCGCTGGCTAGAAAAGTTAGTTGTCGAGGGATTAGCAGCACGCGCAATTTTTGAGAGCTATTTATGTTATGAAATTCAACTCTGGCAGTTATCAAAAGGAGTTTAATCAAGATGACCCTAGAAATAAACACCCAAGATTGGCAACAAGCTTTTATCGCCACCAATATATTAGCAATTGGTTACAACGCTTGGGTCGGTTATTTAGGAGGAGAACGTGGTGTCGTAATTTGCAGTACCAATTCTCCGCATTTAAGTATGGCTGGCGAAACATTTAAAGCGTATTTTATCCCGCGTAAAAATCTTGCAGCTTTCTTAAATGCTTGGTTAGCAGCACCCGATACCGTACTGTTACAAAGACACTTCATGAATGCTCATATTCTCGAAGATGTAGATAAGTATAATCCCCAAAAAGACGTTGTATTTTTATTGGAGTACGGTCATCAAGCTGGGTTTTTCTATTTAACTAAATTACCAATCACACCACCGCAATGTTACCAAACTGTATGCAAGGAATGGGCAGAATTTCAACCTCAGTATACCCTCCCAATACGAACAACAATACACTGAAAAAAAGAGCTAAAAATCAACAATAATGTATAGTTACAACACAAATGCCTGTGACATCATCCGTATTCGCTACCGAACGCCTGCTTTTTACCCCCGCAACTCCCAACACAGACGCCATCCCCACCATCTTCGCTTTTCCCAATGATTACACGGTGGGGATAACAAGCCTTGGCTATCAAGTGGTGTGGGCAACTTTAGCGATGCGTTCTGATATGCAGGTGAGTCGCCTGTTTACCGATACCCACGAACAACTTCCGCGAGAACCAGAAATACTCGGCTTTTCCATGTCTTGGGAACCGGATTATGTCAATATTTTGAATTTATTGGAATCTTTAGAAATTCCTATCAGGGCAGCTTACCGTGGTGATCATCATCCCATAGTTTTTGGTGGCGGTCCCGTACTCACTGCTAACCCCGAACCTTTCGCAGATTTTTTTGATGTCATTTTGCTAGGAGATGGCGAAAACCTGCTAGGAAATTTTATCGACGTTTACAAAGAAGTCAGAAATGCCTCTCGACAAACTAAACTGCAAGCACTTGCACAAGTACCGGAAATATATGTACCTAGTTTGTACGAGGTACGCTATCATACATTAGACGGCGCTGTCAAGTCAATTCAACCAATCTCAACAGAAATCCCTGCCGTAGTGCAAAAGCAAACCTATCGGGGAGATATCCTCTCAACATCAACAGTTGTGACGGAAAAAGCCGCGTGGGAAAATATTTATATGGTGGAAGTTGTCAGAAGTTGCCCAGAAATGTGTCGCTTTTGTCTGGCAAGTTATCTAACGCTTCCTTTTAGGATAGCAAGTGTGGAAGGTTCTCTCATTCCAGCGATTGAAAAAGGTTTATCAGTGACAAAACGCATCGGATTATTGGGGGCTTCTGTCACTCAGCATCCGGAGTTTGAAAGACTACTAGATCATCTGAATCAGCCAAAGTACGATGATGTGCGTCTCAGCATTGCCTCAGTACGGACAAATACCATAACAGTAAAATTAGCAGAAATTTTGGCGAAACGAGATTCGCGATCGCTCACAATTGCCGTAGAAAGCGGTTCAGAGAATTTACGGAGAATTATCAACAAGAAATTACATAATGATGAAATTATCCAAGCAGCGATTAATGCTAAAGGTGGTGGATTAACAAACTTGAAACTTTATGGAATGGTAGGAATTCCCGGTGAAGAACCAGAGGATTTAGAACAAACTGTGGCAATGATGCGCTCTCTGAAAAAAACTGTACCAGGATTGCGCTTAACATTTGGCTGTAGCACCTTTGTTCCCAAAGCACATACACCATTTCAGTGGTTTGGAGTCAATCGGCAAGCAGAAAAGCGGTTGCAACTTTTACAGAAACAACTTAAGCCGCAAGGAATCGAGTTTCGACCGGAAAGTTATAATTGGTCAATCATTCAAGCTTTGTTATCCAGGGGCGATCGCAGACTATCCCACCTTTTGGAACTTACCCGTAATTATGGCGACTCCTTGGGCAGTTATCGTCGTGCTTTCAAACAACTTAAAAGACAAATACCTAACCTAGATTTCTACGTTCATGATAACTGGTCAACAGATATTGTATTACTTTGGAATCACTTGCAAGGACCTTTACCACAATCCACACTAATAAAGCATCTGGCTGATGCTACCAGTTATTTCAACTTACCCCAAAAAGAACTTCAGCCGCTAGGAGAAAGTTTTATTTAATGGAAACCGCAGTGAAAAAGTCGGATTTTGTCCTGACTCCTTACATGAACAGCAGCGACTTGCGGGCAACTTATCAAATCCTGAATACGGTTGTGCCTTATGTGGTTTTATGGTTTTTAGCATACAAAGCAGCTGCTATTTGTTTTTGGTTGCTTGTACCTACTATAGTTTTGATGACGCTGTTTTCAGCGCGTTGTTTTTCTTTAATGCATGATTGCGGACACTATTCACTCTTTCGTTCAAAAAGGGTTAATCAAATTATCGGTTTTATTCTAGGGGTGATCAACGCGATCCCTCAATATCCTTGGTCAAGAGGACATGCCTATCACCACAAAACCAACGGTGATTGGCAACGCTATCGCGGTCCTAGTGCATTACTCTCTACTGAGGAGTTTGCTCGCCTCAGTCCATCTGCCCAAAGGCGTTATGAACTACTGAGGCACCCATTCATGATCTTTCCGGGAGGTTTTTTCTATGTTGCGATTAAGCCAAGACTCGCCCTGATTGCCGGAACATATGATTTTATCACTCATCTACTGACTTGCTTGCAGCAAGATCCTTTTATGGATTTACCTCAAATCATCTCCTCTCATAAGTCTAGAAATTGGTACACTGCGGCTGAGTTTTGGCATCTGTTGTTCAACAACATTTGTGTAGTCGGCAGCTGGATTTTTCTGGGGTATTTACTTGGATTTGGTTTTTTCGTGAGCGTTTACTCAATCACGCTAACTTGTTCTGCGGCAATCCTCATCTGCGTCTTCTTTGTTCAGCACAACTTTGATGGCTCTTACGCCCACAAAACTCAAGGGTGGGACTATCTCGAAGCCGCAATTAAGGGCAGCAGTTATCTGGAGTTCCCCACCGTTTTAAAGTGGTTTTCCGCCGATATCGGTTACCATAACATTCATCATCTTTGCGACAGAATCCCCAATTACAACCTCCAAGCTTGCCACAATAAAAATGTTCACCTGCTTAGGAGTGCAAAAACGCTGCGAATGGTAGATATTCCTGATTGCTTCAAATACATTCTGTGGGATTGTCCCTCCAATCGCCTCACGTCGATAGCATCGTTTCGTCAAGCTGCACAATCCATCGACCTAGAGAGAGCTAACGAGGCGTAAAGAATACCGTTGTTTCAAACAACGGGAGCATCCCAATTTGGCAAAAATAAAAAAAAATCCGGTTAGCACAACTTGACCCCCAGACAACCCGACTCGTAATTGAATTAGCACCCGGTTACACTGTCTCTCCCCAAAGTGTAATAGTCAGAAGAGATTCTGACTCTCATTGGGTCGTAAAACTATCATCAATTGAAAAAATGCCCGCAACGGGAATTGTGGAATGGAGAATAAGGGCTGGAGAACAATCCTCCCAAACACCAATTTCCATTACCCCTAATCTCCAGCAAAAACGCCAAGTTCTCTTATTCCAAAGTAAAGCGCCTTTACAAGATATTGCAACTATTAATAAACTGAGTCCACCAGATATACTCACTAAACCAATCAATGCTTCTATGTTTGCTGGGGTAGTTCCTTTAGGTGAGAATTTATTACCAGAAGGTAAGCCGAATTTATCAAAGTTAGCTCTTTATGAGGAACTACGAGATATTTATATATTGGGAAACCAGCCTATACCGTTTACTAAAAACCCCCTAAAACATTCTTATATCTCAGTTTGCACTTCTACTCGCTGTCTTCCTTCACGCAAATGGCAACCCACATTTGATGCTTTAAAATCAGCAGTTGAAAATGCAGGTTTAGACATAGAAGTGAGAACATCTGGCTGTTTGGAAGTTTGCCAACAAGGGCCAGTTGTATTTTATTCTGATGATAGGACTTGGTACACTCGTGTTAACTCAAATATAGCTGAAATTATTGTCAATGAACACTTAATCAAAGGCAACAAAGTTATTGAACATTGTTATCCACCAGATTCCGTATAACTTCTATTTTTAAAAATCTCACGCGAAGACATAAAACAGATTTTATTTAGTTCATCTTCTTTTTTCTTCTCTTGTAACTCTCTGCGGCTTTGCGCCTCTGTGTGAGAAAAATTCTATTTCCTCAAACCCTATGAAATTGGTAAATCATCATCACTTAAAACCCATTATTTTTTTATGCCAATTCTTCTTAATTGCCACTTTAATTATTGCTTGCCATAGTACAGAAATTAATACATCTACAAATACCAATAATAACGGCTGTATTCAAAAATATGACCACAATACTGATTACTTTCCTAATAAAATCAAGATTACTCGTACAACAGGCTTTGCAGTAGAGTATCATAAACACTACAAAATTATCACGATAAAAAATCCTTGGCAGAATGCCAACACAAAGTTTCAATATGTTTTAGTCCAATGTGGAACTCCCACACCAAAAGGATTTAATCAAGCACGGGTAATTACAGTTCCCATTAATTCCATAGTTTCTCTATCTACTACTCATTTACCCCACCTAGCCAAATTAGGTGTAGTTGATAAACTGATTGGTATTAGTAATAGTAAACAAGTCAATAATCCTGATGTATTCGAGAGAATCAAAGCCGGAAAGTTAACACAAGTAGGTGATAATTCAAATGTGGATATAGAGAAAGTACTAGAATTAAATCCTGACTTTGTGACAACTTTTGGTACTGGAAATTCCCAAACTGATAGTTATACTAAACTCACAGAGGCGGGTTTGAAAGTGGCGATAAATTCTGAATATATGGAAGACACACCACTGGGAAGAAGCGAATGGTTAAAATTTACGGCTCTGTTTTTTAATAAAGACGAGCAAGCAGAAACAATATTTAGTGAAATTGCCAATAAATATGAACGAGTAGCTCAAAAAGCTAAATCTGTAAAAAATCGTCCAATTGTATTTGTGGGGTTCAATTTTAAAGGAACTTGGTATATGCCTGGAGGTAAAAGTTATGTAGCTAAATATCTGGCTGACGCAGGAGCAAACTATCTCTGGAGTGATGATAAATCCTCTGGTAGTTTACCTTTATCTTTTGAAGTTGTTTTCGAACGTGCAGCCAATGCTGATACCAATTCTTTATGAAGCTGCGCCAAATAAGGCTTCAAGAATAAAGTCGTAAG
>NZ_JABXKL010000053.1 GCF_017114995.1 Nostoc sp. NMS9 | reverse complement strand
GGGTTTTCTTTTTTTATTCTTTTATTCAGAATAACCGGAAAGTGACAGAAGAGGGCTAAGTAGTCAAGAACATACTCTCGTGGTGTTAAATCAAGGTTCAAATCCTGCCATTCTTCGGGTGCAATTTCATTGAGTCGGCGTTTGAGTAATTCTTCATTGGTGGAAACTATTTGAATTACAACAGCATTGCCTTGGGCTAAATCATTCTCAATTGCTTTAATTAACTGTGGGCATTTCATGCTAGTTAATAAATGATTGAAGAATCTTTGCTTATGCGATTCAAACTGAGACATGGCAGACATTTTAGCAGCACGATTGTATGTTTTCGCACCAGTGATGTTACAGGCTTCTAAAGCTTTATGCAAGTTATTATGGATAATTTGAAAAGCGTCTGCATAACTGTCATAGATACGTTCTTGAGTAGGAGTGAGTTCGATTTCTAACATCTCATACTCCACACCATCGAAGGAAAGCGATCGCGCCAAATACAGACCCAATGCTTTCAAATCCCTAGCAACAACCTCCATCGCGGCAATACCACCGCCCTCAATGGATTCCACAAAATCCTCACGGGAGGTAAACGGGAAATCTCCAGTCTGCCAAAGCCCAAGACGATTTGCATAAGATAGGTTAGAAACCTTCGTCGCTCCAGTAGCAGAAACGTAGATAACCCGTGCCTGCGGTAAAGCATTTTGCAACCGCAGCCCAACAATGCCTTGCTGGGATGCTGCAACCATGCCCAGTTTACCCTCTTGCGCCATTGCGTTACCCATCGCGTGACACTCATCAAATGCGATCGCTCCCTCAAAGTCCTTGCCTGCCCACTCAACGATTTGCTTAAGCCGACTTTTACCATTCTTTTGAGAACGTAGAGTAGAGTACGTGCAGAACAGAATGCGTTGGGTGAAAGGGATGGGGTCGCCAAGCTTGATATTTGAGAGGTCGATAATGTCTTTTGCATCACCTCCTAAAGCACACCAGTCCCTACGTGCGTCCTCAATAAGAGCAGCACTCTTTGATACCCAGATTGCTTTTCTTCGTTCCTGACACCAGTTGTCGAGGATGATTCCTGCACATTGTCTTCCTTTCCCCACACCCGTCCCATCGCCAAGAAACCAGCCACGCCGAAATTTTACGGCATTTTCTTCGCTTTGTGCTGCTACAGTCACATTATCCCATGAATCATCCACAATATAAGACCCAGACAGAAATTCACAGTGCGCTTGACCTGCGTAAATGACGCTCTCAAGCTGTGCCTCTGACAACAAGCCTTGTGTGATAATATTTCGTGGGAGATGCGGTTTATAAGTTGGTGGTGGTGGCGAGACAAGTGCTAGGGCTGCACTTTCGCAAAGCAGCGAGGGATGAGGTAAAGCATCTTTAATTCTGATTCGTTGTGGGCGATAGGTTTCATATAAAGTATCTTTGAGTCCTTCTGTAGCAGACCATTCGACGACTTCGTATTCCAGAATAACCACATCTGGAATTGAAGAAAGTGTTTCTGCTTGAGCTACCACAGAGCGTTTTGGCAATTGAACAACAATTGCCTTCGCAGCAGCTTTGATTTTTTCTGAGCGTTCCCACGGAGATCGCTCAGGTAATTGCTCAATCAACGCCAGCAGTTCGGGCAAGTCCAAGGTTTCGGGAATACAGGGGATTTGCCTGTGATTATCAGCCGGGACTTTATCAATTACCGTAATTCTGGTGTCGATTTGTGTACCATGTTTCGAGTACACTTTGCCGTTGACCCCAACAGACAGTAGAACTCGCGCAAAATCCTGCCACCTAACAAAAGTCTCGCGCCAAGTGGGATTATTGGGAGAGAACCAATTGGCTGTGATTGTTACCAGCCGTCCACCGTCAGCCAGGCAATTACTTGCCTCATTTGAGCTTTTAAACTTTCAGACATTTATTATTCGGTGATCAGCCGAGGGTTAAAAAGCGAATTAGCCAGCTTTACGTGGTCTACCTGGCTTGCGCTTGTCTGAAGAATTTACATCAGCCTTTTTAGTTCTCGATGACTTGTTGGCAGCATTGTTAGCTTTATTTGAACGAGCAGTACGTTTTGGTTGTGGCGAAATTTCTTTAACTGGAGGCAGTAATCTCAATGTAGGGAATGAGAGAATAACTGCTTCATTATTTGTACGATGAACAACTTCATCCTCTAATGTCCAAGGATCTAGCAATTTTTCAAAAGTCTGAACTTGTTGTGGTGTGATTATTTCTGATACTGATGGAATTGTAGAAGCGGCTATATTTCCATTGCTAACTGAAACCACATTACTAGCGTAATCAGCCGATACAAATAGTCCATTAATGAACTGGAACATAACGAGAGTAACGAATGCCCAAAAGATAACTACGATTGCCAAGGTGAGTAGAGATTGCATATCCATGATTATTTCTCAACTAAGTATTTGTAATTTTCATCTGGTCTACGCAAAGCGTTTTTAAGCCTTGTTCAAATGTGAAGCGAATTTGAACATATCCTCTCTTCAAGAGAGGACTTCATTCTAAAATTAGCGTAGCGTCTCTTTAATTTAACTCAGTTAAACTTCTTCATTATTTTCAAGGTTATTTATAAAATAAAGCAGCTTTTAGTATTTACCTATTTGAAGACTTCAAGTATTATAGTTATAAACTTTATTTGATAAAGATAAACATTGGGTTAAGTATATAGTTAAGATTTAAGTTGTTAGCTAATTGTTGAACTAAAAGATTTTATTCAAACTAAAAATATGCCCAACCCAACTACCGACTTAGTGCGCTCCTACCTCAAAGAAATCGGACGCTACCCTCTGCTAACTCCTGAGCAAGAAATTACAAATGCTCGGCTTGTGCAGCAGATGATGGCGATTGAAGAACAGCGTTCAAGCCTCGCACTTCAACTAAACCGCCAACCAACCGCAAGAGAATTAGCCGCCTTGCTTGGTCAAAACGAAGCTGAAGTACAATCAATCATTCAACAAGGTCAAAAAGCTAAAGAGAAAATGGTGACTGCTAATCTACGCCTGGTGGTTTCTGTTGCGAAAAAGTACCAGAATCACAATTTAGATTTTCTCGATTTGCTCCAAGAAGGGACACTAGGTTTACAAAAGGGAATCGAAAAGTTTGATCCCAACCGAGGCGCTAGTTGATGCGGCAGTTGTTGTGGACATTTTGCCGACAGCAGAGGGGCAAGTTCGACCCATGACAAAGCTTGAACCCCAGGAACAGTAGGAAGTGTGGTTAAAAGTAGTAGAACTTGCTGGTAAGAAAGTGCCAACTGGCAGAATCGTCAAAGACATGGTGCAGCGCATCGAACGACTACTTGCCGCAAGAGTGTCAGCAGATGCAGCCCTTGATCGATCGCCTTGCACAAATATATTCCGATTCGCTGGAGGCTAGAATCCCTACTTAGCCTTAATCTCAACAAAACTACGTATAAACAACAGGTTACTATATTTGAGTGTTAGTTTATATACTATTTTTATACTGTAGCGATGGCTTTGTGCCAAGTAAAGGAAACGCAGATATGGCAAGACTTGATTACTTTGCCCCTGGCGTATATGTCGAGGAAGTTGATCGCGGTAGCCGTCCAATCGAAGGAGTACAGACAAACATTGCAGCCTTCGTTGGCTTTACCGAGTCAATACGCAACGGTGCTGAAATCGGCAAGCCCATGTTAGTTACCTGCTGGAACCAGTACTTGGAGTATTTTGCCAAGGAAAATTCCGATGGATTCACCGACTTCGATGCGTATTTACCTTTTACCGTAAATGGTTGGTTTTTAAATGGGGGCGCGCGCTGTTGGGTAGTTAGTATCGGTACTCAACTGCCCAAACCGGCAGCCGAAACCACTCAGCCTAGCCCGGAAACAACAGCGCTAACTGTAAAAACTTCTGGCAAACGTCAGTCTTTACAGTTCATGCTCAAGCAGGGACAAGAACAAATTGATTCAGTCAAAGTCGAAATCATACCTAGCGAGCCAAAAACTAATACTCCTAGCGATCCCAATGCTCCAGCACCCATACCGGCAGAATTCTTTTCTGTATGTATCAAGCAGGATGACGAAGAATTGGAACGATTCGATAACCTGACAATGGACCGTAACGTTCATGTTGAAGTAGGAAAGTATGTAGTTACCGCCCTTGAAGAATCCCAATTTGTTAATGTTATCGACTTGACAGAACGCGGGCTGCCTTTGGCACGTCGTCCTATTGACAGTCAATTTGAAGTCAGTCTTCCTCCTGTATTGCCCACCCAAGAAAATTTGGCCCGATACGTGCGAGGCGAACGCGACGAACGTAGCGGCATCCAAGGACTATTTGAGATTGATGAAGTAACGATGATTGCGTGCCCGGATTTAATGCGGGCTTATCAAGCTGGGCTATTGAACCTTGACCAGGTTCACGGCATTATGGAGTTACTGATTAGCTTATGCGAAAACTCTGCTCCCAATCCGCCCAACCGCATGGTGGTTCTGGATACACCACCAGATAAAATGAAGCCGCAACAGGTGGTTAATTGGCTGCATAATGATTTCCAACGTCGTTCGATGTTTGCAGCTCTTTACTATCCCTGGATTAAAGTTCCCAATCCTCGCAAAGCAGGAAAGCCGATTCTCATACCTCCTTGTGGTTATATGATGGGTGTCTGGTCACGCACTGATGAAACGCGAGGAGTTTATAAAGCGCCAGCTAATGAAACTCCACGTGGAGTTATTGGTTTGGCTTACGACTGCAACTTCCGCGAGCAGGAATTATTAAATCCCCAAGGTATTAACTGTATTCGTACTTTCCCCGGTCGAGGAATAAAAATTTGGGGTGCAAGAACCCTTGTCGAACCAGAAAAGACAGAGTGGCGCTACATAAACGTTCGCCGTCTGATGAGCTATATCGAGAAATCAATTGAACTGGGTACTCAGTGGGTCGTATTCGAGCCAAACGACCAAGATTTGTGGGCACGCGTGCGCCGTACTGTCAGCAACTTCTTGGAGCGCCTTTGGCGGGAGGGTGCGTTATACGGAGCAACTCCCGAACTAGCATATTACGTTAAATGCGATGAGACACTCAATACTCCTGACACTATGATTTTAGGTCGGTTGTATGTCGAAGTTGGTGTTTGCCCAGTCCGACCTGCTGAATTTGTTGTGTTCCGTATCAGTCAATGGACTGGTAAAGACGAAGAATAATAGCGCTATTAAAATTGTCAATTTGTAATAGCGCTTCAATGAGCAATCCATAAATTAATAAAGTGAAATTTGAGATATGGCAGAGCAAGATGAATTATTAGTCAGTTGTAGATTTTATTTTGAAGCTGACGGTGTAACAGATAAACAAATTCTTGAAGTTGGTGGGTTAAGTGCTGAAACTCCAGCCGCCGGAGGCGATAAAGTGTTGGGTTCGGGGAAAAGCGCTGTGAACTTGCGTCAAGCTGCTCCGACTCGCACCAAGTTTCAACAAGTGACTGTTAAAGTTGTTGCCACTACCAATACTGACCTATACAAGTGGTATGAAGCTTGCAATCGAAATGAGGGTGGTAAGTCCGACTGGTCATCGAACCGCAAAGCTGCTTCGGTGACTGTATACGACCAGAGCGGAGAAATGAAAGCCCGATGGGAAATGATTCATGCTTATCCCACCAAGTATGAAGGGCCTAAACTCGAAGCTGGTTCTAGTGATGTAGCAAATGAAACTTTAACTCTCGTTCACGAAGGCATTAAGCGCGTCATGTAACCAATTGGATATGGGTAATTAGTAGTAGTTTTTTCTAATACTAATTACCGATTACTAAACCAATTGAGATATAAAACCAAATGAGCAAACCTTCTGAAATCTTAACTAGCTGCCGTTTTTATGTCGAGATCAAACTTGATGGAAGTACCGATCAAGTTGATGGGTACTTCTTAGAATGTAAAGGCTTCAAACACACCCAAGATGTTGTAGAAATTTGTGAGGTAACACCTGGGCGTTGGGGTCAAGCAAAAGCTGGTCAACTGGTTCGCACAAAAATACCTGGCAATGTCAAGACTAATAATATTAATTTGCGTCGAGGCATAACCGAATCTACCACTTTATGGAAATGGTTTGAAGCCGTTCAAGAAGGGAATTGGGCAAAACAGTTGCGCGATGGTTCGTTAACCATTTACGACCAAGCTGGAAATGGACAAGCAATTTTTCAGTTTAGAGGAGCTTGGCCAGTTAGCTATATCGCTTCTGACTTTAGCGCCAACGGTAATGAATTCGCAATTGAAGAAATGGAAATCGCGGTTGAAACTTTTACACGCCAACAGTAAATCCCAATGTTGCAAACAGAGTTTGAGTTGACTTTACCCAAAGGCTATCTAGATGCTGATGGTAATTTGCACCGCATAGGAGTAATGCGTTTGGCAAAGGCAATGGATGAAATTGTACCAATGCGTGACCCTCGCGTGAAATCCAATCCTGCTTACGCGACGGTGATTATTCTATCTCGCGTAATTACGCGGCTAGGAGCACTTGAAGAAGTGAATCCAGCAGTCATAGAAGGTCTTTTCGCTTGCGACCTCAACTATTTGTATCAATTTTATCGGCAGATTAATGAGTTACAAGACCAAGCTGTTGATACTACAAGCGTTAGTCAGCAAATGTAAAAGTGCAGCTTTATCTAATTGATTGATATTCAAATTTGGAGATATAAGAGTGAAGTTGACGGAATTAGTGAATACGGTTAGTCTTCGGTTCAGGGAAACTTCAGTTCTAGTTCGCTACCCGGTTGAAAATATCTCTCGGATAGTCATGAATCGAATCCAAAATGAATATCACAACATTGATGTTCCTTTCAAAAAGGATAACCAAGAACAATATTCTGTAGGAATAACTAACGATACTCAAGTTGTTACCCCTACTCATAGTTCCATATCGTCTGAACTGCAAGGACAAAGTAGTAGGCATACTGATAATCCTGACACAACTATCATTTCCAACATCTCTCGACAATTTGTTACCAATTCTACGCATCACAATCCAATTCCACCACTGCAAAAAAACGAAGATATTCGCGGTCGTAGAGGAAGGTATCGAATCCAAAGCAATGGTGCTATTCAGGAATTTGAGCGAGTGCGGTTGTACAGTGCGACGCACGTTCTCAATAACAAACCAGTGGTAATCAAGGAATACTTACTGCCAGATACTGACTTTAATCCGAAAGAAGCGCGAGAACGGAAAGAGCAGTTTGAACTAGTAACTAGTATTAACCTCAAGAGTGGAGGAGGACAAGACTTTCGTTTGGTGACAGCTTGGGACGCGATCGCACCCTTGAATGAAAAGCGTTGCTATTTTATCACAGAACCCATTGCCAACAGTATAACTTTGAGGCAATATCTGGAGAAAGTTCAGCGTCCCATGACTTCAATGCAAGTACGTGAAGTCATTGGACAAGTACTGCAAACGCTTTGGTTTCTCCACAACCAGAGAATTCGCCTTCCCAACGGTGAGGTGTGCTTTGGCTTACCGCATGGAAATCTCAGTTTGGATAGTTTACTGATTGTTGCAACCGACCAGCAAAGTATCATAACTAACCAACAATTTTTTATCTATCTATCCGATTTAAGTCTTTGGGAAGACCTATTTAAAAGTCCGACATCTAAAGTAATTAGTCCTTCAATAGACAAAGATTTAAAAGATTTAGGATATCTTAGCTTTTTTTTGTTGCAAGGAGCAACTGAAGACCTAATTTATGGGCAGCCACTCGACCCTAAGAACGAACAAAATTGGTCTAGTATCGAAGAAGATATTACGCTCAAAAGAATAATTCATCGTTTAATCGGACTTGATGCTCCTTTTCTGAATGCTGATGATGCTCGTCACGCGCTATTAACATCACCTACAGAGCTACAAACTAGTAAACCATTAAGTATAGAGATTGATAACTATCAAAGCAGAAAATTACATAATTCAAAGAATCTAAGATTATTCATGATCCTGGTTGGATTGCTTTTTGGTTTTGGCGGCATATTTCTCTGGCAAGTTGTTAACTCGATATCAAAAGGTAAAATACCTGAACTAATGAATTTATCGAATAATAATTCTTATACTTGTTGTATTGCAGAATCAAAAAATGTCCCATCAGGTATATTTACTTATAGCACTTCCAGTTCAGAAGGTACATGGAATTATTTGATGACAACACCAGGTTTAGTATCTGTGGGTAAAAAAATCAATCAAGAACTTGACACTCGTGGTATGCAATTACAGCTTCGATACAAACCCGAACCATTTATTGACCTTGCTATTCAAAAAGTTAAAGCAAAAAAAGTAGATTTTTTGATCGCAAATATAGTAGCTGACATTGATAAGCATCTCGAAAAAGCAAATTTCAAGCTACAACCAATTGCCTATGAAGGCATTGTGATTTTTGTCGCATTTAGTGATGCTAAAAGAGAAGGAAGTTTTCCTGAAGCCTTAAAAGGGAAAATTAGTTTTGAGCAATTACGAAAGCTTTACAGTGGAGAAATAAACAACTGGAAACAATTAAATTATAACTTACCAAACTTACCAGTAAAATTATATATACCTGTAGAAGAAGAAGCAATCAAGGAATTTCGGGAAATAGTTTTTGATAATTATCCACAACAAAAGCAAAAATTTAATCAATTAATTAAAGAAGGGAAAATTATCAAAAAAGAAACGCTAAAAACATTGGGAGATGTCCTGGGCGATTTTGAAACTGAAGATCCAAGTAAACGCAGTGGTGATATAGGCTTTGGACTACTGAGAAAAATCTATGGACAATGTTCAGTTTATCCTCTAAGTGTTGGTGAGAAAGGTCAGGAGGTACAAGCTTTAGTACAAACCGATGGTTCAGATATTAATCCAAAGATTGATTTATGCAATGACAAAGGAAGCTATCAACCAAATGTCGAAGCTTTCAATTCAAAACGCTATCCCTTTGCTTACTCAATGGCAGTTGCCTATCCTAATGATGAAACTCGTTCGCAGTCTGGAAAGAGTTTTGCTGAGATCATGCTAACAGATGAAGCACAATTTTTGCTTAATGAAGTCGGACTAGTACCTGTACGGAAGCTCAATAATAATTAAATTAATAATATGGCTGATAGCGACAAAAAGATATCAGAACTAGTAGAAAAAGTATTGCAAAACCCAATATTACTGCAAAAGCTAAGTAATAAGGTTTATGAATTGATTCAAAGCGATTATCAAAATCAGCGTAGTAAATTTTAACTATAGGTTTAATCCGTATGGGAAGAAACAACAGTACAACTTATGAATTGAACTATGTTACGGCTAATCGCTTTTATGTAGAAATTGAAAGTAACATTGCGGCATCATTTAGTGAGTGTTCGGGGCTGGGTGTAACGATTAAAAAAGAAAAATATTTGGAAGGTGGCGTCAACGATCAACAGCGAGTTATTTTAGGACAAGCAGAGTTTTCCGATGTGACTCTTAAACGTGGTATGACTGATGATTTGAGCTTTTGGAATTGGGTAAATCAGATACTGATTAGTACCAAAAAGCAGCGCCGCAATATTAATATTCTGCTTTTCAACCAAGCAGGTGAAACCATGCAGTGTTGGACTTTACTTGCTGCTATACCTGTTGCTTGGAAAGCACCTGCATTGCAAGCCTCGGCAAATACGGTAGCAATAGAAGAATTGACATTAACCTATGAGGGATTGAAAGTAACAAAGTCACAAGGAGGGGGTGCCGCTAATCTGAAAGAACGTGACTCATTAGCTTATTTCGCATAACTTATAAGTATTTTATAGTCAGGCTAACACCAGAAATATCAGGGATTTATGTTGATTAACACCCCTGCGATCCAAAAACCGCTTGGAGCAAAATTTCCACCACTATCCCCACCGTTACCTTTAGGTCATCATTTGCCACCTTTAGGACAAAACTTTGAATTAATTGATTTTTGGGTTTCTTTATTACAAAATTCCTTTACTGATGGCAATGATGCTGTACTAAATTGGTCAAAGTTTGATAATTTAGTTAATAAAAATAATGTTGTCACCACTAGTAACAACGATGATATAAACAATTGTGTAAGTATTGACTCAAATACTCCACCTCAAGCAGTAGAAGCATCTGTTGTTTACGAAAATATCGTTTTACCAAAGGTTTTAGAGCTACCAAAACCCATAACCTATAAATCTGATTTACTCGGCTCAAATCTGGTAACTGAAATTGTATCAGAAGCTGGAGATATTACCGAAAATATACAGACTAAAAGTATTGAATCAACCGCAGTAACACCATTCAATTCGTATCCTCCAAAAACTCCACCTACTGTTCAAATTCAGGAAATTCCAAATCCCGAAACAGCTTTGTTGCCAAAGTCTGTAGCGAAAGAACCGACAGAAAATATAAAAACACTAGTTCAAAATATCTCTAAATGGGAAGAAATAAACTTATCAGTTGTTAACAATTCACAATTAGTATCGCCACGAAGCGAAGAAAGCACGGAACCGCTTGATAATCTTTTTACAGCGATCGCAGAATCACAAACAAAGATAGATACAGATGCGAATACCCTTCAAACGCGTTCCGAAATAGTTAATGAACCAACGCCATCAATTTTACCAAAATCGACAAATACCTACGAACCCTTAAACGAAGTAGAGAATTTCACTGACTCAATCACTGAACCCTCAAAAACGGTAGATATTGATGCGATCGTCGTTCAATCTGATGAATTAGTAATAGAACCATCAGACTTGTTGAAATCCGATTTTACGTCAACTAGTCGCAGCG
The DNA here is from genome assembly GCF_017114995.1 of Nostoc sp. NMS9. Taxonomy (GTDB): domain Bacteria; phylum Cyanobacteriota; class Cyanobacteriia; order Cyanobacteriales; family Nostocaceae; genus Nostoc. The sequence continues at coordinate 8,747 of NZ_JABXKL010000053.1, read as the reverse complement.
ATCGCATATCTGAAGCGAGAGTCCGATCGCCTGAATCCCCCATTAAATCCTCTCAGTCCCCAGCCGCCGCTAATCCCCATTCTTTATCTCCAGAAGGCACTCTGAGTTCTCCATTCGCTGGTTCAATCGAAAAAAATGAGTCTACTGCCCACACTGAAAGAACCAACAATCTAAATTTGGATATTTCTTTAGCCAATTTGGAAGAAAGTGAAAATCCCTCAGCGCATTCAGAAGCCGGACTCACTGCCGTTCAACCACAAACAGAGGTAAAAACAACTCTATTTAGCGTACAGCCAGTTATATCAAGTGATGGCGACGAACCCAAGCATTCCAGTTTTGTCTCCGTTTCTTTGGATATTACATCCGCCCCGCCCCCACTGGAATCAGAACCATTGGTTACTGAACCCTTGCAGCGATCGCAGCCTCTATCTGATACTATCGCCTTTAGGGAAGATGTTGCACAATCAATAGCGATCGCACCACAATTAGAAACCAAGGCAACTTTAGCAACTTCTACACAACTCAGTTTTACATCTGATATTGTAAAAACCCAGTCTGAAGTAGAAGCAAAACTATCTACTCAACCACAAGTAGAAGTTCCCTTTGATCGTACTACTTTCAGTCCGGCAGAAATTTCATCTAAAATTCCGGATACACAGTCAATTCCATCTGAACCACAAAGGCTGTACAAACCGCAAATACCGTTAAATCCTGCATCACAAGCGAGTACTTTCAGTTCTACTGATATTGAGTCAGTAGCAGTTAAATCTCAAATTGAGACAGAAGCGATTCCGATTACTCCAGAACAACTAGAATTAGTATCTGAAGAAAAAACTTCTACTTCAACAGATGTAGAGTTAGTTAAACTTAAACCTCAATCCAATAATCTGCCTACACTACCATCCCAAGACACAGACTTGATTGTAAATAGTTCTATTACAATTGAATCACAATTGCAAATAGAAGAAACGCCAAGCACTTTTGAACAAATAGCATCTACAGCAGAGCAAAGCACTTTGACGCGAAGTGATGCTGAAAATACTGTTAGTAACTCAATTCAAATTAAAGAAAAACTAAATTTAAAACTTCCTATCTCCACGCAGCTAGTACCAAATCAAGAAATAACAGGATCTATCTTGCTCCCAAATACAATCATAGATAATACAAAGTCGATAGCAAAAGAAGGTACTACTGCACATCCTCAGAAGCTAGAAAAATTTAAGGATAAAGCTGCAATTATCGCATCTCCTTGGCAAAATTTAAATCCCTACTATATCCAATTCTTAAGCCAATCCTTACCGCTGCTTAATTACTCTGATTTTCAATTATCGGAACTTGTAGCTGAATTCTTCAATACATTCCTTCCAACTGAAGAAATCACAAGATTATCTGAGAATCAGATAAAAAACCAACTAACAAGTAACGCTGAAAACATACCTGCATTTTCAGATAATCTGGAAAACCTCTCCCCTACAAAAGAAGATGCTTTTAATTTTTCTCCTTCCCTACTAAAGAAGAGAGCTAGAGGGCTAGATGTTGGATTGGTTTTTTCATCTGACGTGAAAAATCAGGAAAAGATGCTTGACGTATCTACTAATAATAGCACCGAATTATCTAGTCCAGATACTAATAAGAACGATACAAATCTACCAACTCTTCTATCATTGTGGTTAACTAAGACGGTGCATTCCATCAACCGTAGCAGCTTATCTTCTTTTGTAGCTTTAAATGCTTCTATTGAAGGTGAACCAAGTAAAACACATATATCAAACGATAAATCTTCATCAGAAATTATGCATATAGACAATCAAAATATTTCTGAAGAATGGCAGAGTATTGCTGAATTACTTAATCACACGTCTAGGGATTCAGTGGAAAATATGCCATTACCTATTTTATCAAATACAAATCAGTCAATTCAACTTTTAAACAATTGGAACTTATTGACATTAGCTAATTTTAGCGATGGAAATAATCAGGAATCGACTAATACATTTACACATGAAAAAGTTGACGATTTTCAACTGATATTAAACCCGGAACAAAGGTCTAATAACACGCCATATATCTGGTCAAATATTACCGAGTTATTAGGAGAAAATATTCCTTCGCCCGGAGTAAATAGCAGTCAGACTAATGAAGAGGAATTTGCCATACTCTCTGCGAGTGATAGCACGACAACTCAAACTTCCTTGATAGAACTCTGTAATCCTTCTTTATCTGTTTCACAAGAGCAGACAATAAACTTAGAGAGAGCAGAAGTCAACACTTCTAATTATTTAATAAGCGAAGACGAAATGGAAATGCTTATTTACCAAGTTTACATTACTTTGTGTCACAGGTTAAAACTAAATCATAAAACACAACTATATCCAGGTACGAGTATCCATAATTCATGGAACCAGAACTTTTGGAAGGCATATCCGCGATATTCAACCGGAAACTGGACAACTACAGAAGTACGTAGCATCTCTGACGACAGTAAAATAGCTGGAAATTATAATGATGTTTTCTTGTTAGATAGTAAAATATCGATACTTGCCCAAGAGGTTTATGCACTTATCAAACACCGTTTAAATTTAAAAAAAATGAGAGACGGGAATGAGTCTTTATATAGATTTATGCTTTAAATTATTATTGATTTTAGTTTTTTAATTTTTCGGATGTAATTATGAATCTCACAAAAGCCGCCCTGATATCACAAGATGGAGTTAGCAACATTGAATTTATGTTCAATCCTGCCCAGCTATCATTTGATGGAGTAGTTGAAACCTCTGAAAATGCTGGAGCACGTACTCAAGATAAAGGCAAGCCAAAGGTAAGCTTTTCTAATATTAAGGCTTATAAAATTACTATAACTAATATTATGTTTGATACTTATGAGAATGGTACAGATGTTGTTAAAAAGTATATTGATAGTTTTAAACAGACGGTTGAATTTGCTCCCGGAAAACAACGTACTCCTATTTATCAATTTATCTGGGGAAATCAGATATATTTGCGTCGCTGTTTTGTCGAAAAACTCAGCTATAAGCTAACTATGTTCCTTCCTGATGGAACACCAGTCCGTGCTGTAATTGATAGTTTGAGTTTGAAAGAAGCAGATGAGCCGAAACCTAATGAAGCAGTTGCTGCACGTAATCCCAGCCCAGATGAACGTCGAAATCAAAAATCTTTATTTAAAAGCTCATAATAATAGAATTCAAAATATTGTTGGCTTTTTCATGAAAGTTATTACTATTGAACAGTGAGTTACTTAGTATTTCTATTGGTATTTTATGACTAATTATCGTGCCCTACCAAAATTAAATTTTAACGGTCAACCTGCTCCTGAAACCTTGATGACTGATATCATCCAAGTTTGTGTCGAAGAAAGCCTATCCTCACCTGGAAGCTTTAGCATAGTAATTAAAAATGATTACTATCCAGGACGCGACCAAGATACAACTTGGCGGTACAAAGATTTATGCCAAATTGGTACACAAGTAACAATTGGCTTTACTTCTAGTACAACACAATCGCAGGATTTTAATCAGGAAAATCCCAATCAAATTTTTCAAGGAGAAATTACCGCTATTGAAACAGGTTTCAATAATAAGTCTCAAGCACCCATAATAATTCGTGGCTTTGATAAATTGCATTTGTTATTTCGAGGATGTTATAGCTGCTCTTTTCAAAACATGACCGATAGCGATATTGTCAAAAAAATTGCAGAAGAAGTTGGTGTAACTCTAGGAATTGTAGATGATTCTCGAATTGTTCATGAATACATTTTTCAATCAAATCAGACAAATATAGAGTTTTTATATTATCGTGCGGCGCTTATTGGTTTTGAACTATTTATTCGAGACGGGAAACTCTACTTTCGTAAACCAAAGCCTGATAATGAAGAATTAACTCTTCAATGGTTGAAGGATTTGCATAGCTTTCGGGTAAGTGTTGATAGTGCAACGCAGGTAAAAGAAGTTGAAGGGAAATGTTGGAACTACAAAGAGAAAAAAACAGATAAGCATAAAGCTCGGGTAGCAAAGATACCTACCGAAACAGACCACGGACTTGGTTCCCACATAAACGAGAAGTTAATAAATGGTAAAACTGTAACATCGCAAATAGTCGTACCTTTGAACAATTTAGAAGCATGTCGTGCAGCCACTGACTCTCTGTGTAATGAGCTAGGGGGAAAATTTGTTGAAGCTTATGGTAAATGCGAGGGTAACACTAAGATTCGACCAGGACGCATTGTTAAATTAGAAAGTATGGGGCAGCACACCGGTAAATACTACATTACCGAGACGCGCCATCTTTTTTGCGATGGCGTTTACAGCACAGAGTTTGGAGTTCGCGGTTCGCGGGGTCTAAACGCGCTTACTTCCTCGATGTCCCACATGCAACTGCAACCCGGACAAACATTCTTAGTTGGTATTGTCACTGATAACGAAGACCCTAATGGGTTGGGTCGGGTAAAAGTGAAATTTCCCACTCTGACTGAAGAACATACCAGTAACTGGGCAAGGCTAGTTGCACCTGGTGGTGGTGCTGGTCGAGGCATTTATTGGATGCCAGAGGTCAACGATGAAGTCCTTGTTTGCTTTGAACACGGGGATATTCATCGTCCTTATATTATCGGTGGAGTATGGAATGGAAAAGATCCTACTCCAAGAAGTATTGAAGACACCGTTGCGGATAGTGGCGTTCGCGTGCGTGGTTCCCAAACCCGTTATGGACACAAAGAATGGTTCGTTGATGAAGACAAAGGCTCGGAAAAGCGAGGGTACTATGTCCAGACGGGGACTGGTTCTGGGCATTGGCTACGGTATAACGACACTGAGCAATATATCGAAATCGAAACTATCGGGCATCACAAAATTCGCTTGGATGACAAAGGGAAATTTGTGGAAATTAAGACTAGTGGTGGTCAGTCATTTCGACTAGATGATACTACTTCAAGTACAAGTATAAATTCCAGTGGGAATCTCAATATTAACGCGCAAGGCAATATTGATATTAAAGCTAGCGGCACCATCAGTATTAACGGTGCCATGATTAAACTTAACTAAGTAACATTATGAGTAGACCAGCAGCAAGAATTTCTGATGGGGTAGCACATCCCTTACCACCCGTCTTAACTGGGGGACCAGGTAGCTCTAATGTACTTATCGGCAGCTTGCCAGCATGGCGGGGAGTACCTGTAGCTGCATCAAACCAAGCTCGTGCTATCAACGCATCTAATGCTAGTAGTACTATAAGCAGTCTCATTAAGAGCAGTGCAGGCGGAGCAGATATTCATCAATGCGTTACACCTGAACCGCCACATGGCCCTGGTGTAGTCATTAACGGTAGTAGCACAGTATTGATTAATGGACTACCTGCGTGTCGCATGGGAGATACGATTATTGAAGCATTTGGTCCGCCGAATAATATTGTGAGCGGCTGTTCAACTGTGGTAATTGGTGGATAAGGCACAGAATCGGATTACGTAGTGAAACCTCAATTGAAATAAATTATATAAATATGCCGCAAGCAACTGACTACATTGGCGCAGGAATTGCTTTCCCCATACTGGTAAACGTGCAGGGAGGAATCCAACTTAGTGCAGCAGAGCCAAATATTGAGGAATCTATCGTTATTATTCTCCGAACGAGTTTGGGCGAACGAGTTTATCGACCGAATTTTGGTTCGCGCTTGTCGGAGTTGGTTTTTGAACCGCTTAACACCCAAACTTTGTTGCTGATTCGCCTGTACGTGGAAGAAGCTTTGGAGATGTGGGAACCGCGCATTATTTTAAAAGATGTGCGTGCTGACGCCGACCCTGTGCGGGGCAAAGTGAATATTATTATTCAATATCAACCGAAAAATAGTCCCGATACCCGTAGCTTAGTCTATCCATTTTATTTATCGCCACGTTATTGATAGTATCTATAAATTTATCAGAAATTATCAGTAAGCATTTTTTCCAAAGTGGTAAGTTTAGCATTCGTAAATATCCTTTTTCATAGCAAATAAAAATACTTTATGATTTGTAAAATCAGTGGATTTAGAGGCTGTTAATAAAGAAAATCTAGTATTTTTTCCACTAAATATTCGCTCAGAGTTATTTAAAATATTAGCTTGGGCTTGATCGGATACACCATGTTTAGACCTCGCATGTCCGGCAGTGCTGCTACCTTCAACAGGACTTAAGGATATTCCTCACTTCAAGCAAGACCGCACCCTGCTAAACGTCAGAACTGCGGAATAAGTTAACTGATGCTTTCAGTTTATCTAATTCACGCCCTGATACAGAATACTGCTCAAGAGCATTTATCAAAATATCCGCAGCTTGAAGCAAAGCTTGTCGATAAGTAGAAAAAGGAATTTCAACAGGGGTAGCTATATCATCAAAATTGTTGAGAGAGCGTTTCCGAAAACTTAATTTAATACTATCTTGATTTTTCACTGTTATAAACTCATAGGGTCCGTTCATAAAACTATTATCAATCTCTCCATCAGTATTTATAAGTAAAATACAGTTATCTATCCACCATTTTAAAACAATGACTGGGAAATCTAGCCAAGGATTATCAGGAAAATAAATTTCATTAACTTCCAGATAGAAATTACAGAGGATATTTCCACCTCGTTTTACTTGTTCTTCAAATCTGTAGCTTGTAGTATCAATACTTATACTTAAAAAAGTCATAAATGCTACTATTTTAACTAGTGTAGATTATTAAGTTTAATAATTGTTCCAATGAAAGGTCAATTAATAGGGTAAGCTGTTTCAACTATTTTTGTATCTTTGTTTATCCACATTTCAACTGTCCATTTTTCAAATTTTCCTCTAACTAGTATTCTCTCACCTTGAGTTTTTAATTTTTGGTCAACATTTTTGTATGCACCTTTGACTACTTTTTGTATTTGCTCTTTAGTCAATCCCCAAAATACTGTATTTTTACCTCTTATTTTTTCTGGAGTTTCTTCCCAATGTCCTTCATAAATATGTTCCCATTCATAGGAGACTTTTTTATGAGAAGGTAAATCAGCTGGCCGTTTACCGCTATTTCCACTATTCTCACTCGAACTATGAAAAACAATCCTCAATCGTGCAGCAATACTGCTTAAAGCAGAAGAAGATGTCGCAAAGCCATGTAGTCCTAAAGCTAATCCTCCTACCATAGCAGGAACGCCAGCAAGACAAGCTAATACTGTTGTACACAAGCTGGCACCCCCAGCAGCAGCACCACCACCCGTGATAATTTCTATGATTCCTGTAGCAAGTGCTAGCCCATCTCCAAGGGATTGTCCTGCCTGAAATGCCCAGTGTTTAACTTGATAAATTAAATGTTTATATAAAAGTTTATTCTAAAAGCAATATTGTTCCGTGATTTGCATAGACACTGAAGCCATCAGTAAACTGAATAGCAGGAACACCTTCTCCATGAAAATTATTTTGTTCATCCAATCTAATAATGCTAGGTCGACTAGATACAAGGCATACATTTTCATAAGGAAAAATCCAACCGCAATAATTTATTAAGTTTTTTAAGATTTTCCATTCTTCAGGATTATGCTCACAGTTTAAAACTGATATACAAAAGTCACATATACAAGCTTCACTAATGTTTGCCCATGAAGAAAAGCTGTTACAATAAAGTTCCGTAGATGGCTCCCACTCATTGTGAGGTTGAAGTTTTTTTTCAATCCATAATAAACTAATTAATTGATCCCATTTATTACCAAGTTCTGTCTCTAATTCTTCTTCTAAAAAATTCCAAAAAGGTATTTCTAATTTATCCAAAAATAAATCAATAAGTTCACTTAATAACTTTCTTCTGATGAAAAACCATAATTCTTCATCCAATTGAACTTTTATTTGTAATTTTGACAAACTTATTTGTTTATGAACCAATTTTTCTAAAGGCTGACCTATTTTTTTGCTTAATTCATCTAATTGAACTAATTTTTTTAAAGCTTCATAGGGACTACTAACTAATACAACTTCAGGCTGTTTAATTCCAAATAAACTATAGATAGCGTTCACCTCTGTTTTGATTTTTTGATAATCAATTTGTTCTGTTTTTAAACCAATTTTTAACCATTGTTGAGTATATTTTAACATTAACTTTTCTTGTTCTTGGAAAATAGAATTAATCATATAATCCTCTGATTTATTTCAAAATTTTAATTATTAGTAGCGCCAAAAGAAATTATTTGATTATTTGGGGTCATATCTATATAGAGACCGTTTTTACTGTAGCGCATCACTCCAGGAGTTCCGCCTTCCACTGCTGTTTTCCTAGATCGTTTCCTTGCGTTTCCTTTAAATCCTTCTGCCTTTCTAAGATAATGAAGCGGATCTTTTGCATCTACTTCTCGACCATGCTTCTTAAAATGTTCGAGCAAAGATGCTTCTGGATTCTCATAGGTTCCTTTATTCCATGTTCCGGTTTGGCCACTGACATCAGCTTCTGTCCAACGCTTCCCTTGTTCATCATAAACTTCTCTCTGTTGCCTTGGAGGTTGTTGCTCGTTATTTCCACTATTTTCACTCGAACTATGAAAAACCACCCCCAACCGAGCAGCAATACTGGTTAAAGCAGAAGAAGATGTAGCAGAGCCATGTAGTCCTAAAGCCACTCCTCCAGCCACAGCAGGGGCACCGACAATACAGCCAACACCTGTTACACATAAAGTTCCACCCCCAGATGCTGCGCCGCCACCTCCAACAATTTCTAATATTCCTGTAACAAGGGCTAATCCATCTCCTA
>NZ_JABXKL010000037.1 GCF_017114995.1 Nostoc sp. NMS9 | reverse complement strand
AAAACGAGAAATCAAGACTTATGTATTTTTCTTTTTTCGTATGAAACCACCCTGCTCCCCTTGGCAAGGGGAGGGGAGACGAAGCGTAGCTTTGGCGGGGTGGGGTTCTTGGGGTTTAGTAAGTAATCAAGCGGACATGATATTAAAGGATGTTTGAAAAGTTTGTTGTAGTTATCAAAAGTTTTAGCTTCCTCTAAATTCCCTTTTTCAGGTGGGTTAGGGGCGAGCTAAAAGTGCCTAAAGTCACAGCGAAAAACTTTTCAAACAAGCCCTTAAATCCTCTAATCGAGTCAGAGACAATACTTCAATCTGCGATGTCTACTCGCGTTCGCCTACGTAATTTTGGAGCAACTGTTGCAAGCTTATTTTTGAGTAAACTGATAACTGACTGTACGTTAGCAAGCACCGCTCTTATTTGACACAACTTTTAAAGTTTTCAAGATTAGACTAATATCATAAACGATAGACCACTTACGTTGGTAGTCTAAGTCCATGTGAACAATATCTTCAAAGTCTTTAATACTGGAACGACCATGAGCCTGCCATTCACCAGTCATACCCGGCTTGACATTCAACCGTTCCCAGTGGTGCTTTGAGTAGTGTATCACTTCATTAGGAGTGGGAGGGCGGGTGCCTACTAGACTCATTTCCCCCAGCAGCACGTTCCAAAACTGAGGAAGTTCATCTATGCTAGTGCGGCGAAGAAACCTTCCTACACAGGTAATGCGGGGGTCATTCTCATTTTTGAATATCCGATCGCTTTGAGCTTCATTCTTAACTAGATGCTTAAGTTGGTCAGCTCCAACTGACATCGAACGGAATTTCCAAATTTGGAAGTGACGCCCATTCAAACCACAGCGAATTTGACTGTAAAATATAGAACCTGGGCTATCTAACTTAATAGCGATCGCCACAGGAATTGCTACGAATATTGTAATCGATAGCCCGATAATAGCACCCAAGATGTCAATCATTCGCTTGGCTTTACTGATTACAGAGGGATGAACTGGAAGTTTAACTTTAGGAACAGTATGGGTATCATCTAGAACTTCCATATCAAAAGGATGGGAAGTAAAGGTATTAGACATGGTAATTGCAGTTTCAGTAGGTTAAGTTTATGAATTCGATCGTTTGTACATTTACTTGTTTCAGTAACCTGTAAAAGCGGAAATGAGATTTCCTAATAGGTTAAGTAAGTAAATATGTCACCAGTCAATCTGTTCTTTAAGATATTTGCAATGACGGTAGCGATCAATACTTCATGTTTAAGCATTCAACAGCGTTACAACGGCATCCTAATTCTCATAAATTTCAAACATTGAATCCATCTGAGTCAGTTCAAAGATCATCCGAACAGGTGCTTGCAAATTGCAAATTACCGAACGACAGGCACTTGAACGTATAGACGAAACCCCTTTAAGTAAAGCGGTTAAGCCTGAACTATCTATAAAATCTACTTTGACTAGATAAATCACCCAAAGAGTAGTGTTACAAGCAACTTTTAATTAGTATTGGTGGTGAATTAAAAGTTCAAATCGTTTTCAAATCCAGACTTATTTCGTGCAGCTAATGTGATTTGGCTACCTTGTTCTTCACTTTGGCGTCGAGCAAACGCGTAGGTTAGTACTAAACGTAAAAAGATAAAGTTGCCTAGAAGATAGCGCTGCCAAAGTCGATTCGGTTCCATTGCCAGTCGCCACAGCCACTCCATGCCAACAGAGCGAATTGGATAGGGGGCACGGGCCACACGTTCAGCCATAAAATCGAACAGACCACCCACACCCATACAAGTGATACTAGGCAATTGGCTAGCGTATTGGTTAATCCAAATTTCCTGTAGGGGTACGCCCATTGCCACTAACAGCAGGTGGGGGCGGGCTATCCGAATAGCCTCTAATACTTGCTGCGTTTGTGATTCAGGAAAATAGCCATGCTGAGTTCCGGCAATTATCAATCCAGAATATGCTTTCTTGAGTTTAGCTGCCGCTTCTTCAGCTACACCCGGCTTACCACCTAGAAAATAGACAGATAAACCTTTTGCTGCCCCTTCTTTGCACAAAGCCGGAACTAAATCAGTGCCATTGAGATTATGCACCAATGGTGTACCCAACAAAGCGCTACCCCAACGAACTCCGCTCCCATCTGCCAACAACAAATCACTCTGCTGTAACGCCTTTGCCAATGCTAGGTTTTTGGCAGCAGTTACCATAGTGTGGGCGTTGGCATAATACACGCGACCACCCTGCCGCTTCAGCAACTGCACCAGCAACAGTTCAATTGCTTCGTATAAAGGCATACGATCAAAATCAGTATCGAGAAAACTAACTCGGTCTGCCATATAATTTAATGCTCGCCATCTGGAGTTGCAAAATAGTAGAATTCAGAGCATTGCCCATATTTTCTGCTCACCGGAAATTTACTGACAGGTTATACATTAATCGACACAAAGAACTATGGCTGCTGGTAAGTGAGCATTACCTGCAACAAAACTAAAATCTTTCATCTGTCAGGGCTTTTGAGATACTTAGCTTTTTAATGTGTAAGTACCATAAAAGATTTGATTCGAATTGAGAGTTTATTCACAAGGTTGAGTAAAGACCTAGTGAAACCTACGTATACTTTCGTACGCAAATACCGATACAAAATACTATCTGATGGCTACTTAAATTATTTTTTATACAGTATCCTAACGAGGAATAAAATTATCCAGCTAACTATCCGTTTGGCTGTAGCGTACAGATAGTCTAAATTTCATAATAAGATAAGTAGGCACGATAAAACAAACGTATGTTTAATTTTTTCAAAACTGTACAATAACCCATTTCTAAACTATTCGATGAATTTACATTTCTTCACATAGCTTGGTTTTTTAACGCCGATTGACTGACTACACCACATAAAAAACCAAAAAAATCAGAGCTTTGACAACTACAGAAATAAGATAACAAACAATTATTGCCACGCAGAATTGGTGTTGAACAGATGATATGTTGAGTGAAAATATTTCAAGTAGCGAGTGAGAAGTTTTGTTTCTCTCGTGATTTCTATAGTCAGGTAATAATGGCAGTCTGTGGACTTGTCAGATTGCAATTTAATTGCTTATGCTTTTTATCTGTTAATGACTTGAGCCTATCTGAGAAAAAACCAATCTTTATTCTTTCTATCTTTTTGCTCTAAAGTGATGATTTAGCTTAACTTATTCGCCCAAAACCTTATTGTTAGGTCAATTCAACACTTATGATCAGCTACGCTGGGCGGTTACGCCATCGCACTTCCTTTACGATCGCTAAAACCATTGTTGTATAGTAGGCATTTCCCATTTGCAGATAAGTCTAAATATATGAAAAGACACCGAATTATGGTTATTGGTAGCAATGTCATGACCGTGCAGCGCGTCAGCAGTCATTGCCTAAAACAAAATGCAGAAGTTTTTCCATATTATTGTATTCCCACGCCTGAAGAGATAACTTTGTTTGAACCTCATGTATTGGTGCTATGTCTACCCATACCTGAGCAATTCCAGCATCAACTACTTCAGCCTTACATTTTGTGGTCAGAACAACTCGTGAATGACATCTCACCACTGGCTACCACTTTTACAGAATTATCTGCCTGTTTACATAAATTCCTTTAAGCTTATATCAACCCTTGACGTACGGCTAAAGCTGCTGCTTGGACGCGATCGTCAACGCTAAGTTTATTGAGAACCATACGTACATAAGACTTGACGGTTCCAAGTGAGAGGTAGAGTTGGTTGGCAATCTGCTGGTTTGAGCGCCCTTGTGCAATAAGTTTAAGAATCTCGCGTTCACGATTACTGAGAATAGGTTGCGCTATTACCTGAGATACAGGAACATCGGGAGCGACAGCGGTTGACCTAAGCATCCGAGCGACTTTTTGAGCTATTAAAGGATCTAAATAAGCACCACCTTGAAGTATCAATTGAATGACGGCAATGAGCTGTTCCCATTCAATGGTTTTAAGACAGTAACCATCAGCACCAGCTGCAAGCATCCCCATGACCTGGATATCGTCGTCGAAGGCACTTAAGGCTAGAACACAAGTAGTCAAGCAGTTACTTTTTATCTGCTGGGTGGCTGTAATCCCATCCATAACTGGTAGATCAATATCCATTAAAACTACATCTGGTTGGAGTTGGCTAGCTAATTCAACAGCCTCTTTACCGTCCAATGCCTCTCCAACTATACTAAAACCAGGTTCTAGGCTAAATTGCCCTTTCATCCCTCGGCGGATTAAAGGGTGATCATCAACTAATAGAACCCGCACAGTTTTCTCTTCGTCAATATTAGGTATCATTCTTGCTACATTTGGTTGTATTCTGTTCATCGTTGCTATCAACTTTATTTATGGCACTTGGGAGAGTAAACCAGAAAGTACTTCCCTCTCCAAGAGAACTTTCAACACCAATGTATCCTCCGTGAGCCTCAATAATTTGACGACATAAATACAGACCAAGCCCACTTCTTCCACGATGCCCTCGTCCTTGAATAAAGCGGTGGAACAGCTTTTCCTGAGCTTGCGGTGCAATTCCTGAACCGTAATCACGCACCGTAATCCGCACTTGCTCTTCTGTATAAGGCATTATCTCAATCAGAATTTCCCCGTTAGGCTTACTTACCCGTACAGCGTTATCAAGTAAATTTTGTAAAACCCTTTGAATTTCTAATTCATCACCATAGACAGTTGGCAGCAATTGAGAAGTTTTACAAATGAAGGCTAACTCACGTGTAGATGTTGCTTTTATCTGACCAATTACTTTAATTAAAATCTTTTCCCAATTCAGGCGATCGCACATTAAACAAGCGCTGCCTGCTTCATAACGGGAGATATCTAAGAGGAGTTCTACAAGCTTAAGTAGATCCTCATTAGCTTCATGGTACTCTTCAAAAACTTCTTTCCAAGTGTCATTTACTGAACCAAAAGCTCCTCTGAGCATACAATCTAAAGTGTTACGAGTAGCAAGCAAAGGAATACGTAGGTCGTGGGAAAGTGCAGATATCATGTCTTCAAGCTGTTGGTTACGCACCTCAATACTTTGTTGACGGTGACGAGTCTTATCAGCCATCGCGTTAAGAACTCCAGCTAGTTGCCCGATCTCATCTTTAGAAGAATGGGAGAGTTGCACTTCCATTTGTCCTGCTTGCCAAAGTTTACAAACTTGTGTGAATTTGTTTAATGGAAGTTTGACTCGCCAATGCAACAACTGGAGATTTAAAATTGCGACTAACAAAATGATTAATGTGCTGAAAATGTTTATCGCAGTGTTAATATTATTCAAGTACTGTACACGATTGTTGCGAACCCTCAAAAGCATCTCCTCGTGCTGAATGAGTTTCCCAATCTCGTTGTGCAAGGAATCAAATAAAGTGCTTTTTATCAGAGCAGAGTTGCTGACAGAACCAGAAAGCGCTTTTTGCTTTAACTCCCTTTGCCACTGGTTATAGATATATCTAATTTTATCGAGTTGCTTTATTTGAGCAGGGTTGTCTTGTACGAGATTGTACAGATGGTTGAAGCTTTTGTGGAAGCTGGGCTTCTTCTGACGATAATCTATAGGATTAGTTCGTCCTTGACTGGAATTTTCCAGAAAACCTTTTTCTTGATTATCTATTACAGCATTGAGTAGACGTTCTCCTTCTCGCCCTACGAATAGAGCATGAGTTACCTGGTCAGATGCCTCATGATTTAGGTGTGCTATCAAGAGGTTGAAAACTTGCTGTCCAGATAAAAACAACACTAGCAGTAAAATACTAGTATGCAGAGGGTTTAAAAAATTACCTTTCCTAGATGAGTGAATTAAGAAAGGTATCAAGCTAATAGCTATCACTATCTAATATCTCTACCACCTTAATTAAAGTTACCTAGAATACTACTTAAAACCCGTATACTACAGCACTACAAAAGCTTTGCTGGTGTTAAGCTGTGATTCAAAAGCGTTAACTGTGCGTGTATTACATATCAATATCCTTCATACTAACAACCCAATTGTATTAAATAACGTAGCAGAAATCATACTACTACCTTTTTTACAAAAATTAACATAATACATAAAAATTAATAGTCTTTTAGCTTTGTGGTTTTCATCCAACTGATGTCAATTGGATGAAATAAATACTTAACAGTAATTTTTTTTACGTAGTGCCATAGTAGATTCCTCTACCGTTAGTGCCAATAAAGACTAGTCCAAATTTCTGCCAGCTAGCCTCCATCACATTCGGCTCATTGCCCATAGGTTGGTGTAAAAAGGCGATATTTATCCATGTTTTTCCTTTGTCGAGAGAGCGAAAAACTCCTTCGCCCATACCAGCAATTTCCCCATACAAATACAGTGCAGGAATTTTGCTTCCCTTCCGTCCCTTACCAAGGGCGAATAAATAAGCTTTTTTCACTTTAGGAATCTGGGCAAATTTCAGACCACCATTTGTTGAGCGATAAAGTCCGTGAGAGTTAAGACTGAGCCAGACTTCGCCATTAACCCCCGGAACTGTTTTGAGCATAGACCAACTTTCTGAAGGCAATAATGAGTTTACAATCCTAAAAGATGCGCCTCCATTCTTACTACGGTATAATTTGCCACTACTGTAGTAGTAAAAAGTGTTGCCATCTAATTTGTCAGCTACTAATGGTTGACCCCAGTACCACGGGCCTTTGGGGCCTTTGGGTAATCCTGATACTTTGCTCCAAGAAAATCCGCCATTGGTTGTGCGAATAGGCTGTCCTTGATTAATAATTGCGACAAATAGATTTGAATTTGTTGCTGACATCGCTACACGCAACGGCATTGTGTTCTTCGGAAACGAGGAAAATTTTTTCCATGTCAGTCCCCCATCTCCCGAAGTTGCTCCCGTATAAGCATTGTTCCATCGATTACCACCAACACGTACCATTTGTGAAGGATTGCTTTCGCTATAAGCAAGGCCATAGGTATCCTGGAACCGAGGACTATTTTTGCCGCCAAACTGCGTACATGGGTAGACATCTAGCCCATTGCTGTGGTTAAATCCATCCGTATCAGCAACACCGCTCAACAATTTAGAGCCACTTCGAGGTGAGACTAGTGCAAAGCTAACTACCTGTTCATGTCCTTTTTCATAGTTCGACCAAACAGATGACTCTGCGTTGATGTTATCTGTCCGCCATGTTCCATACCAGTCTGTTAACCATAACCGTCCAGGAGTTTTTGGGTCAAACTCAATAGCTGAGGTTGCGGAGGCAAAATACCACTTAGGCCACCAGGGCACTTGAGGTTTCAAGGTATGCTTTTTCTGTTGCCATGTAGCTCCACCATTATTAGATTGAAATATTACACGATCGTTTGTTGTGGAAACATACTGGTCATAAACAATTAAAAGGTGATTGGGATTTTCTGGATCTACAGAAATGGCATTAAATGTAGTTTTCGCGTTACTTGGTGTGATATTGCTCCAAATACTGTTTGCATATTTGCTAACACCTGACGTATGCGTTACATACAGAACTTTGTCCTTTGCGAGAGCCATTCGATTCACTTGTGATGGGCTTCCTGGTATTTTGCTCCAGGTAAAACCCGCATCAGTGGATTTATATATGCCATTTCCATAGGCATTGCCATAGACTAGTCCAGACACATTTTTGTTAAATACAATACCTGCAATTCCAATATTTGCTTTCGACTTGTCAGGAAAGGATGTAACCTTGCCCCATGTTGTGCCACTATCTGAAGACTTCCATAGCCCATTCAACCGCGAGCCAAATAAAATAACATTGGAATTAAAGGGATTAACGGCTAGCCTCTCTCCTAGCCAACGTTTAGTTTCATTGCCACCCATTGGCAGGTCTATTTTCAGCTTATGCCAGGTTTGACCGCGATCGCTCGATTTAAAAATTGTTCCTAATCCACCCCAACTAGTAGTATATTTCCCTGCTGCGATGTATACAATATCTGGGTTATTTGGGTCAAGTGCTAAGGCTTCTCCCCCGTAGTAATTGCTGTGTTGCAAGCTAAATATATCTGTTAGCGGAATCCATTTGTAGTCTTTTGAATTCCAACGATAAAAGCCACCCATATCAGTTTTGATGTAGGCTAAATTTCGCTCTCGTGGATGCAAATAAATGCCTGTAACATAACCACCTCCTCCGATAGATACATTAGTCCAGTGATAGCCTGATGTAGTACTCCAACTAGATTTAAGGGGTGTAAATTTGACGACAATAGCCAGCGCAAGTATAGCAATACAAGTTGTTTTCCCTAGCAGCCTCCAGAAACGGCGATCGCTCATTGCTATTTTCATGAGATTTGCAAGTATTTACTTTAAAATACTTTACAGGAAGTAAATTATTTTAAAGTAAATTAGGTACAGCTAGGTGGATATCTGGGTGGATAATTTTATTGAACCCTAGAGGATGCTGTCTGCATTGATACAATATTGACCATCAGGCAGTTTTCTCATTGCTGTTTAAGAAGGAAACTTTACTAAGAAATATTAATAAATTTTTAAGCAACGATGTAGTACTATCCTGTAAGTTTACTTAGGCAAATCGCAAAACCCCACCTAGACTTTGTAATTCCGCAGCCAATTCCCGACTTTAAAGGATTTTTAATGGCCAATCATACAGAAATCTCTGCGGGTTACCCTAGCAGTTCGAGCAAATTAGTAGCGAAACAAGGATGTTGGCAGCGTTACTTACTTCTAGGTCTAGCGACCAACATAGCGTTTTGGGCTTCAACTTTCCTTTATCTAAAGCTTACACCACCTACCTACACTAGTTCTTCAGCTGTTAATCTGCCAGGAGCATGGTCAAATGCCAATATTAATTTACCAGACATTGGCTATGCTAATTATGAAAATGTGTCTCCATACGCTGCTCTTTCTTCTCAAGATCCAAGAGAAATTTATAAATTTATTGCTGAAAGCGACCCTATATTAAAAGCGGCAGCAGATCAACTTAATATGTCTTTAGAAGAGTTTGGCAAACCTCGGCTCAAGCTAATAATTAATACTTCCATGATGAGCGTTGACTTTGAAGGCACGAGTCCCGAGGAAGCTCGAAATAAATCTTTAGCTTTTTACAAAGCCTTGCAAGCAAGACTCAACTTGCTACGAAATCAAGAAGCTGTTCAAAGAGATATAGGTTATCAAACGTCCCTGATTTCTTCGCAAAAAAAATTAGCAGCTGCTCATCAGCGCCTTGCCGATTACAAAGCACGTTCGGGTTTGAACTCTGAAGATCAAATTAAGGATCTGACAACCAACATTGAACAGCTACGTAGACAACGAGCTGAAATAATCGGTCAACAGCAACAGGCTACTACTCGCCTAGCAGAATTATCGAATAATTTAAAACTATCTGCTGGACAAGCTACAGATGCTTTTACCCTTCAAACAGACCAGATATTTCAACAGAACTTAAAAAATTATAGTGATGCTAGCGCTTCTGTGGTTGTTTTAGAATCCAAATTTTTGCCTAACCATCCGACATTAATTGCAGAGCAAGCGAAAAGAGACGCTGCTCAACAGGCCCTGCTAGCTCGAGGTCAGTCTCTTTTAGGGCGAAAAGTTACTTTGGCAGTTCTAAAGCAGTTAAGCCTTAGTAGCAATAACTTTGGTAACAGCGCTCCTCGAGACGCTCTTTCCCAAGAACTAGTTATAGCTCAGGTAGACCAAAAGGGATTCACCGCTCAAGCTCAAGCAATAGAACAACAGATTATCCAGCTTGAGAGTAGGCTCAAGAATTTAACACAGTTGGAAAGCACCTTAGATTCACTGAAGCGAAATACGCAAATTGCTGGAGCGGTCTTTTCCTCCAATTTGACCAGACTGGATATTGGCAAGTCGAATACCTTTGGCTCTTATCCACTGATTCAACTTGTTATACAGCCTACATTACCTGAGAACCCGACTTCACCAAGAGAGAAGTTGGTTTTACTAGGTTCAACTTTCGGCTCCCTTTTCGTATCCCTTGGACTGGTGTTACTTTGGTGGCGCGAACGTAAAAATTTAATATCTGATAAGACTGTGAGTACAGAGAGGAAGAGAATGGAACAATGAAACCTCAAAACTTTGAAGAAAGTCTTGTTTGGTATTGGATAATTAGTACGTATGTATTTTATTTTATTGGTATTTTATATCCTGTAAATTTCATATTAGCCTGGATACTGTTTTTTTACCTATGTAAGCGGCTTTGGAAGCAAACACCGCACACTAGTATTGCAAAAAGAATCAAAGTTTATTGGATACATTGGGTTTGGATTGTCTCTATTCTGGTCATAGCGATCGCTACAATTGTAGGCTGTATAAATTATGATGTAGGTACAAATCAAACTCTTAGGTCATTAATTAATTGGTTTACAGATTGGGCATTGCTAGCACTATTTCCATTAAGCGGCTGTCTCAATATTCGACCACAACTAATCTATAGAGTCGTCTGTATCTTATGCCTTCAAAGTTTGATTTTAATTCCCTTCTTTTATCTAGCTTGGATATTACATTTGCCTGCACACCTATATTCTTCTCCAATTGAAAGATTAATCCAGAATGGTGAGCTTTTTTACAATGTAAATCTTTATGGTAGTGATTACGGTACGAATGATATCCGTCTATTTCTATTTGCACCTTGGGCACCTGCGCTAGGTCTTATTGGAAACATCTACTTCTTCCTTGCTCTTGAAGAACGTAACAATAAGTGGCGCTGGATTGGTATAGTCGGCTCTTTAGCTATGAGTATAGTATCTGTTTCTCGCTTATCTTTTATAGCTTTACCAATAGTTTTCATATTAGTTTTGTTGCTTACAAAAATTACTAAACCTACTACGCAAATTGTGATCGGGTTTGTTAGCTTTTTAGCAGGTATTTTTAGCACGGCACTTCTTGGTACTATTAAGGATACTAAAGAAGCATTTTATAATGCTAGACCGGACTCTTCACGAGTGCATGAAGCCTTAGGTGTAATTGCCTTGGAGAAATGGAGAGAAGCTCCTATATGGGGTCATGGTTTTCGAGAAGCACCAGGGCCTAAAGCATTAGCAGAAATGCCTATCGGTTCTCACCATACTTGGTTTGGTCTCTTGTTTGTTAAAGGGATAGTTGGCTTCATCGCTTTTTTAGTACCAATTTTATTGAGTTTTATAGTTTTGCTGATTAAAGCACAGAAAAGCACAACTGCCAGGGCAGCATTGTATTTTCTTGTCACTCTATTACTTTTTACATTTAATGATAGCCAAGAGGCTTTAGGTTACTTATACTATCCCGGTTTAATCATCATGGGAATTGCATTTAAAGAAGAAGTTCAGCCTCCTAAATCTTCTCTTCATCAGAAGCCTGAAGCAGCTTATATTTAAATTTTAACTTGATAAAAAATATATAATTGTCTCTTAAGGATGGCCTCATGTTAATCAAAAAGCTAAGGCAAAAATTATCTAGCCAATATGTGCGTAATGTTGGTTGGATGGGGGGAGCGGAGTTAGTGAATCGTGTGTTCCGATTGGGAACAACAGTTACTTTATCTCACCTGTTAAATCCCTACGATTATGGATTGATAGCAATCATTTTGACTACCAATGAATTTGCAACTGTTTTTACCTTAAGAGCTGGAATTGGATCTAAGATTGTTCAGGCATCAGAGAAGGATCTGAAAATTATTTGTCAGACATCTTACTGCCTTAATTGGATACTATGTGGAGTCATGTTTATTATTCAGTGTACTGCCGCTTTACCAGTTGCTTGGTTTTATAGTAATAACCAAATTATCTTACCTATCTGCATTATGGCATTAGTCTACTTAATGCTGCCAATCTTTGCAGTTCAGTCTGCCTTAATCCAGCGAGAGAACCGCCTTAAAATTACAGCATTATGCAATGCCACGCAGTCGATCCTAATCAATATTCTCACTATAGGTTTAGCTCTATTAGGGATGGGAATGTGGGCTGTTGTTATACCTATTGTTATTACAACTCCAGTATGGATTGTTATCAATCTTATGAATCATCCTTGGCGGCCTACGATGTCGTTTAGTTTTAATAAGTGGCAGGAAGTTGTTAGTTATGCTAGAAATATTCTTGGCGTTGAGTTACTAAATAAGCTAAGAGCTAATCTTGATTACCTGATCATTGGACGTTTTTTAGGAGTCCAGGCGCTAGGAATTTACTATTTCGCTTTCAATGCTGGGTTAGGAATCAGCATGAATGTCATAAATACAATGACTTGGTCTTTATACCCCCATCTTTGTGCCGCTCGGGGAAACGTTAAACAGTTTCAAGAACGTTATTTTAGTAGCCTCAAAACATTTGCCTTAATTGTATTTCCATTGGTTTTGTTACAGTCAAGTCTAGCTCCATTTTATGTACCAATTGTTTTTGGACAAAAGTGGGTGACAGCAATTCCAATATTGATAGTTATCTGCTTGTCAGCACTACCACGCCCATTTGCTGATGGGGCTTCTATGTTACTTAACTCTGTAGATAAAAGTCATATTAATCTTTACTGGAACCTAATTTTTACTGTGATTTTTACAATTTCATTACTAGTAGCTGTGAAATGGGGAATTTTTGGGGTAGCTGTTGCGGTGCTCATGACTCATATATTAGCATTACCTCTTTACAGCATTTGGGCTAGTAAATATGTTTTATCTAGAACTCAATCTTTATCAATTGCAAAATAAAAATTAAATAGCTCTCAGTATTTAATTAAAGCTAAGTAAAAATTTGGCTTTTTATATAAATAGCTTCTTCTAACGACACTCATTCATTGAGAAATAACAATAATAGCGAGTAACTAAAATTAATGGCTACCACACAACCGGAACAGTTGAAAGAACTTCTGCATAAATCACTAGGAAAATTAGAGACATTTCAAGAGTGTGCATTACTAGACTATCCTGATTATCCTAATATTGGCGATCACCTTATCGGGTTAGGTACTGTACTTTATTTAATCAATGTGCAAAAAACAAAAATTAAATATACTGCAAGTCCTAATAACTTTTCTAGCGAAGTAATGGAACAAAGAATTGGAAAATCTGCTATTTTCCTGCAAGGAGGAGGGAATTTAGGCGATCTTTGGACTGCTCATCAAAAATTTCGCGAACAGATTATTTCCAAATACCGGGATCAACCAATAATTATCCTACCACAAAGTATTTATTTTGTTGAACCAACCAATTTAATCGAAGCAGCAAATGTATTCAACTCACATCCTAATTTGACTTTGTTTGTCCGTGACGACTACAGCTATGAACTTGCTCTAAAATATTTCTACAACTGTCAGGTAATTAAAGCACCTGATATGGCTTTTGAAATGGTCAACTTACCTGGTCTATTATCGAGGTCTAACCCCAGCAACTCTATTTTGTATCACTATAGAAATGACAAAGAGTTGAATCAAAGTAATTCTCAGACTTCTATTGATCTCCCTAATTTAGTTGTAGAAGATTGGACTTCTTTCAAATATGATACAACTGAACGTATGGAGCGAATTCGGGAAGGCTTGCAAAAAGGTACAGTGATTCCTGGTGAGTGGATATACCGACATCTCTGGAAATACTTCCATCATTATTCCTTTGGATTCAATAGCTTATATAACTCCTCAATGCATCTTAAATCCTTAAGTTATATGCATCATGGAATGTATCAATTCAAGCAACATCGTCTAATTATTACAAACCGCTTGCATGGGCATATTCTCTGCATTCTTATGGGTATTCCTCATGTATTTCTACCTAATGCTTACCATAAAAATGAGGCATTTTATCAAGCTTGGACTTACTCAATTCCCTTTTGCAGATTTGTAAAAGAACCTTCACAAATTCAGGTGGCTGCACAAGAACTATTGGAACTATTCTTAAACTAACTAGTTTATGCTCTGCCTACACTAGGAATTACAAAAATCCTTTTACTTTCCATCTGGTTAAACTCTATGACCGAAAACGACTCATGATACAAGCCCCTAAATTTATTTATGGGGATCATTAATTTTGAATTTTGAATTTTGAATTTTGAATTCGGAGCGAAGCGACGTGACAACTATATCCGTTATTATTCCCGCTTACAATGCTGAACGCACTATTTTAGAAACGATAAAATCCGTTCTTCAACAAACCTTTTCTGATTTTGAGCTAATTGTTATTAATGATGGCTCAACAGATCGGACTTTAGAACTACTGAAGACTGTTGAAGACTCTCGTCTCAAGATTTTTTCATACAGCAATGCTGGTTTATCAGTAGCTCGTAATCGTGGTATTTCTCATGCCACTGGAGAGTTTATTGCATTTCTCGATGCCGATGACTTATGGACAACTGATAAATTAGAGCTACAACTAGCAGCATTGCAAAAACATCCAGAGGCAGGACTTGCTTATAGCTGGACTCTGAACATGAGTGAAACAGCAGAGATTTTTCACCCTGGTCATAATGTAGTCTATGAAGGTAATGTGTATGACAAATTATTACTCAGTAACTTTATTTCCAATGGTTCCAATCCTTTAATTCGTAAACAAGCAATTGAATCTGCTGGAGAATTCGATCCAACACTTTCTTCCGTGGAAGATTGGGATTATTGGTTTCGTGTAGCAGAACACTGGGATTTTGCAGTAGTTCCCAAACCTCAAATTCTCTATCGTCACTCTTCAAAATCTATGTCAACTAAAGTTGAGAAGATGGAAAAATATTTGCTTATTGTCTTGGAGAGAGGCTTTCAAGCAGCACCACCAGAGTTACAAAATCTTAAAAACAAAAGCCTAGCAAATATCTATCAATATTTAACGGGCATGGAGCTGGCTCATGTGACTAATAGAGAACAGGTCAACCAAGCTGGTCGTAAATTGTGGAAGACGGTTTCTTTATATCCCCAGATTTTGCTAGAAAGAGTAACTCAGCGTTATTTAATGAAATGGCTGGTAATGCAAGTTTTTTCTCCTCGAATTGCTAAGTACTTGACTCGACCTTTTTCCTTGGCTAGGTCTGTTGCGGTTCCAAGGCTGCAATAGAGGCTGTTATTAATAAAGCAACTTTTGATACTAATTCGCTAGTAGAATTTAGCAACTTATTGAAATCATATGCCAACTATATCTGTCATTATTCCCGCTTATAATTCTGAGCGCACAATTGTCGATACAATTGTCTCAGTACAACAACAAACTTTTTCTGATTTTGAGATAATTGTGATCAATGATGGTTCAACAGACGGAACTCTTAAGCTACTGGATGAGCTAAAAGATAGTCGTCTAAAAGTCTTTTCCTATGAGAATGGAGGTTTATCAGTAGCTCGTAACCGTGGTATCTCTCATGCCAAAGGAGATTTTATAGCCTTTCTTGATGCTGACGATTTATGGACAGCCGATAAGCTAGAACTTCAGTTAGAAGCTTTGCAGAAAAATCCAGAGGCAGGTGTTGCTTATAGCTGGACTTATTTTATGGATGAACAAACTGGAAATTGCCATATGGATCAGCCGATCTTTTTCCAAGGTAAGGTTTTGGCTAATTTATTAACCTGGAACTTTATTGCTAGTGGTTCAAATCCCTTAATCCGTAAGCAAGCGATTGAATCTGTAGGAGAGTTTGAACCTTCAGTATCAGGAGCAGCAGATTGGGATTATTGGCTACGTTTAGCTGCAAAATGGTCGTTTGTTGTAGTTACTAAACCGCAAATTTTTTATCGTCAATCTTCCAATTCAATGTCATCTAAAGTTGAATTTATGGAAGACTGTCAGTTCAAAGTATTAGAGCGAGCTTTTCAATCAGGAGCGCCAGAAATTCAAATATTGAAAAATCATAGTTTAGCTTATGTTTACCGATATTCTTGTAGGCTCTGCCTAACAAGAATTACAGGTGATGAAGGAGTTGAAAAAGCAAGTAAGAAATTGGGGAAGGCAATTCAGTTATATCCAAAAATTTTACTGGAAAAGGAAACTCAAAAGCTAATTATTAAATTGTTGTTGAAAAAAATACTTGTAGAAAATATTTCTGGATACTTGCTCCAGATTATTAGTAAAATTCGTGTTACTCATGTTCAAAAATTAAATATTAATGAATAAAGAATCGGTTGAGGTAAGTTGTAGTACTTGCCACTTGCTAACTCAATGGGATAGTTACTTAGAGGATGTTTGAAAAGTCGTATTGTCGCTATAAAAACTTCTAGATCCCCCTAAATCCCCCTTATAAAGGGGGACTTTGATTCCGGTTCCCACCTTTTTAAGGGAGGTTAGGGGGGATCTAAAAGTGTCTAAAATCACAGTGAAATACTTTTCAAACAACCTCTTAGTCTTATTCTGGATAATGGTGGAGCGATCGCTTGCTAAGAATTTCAATCAGACTATCCACACGCAGGATATAATGTATTATTAAATACGACATTTGTTTTAAATAACGAATACTAGAAGGAATTATCTTACATTATCCGGTGAAAAGTTAAGAGGTGGGGTTCGTCCTCTGACTAGACGGATAGCCAGGTGGATAAATATCTCACTTTTTTAGATGCTATCACTAAAAGGTGCGATCATATCCATCAGGTAGTATTCTCATTGGCATATCAAATATTACTGTACTATCAGTAAAACCTGAGATCAAAACTGAAACTAAAGTCGGTCTGGAAAATGAAAAAAGTTTCTGTAATTATTCCGGTTTATGGAGTCGAAAAATATATAGCTGCTACTGTACAATCCGTTCTTGAGCAAACCTATACAAATTTCGAGCTTCTAATTATCGATGATGCTTCTTTGGACAGGAGTATAAATATTTGTCAGCAATTCACTGACCCCAGAATTAAAATTATTCACCAGGCAAATCGAGGGGTATCTGGAGCTAGGAATACTGGTATTCGCCATGCTCAAGGAGAATATTTAGCTTTTTTAGATGGAGATGATCTTTGGTTGCCAGAAAAATTAAAAAAACAAATTGCTCACTTAGAAAATTCACCAGCAGTCGGTGTTAGCTTCAGTCGTTCTGCTTTTATTGATGAAGCTGGACAAGCTTTAGGTACGTATCAGATGCCTAAGCTTAAAGAAATCACGCCATCCTATTTACTCAGTTGTAATCCGGTTGGTAATGGCTCGGCTGCGGTAATTCGCAGAGAAGTTCTGGAAGCGATTAAATTCCAAGATAATCTTTACGGTACTAACGAAGATTGTTATTTTGATGAACGCTTACTCCAATCAGAAGATAACGAATTTTGGATTCGTATTTCCATTAAAAGCAATTGGCAAATAGAGGGTATTCCAGAACCCTTGACCTTGTATCGGGTTAATTCCAAAGGGCTTTCAGCAAATATGCTCAAGCAGTTAGATTTTTGGGAAAAGCTAATTGAAAAGACACGCTCTTACGCTCCAGAAATATTTACTCAAGGGGAAACACTAGCTAGAGCTTACCAGTTGCAGTATTTAGCTCGTAATGCTGTACGACTACGAGAAGGTTCAATGGCTGTAAAACTAATTAATCGAGCGTTAATAACTAACTGGCATATTCTTCTTGAAAATCCAAGAAGCACACTTTTGACACTGGTAGCAGCCTATTTACTTTTACTCTTACCTCAAAATGTTTACAATAAATTTGAAGCTCTGGTTTCAAATAATATAGTAGGGGCTAACCAAAAACGTCGTATTCTTCAAGAAGATATCTAGAAATAATTAAGAACTTTTCTATAAATAATTAAGAACTTTCTATGCCTAAAGCATAATTAGATTTCTTGCATAGTGCATAGTAAATTTAATTAGATATTAATTAAATAAAATCAATAGGAATAGTCAACAATGAAGAAAGTTTCTATCATTATTCCGGTTTACAAAGCAGAAAAATATATAGCTGCTACACTGCAATCTGCTCTGGAACAAACTTACGAAAACTTCGAGATTTTAATTATTGATGATGGTACTCCTGATAAGAGTATAGAAATTTGTCAGCAATTTACAGACTCTAGAATTAAAATTATTCGTCAAAAGAATCGGGGTCTACCTGGGGCAAGAAACACTGGTATTCGTCATGCACAGGGAGAATATTTAACTCTTTTAGATGCTGATGACTTATGGTTGCCAGAAAAATTAGAAAAACACGTTAAGCATTTAGATAATTCGCCTAATGTCGGGGTAAGCTTTAGCCGCTCTGCTTTTATTGATGATAATGGCAACCCTTTAGGTATTTATCAAATGCCTCAGATGCAGGGAATAACTCCAGCGATTATCCTTTGCCGCAATCCAGTTAGCAATGGTTCGGTAGCAGTAATTAAAAGAGAAGTTTTTGAAGCTATTGAATTCCAAGACAATCTTTACGGTACAGTTGAAAATTTTTATTTCGATGAGCGATCGCGCCATACTAATGGTGACTCAACAGATGTTGAATGTTGGTTTCGGATGTCTGTTAAGAGCGATCTGCAAATAGAGGGTATTCCTGAAGCTTTGACCTTATATAGGGTAAATTCAGGGGGACTATCAGCAAACTTGCTCAAGCAGTTAGATTCTTGGGAATTGGCAATCTCTAGGGCACGTTTATACGCCCCAGAAATAGTCAATCAATGGGAAACACTGGCTAGAGCTTACCAGCTGCGGTACTTAGCCCGTAGAGCAGTCAGCCTGCAAGATGGTGCAATGGCTGTGAAGTTAGTGAATCGAGCATTAGCAACCAACTGGCATATTCTCTCTAAAGAACCACGCCGTACACTTTTGACCCTGGGAGCTGCCTATTTCCTTCGGCTTTTGCCCCAGTTCCTTTACAGTCGAATTGAGACTGTTGCTTTAAAGACTACAGGATATACTCAAAAACAGCGCATTTCACAAGGTTTAGGGGGGAGCAACGCGATTTCGTGAGGTCGGCTAAAGGACGTGCATAAATGAGCTTTAACGCGGCTTTTGGAGCGCATCACTCACTTGAGTACCTGTATAATTGGGAACCCAACCTTCGGCGTTGGTGCAGCCCGCCGCAGGCATCGCAAAATAGCGTACTCCTTTGAAATTCAACGATGCAGTTGGGCTGCACCAATGCTCAACGCCAGCGGGGATATAGAGATAGTCTTGTGCCTGAACTAAAAGCTGTACCTGGCTGCCATCAAGTCGCACGAAGCCATAAATCATTTCTCCTGACAACACATAGAGGGGTTCAGCCGCAGGATGAGTATGGTAACGACCGTAGGTTGCGATCAGGTGGTGAAGATTGAACGAACCTGGATGCACATTTAGTAAGTCACACCAGAGAGCGCCATTTTCTTGCTGAAGAAATTCAAAGACGCTGTTATGGAGTTCTACACAATAACGTTTCTCGGCCTCAGTTAAAACGTCCTGGTCTAGCAGATTAGGGAAGAGTAGCGATGTTCCTGGGTCATAGTGTTTGAGTTGAATGCCAAGAGGCGCAAGTTCACGAGCTATTTCGTCTAAATCGCTCTCAATCGTACCGTCGTCAAGTAGTAGGTTAGCCATGACAAAAAGACTAATTAACTGTTAAGAAGAGTATACTCAATTTCGATTTAAAAAACCACTATTCCCGATTGACAAACCGGGGAATGGGGAATGGGGAATGGCGAGAATTATTGAACAAGTTCCTTCCTTGTCTCTTCCCAATGCCCAATGCCCAATGCCCAATGCCCAATGCCCAATGCCCAATGCCCAAT
>NZ_JABXKL010000109.1 GCF_017114995.1 Nostoc sp. NMS9 | reverse complement strand
TCCGCGCTTCCTAAATATTCTCGAATGGCTGGTACTTTATTTTTTCGCAAGTCCCTTAGGTGCATTATCTTGGCTCTGACTCGTTCTTCAAAAGCTGTATCGCTGAAAAGATGGGTGCTTTTTGGCAATCCTGTTGCTTCTTCACGCAGAATTTCGATGTAATCTTGGCGCTGATGCAGACGATGGTTAGGAATAACATAAAAACTTTCGTCATAGCGCAAATCGCCTTCCCCGAATATCGGCTTCAGTTGCAAAGCCAAATCATACGGATTTCGGTAGTCTTTGATGTCTACAGCCCACACTGAGCCGTCACCAAATTGTAGTCCCAGGTCGTAACGGTCAATACCAGGCCACAGTTGAACTTCGCAAAGATATTCTGGCTGTTGTTTATGTAGCTTTTCTAAAGCATGGAACAGACGTATCTCTGGGATACCAGGCAAACAGACACGCCAATGAATGCCAAACTTGAGACGACGCAGACCTTGCTTCTCAGAAATGCGCCGAACATAGGACAAGTTTTTACGATGGTCATTGCAGACGCTTGGCTTAATGCCACGTAAATGTCCATGTTTTTTAATTAAAGGGCCGCAGTGATCGCAGCACCAATAAGATTCATTTTCCTTACAGTCTTCGTACAGATCGCCGACATCATCAATAGAGATATAACGCGTTTGAGAAAAGGTGTTACGAAGCTGCCCTAAAGTAGTGTAAGGATTCGTAATTAGAAATTGACGCAGCAAAACATATTCCCTTTGAGAGCGTTCAGCATCCTGTTCATTAGCTTGTTGCAGCTTGTCCAGCAATCTCAGAAACTGAAAGTTCTCCAATGCAATTTGTTGTACTTTCACAGAAGCAAACTCAGGAAGTTGCCCTCGTTTTATCAACTGTTCGTAAAAATACTGGCTTGCTTCCTCACTTAGCGCTCTATCGTATATCAAGCCATATTCTGAGTCAAACTCCTTCGGAATTACCAGTGGATACCATGTTTGCAAAGGTTTTTCTAAAAGAGCCAAAAGACCTTCTAAAGTACGTGGATAAAAAAAAGTTGTCATTTTCAATGCCAGAGTATTGGAGGCACGCTGTAAGAAATCAGGGTATGGGTATTTAGGGAGTTGGTATTGAGTATCTGGACGAAAAAACTCTGCTAAACCAACAACCAACAAATCAAATATGATTATTTCGCTATTATCCAAGGAGTACCTCCTTTGTATAAAGCAAGCTTTGGATATTGTGTTTCTTTAGTGAAACAGTGTCTTTTTAAGAACACATAACAACTATAGCTGATGTGAGACAATAAAGAAACACGTTTCATCAATGAAACAGTAAGTACGCATGGGATATTACTTAGACACAGTTTTATTGGCTGCAATGGTGAAGACGAAGCGAGGGGGCAAAGGGCTGCGAGACACAGCTAAAGAAATAGGAAATGTTAGTTCTTCTACACTCTCACGGGTAGAAAATGGCAAAATGCCCGATATGGAAACCTTTTTAGTACTTTGCGATTGGCTGCAAGTGTCGCCTGCTGAACTATTTAAGAAAACAGAAGAATCCGAAGCTTCCTGCGACTCGAATACACCAGAGACAATAGAAATTCAATTGCGAGCATCAAAAAAACTCGATCCGGCGATCGCTAATGCACTAGCAGAATTAGTCAAAGCAGCGTATCGCAATAATTCTCAACAAAGCGACAACCAACAGCCGGATTAAAAAGAATTATGACACTAACAGGAAAATTACCAACTGAGTTCAGGCAAAGGTGTGAAGGAATTGCCACCGAACAACGTAGTTTATTAAATTTACGGGCATTTGAGCCATTACCAGCAGATTTGCTTGCAACTCAATTAGGTGCAACAATTTTGACACCTGAACAGATTTCCACTTTAGATCCTTCTGTAGTAGCGGTGTTGCTCGATAGCGACCAATGGTCAGCAGGAATTATTAATCAAAACCCACTCTGGATTGTCAACAATCCACGCCATATTCCCGCGCGACGCGAGTCGAACCTGATGCACGAGTTTGGACATCTGCTATTAAGACACAAAATTGTCCGCTTTGATCCAAATACCGGGCTTCCTCTGCGCCGACAGACCGATGAAGATGAAGCGACTTATTTAGGTGGGTGTTTTCAAATTCCTCGGCGGGGTCTACTCTGGGCTGTTCAGTGTCAAATGACACAGACAGAAATAGCAGTGCATTTTAATGCAAGTGAGGAAATGGTGCGATTCCGTGGCAACGTCACAGGAGTAGATATTAGATAAACGTTGTATGAGAAATTTTGCACCTTCTGAAAGTAACTTCAATTTAAAATTTTTTCCACAATTTCCTGACATTTTGTGACATTTCGGAAGATATTTGCCGGATAGGAAGTTGGAAATAGGTTGCTACTTTCACTCATAATACTTCCCAAGAACTTTGAGGTCATAGATTGAATATCATCAATTTGTACTGGGCTTAAATCAGATGATATGCTAAAAAAATTCTCTGGCAAGGCTTTGTAAACAAGGTGTAGTATGAGCCTATTACTATGAGTAGCAAATAACTTTTCTCTTCCATCTCGTTGTTTTTGTACTTCTGATAATTTATTCTCTACTACTCTTAAGATTTGAACTAATTTCCAAAGGTTAGAACCATTTACTGATCTATTAAAGATGTAGATAAATAATTCGGTTGAACAATTTTAGCGCCTCAAATGCTTGTTATTTCGTGGCAAAGAATAAATAACGGTTGAACAATTTCATTCATGACTTTGAAAGATACTTGATTCCTAGCCTAATAAACAAATAAAACGATTAAACAATTTTTGAAAAGCTTTATATAACAATAGTTTGACGGACTCTTCAAAATTTTAAACATCTTCTAATTCTATTGCTGGCATGGTAGTGTTCGCAAAAATACCTCAGTCGCGATCGCACTCTATTTCATATTAAGTTGGTAATATAGAGCGATCGCCTAACCTCTCAAAGCCAATTCACTTATCCATCGCCGTCCAATCACCAGAAGGTATAAACGCAGCCCAGTAGTAGGGATGCTGATACTTCTCACCTTTTAACATCTCTAATTGAGTTTGGCGCAGCGCCTCACTCCGTCCTTGGTTGTCCAACAATTTTTTGTAGTAGGCTACCATTAAGTCTTTGGTAGCATCATCTGCCACTTTCCACAAGCTAATCATCTGGCTTTCAGACCCAGCAATTACCAAAGCGCGACGCAAACCATAAATGCCTTCACCAGCATTAATGTTTCCCAAACCAGTATCACAGGCAGATAGAACCACCAGTTTTGTGCCGACTAGGTTTAGTAAAGTTGTTTCTAGGGCAGTGAGAATGCCATCTTCGCCACCACTTTGACGAGGCTTCAACCCAGCAAAAACTAATCCTGATAGTAATAGAGGATTATCAGCAAGTGTGGTTTTCTCTTTGTTTGCTGAGGCATTTTCAAAAAAACCATGCGTGGCGATATGCAGAATCCTGGGGCTTTTAACTTGTTTGACTGCACCTTCTGTAGCTTTAGCACCTGTTAAAGGCTTGACTTTTAAGAGAATCGAAATTGCTTTAGCTTCTTCAGCAGTACCTTCTAGAGGAGAAAATGTTCTCTGCGACAGGTCAATAGAGCGGGTATTTTTTGCATCAATACTATTAGCATTAGGTTGACGTGCAACTACTTCACCAGGACGATCGAAATTAGGGTCAGCAATGAGGACTGGTGGCTGTTGGCTGGGAGAATGGTTTTGTAGTCTGAGCAAGTCTCGTCCAGAGGTAAGATAAGTGAAAGAATAGTTTTCAACTAGGTAGCGGTTATTTTCATCTACCAGTGCTTCAAAGGGAATGAGGTTGAGAGCGCTGTCTGGAGAGAGTAGAATTTTGCGAGTATTACCCAAGAGTTTACGTACTGGCTGCATGAGAATTTTATCTAAGTCACGAGCCGATTGTTTAACTTGGGCAATAGGAGTTTCTTTATCTCGCAAATCATCGCGGAATGATTCTAGGGTTTTTTGAATTGTTTCAGCATCGCCTAAGTCAATACCTTTTGGTTCTCCTTTTGCCGAGAGGATGTATATCGCGTAACGAGGTTTCCCAAAGTTTTTACCTAGCGATGCGTTGGGATTAAAAGGTCGATAGCGGACTAGTTCCACCAAAGCTGCATCAGCAGGAATTAATTTTTGAATATTTTCGAGGGTGGCAGGTTGAGACTGAGGACGAAATCCTTGACTGCGACGGCTAAGTGTGTCTTCTAGTTGTTTTGCTTTGGTTTCAACTTGAGCAACTTGAGTCCGATACTGCTCAAGATCAAGTGTCTCTGGTCGGTTATAAAATAGATAGGCAAGTTGAGTGTAGGTTTGAGATAACTCATCTAATAGTTTCTGGCTTTCTGGGTCAAGGCGTTGACGCAGAATTTGCTGGCTATTGGTGAGGAAATCTAAAATGCGTCCTTTACGCTGTAACACCGTATTCAGGGCTAAACTATTAGCCTTGGGGTTGTTAGTGGCAGAATTTAGATGTAAGGAAATGGTAGCATCTGCGGTATAAGAGATGCTATTTATATAGTCACGTTTCTGCCGCTCGAAACCCACAGCCAGGTTGAGAGCTAAGTTGTGTTCTTGAACTGTTATTCCTTGTGTGAAAAACTCAAGAGCGCGGCTGATGTCACTTTGTTCCCAGTACAGTGCTGCTAGATTATTCAAGCTAGTTGCCACATCAGGATGCTGCTCACCCAGTAAGCGTTTTCTCATTTCTAAAGCTTGGCGAGACAGAAGTTCGGCTTCTGCGTAGCGTTTCTGTCTCTCGTAAAATCCTGCTATATTATGTAAGCTAGTTGCTACATCAGGATGCTGCTCACTCAGCAAGTGTTTTCTCATTTCTAAAGCTTGGCGAAACAGAGGTTCAGCATCTGCGTAGCGTCCCTGGCTTAAGTACAGGAATGCTAAATTATTCAAGCTAGTTGCCACATCAGGATGCTGCTCATCCAGTAAGCGTTTTCTCATTTCTAAAGCTTGGCGAAACAGAGGTTCAGCATCTGCGTAGCGTCCCTGGCTTAAGTAACTTTTGTTGAGCTAGATGTAACCATGCGTCCTCATCAGCATTGAGAGTAGAACCTTGTTCACAACACTTTTGCCATTGCTCCAATGCGGTTGGTTGTTTTTGCCGCTCCATTACCTGAGCTAAGATACAGTGTGCCGCACCAGTATTCCCGATATACTTTGCTACTTCTGGGTTATTCGCAATCCCAATTGCTGCTTGTAGGGTTTGTTGTGCTTCTTCATATCTGCCTTGCTCAAACCTCACCCATCCTAAATTTTTAAAAAGGCTATATCTGACTTCGGATGAGCTATTCTGCTCATTAGCTTTCACCAGTCCGTTTTGTAGCAAAGCTGTAGCCTGGGAATATTTTTTATCCTGGATATATAAGCGAGCTAGATTATTGTAAGCATCAGGAACATCACTTCCCACTGCGATTTGATAATGCTTCCGGGCTTTCTCAAAGTCTTGTAAATCTTCGTAAAGATTGCCGAGATTATAATGAGCATCCGCATTATCGGCATCCAAGGAAATTGCTTTGAGGTAGTCTTGTTCTGCTGCCCCTAATTTTCCTTCTTTGTAATTATTTAACCCGTTACGGTTATATAACTGAGCAATTGACGGTAGAGCCAACCAAAAACCAAGTAAAAATATTGTCATTAATAAAGTTGACCCCAACTTAGCTTCTTCTTGTAAGTGTTGGGGAATATTTAGCCTTGTGAGTAATTTGTCAAATCCTTCTTTACCAGCTTTAGTTAGTTCACTACTTGCCTGTAGCAATGCCAAAATACTTGGCAAAATAACCGCAGAAGCTCCCAATAATCCTGCTCCCCCACTGAAAAAGCGAGTAGCAATATTAATCAGTAAACTGAGGTTAGCAGTCCAACCAGCAACTACCAAACCTTTCCACAACCAATCCAAACTATCCCACTTGTGGGGAGGGCTAAGATTTTCCAACCTCCACCACCAAGCTTCAGCAGGGAGATGTATACTTTCTCGCCAGAGAGCAAATTGTTCAGCTTTGATAACTTTGTTAATCTGTCCTGCCTGTTTCCTGAGTTCTGCATCTAACTCTAGAAGCTGCTTTAACCTGCTGGTAGAAATGAATGTTGCATCCTTTAAAGCCACCTGCACAGCATTCCTAGCATTTAACACTTCCAGAACCTGCTCAGTATCTATAGACGTACCAGCTGCTTTTAGCTTGTCAATTGCAGTCTTATAATACTCAAGGGTTGTGTCTAGCTGAGAGTTTTTCATCCGTAATTCAGATTAAATCTTTAGAATCCCAACAAGCAGGAAGAAGTTGCAGACAGTAAATTTACTGGCCCCGTAAATGAGTATACGGCTGTTACTAATGAAAAGTTCCTGTTAAGTCAGCTATGGGGAGATAAAACCTGAATTTGTCAACATACCATCCCTAGTATTGCTGCTCACTTTATCTCATTAGCTTTTTCTCTTTAATACTGAATTAGAATAATACTGTTATCGAATTTGCTTTAGTTAAATAAGTAACGCGGCGAAATAAAACGTAAGTATATTTGCAGTTATTAAACTGCTGGCAATTCTCAAAGCCTTTGTAAAACTGTAAATTATAGCCAGATGGTTTACAAAAAACTGCGATCGCAGCATTTGTACAGGCACAAAATTATTCTTTCCATAGTGTGTAATATACGCAAATAAGAATCACGATCGCCCGATTAAGCGATCGCATCTCCTCTTCTCTCCTCACGTAGCCCACTTTTTACACAATAATTCTTCATTGCAGCATTGTCAGATAGCCGAACCAAGCCAAAAAGGAATTCAAGAAGTATTGCAACCACTGAGGTAGATTCCTTTTACCTCAAGCTTCCGTTTGAATGCAGAAATCCAGCATATAGCGAAGCGCTTTTGGGATATGGTATCAGGAGCGATCGCTATCTCAAAGAAACGCTGCAAACTTGGAAATAAGATTTAATCACCAGAGGCAATGTTTGTGGCAGTTTGCAAAGAAAGTAGGAAGCCAGAGATGGTACAAACGAAAGTATCTTTTTTCGCCAACAAACTAGTAATTTTGATACAGCTGGCTGTGATTTATACCTCTGTGGGTGGGAATACTAAAGTATAAGGTGATCGCTATTGAGTTCAAAAGCTTGCTTTTGTTCTATATAAAGGTAGATCTGCGGCTACATTAGTTAAAGCCATCATCGCTCCTATCCAAGACGGCCCCTCTAAACCGACATAAAAACCCGTTATCATTCGACTAAAAACATCAATAATTACGTATATAACTGGTCTACCAATTATCCAGTTACGATTGTATTTAGAAACTAAATATACATCTCCGACTGTAGCATCAATTTGATATCGAGAACCGGGGCCAATAGTTTCCATCTTAGAGGTTCCCAAAATAGCTCTATTTTTTAGAGCAAATTTCTTCGCTCCTATTCGAGATGTCAAAGTTTTTGTTACATCATATTGCTCAATTTGATACCAGTATTTGAATTGAGTAATTGTAGGTATTTTCTCAGTCGGAGTTAGAATAGATTTTCTAACACCATTCTCGTCATATCTGATTCCTTCTTTATAAAACTCCTTTACCATCAATTCGTAGGCAGTTGTGAAATAGTTTTCCTTTGGATTATTGTAAAATCTGCTAATAGCTATTCTAAAAATTCTCCTATCCTCTTCCGTGACATTGACCCCTTCACCAATTTCTGGGTCGTATGAATATTTTTTAGGCCTTCCTCTCTTTTTGTTTGAATCTCCTCTAATTTTACCCTTACCTGATGAATTGATAAAATCAGGTATCAAAGCATTTTTTGTTTTTCCCCTTTGCCAAAATCGTCTCATGTATCCATAAACAGTTCTTTCTACTAATTTATCTTTTTCTCTTCCTTCGTTATAGCTTTTAATAACTTGCCTTACCAGAGAACCTCGAATATTCCTATAATATATTGAAGGTTCCTGGACAACTAAAGATGAAATTATTTCCCAAGCTTTATCTCTATACTCTTTATCTCTATACTCTTTATCTCTATCTGTTAAATTTTCCTCACGAATTATTCTTGCCCAAGGGTCTTGTTTCTGCTTAAATGCAAGACCTTCAGACATAGCTTCTAAAATTTCAGATACTTTCTTCGGTTCTGGTAAACCTTTTTTAGAATTAACATCAAGAACAAAGGCAATAAGATAACCTTCGTCGATCCAAATAATTCTTTCAATCAGTTGACTATTCCCATCTGATTCCCACTCGATAAGGTCATTGATAAATAAATTTTCATGCATCTTACTTACCAAGTAATTTTTCAAAATATAATTTTTTCGATAACTTTGCTGGAAGGACAAGCAGATATTTTTGTCTCCAACATATTTATAATGATTTGTTTTGCGGCAATTAAATGCTTAAAAATATAAAGTGATGTACCAGACTTGATATTCATTTCTTTATCTAGAGCGGTAGTTACTCTATTTATTGCCGTATCGTGTTCCTGAAGCTTGGATTTTAAAATAGTTCCTAGCTCATGTAATTGGGCAATATCCATTTCAGAATTTGCTTCTAATTTATAGGCAGGATGAATCCACTCAACATTCTCCGCTAATAGCCTTGGAATTTCATTTTCTGTAACAATTCCCCAGTCTATGCTTTTTGCTAAGTAGTACCGCCTCTCTAATTCCAATTTTTCAATTACTCGCTTTTTCTCTAGCTCTGTTGATTGCTTAACTGTTCGGGCAATCTGAACCTGCTTTCCATTCTGATTTACTGTAAGCATGAAATCAGTTGTTAAGACATAAGGAGTACCACTTTGTAGGTCTACAGGATACTTTATACCCATCTCCGTAGCGATACTCATTGCTAAGTCAAGGTCGTCTAGAGGGAATTGCTCTCTTGTATCTGTGACGACATCTGACCACTCAAATAAATAAAATAATCGTTTTTCTTGGTCTGACAAGAAATGATGTACTCGGTTGCTTTTCCAGCCAGGAGTCCTAGACGACCGACCTTTCGAGGGAAAATCTTGGATTGTAATCCAGGGCTTATAGTCTTTACCACTCCCCCGCCCACGACCTTCTTTTCTATAGCGCTCAAATTTGGCTTGTGTCCATTCTCCTCTGCCTCTAACCATAAAAATAACCCCTGAGAGCGATCGCATATCTTCTTAATACAAGCGTACTCTGTAAAGGGTTATTGTTTAACCGAATTATTAATTGTTTAGCCGAATTATTAATTGTTCAACCGAATTATTCCTCCACACTTAATTTTAAGTATAAAATAATACTATTCTACAGTAACACTTTTAGCAAGGTTACGAGGTTGATCGACATCCAAACCGCGACGGGCGGCAATATGATAAGCCAATAGTTGCAAAGGAACTACTGTCAGAATCGGAGAAAGTAACTCTTCAACATGAGAGACGGGAAGAAGATCGTTAAAGATTTCCGCAGCTTCGCCATCTTTAACTGGAGTCACGCCAATTAAACGAGAATCTCTGGCTTTGGCTTCTTGGGCATTAGAAATAACTTTTTCGTAAACACTACCAGGTATTGCGATCGCAACTACTGGTACTTTCGCATCTAAAAGTGCGATCGGGCCGTGTTTCATTTCTCCAGCCGGATATCCTTCAGCGTGAATATAGCTGATTTCCTTTAATTTCAACGCCCCTTCTAAAGCAATCGGAAAGTTAATTCCCCTTCCCACAAAAATAAAATCTTTGGTTTCGGCGAATTCGTGGGCTAGCTGTTCGCTTAAACGTTCCTGACTTTCTAAAGTTGCTTCAATTTCTTTGGGAATCTGCCGCAACCCATTAATAATTTGATCTAATGTATCTTTTGAAACTGTCTGACGACGAGCGGCTAAATCCAATGCCAAAGCATAAAACGCCATCAGTTGAGCGGTAAAAGTTTTCGTCGCCGCTACCCCAATTTCAATTCCCGCTAAAGTACTGATAATATGCGGTACTAGATGACTGAGGCTGCTTTCGGGGCGATTGGTAATACCCAGTAGTCGCGCTTGATATTTGGGTTCTTTCCCTTGGCGACGTTCTTTTTCCATCGTCAAAGCTGCTAGGGTATCGGCTGTTTCACCTGATTGGGTAACACCAACGATCAAAGTGTTAGCCGTCACGGGTGATGGTGCATAGCGATACTCAGAAGCATAATGTACTTGAGTTGAAATTCCTGCTAGTTGTTCGAGTAAATATTTTCCGATTAATGCTGCGTGCCAACTTGTACCACAGGCGACGATCTGAATTTGTTCTAAATCGGTATATAAATCTTCAGGTAAACCAAGATTGATTGGCGATTCGGTAGATTCGGTTGGATTAAAGTATGCGTCTAAACTAGCTCTTACTACCCCTGGTTGCTCATGGATTTCTTTGAGCATGAAGTGTTTGAATCCCTGCTTTTCAACCATTGCTGGATTGAAGTTGAGCAGTCGGGGTTGTTTTTTCAACCTATCGCCAGCAAAATTGTAAATCTCAACGCCCAAAGGTGTGAGGCGGGCAATTTCGCCATTTTCCAGAGGTAGCACCGCACGAGTGTAGGCAACGATCGCTGGCGTGTCAGACGCACAAAATAACTCCCCTTGACCAAAACCAATTACCAAAGGTGCTTGTTGGCGGACAACAATTAATTCATCGGGATAGTCAGCAGAAATAACTGCAAGTGCAAACGCCCCGCGCAAGTGGTTAACGGCTTGGCGAACTGCCTCTAGGAAGGGAGATGAGGGGGGAAGATTCTTTAAAAATTCGGCTATCAGATGGGGAATGACTTCGGTATCGGTTTCAGAACGAAATTCGTGTCCTTTTGCTTTGAGTTCCTCGCGTAACTCGCGGTAGTTTTCGATAATGCCATTTTGCACTACCGCCACTCGCTTTGCCGTATCCAAATGGGGATGGGCGTTGTGTTCTTCTGGTTTACCATGAGTTGCCCAGCGTGTGTGACCAATACCAATTTGGGCAGGGGTTTCTATTTGTTCCAGTTTAGAACGCAGGTTATGGAGTTTGCCCTTTGCCCGCACACAATTGACCTCACCTTCCCAAACAGTGGCGATTCCAGCCGAATCGTAGCCCCTGTACTCTAGTTTCTCCAGTCCAGCAAGTAAAATGTCTGTCGCCGCTTGAGTGCCTATATATCCAACAATTCCGCACATTCTTCACGCCACTTTTTTCAAGATGATTAAATCCAGTATAGTCGGTAGCATAAAGTGGACATTTTGGAAAGAAAAAAGGGAGTAAAATACTCCCTCTACCACTAGGTATTGTTATGGATTTTAGGTTTTTTTACAGCGGATTCCCGTCAGCTTTTGACCTGACGGTACAAATACAGCTTCTAGGATTTAGATACCCAGAGATTATATCCCCAATCTAAAATTGCGATTTCGTAAGGTGGGCAGTGTCCACTCTACGATCGTAAAGGTGCTTGCTATTGAGACACTTAAAAGTATTGAGTGCCGAGTTCCAAGTTCCGAGTGAAGAATCAAAAAATTGTATTTCTAATTTACTTCTTTTTATCTCAGCAACGCCAGTTGCTACAACGGAGGGAACCTCCCTTCGGGTTCACCAGTCGCCTACGGCGGGAAACCCGCCTACAGCGCTGGATTCACCGCAACGCACTGGCTCCTCAGCACTCAGCACTCAGCACTCCGATCAGCACTCAGCTTTTTAGTAAGCTAGACCCATACTGCGAGTTGTTTCAGCACCCAGGTAAACCCGGATGCTCAAAAAGTCGGTGGGACAAGCGGTTTCGCAACGCTTACAGCCTACGCAGTCTTCTGTACGGGGTGAAGAGGCAATTTGAGCAGCTTTACAGCCATCCCAAGGAACCATCTCAAGTACATCAGTAGGGCAAGCGCGGACGCATTGGGTGCAGCCAATGCAGGTATCGTAGATTTTTACGGAATGAGAC
The DNA here is from genome assembly GCF_017114995.1 of Nostoc sp. NMS9. Classification (GTDB taxonomy): domain Bacteria; phylum Cyanobacteriota; class Cyanobacteriia; order Cyanobacteriales; family Nostocaceae; genus Nostoc. Next base: position 8,045 of record NZ_JABXKL010000109.1, on the reverse strand, counting down.
ATTGAATAAACGGCTCCTTTCGAGTGTTCTTCTCTGCGAAAGAATCATAATCAACGCATAGTCTACCGCAGTGGTTGATAGGCCGTAATCAAAAGGCTACATAACTTCAAACAATGTAATAAGCACCGTTAAAATTTTTTTTTGCGAGATTGTCTCTATTGACTGATAATCAGCAACATCATCAGAGCGTATTTGCACTATTGCTTTACCAAAATGTGGTGAAAATGTAAAGATATATGAAATAAAAGTCAATCTATTAAAGATTACATCGGAGTTATCTATGGTATTTATTGCTTAACAACTATGTACAGTTATGTACAGTTAAACAAACCAAATTTGTAACGAAATATTAATTATTATTTAAAATTTCAAATTCACTGTATACAGACTAATCTGATTTTGCGAGCGCTTACCCGCCAAAACTAGGCGATCGCAGTCATTGTTTGCGTGGCATAAAATATACTAATATTCTTAGTACAGTTGAGAAATATAGGATTTCTATTTCATTTTTAAAATACACGTAGGATGTGGTTTGCCCACTATATCCAGATTTTGATGGGTAAAGCCTATCTTAATATTAATTAAAATTTTTCACATATCATTTAGGATTGCTATATAGGTGCTTACTATGACTAAAGATCGAAATGAAATGATAGTTAAATATGGTGTTTTTTGTTCTAAGATTTTTAGGTATGCCAGATATTATCCTGAAGATATAATTCGTATATTTTGGTTTGCTATTTTTCTAGAGTTGTTCTACTTCTCTAATTGGCGCTCACCAAATAATGAAGAATTTGTTCATTTAGTATATGCATACTTTTTATTTTCTCCACCTTCAGAGAAAGAACTTTCATTCTACAAAGATAATCTTGACCAAGGTAATTTTTCAAGAATTCAGGTTATTCTCTCTTATTTAATGCTACCAATTGGGATTGAACAAAAACTCTTTTCTCGAACAGGCATAGAGGCGCATCACCTGGCAAGGGTCAAACTCGTACAGGAAATATTACCACAGGCTGAGTATATTCTCGATTTAGGAGGCTCTTGCCCTGCTTCTCCAGAAGGTGCCCTCATGGTCATGGGTTATCCGTACAATCCGCAACAGTTGGATATTGTTGATCTACCACGGGAGGAAAGAATTTATAATCCGCAATCTGAGGAATATCCCCAGCAATTCATAACTCCAGATAATCTTACAAAAATTAATTATATCTATCGGTCAATGGCAGATTTATCTAATTTTCCAGAACATACTGTTGACCTTGTGTGGTCAGGACAAAGCATTGAGCATGTAACAGAAGAAGAAGCCGAGAAAGTAATTCAAGAAGTCTTTAGAGTCATCAAACCAGGTGGATCATTTTGTTTAGATACGCCAAATCGTCAGCTTACAAAGCTTTTGGTACGTAGAGGATTTGTACATCCTGAACATAAGATTGAATATACACCCGACGAATTGATTGCAAAGATTCAAAAAGCTGGTTTTATTATTAAAAAAAAATTAGCTGTTTCTCCAATGCCCTATAGTTTAAAAACCAAAAGATTTAGCAAACTTGAATTGATGAGCAGTATTGGTTTTTCAGAAAATATAAACCAAGGTTTTTCTTTTTTCATCTATTGTAGTAAGCCAGATAACTGAGTAAGATATGCCACATTTTACTTGCATAATTAGTGTAGACAAAACTTCTGCACGACTTGTTTGGTAGTGAACAGGCGATCGCTCACCAATAAGTTGTATATTTAACTTTTTAAGTCTGGCAATTTCATAATGATTATTCCTACATATCAGAGTATTTCAGAAATTGCAAACTCATCATTTATAGCAGTAGTTTGTATTTTTATCTTTGGCTCGATAGCGGTAACTTGCAGTTGTTCCTCTAGATTTTTACCATCAGCAAATTTATCTTTTACATACTCCCTTTCTCGGATTTGTCGAACAATACTTTCTAACAGCCAAAGTTGTTCTTCTACAGACAAGGCAAGGATAGAGCGCTCAATTTCTAGTAAATTCGGTGAGAACATTTTACTTCTGACTCCTAGTAAGGTGAATTTTTCAAAGATATTATATTCAGTCTATCTGGTTAACCTAGAGTATCGTCAATTCCCGATCATTTTCCCCATGCCTATCATTTCACAAATCATCAGACATTGCTATAAATAACTAGAAAGCTGTTTTATGACTTTTTAATTAAGTATTATTGCTGAAGCAAAATGTACGCTAAACTGACTACATGAATTACGAAACAGCTAGGAAACTCCTCATAGATCAGACAATCACAACCGAGGAAAACCCAGATGCGCTGTTAACGCGTATGAAACAGGGCAAACCGCCGGTACCCGGTCAGATCACTTCGATTTTGTTGGCATTGAAAGTGGTGTTTGAAGCCCTCAAAGATGCAAAGAGCCTAGACCGAGAACTGGCTTTGGCCCTTTATCAGTTAAGCATTAAGGCGCAACAGCTATTTGGCGCAGGGCGTAAAGCCGGGGTTGATTGGCCACCACTACTCAAAGAAGATTTACTACGAATTTCCTTAGCAGCTGAAAGTATCTTTTCGGGTATATGGCAAACCTTAGCTCAGATGGAGTTGGGGAAGAGATGAGGGAGGAATCAATTCAAAATTCAAAATTCAAAATTCAAAATTAAAGAACTTCTGCCTCCTGCCTCCTCTTGTCGCCCATTAACGAATTTGCAGTTCATTTTCTAACTTGTCTAGGTCAGTTTTGAGCAAAACGGTCATTTGACCGGTAAAAGCTTTGCCATTCTTGGGTTGGGCAACTTCCACCCAATATACATAGCGATCGCCTACTCGCAATTCTCCCTTTAAGGCTTCCCGAATCGGAGTTTTGGCTAGACGGGCTGAATTAACTACCTTCTGGTTGGGATATTGATACACCACTTGGGCGCGATCGTAGTCTTGATAAATCTCCAAGCCATAAATCACCCGCAAGGATTCTTGGAGACGCGCAAATGTCATGCCGTTAATAGCATCATACATAGTAATGCGCTCAGTCCGAATTGTGCCACGGTCTTTAGAAAACTCCACCCTACCGGGAGGCAATACCGACGCTTGAAAAGTGAATCGTTGGGCAGCAGTATCAGTCTTTTGCACAAATAATTGCTCCCCTCTCCTAGGGCGGAGTGTCGGATGTGCTTTAATCCAAGTGCCTACCTCTTCTGTACTTTGCCCTGGTAAAGCATTGGCTTGGGAATCAAAAAGCGTTCCCACACAGAGCCAGGGCACTAGAGAAAAAGGTAAAATTAAACAGTTAAGTAGAGATTTTTTGAGCATTTTGCTGTTCAGGATTTTCATAGAAATTCCCCATTAGGGAGTAACCATAGTCTTCCCGTTTTTCAGCAAAATTACTTCAATGGATTGCTGCCATCGCGCATCTAAGCCTTTATGGATTGCCGTAGGCGCACGGTATACCATCATTGGTGTCAACTTCAGGAAAAAGTTAGGTAAGAGAAAGCGTCTAGAGTTGCCCTCATCCCCTAACCCTTCTCCCATGTTGGGAGAAGGGGAATTGGAGAATTATGCTCCCCTCTCCCAATTTGGGAGAGTGGTTTCGTACAACGAGAGAAAAATAATAATGATTTGTAGCTAGAACTAGGTTATGAGGGTAGAGTTGGGTTGCATTCGCTACCAGGAGCAGAAGAATTTTATGATCATCAAGGGATGATTGATTTAGGAGAAGATGATACGTGTTTCTCTTAATCGAGAAGTGCGGTTGTTGCTGAATAATTGGAATTTAGGAACAGCTACAAAAATTGCAGTAAAAACTGCAACAGATAGATTATTTCAAAGATTAAGACTGAAGTGTGTTGTGTTTAACATTATTTCCGACATTGAAGCCGATTCTACTTTGGAGAACTCTGCCAAAGTTTCAATCATTGCCTCGTCGCCTTTAATCTCAACCCCAGCCATCAGATCCATCAGCACCGCCTTAAGTCCCAACCGATGACGCATTAGCCAGGAAGTAGAAAGATTGCTCCAATCGGTGCAAATGGACAAGCGATCGCAGCATTCAAAAAGGAAAACATGTATTTTTTATCACTTATTCAAACAGTTGCCTACTGTTTTTTTATTGCTTAAAAACTAGAGGTAGATGAAGAATAGACAAAGTTTAGTATTGGTATATACATTGAGCAGCACATAATGTGAAGAGTATGCAAAGATGAGTGTTTAAGTATAAACATCTAAGTAAGATATTGACTATGTAGTTATTTGGAAGCTACTGAGATGTTGCAATATTTTTCGGTTAAAGGGAAAAGTGAAAGAAAAAACCTTTCTCCTTTCTCCTAAACTAAATTCCTCTTTTGAACTGCAAAAACCGAGAAGTATTGTGAGATGTTCTCTATGTTCAAGCTAAGTACCCACCGAGAATAGCCCACTAGGAGGGTATAAAAAACTCTTTCCGTTCAAGAGCCAACTGTTGATTATTTTATCTTCTAGTAAGACTTAGGCGCTGACAAAACAACAACTATGAAGGATGTGTTTTAGGTATTCAATTGTCAGATTTTTAGTCGATGGCAGCTTCTTTCCATCCAGTTCTGCCGTCAATCCCACACTGACCATTATCGCCAATTCCTTGCGAGTGGGCGATCGTTTACTAGAGCGCTTGAAATGACAATACCTTCGCCAAAAAAATCCTACTAAGGTTTGAATTTGGATTCCAACTAAAGTTGGAGCCAACCTTCCATTTTGAGATGAACTGATTCATCAATCATTCTATTGAGCAGAAGTTTCAACTCTGAGTGGACGACAAGTTAGAGTTAATTGCATATATTTAACTCAGACTTTGACCCATCCTAAAAACATTGGAAGTGTTAGTTTGCGTTCACCCGACCCCCAAGACGCACCGATGATTAGGCTAAACTATCTACAAAGTGAAGCCGATGTGCAAAAACTCGTTGCTGGGATTAAATTAATGCGTAATTTGTTCCATGCAAGTGCCTTTGATGAGTTTCGTGGTCAGGAAGTCGCTCCTGGTGCAGAGAAGCAGAGCGATGAAGCACTCGTTGCTTACGTCCGAGAAGTTTGCAATACGGTGTATCATCCAGTCAGCACCTGCAAAATGGGTACTGATCCAATGGCAGTTGTAGACCCTGAACTGCGGGTATATGGGGTTGAGGGGTTGCGTGTCGTGGATGCATCCATCATGCCAACAATCACCACAGGAAATACAAATGCACCCACTATTATGATCGGCGAAAAAGCAGCTGATTTAATTAGACTTGTCGCACTCGGAAAGCCTTTCTCAGTAAGTACAACGTAAAAAATCCAGAACTCTTAGCCTCTTGGCCTATCTGGCCGTCGGCGATGATTTCGTCTGACATTTGCTAGTTCGAGGACTGCAACGAAGTTCCGATCATGACCCGACGAACCAAAGACTACAGAGGCGAATGGCACTAAGAAAAGCTCTAAGCTATGTGGAATAAGGACTACATTTAAAGCTATTGAACAGTGTCGGAATGGGTCAGGCAATTGTCTTTGATGCAGTTTCATGGAAACGATCGCCGATAAAGGATTTATTGGCGGCGAATGGCAGAAAGATATTTTCCAAAACACAGGCAATCAAATTTTCACTCCCAAACGCGCATTTTAATTGATCGGGTTTCCAGTGATGGGAATTGGCGAGAAGTTTGCCAAGACTTGAAACAAGAAGCGGCTATTAATCACTCTACGGTTAGTGAACTAATTGCAGACATACTCAAAAACAACGGCTTGAAAGACGTGTTCGATATTGAAACAGTTGACTGGGAAACATTTTTAGTAGACGAATCAGCAATACCTACGGAGGAATAACACAGATGACCAAAATGCCTCAAATCCAGTCTAGGTAAAGACTAGCGATGTCATAAGTCAAAGCGGCACGGCTGAAAGATGGGCAAAAAAACGGGCTTCTGGGGCTATTTCTAAATTAAGGACCGATTTTTTAGATCACCTCTAGCTGCTGTATTAGGTTCTGAATCTTGCGCTGACAAAAATCAATCTCGCTTTCCATCTCCAATCGCAATTCTTGAGCAGAAAGTAATTTAATTCCCGACTCCGTAACATATTCTACTTGTTCATCTTCAGTGCCAATTAGTACCGCATATCGCCATGAACCATAGTGTTCAGGAGCCACCAAGTTTTCAAATAAACAATACTGAACGCCTACAATCAATCCCTGCTTGGTTCTTTGTCCCAACGAATATTTTGGTGATGTCCATCAGGGATGGTAATAACTTTTGGAGTGTTCATATTCACTTCTAGAAAATTGTTTTTCCGGTTAAACTGCCAGTAATACAGTGATACTTGCAATAATTGAAATGCCTTTCTTTGACAGAGGCTAAGATTTAAATGATTCTGCTGTTACGCGAACGCGCCACCCCTGAGCAAATTGAACAAATGCTCCAAGAGCACAAGTTCTACATCAAAACCGCAGTCGATATCGAACGTCGGGTACTGATTGGTGGCGGTGATTTACACTATGATTGCGAACAGGCTCTGTTGGGTGATGGTAGTCGGCAAGAAAATATCTGGGCAGCCAGTTTTATGCCTTTGACTGGGAAGATAATTTTTGAATCAATTGTCAATCTTCGTCCCCGGCAAAATAGGTCAATGGAGATATTGGACTCTAATATTAGAGAAAGGGTTGCTCAAATCATTATCGAATTCCTGGGAAATTTATGATCGAATTGACACCGAGACAACAAATTTTCATACAAGATGATGTGACTACCCGTTTGCATCATCTAGCTGCACACCTTGAGCAAATTCAATCCTTGTGGACACAGCCATCATCCCAGGAATTGATGCTGACTCTGGTCAAAGAAAGTCGATACTTTATCGAGTGGACTGTACCAGATATGGTGAAAGCAGATGACATTGATAGAGCAGCAGAGTTGGTTGACTTAGGTCGCATGTTGACTCGATGGCTATTCAATTGGGACAATATTTGGTCGGATGCCGAACAAAAACAATCTGCTGCTGGACAAACTTCATATTGGTTACGTCGGGTTTTGGAAATATCACGCACAGAACCGGAATCACGGACCGCCTGACCTCCTGAATCTCTTGGATTAACGAAGAACATTTCACCTCTATGAAGCTTGACTTTGTTTGATTAGCAGTGAACGCAAGTACTGCCGACAAGCTGCTTCTCCCCGATAAATCAGAATACGAAGCGCCTGTACTTCTTGCATCGGAGAAACACAAATCTCAGCAATGGCAGCAATCAAATTCTTTTGCGAACGCATATAGTCTTGATGATGCTGCTCTAATTCCTGAATTCTGGAATTTAACTGCTGTATTTGTCGCAATGCTTTAGTTAAAGACGATTCTTGGTTTTGAGAGTGATTATCAAGAGTTAACGTCATGTTATTGCTCCTATTTATTGAGATTCTTCCTGTTTACTGTTGAGTGGCTTGTTCAACCTGATCAATTGCGTCTACAACTTCTACCAAGATATTAAAAGCATCGTTTAGTACCACATCATTGGTAGTAGAGAAGTACTCGGACGATTGAATTTTACGATAATCCTTACTACTGCCAACAAGCCGCAACGGTAATCGACCACGGGGCGATCGCAAATAATAAGACAGCAAAACCCTATCAAAGAGTAATAGTTCAACACAAGGAAACAGCAGACTGATTCAATTCGGGAAATAAAGCCGTATAACTTCGAGAGTTTTAAGCAGCATTTTTGACAACAGTAGAAGCTAGAGGAATTTGAGGAAGTAGAGTAGGAGAAGGTTTACCTTGGTGTTTGGCGCTCACTGCTTGAGCCATAAATTCTAAGACATTTCGACGCTGAAACTTAAGAGTAGTGACAACGGTCAACATCCTTTGCACAAAATTACTACCAGCCTGGGTTTGAGAACCAAAACTGGTACGCCTCCAAATGACAGCATGGCGTATAGCTCTTTCAGCAGCATTATTTCTAGGTTCCACACCCGCAACAGTCACAAATAACCACAAAGCAGGCTCAAACTTTACTTAATACTGCGACTAGTGGTCTGTCCCATTAATTCTGATGGGTTATAATCAAGTGTAATTAAATAG
>NZ_JABXKL010000049.1 GCF_017114995.1 Nostoc sp. NMS9 | reverse complement strand
CTCCTCAATGTGATTCAGTATGTCACTCATATTTTCGTGTTAAAAAACTTCTCATGATGTTCTTTTATCACAAAATATACTATTTTGGAGATGTCTATTACCAACCTCTACCAATATCGCTTCTGTAACCCAAACAGTCTTTGCTACTCGTACTCTTGGCAGAAATGTTTTAGCTTGATGATGATACTGATCGTGTTTATTCAATAGAGCCTGAATAAATACCGTATCCATAAATAAGCGATCATCACTCATGGATTGTCTGGATTTGCCTTTTTCGATGTACCATACAAATAATGATCGTGTTCGCTAGACCAATCCTGGGGTGCATCAACAGTTCCCATCATCGCCTCCAGAATATCCCAAGCATCACCCGATGATTCTGGCAACTCTTGAATTGTAATTACGTAACGTGTGTTAGGTGCTAAATCCAAAGGAACATCTGGGCGCAAAACACCTCCATCAAATACAACTGTTACCATCTTGTTCATAAAAAAACCTTTAAAACTTTTGCAGTCGTGTAATCTAATGTAAACTACCCGACGCTGATTAAGCATCAATACTACAGCTATACAGTGCCAGACATGATTATTTATAAGTTTTGCTTAAGCTGTTGTAACGAGCGCATAAGCGTTTGCCACAAATGGATAAGCTCTGGTAACGAAATAACTTCATTGATCAGTTTTATTTAAGCGTTGTTAACGATCGCATAAGCGTTTGCCACAAATGGATAAGCATTCGTAACCAAACAGGTTGTGTTGGTAACGAACGCATAAGTTTTCGTTACTAACGGATAAGCATTCGTAACCAAACAGGTTGTGTTGGTAACGAACGCATAAGTTTTCGTTACTAACGGATAAGCATTCGTAACCAAACAGGTTGTGTTGGTAACGAACGCATAAGTTTTCGTTACTAACGGATAAGCATTCGTAACCAAACAGGTTGTGTTGGTAACAAATGGACAAGCTGTTGTTACCACGGGAACTTCATTTGTAACGTTGCTGCTACAAAATTGCTCAAATTCTTCTGAAGAGGATTTTCTTTAAGCTTTGCATCGCACGAGTAACAACATGATGCTGAAATGTAGGTAGGGTAGAGCGATCGCGACACCCAACACCAAGATCCATGTTGGGTTGGACAGTGCTTCACGCAACCTACATCTAATTTAAAACAACTTCTAATGCTTAACGTGAAAAATTCAGATAATAGAAAAAATGGACGCAGTTATTTATAATTCTTCAATCTAATAACCCCACATAGCGAGGTAACAACCATGCAAAATCTCACCAGAATTACCCGCAATCCAGAAGTGATGGGTGGTAAACCCTGCATTCGAGGAATGCGTATTACTGTTGGTACTATCGTTGGGTTAATGGCATCTGGACACAGCAATAACGATATTCTTAAAGCATATCCCTACCTCGAAGAAGCTGATATTTATGAGGCACTTGCCTATGCTGCATGGCGAGTTGAAGAAATTGAAGTTCCTCTAAAAAGTGCATGAAAATTTTGATTGATATGAACCTTTCCCCTGATTAGGTTGCGGTTTTTCAGAGGTACAATATTTCGTCTGTCCACTGGTGTACTATTGGCAACCCCCGTGAGAAAGATGCAATCATTATGAAGTGGGCAAGAACTAACAGTTATATCGTCTTTACTCACGATTTAGACTTCGGTACTTTGTTAGCTGCAACAGGTGCTGATACCCCCAGTGTAATTCAAGTTCGCGCTCAGGATATTTTGCCAAACAGTATCGAAAATCTAGTCATTTCAGCCCTGAATCAGTTTGAGTCCTTACTGGAGTCAGGTGCATTAGTTACTATTGACCAAGCTCAATCTAGGGTGCGTATTTTACCAATTCGTAAATAGCTTGCAGCTTTGATTTAAGCATTTACCACAAATATGACGAAGTTCATTACCACAACTAGATTTGTAACGTCACTGCAGCAAAAGTAGTTAAATTATTCTTGTGAAGAGGATTTTCTTCAAGCTTCGCATTGCACAAGTAGCAACATTATGCTGATGCCAAGCTTGATAGAAATCGGGGTAAGGCATATTCTGAGCGCATTTCCAGGCTAAATCGTAGTTTTTAGCATCCAATCGCCAATAACCACTTAAAATTTTGACTACTGCAAAGCAATGCTTATTATCCTGTAGAATTTTCCCTAAGCTATCTGCTGCCTTCCTACGAGTGTCGTGATCCACAGTAGTTGATTGCAGGATTTGCACCAAAGCTGCGATCGCAATTTCATTGCCAGTGGCGATTTGCCCTAAGCTATCTGCTGCCTGCTTACGGGTGGAGTCATCCACAGTAGTTGATTGCAGCAATTGCACCAAAGCTGCGATCGCAATTTCATTGCCAGTGCCGATTTGCTCTAAGCTTTCTGCTGCCCGCCAACGGGTGGAGTCATCCACAGTAGTTGATTGCAGCAGTTGCACCAAGGCAGCGATCGCAATTTCATTGCCAGTGGCGATTTGCCCTAAGCTTTCTGCTACCTGCTTACGGGTGGAGTCATCCACAGTAGTTGATTGCAGCAGTTGCACCAAGGCGGCGATCGCAATTTCATTGCCTGTGCCGATTTGTCCTAAGCTTTCTGCTGCCTCTTTACGGGTGAAGTCATCCACAGTAGTTGATTGCAGCAGTTGCACCAAGGCGGCGATCGCAATTTCATTGCCTGTGCCGATTTGTCCTAAGCTTTCTGCTGCCTCTTTACGGGTGAAGTCATCCACAGTAGTTGATTGCAGCAGTTGCACCAAGGCGGCGATCGCAATTTCATTGCCTGTGCCGATTTGTCCTAAGCTTTCTGCTGCCTCTTTACGGGTGAAGTCATCCACAGTAGTTGATTGCAGCAGTTGCACCAAGGCGGCGATCGCAATTTCATTGCCTGTGCCGATTTGTCCTAAGCTTTCTGCTGCCTCTTTACGGGTGAAGTCATCCACAGTAGTTGATTGCAGCAGTTGCACCAAGGCGGCGATCGCAATTTCATTGCCTGTGCCGATTAGCACTAAGCTAGATACTGCCATTATACGGGTGAAGTCATTCACATCATTTGATTGCAGCAGTTGCACCAAGGCGGTGATCGCAATTTCATTGCCTGTGCCAATGGCAATTAGCGCTAAACTTAATACTATCTGCAAACGGGTCTCGCCAGCTACAGTAGTTGATTGCAGCAGTTGCACCAAGGCGGCGATCGCAAATTCATTGCCAGGGTCGATTTTCCCTAAGCTTGATGCTGCCTGTATACGGGTGGAGTCAAACACAGTAGTTAATTGCAGCAATTGTTTCAAAGTTGCGATCGCAAATTCATTGCCAGGGTCTATCTCCCCTAAGCTTGATGCTGCCTGTATACGGGTGGAGTCAAACACAGTAGTTGATTGCAGCAATTGTTTCAAAGCTGTGATCGCTTTTGTGCGGTCTGTTTGTTGCAGTGCTGACCTAGCTTCCTCTTTGATTGGACTCGGACTATCAATTGTCCACTTGAAAATTTGTGTTACTATTTCATCTGCTTTAAAATAATCTCTAAACTCTACAATTCCTGCGGCGGCTAAAAAATAGGCACGATATTTATAAAATTTTCGACATTCATCTTTAAAACTAACTAAAGCATCAAAAAACTGTTGCTTTTGCTGTTTGAGATTTTCTTCTTCTTGTCCCAACCAAAGTAATATTGTTTGCTTCCATTGCGGTTCAAAGATACGATAAGTTCCTTGACTGGGATTTTTAGGAACATGGTTAAGAAAAAAATGCCAGTCATCAATTGCTATAGCAGCAAAGTACTCTTGAAATGAAGCATGAAAGAAAGCGTAAACAGGTTTTCTATTCGGATCTATCCCTACACAGTTCAACCAGCCGCGATTTAGAGCCAATTTCAGCAGCGACTTTTCATCATCAGCATTCCCTAAAAACTGACTAACAAAATTCTCCCGCAACCGAAAACGGGTTGCTTCTTTGTCTATTGCTTTTTTAGCTAATTCGCCTAATTTGACATTGAGTTGCTGACGCTGGTCAGAGTTTGTCGCAAATTCATCTTTTTTCCACTTGTAGAAGTCATCTACAAATTGCTGATAGAGTCCTGCCTGAGTATCCGGTAATTTACCTTCTCCTGATTGCCAATTTAAACACAGCAGTGTCAACCGCAGAGGATTTTTCACTAAATCCTGAATCCGTTCCTTACCTGATTTTTTCAACGCAGTACATAACTGCTCCCCTTTTTCTCGATTAGCAACAAACCATTTATGAATAAATCTCTCTACCTGTTGTGGATAAGAAAAATCTAAACTGCGATAGGTATCAAAATCATCAAGTGCATTAGTGCTGCCATCCCACAGATTAACCCGACAGGTCAGCACAATTCGCGCTTGAGAAATTAACCTAACTTCACGGAATTGTCGTGCAATTTCTGTGAGAGGATTACCTGAAGATGCCGACATTTCATCTAACCCATCTAGCAGCAGCCAGACATTATTTTGATTAAACAGAGCAACAAAATCATTCTTCAGTTGCTCAGTGGGTTCAGCTTTACCTGTTTTTTCGGCAACCTGAGTTAACCAAGTTTCAAACAAATAAGATTTTAGTTCCTTCTGTCGCAAATCTGCTAAAGATACCCAAATCACAATCGACTGATAAATCTCACGAGATACCCAATCAGCAATCTGCTGTAATAGTGTTGTCTTTCCTGCGCCTGGTTCGCCAATAATCGTAATTCGCTTACCTTTACTTTTAGGCGTTTTCTGCTGTTTGAGAACTTCTTCAAGAAAAGCATCATGCTCAAATGTTTTGGTGATTTCTGTCTCCTTGTACAGTTCTGAACCCTGTTCTGGAGAAATATCACCTTGACGCTTGGATGGTTTTTTGCGCTCAACTAATCCCAGTGGCACGTAAACATCATCAACTTGCAGGGTTACTCCTTCAGTTGATGTCAGAGGATTTGTAGTCAACTTTCGCCGTTCTGCGAGTATTTCACAACAGACTTCACGCCAGTTATCGGGAGTTAACTTTGTCCCATCCTCCCCTTGAGACGACTGTAGTCAAATCGTGAAGTTATTAGTTTGGTTAGTTATCTGTCCTTGATTTACAACCCCAATTTTTTCTGCTAGCTGCGTCAGATTTTGAATAGTTGGCTGTTGAGACTTGAGGGTATTTTCGATTTCTTGAATTTTTTGAGTGAGTTTTGGTTCTGCTTTTGCTGCTGCTTCCACTTCTACAACAGCTTGAGCAATTTCTGGGTCTGCGTCTGCGGCTGCTTTGAGTTCCAGCACTGCTTGACCATAATCTAATCGCTGCGGTTCATTTCCCTCTACAGCACTGGTGAGTAATGGCGATTTATTCTTTTGGCGGAGTAATTCGATTAACTTGCCACCTAGCGTCCATGTAGCATCACCAATGTTTTCGCCGATTTTCTCCTGTGCTTTAGTCCAAAGCGTAGTAGCGATCGCAGTAGCAACAGCCGTCAGTGTCACAGTTACCATAAATTCACTACAAATTGAATTGATATAGAAATTTCTCGGCTCAATACCTTTTGCAATTTTTCACAGAGAATATCACGAATACCACGCACAACCTGATAAGTTGAATTTTAACTCAAATAATTTGAGTGGTTTGACTGGAATCAGCGTTGAAGAATAAGAACACCTAATTGGAACCCAAGAAATCCTCGAATGATCAATCAGACTATCATCAACTCGTAAGAATTCAGCACCCAGGAGTCAGAAGTCAGAATTTATAAGGAGTTTAGCACTTATGGAAACAGCAGATGTCATTGTAATCGGCAGTGGTCAAGGAGGCATTCCACTGGCGGCTGATTTTGCCAATGATGGGCGTAAGGTTGTCTTGTTTGAGCGGGATGCTTTAGGCGGCAGTTGTATCAACTATGGCTGCACTCCGTCCAAAGCGTTCTTAGCTGCGGCTCATGCAGCAGGACGGGCGCGCCAGGGCAAGAAGTTAGGCATCCACACGCAGGTTGAAGTGGATTTTCCCGCTGTCATGGAGCGAGTTCGGGGAATCCGCAGCAGCTTTAATCAGGGGATTCGCAAGCGATTGGAGACTGCAGGTGTCAAAGTCGTTTGTGCCGAAGCTTCTTTTGTGGGTGAACGGACGGTCAAAGGTGGGGATGTTACTCTTCAGGCTCCTCTGGTAATTATTAACACAGGCACGTCATCGCTGATTCCTGATATTCCCGGACTTGCAGGAACTCCCTACCTGACCAACCGCAACTTCTTTGACTTGAACACCTTACCAGCCCGTTTATTGGTGATTGGAGGCGGCTATATTGGCTTGGAATTGGGACAAGGATTAGCGCGTTTGGGTAGTCAGACCCACTTAATTGTGCGGGGCGATCGCGTCCTCGATCGGGAAGAGGCTGATGTCAGCAAGGTCTTAGCAGAAGCATTAAAACAGGATGGCATTGGGCTTCACTTTGGAGTCAATGTGAATCACGTCGCCCACGAGAGTAATGTGTTTAGCCTGACCCTGAGTAGTGGCGAACAACTCCAGGGAGAAGCGTTGCTGGTTGTGATTGGACGCAAACCTAATACAAGTCGATTAAATGCAGCGAAGAGTGGAATTGAGCTAGACGATCGAGGGTTTATCAAAATTGATGAGCAGTTCCATACTACCTGTTCTGGAGTCTATGCGATCGGGGATGCTGCCAAACAGCCTGCCTTTACGCACGTCTCGTGGGAGGACTATCGCCGCTTAAAAGCAATTTTGTGTGGAGAAAAGCGGACACGGAGCGATCGTGTCCTTGGCTATGCGGTCTACACAGAACCCCAGGTGGGGCGAGTGGGTATGACGTTAGAACAGGCTCAGAAACAAGGCATCAACGCGCTTGCTGTCACGTTACCCATGAGCCAAATTGCGCGTGCGATCGAGTGGGGGCATGACCTCGGATTTTATCGTATGGTGATCGACAGCGACACAGACAAAATCCTGGGAGCAACCCTGGTGGGGTACGAAACTGCTGAACTGGTGCATGTATTTTTATCCCTGATGGAAGCAGGAGCAACTTGGCAGTTGTTAGAGCGATCGGTTCACATCCATCCCACTTATGGTGAAGCTTTACCCAGTCTGGCACGGTTGCTGCTTGGAGATAACATGCCAGGGTGTCCGAATATGTGAAGAGGTTTTATTGATGCACAACATCATACCAATTCGCAATTCGCAATGACGCTCGCGGACTCGCTAACGCTGCGCTAACGCAATTGAGAAATTTAGATGCAGCAAGGCAATCCCTGCTTACATCTGTTGCCTCATTTTACAGAATTGGTATTAGTCTTTGGCATAATCCACTCTACGAAAATATTTGAAACCTAATTATGAATTATCAATTTTTAATTAGAAGCTGCCTTTTCTGCAATATTACTAATTATTTCCTCCAGCGTTTGAAGTAATTCTTGCTCATTATAAGGTTTAGAAAAGTAAGCCCGCGCCCCCAATTGCATAGCTAGTTGCCGATGTTTATTGCTGCTACGAGAAGTCAGCATCGCAACTGGAATATTTTTTGTATCGACATCTGAATTTACCTTACCTAAAAAGCCATAACCATCAAGGCGAGGCATTTCAATATCGCAAATTACTGCCTCAACTTTTAATCCACTATGGAGTTTTTCTAAGGCATCTTGACCATCTTTAGCTTGCTCTACTTGATACCCTCCTTTTTCAAGGGTCAGGGCTAAAAAACGGCGAACATTAATCGAATCATCTACGATTAAAATTGTACCTTTCTGCTTAATAGATGCTGCTGATATTTTGTCTTCATCAAAAATCAGGAACGGTGTTTTTAACCTTGCTGATGGTAATTGAGTGCCTCTAGGAGTCCGCTGATTCGTAGCAATCCAATACAGCAACTCATTAACATTAACTAGTGGCACGACTCGACCATCACCGAGAATTGTGCAGTTGCTGAAGCCTTCAGGTAAAGGTATATTTCCCTCGACTTGGCGAATCGCAACTTCTTGTTCACCCCAGCAACGATCTATTTGGATTGCTACTGGCTGATTATTACCTTTGACTACTAACACACTGTTAGTACTAATGGCTGCCGGAATTTCCAACTCTGGGCTATCGTAGCGTAGGCAATTAAACTCTAAATAACGAATTAAGCGAATCAGCGGCAGCATGGTTCCTTGCCAATTTAAAACTTCGCTACCAGCCATTTCAAAAACTCGCTCGTCTTGGAGTAAAGATATTTCTGAAATGACATCTGTGGGAAATGCTAATAGAATTTTATTGATTTCTACTAGCAGAACTCGGGCAACGGAAAGTGTAAACGGCACTGATAAGGTAAAGGTAGTACCAACTCCTGGTTCCGTATCAACCTTGACATCTCCTCGAATTAGTTTGAGGTTGTTGCGAACCACATCCATACCGACACCGCGACCAGATAATGCTGTGACTTGCTCGGAGGTTGTAAAACCTGGTTCAAAAATTAGTGATAATAGTTCTTCATCACTAGCATTAGCGAGTAAAGAAGCATCCAATCCCATAGTTAGGGCGCGGGTGCGAATTTTCTCCAGAGAAATGCCCCAACCATCATCACGGATAGTAATGAGAGTACGATTACTGCGGTGAGTAGCTGTAATTTCAATTAATCCTTGTTCTGGTTTCCCCAAAAGGCGACGGGTGGCAGAGTCTTCGATACCATGATCGAAAGCGTTCCTTAATAGGTGCATCAAAGGTTCGTTTAAAGCTTCTAAAATGCTGCGTTCAATTAAAGTGTTGCCACCTTCAATTTTTAACTGAACATTTTTTCCATACTCGACATTTAAATCGCGTAAAGCTCTGGGAAAACGTTCAATTAAATCGGACAGCGGTCGCATTCGGATGTGATTTAGCTTTGTCTGTAACTGTTTCGATGTTTTGTTTAGTTTACGAGCAATATGGTCTGTATCATCTACACTGAGTTGTACATCTGTTGTAACTTCCTGTACCTGAACAATGGTTTCCATAACTTCCTGCGATCGCAGGTTTAATTCGTTATAGCGATCCATTTCTAAGGCATCAAATTCTGTGTTTGTACCTTGTACTTGGTGGACATTTTCAGCTTGCATCTGTGCCCCATTCGACATGGTAGCTTGAGTGGAAATTTTATCAGATACTATACGTAATTCCTGGTTTTCGCGGTCGAGAACTTGGACTCGCTGGTTGAGGTTACGAACGAGTTTGCGTAATCTTTCTAGTTGTGAGTTTAAGCCATTTCGCTGAACAATCAGTTCGCCAAATAAATCATTAATTTGCTCTAGGTGTTTGCTGGGAACTCGAACGCTATTTTCATGAATTTCTCGTTCTTTACCAACGGCAACTGCCTCTCCTTTGCCTTCGCTAAATTTGGCATCTGGAGGATTCTCTTCTTTAGCAAATATTGTATTGTGTTCAGTGACATTAACAGCATTTACGTCGTCGGCAAATTCTGCATCTACAAATGTAAAATTGGCTGCGATACCTGCGGTGGGCTGCGCCAACGCTTCATCTTTAGTCCAAGTTTCTGGAGTTATCTCTGCTTGCCAAACAGCTGTTGACACTACTTCTGTGTCGAGGATATCTGTGGGGAGAAGCTGTGGTATTACTTCTGCTGGTAATAGTAGTTGGGATTGCGTATAACTACCCAAGTCAATTTCTGTAGGCAAGTTATCTAGCTGATTCGTCAGCACCAAAGCTTGCGATCGCCGCCATGCTTGCAATGCTAACTGGGCAATTTCGGGAATGCGTTCCCCGAAGGGGTTGTCGAAGACATCGCTGCTAACAGTTTCCAAATGCTGCGTTACCGACTCACAAAGCTTGCTAAAAGCTGGCAACTGGAGCATTTCTCCCAAACCGCCTAATTCAGCTGCCAGGATTGCAAGTTCTTCATGCAATCTGGGTTGTTCGGTATCTGCCAATATAGATTCTAGACGCTGCAAACACTCTTCTACTTCTGTGGCAAATAGCAAAGGGATAACGTCTTGCCCATCCTCTGGGGATAGCATAGTTGAAGCATCTTCTGGGGTGGGGTCACCCAAGCGATCGTGCAACTCATCGAAGATGGGATAACAAAAAGTTGCTAACCACTGATCTTCGACAAAATTCCCTTCTGCAAGCAATTCTACAATTTGACGCAGCCAGTCAACTCCAGATAGCAATAAACTTTGCAACTGAGTATCAATTTCTAAAGAATTTTTTTTAGTTTTTAAAACTTTAAAGGAATCTTCCAGACGGTGAGATAAATCACTGAGCGATTTAAATCCCATCATCCCTGCGCCACCTTTAATAGAATGAGTGGCCCGGAGTGCAGCATTGATTTTATCCAAATCGATCCGGTTACTAGTATCGATTTCTAGCAATACCCCTTCTAAGGTATTTAAGTAATCTGTTGCTTCTTCCAGAAACTGCATCTGGATTTCTAATTCTTTGTCTTGTAGCATGGTTTTTGTCCTTAGTCATTGGTCATTGGTCATTGGTCATTGGTCATTGGTCATTAGTCATTAGTCATTGGTCATTGGTCATTAGTAAAAGGACAAAGGACAAATGACAATGGACAAATAACAAAAGTCATTCGTCATTGGTCATTAGTAAAAGGACAAAGGACAAATGACAACAGACAAATAACAAAAGTCATTCGTCATTCATCACTAGCAAATAGCAAAGGACAAAGGACAAATGACAAATGACAAACTTAACTAACTTTGAAAGCCTCGACAGTCTCTTGCAACTGCTGGGAAATGTCCACAGTTTGTTGCAGAGATTCAGAAACTTGGCGAGAAGAATCGCTGGTGCGTTGTGATATAGCAGCGATATCTTTCATCAATTGGCTAACACTTTGTGATGTTTCAACCTGAGATGCAGTTGCAGTGGAAATCGACTGCACTAAGGAGTCAATTTGACACGATACATCCAAAATTTGACTTAGACTTTGTTTCGCCTCCTCTACAATTCGAGTCCCTTCTACGACTTGGGTGGTTCCTATTTCCATCGCCTGCACCACTTCACTGGTTTCTCGTTGGATATTTTCAACAATTTGCTCAATTTCTTGGGTTGCTGCGGCACTCCTAACTGCTAGTTCGCCGACTTCTTCAGCCACTACGGCAAAACCTTGACCTTCTTCACCCGCGCGTGCTGCTTCGATACCGGCGTTGATGGCTAGTAAGTTAGTTTGAATCGCGATTTGGTTAATCAAGGAAACCACGCGAGAAATTTGTTGCGAAGACTCTCCCAAACGTTTCACTTTCTTAGCAGTTTCACCCACAGTTTCCCGCAAAGACTGGATATTTTGTACTGTCAAATCCATCGCGTGTCCACTGTTAGTGGCGGTGTGAGCAGCATGGTTAGCAATGAAGGCAGCTTTTTCGGCACTTTCGGCTACAGCTTTCATAGATTGGGTCATTTGGTCAACAGCATCAAGGGTGCGGTTGATTTCGGCAGCTTGGGTAAGCGCTTCCTCTGCTAGGTGGCGGATGGCTCCTTCGTTAGAGCCAATAGCACTATTTACATGGATGGCAGCTTGTTTAACTTGGGTAACAATATCCCGGAGGCTTTCCACAATGGAATTGAAGAAGTCGGCAACAGTACCAATTTCCCCAGCGGTTACGTCTGCACGCACTGTTAAGTCGCCTCTGGCTGCACCTTCTACGTCGTTGAGTAGTTGTAAAAGTTGTTGTTGCAGTGTTTCGTCTGATCCACTACTTACAGTTACATTTCTGACTTTTTCTATCTCTTCTAATAATTTGGCTTGTTCTAAGGCATAGCTGACTTGAGTTGCTATTTGTTGAAACAAGTCAATTTCCGGCTGTTGCCAAACACGAGGAGTTTCGCAATGATGAGCAATTAATAAGCCTAAAAGTTTTTCTTGGGCAAGAATCGGTACGATTAAATAACCTTTGACAGCAAATTTTTCTAACAGTTGGATATAACTGTCGACATTTTTCAGGCTTTGGTCTTGATGAATATCGGCAACCGCTTGCACCTCTTCATTGCGATCGCTTTTTAGATAATGTTCTCGAAAATAAGAGTCTTCAATTTGCACTCCCAGCATTTCCGGCCAATTATCATTTACCGATTCCGCAACGACAACGCCAGCCAAAGTACCTGGATTCAGACTATAAATGATTACTCGGTCTGTTTTGAGGATTCGCTGAACTTCTTTGACTGCTGCGTGATAGATATCTTCAGTTTTGAGAATTCTCCGAATCCGTAGGGTAATATCTGCTAGTAATTTTGTCCCTTCAACGTCTAGTTCCTGTTGCTGTTCTTTAACTAAGACCTGCAATTGTTCAGCCATCAGGTTGATATTTGCACTCAATACCCCTAATTCGTCTTCTCTTTCAATTTCCAGACGGGTATTAAATTTACCTTGACCTAACTTTGCTAATGCCGCAGTCGCATTGAGAATTGGCTGTGTAGTCAGTTTAGCTAACCGAGATGCGATCGCACCCACAATCAATGCTGTCAGTGCTGTGCCGATGGCTATAATCCACAACAATTGTCTTTGCGGCTCAAATACAGTTGCGGTGTCTGTAGATAAAAGTACCTGCCAGTTTAAATCAGGTAAGCCATCTAGGGTACTAGCTGGTACATAGCTAACTAGTTCTTGTTTTTTGTGAGTTTTGGGAACTTCTATAAAACTATTTACCTTTTTGGGTGCTAGCAGCTTAGGTAAATTAGAATACTCTCCCTTGGCCTCTTTCCCCAATAATTCCTTTTGGGGACTCAAGAAAACCGTTCCCGAAGCATCGAGCAAATGGTATTGTTGTCCATTGGCTGCGTAGTTTTTGATGACTTCTTCTAAAGATTTTACGGGCATACGTGCTTGTACCACGCCAATAGTTTGACCCGTTCTTGTCTCTTTTACAGGTGCAGCTAGATAAATACTCACGACACCAGTATTTTTTGCTGCTTCTGGTTTGCTGATGACAGGAGTCTCTTTTTGTAAAGCGTCTTGAAAATAGGTACGATCTTTTTGATTTTCCAGGGGTTCGCCTGTAGATTGCACAATCAAGTTACCTTGGCGATCAAAAACAGCAATGCTGTCATAAGCTTTGTAGGCTTCGACAACCCGATCTAAGACTGCTTGCTTTTCCTGAGTACTAATACTAGCTTGAGAATTTGTCAAAAATAGCAAATTTGATATTAGCTGAATATCACCGTAGCGTCCCAACATAAAGCGGTTAACTTTATCACTTAAGCCAGTGGCTTCGGCTTGTTGAGATTGAGTAATTTGCTTAGTAATAGATTTGTTAGCAAAACCAAAAGCGATCGCACCGATGCCCAAAACTGGTATTGTACCGATTGCGATCGCTAAAATAGTCGCTTTCTTAACCAATCCCAACCTTGTAAAATAGGCAATACCCTGATTCAATGAAGAATTATTAGCACTTTCAGTAGTCAGCTTAGTTGGTAGCTTGACTACAGTCCCAATGGCTTTTTGGGATGAAATCAGCGATGCTCGATTTTGAGCGCTATTACCTTGATTCGTGTTGGTTTTATTAAACATAAAAGTAGTTCTCCTAAGTATGTGAATAAGAACACTAAAAATCTTTTTTTAGTAGTAAACCCTAATCACTGCGGAGAATAGAAGACTGCACAATCGCCTGTGCATCTAATACCAGTAATATTTCTTCCTGTTGCACAACGCACCCACATAAATAAGGAACTAAACTGGATGTCACTTGTCCTATAGGAGAATGAATATCATCAACTATGAACTTGGTTGTACCTTTTATTTCTTGTACAACTAATCCCAACACCAATGATTCCACTTGGATAACGATCACATTGTATTGTCGCAGTCGATAATCTAGGGATTCTAAATTGAGCATTCTTGGTAAATCAACTACCCAAATTATCCGACTCCGCCAATTCATTAATCCTAATATGCAGGACGGCATATTCGGTATTGACGTAATAGATTCAACAGGTACAAGAATTGCTTCTTGCGTATGCTTCATTGATAAAACAGCAGTTGTTTGTTGATTTAGCTGAAACTTCAGATAACCATCTGCTAAATTATTTGGGATTGGTTTTGAAGAAAGAGTAATGTTTGTACTAGTCATTGATTCAAATTACCACTGATTTAATAGTACGTAGCAGATGTTCGCGGGTGTAAGGTTTAGTTATATAGGCATCTGCACCTTGTCTCATTGCCCACAACCGATCAATTTCTTGATTTTTGGAACTACAAACCACAATCGGCACTTTTGCAGTAATCGGATTTCTTCTCAGAGAACGACACAATTCAAATCCACTCATTTCTGGCATTACTACATCAGTAACGATCGCATCTGGTTTTTCTAACACAGCTTTTTCTAAACCCTCTTTTGCACCACTTGCTTTAATGACGTTGTAACCACTCTCTTTGAGATAATGGCTCATTAATTCCAATTCGCTGGGAGAATCTTCTACAATCAAAATTGTGCCAAGCAAAGTCAGGCTCACTATTAAATCTCCTAAAAAAATAAATTAAACATATTTTGTTATTTTTATTTGCCTTATTCCAATCAACCAAGATGTTTAAAAACCATTTTTAGCAATTCTGATTGTGTAAAAGGCTTGGTCAAATATCCTGACGATCTGACCATTTTAGCCTTTGCCCTGTCAATAAACCCTGTTCTACCAGTCACCATAACGATCGGTGTATTTTTAAAAGCTGAATGTTTACGTAATAAGGAACATAGTTCATAGCCATCTAAACTTGGCATTTCAACATCTAGCAAAATCAGATCGGGCTTACTCCGTAGAATTTGCATTAGAGCTTTTACCGGATCGTTGATCATCACAACTGAAAATGTGTTTTCATCCAAAAAGTGTTTAATGGAATTCAAAACAGTTTGGCTATCATCAATGCAGGCAATTGTATATAGTTTTTTGCCAACAGGTGGCTGAGTAGTTTTATTATTATCAGGAATATCAAAATTGACTGGTATTGGCAATTTTTGCCCAAGCTTTATTTGCAGCTGTGGCTGAACTTGAGACGATTGTGTTGTAGAAAAAACTTGGGAACTCCCACCAGCCGGAATTGATGACTGAATATTTTGCCGATTTCGTAACTGCTTTTGACAGTGTTCAACAAGCAACCGTAAATCCAGGTGACAGAACTTTGGTAGTTCATCCAAAGAGCTTTCAGGACTGAATTCATAGCTACCTTCTTTTAAACACAGAAATGATTCCATTACTTCTTTTGCCAATTCGTCTATCAGGCTTCCTGCTTGCACAGAGGTAATATAGTCCTGATTTACTAACCAACAAATAGCTTGGTAATCTGCATTTGGTATTGATTGATGTTCATTCTTCGTCTCAAACATCAGCCGCATCTGTACGCGAGTGGCGCTGTTAAGAGCAGGAATTTGCTGACTCAAGCGCCGTAAGTGACTGTCAAGGCGCTCAAATAGTTTATCTGAATAGGAGGCATAAGTAAGTTTACCGTCCTCTAGATAGATTGACCAAGAAACTATCCCGGTAAATACGCTTAAGCAGCCCGTAGCACGCCGACTAGTTAATTGTGCCAACAGAGATAGCGGATGTAGTTTCTGGAACAACCTGTAGCTACCTATAGGAGTTGTGCTCATTTTGCTTTTACTTCAGCTAAAATTCGATACGTGTAAGCTAAATTCGTGTAGAGTTATTCCACAATTAAAATCAAGTAAAAAGCATTAAACTTTTGTATTTTAAAGTACATCAGTTTACATCTAGGTTTGTGGTGAAACTCAACGAAAGTAGCGTATTTTAAGATGAGCAAATCTTAGTAAATTCGTAAATCGTAATTAATCTACTTAGTGTTACTGAGATTTATAAACATCTTTCGAGAAATAAGACATAAAAATGTCAAGACTAGATGAAGCCACTTTCCATTGAGTAACCCCAATCTGACCACAGGAATAATACTGATTTTGTAAACGGTAATATATTTGAACTACCGTATTTACACTTAATTAAAATCTAGTTTTTAAACAGGTAAGAACTATATGAAGCCACTTTTCATTAAATACCCCCGTTGTGACTACAGGGATAATACTGATTTTTTTGACAAAAATAAAACAGAATTCAGAAGGGTTAGCAACCGTACCAGGAAATAGGTGTGAAATGAACCAAGTCTCCAGGTTAATTTTCTGGTTGTCCAAAATGCGCGATCGCAGAGCAAAATTGTTCCTACTCTAGATGTCGTATGAGTAGGATAATATATTGGTTTTTTCGTGCCCACTTTCTTACTCACTTGGGCGTGAGAAGCAAGCTATTATAAGCTTGCCTTAATTCCTAACTTCTGCGATCGCTCCCAGATTAGCAGTATATACCTGAATTTCTGGAACAGGTTAGATATAACCATAAGTCAATCAAAACTTATGAATCCACAATAAAAACCCGCCATAGGTAAGCAATACAATACAATGACAAACCAATAACAAAAATTGAGTAACATTTTATGCGTTATTCTGTATTGGCCACTGACTATGACGGTACACTAGCAACTGATAATCATGTAAATGAAAATACTTTGGCAGCACTTTCACGTCTGCGAAGTTCTGGTTACAAACTCATCTTGGTGACAGGTAGACAGCTAGATGAATTGCTGCAAGTTTTTGTACATGTAGATTTATTTGATTATGTAGTAGCAGAAAACGGCGCTTTGCTGTATTCACCAGCTACCCGTCAAGAGAAACTATTAGGTTCGCAACCATCAGCAGAATTTATTAACGCATTGCGCGATCGCCAAATCAATTCCCTGTCAGTTGGCCGTGTAATTGTCGCTACTTGGCATCCCCAAGAAGCCATAGTTTTAGAAACTATCCGCCAGATGGGATTAGAATTACAAGTCATATTGAATAAAGGTGCGGTAATGGTGCTACCGTCAGGAATTAATAAAGCCACAGGGTTAGCCGCTGTCTTGGACGAGATGCAATTATCACCTGAAAATACAGTCGGGATTGGCGATGCAGAAAATGACTATGATTTCCTGAGTTTTTGTAGTTATTCAGTAGCAGTTGCCAATGCTTTACCGATGCTCAAAGAGCGCGTAGATTTTGTGACTAATGGTAGTCGAGGGGATGGTGTTATCGAACTAATTGAAAAACTCATCACCTCAGATTTAGGTGAATTGAGGCATTAATTTGAGTAGGTTGATGCAAAGAAAAAAAGGAGAGTATTGCTACTTTCATAACGTAATATGAGTGAGTGAAAATTACTTTTCTTAATTTTTTTTCTTAGTGATGAAGCCTCGCTTGACGTTCACGCAATTCATGGGCTTGACGTTCACGTAATTCACGCGCTTGACGTTCGCATATTTGCCATTCGCGTTGGACTTTACTATTATTAAAAGCTACAGTATATTATCTAGAAAATTTCTACGATTGATATTGTATAAGAAATTAATAATAAACTTAAGTTATTTATAAGACTTGGAGATGGCTTTCGTAATTTTAGCAATTTTCGATTACGCAGTTTATTAAACTGGCACTTTACTATTAATTTTCCATAAAATTAACTGAACAACCCTTTTAATTAATTTGCTTTTTCTCTTTGAGGTACTGGATAATACCCTGAGCAACCGCCTCAGCCATTTTATTTTGGAAATCTGGGTTGTTCAATAGAGCAGCATCTTCTTTATTATCGATGAAACCCGGATCTACTAAAATTGAGGGCATAGAAACATTTTTAAGAATAAATAAATGTTCTCCTGCTTTTAGTCCTCTATTGAACAAGCCATTAATACTTTGGACAATGCTACTACTCACTAATTGACCCAAACGTTGACTGTTACTATTATTAGAAGTAAAGATTTCAAAACCATGAGCTTTTTTATTAAAAACTTCAGCGTGAATACTAACAAACAAATCGGCATTAACTTGTTCTGCCATTTTTACTCTATATGCCAAGCTTGAACGAACGGTACCTCCTGATATCGTACAGTCTTTGTCACGCGTTAGCAACGCTTGTACACCATTTTTTTCTAAAATTGTTGCTATCTTTTTACTGATAGGTAGAACTACATCTTCTTCTCGAAAAAAGCCCAAACTTCCTGTGTCTGGAGGAATACCATGTCCAGGATCAACCATCACTAAAATTCCCTTTTTGGGAAGAGAAGGGTTTGTTCCGGTAGCTGAGGAAAGACGGCAATTTTGCAAAGCTTTCTGTAGTGTAGGTAAATTTGGTACAGGTGAACTTGGTGCAGGTGAACTTGGTGTAGGTGACTTGCTCTGCAAACGTTCATAATTCCAGAATATTGATAAAAACACACCGCTAACTATTGTTACAACCCCTCCCAAGCCAACCCATTGTAAAAACTTTTGTCTTTGAGCAAATAGCAATTTTGGGGTTGGTTCAGGTGGTGTCGATGAACCTGTATCTGGTTCAGAACTTAATGACCTGCCTCCACTTGGGGAAGGTACAGGCATAGGAGTTGAGATTGGAAGTTCAGAACTGAATGGCTGACGTCTGGCAATCCTTCCAATAGCCTCAATTGCATCCAAATCACCACGGGATACAGCTAACACTCTCACCCATAATTGTTTTGCTAATAATAAATCACCTCTGTTTTCAGCTTGAGAGGCTTGATATTTTAATGGCTCTACATCTCTAAGTGTGGCAGTTTGCTCTAATAAAATAAAATACATTTTGTAGGGCGGTTCTGCCTGGAGATAAGGATTTTGTGCAGGCTTTCCATAGCGAGTATTCAGATGGGGAACTTGATAACATAAATATTGTGCTAAACGCTCTACTGTGGCACAATTAGCCTCTCCCTGTAGTCGCAATCCTTCTAATAGTGAATGGGTAAATGACCCATGTTGTAATTCCTCAATCTCCCAAGATTTTTGGTTAGCTGTGCAAGAATAGAAGGTAATAACTCCCTGATAGCTTTGTTCACCAATTCCTAATCCGGCTCTACTACTTTCATCTCGGCAAGCATCCAAAAATAAGACCACATTATCAGCTCCACTGCGGCGCAGTCTTTGGGTTACATAATCAACAGAAATAGCAGTATTTTCTACATCACCTGGGTCACTATCTGAAAACATTAAATAATCTTTATCTTTATATCGATTGCCATGACCTGCAAAGAAAAACCATAAATTATCTTCTGGCTTTAATAAAGGAGATTGAATATTCTCAAACTGTGCCCGTAAGAATCTCCGCACATGACCGAAAGTAGGTTGAGTGGGAATTGGTGAATTGGCTGCAATTGCGGGAGAATCATCAGTGAAGAGGAAAACTTGATTAAACTTGGCTTCTTGTTGAAACCAAGTTGCCATCACAGAAGCATCTCGCTTGGCAAAGTTTAGCGATCGCAGATTCTCATAGTGATTAATCCCAACAACAATCGCCCAATTCCTTCCCATATTCAACTACCAATTATTTCCGCTTGAATTTAAAAGTCATCGCTCCTTTTCCCCCGGCTTTCGCACCACCAATCCCAAACAAACTGATTTTTCCTTCGCCGTTAATTTCTACTGAGAGTTCGACCTCATCAAGCTGGAGCTTAGAATCAGGTTGGTCAGCTTCATCAAGCATTTCCCGCATTGCTTGCAGAAACCCCTTCATTTCTTGCTTAAGTTTAGTTACCTCTACTTTGTGTCTAGTAATTACTATTTCGTCTTGTTTTCGGCTCACAACTATTTCTTCAGTAGTTTCAACTCCAAGTAGTCCTCCTCTATCTCCACTGCTTCTTGCTCCACTATTTCTGAATGTTTCACTAGTTGTACTTAATGTTTGGGCCGTTTCTTCAGTAAGAATCCAGATGGCTTTTGGGGTGGAATTTTCTGCTGACATAAATTTAATTATTGAAATTATTCTTGATTTAACTGTCTTTTACCAAAGCTTCCAGCACTGCTGTTCTGGCTTCTAGTTCGGCAACTCTTTGGTTTAATGGTAAATGTTCAACATATCCTAAATAGTGCGCCAAAGCGCCAACTACTACCTCGGTTTTAGATATGCCTGTCGTGCAGGAACAACGACACCCTTTCATTTTGGCGAGACGATAACAAGTGAGTTAGCCAAGGGACTTGCGAAAAAATAAAGTACCAGCCATTCGAGAATATTTAGGAAGCGCGGA
>NZ_JABXKL010000024.1 GCF_017114995.1 Nostoc sp. NMS9 | reverse complement strand
TACCTCTTGCAACGAATCGAGGCGTATCAAGGTTTAGCGATTTTAACTACTAACTTATCAATACCTCTGCCAATTTACGAGGGTTCAACGCCCGTAGAAACGGGATGAATACGACCTAAAGACGTAAGCTTGGCAAAAATCTGGGTTAATAAAATAGGCTCAGGGATTTCAGGAAGCATTTTTAACATTTCACGGACATATCGAAAACCACTCTGGGTGAGCTTTAAGATCAATAATGCCGGAACTGGGATTGAGTTGTCGTTGTGAGGGACAATAACTCTACTACGGCAGCCCTATCTCTTCATACTCTTTTTTTGGCGAAGGTATTGTAAATGCAACTCAGTATGATAAGCAAAGCGATCGCTCAGGATATCTTAAATCGTGCCAAACCTTAAAGAAGATGATAACGCTCTGCGTGAGGTGTTGATCCAAGCAAAAACCATCGCTGTTGTGGGTCACTCTGATAAACGCCATCGCACCAGTTATCAAATCGCCCAATTCTTACGGCAGAAAGGCTATACAGTCTATGCCGTCAACCCCATAGTTAAAGAAATTGACGGTCAACCCAGTTATGCTGCACTCCAGGAATTACCTGAACCCGTGGATATTGTTAACGTGTTTCGCCGTTCTGAGTACTTGCCAGAAATTGTAGATGAAGCAATTTCTCTCAGTGCGAAAACTGTATGGACACAACTGGGTATCTGCCATCAACCATCAGCACAAAAAGCTATAGATGCAGGACTCAATGTGGTTATGGATGCTTGTATCAAAATTGAATATCTGCGTCTGAGAGTAGGATTAACAGGGGATGTTTAGTTTTTATGCGTACAGATATTCTAACAATTATGTAAATTGTTATTATTATGCAAAAAGCGTAGTTTACCGCCGTAGGCATCGCACAAATATCCTATGTGTTTTTATATTGCATACCAAGTCTTTGCTTGAGTTACTTGCTTAAACCCTTCTAGAATAAAAACTATATGTAGGTAATTTTATTACTAAACTTGTTTTTATTCTGGGAGGTTATGATGAGCCGTCCAATAATTCTTGGTATTGTCGGCGACAGCGCTGCTGGGAAAACAACACTAACGCGGGGAATTGCTCAGGCACTCGGCCCAGAAAATGTCACAATCATCTGTACAGATGATTATCACCGTTACGATCGCCAACAACGTGCAGAAATTGGCATTACTGCCCTTCACCCCGACTGCAATCACTTAGATATTATGCAGCAACATCTGTCGCTGCTACGCACAGGACAACCAATTCTTAAGCCAGTTTACAGCCATAAAACCGGTACATTCGAGCCACCGCAATATATCAAGCCGAATAAATTCGTCATTATTGAAGGATTACTCGGTTATTCTACCCGTGCTGCTCGTGATTCCTACGATGTTAAAGTTTACCTTGCACCCCCAGAAACACTACGCGCTAAGTGGAAAGTGAAACGAGACACCCAAAAGCGCGGCTATACAGATGAACAGGTATTAGCGGAACTAGAAAAGCGCGAACCAGATTCAGCAGAGTTTATCCGTCCGCAGCGGCAATGGTCTGATATAGTAATCAGTTTCTACCCACCCACCGGGGAAGATGATGAAACCAATGGACACTTGAATGTCCGTCTGGTACTTCGTCCAACAATTCCCCATCCAGATTTTACCCCAATTACCAACTCTAGCTATGGCAATTCTGACTCAGCAATCCGCCTGGGGCTAGACAGGGATATGAGTAAGCCGGTAGATGTTTTAGAAGTTGATGGTCATGCTACCTTAGACCAGGTGAATAAGCTAGAGCATATTATTTGTTCTGATATGCCCCATTTACGAAATATTTGCGATCGCGAAAGTAATCCAGAACTGGGTAAAATTGCTGGTACAACTGGAGAGACACTCCAAAGTTATCCTCTGGCTCTGACTCAGTTGATTATTACCTACCACATGCTGAAAGCAACGCAAATTTATCAGTAATTAGCAAAAATGAAGGGGTTTAAATGGTTGGCGATCGTCTGTAGTGTTGGGCTGCTGAATTATGCGATGCCTACTGTAGTAAACTACGCACTTTGCTTACTCAAACTTAAGATGCACAAACGCGCCCTTCAATTTGCTCATACTCATCTTCTAGCAACCAGAGTTGAGCCTCTTCGTAACTTGAACAAGTAAATATGACTTTATAACCCTCGGTGGGATCGTATACACAAAACTTTCCCTCTGGATCGACAAGAAGTAACAACACATAGCGAGGCGACAGCATTGCATCAATCCAGACTTCGGCAAACTCCCAATTATTCTTCATGGGGTCGGGTGCAGGGAATGACGTGGTATCGATTTTCTGCATCAATTTTCATCTCTGCATAAAATAGCGGGATGCTTGACCCTTCTGGACTGATTCTGTAGCCAGAGGATTACTAACGTAACTGGTAGCCTACGCCCCATATACGTAAAATATCACGACAACCATCTTCAAAAGCTTCTTGAAAATTTATCATTTGAAAGCTCGATAGCACCCAAGAAAGCTGCTCATAATCACAATCTTGATAGACAATTGGAATAATCTTATTTTCAAAACGATTCTGTTGGAGGGCGAATATTAACTCCCGCTTAACCCACATTGAATCTACTGAGTTTGGAGAAAGTACTACAAGGAACCAATCACATCTTTTTAGTGCATTTCCAATCTCATCATGCCATTGCTGTGCACCTAAAATATTCGTTTTGCTGTACCAAACTGGAATGCCATGATGACGCAGAACTTCTGCTAATTTAGAAACAAATTCTTGATCTTGGCTTGAATGGGAAAGAAAAGCTTCACTTGGTATCATTATTTAGAAAATCCACTCCTGTTAAGCAGCAGCTTTTTTGAGAGCTTGGGTAATATTTCTCAAACCTTCCTCATCATGCCCAAGATTTGATAAGTAAATTATCCCAAATTTCTTCAGAATCCAGGGAATTTCTAGTTCTAATTGAGAAATTTGTTCAGAAGGAGCAGCAAGGACAGGAATTACCCGACCTTTATAGCCCTGTTCGCCTAGAGCATAGCCTACTTCGGCATTCATGTAGGGAGAATAAACTGAGTTAGGCGTTAGTAAAATAACCATTGCATCAGACTCTCGAAGCTCATTAGCAATAACTTCTGCCCAGTTATCGCCTGGGAAGAGTTGAGTATCGTCCCAAACTTGAAAATCTGCATTTCGCAGAGCATCAGCAATTTGCCAAGCTAACTTTCTATCTTGAGAGTTGTAGCTGATAAATACCTTCATCTCATCTCCTATCTCAAGTATGTTCGATTAATAGACTAAATCCAATTTTATCTAAATCTTGTGGCAAGTATTTGAGAAGATGGTGTTATCAAAGGTATTTCTACATAGGAACTAGAGGTAAAATTCCCCAAAATTAAAGATTTTCTCAAATAAAGATGATTTTGAGAGCAAACGAGGGATAACTAAGGATAGTTCTATGTGTGGTGCTATTTTCTTAGTTTAATATGACCTATTGCCTCAGAATTGCCGACTTACCTACAAATGAGCGTCCGCGTGAGCGATTAATGACGCATGGTGCCAAAATTTTAGCCACAGCGGAGTTAATTGCAATTCTTCTAGGCACCGGTCAAGGGCCAGGAAAACTATCTGCTGTGGGTTTGGGACAATATATCTTGAGCGAATTAGGCAAACACCAACGCGATCCTTTGGTAGTTCTGCGAGAAGTTAGCCCTGCTGAGTTAATGCAAATTTCTGGTGTTGGCCCGGCGAAGGCGACAAGCATTTTAGCAGCAATTGAATTGGGTAAACGCGCTTTTCAATCACGTCCCAATGATGGCACATTAATTGATAGCCCACTTGCTGCTGCTGCTACCCTTAGCCAAGATTTGATGTGGCAGCTACAAGAACGTTTTGCAGTGGTGCTGTTAGATGTCAAGAATCGCTTATTGGGTACGCAAGTAATTACCATTGGTACTGCAACCGAAACCCTAGCCTCTCCCCGTGATATTTTTCGAGAAGTTATTCGTCAAGGCGCAACGCGGGTAATAGTTGCCCACAACCATCCTTCTGGGAACCTTGAACCCAGCCAGGAAGATATAGAATTGACGCGTCAGTTGTTAGCAGGGGCGCAGCTTTTGGGCATTCCGGTACTAGATCATTTGATTTTGGGTAATGGCAATCATCAAAGTTTACGGGAACTGACAACCTTGTGGGATGAGCATCCACAGGGGGATTAGTGAAAAAGCAGGCGGAGGGGGGCAGGGAGCAGGGGAGCGGGGGAGCGGGGGAGCGGGGGAGCGGGGGAGAAAAACCACCCATAAAGATTGTTGCTCTCAACCCTAGTGAGAAAAGGAGCAAGGGTGCTTTCGCAATTTTACTCGGTTTGTACCTTCTCCCCTGCCCCCTGCCTTATGATAATTATTTACGCCGATCTACTACTTGCTTTCCTGCATATTTCTAACTAGTTTTGTTACCAGCTTTCTGGGAGTAAATCTTACAGATTCAGCGAGTAGCTTATTTTTAATTCCAGGAACGACAACAGTTTTGTTTTCAAATAGACCACGATAGCCGATTTGGGCTACTGTTTCCGCAGTCATAATTTTTTGACCACTTACCAACTTTGAGTCTTCCATTGCGGCTCTTTGTTGAAAACCAGATTCTGTAGGCCCTGGACAAAGTGCTGTTACAGAAACGCCTGTACCTTCTAATTCATTAGCGATCGCTTCTGAGAATGATAAGACATAGGCTTTACTTGCGTAGTATACTGCCATCAGTGGCCCTGGTTGAAAAGCAGCAGTAGAGGCCAGGTTTAATATTTTTCCAGACCCCCGTTTAACCATACCTTTGAGAAATAACTTGGTTAAATGTGTCAGACATAAGATATTAACTTGTAGCAATTGCATTTCAGCATTCAGGTCAATTTCGTTAAATAATCCGTAGGTAGCAAACCCAGCATTGTTCACCAACACATCAACATTGATTGATGCTTGTTCTAGCTCCCTGAAAATTTCCTCTGGGGCTGATGGGTTAGATAAATCTTTAGAAATAACTTTGACATCAATGCCAAATTTATTTTTAAATTCATCGGCGATTTTATTCAGCTTTTCCACGCTTCTAGCTACCAACACAAGATTGTAACCATCCTGAGCAAATAATTTCACAAATTCATAACCGATGCCGCCAGATGCACCAGTAATAAGAGCCGTTTGTTTGCGATTACTCTGCATAATTTTCCTCTCTTAACAGCTTGAAAACAAATAGACATCTAGTGAAATTAACTATGTGTTAATCCAGAAAACTTATACAGCCTAGGCTTGATCTCTCCATTCTTTTTCACTCATATATATTATGAATCATTAGTTATTAGTCATTATTAACCTAACGCTCTTTAAGCTTGATTATTCTCTCTATAGAATAATTAAAAAGTGCTAAGTAAACAGAACTAATCACTGACTACACAACAACAAGCACTTATTTATTGCCATTGGGAAATTTCCAAGCGAACTGCTGCATTTGTTCCTAAGACTTTTTGCCCGCGTTCAGGTAAGGAAACATACGCAACATATATACCGGAACTGGATTCAGAAGTCGGATTTAACTTTGTTACTGGCTCTTTTTCTTCAGAATTCCAACTGTATTTAGCCTCATAAGTGCTATTTGATTCGGCAACATCAGTAATTAGATAGTCAGACCACAAAGGCACTTGGTCGAGATGATGGTCACGTAACCAATTCGTCTCTTGTTTTGTAAAGGAATGCAGTGCTAAACGCAGGGCATATCTACAGGTATTATCATCATTGACTGAGTTTTTGGGGATTAAGAAAGCTGTAAATAGCGGAATAGGTTTATCTGTTCGGGTTAACTCTTGTGTAATTGGGCAATAATGAGCGATCGCTTGCTCATATATAGGAATAGGAAGACCACGCAAAGCCACCCTAGTTTCTAGTTGATAAAAGTTCTTGTCCAAGTCTTGTAACTCAACATTGCTCAGAGACAGTTTCACCTGAATATCACCAAACAAAAATCGTTGCAGGTTTTGATAACCTTCTTCGGAGTTCAATATGCCATAACGTCCACCATGAGAGCGATGAACATAAGCACGATGAGATCCAAGGATATAAGCTTTATCAATCTGAACTAGACCATCACTTTTCACCCCAACAAGATTGCGTGAAAGACCAAAAGCTTCTTCATAATCATGTGCATTCGTGCCGATTAGAGAAAAAACGCGGCTTGGCGAAAATGCAGTATCTATGCTTTGTAGTGTTTCTAACTGGAAGTCATCGGGTAAATCAGTTGTTGGCTTTATACCAGGTGTTAAATATTGGTACATCCGCTGGGGGCCAAAGTCATCAGAATTGTTTAATTGGAACTTGTCTCTAAGGTTTTCAATTAAGCCACCCCCGACCTCAAAATAAATACCACCATGAGGTGTAGCGTAGGTAAAAAATTTGTCAATATGATCGACAGCTTGCTCGTTTTCATCTGGATAAATCTTTTGAATCAAGCTGCGACAAACAAGACCTCCCATCGAGTGGGCAACAAGATAAATTTTATCAGCACCCGTCGTTTTTTTGACATTCTGGATCAGTTTTCTTAAACCCTTAGCTATCTCCTCCATCTCTTGTCGAACTACACTTGAGGAGCCAAAGCTAGGTGTAGATACATCATAAAATCGATAGATCCAAATAGTTTGATGAAGTTGATCGGACAATCTTTTAATCTGATTGCTCACATTCTGATTGTCAACAATCGGTTGATAACCATGATCGGTCATTAGCCGCAGCAATGGACTCTCGAAAAAAAACTTCTGAGGATTTTCCTTCTCATCTACTCGAATATGGGTTGAACCACTATTGAATCCATAAAAGGGATCGTTGACTGTTTGCTCAACATCTTTTTCTGTACCTGCATATCCACGAACGAAGACGATTGGTAAATACGGCATATATATCCTTGCTATTTAATCAATATTTTTTCTCGTTCCCAGATTTAACCTGGAAACGAGTGCAGAATATCAAGACAAGTTGTCTTAGTACAACATTTTATTAATTCGTAGCGAATTCTCTGCGTTTAAAACACTACGATTTTATACGGTAGCTGTACTTAGAAAGTTTTCACGAACTCAATTAGGGCTTTCTTATCTTCATCTGGGAGATTTGAGCCAAAATAATGACCCTCATCTTCTACAAAGTCAGGAGATTTGTTGGCTCTTAAAAGCACACGTGCCAACTTACCTTTAATTCCACCGCCTGGTTTCAAATCTTGGAAAAGACTGCTGAGATTGAGAGATGTAATTGCCTCCCTAATATTTATGCTTGCTAGCAAATTCACAGGCGTACCTTTAGGAACAGGAAGTTTAAATCTCGGATTCGGATCTCCTGGGGGAAGCTCTAATTTGGTATCTCGGTCTGTCCTGCTGATAATTCCCTCACGCTTTTCAGGCCACAGCAGCTTTTCCATAGCATCAGTATAGGCTTCTACACGTCCTTTTACTGAAGGATCTTCGTTGTAAAGTCCTAGTGTATTGTTGTGAAGAAGTGGTGCTGTTGCCCAAATGCTCACTAGTGAAGGTGTACGGTAATAACCTAAACCGCCATCAGGTATCTTAAATTCGATCGGTTTTTTCTCATCGAAGGGGTTGTACAACGTCAAACTACCTGGTGAAGGCAGTTCTTTGTAAGTCTTCGACGAGAACTGATCCCAAATATGTCCTTTAGCGGCATTTGTCCCTAGCGATCGCGCCGCATTGGTTCCAATTAAAGTAACTGGATAACGCTGATCATCAGACAAGAAGTTGTGGTCGAGAAAATTACTACTGAGTACAGACTCTTCATACCATTTCTGAGCCTGTTCGGGGTCAGCAGCGATCGCAGCCGATGGCTTTTTGCTGGAATGACAACTAGCACAAGTGCTGCCAAAAACCAGCTTGCCACGTTTGAGAACTTCTTCATCTTTAGTCAAGAACTCTTCACCACCTGGGGCATCTTTCAGGTGCATCGGCTTGATAGTTTTCAGGAATGCTTCGGCATCAGCCATGCGTGTTTCTGTTTGTCTCCAGCCTTCGCACTCCTTCCGTGCCTTTTCGATGTCAAAAGGTTTTTGGGGAGTTCTGCCTAATAAAGGCTCATGGAGACTTGTCCAGTAATCGCCGCACATCCCAATGTTGACGTAGACACGTAATGAGGCAATTGGCACTCCTGTAGAGTCTGCACCATCCTTGAGAATATGATTAACATCCTTAATTGAACCATCGTTCATCACCTCTGGATATTTGGGGCGATCGCCTAAATTAAAAATGGCATTGATTGCATTCGGATTATTGATGTGATCGGTGGCAATCCGAGAAGTATCAGAAGTTCCAGGCTTCTGAGAATCGAGTACTTGCTTAATAAAACTATTGTCCGCAACGCTGGATGCAAATAATTTGTTTTCTTTGATGTACTGATTACCCAATGCTGGTACCAGGTTTTCCCATCTTGGATGTTCCTTGTCTTTGGGTGGATTGAGAGGATCTAACGCTACATGACAGATGGCGCAGGACTGCCCGATCACGTATGGAGGCTCAACTTGTGAAGTTTTGGCATATTCAACAGGGTTCCATTTAGCCCGCTCGAAGTTGGGGTTTTGGAACTTACGCAACCCAATAACGCCAGTTGAGAGCGGATCTTTACACTTATCTAGCCACAAACCGTATTCATCTGGTGCTGTTGCTTTCTCACATCCAGGATCGTTAATTGCGCCATAACGTTGCAATCGCTCATCATGCACACGCGAGTCAATCAGCTTTAACAGGTCAACACCGCCAAGCGTTCGCTTCGCTAAATCACGATAGTACTTATCATTACCGCCAGTCCATAAGTACCAAGTGCAACGACCCCGTTTCTCGGCATCTGTCAAATTCTCCTTTGTGTACTCTGGGAGATAACCGATACCCTCGCAGTTATCAGGGTATTCAGATACACCCGTATCCGAATACTTAGTACTTATGGGCGCAGGTGTTTCACTATACTCATCGGCTAGAGCTGTAGGCGTTCCATAAAAGCCGCAGACTATAAACATAGTCACGAATAGGAGGAGCAGACAGCCCTTAAAAATTAGACTTGTCTTTTTCATAAAACTCTCTGTTTATAACACCTAAACCTTTTCCACTGAACTCACGTTTGCAGAGGTACACTAATGCTTCATCACTAATTTCCCATTTTCCAGATTTAGTCTTGGGATATTTTGACGACTTAGAATGTACCTTACTGAGGTTCGTTATATATGAAGTTACTACACAAATTTGCAAAACGTCATCAATAAACTTTTATACATTTATAAATCAAAAATTTAAAAAATTGTAAATTTATAATGGTGTTCAATAACCAATTTGCTATGGTTATATCGATTTCCTACCTACTTGGTTAGGTTTGTAACAAATTGTTAGCAGCTACTTTTAGCTATTTTTAAGGTTGCCTTAACCTTTGAAGAGACATAAAAGACGAGAATTTTCACTTTTTTTAAGAATTGCTCTGTAAATACCGTAGGTTTACAAACTGCAAAAGTCTTTATATAACTGTAAAAACCAATAAGGATAAATATCCATGCTGAAACTGGTTAGGTAAATTTAAGTAACGAAAACTTAATACTTAGCGTTGGCGCAGCCCGCCGCAGGTATCGCATCCGAAAACCTCCACTGTAGATTTGTAGACATAAAAAATTGTCCTTCCAGAGACACTAGAAAAAATAGTTCTCTGGCGAGACTGTTAGTGCTACGAATAATTTGGACACCTAATTTTATTGCCGAAACAATATATAAAGACAGAGAAACACATGGAAACTGATATTATCTTTGAGCCATTGAGATTCCGTAATCTCACAGTAAAAAATCGGATATTTCGCTCTAGTATTTCCGGAAGATGGGATAACTATGATGGTTCAGGTACTCAAGCCCGAATCAACTGGGAAGAAAAGTTTGCTCGTGGTGGTGTGGGAGCGATTATTAGTTCCTTTGTCCCAGTCGCCATCCGGGGACGAATTATGCCCAATTACGCCACCATTAACTGTGATGAGCGCATTCCTTTTTGGCGAAAAGTAGGAGAAAGAGTTCACGAATATGACTGTAAATTTATTTTGCAATTAAGTCATTCGGGGCGACAGCAAGATATTGGTGGTGTAGAAAACTTAGGAAAAAAAGCGTTAAGTTCCACTAGCCAAACTGAGCCATTCCACGGCTTTTTGTGTCAAGCGATGACACTAACAGAGATTAAAGAAACAATCCAATACTTCGCCGATGGTGCTAGACGTGCCCGTGAAGCAGGTTTGGATGGAGTGGAATTGCACAGTGCTAATGGATATCTTTTTAATCAATTTCTCAGTTCTGGAATTAACGACCGTCAAGATGAATATGGTGGTTCATTAGAGAATCGAGCGCGGTTTTTGCTAGATGTAATTAGAGCAATCCGCAAAGAAGTAGGCAACGACTTTCATCTGCAATTCAAAATTAGTGCCGTTGACTATAACAATGCTGTCACCTTTTGGGAAAAACCAGGTAATACCATAGAAGATTCCATCCAAGTTTGTAAATGGGCAGAAGAAGCTGGGGCTGATGCCGTCCATGTGTCAACTGGTAGCTTATTTCCTCACCCACTCAATCCCATTGGTGATTTTAATTTTGATGTAATTACTAAAACTTATGATGCTATGTTGTCGAGTGGCATCGAAACCACACGCAACTACATTTTATTTCGTAAAGCATTTTTGCATCCACTGTTCAATTTTTTATGGAATCGCGTGAAAAAGCAATTGCCTCCTCAAGCATTTAGTGGTGACGATGTAAAAGATCCTAAAATCAAACAGCTACTAATAGAGAACCAAGGCAGAAACTTAATAGATTCCAGAGAAATTAAAAAGCACGTTAATATTCCCGTATTATGTACAGGTGGTTTACAGCAAGCTTCTTATATTCGTCAGGCAATTAACGATCGCTATTGTGATGGCGTCACAATGGCTCGTACCCTAATTGCTAATAATGACCTAGTTAAATCTTTTCAAGCAGGTAAAGACCTGGCAGATAAACCCTGTACCTATTGCAATAAATGTCTGCTGAATGTAATTGAAAATCCCTTGGGTTGTTACGAGCAGGATCGCTTCAATAGTTATGAAGAGATGATGGAAGAAGTAATGTCAGTCTTTCATGAAACTCAGTTTGCAAATTTATCTAGATAAAAAAGCGATGCGTATCACATCGACAATTTCGCTTACAAATAATCTCGACAACATAGGGAGTGTTTCATGACTGAACAAACAAACCCTACCCTACTTCCAACTTCAATCAAGGGAGTCTTCCAGCGGATTTGGGTTGTGATTGTAGGTATTGTAGCAGTAGCAGTATTTTTCCTTTGGCCTGTTTTGTCTAACTCCCCAGTGGATTATGCTGATATTGAAAACCACTTTAAATATGGTTCAATCGGCAGCGAACCCATCAATGGCATCCCTTACTGGATTTGGAAAGTTTTACCAGAATTATTCCCAGATAAATTACCTGGAAAAGGTTATACCTCTCTGGGATTTATCAAAGAACCTGACAAAGATTTGCCTATAGGTTTTTCGCAACGGCGAGTCTTTATTGATAGAGTTGCGTTGAATTGTGCTGTATGTCATACAGGAACGCTGCGAGATACCCCCAATAGCGAACATCAAGTCATCACAACAATGCCTGCTAATGTGGTTAATTTGCAGGGATATATTAAATTTTTATCAGCAGTTGGTGTAGATGAGCGCTTTACTGCTAACCGGATGTTGCCAGAAATTGAAAAAATCAGTGGTGGTCTTAATCCCATTGAAAAATTACTTTATCGCTTCATTGCAATTCCTCAAACTAGAGATGCACTAATTAATCAGGCATCTCGACTTGATTTCGTTGAAAAACAACCAGATTGGGGTCCAGGAAGAGTAGATACTTTTAATCCTTATAAAGCAATTCAATTCCATTTCCCAATGGATAAATTGCGTGAGGATGAACTGATTGGTACTTCTGATTTTCCCTCAGTTTGGAATCAAAAACCCCGTGAGGGATTGCAGTTACATTGGGATGGTAATAACACTTCCGTTAATGAACGAAATAAAAGTGCAGCTTTAGGCGCTGGAGTCACACCCACAACAATTGATTTGCCTCGAATTCAGAGAGTTGCCGATTGGCTTTGGGAACTACCACCACCAAAATATCCCTATGAAGTTAACGAAACTATAGCAGCGAAGGGAGAACAGCTTTTTCAAAGTAATTGTGCTAGTTGTCACGCTTTTGGCGGTGCATATACAGGCAAAGTTGTCCCAATTCAAGAAATTGGTACAGACCCTCATCGTCTCGACTCATATACCTACGAAACGATGTCTAACCAAAATACTTTGTATACAGGCTATCCGTGGCGCTTTAAGAATTTCCGTAAGACTAATGGCTATGCAAATATGCCCCTTGATGGTGTTTGGTTACGTGGCCCTTATCTGCACAATGGCTCAGTCCCCACCTTACGAGATTTACTAGAAACACCAGAAAATAGACCTAAAGAATTCTATCGTGGCTATGATGTCATTGACAGAGCAAAAGTTGGCTTTGTGTCTGATATCGGTGTAGAAAACGGTAAGCAATACTTTAAGTTCGATACCACAAAACCTGGAAATAGTAACAGTGGTCATTTATATGGTACTGATCTTTCTACAGAAGAGAAAGATGCACTAATTGAGTACATGAAAAAGCTTTAAAAGGAGAAAAAATGAATAATTACGCTAAATGGTTTAGTCGCGTTACTTGGCTTGGCATTATCGTTAATATGTTTTTTGTCATTCCCTCTTGTTTCTTTCCAGAACTAATGCTGACGTTCCTTCACATGCATATACCAGTACCAATTATCTGGGTTCGTGCTGCGGGAATGCTGTTATTTATTATTAGTGCATTTTATGTTCCTGGAGCACTTGACCCATACCGATATCAAGCAACTGCCTGGATATCAATATTTCCTTCAAGAGCTTTTGGCTCAACATTTTTTATTTGTGCAGTACTTTTCTTTGGTCAGGATAAAGGATTTTTATCCATTGCCTTTGTAGACCTGTTTTTTGGATTAGCGGAAGTAATTTTTCTGACACTAGCAATACGTAGCAAAATCCAATTGCTGCAACTCCAGTGAAGCAATTCT
The DNA here is from genome assembly GCF_017114995.1 of Nostoc sp. NMS9. GTDB lineage: Bacteria > Cyanobacteriota > Cyanobacteriia > Cyanobacteriales > Nostocaceae > Nostoc. The sequence goes on along the minus strand of NZ_JABXKL010000024.1, from coordinate 8,399 downwards.
CCTAATTTTATCCCTAGTCTAGTGTGGGTATATTGCCTGCACTACAAACAGATTCTTCTGCAAAGGAGCAAAAGAGTGCCATGACAATACTCAAAGATAAAATAAGTAGGGTAATCACAAGCATTGTTTTAATTGTGATCCTTTTAGCTGGTGTAGTTGGGTATGTGGGATGGTACAACCTTTTTCGAGAGGTTCCCACATATTATGAATCGTCTGAAGAACACTTTAAATATGGTTCTATTGGCACAGAAGAAGCGCAAGGTGTTCCCTATTGGATTTGGCTGGTACTACCACGAATATTCCCTGAGAAATTACCAGGGCCAGGTGGTTATACTTCCTTGGGAATCACATGGGAAGAGGGTAAAGAAATGCCAGTTGGGTTTACGAAAAAAACCATTGGCTTCCCTCGCGTTGGTATAACTTGCGCTGTTTGCCATACTGCTACCTATAGAAAAACAGAGAAAGATAAACCCACAATTGTGGCCGCGGCTCCTGCTAATAAGTTTGATTCGCAAGGCTATTTACGATTTTTGAGTGCAACTGCTGGTGATGCCAGATTTACAGCAGATTATATCCTTGACGAAATCAAATATAACTATCAGCTTTCGTGGCTAGAAAATTTACTTTATCGTTATGTGCTAATTCCTCAAACTAAGAAAGCGCTGCTGCAACAAAAAGCAGACTATAGTTGGACAGATTCTCGTCCTAACTGGGGTCCTGGTCGAATTGATCCTTTTAATCCAGTTAAATTCAATACTTTAAAGTTGCCCAAAGATAACACTATTGGCAACTCTGATATGATGCCTCTTTGGAATCAAAAGATGCACAAAGGCTTTGCACTCCATTGGGATGGGTTAGAAACTTCACTAACAGAAACTGTTCAAACTGGAGCAATTGGTGACGGTGCTACCAAAAAATCACTTCCTGTAGCCGATTTACAACGAGTAGAAGATTTTATTCAAGAACTACCACCTCCTAAATATCCATTTGCTATTGATGAGCAAGTGGCTGCAAAAGGAAGTCAAATTTTTGCTAATACTTGTGCATCTTGTCACGCTTTTGGTGGAGAAAGAACGGGTACTGTCATCCCTGTGGAAGAAGTAGGAACTGACCGCCATCGGTTAGATATGTGGACGCAAGAAGGAGCAGATACTTACAATCATTTTGGTGATGGCTACTCTTGGGATTTTAAAAACTTACGTAAAACCAATGGGTATGTATCTGTTTCTCTAGATGGATTATGGTTAAGAGCGCCATATTTACATAATGGTTCAGTCCCGTCTCTACAAGATTTGTTAGAAAAACCAGAGAATCGTCCTCAAGTTTTCTATCGGGGATATGATGTCTACGACCCGAAAAAAGTTGGTTTTATTACTGAGGGAGATGAAGCCAAAGCTATAGGTTTTAAATACGATACAACGGTAACTGCTAATTCAAATCAGGGACATATTTATGGCACTGATTTATCTGATGAGAATAAAAAAGCTTTGATTGAGTATCTGAAAACTCTGTAATTCAAGTCGTTGCTACATCCTGATGTGATTCAGCACCTTTCTGACGTTAATCATTAACTACCAAACGCTCAAAAACCGAATTGGAGATAATCGTGAAACCATACTTACCACAAAAAGATCCTGATGTTAATGTCCGAATCAATTGGCTAGATAAAAATCGAGAAGAGTACAAATTTAATTACAATTATCTAGCTCCTCTACCAGTTATTGATAAAGTTCCTCATAAGGAAATCTTCTCGGCGGAATATACTGCTAAACGTTTGGCAAGTATGGCAAGTCTTGCACCAAATATGCTAGCTGCCAAAGCCAGAAACTTCTTAGACCCATTAGATGAATTGGAAGAATATGAAGAACTTTTGTCACTACTCCCAAAACCTGATGTTATAAAAAATTACAAAACAGACTCTTGTTTTGCAGAACAACGACTCTCTGGAGCGAACCCACTAGCTATCCAAAGAATTGATGTATTACCTGAGAATTTTGCTGTCACGGATTCCCATTTTCAGAAGGTTGCAGGGACAGAATTTACTTTGGAAAAGGCACTCAAGGAAGGCAAGCTGTATTTCTTAGATTACCCTTTGTTATCTGATATTCAAGGTGGTGTCTACGATAATGTTAAAAAGTACCTTCCCAAGCCACAAGCTCTATTTTATTGGCAAAGTAATGATAGTTCTAATGGTGGTTCTCTAGTACCTGTTGCCATTCAGATTAATCATGACTCTGGTGCAAAAAGCATGATTTATACGCCAGATGACCCCCATTTAGATTGGTTTTTGGCAAAAACCTGCGTTCAAATTGCTGATGGCAACCATCAAGAATTGGGTAGTCATTTTGCCTATACCCATGCAGTTATGGCTCCGTTTGCAATTGTAACTGCGCGGCAACTAGCAGAAAATCATCCTATCGCTTTACTGTTTAAACCCCACTTCCGTTTCATGCTATTTGATAACGATTTGGGGCGCACTCAGTTTTTACAGCCGGGAGGCCCGGTTGATGAGTTTATGGCAGGTTCATTGGCGGAGTCTCTTGGGTTTGTGGCGAAGGTTTATGAAGAATGGAGTGTTGAAAAGTTTACCTTCCCTCGGTTAATAAAAAGTCGCGGAACGGATGACCCAGAAATTTTACCGCACTTTCCTTTCCGGGACGATGGCATATTAATCTGGAATGCTGTCGAAAAGTTTGTGGCTGAATATTTACAACTCTATTACAAAACCTCACAGGAGCTAATTGATGACTATGAGTTGCAAAATTGGGCTAGAGAATTAGTGGCTCAAGATGGTGGTAGAGTCAAGGGAATGCCAGCTAGGATTGAGACTCTAGAACAACTGATTGAAATCATTAGTGTAGTAGTCTTCACTTGCGCTCCTCTACACTCCGCTTTGAATTTTTCTCAGTACGAATATATGGCTTTTGTACCCAATATGCCCTATGCCGCCTACCACCCAATTCCAGAAACTAAAGGTGTGGACTTGGAAACTATTATGAAGATACTTCCTCCCTTTAAACAAGCTGCCGACCAGGTGATGTGGACTGAGATTTTAACATCGTACCACTATGACAAATTGGGTTTTTATGATGAGGAGTTTGCCGATCCATTGGCGCAGGAAATTGTGGTGCAATTCCAACAGAATTTGCATGAAATAGAACGGCAAATAGACATTAGAAATCAAACTCGTCCCATCCCTTACAACTACTTCAAGCCTTCGCAAATTATTAACAGCATTAATACTTGAATTAGTTTTAGTAAAAAAGAGGAATCACAATGTCAAATCAGCAAGTAACCGTCACCGCTCGACTAAAAGTAAAGCCAGGTTTGGAAGACAATTTCAAGCAGGAATTCCAACCTGTAATAGCTCTCACTCTTACAGAAGAAGGTTGTATTAATTACGATTTGCACCAATCTGTTGACGACCCATCTTTGTTTCTGTTGCATGAAAACTGGGTCAGCCAGGAAATTTTAGCTCAACACCTAGAGCAGCCGTATATTAAAGCTTTAGGGGAAAAATCAGGACAATTTTTAGTTGAACCACCTGAAGTCAGGTTATGGCAGCAGATTGCGAACAACTCCTAGCTGGTGATAATAATGACATCAAGGGTGTTATTGTATGGTGCAACTGGCTATGCTGGAAAACTCATTGCTGAATCTGCTAAAAATAACGGACTGGAATTAATTTTAGCTGGACGTAATCAAAGTTTACTAGCAGCAGTAGCCAATGAATTAAGTTTGGACTTTCGGGTTTTTGGCTTAGACGATCCGCAAGCGATCGCTCGCTCTCTTGAGGATATAATTGCTGTCATCAACTGCTCCGGGCCTTTCTCCAAAACCTCAAAGCCACTTGTTGATGCTTGCCTCCAAACTAAAACTCATTATTTAGACATAGCTGGCGAAGTACCTGAATTTCAGGCGCTACAAGCACGAGATACTGAGGCTAAAAATGCAGGGATAATGCTTCTCCCTGGTGTGGGATTTGGAGTTGTCCCTACTGATTGTTTAGCTGCTTATCTCAAACAGAAGTTAGCGATTGCAACGCGACTGATTTTAATCTATGAAACAGTGGGCGGTGTATCTCAGGGAACTGCAAATACAGTACTGCCAACTTTACATCATATCGGGGTAGTCCGAGAAGCAGGTAAGCTCATCCCATCTCGCCCAGCATCGAAAAGACGTAAAGTTGATTTTGGTTATGGGACTGTGACAGCAGTAACAAACCCTTGGCGTGCTGATATTATCACTGCGTTCCAAACTACAGGTATTCCCAATATTGAGGTTTATACCGTATTTCCTGATCCCGTGCGCTTCCTGATGGAGTCGAGCCAGTATTTGGGATGGTTATTTAACTCGTCTTTATTCCAAAGTGCTTTAGCAAGTCTAATTAAAACTCTACCCACTGGACCAACGGCAGCAGAACGAGCCAAGGGGCAAGTTAGAGTAATTGGCATTGCAGAGGATAAAACTGGTCAACAAGTAACTGCAAAGCTCTTAGGACCGGAAGCATACGATTTTACCGCGTTAGCGGCTGTAGCAGTGATTAAACGGGTAATTCAAGGCGAAGTTAAGGTAGGATTCCAGACTCCTGCATCCGTATATGGAGCAGATTTTGTCCTTGAAATTCCGGGAATTACCGGGTTTGAGTAAGGATACAACAGAAAGCTGGATTTTTTAGGCTTGATAGCGAAAAAACCCGGCTTTTTTTTGCAGACTTAACTTGCTAATTTGGCATGAATGAGGAGAGAATCTATCAGTCAAGCCAAACTAATTTTCCAAAACGCGATAGTGGATGTTACCGAATTAGTCAAAGTTTCAATTATTCTCTTGCTCGTTGCTACAGGTGTAGCTCTGCTATCCCGGCGGTTGCGAATCCCTTATGTTATGGGTTTAGTATTAGCAGGTTTGCCCATCACTGAGCTATTATCTCGTCCGATTGGTTTAAATCCAACCCTTGTTTTGGATCTTTTCCTGCCAATTCTCCTGTTTGAAGCTGGAATTAATACAGATGTCAGTCGCCTACGCAGCACCTTTAAACCAATTGCCCTTCTAGCTGGGCCAGGGGCTGTGCTTTCCAGTGGTATTATTGCCGTCCTGTTGAAATTTGGACTGGGATTGAGTTGGATACCTGCCTTATTTGTCGGAGTAATGCTGGCAAACACTGATACAGTTTCCATGATTGCCATCTTCAAGGAAATACCGGTGCCTTCCCGGCTTTCCACCATCGTTGAAGGAGAAACCCTATTTAACGATGCTGCTGCCCTAGTTACGTTCAACCTGGTTTTGCAAGTATATTCGACAGGTTCACTCACCTTACTACAGGGAATCCAACAATTCCTATTTATCTCTCTAGGAGGCTGCCTCGTGGGGTTAGTCTTAGGCTATTTGAGCATACCTGTATTCGCCCGTTTGGATGATCCCCTTAGCAGTCTATTACTGACAGTAGCAGTTGCATTAGGCACTTTTCAGGCTGGAGAGTTTCTAGGTGTGTCAGGTGCTGTCGCCGTAGTTGTAGCTGGATTAATTTTCGGGAATTTAGCGCTTTCTCGCAATACTTCTGCTTCTAGTCGCATCACCTTGTTGAGTTTCTGGGAATATGCCGGTTTTACCGTCAACACCTTTATTTTTCTGCTGATTGGTGTAGAAATAGACCTGGTAACGCTCTGGAGGACTTTACCTGCAATTCTACTTGCAGTTTTAGCTTATCAAGTCGGGCGAGTTCTTACGGTCTATCCACTGCTAGGAGTGGTTCGTTGGTTCGACCGCCCAATTCCGTTACGCTGGCAACATTTACTGTTTTTAGGTAATATCAAAGGTTCACTCTCAATGGCTCTGGCATTGAGCTTACCTACAACACTGCCAGGGCGAGAAGTCTTGATAGCTATAGTCTTCGGCTGTGTGCTGGTGTCGTTAGTGGGACAGGGTTTAAGTTTGCCTTGGGTGGTAAAACGTTTAAAATTATCTAAATTTTCCGAAGTTCAACAACAGGTTGAAGAGTTGCAAGCCCAGTTGATGACGGGTAAGGCGGCACAAGATGAATTAGACAGCCTGTTGAAATCAGGGGTATTACCAAAAGCCGTTTATGAAGAGATGCGTTCCGCTTATCAGGTACGAATTGCCCGTGCAGAAAAGACGCTGCGGGAACTATATAATCGTCGCCCTGATCAGGTGGAAGGTAGAAGTAATAAGAGCAGTAAACTTGAAGCCATTCGCCGACGTTTACTGCTAGCAGAAAAAGGAGCGCTCAATGAGGCAATGCGGAAGCGAATTCTCTCGGAAGAAATTGTGCGCGGGCGGATACAAACTCTTGATGAACAATTACTGAAATTAGAAGATGATTAGGGATATGGGGCATTGGGTATGGAGGATAGTCTGAGCTTCGTTGATGAACCTCTGAGCTTCGTTGATGAACCTTTGAGCTTCGTTGATGAACCTTTGAGCTTCGTGAGTGAACCTTTGAGCTTCGTGAGTGAACCTTTGAGCTTCGTGAGTGAACCTTTGAGCTTCGTTGATGAACCTCTGAGCTTTGTGAATGAACCTTTGAGCTTCGTGAATGAACCTCTGAGTTTTGGCTAATTAGGATCTGTTGTCTCCAGCAAGAGATTGAGTCAGAGACTCAATGAATGCATTCCCATGCGGAGCATAGGAACGAGGAATTAACTTAATTACGAATTACGTTAGCGTCCCGCAAAGCGAGTCCGCCTTCGCTTTTAGCGTCTGGTAGAGAGCGTCATTACGAATTATTTTAAAGACGATCGCTTATAGTTATTTTGACTTTTAATTACCCTACCAGGACTGATAAAAGAAATTCCTTGTTGAAAGTCAGTACCAATCATGACTGCCTCTACTATCGGTTCGGATATTTCTGTTTGGGCTACCCACTCGACAATGAAGTTTGCGCCTAAACCTCCACTGCTATCATTTCTATTGATAAAAAAATCTGTCGAAGCTAGGGCATCAAGTTGAATAGGGCGCTCCAAATACTGTTTAACTAGTTTCCCTTCTGAGTTATAGTAGCGCACAGAAGTAATAATAATCGGATTGGTCAAATCTGTATTCCGAATACTAAGCGTAACTGCTAACTCAAAAATCTCTTGGCGATTGTGATGATAGATATGAGAGTAGACCGGAACATAAAGAGTTTGACTGCTTGCTATCTTAAAATTATTATCCAGCGTCACTGTTTTTTGCAATGGGGTTGCTGGAATGGCATCGGGTTGTGACTTAGGTGTTGATTCACAAGATGCAAGAATAATAACAGCGATCGCTAAATAAATATATCGATAGGGCTTCATCAAAACTCACCAATTTTTCTTATATGTGTAGCTAACCCTACCTAATAAACAGTTAGGTAGGAACTGCGCTCAACATCTTTGTTCAATAAAATCAATGACTTGATGTAAACATCCTGGTTTAGTCACAATCAGCACAGTTGAATGAGGTTCCAGTATTGTACTGCCGTTAGGAATCATCAAATCTTCGTGGGGATGGGATTGATAGCCAATAATTAGCGAACCACTAGGGAATTGTGAATCCTGAGCAATTTCAGCAACGCTACGACCAGCAACATAGCAATTGTTGGGGATGGAAAGTTTCAGAACCTCAATCTGTCCCTGCTCAAAATGCATCATTGATTCCACTTGTGGATACTCAATCGCGTTCACCATTGTTGAAACTGATAGTTCAACAGTACTGATAACGTGGTTAGCTCCAGCTATCCGCAGTGGTTCGGCAAAATCGGGGTGGCGCATCCGACTTAAAATATGGGTTACACCGTAGTGTTTAGCAAGAGTTACCATTGCTAAGTTTAAGGCATCATTTCTGAGAACTGCTGCCAAGGAACCGGCTTTGCGAATCCCAGCTTCTAGCAAGACTTCTGTACTCACAGCACTGCCTTCAAAAGCCATTGCTCCTACTTGTTCGCGGGCGTAGCGGCAAGCGATAGGATCGATGTCAATTACGGCAACAGTATGCCCTAGTTCTACCAGTTTTTGCGCTAAACTTAAGCCCACTAAGCCTGCTCCACCGATGAGTACGTACATGACTCTTCCTGATATTCTTTGAATTTTTACTTCAGTTTACAGGTTAACAAATGGGCATTGGGCATTGGGCATTAATTCTGCTTCCCCTGCTTTCACAGCGATTGAATGTTTTTTTATTTGAAATCTTTTAGTAGCAATGGAAATCACAAAATTATTGGAGCGGAGGTTTTTTTAATTGTAATTTTTGAATTGGTATTTTTCGAGTAACTCTTTAACTTGAACGGACACCAAGGGATGTGGATCTTTTTGTAACTGGGGGAGGATTTGCAGGAGAACGCGATATGAAACCATATTTAAATATCCGATCGCAGCTTCTCTGACAAAGCCGGTTGGATGACGCAAACTCACTAATATCTC
>NZ_JABXKL010000018.1 GCF_017114995.1 Nostoc sp. NMS9 | reverse complement strand
CTAATTTTACTTTCTACCATTTTTTTGTGCTTTGATTATATTTTGGATGGGTCTAATGACTAATGACTAAATTAATTGTAATTTGTGGGGCAACGGCAACAGGAAAGTCGGGTTTGGCTTTGGCTTTGGCGATGCGGTTATGTTCTGTAATTATCAATGCTGATTCTCGTCAAGTTTACCGTGAGTTTGATATTGGGACGGCTAAACCGACTGTGGCTGAACAAAAATTGGTGCCGCACTATTTAATAGATATCTGCGATCCAACAGACAGGATGACAGTAGCAGACTATCAACAACAAGCACAAGCCTTAATTAATTCTCCCTCATCCCCCTCATCCTCCTCATCTCTCCCAGTTCTACTCGTTGGTGGCACTGGCTTATACATTCGTTCTATTGTCCAAGGGATGAAAATTCCTCGGGTTGCACCGCAAATAAAATTGCGATCGCAGCTTGAATCTCTGGGTCAACCACAACTCTACGCCATGTTACAACAAGTCGATCCAGTTGCCGCACAAAAGATTCATGGCAACGATTCCGTAAGGACTTTACGAGCATTAGAGGTATTTTACGTCACTGGATATCCAATTTCAGAACAGCAAGGGGAGAATCCACCCGATTATCCGATTCTGCAAATAGGTTTAGATTGCGATGTTGAAAGGTTGGCTCCTCGTATTCAACAGCGTACTGAACAGATGATAGCAAATGGTTTGGTCACTGAGGTGGAGAATCTTTGTCAAAAATATGGCGCTGATTTGTCTTTATTGAATACTCTGGGTTATCAAGAAATTAAGCAATATTTGGCTGGGGATATTTCGTTAGATGAAGCGAAAGAATTAACAATTTTGCATACCCGACAATTTGCCAAGCGACAACGCACTTGGTTTCGAGCATATCCGAAAATTGAATGGTTTGATGCGAATGATCCTGAATTATTAGAGAAGGTTTGGCAGCGAGTAAATCAGTTTATAAATTGCACAAGTTCGTGAAAATTTTTTTGCTCATTCATGCAAAGACGCAAAGATTTTTTTGCGTCTTTACAGCGAGTGTCCTAGAGAGTGTTGGGATCTACGCCCATAGCTCGTAGCCTTTCTGCTAGTAATTGGGTGCGTTGTTCGGCTTGGGAAGCTCGTTGTTCAGCTTGGGAAGCTCGTTCATCTCCAGTCGATAAAACATTCCCATCTTGGTAACACCAGCGTAACCAATGATCCTGTCTGCCTTCAAATTCACCTTCCCACAGAGTTACACCTAAACCAACTTGTTCTAACCAAATTTCTGAAGTTTCAAAGTAGCGTGTTCCCCTAAGTTCATAAACACGTAGTACTTTTTCTCCTAATTGCTGATTTGGGTCATATACGATGTAGTAACTAGCCCGCATGTGTTCATAAATTTGCAGTTTTTTGTCCAGTTCATCACCTTCTTTATTAGAGACAATTTCGAGTACAACTTCGGGAGGTTTGCCAAAACGCCAAACCATATAACAACGATTTTGTTTTTCCCACCAATTTTCAGGTACTTGCACATCTAAGCTGAGAAAAACGTCGGGTACAATTGCGGGTTGACCGTCTGTATGGTAAATACCGATATTAGCTGCTGCTAAAAAACTTTGTTGCTGTAGAGAACTGTAAAGAGAACCAACCAAGAGGCGTTGTTGTTTTTCAGATGCAAAATTGTCCACAGGTGTATCATCTTCAGTGACTAGCTGGTTGGCATCTGGCACATAGTAATCATCATTATTGATTAGAACTTCCTGAACCATGACTGTATCCAGTATTTGAGAGCGTTATTTCTAGGTTACTAGATTAAGCAAATCAATTTATAGAAAGTATAAAAAATAGGTTGGGTTGGCAAGACGGTTCAGTTATAGCAAGAAACATTAAAGTGCTTAGGTTAGGTTGGTAGAGAAAACCTAAGATTCTGTTACTTGTTAAATCTTACTTCATCTTGCCAACCTACTACTAGCCTTATAGCAGTTCTCTATTAGATAAGATATATCCTCTAAGCTGAAATACTTTATATCTCAGGTCTAGCCATCCCTCACCAGCAGAGTAAGCTCTATAAAACTTTATATTGATTACTTTTCGGTTGAAACATTACCTATCAAGTTGTTTAATTTTCCAAAAACTTTTTCTTGCCACGCTTCTTCAATACGTTTATTTAATAAGTCGTGTAAATGCTGTTGTTCGGTAGAGATAAACCATCGTTTAAGTTTACTAATTACTTCATCACGAAATCCTGGGCCTTTTATATTCGCACACTCTTTCCAGATATCGCTTTTGATGAGAGTACCTTTAAAAATTTGTTCCCCGATTTGTTCTGAGTATGTAAGGAATTCTTGATGCCATTCATCCCAGTTCGATAATACTTCATTTACAAAATTATCTGCGTATTCTTTTACTAGAGAATCGCCAATTAAATTTTGAAGTATTCCTTTTAACTCATGAAAAATAGGCATAGTAGTGTTCCAGGCAACAGACTTAGAACCATTACCAAGAAGTAAATAGACATCAAACTTATCTAAGGTTCCATTACGACGTGTGGTTGCACGTACTGTACCTGCATGAGTTTTCCGCATTTCTGGTATTAATAGCTTGTCATGAATACGCCCAAAATATAGAGGCTTTCCCTGCCATCGATCTAAAAAAATCTTTAATTGATTGCTAACTATTTCGTATGCCTTCTGTGCATTATGCTCTTTTTGATTTCTAATCAAAGCGTTTATAGCCTCTACTGTACTGGATAGACGTTTAACATAATTCAAACGTAATTTATCCAGTTTCTCAATTAGAGCCTGAGCTATTTCCGCAGGCTTGTCCTGTTCTGGATGAGCATTAAAAAATAGAATTGGTATATCTTTTACATCAATTTGTTTCAGTAGTGGCTGTAATGCAGTCTGTACTTCTTCACGCTTTAGATTATATGCTTCTTCTTTTGAATCTACTAAGTCTCCAGCATCATTGGTCTTGTTATAAGCTTCGTCATTTTTCGGAAGAACAAGAATGACTACACGATCTTGTAATACTTTTTCAGAACCATTTTGAATCAGGGTATTAATCAGGTCGCGTATCTCGCTACCTGGTGCATCATTAAAGCGAGAACACAACACTGTCAAGCTTCGTTGGTTATTAAGGCAGTCCATTAAATCGCGCCGGATTGCTGTACCATCCTTATCTAAACCCCTTGTATCAATAATCTCTAAGTCATAGATCGAGGACTGAAAGAATGTGTCTGGAACCATAACATCAATCCGTCTTGGCACTGAAAAATCTTTATGGAGTCCATAATTAATTAGTCGAAAGGTCTCTTTTAGCCATTCTATACCTGTCTGATTAGATGTTTTATCGAACCAAATTTCCTCTCGCGATCTTTCTTGAAGCTTTAACATCTCTGAAAACTTGAAAAGCAGAGTATCTGGATTTTCATGCTGTTTCGCTAACTCTGTAAAAGTTTCTCGTTTCAATCCAGCCATATTAAATAGCAAACGCTGGATTTCTTGAGAAACTACTTCTTGTTGATTCTCTTGTTCTTCCTCGTTGCTACTATTGCTATCCATACATAAGTATTCAAGCAATTTGTTTATCTCATCCAAGGAATAAGGCTTGATACGTATTCCAAATTTTTCTTTGCATTGGATACCAACTTCACAAACCGTTGTCCTACCAGTCCCTACTGCAAGAACACTTTGACGGCTTAATTGTTTCTCTTGTGCAATCGTTAACCCTGTTAGCTTACCAACAGCTGTTGTTTTACCTACACCAATTGAGCCTGTATATATAATGGAGTGTTCAAGAGATGCAAGATATTCAGCCTCTTCCCGAACACTATTTTGATACATGTGCGCTTGACGCATCACAAAATCAGGAGCTCCTTCAGAGATTAATTTTTGCAACTCTCGAAGAGAAAGTTCTGCTTTCCATAACTCGTCTCTCTGTGGATTCCTGAATGATGGGCGCTTCAAAATCTTCCAAGGTTTCAAAAATGCTAAATAATCCTTTGCCTCTTTCGTACCAACAGCATTAACATATCCCTCTATTTCATGGCTTGTGGGAGTAAGTTTCTCTTTCTCTATACGTGAAATGTGGCTTTGCGCTACATTTATACTTGCTGCAATATCAGCTTGTTTCTTTTTTGCTATTTTTCTCAACTCAGACAACGTTTTGCCTACATCGCTTGGCAAATCATATATGGTGCTAGACATAAACTTAAATTAATATAGACACGTATCGATAAATCTATTTATACATATATTCTTAAAAATAACAAGTTTTTTTGTCTATATGCAAATTTAAACGCTCTGACATCTCAATATACTCAGGATTAGATTTTGTAGGCAGTTCGTTGTGTTGAAGAGCAAAACCCAACAATTTACAGGATATTAGGTTTTGTTATTGTTGAAGGCAAGCAACTTTTTCCTCTCCATCAAATACGATCACACCTTCCGTACTTAAATCAGGCGATCGCACTTACTCTACATCAAATGCGTAGATGCAAAGCAGCTTGTCGTCATAGACCGCTTTTTACTCACTTTTGACTGCTATTCTTGCAACAATAGTAATTAAAGCATTCCCAAAAAGCCTGCAATACACCATACATCTACCTTAAACTTGAAAAAACTATGCTTACGCAAGATAAAAAACAACGTAACTGGAAACCCATTCTCAAAGCATTTGAGGCTGTCCTTGGCAAAAATGGTGTAGTGCAACGCCGTGAAGAACTCATTACCTATGAATGCGATGGTTTAACTGGCTATCGCCAACGTCCGGCTCTAGTGGTGTTACCTAGAACTACAGAACAAGTTGCCCAAGTGGTGAAGATATGCAATCAATATTCTATACCCTTCATCGCACGCGGTTCTGGCACTGGTCTATCTGGTGGCGCTTTGCCAGTGGAAGATTCTGTTTTAATTGTCACTTCATTAATGCGGCAAATTCTCAGCATTGATTTAGAAAATCAACGGACAGTTGTACAACCAGGGGTGATTAATAGTTGGGTAACACAAGCTGTTAGTGGTGCTGGATTTTACTACGCTCCCGATCCTTCCAGTCAAATTATCTGCTCTATTGGGGGTAACATTGCTGAAAATTCTGGTGGGGTACATTGTCTCAAATACGGTGTTACTACTAACCACGTTTTAGGATTAAAAATTGTCACACCAGAAGGAGAAATTATCGATTTAGGCGGACAAATCCCAGAAATGCCTGGTTATGATTTAACGGGTGTGTTTGTTGGTTCCGAAGGCACTTTAGGGATTGCCACAGAAATTACTTTGCGAATTCTCAAAAGTGCAGAATCAATTTGTGTGCTATTGGCAGATTTTACTAGCATTGAAGCTGCTGGGGCAACTGTTTCTGATATCATCAGCGCCGGAATTATTCCTGGTGGTATGGAAATGATGGATAACTTCAGCATCAATGCAGTTGAAGATGTTGTAGCAACTAATTGTTATCCACGCGATGCTACTGCTATTTTATTAATAGAAATTGACGGTTTAGAAGTGGAAGTTGCAGGGAATAAGCAGCGAGTTAGCGAAATTTGTAAAAAAAATGGGGCGCGGAATGTTACTTCTGCTACTGACCCAGAAACCCGATTGAAATTATGGAAAGGACGCAAAGCAGCTTTTGCTGCGGCTGGGCATTTAAGCCCAGATTATTATGTACAAGATGGTGTAATTCCCCGGACTCAGTTGCCTTATGTTTTACATGAAATTGAGGCATTAAGTAAACAATACGGTTATCGTGTTGCTAATGTATTTCATGCTGGCGATGGCAATCTTCATCCACTAATTCTTTATGATAATTCTGTATCTGGAGCATTAGAGCAAGTAGAAGAAATGGGCGGAAAAATTCTTAAACTTTGTGTCCAAGTCGGTGGTAGTATTTCTGGCGAACATGGTATAGGTGCAGAGAAAAAGTGCTATATGCCACAGATGTTTAGCCAAGTTGATTTAGAAACTATGCAATGGGTAAGACAAGTTTTTAATCCTAAAGGGTTAGCAAATCCTGAAAAGATATTCCCCACACCACGAACTTGTGGTGAAGCAGCAAATGCATCGGCACTCAAGCAATTTGAAGGTGTGGAAAGATTTTAATAAGAAAGAATTCAGGAGTTAGGAGTAGAGACGCGATTAATCGCGTCTCTACAAGAGTTTGGAGTTAAGGAGTTTGGAGTCATAATTTATTACGTTTTGGTATCGTTAAGTATATTCATTACCAAAACTGGCTCCGTATTATTTCAACTATTTTGACTCCTGACTTCTGAATCATCATTTCTTTACATCATCCGGAGGATTACAACTTTATTTTGTAGTTATATATATTCCGATCGCACTAGGTCACGCTTACAAATGAATCGGGTTGCTCGCCGTTGTGTTTCTTACTTGCTGTGTTTGGGATTAGTAGTCGCTTTAACAGTTTTTTTACCCTCTTCACTGCCAGTTTATTCCCAAAAAACCAGTCCTTTAACTACAGAAATTCGTGGCGTTTGGCTTACTAATGTTGCTAGTGGTGTACTATTTGTACCTTGGGGTATTAACCGTGCTATAAATCAATTATCGGCTCTCAACTTTAATACAATTTATCCTGTAGTTTGGAATCGAGGACATACTTTTTACAAGAGTGCTGTAGCCAAAATAACTACAGGCTCAGAAACTCAACCTTTACTTAACTTCATGCACGGTGGACAGGATGTTTTAGCAAAGATAGTGACACTTGCTAAAAATAAAGGTTTGAGAGTCATTCCCTGGTTTGAATACGGATTTATGACGCCGCATTACTCACAATTAGCAAGGCGTTATCCCGATTGGTTGACAATTGGGCAAGAAGGTATAAAATCTACTCAAGATGCCCCACCAGAAGAAATCGACAATATTTTAGTAACGAAGCTGGCCTGGTTGAATCCTTTACATCCGCAAGTCCAAGAGTTTATTCAAGGGTTAATTTTAGAAGTAGTTAGGGATTATGATGTGGATGGTATTCAACTTGACGACCATTTTGGGATGCCTGTACAGTTTGGCTACGATCGCTTCACTATTGAACTCTACCAGCAAGAACATCAAGGTAAAAGTCCCCCAAGCGATCCTTTTAACTCAGAATGGATGCGGTGGCGGGCAGATAAAATTACTGATTTCATGGCAGAAATCTACCAAGCTGTGAAGGCGGTTAAACCCAAAGTTAGAATATCTTTATCTCCTAACTATCAAGCTTTTGCCTACAAATACTATTTGCAAGATTGGGAAAATTGGGTAAAAAAAGGTTTAGTTAATGAGTTAATTTTGCAGGTGTATCGAAATGACAAAAAGTCTTTTATCGCTCAACTAGAACTTCCATCTATAAAATTGGCTCAAAGTCTAATTCCTGTAGGTATTGGGATATCAACAGGAACGGTAGGTAATCCGGTGAAAATGGCACAAGTTAGAGAACAGGTTCAGGTAGTGCGCGATCGCAATTTTGATGGTATCTCCTTTTTCTACTGGGAGAGTCTGTGGGGTTACATCGTACCAGAATCACCCCAACAGCGACGCAAAGGTTTTTTTGAGATGTTTAATGCTAAAACTGTCAGACTATTACAAACAAAGAAACTTTGATGCCATTCGCGCCTAAAAATACTAGATTTGGCTTTACATTACTGTGGACTTTAGCTACTTTTGGCGGATTTTTATTGAGTTTACTCTTAATTGAAGTCGGCGAAAAGCCAGATGTTGGAGTGGTAGAGGCAGCTATCGGCTCAATTGCGATCGCACTTCCTCAAGGCTGTCTTCTCAAAGAACCTATATTTTGTATTAGGTGGATTTTGTCAAGTCTTTTGGGTTGGAGTATTATCACCGCGATCGGTATTGGTGCAGTGGGTTGGATTGTACCTAGCACTCAGATTCTTCCCCTGAGAATTTTGTCAGGCGCGGTTTATGGTGCTCTTGGCGGCTTGGGGATTGGATTGGCACAATGGTTAGCAATTCCTCAGCCTCTAGCGTGGCGATGGATATTTGTCTCTGCGGCAAGTTGGGCTGTTGCTGTCCCCGTGGGTTCTGCTGTGGGAATGATCTGGCGCGATTTAAGCCAGTTATTTTTAGGTGAAGTCATCGGATTAGCCATCACTTGGCTGCTAGTTGGTATCCTCACAGGAATCAATGCTCACAAATTGCGAGCGTAAGTTGCTACTCCAATTATTAAGAATTATAACTTTAATTGATATATACTTAGATTGGTACTCAGATATATGCAAAAATCTTAAAAAACTGTTAAATATAAACTCCAGTAAGTTTGCCCTCACCTGCAAATGTATTTTCACCTTCAAAAAGCAGGATTTTGTTAAGCTGACTCCTATTAGCTTTCCTAGATTTCTGAACAAGAAGTAGAGAAAGATCAAAATTTCGATGAGCAACGGCTGACAATACTTTGCTATAGGCGCTAAAGTGCATCTACTACAAGCTTAACGACAAGAGAGCGCCTAGAAGAGTCAGTAATACTAGACAGGGACTCTCGCATGAATATAAATCCAGTGGAATCAACTATGGAGTTGACAAAATTATCACCACCTCAAATTCTTTTCGGCACAGAAGTAGATGAAAAAAGTAGTAGCGAGCAGTTTCTACTAAGCATGTACGATTCTGTACAGGCATCAATATTTGTAGTTGATGTTTTGGAAGATGGAGATTTTCGATATGTGGCTCTTAATCCTACTCATGAGCGGTGGATAAAGATTCGCTCAGAGGATCTCCGGGGCAAAAAACCAGAGGATATTCTTTCCCCCATTGATGCTGCAAAGGTGCGTCAGCATTATGCTGACTGCGTGCAATTCGGCACAACTATTTCTTACGAACAATGTTTGCAATTCCAGGGAGTTCCCACTTGGTGGAGTACGACTCTCACCCCATTAAAGGATGCTAACTCCAGGGTTTATCGATTGATTGGTACTAGTAGCAATATTACCCCTGTGAAGCAAGCAGAACAAGCAGTTGGACTCCAGGTTGAACGAGAGCAACTGCTAGAAGCAATCGCTGGACGGATTCATCAATCTGTAGAATTAGAGACAATTCTGCATCAGACAACAATTGAACTGCGGCAGTTTTTGAATTGCGATCGCGTGTTGATTTATCGTTTCGAGGCTGATGGTAGTGGAGTAATCATTGCCGAATCAACTGTAGCTGCCAGCGATCCCCTATTGGGAAAAAATATCAGCGATCCCTGCTTTAGTGGCAAACATCTAGAACACTACAGACGAGGTTGCATTCAAGTTATTGAAGATATTTATGCAGCTGACTTGCATCCTTGCCATATAGATTTCCTTACATCTTTGCAGATCAGAGCTAATCTCGTCGTGCCGATTTTCCAAGAGCAAGATATGTGGGGGCTATTGATTGCCCAGCATTGCCACCAATCGCGTCAATGGCAGCAAACGGAAACTGACTTACTCAAGCAGTTGGCAACTCAAATTGGCATTGCAGTCCAACAGGCAGAACTTGATCAGCAACTCCAGGATCTCAAAGCCAAGATGGAGTTACAGAAGCAGAAGCACATCAGTCAGTTGCAGCAGGTGCGAAACTTTGAAGCCTTGGTGCGACGTATGACAGAACAAATCCGCGACAGTCTGGATCAAACTCAGGTGTTGCAGATACTTACCCAGGAATTAGCAAAGTTACTAAACCTTGAGCGTTGCCAAATTGAACTCTATAGTACCTGCCAAACTCTAGTTACTATTACTTACGAATCCTGCATTAACTTACCCCAGTGTCAAGGATTAACCAAACAGATTGCAGACCATCTTGAAGTTTATCAGCCGCTGTTGCAAAAACAACCATTGCAATTTTTGGAAATTGTACCGGGATGGGAACCAAAGTTGCTAGTTATGTCCCAGATGGCTTGTCCAATTTTTGATACTCAAGGGATTTTGGGAAATATTTGGTTGACAAGACCATCACAAGAGGCTTTTGACGAATTTGAAATTGAGCTAATGCAGCAGGTAGCAAATGAATGTGCGATCGCCATTCGTCAAGCCCAGCTTTACAAACAAAACCAGGCACAGTTAGAAGAATTAGAAAAAAGCGATCGGCTCAAAAACCAATTTCTCAGAACTCTATCCCAAGAACTGCGGACACCAATAACAAGCATTAGCCTTGCAGTCCAAACTCTCGAAAGTGTGCTCACATCAGCAGAAATATCAGAAATAGAAATAGTACCGCAACTCTTGCAGATTTTGCATAACGAGTGTGGACGAGAAAGCAAGTTAATTAACGACCTACTCACACTCACATATCTCCAAGCCGAACCCGATCCCCCAACCTTGATTGCCATTGACTTTCAAAGCTGGCTTCACCCGATTATCGAGTCTTTTCGAGACCTCACCAGCTGCCAGCGACAGCAGTTAAACCTGACTGTCGATCGTGCGCTGCCGCCTTTGGAGACAGATATCACCGATTTGGAGCGGATTGTCACCGAACTGCTCAACCATGCCTGCAAATACACCCCAGCCGGGGAAGCGATCGCAGTCTCTGCTCAGTTGATCGGGGATACAGTCGAGCTTAATATTACCAATTCCGGAATAGAGCTTACCAGCAATGAACTTTCACGGATTTTTGAACCTTTCTATCACCTTTCCAAACACGATCCTTGGAAACATAGCGGCACGGGGCTGGAATTGGCATTAGTGCAGAAAATGGTCAGACATTTAGGCGGCTCAATTTATGTACAGAGTGCAGCAGGTCAAACCACCTTCACGATCAAATTTCCCTACTAGCTATCTCAGAAGTTGTGCTATGATTGTTATTCGTGCGGGTGACTAGCTCAACGGTAGAGCAGTAGACTCTTAATCTATTGGTTGCGGGTTCAAATCCCTCGTCACCCATCAACAAAATCTTATGTTGTCAGTTGCCAAAGGGCGATACTGACCTAACTCTGATTATCCAAACTGATTTGGTGCAGCAAGCGTTTGATCTATTTGGCGTTGGTGGAATAAGGAATGCTTTTGCAGTCGCTGTCGATTTAACTAGTTCCGTGGGTTGAAGTCCCCCGGTTCAAAAATCAGGCAAGTTTTGTGTTGGGGTTAAATCCCCAGACGCGACTCGAAAATACTCGCTCTCCGTGGCGAAGAGAGCGGACTCGTTGGCGGAGCCTCTCGTAGAGAAGAGAGCATCTCTAAAACAAGGTCAACCTGTGATTTCTGTGTGGTTAGATATCATTTATCAACAATTAGCCGAGAAACTGCAAAAATAGGGATTCTCTTTCATAAGATAGAAGCGATACCTACAGGTCTGCTTCGCTAACGCAGGAGTTAAGTATAGTGCCGCGTGGAACAAGGAAAAACAGCAAAAAGCCAACAGAGAAAAACGGTTCTCTTGATTTACCACTTCTAGAGTTAGTGCAAGCTGACGATCGCTTGGATATTCCCGCAATGGAACAATGGCTGTGGGATGCTGCTTGTAAGATACGCGGTGCGACGGATGCACCAAAATTCAAAGATTTTATTCTGCCGCTAATTTTCTACAAACGGCTGTCTGATGTTTTTGATGATGAGTATGAAAAGTGCGCCGAGAAGTTTGGGGGTGGAGACTTAGCCCGTGCTTTCATTGAAGCAGATCATCAAGATGCAATTAAAAATAACCACTCGCCGATTGTGCGTTACTATGTCCCCCACGAATACCGTTGGGAGGCGATTCGCTTTCATCCTAAAGATGGCTTAGGAGAGTTTGTGACAACGGCGATGCGGGAAGTGGCAAAGCGCAATCCTGGGTTATCGGGAACGCTGACGCTCAAAGATTATAACGAGAAGCAAAGCAATCAGCGGGTTTTGGATGATGACCATTTAAAGGACTTGATTGAAGTCATTAGTCGGCATCGGTTGGGGTTAAAGAATACTAATGCAGATGTTTTAGGGGAAGCTTATGAGTATTTGCTGCGAAAGTTTGCTGAAGGACAAGGGCAAAGTGCGGGGGAGTTTCTCACACCATCAGAGGTGGGTTGGTTGATTGCGGAAATTATTGACCCTGAACCCTACACGAAGATTTATGATCCCACTTGTGGATCGGGAAGGTTGTTGACTAAGCCGCGTCTGGTGTTCAACCGCAAGCATCCAGGGGAAGAGAGTAAAGCACCTCGGTTATTTGGGCAAGAGTTGAACTGGACAACTTTCGCAATCGCTAAAATGAATATGTTTTTGCAGGATTTTACTGATACACAAATTGAGATTGGCGATACATTTAGGCAACCTAAATTTACGGTTGACAAGAAGGTGATGCGCTTTGATTATGTGGTTGCTAATCCGATGTGGAATCAGGACAACTACGGCGCAGATGCTTACGAAGAAGATTCTTTTGAACGGTTCAAAGACGGAATTGCCTCCAAATCTTCCGCAGATTGGGGATGGGTGCAGCATATTTGGGCATCGCTGAAAGATAACGGACGGGCGGCGGTTGTTTTGGATACAGGTGCGGTATCTCGCGGTTCCGGGAGTCAGAACAAAAATCAAGAAAGGGACATTCGCAAGGAATTTGTGGAAAAAGACAGAGTTGAAGGAGTGATTTTGCTACCTGAAAATTTGTTTTATAACACCACTGCGCCAGGGGTGGTAATTTTGTTAAATCGCCTGAAACCTCTGAATCGTAAGGGCGAGTTTTTACTGATTAATGCTGCTGATTATTTTGTCAAGGGCGATCCCAAGAATATTTTGACAAAGGAAGGGATTAAGGCGGTTGATGAGGTTTATCGCAATTGGGAAACGCGGGAGAAGCTGAGTAAAGTTATTAAGTTAGAGGAATTGAGGGAAGCGGATTATAATCTTAGTCCGTCGCAGTTTGTGGATGTTAGCGATAAAGTTGTGCATCGGGCGATCGCAGATATTTTGACAGATTTGGCGGTAGCAAGACAAGACAGGGAATGGGCGGATAAAGATTTAGCTGAGGTGTTAGCAAAGTTGAATTTATAGCGTTTTTCATTATATATCCTTGGACTCCATAAACCTGTCAGTTCACAGATAAGGGCACTCTACTGCCGAGGCAAGGTCGGATCAAGTTATCCGGAAACTTCTCAACGTCTCCCCTCTATCAGGTTTCTGCGATGCGATCTGCTTTGCAGCAACGCTAGGCTAACGCCTCGCTTCGCTAACGCGATCGCTTTGAGCCCCGAATCATCCCTACTCAATCTTCCAATTAGGCGTATAACCAGAAGTAACTTGGCTATACATTTGCAAGACCGATGCAGAAATACGTCCTGAGAGTTTTGCGATCGCCCATAGCGCTCTTGTAAAATCATTTTCAATTGTTGAGAATTCGCCCAGGAAAAAGTTTATGGCAGATAAGTCCGGTCAAGACCCCTCGGAAATCACAGTGGCAACGGTTGATGAAGAACGAAAAGGCGCAACTTTCAGCGGTACGGTCATCCTTGGTATAGATCCTGAGGGTGGGGAAGTCGTTTTCTTTAGAGACTTTTTAATTGAAGATTATAAAGGCGAACTTACCGCTTATCTGGCAACAGATGGCGATATAACGAAAAGCATTGATTTAGGCGAACTCGATCATAAAAGCCCCAGTTTTAAGCTGCCAATTCCGCTGGGAACGGATACATTACCCTACAATACAGTCGTGTTGAGCGACAAAAAAAGCAAGAAAAAAATCCTGACGATCAATCTATAAAATTTGTAACTTAGCTCGTAGTTCAGCCAAATTCGATTGCCCTCCTGTATAGATCTCAAATGGGTGCTATAAAACGATGTTTGAAAAGTCCTTTTGTTGGTAGCAAAACGTTTTAGATCCCCCTAAATCCCCCTTAAAAAGGGGGACTTTGATTCCGGTTCCCCCCTTAAAAAGGGGGGCTAGGGGGGATCAACAAGTGCCTAAAATCACAGCCAACCACTTTTCAAACAACCTCTAAGGCGATCGCATTTGTTATTTCGGCGTACGCATTTGTTGATTTGGGGTTCGCATTTGTTGATTTGGCGTACGCATTTGTTGATTCGGCGTACGCATTTGTTGATTTAGCGTACGCATTTGTTGATTCGGCGATCGCATTTGTTACTTCGGCGTACGCATTTGTTGATTTAGCGATCGCAATTGTTGATTTGGCGAACGCAATTGTTGATTTGGCGAACGCAATTGTTGATTCGGCGAACGCAATTGTTGATTCGGCGAACGCAATTGTTGATTTGGCGTGTCCATACCGCACCCTACGAAACTACTATAAGAGTTGAAACCTATGCTGGTCATACTTGTGTGTACACCCCAAGATTACAAGCAGAGAGGCTTTAAGGCTTACTCCCCAACGCTAGTAGGGAAGGGGTTGGGGGTTAGAATATTCGTAGGTTGGGTTGAGGCTTTCCTCAAACCTACCTACACATTTTACGCTAGCTGATCTCTGAGTATTTAAGTTTGTCTGCAATGAGTAGTAAAGTTTAAATTGCTAAAGTTTCAATCAGCTACAAATATCTTATTATTTCATCCAGGATACAGCAATGACTCAAGCATTTGATAAGCAACAAATGATAATTGATGAATTGAAAAAGTTATCTCCTGAGAAGCAACAGGAGGTATTAAATTTTATTGAGTTTTTGCAGTATAAGGAGAAGCAAAAGCAGGATATACAGCATCAAGAAGAGAAAGAACCTATTTCTGCCTATGAAGCTGCCAAAGAGTTTGCTGGCTGCGTTGATGGAGGGCCTGGTGATTTAGCTACCAACAAGAAGTATTTAGAAGGCTACGGTTGGAAATAAGGAAAAAGGTACTTCTAGATACAGGCCCCTTAGTTGCATTTATCAATAATCGAGAAAATTCGCATGATTGGGCGGTTAATGAATGGAAAAAGATTGAACCACCCTTATTAACTTGCGAAGCAGTAATTAATGAGACGTGTTTTATATTGCGAGATTTTTATGGTAGACAGGATGCGGTTATGTCTTTACTAGATACTGGCATAATTCAAATTTCGTTTCGTCTCAGTGATGAAATAGGAACGGTTAGAGAGTTGCTGAAGCGGTATAAGAATGTGCCAATGTCTTTAGCTGATGCGTGTTTGGTAAAAATGAGTGAGTTGATTAATGGTAGTAGTGTGTTAACTCTAGATAGTGATTTCCGGGTTTATCGGAAGAATAAGAATGAAATGATGGATTTAATTATTGCTGATGGAATATGAGAGGGGTAGAGATGAACGAGGTTCAATTGCCGCCCCATTGGAAGGTGAGAAAGTTAGGAGAAGTATGTCTAAATAAAACTCTTACTAATCCCCAAAAGTCTCCAGAGGACATATTTACTTATGTAGATGTGTCTGGTGTTTCTAATGAGTCATTTAAAATCACTGATACTAAAGAAATTTTAGGAAAAGATGCACCCAGTCGTGCTAGACAAGTTATCTATAACAATGATGTAATTTTTGCAACAGTTCGGCCGACATTAAAGCGAGTTGCTTTAATCCCACCAGAATTGGATGGACAAATATGTTCCACAGGTTTTTGTGTTTTACGAGCCGATCCAAAATATTTATACTTTACTTATCTATATTTTTATTTATTAATAAATAGAATTAATCAAAAAGTTGAAGCATTACAGAAAGGTGTAACTTATCCGGCAATTAATAACTCAGACCTTTTTGGACAAGATATATTTTTCCCTCCCCTTCCTGAACAAAAAACGATCGCCCACACTCTGCGAACCATCCAGAAAGCCAAAGAAACCCGTCAGCGAGAGTTAGAACTGGAACGAGAACGCAAAGCAGCACTGATGCAGTATCTCTTGACTCATGGCATTCGCAACGAACCCTGTGAGGAGAAGGAAATAGGTAAAATTCCTAAGAGTTGGGAGGTTGCCACTTTAGAAGATATGTGTTTAAAAATTGTGGATTGTCCTCACAGTACACCTAAACTATCTTCTACTGGAATTCGTACAGTCAAAAATGTCAATGTTAGAAATGGCAGATTTGTATTTGAACCTGCTTTTTATACAACTGATGAGGAGTATACAGAAAGGACTAAAAGATTGGAACCCAAGGAAGGTGATGTTTTATTTAGTCGTGAAGCACCAATTGGAGAAGCTTGTCTTGTTCCTCCAAATATAAAACTAAGTCTGGGGCAAAGATTAATGTTGCTCAGAACGAATCCAGAAAAATTAAATAATTTCTTTTTAGTACAAGCTTTTTACTCAAATTACCTTAAATCAAAAATGATTTCTCTGGCAGGTGGTGTTACAGCACCTCATTTGAACGTATCTCATGTTAAAAAATTAAAAATTCCTCTACCTCATATTTCAGAGCAGCACGAAATAGCCAATATTCTAAAAGCTTGCGATCGCAAAATTCAAGCCCTAGAAACAGAAATCGCCCTTACTGACGAACTATTCCACGCCATGCTAGAACAACTGATGACAGGTAAAATTTCCACCCAACCCTTAAGCGAGACTTACGTATGAGCGAAGCTTCCGCCGTTCAAAGACCGATGCTGAAATATGCATATCAAATTGGCTGGGAATACCTAACTTCAAAAGAGGCATTACAACGGCGGGAAGGCAAGGAAGACGACAAGCGAAAAGAACGCTACTTTGCTGATGTTCTTCGCAGTCAACTAATTAAACTAAATCCTGGCGTTGTCACCGATAACAACGTTGATGAAATTCTGCGCCGCTTGCGAAACATTGACAGCACCATCGAAGGCAACCGCGAAGCTTTAAACTGGTTGCAAGGCAAACAATCTATTTTTGTCGCCCAAGAAAACCGCGACAGAAACATTACCCTCATCGACTTTAACAACCCGGAAAATAACATCTTCCAAGTCACTGATGAATGGTCGCAAAAAGGCGTAAAATTTCCCAACCGCGCCGATATTATTTTTCTAATTAACGGTATTCCCCTTGCCATTGCTGAAACCAAGGGAGAAAAGAAAACTGATGGTTTAGCACTAGGCATTGACCAAATTCGCCGCTACCACAACCAAACCCCAGAATTGTTAGCCTTTCCCCAAATCTTTGAAGTCACAGAGTTGTGGAATTTCTGGTATGGCTTAACCTGGAATACCAACCGCAAAAACTTGTTTGAATGGAAACTGACCTCTCCCCTAGCCCCTCCCCTTGCAGGGGAGGGGAACAACAATATTACTCCCCCTTCCCTTGTAGGGAAGGGGGCTGGGGGGTTAGGTTCGATTATCCAAGAAGGCGACTACGAAGAGAAAATCAAAACCTTCTTCGACCATCAACGCTTTTTAGAAATTCTCAGATATTACATTGTTTTCCTCGAACGCGATGACGGCTTAACCAAAGTCGTTTTACGCCAACACCAAACCCGTGCAGTTAAAAAAGTCCTGCAACGCATCCAAGACCCGAATAAAAAACGCGGACTAGTTTGGCATACCCAAGGCAGTGGTAAAACCCTCACCATGATTACAGTTGCCGCCCAACTCCGCAATATTAGCGGCGATAATACCGTAATCATGATTGTTGACCGCAACGAACTAGAAAACCAACTAGACAAAAACCTCAAAGCTTATGGCATCAAAAGCTATGAAGTCGCAACCAGTAAAGCAGACTTAGAAAAACTCATCCAAGATGATTATCGCGGGTTAATCGTTGCGATGATTCACAAATTCGACAAGATGAAAGTAGAAAATAAGCGTTCTACGATTACTGTCTTAGTCGATGAGGCACACCGCAGCACAGGCGGTAATTTCGGCATATATTTGATGGCTGCCCTCCCCAACGCCACATTTATCGGTTTCACAGGTACACCCGTCAGTAAAGCAGCTAAAGGACAAAGTACCTTCCAAACCTTCGGCGAACCTAGTGACCCGAAATACAGCCTAGATTTGTATTCAACCGCCGACTCGGTACGAGATGGCACAACCCTGAAGCTAAATTATGCCCTGGCGAAATCAGAGTTTCACGTTCCCCAAGAAATTTTAGAAAAAGAATTTCTCCAACTCCAAGCCGCAGAAGGCATTAACGACATAGAAGAACTTGATGGCATTCTCGATCGCGCTGTTAAATTAAAAGAGTTTCTCAAAAGCAGCGATAGAGTAGATAAAGTAGCGAAATTTGTCGCCGCCCACTTCCGTGACTACGTTGAACCAATGGGCTTTAAAGCTTTTATGGTTGGTGTAGATCGGGAAGCTTGTAGACTTTATAAACAAGCCTTAGATAAATATCTCCCTAGCGAATACTCAACCGTCGTCTATTCCCGGACTACAGCCGCAGGACTGCGGGAGTACAACCTGAGTGATGCCGAAGAGAAAGAAGTCCGCAAAGCCTTTATTAAAAAATCCGTCGTTTATGCCAAAATATCCTTACCAAATGCAGTCATCGACTTTATCGAATCTCGGCCGAAAGATTTTAACTACGACACCACCAAAATTCTAACCTTTACAGGTTATTGTTCTGCTGAAGATGCCCAAACTTTAGAAATTCTTTGCGGTGGCGATGCTGATGCTGTAACCAAAATTCGCCAACTTTACGAAGACTACCGCAAAGCCTTGCCGAAAATTCTCATCGTCACCGAGAAACTATTGACGGGATTTGATGCACCGATACTTTACTGTATGTATCTCGATAAACCGATGCGCGACCACGTTCTCTTGCAAGGAATCGCCCGTGTGAATCGCCCCTATGAAGACGCAGAAGGTTTAGTTAAACCCTACGGCTTTGTTCTAGATTTTATCGGTATCTTTGGCGACAAACTAGAGCAAGCCTTGGCCTTTGAGTCGGGAGAAATTAACGACATCATCCAAAATGTAGATGTGATCAAAAACCTCCTACAAACGATGATGGAAAATACTGCACCAGAGTATTTACCGCTAGCTAAGGGATGGGACGACAAAGCAAAAGAACGCGCTGCGGCTTATTTTGCAGACAAAGATTTGCGCGAGAAATTCTTTAAATTTGTCCGCCAACTCCAATCAATTTACGAAATCCTCTCTCCTGACCCTGAGCTGCGCCCCTTGATGGAAAATTATCAAGCGATCGCCAGGCTTTACGGAACGATACGCGCTGCTTATAATACCAGTCCCTACATTGATATTGAACTCACCGCCAAAACCAAAGAACTGGTACGCCGCAACGTCACAATTGGCGAGTTGGAAATGCCCGGAACTATCCACGAACTCAATGCCCAACAATTAGAACAATTCCGCCAAAATAGCACCACAGATACAGTAAAAGTTCTAAACTTGAGTAAGGCATTGTTGAAAGCAGTACACGAGCAAAGTCAGCGATCGCCTTTTTTGATTTCCATTGGCGAACGTGCCGAAATTGTCCGCGCCAGCTTTGAAAACCGCCAAATAGAGGCACAACAAGCTTTAGCTAAACTAAATGAAATTGCCGATGAATGTGTAGAAGCAGAAGTCTTACGCCAACGGCTCAAAGTTGATGAAAACACCTTTGCGATTTACACTGTCATCAAGCAAGCAGTTGATCGCCTCGATATCAACCAAGCCGAAACCATCAATGCCATTTATGGCAACTTCCCTGATTACTGGTGGGATGCGCGTCAGGAAATTGATTTAAGAACCGAACTTTACGCTACTATTTATCCTATTACAAGCTCAGTTGAGCAAACCATTCAAGTCACTAACAACCTGCTGAAACTCGAACGAGTCGAATCATGATTGCTAACTCCAACAATCCCCAATGGAAAGACGCGCAAGCACTTAAGGATGCTGTGGGAGAATGGAGCGATCGTATTAAAGTCCAAGTCAAACAAATTCAACTGCGTCCGATGAAGCGCAAGTGGGCATCTATTTCTACTACAGGACGCTTAACTTTAAATACTGAACTGCTAGACTTACCAAAAGAATTGGGCGAATTTGTCATTGTTCACGAACTCGTACATCTCCTCGTTCCTAACCACGGTAAACTATTTAAGTGTTTTATGTTTGCTTATCTGCCTGACTGGGAAGAGTTAGAGATAAAGTTACAGAAAAATTGTCAGCAATGACTACTGATTTACGAGCGGCCTAAATTGTTTATTAATTCTTCTATGGCTCTATTTTTTGTATTTTCGTCAGGCAGAAAATAAAAAACTTTTTGTAAAAGCTCTATAGTTGCATTTTGAGCAAACCAGTCATCGCTAGGATTGTCTAGAATATTTAAAAAATACTTTAAACGCTGCTCTATAGCATCTTTATCTGCTTTAGCTAGTTGTCCCATGCGTTCCAACCAATTTCCTGCTGAGTCTTTGAAGCAATTAGCATCAACAGTACACAGTTGATGAACCAGGACATAAAAATTTTTCTCAAGACCGTTTTGGCTAGTAGGGTTAATTGGATACGTTGTTGGTAAACCGTTAGATGTTGTTTGTGAGGTTAGAGGAATAACAGAAAAAGTTGCTATATAACCTGACTCATCCTGAAACTCATCACCTGTCCAAACTACATAAGGATGCGTTCCTCTAAAAACTCTACTAGAATTGATGTTTTCAGTGCAAGAGATAGTCTGACATTGTACTTCACCTGGCTCATCCAAATCATAAATATGAGTGTGTCCAACTCTGCAACGTAGAGATACCCTATAGGGATTAATAAAATAGATCCAACCTTGTCTAGGTTTTTGTCCAGCCACCTGATAATCCTAATTGCCTAACTCATTGATTAATCTATCTCTTTCTGCTTGTAAGTTAAGTTTAACTTTTTCTTCAGGTCTGTGGGTATCTTTTACTTCCATCATGGGAGCAGTGTTATATACATACTCTAGTAACTGAGTAAGTTTATCTTGTCCTGCACCAGCCCATTCTCTCCTAATATTATCCAGTACTAACGTCAAACTTACAGGCAATTCTAAATCATCTACATTACCTGCTTGGGCACCAAGTTTGATAAGTATTGTATCTCCCTGAGATTCTTGAGATATTTCTTTACCATCCATTTGATTTAAAGTATTATCTATATCCTCATTCCAAGGGCCATAGTAATAATAACGCCAATCTAGATGTGTCAGCTGCTTTGCTGTCCATTTGACAGAGTAAAGATCGGCTAAATACAAAAACTTGATTAGCTGTGTTTTTGTAATATAACCTTTTGTCGCATAGACAAAATATTTTATGAGCTTCTCCAACATCGTTCTCTCTCTTTACTAACTTGCATAAGACTTTTGTAGGAATTTAATAAATATTAATAGGTAAAATCATTCCATTGACAACTCTACTGTTTGAGAGCTTTTCATGGATTGATATCGCTTTATTATAATGAGTTGTATTCAGCTCTTGACACTTTCAGGTTTAGATGCCAATCTTAATAGTTCATGTGTACTATTTATTTTAGTACATGATGCAGTTTATGTAATCACAAAATTTGTAACTAGCATTTAATCTGTTGGTGACAGTTAATAAGCGTTGTGGGTAGTTAGACAGCCTTCTGCAACTTTATCATTTCCTTGACGGGCAAAAACACTACAGACATAACCTATCTTTCAACCTTACCCACGGTTAGGACACTTTGCTCCCAAGTGTAATTTCTGGCGATGTCTGCGACGGGCTTTGCCTACGCATCCCAGTGTCACCTTCAACTGCCATTCAATTTTGTGACATGGTGACTCGGTATAACAAGCAGCACATAACCGAATAGGCTCCATTTTCATTCCCACCCCAGCAGGTGCTTGATCTGCACTAACCTATCGACATCAACCCCTACTACAACAGCCAATGCTTCCAACTGCTGGCGAGACGGTGGGGGATTAAAGCGAAACTTTTCCCATCGGGCGATCGCGAACACAAAATTACTATCAGACTCTGGTAGCTGCGTATGGTCGGGAAAGGGAGTGAGAGCAGTTGATGGGTTGGTTGCAGAGGTTATAGGTATAGCCTCGCGCTGGGGTGTAAGTTTATTTTTTAGTTTAGCTTGTATAGTTAACCAAGTTTTACTCACAGCTTGGTCTGTATAAGATGGAGATTGTAATCCTTCGGAGTAATTAGAAATTGGAGCAAGAGCGACTTGACGAGCCTCACTCCCGACTCAATACGGTTCGGTTAGGGTTTTTTGATGAAAATTATTGATCGCCAAAGATGCGAGAAATCGCCGTCAAGACGAAAGACTGATTATTGTAGAGACGGCGATTCATCGCGTCTCTTACCTTAACCGAACAGTATTGACTCCCAACTAATCTCAAAGTACCCGCAGTAAACTAGGAATGCTTTCGACCCCTGAGAAATTCCGAATTTCTGCCAAAGCTTGCCGAAAGTTGCCTTCTGGCACATCATGGGTAACAACTACAATCTCTGCTAGTTCCCCTTGAAAGCCTGTTTGGACAATTGACTCTAAGCTAACGCCATAATTGCCAAAGCAAGTACCCAATTTACCGATAACTCCGGGTTGGTCATTGGTGAGAAAACGGGCGTAAAATCGAGTTATCAAGTCTGCCATTGGTGCAATTTGGCAGTATTCCTGATGCCCACAAGTTAATAATGGATTTGTAACTGCTGTATTAGTTTTGAGGACAGCAACTAAATTCAAAATATCTGAGGTGACAGCACTGGCGGTTGCACCAGCACCAGCACCGGGGCCAAAAAACATTACTTGCCCGATAGGTTCTCCTTCGACAAGAATGGCATTGTAAACGCCGTTGATGCTAGCCAAAGGGTGGGCTTGAGGCACTAAGGTAGGATGAACTCTGACGGAAAGGGGGGATGAGGGAGTATCACGTTTAGCGATCGCTAACAATTTAATCACAAATCCCAATTTTTCGGCGTAGGCAATATCTGTTTTGCTCACTTGCCGAATCCCCTCAGTATAAACATCTTGTAGGTTGATGCGTCCACCAAAGCCTAATGATGCCAGGATGGCAATTTTATCTGCTGCATCTAAGCCATCGATATCAGCGGTGGGATCAGCCTCAGCATAACCCAAGCGCTGGGCATCAGCTAAGACATCATTGAAGTTGCTGCCTTCTGTTTGCATCCGTGTCAGGATGTAGTTTGTTGTACCGTTAACAATGCCTGTTACAGTGTGAATTCGGTTAACACTTAAAGATTGCTTTAGGGGTTGAATCACTGGAATACCACCACCCACAGCGGCTTCTAGCATCACGTATACGCCAGCTTGATTGGCAGTGGTGAAAATTTCTGCTCCAAAGCGGGCGATCGCTGCTTTATTGGCTGTGACTACATGCTTACCATTACTTAAAGCTTTGAGAATGAGCGATCGCGCCGGCTCCAGTCCACCCATGACCTCAACAACTATATCTACCGCCGGATCGTTGACAATAGATTCTAAATCTGTAGTTAAGACTTCCGTAGACAATTCTACTGCACGGGGTTTATCTAGCGATCGCACTCCCACCCGATAGATTTCTATCTCTTGCAACAATGGGTGACGCCCAGCGCTATCTTGCAACAACTGCACTGTTCCCGTTCCCACGGTGCCTAATCCCAGTATTCCTAGTTTCACACCCATTTTGCACCCAATTCATTTTTAAGTGCCTCAGCTTAGAGTGCTGAGTGCTGAGTAGTAACAAGTATTTAATACTTTACCCCCCAGAACTGAGAACTCTTTCCTCAGCCATCTATATAAAACAATTGTAGGGTAGGCACTGCCCACCCTACTCATTCATAACTTAGAACTCAGAACTCAGCACGCGGCTCAACCTTAGCTATCCGCTAACGGTACTCAGCACTTAGTATGTTTCTACATGCCAGCGACCGGCTTTCTTGAGTTGCTTCTGGTAATCACTCCAGGTTACGCCTTCCTTAGCAGCAGCAGCAGTTAAGGCTGCATCGATACCTTCTTCCATACCACGCAAACCGCAAATGTATGTGTGGGTTTTTTCATTTTTAATTAACTGCCACAATTCATCTGCGTGTTCTGCTACGCGGTCTTGAATATACATTCTACCGCCTTGGGGATTTTTCTGTTCGCGGCTGATAGCAGCTGTGAGGCGGAAGTTATCAGGATATTTTTGTTGAATTTCTTCCAGTTCTTCCTTATATAAGAGGTTTGGAGTTGTTGGCACACCAAATATTAGCCAAGAGAATCCTTTAAATTCGTATTCTGGGTTAGCTGCTTTTTCCGCGTCTTTAAACTGACGCCACAGATAAGCTCGCATAGGGGCAATACCTGTTCCGGTTGCCATCATGATCACATTAGCATCAGGGTCATTGGGTAACAACATTTCCTTACCCACTGGCCCTGTAATTTTCACATCTGCCCCTGGTTCTAGGAAACACAGGTGTGTGGAGCAAACACCGTAGACTGTTTCGCTAGTTTCCGGGTGCTTGTATTCCAACTGGCGGACACATAATGATACTGTCTTATCATCCACATCATCGCCATGACGAGTTGAGGCGATGGAATAGAGTCTAAGTTTTTCTGGCTTGCCGTTCTTGTCTAATCCTGGTGGAATAATCCCAATACTTTGACCTTCTATATACTTCAAATCCCCGGCGGAAATGTCAAATTTAAGGTGTTGAACAATACCAATACCACCTTCTTTGACTAGCGGTTCATTTGATATTACCTTGCCAATAAACGGAGCATTGGGACGGTAAGTGTTAACAGGAACGTCACCGTGGTCTTTTTTGGCTTTCGCTTGAGTCATGGTGTTGCCTTTCTTGTCCTTGTTCTTGAGCTGTTCTTCAGCTGGTGGTTTGTTCTTAAGCTGTTCTTCAGCTGGTGGTTTAGCGAAACCTTTGGTTTCACTATGAGCATTTACAGGTGTGGCTTTACCATTCCCTTCACTGTTAGCAGTTTCCCCAGATGTAGCTAACTCGCTGACTTCGCTTGTAGCATTCCCAAGTGAGGCTTTACCATTAACTGGCTCTAGAGCAGTTACAGGCTGGATGCTAACAATTGTGCCGCCTAGACGAGTGATACGTCGCATTTCTTGATTCATGCGGTTGTAAGGCACTCTGATGAACACACTGCCACTTTTCCGAATTGGGTAGTTAGTTTCATCGGTTTTTTCACTCTGACGCAAACCCACCACTTCATAAAGGAAGATGCGGCTACCTAATTCTGTGTTGGCAGCACCCTCAACAGCACCTTGATTGTACATTCGTTCTACCACTCCGATAATTTACTTAACCGTTTTTCAAAAAAAACTATTCCCCTACCTTGCCAGCTTTAGTTTACCGGATTTTCGTTTCACAAAACTGGAGAAAGAAGGAAAAACGGCATCATGAAATTAATGCCTTGCTAAGTACACTCACCAAAGACATGCAGGCATAGCAAAAAACACACCTGTTCACCTTCTAAGGTAAAGGATAAGTCTTGTGGAGAATGTTAATAATGAATCAATTTAATCTTTTTTTCGTTAACTACCACCCCCATCAGGGAGATAGCTTTTTACCTTAGTACCCAATGAGCAACTCACAATAGCAGATATTCTCAGAGGGCTGCTTTGAGCGGTAGCTTCCACCGATCAGTTTACCTCCAAAAGCTACCCTTGTGCTTGCTTACTCTAGGGGTTTAAATCGGAGAATGCCAAGAGAGGAAGGTTTTCTTGCGATTGGTTTTACTTCTCCAAATCTACTACTCTTCTGGAATGCTGTTAGCTGTCTTCATTACCTGTCTATGGAAAATTACATAACTAAGACAACTCCAGCTACAAATATAAAGAGATAGAGAATCGTAATTCAAGCACCTGTAATTAGTTTCACTTGATGTGAAAAATCTGTCAACCTTTTATCAGTACTTTGCCATAACGTCAACGCTTCTATATGAGCATATTCATAAATTTACAGCCAATAATTTGAGTAATGCAAGTTGTTTCCTCATTCGTTGGATAGATTTTTGCTTTGAATATATTAAGTATTGTCGAGCAGGAATTACAATTTAGGAACATTAGAAAATTTGCAGCAATCATAAATTATACCTTATAGTCTTGATTCTATAGAGTCACAAGTACCAGACTGATAAAGGTGCAACGCTGATGGGTGGTGCTGATCCCCATTTTTAAATTAACAACTAAATTCACAAAAAAAATGATTCACGAACCACGTTAATTCTTCTTGACAGCAATCTTGTATGGGATACCCCCTTCTGTTAAAATCAAATATATCACTAGGATTAAATACTTACCGGCACCAACATTCAGGCTAGTCCGACGAGTAGCAACTTAAAAGAGAAGGCAGGAGGCAAAGGGCAGAAGGAAGGAGGAAAGAAGTATGAATGATTTTTTTTATTTCTGGGTCAAAAGCCCAGTTTAAAAATAAGAATTGTATTGAGCGAAAAGTGCCGCGAGATCAAGGCATCTACAGCTTAAGTACCACGCTTTTAAACGTGGGTTACTCCTGCTTTGTGCCTCTTGCATCCTGCCTCCTGATTACTTTGTTGCCTACTTGCTTGGTGTCTTATAGATGTGCTAGGTAGCAAGAACGCAGGATAAACCAAAGGGGTAAACTCCTGGCTTCGGAATCTGCTGTGTGAAAAATTATTGACACAACTTTAGTATTTTAGAGGAGATTTATGACAAGTAAGCCGGAACGCGTGGTACTGATTGGAGTAGCCGGAGACTCTGGGTGCGGTAAATCTACGTTTTTGCGTCGTTTGATAGATTTGTTTGGTGAAGATTTAATGACAGTCATCTGCTTGGATGACTATCACTCCTTGGATCGCAAACAGCGCAAAGAAACGGGAATAACGGCACTAGACCCCAGAGCAAACAATTTTGATCTGATGTATGAGCAAATTAAAGCGCTCAAAAGTGGTCAAGCGATTGATAAGCCGATTTACAACCACGAAACCGGCCTGCTCGATCCGCCAGAGCGTATAGAGTCGAATCACATTATAGTTGTTGAGGGGCTGCATCCTTTATATGATGAGCGGGTGCGATCGCTAATCGACTTCAGTGTTTATTTTGACATTAGCGATGAGGTCAAAATTGCCTGGAAAATCCAGCGAGATATGGCTGAACGCGGTCATCGCTACGAAGATGTGTTAGCGCAAATCAATTCCCGCAAACCTGACTTTGATAAATTTATCGAACCGCAAAGAGAATTTGCTGATGTGGTTCTCCAGGTATTGCCCACAAACTTGATCAAAAACGACACCGAACGTAGAGTCTTACGGGTACGTATGCTCCAGCGGGAAGGTAAGGAAGGCTTTGATCCAACCTACCTATTTGATGAAGGGTCAACAATCAATTGGACTCCCTGTGGACGCAAGCTGACCTGTTCTTATCCTGGTATGCAACTGTACTACGGTTCAGATGTTTACTATGGTCGCTATGTCTCAGTACTAGAGGTGGATGGTCAATTTGACAACTTGGAAGAAGTCATTTACATCGAAACCCATCTCAGCAATACATCCACTAAATATCAGGGTGAATTGACTCACTTGCTACTCCAGCACCGTGAGTATCCAGGTTCCAATAATGGAACTGGTTTTTTCCAAGTGCTTACAGGTTTGAAGATGCGTGCTGCTTATGAGCGGTTGACAGCTACGGAAGCAAAGTTAGCAGTTCAGGTTTAAAGCAGCAGTGTTTGTGTCAAAGCTTGTGGGGGCGCTTGCGGGTGTCCCCTTTTTTTGTGTTATTAAATACATTTTAACTAAAAAATAATTAGCATACATTTATCTTACTTACGGATATTTACCTTATAGTTAGTGGTTTTTATCAATATCAAGAAGATACTAACGACTGAAGTATAAATATTGTTATGATTTCAGAAATTAGTAGTTGAACTAAATACTCACATTTAGTCAACGAAAAAACTCTCGATGGAGGAATTTCCTTTGTCTCGTCGATATTTATTTACCTCTGAGTCAGTCACCGAAGGTCATCCAGATAAAATCTGTGATCAGATTTCTGATACTATTCTAGATGCCCTACTGACACAAGATCCTAGCAGTCGTGTCGCCGCTGAAGTCGTAGTTAATACTGGTTTGGTGCTAATCACTGGTGAAATAACCACCAAAGCTAATGTAAATTTCGTCAATCTCGCCCGGAAAAAAATTGCTGAAATTGGCTACACCAATGCCGATAATGGTTTTTCTGCTAACAGCACCAGCATTTTGCTAGCTTTAGACGAACAATCACCTGATATCGCCCAAGGTGTTAACACCGCCCAAGAAACCCGCGAACAAGATAGTGATGAACAATTCGACAAAATTGGCGCGGGCGACCAAGGTATAATGTTCGGCTTTGCCAGCAACGAAACACCAGAACTGATGCCTTTACCCATCAGTCTTGCCCACCGCATTGCTCGCCGATTGGCAGCAGTCCGTAAAACAGGTGAATTGTCATACCTGCGTCCTGACGGTAAAACCCAAGTAACTGTGGTCTACGAAGATGGACGCCCCGTAGGTATTGATACGATTCTAATTTCCACCCAGCATACAGCCAGTATTGGGGAAATTACGGATGAGGTGGCAGTACAAGCCAAAATTAAACAAGACCTCTGGTCAGCAGTGGTCGAACCTGTTTTTGGCGACATTGACGTTAAACCTAATGAGGAAACACGTTTTTTAGTCAACCCCACTGGCAAATTTGTCGTTGGTGGTCCTCAAGGAGACTCTGGTCTGACAGGACGGAAAATAATCGTTGATACCTACGGTGGCTATTCACGTCATGGTGGCGGCGCTTTTTCTGGCAAAGACCCCACAAAGGTAGACCGTTCTGCTGCTTATGCGGCTCGCTATGTAGCGAAAAATATTGTCGCCGCTGGGTTAGCAGAAAAAGTTGAAATCCAGTTATCTTATGCTATCGGTGTAGCACGACCAACAAGTATCTTAGTGGATACCTTTGGCACTGGCAAAGTGGATGAAGAAACCTTACTGGAATTAATCAACAAGCACTTTGAACTCCGTCCAGCAGGGATTATCCATACCTTCAACTTACGCAACTTACCAAGTGAACGAGGCGGACGTTTTTATCAGGACGTCGCGGCTTACGGTCATTTTGGGCGTGCTGATTTAGACTTGCCTTGGGAACAGACCGATAAAGCCGAATTGTTGAAGCAAGCAGCGAATGAGTCACTTTCGGCAGTAGTTGCTCAGGCACTGACTTAGACTTATACGCTACTAAAAACTTAGTTTATCTACGTGAGGGTATTGGCAACTTGACAAGTTACCAATACCCTTATTTTTTAGTAACCACCTGAATATCGAAAAATAAAACAGGATTCAGGAGTCAGAATTTAGAATATTCTACCCGTGTTCGTTCAGCGTACCCTAGACTTGTTGACTAATGACTAATGACTAATTACCAATGACTAAATCCAAAAATAAGTCAGGATGAGAGTTAGGACAGTTAGCGGTAGACCAAAACGTAGATGTTCCCAGAATGACAACTGATAACCAAGTTTTGCAACAGCCTCAGCAACAATTAAATTAGCAACTGAACCTAACAAAGTTAGATTACCTGCTAAGGTAGATCCTGCTGCTAATAGTAACCAGGTTTTTGTGTCTGGATGGGGAAGTAAATGTTGTAGTAACAATACTGCTGGAACATTAGAAACTAAATTTGAAAGCAGAGCAGTAATTCCTAATATGCTCAGGGGATTATAAACTAAATCGCTAAATAAATTCAATATTCCTAATTTTTCTACTCCAGCGGTAACAATAAATAGTCCAGAAAACATCACCAGTAAATCCCAATCTACTTTATTTAAAATTCGTTGCGGTTTGATTCGCCTAGTAATGAACAGTAAACTGGCAGCTACGAGTGTTGCTTGGGCTGGGGGTATTCCAATTAAGAATGCAATTAATAATCCTCCTGTTATTAATAGGCTTTTAGTAAGTAACGGTTGAAATATGCGGTAACGCACGGGGGTTACACTCGGAAAAGACTTAGTAGAACGGACATCAGGATAAAGCCAGCACAATAGAGCAATTTGGATCAACAAACTTACTAATGCGATGGGAGTCAATGCTTTCGCAAAATCGAGATAGCTGATACCAGAGAACGAACCAATTAGAATATTTTGCGGATTACCACTTAAGGTAGCTACTGAACCTAGATTAGTTGCTCCTGCCAAAGCAAGTAAGTAAGGAATAGGATTGAGGTTCAAAGTTTGGGTTAAACCAAGAACTAAAGGAGTCAAAATTAGAGCAATGGTATCATTCAGAAAAAAAGCCGAGAGAATCCCACTGCCAAAAGTTAAAACAATCAGCAAACCCAGAGGGCTGCGAGTAAAGTGTGTAACTGTATCAAGGGTTAATTGGAAAAAACCAGCGTAAGCTAAGTTTGTACTGATTATCATCATGCCAAACAGGAAAATCAGCGTTTTATAGTCTATTGCTTGCCATGCTTCTTTGAGGTCTAATACCCCGAATGCCATCAGCAAAGCTGCACCAACTAAAGCAATACTGGCTCGGTTCATCCGCAAACCAGGGAGATATCCTAAACCCAAACCTATATAAGTCAGCCCAATGATGATGTATCTGAAAACAATCATGATTTTGCTAAATGCTTTTGATGTGATGCCTTTCTATTAACTCCTGTTTTTGTCTCAGGTACACACAACCAAAAAACTGCTAAAGCCACAACTGCGATCGCTGCTAAAATCAAAAAACCAACATTGTAACCAGCACTTTTAACCACAAACCCAAGCTTTCACGTTGCTCAAACCCGCACCAACACCAATAGCAGTGTTGAGAATCCCTTGGGTAACATTAAAGCGTCCAGTG
Organism: Nostoc sp. NMS9; assembly: GCF_017114995.1. Taxonomy (GTDB): domain Bacteria; phylum Cyanobacteriota; class Cyanobacteriia; order Cyanobacteriales; family Nostocaceae; genus Nostoc. The sequence continues at coordinate 53,802 of NZ_JABXKL010000018.1, read as the reverse complement.
CCCTTAGTCAAATCAGCTACCATTAACATCGAAACACCAAAAATCCCCTATCGCGTACATCCGCGAGAAACACATTCAAGTAATCAAGCGATCACAAACTCTTCTCACTCGGTCTTCGCTATTTTTGCATAAGTCTTTAATGATATTTTGTAAGCTATGGAGAGGTAACAATACTCTTATACAAAAATCGTGCCAAAGATACTGAGAACCGCTATATTTTCACAACTAATGTAGAGACGTTGCACTGCAACGTCTCTACAGAACGGTATTGCCATAAGAAACCCCCCCTGCTTTTGTCATAGTAAAGTGATTACAAGGCAGAGGGGTTTCATTTTTCTTAATATTTTTGTAGAGGCAGGTTTTAAGGATAATTCTGGCAAAAAACTAGTTTATTTGATTTAAAACCCGCCAAAACCTATGTTGTATTGATTTTAACCTGTGTAATCAGTTGGGCCTATTTCCAATCGGGAATTTCAGCGTCTTCTCCACCAATCCCGATTCCAGTGTTAAATATTTCCGCACCATTAAGATTTAGATCGTTCATTGATGCTTGATACACATTAGAATCGTGAATCGTAGCACGAGTAAAATTTACTCCGTTGAGATTGACTTGCTTCAAATTCACATTACTTACATAAGCGGATGTTAGGTTAGCACCTGCCAAGTTTGCACCAGTTAAGTCAGCACCTTCGAGGTTAGCTCCTACAAGGTTAGCTCCTTGGAGCTTCGAGCCTCTCAAGTCAGCACCAATTAAATGAGCGCCACTGAGGTTAGCTCCTGATAGATCGCACTTAACACATTCCCCAGTTGAAAGCAGCTTTTGTAAATCCTGTGGATTCTCGGCTCTAACCGAGCTAGCGAAAAATAGGGGTGTTGCTAAGGCCATGGCCGCTAATAGCTGGAGTTTCATAATTTTCCCCCTTAATAATCAAGTTGCGTCCGTTCTGTCCCTCACAGCTCTATTATCTCACTAAACTTTGTAAGGTCAATGTATCTTGTGACAATCTATCTCCTGACAAGTTAATTGCGATCTGAAACACAGATAAAAGTGATGCCAAAAATGCCATTAATTCCGATCCTTTGGCAATTTTTACCAAAAATTCCTTAAAAAATGCCAGTATTAAATCACTATTAAATCTTTTTAAAAGTAAAAACTGGTGTTACTTGCTATAGCTAGTTAGAGAAGTATTTATACTTATCAATTGATCGTTTAGATTAAGTCCTCAGAAATTCTCGCATATATTGATTAACCAATTCCGGCTGTTCTTGCTGCACCCAATGGCCACAATTAGGAATGTACTTGATTTGGAAATTCCTAACATAAGCTGCGGTGTCGTAGGTTAGTTCCTTGCCAAGTGCGGTGTCATTTTCTCCCCAAATCATCAATGTTGGTACTTCCAGAACACCCCTATTTGGATTTAGCATTCTCTGCTGAAAAACATTGCGGTAGTAGTTCAACATTGCTGTGAGGGCACCGCGTTTTGCAGCAGCATTTTTATATGCGTCAATATCCGCTTTAGTGAAAGCACTCTTGTTAACTGCTGTACCTTTAAAAATTGTTTCAATTGCTTGGTAGTCTGAAAATTGTAAGAATAATTCTGGCATCCAGGGTAGTTGAAAGAGGAAGATATAGTAACTTCGCTGCAACTGTTGGGGAGTGCGTAAGCCTTGGACAAATTTGGCAGGATGAGGCATGTTAAGAATAATTAATCGCTCTACCATTTCGGGATAAGTGTATGCAAAAGCCCAAGCGATCGCACCACCCCAATCATGTCCAACTAATACACATTTTTGGTATCCTAATCCTTTAATTACTCCCTCAACATCTTTGATAAACTCCTTCATTACATAAGCTGATTGCTCATTTGGTTTATTACTATCGTTGTAACCACGCAAGTCAAGGGCGACAACTTTAAAATTTTGGGCAAATTCTGGTATTTGATGCCGCCAAGAGTACCAAAACTCAGGAAACCCATGTAACATCAACATTAAAGGGCCTTCGCCTTGGGTTAGGTAGTGTAGTTTTACCCCATTGGTAGTTATATATTCATGTTTACAAGAACTTTCTATTAAAGACATAATTAATCTAAATTCCGCATTAAAAAATATTAAATAATAATACTGTACTTAATAAATTTAATATTATTTCGAGCAGCCTCACATCTATTAAAAGACAGTATTACGATAGTGATTTTTTGCAAAAATATTAGACAATTTGTCTTGGGGTAGATGTGAATCGTGGGTAAATTTTGGTAAAAGGTAGATATAATTCTTCCCAACTAACATGACACAACAGTTGACAAACCATGCTTCATTGTGGGTTGAGCGACTGGGACGATTTGGCTATGTTTCCAAGGGAGTAGTTTACGGTATAGTTGGACTACTGGCAGCACAGGCGGCTTTTGGCAGGGGTGGTAAAACAACTGATACCCAAGGCGCTCTCCAAACAATCGTCAACCAGCCATTTGGTAAATTTTTGCTGGCTTTAGTTGCAATTGGCTTGATTGGATACGTAATCTGGCGTTTTGTACAGGCAATTAAAGACCCAGAAAATAAAGGTAATGATGCCAAAGGTTTAACAGTACGAATTGGTTACGCAGTTAATGGCTTGATTTATGCAAGTTTAGCCTTAAGTGCTGTGCAAATCGTTATGGGTACAGGCAGCGGTAAAAATAGTAGTGATTCTACTGAAGATTGGACAGCACGTTTGCTTTCTCAACCTTTTGGTCAATGGTTAGTCGGAACTTTGGGGGCGTTTGTAATTGCTCTAGGCTTCTATCAGTTTTATCAAGCTTTTAGTGGCAAATTTCGTAAAGAACTCAATTTAACTGAGTTAAGCAATACACAAGCCCAATGGGTAATGAGGATTTGCCGATTTGGTTTAGCGGCACGAGGTATAGTATTTTGCATTATCGGTTGGTTTTTAATTGAAGCAGCAAAACAGTCGAACGCCGCTACCGCAGAAGGTTTGGATGAAGTATTACAGACGCTAGCGCAACAGCCTAACGGAGCATGGCTTTTGGGTATTGTGGCACTAGGTTTAGTTGCCTATGGAATTTACACAATAATACAGGCGCGGTATCGTCGACTAGTCAATGTTTAGATGGTACAGTGCCGAGAATTTGAATTTATAGAAATGGCAATAATAGAAACCCGTGGTATCTGGCTGACCACTACTGATAGTAAAGTTCTCAGATCGAAGGAACGCATTGTCGAGGCGATGGATTTCCTGGCCGAGACGGGATTTAATGTGGTGTTTCCCGTTGTTTGGAATAAGGCAGTAACTTTATATCCTAGTCAAACAATGCAGAAGACATTTGGAGTCGAAATTGACCCGATGTCTGTAGGCCGCGACCCTTTAAAAGAAGTGGTAATTGAAGCGCGGCGAGTTGGGTTGAAAGTTATTCCTTGGTTTGAATACGGTTTTGCCAGTTCCTACAATTTGAATGGTGGTGTACTTTTACAGAAAAAACCGGAATGGGCTGCGCGTGATTGTAACGGCAACTTACTGAAGAAAAACGGCTTTGAGTGGTTAAATGCCCTCGATGCACAGGTGCAAGAATTCTTGTTGAACTTGGTGCTGGAAGTTGTAAAGAATTATGATGTGGATGGTGTTCAAGGAGACGATCGCTTGCCAGCATTGCCCTCTGAAGGTGGCTATGATCAGGGAACTGTCAGCCGTTATCGCCAGGAATTCGATCGCAATCCACCACAGAACCACAAGGATAGGCAATGGTTACAGTGGCGTGCAGATATTCTCACTGAGTTTTTGGCGCGTCTCTATCAGGAGGTGAAAGCGGTGAATCCTGATTTATTAGTAGCGATCGCACCTAATATTTATGATTGGGCATTCCAGGAATATCTGCAAGACTCACCCAGATGGCTGAAGCGGGGAATAGTCGATATGATTCAGCCGCAGATTTATCGCCGTGACATTAGGAGTTATCAGGCGATCGCTGATAAACTAGTAAACCAGCAGTTTACAGATGCGATACTGCCCAAGTTAGTACCGGGAATACTGATGAAGCTTGGCTCTTACTGTATTAGTCCAGAATATCTGGTGCAGGCAATTGAATACAATCGTCAACTTGGCATTCAAGGAGAAGTATTCTTTTTTTACGAAGGTTTGCGCAAGAATAACAATACCCTTGCTAAAGTTTTGCGAAATGGGCCTTATACTAAGTCTGCATCATTTCCCACTCTCTTAGATTTGAGTGCAAGTGGCGTGAGTCACAAGAGGACATCTTCAATTTGGCCAGGAGTGGAAAATTTGTTAAAAAAGATTTTTTAAGGGAAAAGGGCGTGGAATATAAATTGCCAGTGGAAAAGGTAATTAATACTTTAAAAGAAGATTTACCGACACTTTTTGAAAAAGATATTTCTTATGACATTTATACACAGGATATCTATTTTAAAGACCCGGTGAATACATTCAAATACAAATTTAACTATCGCATTATATTTTGGACTTTACGATTTCACGCTCGGCTATTTTTTACTCAAATTTACTTTGATGTGCATGAAGTTTATCAGTCAGCCGAAGACACGATTTTAGCAAAGTGGACGGTGCGGGGAGTGTTGCGCGTTCCCTGGAAAGCAGGGTTGCTTTTTAATGGCTATTCAACGTATAAACTCAATCAAGATAATTTGATATACGAGCATATCGACACCTGGGATAGAAAGCCAGGAGAGATTTTACGGCAGTTTTGGCAAAGGGAAGGAAATAGCTAGTACCGCAAGGCGGAAGTCAAAAGTCACGCATAATTATATTCCAAGCTCTTGCGCCATTTGAAATGGTATGTTTATTTACGCCATGCTGTACTAGTTAGCTATTACATAGCGCTTTTCGTTTGCGTAAAGTACACCCGTAGGGGCACCGCAGTGCCCATTGGTGTCAACTTAACGTGAAAGCCAGCCTAGAACCAGCTTTTAGATATTGTCTCGTTCCCCTGCTCCGACTGGGAATGCCGTCCTTGGGGCTGCCGCCTCCCTTGCTGGCGGCAGAGCCACCAGGAGCAGCAATTCCAGCAAGAGGCTGGAAACGAGGTTTTAAAGGAGTTTCAGCTTAAGTTGACACCAATGGGCAGTGCCGTGCCCCTACACTCCACGATATAATGTTGTACCTGCATCTGAATGGGAACCGCTATATCATTAATAGACTAGTAGGGTGCGTTACTGACTTTGGCCAAACATACTCTACTAGTCTATGAAGAGTGGTGAAGTCCGTTGGCGGTAGCGGTGCGTTTAGCCCATACCTCCTAATAAGAATGAGGTACAGCTTAACCTCACCCTGATAAAGCTGTGCTTGATCTCCCCCTCTTTGTGAGTTCGGAAATAAGTTTCGATATGTACATTATCCACCTGGGAACTGCTATATCTCTTCTATGCTTTTTTGGTAGGTGCATTGATCGCTCGTGAATCTATAATGTTTTGCGATACGTTCGGGATAAACCAATTCACTTCACCGCTTTTCAAGATTTTAGTCCCAGCTTGATTGAATTCAATCACCCCAGTATCTGGATTTATCTTCAAAACTAAGTTAGTTCCATTTGGAACCTTAATTACAAAGCCACCCGCCAATTCTTGCCCTTGTTTGTCTCTTCCCAAAGTAAGGGCTGTAGAGTCATTTGCTAGATAAACTCCCTTACAATTCCATCTATCTTTAGTTGTCTGGCCATTACCCAGAAAATAAAGTGCAGCTCCCTCGGAATATTCATCATCGTCAATATCTGGTTCTGGCCCGTAAATAGCTAGAGTCTTACCTGTTTGATTAGTACACTGACCCCAATCAATTCCTGACTCAAAGGCATATTTTTGCAACTCTAACTCGTTGATTTTCTGGTCGATTTGCTCTGGTGTATAGCCCTCTAATTGAGTTTGTGTTTTTTCCGCCATTTTCAAAATATTCACTTGTTGAGTCAGTGTTATATAATCAGGATTTTTGCTATATTCCGGGCGATCGGCTAGCGAAGGTTGAGCAAATACTAAACTTGCGAGTAATACAACCACCATCAAAATATATTTGAAGTTTTTCATCTTTTTGCCCCTATTTTTACAAATTGCAGGCTCTACTTGCTCTCTAAAGAGTATTGCCAGCATTATAACTAATGTTAAATATTGAAACTTTATAATTTTTTTGCCGCAAGTATTTTTACTTTTCCCTTTTGACTGGCATTGACTCGCGCATCACGAATCAGGCTCTCCCAACAACACAATTGAACACTTCAATTCTTGAATCATCTGCGTTGTCACTTCGCTGACAGCTAATCCCCCGGCTGTGCGATAACGGACGGAACGTAATACTGCTAAATCAAACGCCTGAGCTTCCCTAATTACGACTCTAGCGACATTATTACCCCTGATTGTTTGGATATTCGTATTCAGCTGTAACTGGCTTTTAGAAGCGATGTCATAATTTTGCTTGTTAAGCCAGTACAGCTTCAATTTTGCACGTCTGGACTGGAATTCTACAGCCTGAGTTACTCTATGTACGTAAGTATCCTTGCTTATCGGCGAACTATCATCTGGAAAAATCTGGAAGACCGCTCTTATGGGTTCCTATGAATGATAATTTTAAGCATTGGGAACCCCTAAAAATCGAAGTTTATGAATGCAGCCGACGACAAAACGATTGTTCGCGAGTATTTCAATTCCACAGGGTTTGACCGTTGGAAGCGAATCTACGGCGATGGCGAAGTCAACAAAGTCCAATTAGACATCCGCAATGGACACCAGCAAACTGTGGATACAGTTCTCGGTTGGCTGAAGGCTGATAACAATTTACCAGAGCTATCAATCTGTGATGCCGGATGTGGTGTCGGTAGTCTCAGCATTCCCCTGGCTGTAGATGGTGCCAAAGTCTATGCCACCGATATTTCGGAAAAAATGGTGGAAGAAGGCAGGGATAGAGCAAAGCAAACTTTGGGAAATTCCGAAAATCCCACTTTTGCTGTGCAGGATTTGGAATCATTGAGTGGTAGCTACCATACCGTTATTTGCCTAGATGTTCTCATCCATTACCCTCAAGAAAAAGCCGATGAGATGATATCTCATCTCTGTTCTTTGGCACAGTCGCGGATAATTCTCAGTTTTGCGCCGAAGACCTGCGCCCTGAGTATACTCAAGAAAATTGGTAGTTTCTTTCCTGGGCCAAGTAAAGCCACTCGTGCATATTTGCATCGTGAGGCTGATGTGGTGAAAATTTTGGAAAGTAATGGCTTTTCATTCCAACGACGAGCAATGACGAAGACTCGCTTCTATTTTTCTCGGCTACTGGAAGCTACACGCAATTAAGGTTAAAATCGCAGCAAAGGTATAATAAACATCTTGCTGCGATTTGACAATCTCAAAGCTGAGATATAGTAGATATTGCCGTTGGCATCAAGCTTTGTTTTTTCTCTAAATAACCGTTGTTCCGCTCTGCATAATCATACATTCTTACAGCGATCGCAGCTGCTCCCAAGAGAATAGTGAAAGCAAATAACCACATTTACGTTTTATTGAGATAAAATTTCTTCTTTGAAGCTTCAACAGCGGATATCTGACTTTTGGGGATGCTGACTCAAAGGGTTTTATAGGTGTATTTAATTTCTTGTTTATCTAGTTTCTCTAATTCCCTAATTTCATACCATAACGGGTGACATTGTATTAAGCAACGCTGCACTAATTAAGCAATGTAGGCAAAAAAATATTGTGTCAAAGCTAAAAAACTGTCGCCGGGAGTAGATTGATATATTGGAACCTTTATGAAAGTCAGGTTAAAATCGCAAGCAAAGTGTAAATCTGAAGTGAAACTATGAAAACTGCTGAAAAATTAGCTGCCGGTTGGCTACTGACACTCGGATTCATGTTTGTAACTCTGTCAGCAACAGCGGCATTAGAAAAATTTGCTACACGTAAAGCCATCATAATACCTACGGATGAGTATGAGTTTAACGCACCGAATGCTACTTATGAAGATAATAATGCTGCTGTTGGTGGTCTAATTTTTGGCGTCCCTACCCTAACACTGGGCATGTGGTTAGCATTGGGATTGTACCGTCAAAGTCGGCAGGAGAAAAAGGCGATTAATCAACAAGTTAGCGATCGCCTGCAATCGATTTTTTATGAAATGCTACAAGAAAATCACGGGCGCGTAACTGTTTTAGGTTTTGCCATGCAGTCACAACTACCCGCAGCCCACGCCAGACAATATTTAGATGAAAAAGCTAAAGAATTCAATGCAAACTTTAAGGTGAACGAAGAAGGGGCTGTATCATATCATTTTGATGTCTAATTATCATTTGTCCTTTGTCATTTGTTATTTACTAATGACCAATGACCAATGACCAATGACGATCTTCAACTTACGGTTAGGTCTAATGACGCAGATTTTTTTGAGCGTAGCTGCCATTTTAGGCGGTTTGTCAGTTGCTGCTGGTGCTTTTGCTTCCCATGCCTTGCGAGAAAAGATTAGTGAGCGATCGCTAGAAATTTTTGAAACTGGCGCTCGTTACCAAATGTATCATGCTCTAGCACTTTTCTTAGTAGCAATACTAATTAGTCGTACCGAGTCCCCTCAACCTACTCTCGTAGCCAGTGGATTGCTGTTTATCATTGGCATTGCTATTTTCTCAGGTAGCTTGTACGCCCTTAGCTTAACCGGTATTAAATCCTTAGGAGCGATCGCACCACTAGGCGGCACAGCCTTTCTTGCAGGTTGGGGTGCTTTAGTTTTTGCTGCTTGGAATTTGAAGTTGTAAAAAAGTTAGAAGTTAGAAGTTAGGAGTTAGGAGTTAGGAGTGAAAAATTCTTAACTCGTAACTCCATTTTTTGGAGGCTGAATTTACTCTTTTTTAACCTGAATTCAACCGCTCATATAGTGTCTGCCTAATTAGCCCAATCAAAAGACCTCTAAGAGCTTTTATTACGCAAAACCCTCCCTCCGGGAAATTGTGTTACCCAGTACAACTAAATCAGGTGTTTATGAATATTCTGAGTAATGCGATAGATGCTCTGCTAGATCAAAAAGCTCATTCAGTTAAAAGTAAACAAATTATTATAGATACAATAAATATAGATGATATTTATATCAAAGTAGCAATCAGAGATAACGGTTATGGAATTCCATCAGAGATTAAAAATAAACTGTTTGACCCTTTTTTCACAACTAAGCCAGTGGGTAAAGGTACTGGCTTAGGTTTAAGTATTTATTATCAGATAGTTGACAAACATTAAGGTAAAATAGAAGTAATATCTGAACTCGAACAAGGAACAGAGTTTGTAATCGTCTTACCTATTAAGACACAAACAAATTAGTACCGCTACTCTCTAGTCAACGCAGAATCAAAAATTAATATTGGAAAATTTTCTTTTTTAAAAAATCTAAAATTTAAGAGTCAAGAACTCATAATTCATAACTCTTTGCTCTCAGGCGTACTAACAAATTATGCAAAGCCACCTTAGCTGAAGGTACTTCAGGTAAGGTGCTAGATTCATACGCCTCCTGCAACTTATTACACAGACGTTGATACTCTGTTTGATGAAAAGCTACATTAATATCTGATAAAATCGACCTTTCTGTACCTGCTAGCTTTTGAGCGATTAAATCAGGAATATATGGTAAATTAAAAACCTCATTGAGCTTAATTAAATTAGCTTCAACTACCCCTGTTTGCATCAGATAAATTCCAGTCAATAGAACTCGATAGACATAAAGTAATGGCTTGAGTCGATGCGTATTTTCTTTTTGAAAAAGTTTCCATTGTGTTGCAGAAAAACCAATATAGTGGTAGCTATGATGACGGGTAATACAATTTTTTGCAATAGATTTTAATTCCTCATGTTCGATTGAAGTTGTTACTATTAAAGGTGAATATAGTTGTTCTAACACATAACCATTCTTTTTAAGTAGCATCAAAAAGAATTTTTTTACATCATGAGTGACTAAATCAATTTCTAAAGATTCACGAAATTCTGAAACTTCAATAGTTTCATTCCCAGTCTCTAATCCCACTACTTCTTGAACTGGTAAAATATGCACACCACGTAAGTCATAATCAGAATCAGGCGAAGGAAAACCATATAAGTGGGAACCACTAATGATAGTGAATAAAAGCGGGTAAGGCTGTTGCCCAATAATTGTGTTAATAGAAGGTGGAATATTCATAATGTGCCGTTTACTTGCTTACCTCGGTTCGCCTGTTTCTTTAGAACATCTTCTGTATAAACCAGAACACTCACTCATAGTCCAGAGTTATCAACCCTGCGAAATGACCTCTGGGGTAGTAAATGCAGATGGCTTTGGTGTAGGTTGGTATCATATTCAAAAAGATACTAGTACCGCAAGGCGGAAGTCAAAAGTCAAAAGTCAAAAGTCAAAAGTATTATGGAATGGGCTTTTTAAAGATTTTAAATGGTTGCTCTATTTCCGCCGTCGCGTACTAGCCCTTTTATCTACAAAAATACCCTGCCTATTTGGAATGATATAAACCTACCCAGTCTCAGTCATTACGTTGAATCAAAGTGTGTACTTGCTTATGTCCGCAGTGCTACACTAGGACAAGCCGTAGATTTTGCCAATTGTCAGCCTTTTAACCATCAACAACAGCTATTTATTCACAATGGACGAATCGAGAATTTCCGCAAAATATTACACAGAAAAATCCGCAGCACTTTAACCCAAGATTTTTACGAAAAAATTAATGGTAGTACTGACTCCGAACACATTTTTGCATTGTTACTTTCACAAAGTCAAATTAACAAACATTGACCTCCAGAATATGCTTTATGCAGCACATTATTAACGCTTTTAGAGATGGCAAAATGCTATCAAGTAGAAGCCTCACTCAATGTAATCTTTAGTGACGGACATCGCCTGATAGCCTCTCGTTTTGCTACCACTTCACCACCTCGATCTTTTTACTGGATACGAGATGATCCGACTTTCCCACAATCCGTAATTATTGCGTCTGAACCTTTATTTATAGGTAATTGGATTGCTTGCCCAGAAAATAGCATCATTAGTGTGGGAGCAGACTGTGAGATCCAAATTGAGCAAATCTAGTGTGAAAAAGGCTATTTCTCAAGCCTTCGATAAATGTCGCTCGAAAACTTTTGCGCTATTCCAGGATATGGACGAAGCTACATTCTCTAGTCAACCTCATTCTGACTTGATTTGCTGTTGGCTCATATTACCTATCTCGAGTCTTTATCACTGCTAGAACATAGAACTTAGGTGCTTACTTGCTATTATTCTAATGGGAAAATGCCGAAAAACAGCTTTAAAGCTTAAGCTATATTGCTTAGGCATGGTTTTATTAGCTATGGCTATGTGTTTCACTGATTGGGGTAAAGGTCTGCTATCAAAGTAACCTATTACGCTGAACAAACGGAGGTTTCATGTCGATATCTAAAGCTGTTAACAGCAAGGTTACTTCTCAAAGCAGCGTTGAAAAACGCTTGCAGATAGAGCGTTTGATAGGAGCAACTCAAATAGTTGCACCTAGTGCTGGGAGTGATGTAGTGAAGGGATTAACTCAAACACCTAAATCTCTACCCCCTTGTTACTTTTATGATGACCGTGGTTCCGATCTGTTTGAGCAAATCTGTGATTTACCAGAATATTATCTTACACGCACAGAAACAACCATTTTACAGCAGTATGCTGGTGAAATTGCCAAGATAACTGGCGTTTGTGAATTGGTAGAACTTGGTAGTGGCAGTTCTAGTAAAACCCGCATTTTACTAGATGCCTACCAGCAACTAAGCTATCCTCTGCATTACCTACCAATTGATGTATGTGCAGGTATGTTGGAAAGTAGTGCCAAGCAGTTATTAGAAGATTATCCCTTACTCCAAGTTTATGCACTAGCGGGAACCTATGAATTAGCCCTTGCAAAACTCCTACCGACGCAATTACCCAGTCGGATGATTTGTTTTATTGGTAGCAGTTTAGGTAATCTTACCCCTGATGAGTGTAATGTGTTCTTCTCTCAAATTACCAATGCTCTAGAAGTAGGTGAGTATTTTTTATTGGGGATAGATTTACGAAAGTCAAAACAGATTTTGGAACCAGCTTATAACGACAGCCAGGGAGTGACAGCTGCATTTAACCTCAATATGCTGGAACATTTAAATCAGCGGTTTGAGGGTAACTTTGACACCACCCAGTTTGAACATCGGGCATTTTATAATGAAAGCGAGCATCAAATAGAAATGCATTTACGCAGCCTGCGATCGCAAATTGTAGAATTACGCGCTCTTAATCTTAAGGTTAATTTTGCACTAGGTGAGACTATCCTCACTGAAATTTCCCGCAAATTTGACCTTAATAATATCAAACAGCAACTAACTGCACAAGGTTTATTACCTCTTCATGTGTGGAGAGATCCAAATCAATGGTTTGGCTTAATGCTCTGTCAGCTGCAAGCATAAAGCATTAGACCTCTTGCACAAATGCAAAATTTGCCCACCCTGCGGGATCTTGCTAAATCCCCCAACCCCTTCTCCCAATTTTGGAAGAAGGGGAGCCAATTTCAAAGTCCCTCTCCCAAGCTTGGGAGAGGGATTTAGGGTGAAAGCTCATTGATTCATGCAAGTATATAGATATAAGTGAAAAAGAATGTAGAAACGTAGCACTGCTACGTCTCTAAAAGGTTTCTGGATAACGCATATTTAATTTCACCAAATCTCTGTTGCATACAAACGAGAACAGCTATAGATGATATTCGTCCCACCCCAACAAGAGAGAACAATTAGAATCCCTCTTGCTGGGGTAGTATTTTCACTAGGTAATGTTATATGTAACGTATGAATGCAAATTCCGCTCAACCCAAGCAAGTAAACTAAATGTTTAGCCGCTAATTATTGCTGCATCGAAGGTGTAGCAAAAATTCTGCTGAATATAGGAACCCGTGGACGAGGCTTAGAGGCTGTTATATTGGCAGAAGAGTTATTAGTTGCCTCAGAAAGGAGAGGTGGTTTGCTATTAGTATTAGTAGAATTGGCAAAATCACTCAATTGGTTAGCCGAAGGTGAACTTGAAGATATGGAAGTAACATTCTCAGGATTTTGACTGTTGGTTTTTACCGGAGTTTGAGCTTGACATGGAGTAACGAGGAAAGTTGAACTTGTTCCTAATACCAATATGAGCAAATGAGAAATATATTGTTGCATGGGGATTGGTAAAATGGGTTGATAAATATTCAAAGCTTAAAGAAGTTGTGTTTGTTCTCAGTTAGAAATAAAACTGCAATTTTCCAATAGAAATCATGACGCTGTTGTCCAAGAAAACTTGAACACAGCGATTTCCAAATGAACAGACTATTAATGCTTAATACATTAATTCGCTAACAACAATCTAACTTCCCTCAATCAAGGGGAAGCTAAACTCTCTTTTGTAAAAACAAAGAGAGCGGTTATTTTAAGACTACTGAATCTGCCTGAAAGAGAAGCAAATAGATACACCTGGAATAATTGACGTTTTTTAATCAACTAAGCCAGCACAACTATTAATATTTTAGTTATATTTAACTTGTTAATAAAAGAGCAATGTTACTGAAATTTTTAAAAAAGCCGATTTATATAAAATCAACTCTAACTCGCATATTTAACTAACTAAACCAAAAAGTATATGAACTTTTAATAAAAACTAAGTTTGATGAAGTAGTTTTCAGAATATCTCAGCTTGTGTAAAGGTTTTAGCTGGTTTACGGTTTGACAAAAATTTGATTACACACCTTTTCAGAGAGGAAATTATGCAAGAATCTATGATTTACCAAGACATTCGGATTCTGCAAAAGGGAGAAGAACGAGCAAAGAAACAGGAGGCGCTGTTAGATTCCAACAGTCAAAGCGATTTAGTGAATTACTTAGGAAATATCTTTTTACCTCAACTTAATCAGGAAGATTAAGCGATGCCTACGCAAGAGGAAAGGGGGCAGGAATTAGGGGGAATTCCTGCATCTTTCTCCCCTTCTCCTTGCTCCCCTACCTCTCTAGTCTGAATTATCAAAAAGCGTTACAGCTTCGTCCCACACTCAGCACAGAAATTGTGGGTAGGAGCATTTTTAGCATTGCAATGGCTACAATACACTGGCTCGGCTGCCGCTTTCGGTGCTTGCTTCTGTAAGCCGACCATTTGAGCGTTGCTCTTACCAGGAGCTACCATTGGATAGCAGTTTTCGTCTCTGGTGACGTGGACATTTAAGATTACTGGCCCTTTGTGTGCCAGCATTTCGGCGATCGCATCTTTTAATTGACTGCGATCGCTGATTACCATGCCCTTAATGCCATAAGCTTTTGCCAATAACTCTACGTCTGGCATCCCTACTTCCATGTCGGAGCATGAGTAACGTTCACCATAGAAGGCTTGCTGCCACTGGCGCACCATCCCTTGCCAGCCGTTGTTGATAATTATTGTCTTGACATTTATCCCATACTGTGAAATTGTTCCTAGTTCCTGTAAACACATTTGGAAACTAGCATCACCGCTAATACAGATGACTTCTTCATCAGGAAACGCTACTTTCGCGCCCATTGCCGCAGGTAAGCCAAAACCCATCGTTCCCAAACCAGCGCTAGAAATCCAGCGCCTTGGGCCATTCTTCAGGAATTGTGCTGCCCACATTTGATGTTGTCCAACATCTGTGGTGTAGAAAGCGTGGGGTGCTTGGCTATTGACTTCTACAATTACTTCTTGAGGTGAAATACTGTCGGGATGCTGCGGCACTATTAGAGGATACTCTTCGCGCCAACGGTTAATTAGATTCAGCCACTCTTGGTTTTGATTAGGTGTAGCCTTAATCCCTGTTTCTTTACAGCGACGCAACAAGTCTACTAACACATTCCGCACATCGCCGACGATGGGCACTTCGGGAATGCGGTTTTTGCCGACTTCTGCCGGGTCGATGTCGATGTGAATGACTTTGGCGCGGGAGGCGAATTCGTCTAACTTGCCTGTAACGCGATCATCAAATCTAGCGCCAACGCAAATCAACAAGTCACAATCACTAACGGCGAAGTTAGCGTAAGCAGTGCCGTGCATCCCCAACATTCCCAAAGCTAGGGGATGATGTTCGTCAAAGGCACCGATCCCCATTAAGGTTGTGGTGACGGGGATATCGAATAATTCAGCTAGTTGTTTGATTTCTTCATGAGCGCCAGCTGCGATCGCACCACCACCCACATACAATAATGGACGGCGACTTTCAGTAATCAACTGGATCGCGGCATGAATTTGCCGGGGATTTCCCTTTACAGTGGGACGATAACCGCGTAGCTTTACTGAACCTGGTTTTACAGGTACATAGTCAAATTCTTCTAAAGCTACATCTTTGGGGACATCAATCAAAACTGGCCCCGGACGCCCAGTGCTAGCGATGTGGAACGCTTCAGCGACAATTCGCGCCATATCTTTGGGATCGCGCACCACATAAGAGTGCTTGACGATTGGTAGGGTAATCCCGTAAATATCAGTTTCCTGAAACGCATCTGTACCAATCGACGGACGTGCTACCTGTCCTGTAACCACAATCATCGGGATTGAATCCATGTAGGCGGTGGCGATGCCTGTCACCAAGTTAGTTGCTCCTGGACCAGAAGTACCAAAGCATACTCCTACTTTGCCTGTGGCACGGGCATAACCATCAGCGGCGTGGGCTGCGCCTTGCTCGTGTCTCACGAGAATGTGCTTCATAGCACCAGTTGCTTCCACCTTATATAGGTCGTCGTAAATTGGTAGAATTGCCCCACCAGGATAACCAAAAATATAATCAACGCCGTGGCGATGAAGGCTGTCAAGCAGAGCAAAACCGCCAGATGCTCGTTTGGGCACGACTGGCGGGCTAGAAGCACGAGACTGTTTGTGATTCTCGGTTTGTGGGAGACTAATTGGGGAAAGCGATTCTCCAGCGGAGACACTTAGTGAACGCACGGTCAAACCTCAGACTATAGCTAAAGTTAATGCTGAATTCTGTAGTTAAGATTTCATTTTAATTGAAAACTTCAATTAAATTTCGGGAATTTTATATATTAAATATAAAGCTAGATTATTAGCCTACATTAATTAAATTACGTCTTGCAAGACTTTGCGGGTATTTTTCCAAGCCCAAACACCGACAACCACGACAACAATACTCATTCCTACCAGCACAATTCGCAACCCCAGAACATCAGTTAATGGTCCAGTAATGGCCAGAGGTAAGGCCAAAGCGATGTTAACAGCATGATTTTGAAAGCCAAATACTTTACCGTGCATGGTAGATGGTGTTTGCTGTTGAATTAAAGTTTGCATGGGGACACCAATTAAAGCAGCACCTACACCCAAAAATGCACAGAGTCCTAGCGCCAGCAACAAGTTGTGCGTAAAAGTGAACACCCCTAAAACTAGTGCCATCATCAAAAATCCAATTAAAGGTAGGGGCTTGCGATGCAATTTCTCACCCCAGTTACCTAGAATTGCCGCACCAAATACCATACCCACCCCTGCTGCTGCCAAGAAAAAGCCAAACTGTTTTTCTTTTAGACCAAACTCTTCGGCTAATCGAATCGTCAGCACTGTTAAGGCTGCAAACACACAATATAAAGTTGTCAGTTGCAGCATGGCGTTCAAGATCAAAGGATTTTTCTTGAGATAGCGTAGGCTCTCGGTGAATTCAGCCCAAGGGTGATTTGATACCCGATGTTCCTTGGGTCGTTTGGGTTCTTTAAACTTTATTGGCTGCATAATTGCAGCCGATAATATGTATAGTCCACCAACCACAAACTCTTGACCGTATTCTTCTCCCATCCAGCTTTTCGCCAAACTCAGAATCGGCTCTCCTATAGCAAAGCCAACAATTAATGCTCCCATCATCGTGCTGCTAAATAGCGCATTAGCTGCCAACAAATTCTCTCGCTTCACCAACAAGGGAATCGCTGCTTGTTCAGCTGGTGCAAAAAACTGCGTCACCGTGGAAATGGCAAAAGTCAGGATTAACAAAATCAGGAACTGTCGTGGCAATAAGGGAAGACACAGCGTCAATATTCCCCGCACAATATCTGAGCCAACCATAATCAGCTTTTTTGGCAAGCGGTCAACAAAGATACCACCAGCAGAGCCGAACAAAATTGCTGGGATTGTAAACGACAGCATCAAGGTTGAGTACATTGAGTTTTGTGCCAACCCTGGAAGCGGTGGGTAGTTCTCCAGCAGAGCAATCAGCAAAACGAAGAAGACCTTATCGGCTAACTGGGATAGCAGTTGCCCAATCCACAGGAGCATAAAACCACGGTTTTTTAGCAGTGCGCCAAAGCCGTTATTAACAGCAGCCGGTTCAGTTGGAAACATTAGATACTTTTTTTGGGTAGATGGGGCATAGGGCATGGGGCATAGGGCATGGGGCATGGGGTATAGTTTTTCTTGACTGTCACCTGTAACCTTTTCCCTTCATCACTCCTCACTCTTAACTCCTGTTTACTTACTCCATTGTCCGGATTAATTTGCTTCATAGTGCTTTAACAGCATAAGCAAAAACTCAGTTGCTGTCAGACGACCTGTGGGTGGAATTATCTCAATGGACGAATCTACGCAACAGCCTTGTACAGTTTGGGGAGATTTCCAAATGGACAAATGATCGACTGCTGGCTCTGCATAAAAGTTATTTTGCCCACTACCTAGCAAACATGAACTCCAATGGGTGAAATAATCATGACTCATCCGATGAATAGGGAAATTTCCCTCTAGTGGTACTCCCCATCCATCTATAGCAATAAACGCTTTGACACGACCACCCAAGAGTTGCCACAAATGTGCTGCCCCTATTGCCCCAACTACGCCAGCACTAAAGCTAATGAATATAATTGGTGATTCTAGAGAGTCGGTCAAGCGATACCTGTGGTGAGCTACGCTAACGCGCAAAAACTGCAAAATATGAAATGCTGATAAAACCAAAACATCTTTACCTGGATAAATCAGTATATTTGCGGTATTAGGAGCGATCGCGCTATTAGAAACTAAATCTAACAATCCGACTCTGAAGCTTTCAGTTAACTCTGGCTCATGAATTCCAGAGCAAATAATTATATTCATCTGTCTATTCCAAAAATTGGGTATTGGGCAGTAGACTTCTTGCATGAATCAATGAGCTTTCACCCTAAATCCCTCTCCCAAGGGAGAGGGACTTTGAAATTGCCTCTCCCTTGGGAGAGGGCGAATTTTGCATTTGTGCAAGAGACTCCATAAACTGCGCTCACAAGGAACAATGAAAATAATCTGAGAATGATTTTGCGTTGTTTCAGCCTCTATTTTCAAGGCAGATATAATATAAGTCTAATTTCAAGTTTTAAACCGCTTCAAAAAAATTTCTAGCCCCTGTTGGGTATTTATGCAAGAAGTGTATTAAGCCACGTAAATTTTATACGTTTTTTGACTTATTATTTTCATTTTTGCACCTATCCTATCCCCCCGGATGGGATAATAAGTTACTATAAGGGAAAATGCATAAGCTATTCCCTAAGTTTATATCTCTCTGCACTCTGGTTATATTGAGGAACTAATTGTGGTTGCCACGCCGGAAAAAGTACAACACACCCACGAGCATCTATCAGGTAAAGACCGTGTAGCCGTACTGCTTATGGGCTACGGCGAAGTCGAAAGCTACGAAGATTTCGCCAACTATAACGAACAGGCTTTAAATCTCCTGACAGCAAAGTTCGCACCAGTGCCAACTTGGATTTATCCCCCCCTAGCGAAACTTTTGGCGCTATTTGACCGCCATGAGTGGGGACACACACACCACGATTTTATCTCCCCACATAATGCCATCTTTGAGCAGCAACGGGCTGGAATTGAGAAGAATTTACAAGAAAAATGGGGCGATAATGTCCAAGTTTTCAAGGCTTTCAACTTCTGCGCCCCTTTTCTACCCAATCAAGTCTTGGCAGAAATCAAAAACCAAGGCTTCGATAAGCTGTTAATTTACCCACTGCTGGTTGTTGATTCTATCTTTACTAGTGGTATTGCGATCGAGCAAGTTAACAATGCTCTGGTTGAGTTGACTGATGGTGAAGAACACTGGGTTAAAGCACAGCGCTACATTCCTTCTTTTTTCAACGAACCAGCTTACATCGATTTAATGGCTCATCTAGTTGAGGAGAAAATTGCTGAATTAGCAGCAGCTTATCTCCCTTCTCAAATCGGTATTGTGCTAATGAACCACGGCTGTCCCCATAAAGCTAAAGGCTTTACTTCTGGGATTGCCGAAAGTGAAGCAATGTACGACTTGGTTCGGGATAAGTTGATTAACCGCTATCCGTTAATCTCCGTGGGTTGGCTCAATCATGACACACCCTTAATTGATTGGACGCAGCCAAATGCAGAGCAAGCTGCAAATAACCTGATTCAATTGGGTGCGAAAGTAGTGATCTTTATGCCAATTGGCTTTGCCACAGAAAACCACGAAACTCTATTGGATGTACACCATATCATCCATGCTTTAGAGAAACAGCATCCTGGCACGAACTACGTGCAAATGGCTTGCGTCAACGATCATCCAGAATTCTTGGCAATGGCGGCGCAATGGGCTGATGCTCATATAGCAGAGTTGTTGTCAGAGCAACCTTTGGCAATTAATCCCCAACTAGCTGGGGATCACCATCATCACCACCATCATCATTAAGTTTTGAATTTATGAGGGTGGGCAAAGCTAGACCCACCCTACAATTAATTTACGCCCCGCAGCTTGCGAGTGTTATCAACTAAACTTTGAGCAAATTGATCGAATCTTTGAGAGAGCTTCTCATCTACTAGTTTGCCTTCAGGACTGAATGCACCCCAAGCTTGTCCGATCGCAATTTGTTCAGGGATAGACCAACAATGCACCCATCTGGTAATTAACCGTAGTTCGTTTAGAGCGTTGCTATTAGACTGACCACCCAAAACACTAATAAATCCTGCTACTTTATCAGACAGTTGGTCAAAGCTCATTAAGTCCAGAGCATTTTTCAGGACACCACTAACGCCACCATGATACTCAGGTGTCGCTAAAATTAATCCATCGGCCTGACTAACTGTTTCTTGCAACCGCTGAACATCTGGATACTCTGGATACTCCTTTGCGCCAGTGCAAAATGGTAGCTGCAACTGCCGTAAATCGAGAATTTCTACCTCTGCACCTACAGCTTCAACTCTTTGTGCTGCGACTTGTAAAGCAAGCTGGGTATAAGAGTTGGGTCTTAAACTACCACCAATGCCAATAATTTTCACCATAATTAACCCATAAACTATTAACTAGCTACTATCGATTTCTTAAAAGGCGGAATCGTTATGACTATGTTTATCTTAGCGATTTGTGCCGGAATGTGTCAAATTAATATCTACTGGGGACTGGGGACTAGGGAGCAGGGGAGCAGGGAAGCAGAGGAGCAGGGGAGAAGTAGCAGTAAGTTTTTCCCCTCTGCCCCTTTGACCTCTGCCTTTTGTATCCAATGCCCAGTCTTAAACAGCTGCATAAATCTAGATAACCCTCGCTCAACTTACTTTATGTAATAGCCTGAAGAAACTTGGGAATGCTTTTGTGTGGAAGTTAGACTAGATAAGAAAAGTGTAATTTCCAGTTATTACAATTTTTGATAGAAGAATAGGCATAAAACCAGCGCTTAACTTGTGCCAGCAGACAAAGGGTAATTATTATGACAAATTCGGGAAAAAAAGCATTGATAAAAAGGCAGTCCTCAAAGCACGTTGCTTGGTTTGGTGCGTTGGCGTTCGCGAAGCGTCTCGTAAAGAAGCCCGCCGTAGGCATTGCTGCTAGTTTGATTATGTTGCCAGGAATTCTCGGAAGTACTCCTGTCATGGCACAAAAAGCAGAAACCACCTCGCTAAATTATGGTGACTTGATCAAGAAAGTGAAGGCGGGAGAAGTCGAGAAAGTAGAGCTTGACGAAACCGAACAGCTAGCAAAGGTTTATCTCAAGGGGCAAAAAGATAATACACCACCGCAACAGGTGAGACTTTTGGCACAAAATACTGAGTTAATCAACATTCTCAAAGACAAGAATGTTGATTTTGGCGAAGTTTCCTCTGCGAACAGTCGAGCTGCTGTTGGACTGTTGATCAACTTGATGTGGATTTTGCCACTAGTGGCTTTAATGTTATTGTTCCTCCGGCGCTCTACTAATGCTTCTAGCCAAGCGATGAATTTCGGCAAATCCAAAGCTCGCTTCCAAATGGAGGCAAAAACTGGAGTGAAATTTGAAGATGTCGCTGGGGTTGAAGAAGCTAAAGAAGAACTCGAAGAAGTTGTGACTTTCCTGAAACAGCCGGAAAGATTTACCGCTGTAGGCGCACGGATTCCCAAAGGAGTACTGTTAATTGGCCCTCCTGGTACTGGTAAAACTTTACTAGCAAAAGCGATCGCAGGTGAAGCCGGTGTACCATTCTTCAGTATTTCCGGTTCAGAATTTGTGGAAATGTTCGTTGGTGTGGGTGCATCTCGCGTGCGCGACCTCTTCAAGAAAGCTAAAGATAATGCCCCTTGTCTAATATTTATCGATGAAATTGACGCAGTAGGTAGACAACGGGGCGCTGGGATTGGTGGTGGTAACGACGAGCGCGAACAAACCCTCAACCAACTGCTCACCGAAATGGATGGTTTTGAAGGTAACACAGGCATCATTATTATTGCTGCCACTAATCGCCCAGATGTTTTAGATACAGCGTTACTCAGACCGGGACGCTTTGACAGACAAGTGATGGTCGATCCACCGGATCTCAAAGGGCGACTGGAAATTTTGAAAGTCCACGCGCGGAATAAAAAAATTGATCCTAGCGTATCATTAGAAGCGATCGCTCGCCGCACTCCTGGTTTTACTGGCGCAGACTTAGCCAACTTACTCAACGAAGCCGCTATTCTCACAGCTAGAAGACGTAAAGAAGCCGTCACTCTTTTAGAAATTGATGCTGCTGTAGACCGAGTTGTTGCAGGTATGGAAGGTACCGCCTTAGTAGACAGCAAGAGCAAGCGCTTGATTGCCTATCATGAAGTTGGACACGCTTTAGTAGGCACATTGCTCAAAGACCACGATCCTGTTCAGAAAGTTACATTAATTCCACGGGGACAAGCACTGGGATTAACTTGGTTTACTCCCAACGAAGAACAGGGGTTAATTTCCCGTTCTCAACTCAAATCGAGGATTACTGCTACTTTGGGTGGTCGCGCCGCCGAGGAAATTGTTTTTGGGAAGCCAGAAGTGACCACAGGTGCAAGCAATGACTTGCAACACGTGACAGGCATGGCGCGGCAGATGGTGACACGCTTTGGAATGTCAGAATTAGGCCCATTGTCCTTGGAAAATCAGAGTGGAGAGGTATTTTTAGGACGCGACTGGATGAATAAATCAGACTATTCTGAGGAAATTGCCGCCAAAATTGATTCACAAGTGCGCGAAATTGTTAGCAATTCCTACATTAAGGCCAAAGAACTGTTGGAAGAAAACCGTGTAGTTTTGGAGCGTTTAGTAGATTTGCTAGCAGAACAGGAAACAATTGAAGGTGATGTATTCCGTAAAATTGTTGCCGATCATGTTCAGGTAGTCGATGAACAATTGGCTATACCTCATTAAAAATATGAGTGAGAAATAATGTAGAGATGTAGCAGTGCTACGTCTCCACAAGGGTTATGGATAACTTCAATTTCACCAGATGTCTATTAAGGAATAGGCAAAAGCTAATAGTCTATCAACTTTAGACTACTGAAAATCCAAAGGTTAAGATTCCCGACTTCTGAAAAAAGTTGGGAATTTTGTTGTAAAAAAATTACAATACTACCTCAGCCTTGCCAGAAAGTAGCACACATCAAGTCTTGTCACTGTAAAGCTTAGGCTATTGTATTATATATACCCAAATAATGTATTACAAGTAAACATAAACATCATGAAATATAGATTTTGGGCAAGTTATCTGCTTGCGGCTTTAGCATTTCTGCCCTTTGAGTCTGTAAGCATTACTCAGGTTTTGGCAACAGAGTCAGTTTACCAACTGGCACAAGCAAAATCTGCTTACACCCAATATATGCAGCTTGGTTATAATGAAACCAAACGGAGAAACTATAGAAAAGCTTTATTGAATTTTCAGCAAGCAGAACGGCTACGTCCTGGAGATAGGTATGCTACTTCTGCAATTAGAAATGTTACAAGTTACATTCAACGCAGTAGAAATCGTATCGCCTTTGTCCCAGGTATACCTGGTAGGGTAAGGTCAGCAGGAACGCGGGGAAGTTGCTTTCAAACTGGACAAGATATTATTCCGCTAACACCAACAGATAAAGAAGCTCAACAAACCACAGCAGAGCATCCTACATTCTTTTTCTACGTTCCTCAAACCTCTCCAACAGTGCAAGCACTAGAATTTGTTTTGTGGGATGGTGATAGCATTGACCCATTGTATAAAGGAACTTTCAAACCTGTTGGGCAGAATGGCATTGTTAGTGTAAATGTACCCGCTGCTCAGCCATCTCTACAAATCGGTAGAAAGTATAGTTGGACTTTTTCGATGATTTGCGATCCTAATAACCGCGATAAAGACTCTTCTGTAGAAGGTACAATTGTGCGATCGCAAGATGAAAACCTATCTCTTCAGCTAAACCAACCAAACACAGACTTGGATCGGGCAGTTTTATTTGCCACAGCTGGATTTTGGGAAGATGCTCTGAGAACTTTAGCTAATTTACGCAGCCAGCGTCCTAACGATCCCGAAGTTCAGAAATATTGGGAAGATTTGTTAAATTCAGTAGACATTAAAGAAGTTGTAAATAAGCCTTTATTGCCCTGTTGTACTGCCCAGAAATAAGTTAACAATTACTTAAAAACCCGGTTTTGATAAAAAAGCCGGGTTTTTTACCCTTCAATTTCAGATTAACTGTTCGTAAATACCTAACCAAACCGAGACAAAGCAGAGTCTGATGGTTCTAAAATAAAAAAATACTCAACTACTTCTTGTGGGGTGGGCGACACGAGCGCCCGTAGCCCAAGGCGGGCAAGATGCCCACCCTACAAGATTGGATAATTTATTTGTTGGAAGTCCCTTGTAGTGCGATCGCAAACTGTCTCCATGAGAATCGCTTGGCGTGGACAGCATCAATTCTCGCTAATTACTGCTGTAAGTCAACCTGGTAAAGAAACAGGAAGTGCGATCGCAAAGTTTGAGTAGAATTGGATAGCACTGACAAATTTAGAACGGAAAAGTGGCGTATATCAATGCTGCAATCCATTGAACAACGCATTGAGCGTGTCATCAATAATCTTCTGCCAGCAACAGCGTTAGAAGGAAAATTTGGTCTACCAAAAACATTGGATGAGCAATTAGCACATTACCACACCCCAGGTATCAGTATTGCAGTTATTAATGATTTTGAAATCGAATGGGCGCGTGGATTTGGGGTGTGTGAGGACAGAACAACTCGTGAAGTCACACCAAACACATTGTTTCAAGCAGCCTCAATCAGCAAACCTGTTTTTGCCTTAGCAGTCATGCGTCTTGTACAAGAAGGTTGTCTCAATCTGGATGAGGATGTCAATAATTATCTCACCTCATGGCGTGTGCCTGCGATCGCTCTTTGGCAACCCCGAATAACGCTGCGCCAATTATTGAGTCATACTGCTGGCTTGACTGTGCATGGCTTTCCTGGCTATGCAAACTCAGATTTATTGCCAACCATACTTCAAGTTCTCAATGGCGAACCTCCAGCCAATACCGATAAAGTGGAGGTCAATATCATCCCTGGTTTGCATTACCGCTATTCCGGTGGCGGCACAACAGTTGCCCAACAGGTATTAGTTGATTTGCTCAAGCAACCTTTTCCAGAAATCATGCGCGAACTGGTACTCGACCCGTTGGGCATGACAAATAGCACCTACAAATACCCGCTCCCGAATGATTGGTTAGCAAAGGCAGCAACAGCTCACCCATTCTCTGGTATACCACTTGAAGGCAAGCACCACGTTTATCCTGAGATGGCAGCAGCAGGTTTGTGGACAACGGCATCAGATTTAGCCAAAGTTGGCGTTGAACTCTTGCGAGTCTTGCGTGGGTTATCTCCCACTGTGTGGAGTAAAGAAACTGTAGAAGAAATGTTGCGTCCCCAACAGATAGAACAAACACAAGGAGCGAATAGTGAGTTTGTGGGATTAGGGAATGGATTATTTGTGGGATTAGGATTCTTCGCGGGTGGTGGAGTTGGTGATGGTTTCTACTTTTTTCATAGTGGTAAGAATGAAGGATTTGTAGCACTTATGCGTGTTTACGCGCATATTGGAAAAGGTGCTGTTGTCATGCTCAACTCAAATGAAGTTGAGCTGATCCAGGAAGTAATGCGATCGCTCACGCTTGAGTATGACTGGCCTGACGTGTTTGAGAAAGAAAAACCAATCATCACCCTATCGCAAGCTGAGAGTTACTCAGGGTTATATTTAACAAAATCTGGATTGCAGTTCAAAGTAGTGAGCCAGGATCAGAATTTGTTTATACAATGTCACCAGCAACCGCCGTTAGAGTTTTTTCCGACATCAGAGCTAGAATTCTTTGCTAAAGCAGTAAATACGAGTATTTCTTTTGAGAAGGATGACACAGGCAATATTACTGCAATGACTTTAAGCCAAGCAGGTGTAATGATTTTAAGACAACAAGCAGATAAACAGATTAGAGCAGAGAGACAAGGGTGAAAAAAACAAGCGCAGGATACCGAGATGGTCGATTGAGTTGTAGAGGTTATCTGCGTCCGCTAAGCTTGGTCGTCAGACATTGCAACAAAAGGCGATCGCTCAGCTGCTTTTTTGGGTGAAATAGTCGCAGGTTACAATAATGAATAACTACAACTCTCTTGCCAACAACAGTGTATGAAGTTCAATGTAATACTTGATCGTGATGAAGATGGGGTTTGGATTATCGAGTGCCCCAGTATACCTGGTTGTGTTAGTCAAGGTCGGACAAGAGAAGAAGCCCTGGAAAATATCAAAGACGCGATCACAGCTTGTCTTCAAGTTCGTGCAGAACTTGGTTTACCGCTCACTGTGGAGATTCATCAAGTAGAAGTTACAGCATAATCATGGCATCTGCCCTTCTGGTTCTCAGTGGGCGTGAAGTTGTCCGTGTGTTTGAATCGCTCGGTTGGGAGTTTGCACGTCAAAGTGCTAGTCACATCATCCTAGTTAAGAAAGGCGAAACAGTAACATTATCTGTTCCAGATCATCGTGAGGTTGCAAAAGGAACATTGCGATAGTCTCATCCGTACTGCTGGACTTACAGTTAATGAATTCATTGCCGCTATCTAATCGCTTGGTCAGCTACTTTAAAGAAATCAACAAATTCAATCTCGCAATTGTGCAAAAAAGTGTCTACAAAACTAGGCTGATGTAAATTAAACCCAAATTCCATTGATACCAAGCAAGTGCAGAGATGATACCTGGTAAGTGTTCGTCTGGCAGGCGAATGTCGTTAAATCCTAATTTAACTAGCTTGTTGAGGCTAAAATCATAGTAATTGAGCCAGCTGCAACAGCGATCGCACAATCAGGCATCGCGTTGAGATGATTTACTTCTAAACTGAGTTGAGCAATTTCCAAAGCTTTTTGATACAGTATTCTAGAAAATCCATATCACGAGAATAGGCGTTCGCCTTTGGCGTTGGCGCAGCCATCGCTAATTGCAATTGCCAGTTTATTGCTCAAAATCTAGAACGCAGTTGCTATGATCAAACGCCTGCTTGTAGTAGAGTCTCCCGGAAAAGTCAAAAAACTCAGTCAAATTCTGGGTTCGGATTGGAAAGTTCTCGCCAGTTGCGGCCACATCCGAGAACTCAGCAATGAAGGAGACGATTCCTTGGGCTTCGTCATAGACGGCAGTAATGTCCGGTGCAATTACGTCCCGCGTGACCAACGAGCGAAAGAAACAATCCAGAAGCTCAAGTCTGCGGTGAGGCAGGTTGATGAAGTTGTCTTAGCAACTGACCCAGACCGGGAAGGCGAGACAATCGCTTGGCATCTGAAAGAAACGCTGGGTTTAAGGGAACCGAAACGAGTAATTTATACTGAGATTACAGCATCGGCGGTGCAGAGTGCGATCGCTAATCCTAGAAAGCTAGACCAAAACTTAATCGGTGCTGGGCTGTGCCGAGATTGCCTAGATAAGTTGGTGGGTTATAAAGGTAGTCCTTTAGTTTGGGCATTGAATAACGGCGCTAAGAGTGTTGGCAGAGTCCAAAGCGCCACGTTACACCTGATTTGTCAGCGAGAAAACGAAATTCTGGCTTTTGTTCCCCAAGATTACTGGAGTGTTTGGGTAGATTATGCTGAAGGATTTCGGGCTTTTTACAAAGGGACGGTCGATTCTGCAAAAGATGCAGCAGAGCAAGAAACTGAAACTAATGATGACGCAAAGGTAGGTAATACTCCAGAAACACCGGAGTCTAAGCGCGTTCTTTCAGAAGCAGAGGCTACACGTTTAGTAGAAGAAGCACAGCGACATCCTCATCAGGTGATTCATTTTGAAGGAAAAATCGTTAACCGCCAGCCACCTCCACCATTTACAACTTCCAGCCTTCAGCAAGCAGCCGGTTCAAAGCTGAGGTTTGCTCCCGACAAAACCATGATTGTGGCCCAAAAGCTCTATGAGGCAGGGCTTATCACATATATGCGAACAGACTCAGTTATGCTGAGTCCAGAATTTTGCGCCAGCGCCCGTAAATGGTTGGAGCAAAATGATCCGCAGAATGTACCGCAGCAAGTCGCCAAGCATCGCAGTAGCAAATCGGCTCAAGAAGCACATGAAGCAATTCGTCCAACAGATGTATTTCGTCCCTCAGTTCAGTTGCGTTTAGAACTTCCCGATGATGAGTTTAATCTGTATGTGATGATCTGGAAACGGTCAATTGCTTCTCAGTGTCGTGCTGCCCAATTGCGTAAAACTTTGGTGATTACTCAGTCTGGTTCTCTACTGTGGTCAGCCAGAGGGCAAGTGATTGAATTTTACGGTTATGCTCGGTACTGGAACAATCTCAGCAAGGATAGTGTTTTACCTTCATTACAACAGGGACAAGCATTGAAACTGGAGAATGCTGGACATGAAAAGAAGCAGACGCAGCCACCACCTCGTTATAGTGAACCAAAATTGGTGCAACTGATGGAACGTAAAGGAATTGGTCGCCCAAGCACTTATGCTTCTACTGTTGCTACCTTAAAAAAACGAAATTATGTCGAGTTGAAAAAAGACCATCTGCAACCGACAGCGTTAGGGTTAGAAGTTGATGCGTTTTTGCTGAAAGCACTGCCGGATTTACTAGAGGCAGAATTCACAGCGAAAATGGAAGATGCCCTTGATGCCATTTCCGAAGGAAAGAATTCTTGGCAGCATTATTTAACTAGTTGGAATCAGAATTACTTTATACCAGCGCTCTCCAAAGCTAAAACTGTAGTTCCAAGTTCCTCAATAGGTAAAGCGAATGTGAACAGTGAGCGCAAATATGAAACTTCCAAGACTCGATGCCCTGGATGCAAAAATTTTCTCGCCAAAATTCCAAGCAGTAAGGTCAAAAAGAAATATTTCCTCAAATGCACAAAAGGCTGTGAAAATGTTGTCCTGTTTTGGAGCGACTTTAACAAAGCTTGGGAGCCACCACGAACTAAAGCAGTCCAGGCTGAGAATCAGCAAAAGCCTCCCGTCAAGGTTACGACATATCCCTGTCCGGTATGTAAGAAACCTCTAGAGGAGTACAGTTACATCAAAGAGGGGCAGAGTAAGACAATGTTGCGATGTTCTGACCCACAATCCCGTAAGGATACTAAACATAAAGATGTGGCTTATTTTAGTACGCAAAAAGGGTGGTGGAGTCCTAAGTTTGGGGAGTTAGGAGTTAAGAATTAATAACTCCTCACTCATCACTCCTAACTCCTAACTTTATTTACCTTAACCGCAAGTTCTGCGGGGTTCATCTGCTCGTAGTGTTCAAAGGGTTGGTGAATCCAGGGGTTGTCAGGCAGATAATCAACATAATAATCGGGTGCTATAACTGAACAAGCTTTATACCAAAGAACTGCGGTGCGAATTTCCTCAATGGGAAAATCAATATTTTGCTTGAGCCAAGGTATAGTCTGTTGGAGTGTGATCCCAGAATCTACTAAGTCATCCACTAGAAGAATGCGCGAACCTAACTTTTCGGCAGTCATTGTCAAGTGACGGGAGAAAACTAAATTACTTCTTTCTTGCTTGCCAGTGCCACTGTAAGATGAGGTTGCTAAAATTGCCAGTGGTTGCTGGTATATACGGGAAAGAATATCTCCCACTCGTAGTCCTCCTCTGGCAAGACAGATAATATGGTTGAATTCCCAACCGGATTGATAAATCTGAATAGCCAGTTGTTCAATTTTTTGGTGATAATCTGACCAAGAAACATAAAGGTCTGGCATAAGTCTAACGGGAGTGGTAGATGGCTAGTATTGAAGGCGATGTCTATGACAGCCCACGACTACGCAAACTTTTTATTTTAGTATGAGTGCAAGTTATTATGACCGATTCTGCTGCTGATGGCGATGCCCAACAAGATCCTCTCAGTAAAAAGCTCGACTTGAAAACAAAACTGGCTTACGGTGCAGGAGATTTAGGACCAGCAATCACCGCAAATATCTCCGTCTTTTTTCTGCTGGTTTTTTTCACAAATGTTGCTGGTATCCCTGCGGGTTTAGCGGGTAGTATTTTGATGATTGGCAAAATCTGGGATGGCATAAACGATCCGTTTGTCGGGTTCCTGACTGATAAAACGAAATCTCGTCGTTGGGGGCGTCGTCTTCCTTGGATGTTTTATGGAGCAATTCCCTTTGGAATTTTCTTTTTCTTGCAGTGGATTGTACCGCAATTTAGTGCAAATCAGAGTGATAATATTTGGCCATTATTTTGGTATTACGTAGTCATTGGGGTGATATCTCAGGCGTTTTACACAGTTGTAAATTTGCCTTATACGGCGATGACTCCAGAACTAACTCAAGATTACGACGAACGCACCAGCCTTAACAGCTATCGCTTTACATTTTCTATTGGTGGCAGCATTTTATCGTTGATTTTAACGCAAATTGTTTTTTCACTGATTGCCGATCGCAAACAACAATATCTGGTTTTAGCAGCCATTTGTACGGTAATTTCGATTTTAGGATTATATTGGTGCGTTTTTGGAGTACGCGATCGCATCTTAGCTTTTGAGGCTAAACGCAGCCAAACTGAAGAACCTGCATCTCTCCCCTTCTTTGAACAGCTAAAAATTGTCTTTAGTAACCGACCTTTTTTATTTGTTATTGGTATATATCTTTGTTCTTGGCTTGGTGTGCAGGTAACAGCCAGCATTATTCCCTATTTTGTAGTCGATTGTATGGGACTCAAAGAATCAGATGTGCCCACAGTCATGATTGCAGTCCAAGGAACTGCTCTGTTAATGCTATTTGTCTGGGGAGCGTTGAGTAAAAAAATCGGCAAAAAAGTTGTTTATTTTCTGGGAATGAGTTTGTGGATTATAGCAGCAGCCGGACTATTTTTCTTACAGCCTAGTCAAATAGTTTTGATGTATGTGATGGCTGTGATGGCAGGTATTGGTGTATCCACAGCTTATCTAATTCCCTGGTCAATGATTCCAGATGTAATTGAATTAGATGAACTGCAAACCGGACAACGCAGAGAAGGCATTTTTTATGGCTTCATGGTTTTGCTACAAAAATTTGGTTTGGCTTTGGGGCTGTTTTTGGTAGGAAATGCTTTGCAAGTAGCCGGTTTCAAAGAATCTGTAGCCGGAAGTCCACTACCCATCCAACCGGAATCAGCACTGTTTGCTATTCGCGTTGCTGTTGGCCCCATACCGACAGTTTGTTTGATTTTTGGCTTAGTTTTAACGTATTTTTACCCAATTACCCGCGAGATGCACGCTGAAATTATGCTAAAACTCAAAGAACGGCAAGAGAAGAGGGGGAGTTAAAGGAGCAGAGGGCAGGAGGTTTTAGAAAATCATTTTCTTCTTCATAGCCAAAAGGGTCTGAGAGTAACTAAATTTATTTATGAAAACCAAAAAATGCCGCCGGGCACGAATTAGCTTGCCAATAGCCAATATTAGATTGCTTTGCCGTCAGTAGGCTTCCACTCTGACGTACATAAATCAAAGATAAATAAAGTCACAGATCGCAACGGCTTAAAAAGAATTTATTTCCAAAAGGGGTAGGCTAAAAAATAAATTATTAGTACACTAATGTTTAGTTTAACTAATATTGCGCTTATCTAATTAGAATCAATCGCAACCAACCATTTTGCGGAAGATGCGATGTCTAAAGACAAGCTAGTATGTGTCTGTGCTTCCCCTTTCCCCCAGATTGTTGATATGCGCTGTTTAGCTCCTGTTCAGACGATAAAGCCTTCGTCTTTGGCTGCTGAAACTGTTCCTCGTTTTCAGAGCATTATTCAAAGAGGGCGGTTCTCGCTACTTATATTAAGTCTAGCCTACTTGTGTAGTGCCTGTAATGCTTCCGAAGCCCAATCAAGTGGCAAAGAAGCAGGAAAAAAACGAGCTGTGCCAGTGGTGATTGCTACTGCGACTCAAAAAACGATTCCAATACAGCTATCGGCGACGGGAACGGTGGAAGCATATTCTACAGTATCTGTCAAGTCTCAAGTGGGTGGTCAGCTCACTGGTGTCTATTTTCAGCAAGGACAGAACGTTAAAAAAGGAGACTTGTTATTTAAAATTGATTCTCGTCCTTTACAAGCTGCGCTGATGCAAGCTAATGCTGCCAAAGCGAAAGATTTAGCCCAGGTGAAACAGGCACAGGCAAATGTCCTCAAAGCGATCGCTCAAGTGAACCAGGCAAAAGCGAATGTAGTCAAGGATAAAGCCCAGGCAACAAATGCAGATGCACAAGCGCAACGTTATAGTAGTTTGCTCAAGCAAGGGGCAATCAGTAAAGAACAGGCCGAACAGTATCAAACCAGTGCTGATGCTCAACAGGCGACGGTAAACGCAGATCAAGGCGGTGTGGCAAATGCTCAAGCAGCAGTGGCAGCAGCCCAAGCAGATGTCCAAAACGCCCAGGCAGCAGTAGCATCAGATGAAGCTGCGATCGATAATGCTAAAGTTCAGCTTTCTTATAGTTCCATTTACGCACCAATTGCTGGACGCACAGGTAGCTTGAAGCTAACTCAAGGCAACTTAGTCAAAGCAAATGCCGCAAATGCCGATGATTCGTTGATTACAATCAGTCAAATTCGCCCAATTTACGTCAACTTTTCTATTCCCCAGCGACTGCTGCCAGATATCAAAAAATACAGTGCAAATAACGGCAAGTTAAAAGTCGATGCTTTACCTCCTAAAGATGCAGGGCATCCAGTACGGGGCGAACTCACCTTTGTTGATAGTGGAGTCAATACCCAAACAGGCACAATTCAACTTAAGGGTACTTTTGCCAACGCTGATGAGCGCCTGTTTCCGGGGCAGTTTGTGAATGTAGTACTCAAACTAAGCGAAGAACCAAATGCCATTACTGTTCCTTCTCAGGCGGTACAGAGTGGACAACAGGGACAGTTTGTGTATGTAGTCAAACCTGACAAAACAGCAGAAATGCGTTTAATTACCGTCGGTGACACCGTTGGGAATGAAACGGTAATTAAGCAAGGCTTGAAACCAGGTGAGCAAGTAGTTACTGATGGACAATTCAACCTCGTGCCTGGTGCCACAGTCCAAGTGAAACCGGAAGTAGGGAGCAGGGGGGCAGGGGGGCAGGGGAGCAGAGGGGCAGAGGGGAAATAATAACTCCTAACTCAGCACTCTTAACTCAGCACTCTTAACTCAGGACTTAGCACTCAGGACTCAGCACTAATTCAAGGGAACGCGATGAACATTTCCGAGCTATTTATCCGGCGTCCAATCATGACGACTCTAGTTATGGTTGGCATTTTGATATTTGGGCTGCTCGCTTACCAACAGCTACCCGTTAGTGACTTACCCAATGTAGATTATCCAACACTCCAGGTAACAGCTAATCTGCCCGGAGCTAGTCCTGAAACGATGGCTGCCTCAGTCGCAACCCCCTTAGAGCAGCAGTTTTCTAGCATAGCGGGATTGAGTTCGATGAACTCTACCAGTTCTTTGGGTACTACACAGCTGACGCTGCAATTTGACCTAAATCGGGATATCGACGGCGCAGCCCAGGATGTGCAGTCTGCTATTTCTAAGGGAGCGAAGCAGTTACCGACTAATATGCCTAATCCGCCATCTTACCGAAAGGTAAATCCGGCGGATCAGCCAGTTCTTTATATCTCTCTGAATTCGTCCATTCTGCCCCTGTCAACTGTAGACAAGTATGCTGAGACATTGCTGGCACAACGTCTATCAATGGTAGATGGGGTAGCGCAAGTGCAGGTTTTTGGTTCTCAAAAGTATGCGGTACGAATTCAGCTTGATCCCGAATCGCTTAGTGCTAAAGGGATAGGAATTGATGAAGTAGCTGATGCGATCGCTAACGGAAATGTCAATCTACCTACTGGGACACTTTACGGTAAGCAGCAGAATTCTACCATCCAAGCAAACGGTCAACTCAACGATGCCGCCAGCTATCGCTCCCTAAATGTGGCTTATCAAAACGGCGCACCAGTGCAGTTAGGTGAACTAGGTCAAGTCCTGGACAGTGTGGAAAATGATAAGATTGCCAGTTGGTATTTTCCTGTCAAGAAGGAAAGTCAGGGAGCAGCGGAGCAGAGGAGCAGGGGAGCAGAGGAGCAGAGGAACAGGGGAGCAGGGGAGAAGTCCCCATCTAAAGTCCAAAATTCTGGCGTGCGGGCGATCGTTTTGGCAATTCAACGCCAACCGGGAACTAATACTGTTCAAGTAGTGAATGCAATCAAGAAACTGTTACCCACCTTTCGGACACAGATTCCGGCGGCTGTGAACATGGATATTCTCTACGATCGCTCTCAGTCAATTCGGGAGTCGGTGGATGATGTACAATTCACGCTGTTGCTCACCATCGCTCTGGTGGTGCTGGTAATCTTTCTGTTTCTCCGCAATATCTCTGCAACAGTCATTCCCAGTTTGGCAGTACCGCTTTCGATAGTAGCGACTTTTGGGGTCATGGTGCTGCTAGGCTTCTCTCTGGATAACCTGTCCTTAATGGCGTTGACCCTTTCAGTAGGTTTCGTGGTTGATGATGCCGTAGTCATGCTGGAGAACATTGTCCGCCACATGGAAATGGGTGAAAGCCGCATGGAAGCAGCCCTAAATGGTTCTAAAGAAATTGGTTTCACAATTTTATCTATGACCATTTCTTTAGTAGCAGTATTTATCCCGATACTGTTCATGGAAGGCATTCTGGGGCGACTGTTCCGTGAGTTTGCCGTTACTATCAGCGTTGCAATCTTGGTATCTGGCGTAATTTCTCTAAGCTTAACGCCAATGCTGTGTTCCAGATTCTTGAGTCCACCTCATCATGAGGAAGAGAGTGAGGGGGATGAGGAGCAGGGGAGCAGGGGGGCAGGGGAGCAGGGGAGCAGGGGAACAGAGGAGCAGGGGAGCAGAGGAGCAGAGGAGCAGAGGAGCATGGAAGAAATTCTTAACTCCCAGTATCTAATCCCCAGTCCCCAATCTCCAATCCCCAATCCCCAATCGCCAGCCCCTAGTCTCCAGTCCCGAATCAAAAATTTCAACCGTCGTCTCTACAACTTTTCAGAAAATATTTTTAATGTGATATTGGGCGGATACGATTGGAGTTTGAAGAAATCACTCAAGTATCACCGCACGACGATGGTGATTTCGGGAGCGATTCTTGTAGCGACAGTATATCTGTTTATCATTGTGCCTAAAGGGTTTGTTCCCAACGCAGATGTCGGACAAATTACGGCAACTACTCAGGCATCAGAAGATATATCCTTTGATGAGATGGTAAAACATCAACAGACTGTAGCTGCGATCGCTTACCGAGATCCGAATGTCGATTCTATCAACTCCAGTGTCGGAGCTGGCGGGCCAAATGCTTCCGCCAACGCTGGACGAATTTTAATCGAACTCAAGCCCCGCCATGAGCGCCATCTCAGTGCTGATGAAGTTGTGCAGGAACTCCGACCAAAGTTGTCAGTTGTGCCTGGAATTAAGGTATTCTTGCAAAATCCCCCAGCTATTAATGTTGGTGGACAACAGACAAAAGCGCAGTATCAATTTACTCTGCAAACTCCCAATATTCAGGAACTTTACCAGTACGCTCCAGCTTTAGAAGAGAAATTGCGATTGCTCTCAGATTTACAAGATGTCAACAGCGATTTGCAAATCAAAAATCCGCAAGTAAAAGTAGATATCAACCGCGACCACGCTTCGGCTCTAGGTTTGACTGCCAATCAAATCGAAACTGCCCTGAGTAATGCTTATGGTACTCGCCAAGTTTCCACCATCTACGCCCCCGATAGCCAGTACCAAGTAATTATGGGCGTGGAACCAAAATATCAGCAAAATGCCAATGCTCTAGATTTACTCTCAGTTCGTGCCCCTAGTGGACAACTTGTACCTCTTAACGCTGTAGCAACCTTGAGCAAAGATGTAGGGCCGTTGACTATTAACCACAAAGGACAACTGGCATCTGTCACTTTCTCCTTTAATCTCAAGCCAGGAGTATCACTAGGTAACGTCACTGGGAAAATTGAGGAACTCGCCCGTCAAACTCTGCCACCTACTATTAGTACAGGTTTCCAAGGTTCAGCGCAGGCATTTCAATCTTCAATTCAGGGTTTAGGATTGCTACTGCTAGTTGCCATCTTGGTGATTTATATCGTGTTGGGGATTCTCTACGAAAACTTCATTCACCCATTGACAATCCTTTCAAGCTTACCCTCCGCTGGATTTGGGGCAATACTGACCCTGTTGCTATTTCAAGTTGATTTGAATATTTACGCCTTCGTGGGCATTATCCTGCTGGTTGGTATTGTAAAGAAAAACGGGATCATGATGGTTGACTTTGCGATCGTTGCCCGTCAAAACGGCAAAACCCCTTATGATGCTATATATGAAGCCTGCTTGGTGAGATTCCGCCCAATCATGATGACGACAATGGCAGCACTTATGGGTACGCTGCCCATCGCCCTCGGTTTCGGAGCCGGAGCAGATACACGGCGTCCCCTTGGTTTAGCTGTAGTTGGGGGGTTAGTCTTCTCACAATTTCTCACACTTTATTTGACGCCCGTTTTCTACACTTACATGGAGTCTTGGCAAACAAAGCTCAAAAAACGCAACTGGCGCAAACAGTCAGCATAAGTAGTCGGACATAATTCAATACGCTTGGGTTAGCGCCAAAAACCTTAAACTGTGTAGGTTGGGGAGGCTACGGTGTATACACAAGTCAAATTACCCCCCTTAATCCCCCGCATGTATTGGGTGGAAACAGGAATTTAGTTTCCTCACACCACATGCTTCTCCCAAGGGGAGACGCTGCGCGAACAAGTCGGGCATTGCCCGCCCAACGCAGTGGCTCCCCAATGCATCGGGGAGGGTTAGGGTGGGGTAAAACTCAATACGGTTCAGTAAGGGTTATTGATGTAAATAATCGGTCTTTGAAGACGCGATAAATCGCGTCTCTACATCAGGGTTTTTGGCTTATCTGAACCGTATTGGGGTAAAACTGACGCGAAAAACCAGGTGAGTAAACTATTTCAGACTTGTGTATACACCGTAGGCAAGCGGGGAGGGGAGCATTGTGTTGCATACAAACGAGAACCGCTATAGTAGCCTTGTGCTTCGCTTTTCTTTAAGCCATCGAACTCGATGGCTTGGATAACCTTTTGACGAAATTATTAATAAGTTTTGTAACAAAAACAAACTTAATTAACTTATCTAAAACATATAAAACTTATACCAATACCTAATTTCAAACAGGCATCTGTCATAGTTAAAAACTACAGTTAAAAAAAAAGCATATATATTGCTAACTCAAAAAGTTTGGTTGTCTCAACAGATATTGTTTAGAATAAAGGATATTTTATCCTGAATAATAAGCAAAATGGCAACTGAAAAATAAGTGAAAAAACTTTTTTATAAATATGTAGAAAATATGACTATTTGCAGAGCGTGTTTTAAAAACAGTAAAGAAACAGAAATAATAAAAACTGTTATTCAATCAAATGAAATTTTAATTTTAATTATTGATGATGAAGCATTTAACCGCAAATTACTGCGACTTTTTCTAGAACCAAAGGGGTATCAAATAGTAGAAGCTCAAAGTGGTGCAGAAGCATTAAGTATTTTTGAAAAACAGCGGCCAGATATAGTAATACTCGATATCATTATGCCAGATATGGATGGGTTTGAGTGTTACCTTCAATTGCAATCTTTAGATTGTGGTAAATGTACCCCTGTTTTAATGCTTGCAGAGATAGAAGATGAACAGTCAGTTGACCGTGCATTTGAAATGGGTGTAATAGACTATCTTATCAAACCGATTCACTTGCCAATCTTGCAACAACGAATAAAACGGATAATTGAGCAATATAAGTTACAGGAAAAACTCATTGCTAAGAATTTAGAATTGCAACGATTAGTTATTATCGATGAATTAACGCAAGTAGCTAACCGAAGACGATTTGAAGAGTATTTAGCTCAAGAGTGGCAGCGCACGGCAAGAGAGCAACAGCCTTTTTCTCTGATTATCTGGGACGTTGATTTTTTCAAATCTTACAATGATACTTATGGTCATCTTTCGGGCGATCGCTGCTTGAAAGAAATTGCAAAAACTATCAAAAATTTTCTGAAGCGTTCCACAGACCTAGTTGCCCGTTATGGTGGAGAAGAATTTGCTGCGATATTGCCTAACACAGATGTGGAGGGGACAACATTAGTAGCCCAAACAATTTGTTCTGCTGTTCGGACACTGGCAATTCCACATAGAAATTCATTAGTCAGCAATCATGTCACCTTGAGTGCTGGGCTTGCTACAGCGATTCCTATGCCTGGTTCTGATTTTGAAGAAATAATTCTTGCGGCAGATCGGTCGTTATATCAAGCAAAGGCAGCAGGACGGAATCGTTTTCTGTATAACAGTTATCACTAAAAGTTTATCTGCTAAATATAGCGGTTCCCATTCAGATGCGATACAACATTATATCGCGGGGTGTAGGGAACATGCCCATTGGTGTCAACTTAAGCTCAAACTCCTTTAAAACCTCGTTTCCAGCCTCTTGCTGGAAATGCTGCTCCTCGCGGCTCTGCCGCCAGCAAGGGAGGCGGAGCCTCCTTGACGGCATTCCCAGTCTCCGACTGGGAACGAGACAATATCTAAAAGCTTGTTCTCGGCTGGCTTTCACGTTAAGTTGACACCAATGGAACATGCTGTGCCCCTACGGGTGTACCTCACGCAACCGAGAAGCGCTATAATCGCCAATTGAAAGATTTACTTCCAGATAATTTTTAATAGCAAGACGCCTTTAACAAGCTTTGCTAATAAAATAATGTTCATCTCAGTTACCAACGTTTAACTAATAATTAATAACCATTTTTATCTCAATAGTTATAAATTTTAAAGATAAGTAATTAGCTGATCAACTTTGGTTTCATTTATCTTGCTAGTTTCTAGCAAGATTAGGCTAACTTTATAGACAAGTGTAGAGAAGTGCTACAATAACTGTGAGTACGCAATCGGATATAAACTTTATACTTGCCACAAGACTAGAGTTTCTAAATATACAAAAATTTCCTAGTACACAGGAATAACAGTTAAAAATAACACTTAAACCAAGCAGGTTTAATTGAGATGCAATTATAGGATATTAGCTGAAGATGCTTTAAATAAAGCATTAGCATTTAAAAACAGCTAATTGACTTTCTAAGTAGTTCCGAAACTGTATGTTGCAATATTGTCAACTTTAAGAATTATTATTTGATGTGTGTAAGCTCCTATGGTCAAGCGATCGCTCCAAGGATCACTCAACGGGATTCAAGAAGCCAAAAAAGCGTTCGCTCATAAGGGGTGGACACATGACAATTTGGCTTTTGAAGTCAACTTAAAGACTCGCCAACCAATTTGGCGGTTTTTTAGTGGGCGTCCGGTTGAGCGTCATATCTTTATAGAAATTTGTTCTGTGTTGTCGTTGAATTGGCGGGAGATTGCGGCTAATCCTCCAGAAGAATTTCCGGAATCAAGAGAACCTCGTGCTGAATTTTTAGATATTGATGCTCTCGTCCAACAAGTGCGATCGCAACGCTTTGACAAAATTCAAGACCAGTGCGGCACTTT
Source organism: Nostoc sp. NMS9 (assembly GCF_017114995.1). Classification (GTDB taxonomy): domain Bacteria; phylum Cyanobacteriota; class Cyanobacteriia; order Cyanobacteriales; family Nostocaceae; genus Nostoc. Next base: position 14,563 of record NZ_JABXKL010000018.1, on the reverse strand, counting down.
GCAGTTATTAGATGTTGGTCGCCCCGTTAGAATAGATGACATTTACATCGATGTCAACATTTTGGAGGAGATTGCCAGCTTTCAGTGGTTAGAGTTTGCTGACTTGCAAAACTTTACATCAAAAGAATTTGATCGCTTTGGTTTAGGTAAAGTATCCCAGACACAAATCGCTGGGATCACGGCAGTTGAAACTTACTCAAAGCTGCGGGTGTTGGGTAAACCGGGAGCAGGTAAAACCACTTTTTTGCAACATCTGGCGATTCAATGCAACCGAGGTAGATTTGCAGCAAATCGGGTTGCCATTTTTGTCAGCTTAAGAGATTTTGCCGACGAATCTAGAGAAGCAGGAGAGTTCCATTTACTCAACTATATTTGCAAGGAATTCCTCACCTGTGGCATTTCAGAGCCATCTGTGCTGGAAACTTTGTTGTTGGAGGGCAGAGTGTTGCTGTTGCTGGATGGATTAGATGAAGTGCTACATCAAGAGAGCAAAGGTGTCGTCAACGAGATTCGCAGATTCTCTGAAAAGTATCAAAAGAATATGTTTGTTGTCACCTGCCGCACGGCGGCTAAAGCTTTCAACCTCAGACGCTTTACAGATGTTGAAATTGCCCCCTTTAGTCAAGACCAAATTGTTGCTTTTGCTCAGAAGTGGTTTACAGCACTCACAAAAACGAACATCCAGGATAAACAGGAACAGGCAGTTGAGTTTATTGAAAAACTAGATTTACCCGAAAACTTCCAATTTCGTAGACTTGCCGTCACCCCCTTGTTTTTGCATCTCGCCTGCTGGGTTTTTCATCACCAGAACAAATTCCCAATCCAAAAAGCTGCCTTTTATAAGCAATGTTTAGACCTCCTCCTAGGCAAATGGGACGAAACTAAAGGAATTGAGCGGGATGAAGTATACCAAGGTTTTTTATTACCACAAAAGCTGAAGTTGCTGAGTCAGGTTGCTAGCGCGACTTTTGAGCAGGGTAATTACTTTTTTGAACAACGCATTGTTGAGCAATACATTAGTGACTATATCGGTGATTTGCCGAATGCTTCGACGGAGCCAGAGGAATTGCAATTAGATAGTGAAGGCGTACTTCAGGCTATAGAATTGCAACATGGATTACTAGCAGAACGAGTGCGGGGGATTTTCTCCTTCTCTTATTTGACGTTTCAAGAATACCTGACTGCTCGACAAATCGTCGCTAATCATAATTTAGAAGCATTAGAACAACCGTTACAACGTTTGGTAAGTCATATTACTGAACCCAGGTGGCGTGAAATCTTTTTGTTAACGGTTGCCATGCTGCGGAGTGCAGACTTTCTGGTGCAGTTGATGAAGCAAAAAGTTGATGCGCTAGTGGCTCAAGATCCATATTTGCAAAAATTTTTAACTTGGGCAAATCAAAAGTCCCTTGCTGCTCCCCCCCAGCCTGCTGCAATTCGCGCGTTTTACCTTGCCCTAGCTAGGACTCCTCACCTTACAGCGGACTTTGCTGTTGCCTGCATGCTCGATCAAAGTATTTTTTTGGATGTGGCATTAGATAACCTAGTAATGGAATGCACTATTGACTGCAAATCTAATTTTGCCGATGTTCATGCCTGCGACGATGCTCTGAGTAATGCTTTAGCGATTGTTCAAGATGCTGGCTTACGTCAAGCTTTACAACAACTTAAAGACCTACTGCCTGATCCAAAACAAACTAGAGAAAGGTTTCAGACGTGGTGGCAAAAAAGTTACCCTGCCTGGATGGAGCGGTTAGAGGCGATGCTCGCCAAGCATCGAAACATTCAGCATCACTGGCACTTCAGCCCACAGCAACAACAAGTATTGCAACAATATTACGATGCCAATCAGTTGCTTATCGATTGCCTTAATAGCAACAGTGAGGTAACAGACGGTGTGCGGCAAGAGATTGAAGCCAGTTTGTTATTGCCAATAAAAGAACTCTCCAAGCGAGAATGGCAGGGATTGTCATAACAATTCAAAATTCAAAATTCAAAATTCAAAATTAAAGACATTTTCAGACGGGGATTTAAACCCCGACTGAAACTGACGCTACCTGTAGACGTAGGGGTCTTAAACCCCTTGATTTATGATAAGGCAGGGGAGCAGGAGGGGAGAGGAGATATATTTTAGAATGCAACAATGAGCCTTTGATATTCATTAATGAGTCTTTGAACTCCATTAATGAGCCTTTGATATTCATTAATGAGTCTTTGAACTCCATTAATAAGCCTTTGATATTCATTAATGAGCCTTTGAACTCCATTAATGAGTCTTTGATGTTCATTAATGAGTCTTTGATGTTCATTAATGAAGCTCGGAACTCCATTAATACCAATTCTTTATGAAGACGCATAGAAAGAACCCAACCCCTCCCCTTGCTAAGGGCCTACCGTGTACACATAAGTTGAATTACCCCCCTTAATCCCCCCGATGCATTGGGGGGAAAAAAGATATCTAGTTCCCTCCCCTTTATAAGGGGAGGGTTAGGGTGGGGTAAAACCTTGGTTAATCAGCTATTTCAGACTTGTACGTACACCGTAGTTGCTAAGGGGAGAGGAGACAAAGCGTAGCTTTGGCGGGGTGGGGTTCTTATTTTTGATTTATGCAAGAGGTCTAATGATTATGTCGTCCGTAAATCTGCCTCGGTGAGGAGTATCATTGTTTCTGCACCAACTCTACCAAAGTCAGGCTCTAGCCCTAATCCCATCTCAATGAGATACGTCCATGTGCCAGATTCAGGTGTGTAGCTGCGTACAATCCCTTCTCCACCAACAAACCTCACCCATTGAGTATTGCGAAACTTAGGCAGCTTCATGAAAGTTGCAGTCATGCGTAAGACCCCTCAATTCATAGTTGATACTTTCTGTTTTAGTAAAATAAATTAAATATGCTTTGTATCTTTTTAAGTAAAGATATCAAATATCATCTATAACTTTGGAATGTTTTAGGTGCAGATTCTACAATTTATACGTAATTAAAACGTTTATTCAAACATGATATATAGCAGTCCTAAATAATTTGTGAAAAATTAGATCCCCGACTTATCTAAGAAGTCGGGGATTTGGACACCGCGCATTTTCAAAAATCAAATGTTGTATTGCTATATTTGACAACAGTACCCTCAATACTGTTCGGTTAAGGCAAGAGACGCGATGAATCGCCGTCTCTACAATAATCAGTCTTTCGTCTTGACGGCGATTTATCGCATCTTTAGCGATCTAGAATTTTCATCAAAAAACCTTAACCGAACCGTATTGACAGTACCCTCAATTACGAATTACGAATTACGAATTATCCGTGCCTCGTCCACTCAAGTTTGCAATCATCAATACCAATTGAGTAGAGTCAATCGGTTTAGCTATATGCATTTGGAACCCAGCATCAATTGCCATTTGCCGCTCCTGCTCGGTGGCATAGGCAGTAATTGCGGCTGCTGGAATTTGTCCCCCAGCTTCAGCCTCAAGCTCTCTAACCTGACGCATCAGGGAGTAACCATCCTCATCTGGCATTCCAATATCTGCTAGAAGCACATCATATTTGCCAGGAGATTCAGTTAGAGCAGCGATCGCTTCCCTAGCCGATGTCACAACTACTACTTCAGCCCCGAAGTCTTCTAACATCCACTTTAGTAAGTCGCGGCTATCCGCTTGATCGTCTACAGCCAAGATGCATAACCCTTCAAGGGTAAGGGATGCAATCCTACCATCTAATGTATCCAGAGTCTCTGACAAAACGCTCGGCTCTAAATAAGTTGGCGGTGTAATCTCCAGTGGCATTGAGCGCAGAGGCAGCCTGACGGCGATCGTGGCTCCTTGTCCCTCGCCTGGACTTTGCGCTTGAACTGTTCCACCGTGAAGTTCGACAAGATGACGGACGATTGACAAGCCCAATCCAAGTCCCTGAGTCGTTTTGTTGCTGCTGGAATTTCCTTGACGGAAGCGATCAAAAATATATGGCAGCAAGTCTGCCGAGATGCCAATTCCTGTATCGCTGACTTGAATCTGGGCGTGAGTATATAGAGCTTGGAGCGTGATTTCCACTCGCCCACCGGCTGGAGTGAACTTAATAGCGTTAGAAAGTAAATTCCACAGAACTTGCTGTAAGCGATCAAAATCTCCGACAATCGTCGCTGAGTTCAAGTCTGAAACAATTTGAATGCTTTTCGCCTCTGCGGAAAATTGGATAGACTCAATTGCGGCATCGATTACTGAAACTAGATCAATTAGACGAGTGTTTAAATGAAGCTTTCCACTCGTAATCCGTGCGACATCCAGCATATCATCAATTAACTGAGCTTGTACGTTAGCACTCCGCTCCACCACTTCCCAGGCACGAGTGACTGCTAAAGAATCTAAATTGCGGGTGCGGAAAAGTTGCGCCCAGCCCAGTATAGTATTGAGCGGGTTACGAAGTTCATGGGAGAGGTTCGACAGGAATTCATTTTTGGCTCGGTTGGCATTTTCCGCCTCTTGACGGGCTGACTGCTCCTGTGCTAGAAGTTGCGATCGCTCTAACTCAAACTGCTTGCGATCGGTGATATCTTCAATCGCCAGCAAAATCCTTTCAGCATCTCCCTGTTGAATAATTTTCCAACCATTGAGCAGCATGGTTTTCTGCCCAATCTGCTCAAAACGATGCTCCACCTCTAAGTTTTGAATACTAGTATCGTTGGCAAGAATGTCTTCTAAGAGCGATCGCAGTCCGGGCAGGTTCCACTGACCGTTTCCTAGTTCAAAAACCAGAGATTGCGCTGTCTGTGATGGTGAAACCTGAAATGTTTCATAAAACGAGCGATTGGCTTTGTTCACCCGGAAATCAGAATCAAGCACGATTAACGGCACTTGTACCGTCTCCACAATCGCTTCAGCGTAATTCCGGGCTTGTTCTAACCTTTCTGCACTGCGTTTAAGAACATCAATATCTATTAACACCAACACTACACCATCAATCTGGTTTTCTGTGGTGCGATAAGGACGGATGCGGAGGTTGTACCAATGTCCCCCCAGGGTTTGGACTTCTAATTCTTTGATGCTGAGTGTGTCAAGAACCTCCAAAATTAGAGGTTCTAAGTCAGGAGTATTGAGATTCGCTCTGATGTCGCTCAAGGGTCGTCCAGCATCGGCGGGAATTAAATTGAAAAGCCGCTGCGCCATTGGCGTAAAACGTCGAACGCGTAAGTCATTTGTCAATATCAAAATTGGAATATTGATACTGGCAAGTAAATTCGTGAGATCGTTGTTAACTTGGTGTAATTCCAGATTTCGAGAGCGAAGTTCTTCATTAGTTGTGTTGAGTTCTTCGTTGGTTGCCTGAATCTCTTCTTTAGCAGTTTCTAGCTCCTCATTGGTGCTTTGCAACTCTTCATTACTGGAGAGAATTTCTTCATTGGCAACTTTCAGGTCTTGATTGATGTGCTCCTGCTCTTGAATCACCGCTTGCAGATACTCTTGAGTCGCAGCCCGCTCTTGGTTTGCGGTTGCGAGTTCAAGTCTTAGCCTAGCAATCTCTCGCTCTAAGTCTCCCTGCTCTTGGCTCTCAGGATTTACCGTGTTGAGGTTGCTAACAGTGGGTGGGGCTTCTTCAAATAAAACCAGAAAGTAGAATTCTTCATTGATCGAAGGCTTGAATGGAATCACCTCAATATTGATGATTTTTAAAAGATCGCCCTCTTCAATGCCCTCTTCAATTCGTAACCCTTCCTTTCTAACTAGAATTTTTTGCCGTTGTGCTTGATAAATTGTGGAGCGTAGCTCAATGAGCAAACCCTCGCGCACCATTTTGAATAAGTTAAGACTTGGTTTACCAGGTGCAAGTTTTAGGTAGAGATCGATTTCTCCCCGAAATTGCAGCACGTCCATCTTGTCGTTGATCACCACACCCACTGCGGCATAGCGATTCAAGATCAGTTGGTCAGTTTTTCTTTCTAAGTCAAACTCATCCGATGAACTCTCATTCATTAACTTAGGTTCGTCCACTTTTACCATCGGATAATTGCTGGTAACGAACGAAAAAGTTGGACGAAATGCGGTTATTTTCTTAGCATAAATTTTATACTTTTTATCAATCTGAGTAAACAACTCTGAATATTTACCAGTGCTTTCTGAAGTCCCTAGCAGCAAAAAGCCAGTCGGGTTGAGACTGTAATGAAAGATAGGCAGTATCCGTTTTTGCAACGTTTCGCCCAAGTAAATCAGTACATTCCGGCAGCTAATTAAATCTAAGTTGGAAAAAGGGGGGTCGCTACCCAAGTCTTGTCGGGCAAACACACACAGTTCGCGGACAACTTTACTAATTTGATACCCACCACCTTCAAAGGCATTAAAGAATCTGCGGCGGCGCTCTGGTGAGACTTCGATCATTTGATTCTCTACATAAATGCCCGATCTTGCTTTGTCAATCGCTATCTCGCTGATGTCTGTGGCAAAAATCTGGATCGGCGGCGGGGTGATTTTATCCGACAAAAACTCCAGCAAGGAGATGGCGAGCGAATACACTTCTTCGCCCGTGGAACACCCAGCTACCCAAATCCGAATCGGCAACTCTGCTGATTTGTTTTGGATGATAGTGGGAAAAACTCGCTCTCTCAACAGTTGAAATGCTTCAGGGTCGCGGAAAAAATAGGTAACGTGGATCAGAATTTCTTCATAGAGCGCCTTGACTTCAGCCGGATTTTCTTGCAAATACTGGGCATAATCTTCCAACTGCTCTAGTTTATACAACAGCATTCGCCGCTGGATTCGGCGATCGAGCGTATTGGGCTTGTAGTGGCTGAAGTCAACGCCAGTTGCCGATCGCAATGAGACAAAAATAGTCGCCAGGGCATCATCGTGTTCGGGCAATTTCTCAACCGCGATCGGCGGCTGTGAGTCAGTAATAAAAGGATTGCGACTGAGGTTTGCCAGTTCCTCAGCAATTTTTTGAGGCGGCAGCACAAAATCAACATTCCCTGTAGCAACAGCAGTATTGGGCATACTATCGAATTTTGCTGTGTCTTCACACTGAGCAAAAGTCACGCCTCCAGCTGCCTTGATTGCCTTTAGCCCCAGTGAACCGTCTCCATCCGCCCCAGATAAAACCACTGCGATCGCTTTGTGCCCTCGATCCGCTGCCAACGAAGTAAAGAACGCATCAGCAGGCATATATTTCCCCTGAACTTTCTCTCGCGCCGTGAGTTGCAACACCCCACCAGACAACATCATCTTAGTGTTAGGCGGAATAATGTAGACCTTGTTAGGTTCTACAGTCACGCCATCTTGCACTTCGCTGACAGGCATTTGAGTTTTTCTTGCCAGAATCTCGCTCAACAGACTCTTGTGGTTAGGGTCTAAGTGTTGAATCAGCACAAATGCCATCCCTGTATCGGTAAGCAAATGCCTGAGCAACTGGCTAAATGCCTCTAATCCACCCGCAGAGGCCGCAATGCCAACGATGGGAAATAAAGCATCTCCAATGTCTTGCTGCTCTATGTCGAATTCATTAGCGGTAGATTCAGATACAGGTTGCTCAGAGGGTTGATCGGATGTCATAGAATGAAGTTTAGCACTGCAATGGTTTGGCAGATCAGCTTTATATTTTAGGTCAGTTTACTTACTTGCCCTGTATTTATAATAGTTTGAGTATAAATGAAATAAATTAAGGCTGATTGGATGAATTAAGTTCTCAAATCACGCCTAGTTCTGATTTTGATCGATTTTCGCTTTAGCGTCAGGAAAAGAGGAAAAGGGGCAGTTCTTGCTGGGAGCAGGGGGCAGGGGAGAGAATCCGATAAATAAATTTAGGGCTACTGAAAAGTTGGACGCATTATTTCTCGCGGAGTGAGCATCTCATAACTCGCTTTTAAACTCAAATATCTGGAAGTTTGGCGATTTTATATTTTTATTGCAAATTGCGAATTACGAATTGCGAATTGGATTTATCTAATATCCCCAATAGATAAAGTATAAAAAATTTAAGTTTACTAAATCCAAGTCACTGCCAAGAAGTAAGAAGCTAGGATAAATCCAATACCAATAATTCCACTACTCAAAAGCAAAACTAATTGAGTTAAAACACTCATTTTATAACTCCTAAGATTAATTCTATCCTTTATCAAGTTCGTTAGTAGCATTTCAAAAATAATCATCACCACCATTGAAGAACAATTCAGCTATTCTGAATTCAGGAGTCAGAATCAAGACGCGACTCGAAAATACTCGCTACCGCAACGCTTACAGTCGGGGATTCAGACCCGCGACTGAATTGTTGCACCACCAAATCGTAGATTTGGTGGGGGTCTTAAACCTGGTTATTCATCCGCTAGTCGTACAAAATTCATTCTGAATTCTGACTCCTGACTCCTGAATTCTGTTCGATAAATGACCCGTATTATTACTTTTCAAAACTTAGACTACTATATCTAAGACATTAATTAGAGCTAGTTAGCATGAGGGCGAATGAGGGTTATTAGCAATTGCTAAAATGCCAAGCACAGCAACGAAATCATCAATAACTACGGGTTTAGCAAAGCATAGACTAAACCCAGCTAAGAGAACACGTTGATACATATCTTCAGTTACAGTGCCTGTCAAAGCGATCGCTGGCACTACTTTGCCTCGTTCTCCCGCAAGTGTTCTCACTTGGTGAATCAGAGCATAGCTATCCTCCTTTGGTGAGGAAATACCATTCAAGAGGACATCAGGTTGCCATTGCACAAATATTTCCAGAGCTTGCTCTTTTAAGAATGCTGCTTGCACCTTCACACCATAGGATTGCAACATTGGCGTCAACGAATTGCAGAAATTGACATCATTATCTACAAGGAGAACTCGTAGCCCTTGAAGAAAGGAATGATTAGTAGGAAATCTATTATTTATATGCATCACAGTTCTAAAATTGGGATTTTCTTGAACTTTGGAAAAACCTTAAACAGTGCATTTATGTGTGTTTGCTTAAAGTTCAGTAAAGGTCTTATCAGTAGGCAAAAAAATGGGGAACGTGTTATTACCTTTGAAAGTATCAACTCCCTTAGCAGCTTTGATTGCAGTTACTAGTACCGCAAGACGAAATTCAAAATTCACGCATTCAAAATTCAAACAGGTATACAGCGTAAACGTTTCGTTGATTTGGAATAGGTGGTTTATTTACACTGTGCTGTACTAGTACGCGACGGCGGAAATAGAGCAACCATTTAAAATCTTTAAAAAGCCCATTCCATAATACTTTTGACTTTTGACTTTTGACTTTTGACTTCCGCCTTGCGGTACTAGTCTATTAAAAGCACTAACTTTCATGGCAACATCGTCAATATCAAGTATTTATTTGACCTGCTAAAAAAAATTATTAACAATTTTTACGATAACATTCTATTGTTAAAGTTCATGTTTGAATAAATGTTTTAATAGCGTATAAATTGTATAAATTGTATAAATTCACCAAGAAAATTTATGAAGAAAAAGATTTAAATTATTCCGCTATCAATATTATGTCTAACGAAGCAGAATTTTTCTATCGTTCAGTAGTAGTTAAAACGATTTTCAATAATAGATGCCAGAAGCCATACTTTCCACTATCAAAAGCCACGCCAAAGGCTGCTCCCCTCTGTCTGTTATGATGATTATCATTTCTATAATTGCCTAGATGTGTAGCGGCTTGTTGTTAGACATCGCAAATCTGTAGTGTGACACTTGAAAATGCAGGAAGTAAAATATTCAGTACAAAAGCTAGGTTTACGAGTATCAAAGATTGATTAACGGAGTTCAAAGACTCGTTGACGAGTATCAAATGATGAATAAGCCTTAGAATTGCAATACGCTTAGAATAAGTCTTTTTTCTCCCTCGGCTCCCCCTAGCTCCTGCCTCCTTCACGCTTATATCAGTTTTGCTTTAAGAAATAAAGCCATGATTCAAGCCTTACGCAAACTAGTTACATTCGATGAATTTGTTGCTCAGTACCCAGACAACCCACAACGACGTTATGAACTCCATGATGGAGTAATTGTTGAGATGACACAAGCAACAGGCGACCATGAAGAGGTCGTTGGATTTTTAGTCAGAAAACTTAATGTTGAATTAGATCGCTTAAATCTTGCCTATCTCATCCCAAAAACAGTATTCGTCAAACCATTTGAAAACGAATCAGCTTATTCACCAGATGTCCTTATACTAAATCAGCCTAATTTAGTAAACGAACTTCTATGGAAAAAAGCATCGACTGTAAGCCTTGCTGCATCTATTCCTTTAGTGGTGGAGGTAGTGAGTACTAATTGGCGTGATGATTACCACAAAAAATACGCTGACTATGAACAAATGGGAATTCCTAAATACTGGATTGTGGATTATGCCGCATTGGGTGGTAGGGAATTCATTGGCAAGCCAAAACAACCTACTATCTTGGTTTGCTGTTTAGAAGAAGGTGAATATTTAATTAATAAATTTCGAGGTAATGACCGTATCCAATCGCCAACATTCCCAGAGTTGAATTTAACCGCAGAACAAATTTTTCGCGCTGGTGTGGCCAGCTAATACCATTTTGGATTGTCAAAGAAGCAAATTTATACTTAATTTCAGCAACACTCTGTAGAGTTTCAATTATGTCTAACGCAATTATTCAATCTGAAGTATTGGATGACAAACCTGATAACAAGCAAAACGTCTGTCAAATTCTCAGTGTACAGGAATTAAATCTTCTAAACGATCGCTCCAACAGCAAAGGGCTAGTTAAACTGGTTTTGCACCTTACAGTTATGGGTTGCAGTGGCTACCTGTGGGGAACAAACTTTGGCAATTGGTCGGTGGCTATACCAGCACTAGTAATTTACGGCTTCAGTCTGGCTTCCATGTTTGCACCGATGCATGAATGCGTTCACAGAACGGCTTTCGCTAACAATCGTTTGAATGAAGCTGTGGCATGGTTTTCCGGCTTGCTCTCATTTTACAACAGCACTTTCTTTCGTCGTTATCATAAATGGCATCACCGTTACACTCGCGTTCCTGACAAAGATCCGGAACTGACCGATCCCAAACCGAGCAACCTGGGTAAATACTTGTTGATAATTAGCGGTTTACCGTGGTGGTGGGGTAAAATACGCGGGCATTTTCAGGTTGCGACTGGTCAATTTGACAATTTTCCATTTGTGGCAGAAGCCGCACGAGCCAAAGTTATTCGTTCTACACGTTGGCAATTAGGTATTTATGCTGGTGCGATCGCTCTTTCAATTGTAGTTAATCAGCCTTGGTTTTTCCTCTATTGGCTGCTACCCATGCTTATCGGTCAGCCGATTCTCCGGTTTATTCTGCTAGCAGAACATACAGGTTGCACTCTTGACGCAAATCTGCTCACAAATACCCGCACAACGCTGACATTCTGGCCTGTGCGATTTTTTATGTGGAATATGCCATTTCATGCAGAGCATCATTTGTATGCATCAATTCCGTTTCACGCGCTACCAAAAGCACATCAGCAATTGAGCAAACACTTTACCCATATTGAACCTGGATATCTGAAAGTCAACTGGAATATCATAACTAATTGCTAATTGGGCATTGGGCATTGGGCATGGTTATTCTCCTTGTCTCCCATTCCCCATTTCCTTTGATTTCTACAAGCCACACACTCGTGACTTATAGTCATGAGTTAGGTGCTCCATATTGAGCGTGACTTTGTGTTACAATACCAGTGTATTTAACACATTCTTTGAAGTTGTCCTACGTGCAGAAAGCATTCAATATTACACTAATTTCCACACACAATCAACTCCTCTTAATTAACAAGACTATTGGCTGTGCAAGGTTTGTGTACAACCGCTTTTTAGCACTGAGAAAAGAGTTATATAACACCGAGAAAAAAGCGTTAAACTATAACGCTTGTAGTCAGCAGTTAACTTTACTTAAAAAAGAGATTGCATGGCTCAAAGAGGTAGATAAATTTGCTCTACAAAACTCGCTCAAGAATCTAGAAACAGCGTACAAAAACTTTTTTCATGATTGCCAAAAAGCTAAAGGTAAAGGTGTAGGCTTTCCTAAATTCAAAAAGAAACATGGATGCAAGCAGTCCTACAAAACCAACCTAACCAATGGCAACATTCAGGTAATAGAGAATCGTTTAAAACTACCAAAACTAGGATGGGTGAAGTTTCACAAGTCTCAGGAAATTACGGGAAAGCTTATAAATGTTACGGTAACTCGCACTTCATCAGGTAAATATATTGCTAGTATTTTATGTGAAACAGAGATAGAGAAACACCCCCAAGTTACTCAAAATCTTGGGCTAGACTTAGGCATAAAATCTTATCTCGTTACTAGCAATGGTGAGCCAGCCCGGTCTTGTTGTCCCAACAAAGAGGAGCCAGCGCGGTCATGGGGGTCTCCCCCAGGAGCGACTGGCGTTGGACTGGCGAACCCGAAGGGAGAAGTTGTAGATAATCCGAAATATTACAGAACTCAAAAAAGGAAGTTACGCTCATACCATAAAAAGCTATCTCGTAGTGTCAAGGGTAGCAGTAATAGAGTCAAAGCGAAAATCAAGCTGGCTCGTATCTACTCACACATTAATAATATGAGAGATGACTTTCTGCATAAGCTATCAACTCGTTTAATCAAAGAAAACAGTATTATCTGTATAGAAGATTTGCGAGTTGCTAACATGATTAAAAATCACAAATTAGCTTTGAGTATTTCGGACACTAGTTGGTCTAAGTTCATTGCCATGCTGGAATACAAAGCTTTGTGGCATGACAGAATTGTGCAGAAAGTGGGTACATTTTATCCCTCATCTCAAACTTGTAATCATTGTGGTTTCATTAACCCATTGGTCAAAGATTTAAAGCTGCGTGAATGGTCTTGTCCTAATTGTAGTAGTTACAATTTGAGAGACAATAATGCAGCTTTGAACATATTGGGTGAAGGATTGAGATTAATAGCGAAAAGCGGGGGTATTAATACTGCGGGGGAGACCCCCGCAGCAAAGCGACTTTTCAAGACAGCCGCCGTGGGTATCCCGGAGGCTCTAAACGCCTGTGGAGAACTTGTAAGTCCTGAAGTCATTCAGGCACAGATCGTTGAAGCAGGAATCACGCCACTTCTAGTGGTGTGAGGTTCAATTTAATTTGCTCTAGACTCGACCTGAACGCACCTTTATCAGATCATGAAGAATGATTAAAAAAAACGAGTATAGACAAACATGATAAAAATGCTAGCTGAAAACTTGATAGGAATTGAGACAAGTTTACAAATTAATTGGGTTTGGCTAAATGCCAGCTTACAGTTTGCTAGTTGGGCACTTTTCTCACTTTTACTCGCTGAGATATTCAGAGACAGCTACCATGCTTTGTGTCACCAAGTCAATTGGCTTGCTAAATGGCACAACAAGCACCACATGGCTTATCGCCGCGATTTATCGATAGTTTCCCTGAAAGTTTACCAAGAATCCCAGCTTTATCACGACATTTTAGAGTCGAGTCTACTGCTGGTGGTATTGGTAGTCATTGCCTTAATTGTCCAACAACTGGGATTATGGCTGGGAGTAGCTTATGGTTGCACCTTCTTGTATGGCGCGTCTGTGCGATATTTCCAGGGAAAAATTGATACAGATTACAACCACCTACCCGGCCCTTTAGAGACAATTCCATCCATTTGGTGGGTGAATCGGTCTTACCATTGGCGGCATCATTTTGATGATGTCAACGCTTACTACAGTGGTGTCTTTCCCCTAGTGGATAAAATTCTTGGCACAGGACTATCTCTCAAAGGTAAAACCATCGCTTTAACTGGAGCATCAGGAGCGTTGGGGCAAGCGTTGGCGGCTGAACTTGTAAAGAATAATGCTAAAGTCGTGGCATTAACTACTAATCCAGAAAAATTAGTAGAGCAAGTTGGGGTAAAGGTGGTTTCCTGGCAGTTGGGCAACGAAGCCAATTTGAGGGATAGTTTAGAGAAAGTAGATATTTTAATTATCAATCACGGAGTCAATGTCTACGCCAGCCGCACACCGGAGGCTATCAACTCCTCTTATGAAGTGAATACCTTTTCAGCATTGCGGTTGATAGATATATTTTCGACAACTGTAACAGGCCCACAAGCAAAAGCAACCAAGGAAATCTGGGTAAACACTTCTGAGGCTGAGGTTTCTCCAGCACTTAGTCCACTTTATGAACTCAGCAAAAGAGCGCTAGGAGATATTGTTACCCTCAAGCGTTTGGATGGGGATTGTATAATTCGCAAGTTAATTCTTGGCCCATTTAAGAGTCAACTGAATCCTTATGGAGTGATGTCTGCACAGCAAGTTGCTCGTGCGATCTTATTTTTGGCACGGCGTGACTTCCGAAATATTATTGTGGCAATAAATCCTCTTACCTATCTGCTGTTTCCCTTAAAGGAAACTAGTACGTCACTATATTATCGAGTCTTCAGCCGGACAGCGAAAAGTGAACAGGACTTACGCAAACAATAGTCGAAAAGAATGATTTTTCCTCCTCTCACGCATAGCTGCTTACTTCTGTCAACTTTTGTGTTAGGAAATATGCTTATAATAGACCCATCCAAAATATAATCAAAGCACAAAAAAATGGTAGAAAGTAAAATTAG
>NZ_JABXKL010000081.1:68028-84414 GCF_017114995.1 Nostoc sp. NMS9 | reverse complement strand
ACAATGCGATTGTTTCGACTAACAATGCGATTGTTTCGGCTGACAATGCGATTGTGTCGGCTAACAATGCGATTGTTTCGGCTGACAATGCCAATGCAGCAATCTAAAATCGGGTTTCATACTCAACTTGGAGTTGATTTTCATTCCCCACATCAGTTGAGCCTCGCATCAGAATTTCGTCATTGACTCGATAAAGCACGTTGAAACGAAAAGAGTCATCGCTAGAAAGAGCGCGTGATAAAGAGGCAGAGAAATTTTTATTAATATCAAACACACCTTCCGCTGATAAATTAAGAATTGAAGCTCTTGATGCTTTTGATTCTTCATTAGTAATAGATGGAGTCGGAAATATCCGAAATTCACTGAAACCAACAGCCTGTCCGATCGCAGTGATAGTTCCTTGTAAACTACCTAAAATGGTAGAACTAGCGAAATTAGTCAGGCCTTGGCCTGCATCTGCTTGACCAAAAGAACCCAGAATTGAGCCACCCAGCAAAGCAACTATTTCTCCCTTGCTACGGCTAGGTTCACTGGTTAGTTCTAGATTGTCACCCAATTTACTCGCTGGCCCGTTCACCCTAGCTTGAACGGTAACGCTACGTAAAGTCCCAAAGTTGTTTACAGAAACATCGCTGACTTCAGAAGACAATGGTGATTCCAAAGTTTGAGTGTTCCTTGCTGATGTTTCCGGTACAATTGCCGTCAGTCGGACATCCAAAGTCGGGTCAAGTCCTTGACTAGGAGTAAACCGCGCAGTTTGTTCATAGCCCCGCGCCAAGGTAAACTCAGTGGAAAATAAGCTCAGTCGTCCTCCTGTCAAACGAATGACTCCTTCAGGAAGTGGTTTGGCTAATGTACCATTGATAGTCAAGTCACCTTTAGCGTCAAACCTCAATAGGGGTTGACTTAATGCCGCTCCTCCTGGTACAAAGCTTAGGAAAGACTGAGTTGTAACCCGAATATCTTTGCCTAAAATCAACTTTAAATCTGCAAACTCTACAGGTATGGGTGGAGTTGCGGCGCTAGTGCTTGCGTCTGCTGTTGCCACTGGGTTAGTGCTTCCATCCACTGTAACCACTGGGTTAGCGTTATTCTCTGCTGTCGGTGTGACATTAGGGTTAACCTCTTGTCTATCTAGATTTATCACCTTAGTATTAGCCTCTGCTGTAGCTGCTGATTTTTTCTTCGCAGCAGCCGAGTTGCCAATAATTACCTGACCATCACTCAGTTGAATCTCTCCACCAATTACAGGTTTTAACGCTGTGCCGCGAATCACGACATCACCACCAACACCGCCTTCATACAGTCCTGCAAGCTTAAAATTGAGTTTGTCTGCTATTGATACTGTTAGGGGATTAGCTGTGGCTTGTTGAGGATCAAAAATTGGCAAGATGCCTGATACATTTACTTGCCCTTGATTGTAATTACCTTGGATATTTTCAACGCTGATTGTTCTACCATTAAATAGTGCTGTTCCTGTGACATTCGTTAAAGGATCGGATAAGGCTTGAGCGCGAAAAGTTGCATTATTAAGTGTGGCGTTACCGTTGATAACTGGTTCCTTTAAAGTACCTTGAACATTTAAATCTACTTTTCCTTGACCGTCTACCCAAGCGACTTGATTGTTGGTAAGCAGATTTAAGAGCGCCAATCCTTCATTTTGCACATTGGCGTTGATGCTGATTTGATTGCTATCCGGTTGCACTTTGGCAAAAGGCAAAGGAGCTGGTACGCTACCTGTAACGGCAACTGGCTGCGTTCCTGTTACTAGTAAGGTACTATCAAAATTCAAGCGAGCTTTGTTGTAATCAAAGTTCACCTGTCCTGTTTGTACGGGTTGTTTGTTAAGGGTCGCATTCGCTAGTGCCACTTTCCCTTGAACTCTGGGGTCTTGCAAACTACCTGCTAAAGTGGCATCAGCATTTACATTACCAGTGATATCTACGGGGTATTTTTCGATAAAAGGTTCTAAAAGTGATAAGGGCAGACTGGCTACATTCAATTTTCCAGATACTTGCTCAGTTCCTAACTGTCCTGAAAATGCCACTAGTCCTTGATTTATCCCCACACTCAAGGGCGAAAGGGTGACGATACCATCGGCAAAAGTGCCTTGAGCAACGACTTGATTGATGGAGTAATTACCCCATTGCCAGTTAGCACCTTGGAAATTAAAGCCGACATTCAACCCAGATTTTAACGAGCCATTGGCTGTAATTGCTCCGCTTAAAGCACCTGTTAATTCTGCAAGGGTAGGTAAAGACGCGGCTTGTTTTGTTTCAGCTTGCTGTTCTTTGGCGATCGCTGTTGTAATATTCGAGAAATATGCTAATTGTGTTTTCAAATCTGCATTGGGCAAGCTGACAGACTCAGTTTCAAGTGCTTCTGCACCAGCTAAGGTTGGAGGCTGCAACCCAGTACCAAGGTCTTGAAAGTCGAAGATATTAAACGCTTGTAAAAGTCTCTGGATTTTGGCTTGGGCAAAATTAGCTTGGAATTGAAATTGCGGGTCATTCCCCGTTTGCACATTACCACTAAGAGCGATGTTGCTATCACCAATCCGCAATAGACCATTAGCCAAGCTAGCCGTACCATCAGCATAATTGATGCTGCCGCGAAATTCATCGGCTGCAACTCTGGCAACACGAGGCCCTGCGATCGCTACATCTCCCGCAATGGCATAATTATTCAGATTGACAACTAAATTACCCGATAATTGCCCCCCCAAAGGTTTCAATTGATTGTTAGGTAAAAAGCCGCCAACAAGAGCGATGGGAAACTGTTGGGCGTTGATGAGCAAGTTATCTCCCTCTGTTCTACCTGTGGTGACAGCCTCATCGCGTTTAACTAAAAATGAAGTTGGACGATAATCTGCACCTAAATTAAGGGCAATCCGATCTTGTTTCCCAGCTAATCGTAGACTTCCCCCTTGTCCCCCTTGAAAATTCACGTTTCCGGTTAGAAGTGGGTCAAACGCCAAGTTACTCACATTGAAATTCCGCAACCGGATATTCCCATTAGCTTGCGGTACATCTGGAGTACCTGTAACTTTTCCATTAAAATCCAGTCGCCCTGCTATTGCTACGTCCCCAGGAACTTTAAAGCCAGTATTTTGTAGGTTGAAATTCTGCGCCAGTACATTTAAATCAAATCCGGCAATTTGGGGTGCGCCAGTTGGGGGAGATTGAATTGCGATCGCACCATTAGCACTCAATCCTGGGGTACTTGCGTTTTCAACTATAATCTGCTGTCCATTCCACTGAAATCTTGCAGTCAGCGGTTTTGCCAGCTGCGCTACTCCTTGGGGTAGGCTGATTTGTCCGGCGGCGCGAATATCAGCAAGCTGAAAAGATTGTGTTGTGCCTGCTAACTGAATATTGCTATTCAGCTGTCCTCGCAGTTGTGGTGAGAAACGGCTGAGTTGAATTTGAGAAGTTTTGACAACCCCTTGCCAGCGTTGTTGTGCGAGTTGACCTTGAGCTGTGATTGTCCCCCCTGCGACGTTCACAACCGCATCGGGAAAGACGATATTCTCTCCCTGTTTGGTAACAACAACCCGTCCACTAGTGGGATAGGTGGCACTAGGCGCTTGCACCCGCGCTACTGTTTGCAGATTGCTCAGAGTGCCGGAAATATTGGCATTTGCCGAGACATTTCCAATGGTGATGGAAGGTGAGGAATTGTAGGCTTTGGCGATCGCATCTCCTGGTATATTTTTTGCTTGCACATTCAACGCCACTCTACCTTGAGGTGCAAGCTGAACTCGTCCGCTAGCTGTGACTTGCCCTCCCACATCTGGATTTGCTTGAACGCGAGAAACATTGACGTTTAACGGTGTACCCAGAGAACCAGAAATTTTAGCGTTCGCAGATATACCACCAACATTAATTGGAGTTGAAATGCCGTAACCTTGAGCGATCGCATTTCCTGGGATACCTTGAGCTTGAATATCTACGCCTACCTGACCTTGGGGAGCGAGTTGAATTTGACCATTGGCTGTGATTTTCCCCCCGGCTGGCGGCGTTACCTGAACATTAGAAACATCAAGTTTCAAGGGCTGTTTGCGAAGTGAGCCAGAAATTTGGGCTTTTGCTGAAACATTCCCCACTGCGATCGGGAGAGTAACGCCATAGCTGCGTGCTAGTATATCCCCTGATATCCCATCAGCTTCAGCATTAAATATTACCCCATCTTTGGTTCCCAGATTAGCCTGACCACCGCCTATAATTTGACCGCCAGCTGCGGGGACTATTTTCAGATTGGAGACAGTAAGTTGAGATGCAGTTTGAGATGCATTCAAGCGGAAATCAGTGTTGATGGTTTTAAATTGAACGCGGTCAACTTGAATCGGTTTTGTGTTACTTACTGTACCGCTGACGACTGGTTGCTCAAGTGCGCCGCCTACCTGAATATTTGCTTGAATTTCGCCACTAGCTGGGACTGACGAATTTACTTTCAGAGTATCTAAGATATTTTTCGCACTAACTGGTTTGATCAGAGCAGAAACATTAAAACCTGTTTGAGTATTAATTGTTCCATTAGCCAGAATAGGAACTTTGCCAAAGTTCGTACTCAGATTATCTAAAGTAACTGTCTGACCCTGAAATAGAAATTTCCCATTAAAATTAGAAATCGGCTGAGGAATATTTTGAATTTTAGCGGTAATTTGATTAGCTGTAGCTGTTCCCGTAATTGCGATGTCTGAAAGTTTGGGTGGAATCTGAACCCCTAAGTCAGCATTTAAATACCCTGTTTGCAGAGCGATGGGTAACTGAATTAATCGAGTGATATCAGATGCTTGTAAATTTTGTGCTGAAAGCTGGAGGTTAGTTTGTTGAGCTTTTAGTTGGGTTTCGCCAACGATTTTAACAGCGCCTCCCCTAGCGAGTTGAGTATTGAAGTCATAACCGATCTTTTGATTTTGATCTGAAAATCGGGCAATACCACCAACTCGATCTAATATTACTGAGCCTTTCGGTTTAGTTGGTGCAGTGAATGGCATCAACTCTATATCGCCATCTTGAATTTGAAGTGACTGCAACTCAGTTTGAATAAAACCTTTTTTTTCCCCAGCCTTAACTTGGGCTGTCACCCAACGACCATCTTTATCTTGTTGAACGTAGACATTGGGTTGAACTAAGGTGACATTTAATGCCAGTTTTCGGCTAAGGAGGAGTTGCAACGGCGAGAACTGCACCTCCAAAGCTTTTGCTACCACCCGATCTGCATCGCTGGTAGTTGCTGGTATCGATAGAGAGCTAAATCTCAGACTAGAAAGCGAAAAACGTTCAACTCTCCCAACTTTAACTGGACGCCCCAGTAATTGCTCAAGATTTTGCTGCACTAATGGTGCTAAATCTTTGTATATATAGTTTCTAGCCCACCAAGCACCAACTATAATTCCAACTAGCAAAACCCCAGCCAGAGCCAAACTGGTACGTCCTAAAAGCAGGAGCCACAGACGACGATTAGATGGTTTTTGATTGTTTTCTGAATTTGGCGATCGCGTCATGATTGTTACTAGTACCAGTAATTTTTTCTGGAGTGAGGCTAGAGACAAATTAGTTAGAGTTGTATCAGTGAGTTACAAAATATAGTTTCACAATATCAGGACTTACGCAAGAACTTTGTGGCAAACTGCTTGTATTTTCTAGTAGAGACTGCGCCAATAAGACGCATTTGCAGTGCGTCTATGTTATTTTATGATTTTGTGTAATTCCTGAATTTATTTCGATTAATAATTTGTTCCTCACCAGATATTAGTTTTGTTGCAAATGTATACGCGAACACACTTACAAAATATCTAAGAATAAAACTTAGGTTTATGCAAAGTTATCAAATAATTTTATCCAGTAATTCATCAAGTTAAATTTGATACTCAGGCTGTGCTATTAGACATCAACACATCGGAAATATATCGAGAAGAACTACATAATATTGAATAGCAACACATTATTAACAAGATTCGCTACTTTCTAGAGAAGTAGCAAATCTGAGCTTTTCGATTACTGTTTTGCAAACCCAATCATTGATTATCAGTTGGATCGTCAATCATTTCTGGTACTAAAGCTGGGTTACTTCTACGTTCTTCTGGTGATTGATCTCGAATAACATCGTCTATTCTCGCCGGGTGTTTGATTTTGTCCAGTACCTCTGGACTTAATTGTGATGCATCGCCTTCTGGATTAGACTTTTCAGCTTGACTAGGAACTGTTTCCTTATTCATAACTATTTCCCTAAACCTTAAAGTTATATGCCAAGCTTAAGTTCTTCTATGGTGGGGTACACACTATCTTGGGACTTAATTTCAGATAATGGTGGGGAGAAAGGCGATCGCTCAATGAAACAGAATAAAGGCGTCAGTCGCCAGAATGGGCTAAACGCCCCGCTACCGCTAACAGAATGAATTTTGAACAAAAGAGCGGATAGCGCAGCATTAGCGAGTATTCGTACTCTTACAGAGAAGCAAGCTCCGCGCAGCGTCTCGTAGAGAGCGTTGCGTCTTGATTCTGCGCTCCTGAATTCTGATTCCTGAATTCTGAATTGTGGTTTTTGGCTGACCCAGAGAATAATGTCATGAAAAATTGACATTATGGCCATTGATAAACACGTAGAACGCGATAAATGTCATGAAAACTTGATAATTAGATCCCAGAAGGGCTTATAAATTCGTGAAACAGCCAAAAAACCCACCTCTTACCCCTTGATCCCTAGATATGCTTAGTGGTTAATATTGACTTAACAAATAGAAATCCTCCGATCCCAAAGAAATGCTGATTTTGGCATAACTGAGGAATTGAAAGGATGTTGGCTCAATTTAAAAACAGATTAAAAAACTTAAGAACTGGGCAAAACCAGGAGTCAGGAATAAGAAATTCATCTGGAATGGATGAGATTTTACATAGCATTCTTTAACCAGGGGAAATCATTTACCGCTTAAACTACTGGAGGCCAAATTAATGGCAAAAGAACGCCCGCCACTAGAGGAGATGACCTTACGCCAACTACGCAAAGTTGCTAGCGAATATAGCATCTCTCGCTATAGCCGAATGCGTAAATCACAATTACTCGCATCAATACAAGAAGTCCAGCGTAGCAAAAACTTACTCAGTCCATCTCGTTCATTGGAGGCACAAGAAACCGTGGAAGCTGCAAAGTTTGAATTAGGTCAGGAAGATCGTACTGGCGGATCTTTAGCTGATATTGATGAAGGACTGGCAGATTTGCCCTCTGGCTATGGTGAAAGCCGGATTGTACTCTTACCGCGCGATCCTCAATGGGCTTACACTTACTGGGATATTCCCAATGAACACAAAGAGGAACTGCGTCGGCAAGGCGGACAACAACTGGCACTACGGATTTATGATGTCACCGATATCAATATCGAATACCAAAGCCCCCATAGCATTCAAGAATATCCTGCTGATGAACTAGCTAGAGAATGGTATCTACCAGTTCCAGTTAGCGATCGCGATTATGTAATCGATATCGGCTATCGTGCTGCTGATGGTCGCTGGTTAGTACTAGCTCGTTCTAGTAGAGTACACATTCCTCCCGTCTATCCTTCTGACTGGATTGAGGATGTCTTCATTACTGTAAATTTTGAAGAAGATTTACGTGGCAAAACTCAGTACGAACTAGTTCCTCCTGCCAAAAAGATTGCAGCTACCGCCAATGGTAATGTTGGTAATGCTGTGAATGGCAACCCCATCTACGACGAAATATTTGGTTTAGCAGAATCTGCCGAAGCACTACGGGTTGCTGGTTCTATCTTTGGCTCCCAACAAGGTGCAGCGCGTCCTGAACAAGCCATTAGCTCCTACATTTTCCCATCGGGTGTAGGTCTGTGGGCAACTCCTACCGTGTCTGGCTTAACCGCTTCCGGAGCAGGAATGTCAGGTGTTGGTTTCTCGGCTTCTGCCGTACCAGTGCGTCCGCGCAAGTTCTGGTTAATTGCCGATGCTGAGTTGATAGTCTACGGTGCAACCGAACCCGATGCTACTGTAACCATTGGTGGCCGTCCAATTAAGCTGAATCCAGATGGAACATTCCGCTTCCAGATGTCCTTCCAGGATGGTTTAATTGACTACCCAATTTTGGCTGTAGCTGCTGATGGTGAGCAAACCCGGTCAATTCAGATGAAATTTAATCGTGAGACACCATCTCGGAATACTAACACCAAAGAAGAAGCTGTCTTAGAATGGTTCTCTTAAGTATTGGCTCTGAGATTGACTCCAGACTGAAATTTTAAATTATTCCCCGCTATAGTGATTCTGTAGCGGTTTTTTTCTATTATTATGTCTACAAAAAAATTATTTTTGTTATTTATCTTGATAATCAGTGCAAGCTTATTATCAGGTTGCCAAAAGATTGAAGCAAATTTAGTCCCAAAAGCGTCTAAAAGTTGCCCTGGCAAAGATGCCAAGTTCAGCATTGATTTTTTTAAAACCAATAATCAAGGAGAAAAAAATCCCAAAGGTATTAACAATGTAATTATTTTTAATCCCAAATCAGCAGAATTAGATTTTAAAGTTAATGTTGGTCTATCTCATAAACTTTACGCCAAAGATAGTAGAGGTAAACTACGTAAAGAATATGTAGCAAAACAGTTTCATGAACTCATCGCTGATGAAAATGCCAAGTTAAACGGACAGCTACCTATTGCTGCAATTAATGCCGACTATATAGATACTGATGATAAACCACAAGGCTTAAATATTTCTCGTGGTGTAGAGTATTCAGGAGCATTTAAAACTAAACGTTCTTCCTTTGGGATATCAGGAGGTACACCCCAGCAGCGACAGCCTACTATTCAAGCTGGCAGAAGAACAAACGATATTCTCAATTACAATTTAGTGGGCGGTAATGGCAGATTCTATCGTCAGGGTAAGTTTAAAGATATTTGTCAAGATTTGGGAGAATTTGCTTGTAAAAATGCAACTAATCGCTCTTTGGCAGCTATCACTAATCAAGGCTATGTAATCTTATTAGTTAATGACTTGAAAGCTAATTCAGATATTGAATTATCTCAACTTAATCGAGAGTTACTGCCAGATATGTTTGATAATGTCTTGGAAGGTATTGCTAGCAATAACTGTTTAGGTAAGATTCAAGAAGGGATTTTATTTGATGGAGGTATGTCTCCAGGATTGTATTACAACCAGAAAACTTATGTAGAAAACCTTGGGCCGATTGGTTCAGTTTTTTTGATTTACAAAAAATAAAATAGTTATAATTCCCACAGTCATTGCACCCCTTGCCGATGCTTTGGCCTACGGTATACACACAAGTCAAATTACCCCCCTCAATCCCCCGATGCATTGGTGGGAAGCCGGAAATCTACTTCCCTCACGCCACATGCTTCTCCCAAGGGGAGACGCTGCGCGAACAAGTCGGGCATTGCCCGCCCAACGCAGTGGCTCCCCAATGCATCGGGGAGGGTTAGGGTGGGGTAAAACCGTGATTTCTCAGCTATTTCAGACTTATGTAGGGCTTGCTGAATAAACATAAAACCTTGATAAATCAATGCCTTGAGTGGGATAAAAGGTGAATAAGGTGCAAGGAAAAAGACTTGTATATCACAAAAAATCAATCACTTTTTCGGAATAAAGAGATTTAGGAGTAGTTTGTAACTCTCCTCCTGCCTCCTGCCTCCTGCCTCTTAGCCCTCACAAAAAGACTTTTTCAGCAAACCCTATGTATACACGGTAGGATGCTTTGGCGGGGTGGGGTGATTCGGGTTTAATAAGTCATTAACCGAACTTGACATCATTGGTTATTTACAAATGACCAATAACTAATGGCTAATTCACTAGTTAATGCCTATTTACGACTTTGTGATTCATCTTGATTTTTAGTTTTTTGATGAGAAAAGCGAATTCCTACAAAGATATCGTAAATAAACTCTAAAAAGTCTTTCTTTTGCAGTAACCCTGAAGTTTGATAACAGCCTTTTTCATCTAACAAAGGCTTCATCAGATAGTATGTAGACTGATATTTGTACCAGGGAATACAAGTCCATAAATGATGAATTAAATGGTAGTTCTGACCTAAAATCAGGATGTTAAGAATTGGGCTGGGGTATACACGAGCATTTTTCCAGCGATCGCGTTCAACAAAGGGACGATGGGGTAAATAATCAAAAAATAAGCCCAATATTAATCCCACTATACCAGAAGGTACAACCCAAAAATTGAGAACGTACATTAAAAAATGATATTGAACTGAGATATAAACAATTGCAACAACAATTGAGCGGCTAATGAACCATTCTAATAGCTCATATTTGCGCCACAGTCGCCGTCGAAAGAAAAACACCTCGTGGGACAAGAATCGAAATGCAATCATCCACAGCGGGCCACCTGTAGAAACAAAATGATCTGGGTCATCTTTGGGATGGTTGACATGAGCATGATGCTGCAAATGTACTCGTGTAAACACTGGGAAAACAAACCCTAGCATCAGGGCGCTACCATGCCCTAGTATGGCATTAATGACTCGATTGCGGTGGGCAGATTGGTGACAAGCATCATGAATTACTGTTCCAGCACAATGCAAAGCAATAGTGTTAAAACTAAAACACAGCCAGTCTGGCCATTGCCAAAGCCAGTAACCACAATGAGATGACACCAGTACTGTCACAGATGCAAAAAACAGTAGTAGTGTAGGATTGAAATCACCAGGAGGCGCTAACAATTCCTTCGGTGGAGCTTTTAGCAGTTTTTGTGCTTCTGAAGTTACTGTTCTTACTTCTGTATCTACTACGTCTTTAAAGATGACTTCCAAGTTGTTGCCATTTAGCTTTTTATAGTCATCAACGGCTGGGTCGATGATGATTAGGCTTTTGTCCGGGATGTCAAAAAAATTAGGATCTAAAGAGGTCATAATTTTCCTGGTCTTGATTCGTTGATAAAATGGGTTTGAAATCCCAAACTCAGCCAGCACAGAATAGATTTCTTGCCCCGATTAGAGAGATGAAAAGATTGAAAATTTAGCCAATACTCTTCTCTATTCAAATTAGGTATGGACTGTAAGAGATAGGGAATAGGAAAAATTTTGAATTCCTTGCTACACTACATACATAAACAAAATATTTGATTTTTCATTTCGGGAGTGAGTCCTGTTACTCATAATGCCAGCGACAACGGCATACATAGATTTTGGTTTGATATCGACATTTATCGATTTTCCCAGTCAATGTTTTTTCCGATGTACTGAAATTGTGTTTTGTTATTGCTTTTGTGAAAAATAATTTTCAACAATATAAAGAATACAGTTATTTGAACGATCAACGCAAGAGTTTTGTCGGAATTTGACGTATAATAAAAATATTTTAGACACAGATATCATACTTTTAACAAAAATGCATATTTTATTTGCTTAAATAAAAAAATCATCTTTTTTCCTAACTGATGCAATAAGTATATATACTAGCGATCGCTTACTCCCCTTTCGATTCCGGGCAGTTGCTGTCTTCTTTTAACCAAAACTCCAGCGCGGGAGTGTCGTGGTAGCCAGAATTAGCGCGAACCATAACACTGATTGATGGAGCATACCACTTCCTAATCTGATTCTGAGTTCGACACTAGCTAAAATATCAAATTTCTATACTTAATAATAAAAGTTTTGCTATGCGTCAATTATTACTAGTTTTGTCCAGTATACTAACTCTTAGCAGTTTAAATACCTCTGCCATAACAATAGCAGGCACAACGCCTGATTTATCTGAGATGCGCTTAGTTCAAAAGTTCAACTGCAATAATCCTCAAACTCAAGCAGCAATTAATGAATGTACGAAGTTATCTTATCAGAATGCAGATAAAAAACTGAATCAAGTTTATCAACAATTGATATCTACATTAGAAAGGCCTAGAAAACAGAAATTGATTGCTGCGCAGCTAGCATGGCTCAAGTTTCGAGATACCAATTGTGAGTTTCAGAGAAGCAGATATGAGGGCGGAAGTATTGCCTCTAGCATTTATTTGGGTTGTTTGGAAGATACCACAAAACTGCGTACTCAACAATTACAAGAATATCTCAAAACTGACCCTTAAGCTTGAAATAGAGGCGCGCAAATGTCATTGGTGTAAATTTAAGCTGAAAGTCAGTTGAGAAGAAGCTTTTAGAGATTAGACTTTTTGCATAAATCAAAAGCCCTCACCCTAAATCCCTCTCCCCAGCTTGGGAGAGGGACTTTGAAATTTTCATTTGTGCAAGAGGTATATTGAGTCATACCAATTCTCTATGAAGTTGCACTTAATAACGAGATGATGATATAATTCCATCCACAAATAGAAGCGTTCGCTTCTGCTGAGATGGAACCCTTGAACCTGTTTTAACTTCCGTTTTAATTCATCTTTAGGCCCCTCGCGTGTTCACCATGAAATTTTCTTAGCACCTTGGTATCAAGAAATGGAAAAGTATTTAGTCACCAAAGAAGAGATTGAGTCTTATGAAGGACTAGAAAAAACACATTTTCTCAACTCCAATGCTCGTAGACTGAATAAGTCTTTAGGAGATTTGACAGGTTTAAAAAATATCGGTTTCCACATCATTGAAGTAGAGCCTGGACGTGAATCAACGGAGCTTCATATGCACTATCACGAAGAAGAGTGCGTATACGTTCTCTTAGGAGAAGCTGAGGCAACAATTGGAGAAAGCGTTTATCCAGTTAAAGCAGGAGATTTTATTGGATATCGCGCTGGTGGTAAGCCGCACAAGCTGAAAAACACGGGCAATTCTATATTAAAATGTATAGTAGTTGGTCAAAGGCTAGACCATGATATCGGTGATTATCCAAATTTGCAGAAGCGTATATATAGGAGCAAAGGTTTAAAGTGGAATCTGGTCGATATGGAAAATATAGCTGAATCAGTAGCAGGTAAGAAAGCATAACAGGTAGAATGCATTTCCTGAATCGAAACTTCGATTACCCCAAATAGCGTAATAACACTTGGATTATTTCTGGAGGTTTTTTTTAAAAGCTTCTTGAACTTCCGGTTTGGCTTTAGCACTGTGTGGACGGGGTACTTTCAATTTGGCATTGAGTTTGTAACGCACAATTTTATGTAGTGTCTTGTATGCAACTACAACCTGGCATTGTTGAGTAAGCCACTCCCGAATTTAGCTGTAACTTTTAAATCCTTCAGGCTGATTTAGACGTTTATGAAGTTGGTTCATCACTTGTCTCTTATAATTTAGTGCATCTTCATGGAGAATTGGTATCAGAGACTCAATAATCCATTCCCAGGTAGCAGCCTGGGAACGAAGAAAGTTTTATCAAGCTATGTTTTTATTAACTACTAGTTGTCACTGGGAAATAGACTAATTATCTTTTTCTGAGATTAACGCAAACCTAAAATTTCGGAAATCGCCGCTACAATATCCAAATAAAAGTTGCCTTTCACCGCCCGAAATAACTCAAATTTAGAGTCAGGTGCACCAAAAAATGGTCTGAGAAACCATCCTAACTGCATACCAACAAAGGCATAAAGCAATAACCAGGATCTTAAAATAGTGGTGCGAGTTTTTTTGCCAACTTCATCTTGTTGAGAAAGTAACTGCATTCCCTCATAAAGGAATTTCACGCCAAATATGCCTGTAATAGCAAAAATAAACACATTCAGCAGTTTAAAAAATTGATAAGAATCAGGTGTAGTAATCAGAAAAAATAGCGTAACTGGTGCCAAGCTAAATAAAAGTACGCTAATCACTGATACAGATGTGAGTAATACAACGAAATGCTGTAAAATACTGCTCCGAGAACCAAACAAAACATTAAAAAAGAACAAAGTCGGGAAACAAATAATCAGTGTGATTAAATAGAATACCGGAAGCTTAATAGCACCCGATAATGCCTGTCCCCAGCTGTGGGATGCACCGATAATTGCTCCATAAAGGGCAAAGAAAATGGAACTAGATACGAATAGAGAAGTTATTTTATTTTGTAATCGCACTCCCTGACGGATTTCTTCTAAAAATGACTGGCGATCGCGCAGTAAATTAACCAAAACAGCAAATTGTTGAATTCCGCGATTTTGCTTTTTCAGCATATTTTTATAGGTTGTATTTTTTGTGGAACTACTAATGATTAATTAACGGAATCCCAAGAGATAGCTAATAGATTTAATGACACTTAAATAGAAATTACCTTCTCTTTCGCGGAATAGTTCAAACACAGAACCAGGTGTGCCAAAAAACGGTCTGAGAGTCCATCCTAACTGACTGCCTACGAAAGCATAAAGAAATAGCCAAAATTGTAAAATTTTCTGGCGTGTCTTGCTACCTTCATTATCTTGTTCTAAAACTAAACTTGTGGCTTGATATAAAGACGAAACACCAATAAATCCAGTTATGGCAAAGATTAAGACATTTAACAAAATTAAAAACTGGTAATTATTGGTAGTAATCAAGAAAAACAGTGTGATTGGAGCAAAGCTAAATAACAGTACGCTCGTGACTGAAACCGCAGTTAATACTAATGCTAAATGCTGGGCAAAAGTCCGCTTTGAACCAAAAATAATGTTAGCAAAAAACAACGTCGGGATACAAATCAAAAGTGTGATTAAATAAAGGGCTGGGAGTTTAATGGCGGAAGATATAGCTTGCATCCAGCTATGGTATGCACCAATGATTCCGCCATAAGCAGCGATAAATAAGGAACTGCAAACCAACAGCGAAATGATTTTGTTTGGTAATCTCGTACCTTGGCGAATTTCCTCTAGAAATCCTTGGCGATCGCGCAGGAATCCAATCAGCACTGCAAAGTATTTGATTCCTGATGATTTCCGTTCCATCATGTTATCCTCACACCGATAAAATTCTAAGTTTAATCTGAGTAATCACCACCAGAACCATACTTCCAAGCATCAATCAAACGATGCCAATAATATTGTTGTTCTTTTGGTTGATTCTTAATCCATGTTTCTAGCATTGGACTTAGCGAAAACAAGGCAGTGTATACACCTAAATTACTGTAATGTAACATCCAATCTAACAAACTTGCCAAACCTACTTGCGGAATTATCTTGGCAACTATTCCAGGATGATATAAACCAGTTTTTAACAGTGTTTGCGTTAGTGCGTAAAATTGGACTATATCTTGTAAAAATGGTTTTAGCACTGGTGTACCCAACTGTTGCATTTCCTGAAATACCGCTGAGAGTAATTGGTTAATTTGATCTGGGGCAATTTTCTGATTTATACCAACACTCATCGCCCTTTGAAACAACCAGGTAACAGTCAAACTTGGCTGATAGGGTTGCAGCAGTGTTAACGCTTTTGCAGATAATTGTTCCGTTTCCAGCGCTTCGTAAATACCATAAGTTAAACGCTTCAGGTGGCGCACCATTGCCCCAAAACCACCAAAACTCAAGGGAGATTGACTACCACTGCTATCTCCGGCTGGGAGAATGCGATTCCAAGGAGTTTTTAGCGGACTTTGGCGATAGGTGGGAAAGAAACCAAATAGTGCCCGTTGAAATTTCAGGTTGCTTAACTCCACTCCCTGATATTCTGGAAGAAGATGCAGATATTCCTCAAACATAGCTCCTAAACTCAAACGTTGGGGATGTGCATCCATGTAGGTAAACAAGTAAGTGGTTCTGCCATCCCTGGCTGGGAAAGCTTCCCAGAAGTACTGGCATTGATTTTGCAAAGATGTGAATGATAATAATAAATCGCCTGAGTTATTTTCTGGAAAACCTTGAGCGCAACTTCCCACAACTAAGCACAGCGCATCTGGTTTTTTGCCTTGGCGTGCTTGTTGGGTGATGGGTGAAAAATGTCCCATCGCGTCGATTAATAACCGAGTTTTGAATTGGTTATTTACCATCACCCCGTCGGGATGAACCACTGCTTCAGTAAAGGGTGTATTTTCTAGCAACTTTCCCCCAGCGGCGATAAATCGAGTTTTTAAAGTAGCGAGTAGATAAACTGGATCTACGCCGATATTCAAGACATCCTCTACCCAAACTTCTGTACCGCCAGCAAAACTAACTCGCGCTGGGTTATATTGAGTGGCGATCGCACTCTCTAATTCTTCCTCTGTTAGCAAGTTCAATTCCACAAATACATCTAATTCTTTGCGAGAAATATTCCACTCTTGTTCTCTCCCCCGCAAAATTCCCCGTTCCAGCAATGCTACTCGCAATCCCTTCACCACCAAGGCGCAACCAATTAAAATGCCTAAAGTGCCACCGCAGATAATTACATCGAAGTCGGAATCGCCTAAAGGCTGTTGACTTTCTTTAACTAAGGTTGGTACTGGTGCGGTGTTTTCGCGCAGAGATGTGAGGATGCGATCGCCTTGGCGCAACCCTCCTAAAACATCGCCGGGTAATTGGGAAAGAATTTCTTCAGTTAAAGACATTTTGGAAAAATTTAACTCTA
>NZ_JABXKL010000081.1:0-67928 GCF_017114995.1 Nostoc sp. NMS9 | reverse complement strand
GGTAATTGGGAAAGAATTTCTTCAGTTAAAGACATTTTGGAAAAATTTAACTCTACATTCCAAAACTACCTGAGAATGAAGAAAGTAGATAGGACATTATTTATGGAGAGCTACGAGCGTGGTCAACAATAATAATCAAATACTACCATTACCCCTAGAGGTTGACAAAGAAGAGTTAGAAGGCGTTGTGCAGGTGTTAGCAAACGTAACTAAGCTCCCTGTTGAAGTGGTTAAGCCACATTTAGATGCATTACTTGAGCAGTTGATGAAATTAAAACAGGAGCAACCATTTTACAAAACTGCAACGGCTCTTGAGTGGATAACAGCTTTTCGGGAATGGGCAGAGAGCCATAGGCGAGATACACCCTTACTATCAGAGTATGCTTTAAGTCGGGCAGGAATATACAATGATGAGGAGTCGGAAGATATTTAAGTGACTTATCTTATCGATACCAACTTATTGCTACTAAGCGTACAGCCACACCACCCAATGTATGCAGATACACTGAACGCAATTTCAACTTTACGAGGAGCAGAGTTAGAGCTTTTTATTACCTCACAAAACCTCATAGAGTTTTGGCGAAGTGCAACACGATCTGCCCAAAGGAACGGCTTAGGCTTAACCATAGCTGAAGCTAGAACGGAACTAGAGCGCTTAGAAGGTTTCTTCTTGGTACTGCCAGATGTACCTGAGATTTATCCAGAGTGGAAGCGATTAATTATACAGTATGGGGTAATGGGGGTAAATGTCCACGATGCTAGGCTTGTAGCCTCAATGTTAGTCAACAGGCTAACTCATATCTTAACTTTCAACGTTAGGGACTTTAACCGCTACGCTTCTGAAGTCACCCTTGTGAACCCAACTAGCTTTACACTACCATCTTCTGAGAGCTAATTAGGTTGTCACCTTGTACTCTTTCTTCTATTCTTTAATGTCTGGTTTCTCGGCATCCGGTGAATCCGATAACTGATTTATTTCAAGCTTTGATTAATTATTCTTGGACGCCTAAAGACTGTTAATTTTCTTTAACTAACTGTGGTGTGGGTGCGGAGTTTTTGTGCACAGATGTGAGAATGCGATCGCCTTGGCGCAATCCTCTTAAAACATCGCCTGGTAATTGGGAAAGAATTTCTTCAGTTAAAGACATTTTGGAAAAATTTAACTCTACATTCCAAAACTACCTGAGAATGAAGAAAGTAGATATGATTATGGCCAATTACGAATTACGAATGACAAAAGTATGTCCACTACAAAACCTGTAGAACGTCTGTATACTTTTGAGGAATATCTCACCTACGATGATGGCACTGACAAGCGCTATGAACTTGAGGATGGGGTACTGCTAGAAATGCCTCCAGCCTCAGATTTGCATGAAGCGATCATTACTTTCTTGTTGATCCGCTTCTATCTAGAAATCCAACGACTAGGGTTAGACTGGCAGGTTCGCCCTAGCAGTACTGGCGTTCGTACCTCCGTCAAAAAATCCCGTCTCCCTGACTTAATTGTGATGACTGAAGAACAGCGACAATCTATTCAGGGTAAATCGGCTGTGCTTGAGTTACCTCCACTGTTGACAATAGAAGTGGTTAGCGCTGAGTCTGTGAAACGAGATTATGAAAGGAAACCACTTGAGTATGCAGCCTTCTCTATCCCTGAATACTGGATTGTTGATCCTCTGGAAGTAAAGGTGACAGTCTGCTTGTTGAATCAGGGACGTTATAACCAAACAGTATTTACAGGAAACCAGCAAATATATTCTCCGACTTTCCCTGAGTTAAAACTGACAGCGCAGCAGGTGTTAACGGCTTAGAAATTGTTTATCGAATTAGTTGAATCAAAAGACCTCTCCCTGGTTTTACTACGCAAAACCGTCCCTCTCCGACTCGGAGAGGGACAGACTTGAACTTTAGTTCAAGGCAGGGAGAGGTTTATTGAACTTATGTTAAATTATCCCAAACCGAATAATTTAGAAATCGCAGGCAATAATTTATTACCTGCTTCCACCAGAGAAGCAACAGCAGGTAAGCCTGTAAATATCCCTTTCAACATGGTGATTGCAGTTTTCGCCGTCTTCTGCTTAGTGGATTCTTGAGGATTTTTACCCGCTTCTGCCAAAGTCTTCACCTGTTCTAGCGCTTCGGCTTTGTCTTCTTCTGACAAATATGTAGATTGTATGATTGCATCTTGCAACTGGGACAATAATTCTTTGATTCCTGGTTTCTCGGCATCTGGCGCATCAGGTAACTGATTGAGGGCAATACTCACGTTACCGCTAATGGTTCCTAGATTAGCAATAGAATTATTGCCAGCGATACCGCTAACATTACTGCTATTTTGAATATTGATGCCGCTGATATCTGACATATTTGTATCTCCTTGAGTATAAAATTTCGGCTGCTTGAGAGCAGTATCTACCATATTTTCTAAACTAATAATGCGCCTATCTTTTTCTACAAGTAATAATTGCTGACTCTGCGATAAGGCTTTGAGTTGATTATAATCATCAAAATATTCGGCACTCAGTTGAGATTTATCGCTACCTGCGGCGGTTTTGGCTCTGAGCAAGATTTTATCATCGCCGCGTTTCTCCATTGCCACGATTTCTAACTCGGCTTCGGGATGGTTTTCGGCAAGGTTTTTGAAAGCTATGGCAACGGCGCGAGGGTCAACGCCTTGATTGTGGTAAAGGTCGAGGGTGTCAAAAATCGGTTTGATAAAGTTGGCAAAATCCCCGTCTGCAAATACCTCTTGTTTATTATCAGGTTTGCGGAGGGGGTCGGGGTCTTCTTTGGTGGGTAAGCGCATAAAGACATATTCACACCTCACCCCATGCAATTTAGTTTCTCTCGTAATGCCCCAATCTTCAATGTATGCGCCTGTGAGTGTTGCACCTGTTAAATCTGTGCCGACTAGTTGCGTTTGCTTCAGCTTTGCTCTTGACAAATCGGCATCTTGCAAATTAGCTTCACTGAGATCAGCGCCGATAAAGCTGGTATCAGCTAGGTTTGCTGCTTGTAAGTTGATACCTCGTAGGTTTTGACGGTCAAAATTTTTGTCCTGTCCCTGTCCTGTAACCAGCAGTTGACGTACTTGTGAGTTTTGAAGATAAGTCAAACCAGGACGAACACGGTCAAGCATTTTGGCTTGATGCCAACGGCTACAGATAAGGATTGTGTTGCGGAAATCTGTACTTTTGAGCGTAGCTTGGGTGAAATCAGCATTGGTTAAGTTAGCGCCACGAAAACTTGTACCTCCTGTTGCAGCAAAGGCGATCGCAATATTACGAACCAAGGAGTGATTTTGATCTCCTTTCATGGCTCGCCAGCTGATGTAGATACTAAATAACGTTCCAGCTCCGGCTATGACTCCAACTATGGCTCTAGCTCCAACTATGACTCCGACTATGGCTCCGGCTCCGGCTATGGCTCCGGCTATGGCTCCGGCTCCGGCTATGGCTCCGGCTATGGCTCCGGCTATGGCTCCGGCTATGGCTCCGGCTCCGGCTCCGGCTCCGGCTCCGGCTCCGATTATGACTCCGGCTCCGGCTCCGATTATGACTCCGGCTCCGGGTCCGATTATGACTCCGGCTATGGCTACGGCAAACACTACGGCGAGGCCTACGGCTAAGACTCCTAAACCAGCTGCTACTCCTTGGCAAATTGTGACGAAGAAAAAAGCAATTAATACGATTAGGGCAGCCCAGCCGCCAATCTGAAACTCTAAGCTAGAAGTATCAAATATTCGTGATACCAATAACCCGTTCGCAACCCATAACAATCCTGAAAGTCCCGACAACAGCCACGAGACGAGGACTAGGAAAATTGTCCAGCGGCGTTGCAGTCCAGCTTTGACATGACTGAAGTTCGCACCTGTTAAATTAGCGTTAGAGAAGTTTGCACCTCGGATGTCGGCATAGCTAAAGTTTGCACCCGCAAGGTCTTTCCTACCTTTGAAGTTGCGTCCTCGGAGATTTTGACCGGAGAAGTCTAAAGCCATGTTCCACTTTACAGAGGTGAGCAAATTTTACTACACGCTCACCCCTGTAAATTCAGGAATGGCTGGATATTTTTCATTAATGGAGTTCAAAGACTCGTTCACGAGTATTAAAGACTCATTAACGGAGTTCAAAGCCTCATTCACAAGTATCAAAGACTCGTTGACGGAGTTCAAAGACTCATTCACGAGTATAAAAGACTCGTTAACGGAGTTCAAAGCCTCATTCACGAGTATCAAAGACTCGTTAACGGAGTTCAAAGACTCATTCACGAGTATCAAAGACTCGTTAACGGAGTTCAAAGACTCATTCACGAGTATCAAAGACTCGTTAACGGAGTTCAAAGACTCATTCACGAGTATCAAAGACTCATTATTGAACTACAGCCACTGATTACCACTGTTCCACTATGAGATTATCTACATAACTAAAATGCTGATCATTTGTAGCTAATGTCCAGCCACGTTCCAGACATTGGGCTGCAATCCAAATATCATTTTCTGGGATTGGTCTGCCTTTGCGCTTTAAGGTAAGGCGTGTTTGGGCGTAGGATGTAGCGGTTTCTCGCCCCATTGGCACTACAACACAAGCTTCAATGAACTGTAAATAGCGAGTCAAGTTTTGCAAGGAACGGGCAGAATTTTCCGCTCCAAACAGCAGTTCAGCAACAACTGGTAATGATAGGACGATATTTGGCAAGGCTATCACTCTTGCAACTGCGATCGCATCACCGTTGAGATAGCGAATAGCAACGGACGTGTCCAGAGCCGTTTCACCAGCCATTAGAGTCAATTTGCTCAAATTCTCGATCAATCACAGACTGCAATTGTGCTGCTTCTTCGTCGCTGATAATGCCTGCAAACTGTAACAGTGGATGGGTTGGAGTCTCTTGGTACTCAATTATGATTTTAACTTTGCTATGCTCTGCCACACCTGTTAGTGTTTGCAGTGGACGCAAAACTCCATCTTCATATATTGCTTCAATAGTCTGAGACTCTGGCATACGGTTTTGCAATTTAATTCCTACTCCAAATTCTATAACGATTTCCAGGTGCAATTTCTGCTATTTTAGCGATGTCTACGGCGGGCTATGCCTACGCATAATTTGTAGCAACTCTTTTGGTCTGCGTTAAGCTGTTGTGCATACAAGTTGCACAATTTAAATTGTGGGTAAGAACTCCAAACCCTCTCCCCTGCTCCCCTGCTCCTCTGCTCCCCTGCGGTCTCAATGTGTAAATTAAGTACTTAACAGCTTAACAGTGTTAGCGTCCACTATGCCGCCTGTAAATTGGTAGTAATTGAGAGTTCACTTCCGTCCTGCTAAGACTTGTTCGGCACTCAAATCCAATTGTGGAAAAGTAAAAGAGATGATGCGTTCTTGTCCTCGGAATGCAACAGCATCATAGAACCCTTCTACTAAAGTGCATATTGTTACTATCTCTTGAATCGGGTCAACAATCCAGTATTCGGGAATTTCCAGAACAGCATACTCAGAACGTTTGCTGCGATAGTCTGTGGTTTGTGTAGATTCGCTGACGACTTCTACCACTAATATGGGGAGAGTTTCGTTGAGTTCGATAACAGCTTCTCGATTAGAAAGTGCTTCCCACTGCTGTGTTGGTAATACGACTACATCTGGAATTCGTGAGGTATCCCAGCGTCCCCCTCGTGGCGCTCCCGCTTCGGGTCGCCGCAGGCATCGCACTCCCACAGAAAACTTTTGTGCTGTCCAATTCTGGCCCATTTTGGCACTTTCATCATCAAAGCTTCGTTCTAAAAACTTGGAGATGCCACCGTGCTTGCCAGTGCCAAGGCTCATGGGAATTAATTCTCCATCTACCAATTCATATTGGGTATCCGTGCCATCGTTATACTTAAGATATTCTGCAAAAGTAATTTTTTTTGTGGTTGCAGTCATAGCGATACCTACGGCGGGCTGCGCCTACGCAATTCTCATCGATGACTCAATACAGTTATTCTACTTGCATTACAGGAAATACTGATGGAACGTTCAAAATTAATTGCTATTCTTACAGGTGCGATTTCTATCATTTTAGCGATCGCTTACCTCATCGTAGTCCAATTGCTAGACTACCGAGATATGAAACCCGCCCCCATCAGCCAATTTGACCAAGCGCCTGCGATTATTTCTGTTGTTTGGCAGATTGACAAAATTACCGAAGTGTAAATTACATTTAGTGTCAAATGAAAGCCAGGGCGAATGGAATTCGCGGCTACACAAACAAAGTCCGCCTACGCGGACTAAGGAAAAATTAAGTATTTGAAACCCACCTCTGTGGGTTTTGCCTGTGTAGACGCGGTTTCTAACCGCCCTTTTAACAAGAGAGGCTTAATATCAATTGATAAAACTAATGATAACTATTGATTCATCCCTTACTCAATTCATAGATAAAAAACAATAGCTATTATTGATTACTCAAATAGTCGATTGTATAAGAAATAATTAGAGTTATTATCTCAAATTTATTTAGTTAAATAATTCCATTTTGACAGATATAACGGTAAGCTGTTTCTAACAAAATTAAGCAAAGATAAATTTGCATTATCTGCGTAGGCGTAGCCCGTCGTAGACATTGCTGGGTTAACTGGGATCAACGTCAGTTGATTTAAAACCCATAATTTTTGATGACAATAATAGAGGTGAGTTGATGGCTCAGTTTCTACTAGAGACTGTTTGGCTAGTTCCGTGCTATGCCTTAATCGGTGGCTTGTTAGCCGTGCCTTGGTCGCCGGGAATCATTCGGAAAATGGGACCAAGACCGGCGGGTTATGTAAACTTGGTGATGACATTTTTGGCGTTTGTGCATAGTGCGATCGCCTTACAAGCAACTTGGAATTATCCAGCCCAAGAAGTATTTATTCCTTGGTTATCTACGGCTGGTTTAGACCTAACCATCGCCTTAGAAATCTCTTCAGTGAGTGTCAGCGCTTTGGTTGTGATTACTGGCTTGAATTTGCTGGCGCAGATTTATGCGATCGGCTACATGGAAATGGATTGGGGTTGGGGACGCTTCTATTCTTTGTTGGGATTATTTGAAGCGGGATTGTGTGCCCTTGCTTTGTGTAATAACTTGTTCTTCAGCTATGTAATTTTGGAAGTCCTGACGCTGGGAACCTATCTACTAGTCGGCTTATGGTTTAGTCAGCCTTTGGTAGTTTCAGGTGCGAGAGATGCGTTTTTAACCAAGCGGGTGGGAGACTTATTCTTGCTGATAGGCGTGTTGGCATTATGGCCTTTAGCTGGAACTTGGAATTATACAGAATTAGCTGAATGGGCGGCTACTGCTAACGTCAACCCGACAACTATGGCACTGGTAAGTTTAGCTTTAATTGCTGGGCCGATGGGTAAATGTGCCCAATTTCCCCTGCATCTCTGGCTAGATGAAGCGATGGAAGGCCCTGTTCCCAGTACGATTTTGCGGAACTCGGTAGTAGTAGCTAGTGGTGCATGGGTGCTGATTAAATTGCAACCTGTGTTAAGCTTGTCGCCCATAGCTTCCTCGGCGATGGTTGCGATTGGTGCGGTGACAGCCGTGGGTGCTTCTTTAATTGCGATCGCTCAAATCGATATGAAACGCTGTCAATCCTATTCTGTCAGTGCATACATGGGTTTAGTATTCATCGCCGTGGGAGTGCAACAAGACGAAGCGGCGCTATTGTTAGTACTCACCCACGCTATATCCGCAGCACTATTGGTGATGAGTACGGGCGGAATTATCTGGAATAGCATCACCCAAGACGTAACCCAACTTGGTGGACTGTGGAAGCGTCGCCCGATTTCCGGAATCGCCTTTATTGTCGGCAGTTTGGGATTAATTGGTTTTCCACCACTGGGTAGCTTTTGGGCGCTGATGGAATTAGCAGATAGGCTGTGGGAAACTCAACCTTGGTTAGTGGGAGTAATAATCGCGGTAAATGCTTTGACAGCCGTGAGTTTGACCAGAGAATTCGCTTTACTTTTTGGCGGTAAAGCTACACAAATGACAGAGCGATCGCCTGAAGCTCACTGGCCGATGATTCTGCCGATGATGATTCTACTTGGCTTTAATCTACATCTTCCTTTCATCTTGCAAAATTTATCACTTTTACCAGATTGGGCAAGCCTAAATAAAGATGTCGCACTACTTTTAAATTGGTCAAGTATTTTCGGTTGCAGTATCACTGGTGTGATTTATTTCAGCAATATTCCCAAACCGATTCGCCTGCCTTGGAAAGGTTTACAAGATTTAATCGCATACGATTTTTATACCCCCAAACTCTATAAAATGACCATAATTTTTGGAGTTGCCAAAATTTCCCAACTTGCCGATATGATTGACCGCTTTGTAATCGATGGCATTGTTAATTTTGTTGGTTTATTTTCCCTATTAGGTGGCGAAGGTCTCAAATACAGCAACTCTGGGCAAACCCAGTTTTATGCACTCACTGTTCTTTTAGGAGTAAGTCTTTTAGGAATGTGGGTAACTTGGCCATTTTGGGGAATACAGTTTTTAAATTTGGTTTTTCAAATCTCGACACTTGGATAGCATTAACTATCCTACTAAAAGTTAACAGTTTAATATTGTGAGAATAATTCCATGAGCATACGACATCCGCAGATAAATCTTTCCAGAAGAAGTTTATTCAAGTTTGGTGCAGGTGCGATCGGTACAGGTGTATTGACAGCCGGACTTGGTTCAAACTTACTTGCAGCGGAAAAAACACCAGTAGAAGAGATTACGCCTGATAAAGCACTGCAAGAGTTATTAGATGGGAATGAAAGGTTTGCCAAAAGGAAACGTCGTAATCCTGACCAAAGCTATTCACGTTTAGTTGAAGTTGCCAAAGGTCAAAAGCCCTTCGCTTCTATTCTCGGTTGTGCAGATTCACGAGTACCTTCAGAAATTGTTTTTGACCAAGGACTTGGAGATTTATTTGTTTGCCGGATAGCTGGTAATATTGCCACAACACAGCAAATTGGTAGCTTAGAATTTGGCAGCTTAGTATTAGGCACCAAAGTCATCATGGTCGTCGGGCATGAAAGATGTGGTGCAGTACAAGCGGCGATTAAAGGTGCTCCAGTACCTGGAAATATTGGAAGTTTGCTTGAAGCAATTAAACCAAGTGTAGAAAGTTCAAAAGATAAATCAGGAGATATGGTAGAAAATGTTTGTAAAGCAAATATTTTGGCGCAAATTAAAAGATTGCAATCATCGTCAGTTTTATCTGAGTTAATCAAAGCAGAAAAGCTGAAAATAGTCGGTGGTTATTACGATTTAGATACTGGAGAAATTAGTATAGTAAGTTAGCTTTTTTGTCTTTTGTCATTAGTCATTAGTCATTGGCTAAGAGTTAAGTCATAAAGGACAAAAGACAAAGGACGAAGACGTAAGTTTGGTTGAGGAACAAAACCCAACATTATCGAGACTTTGTTGGGTTACGCTATCGCTCAACCCAACCTACTATTCTCTTAACCCAAGCGTATTGAGTCATATAAAGACAAAGGACAAAGGACAAAACTCTCATGTTAAGTGTTTTGATTTGGCTGCCAATCTTTACTGCTATTTTTATAGCAGTCTTACCTGTAAGTATTCCTAAATATCGCATTCGTTTAATAGCATTAATTTTTTCAGGGATAGTTCTCTTCTGGAACATTTTTATCCTGTTAAAATTTGATATCAGTAATCCTGGAATGCAATTTCAAGAGTATTTGCCTTGGAATGAAACCCTTGGTTTGAGCTATCAACTAGGTGTTGACGGGCTTTCTATCTTGATGTTGGTGTTAAATAGTCTGCTCACCTGGATTTCTATTTACAGTAGTAGTAAAGAAACTGAACGCCCCCGGTTATTTTACTCCATGATTTTATTAGTTAGTGGAGGAGTCGCAGGTGCTTTTCTAGCAGAGAATTTACTACTATTCTTCCTGTTTTACGAGCTAGAATTAATCCCCTTCTACTTACTAATTTCCATTTGGGGAGGGCAAAAACGGGGTTATGCTGGGATTAAGTTCCTGATTTATACTGCGGTTTCGGGAGCATTAATTCTGGCGACATTCTTGGGTATGGTGTGGCTGAGTGGTTCTACCAATTTTGCTTTTGATGCAGTCTCTACAGAAAACCTGTCAACAGCCAAACAAATCCTTTTACTAGCAGGAATAGTCTTAGGTTTTGGTATTAAAATTCCCTTAGTTCCCTTCCATACTTGGCTACCCGATGCTTACGTTGAGGCTTCAGCACCAATTGCC
Source organism: Nostoc sp. NMS9 (assembly GCF_017114995.1). Taxonomy (GTDB): domain Bacteria; phylum Cyanobacteriota; class Cyanobacteriia; order Cyanobacteriales; family Nostocaceae; genus Nostoc. The sequence goes on along the minus strand of NZ_JABXKL010000081.1, from coordinate 57,689 downwards.
ATTCTTCTCGGTGGCGTGTTAGCAAAGCTGGGAACCTATGGATTGCTGCGATTTGGGTTGGGTATGTTTCCCCATGCTTGGAGCATTATTGCACCGACTTTAGCAATTTGGGGAGCAGTCAGCGCCATTTATGGGGCAGTAATTGCGATCGCTCAAAAAGATATCAAGCGCATGGTAGCATACAGTTCCGTTGGTCACATGGGCTATATTTTGTTAGCTGGTGCTGCTAGTACTCCCTTAGCACTCGTTGGTGCAGTCGCCCAAATGTTCAGCCACGGTATCATCCTAGCCATTCTCTTCCACTTGGTAGGAGTTGTGGAAGCCAAAGTCGGTACACGCGAGTTAGATAAACTCAATGGTTTAATGAGTCCCATACGCGGTTTACCTCTAATTAGCGCTTTACTAGTTTTAAGCGGTATGGCTAGCGCAGGTATTCCCGGTTTAACAGGATTCATCGCCGAATTTATCGTCTTTCAAGGCAGTTTCTCTGTCTTTCCCCTCCCGACAATTTTGTGTGTAGTCGCTAGTGGATTAACCGCAGTTTATTTTGTCATCCTCCTCAACCGCACCTGCTTTGGCAGACTGGATAACTTCGCCTACTATCCCAAAGTTCTTTGGTCTGAGAAAATCCCAGCTTTAATTTTGGCAGCTTTCATCATCTTTTTAGGAGTACAACCCACTTGGTTAGTGCGTTGGAGTGAATCCACAACTACAACAATGGTGGCTGCAATTCCCTCTTGGGAAAAAACTGTCATCTCTGAAGTGGTAAATAATTAAGAGTTTTTAAACGCAGAGAAACGCAAAGTTTAACGCATAGGCGCTTCGCCTTCCCGCAGGGTAGGAGCGCAGAGTTTTTGAATTCGATTCGCTAGAAGTTTACGCAATTGAGTAAATATCATTCCCATGACAGCAATTAAAACAGCAATTAAATTACCTCCTTCAAAACATGAATTTGCTGAAGTAATTCATCGTCTAGAAGCAGGCGGTGCAATGTTACCTGATACTCCAGAAAATTTGATGCAAATCATCGGTTTATATAAAGCTTATGCTGTGCCGATGGATTTTTACTGGCGTGACCTACTTTATATTGCCGAACGCGAATTTTTAAACCCGTTACCGTTCTTTAAATACTTCTTACCCAAAGAGTATTTAGAACGGCATAATCATTACGCTGGCGATGATGCCGATTTACGAATTTGGCGCGGCGAAGCTACTGCACATCCAGAACTTTTGGCATTTATCGAGAAGGGTGAAACTTTTAAAATGCCAAAGTTGTTGCATCACTTGTTGCACGATCGCATTAACATGGAATTTGCTGAAGCTTGTATGCGGGCGATGTTGTGGCACAGAGGTATGGGTGGACAGTTTGACCCTTACCTAGATTCAGACGAATACAAAGCCAACGCTGACCGAGCAATTAAAGCTTACTTCCAAGGGAACCCTGTAATGCTGGGACTTTATAAGCTGTTCCCCGATATGTTTTTGGAACAGTGCCGCCAGATGTCATACTACGCTAATCTGGGCTTATTCTGGGAAGTCATGGCGCCAGTATTCTTTGAAATGTCCGATCGCTATGATGAAGGTACCATTAGCAGTGTTCCAGAGGCGATGAGCTTCTTAGTTAATGGTATATTTGCGATCGCAGGTCGTCCCATTTACCATCACGTTTATATTCGTGGTCAATGCTACGAAATCATCCCCAAATCTAAGGGTTTCATGTGGCTATATGAAGCTGCATTACCCTATGTAGAAGCAGTTTTCTACCGCACTGCACCCTTCCGAGGAACAAAATCTTATAATGCTCAAGCGCGTCAAGTACCAGAAGACCAAAAAGACTTTCACTATGGTATTCTTTACGCTGATGTCTTTCCAGTGGGTACTGCTGGTATTCCCCCGACATTATTAATGCAAGATATGTTGCATTTTTTGCCACCATATCTTGTTGATTATTACAGCCAACATTGCCGGGGCGAAGAAGATATGTTGATTCAGTTAGGAGTTAGTTTTCAACGGTCAATGTACTGTGTCACTTCTGCGGTAATTCAAGCCTTGCGAACTGCACTTTTATATCCTTTAGATGACCAAAATCCCAAGCATTTACAAGCCAATCGAGAGTTTTTTGAAATGCAGCTAAATCGCTTTACCCGTGCTGACTACAATATTCGTGATGCTGCTCGTTTAGGGAGCATTCAAAGTCAAGATTATCGATAAAATATCTCCATCTAAAACCTTTGTAGAGACGTATCACTGCTACGTCTCTACATTCTTTTTTACAAAAATACACTGAAACGAATAAGTGTATAAAGTCAAGCTAATATCTGTTAGTAATCTACAATACTTGCAATTTCATCGAGTGTAGCCCAAGAGTAAAGCAACCCATCCAATGAAGGCGCTACCAAAGACTAGCCATGCAGCATTGATGCGAAAGTGAATGGCTAAAATGGCTGAGACGATCGCGATCGCCAAGCCGAGAAAATCTACAAATGGGTGTTGTAGTAATGTTAAAGTCCCTACCCCCAATTGCAAAGTAGTAACAACCATTAGCGCTACAGCACTAACATTCACAGCATCCAAAAATGCTCTAGCCCAAGAAGAGGCTCGTAAGCGTGGAATTAGGGGATTCAGGGCAGCAACGAAAATAAAAGAAGGTAGAAAAATTCCGATTGTGGCAACAATTGCGCCAGGTATGCCAGCAATGACATAACCGATAAACGTAGCAGTCGAAAGTACTGGCCAGGGGTAAATTGGCCCAGGAATTAGGTTAGTTGCACCCAGCAAATCTAGAAAATGCTCCCTTGTCAACCACTGACGCCGCTTAACCACTTCATCTTCAATCATGGCAATATGAGCAACCGGCCCCCCAAAGCCGATGACGCCCAGTTTAAAAAACAGGTTGGCGAGTTCACCTAAACGACTTGGTGCTGAATTAGTCATTTTTGCTTGGCAATATACTTCTCAAGTAGGAATTGCTTGAGGTGCGGCTGTTCTAAATTTAAACCAAGCTCTTGCGCTTTCTGACTAATTTCCTCATAAGTCAGACTTTCACTAATCGCATTGGCAATCAAGGCAATACCACCAGCCCTTGCTCCAGCAGCACAGTGAATTAAAATTGGTTTGGGTAACTTCTCAATCTCCTGAATTGCTAATTCTGTTTGCTCTTGATTGGGTTCTGAAGGCTTTAATGGGACATTGGCATATTGCAGTCCAGCCGCTTGAGCTTGCTGCTGTTCGTCACTGAGAAAACCTGCTTCATCGGAAGAACGCAGGTTCAGCACTGACTTAAATCCCTCTTGGGCTGCCTGTTTTAACTCCTCAGAAGTTGGTTGTCCAGCAGCGCTCAAGTCGTCACTAACTTTTTTAGTGTTACTCATAATCTTTAAACACACTTTTTCGATAGCTTTATCGTAGTTTATTCTGTAATGGCTGGCTGTATGCCTACTGGGTGCGATCGCGTGAAAAATACTGAGCGACAGCAAAATCTATAACAACGGTTTCATGTTGCTACACTTGAACCGAGCAGACTGGCATGATGAAAGTGCGATCGCATCGCAGTCGGGCATAGCCAGCAAAAGCAGAACGTTTTCGTCAATATAGTAAATAATTCTTCGCCTGTCTGGTGATGCTGGACGTTAGGGCTGAACTTCGCGCAGCCGACGCTCCAGAAAGCGGCGTTCGCTGTCATTAGTAACTAGCATGAGCGCGATCTCGTAGCTCTCTGCAGCTGACGCTGAGGCTCCGATGCGGCGCAGCATCTCGGCACGGGTGGCGTGAAATAGATGGTAGCCATTAAGTTGGGGAGCAAGCCCATCAATGAGTTCGAGGGCCGTCTGAGGAGTCTCTATCATTGAGATCGCCACCGCCCGGTTCAGCGAAACAATCGGCGAGGGCTGCAAGCGTTCGAGCAAATCGTAGAGGCGGACAATTTGTAACCAGTCCGTTTCTTCTGCTTGTGCTGCCTGACAATGTAGTGCCGCGATCGCTGCTTGCACTGCAAAGGAACCAATCTCGCCCCGCAGTGCCTCTTCAACGAGCGGTAGCGCCTCAGCAATCTGCTGTTGGTTCCAGCGACGACGATCCTGATCTTCGAGCAACACCAGATCGCCTGCCTCATCCAAACGGGCATCGCGCCGGGAGTCGTGCAGCAACATCAGCGCCAAGAGTGCAGTCACTTCTGAGGGCGGTTGCGGTGCCATCAACGTCCTCACGAGGCGACCCAGCCGAATCGCTTCTGTGCAGAGGTCAGCCCTCACCATCGTCTCGCCCCTAGTCGTCGCGTAGCCCTCATTGAAAATCAGATAGATCGCCGTCAGCACTGCGTTTACCCGCACAGACAGATCGGTTGTGTCCGGCACTTTATAGGGAATACCTGCATCCCGAATCTTGCGCTTGGCACGCACCAGCCGTTGCGCCATCGTTGCCGTGGGGACGAGAAACGCCCGCGCAATTTCATCTGTCTCAAGTCCGCCCAGCAGCCGCAGTGTCAAAGCAACCTGCGCCTCGATCGCCAGTGCTGGATGGCAGCAAGTAAAGATCAGTCGCAGCCGCTCGTCTGGAATTTCGTCTGTGTCGTAAGTTGGCTCCTCGCGGGTTGGAATCAACCCGGAGGCGGCGTACCATTCCAGTTTTTCCGTCAGCCGTGTCCGCCGTCGGAGGCGATCAATGGCTTTGTATCGAGCTGTTTTGATGATCCACGCACGTGGGAGATCGGGCATGCCGCTGGACTGCCATTGATTCACGGCGGCTATAAAGGCTTCCTGTACCGATTCTTCAGCCACATCGAAATCCCCCACCAACCGGATGAGGATGGCGACGATCCGCCCCCATTCAGCCCGGTAAAGGGAGGCGATCGCTTGGTTTACGTCTGTTTTTGCGTTTGGGATTATACCTGACATAAAAAATTTTTGGCGAGGTGTCGATTTGAGTCAGCACCGTTCGACTTACTAACAAAGGGAAACAAGGGAGGTATACCTTGATCGTACTAAACGATCAAAATTTTTGGTGGAGTGTCGATTTGAGTCAGCACCGTTCGACTTATTAACAAAGGGAAACAACGGAGACAACCCCATGAAATATTTGCTGCTGATTTACCTGGAGGAAAATGCCCTGAGCCAAACCGAACGGGAACATTGTTATGTAGAATCCGCGCAACTGGCACAACAACTTAACTCGAAAGGGCAGTATCTTGCGACCGCCCCGCTCCACCCTGTCGCAACTGCAACCAGCGTTCGGGTGCGCGACGGCAAATCGCTAGTAACTGACGGGCCGTTCGCAGAAACCCGCGAACAATTGGGTGGTTTTTTTCTGATTAATGCTCAGGATCTCGACGAAGCGATCGCGATCGCCGCGCGGATTCCAAGCGCGCGCTTCGGCACCGTTGAAATTCGACCTGTGATTGAAGTTGCAGGCTTGCCAGAGAATTCGTAACTGCACTCAACCTCAACCCAAAAGGAGAGATTGCCATGACAACCAAAAGCACGATCGCAACTAACGAAGTTCAGATTCGCCAACTAATTGCCGAGCAACAACGTGCCATCTGCACCAAGGATGTTGAGCAAATTATGTCCCGTTATGCCAACGAGGTTATCGTCTTCGATGTTAAACCTCCCTTCCAAACCCAAGGAAAAGATGCTTGGGGTCAAGTGTGGTCAGAATGTTTGCCTTACTTCCCCGACACCTTTGAGATTGAAACACGAGACCTCAAAATTACCGTCAGTGAAGACTTAGCAGTTGCACATTGGCTATTTCGCTTCACAGGAACTCAAGACCATCCGGCAATGCAGACGTGGATGCGTGTCACCGCTGTCTGCCAGAAAAATCAAGGCGAATGGCAGATATTACACGAACATCTCTCGGTTCCATTTGATCCAGAGACCTCTCAAGCTGTATTCACGCTCAACCCATAGCCCAATCTACTGAGCCAACGCCATGAAACTCAATCCTTATCTCATGTTCAACGGCAACTGTGAAGCAGCGTTCAAGTTCTACGAACACTGTCTTGGCGGCAAAATTGTCATGATGATGACCCACGGAGATGCACCCTCAGCCGAGCATATACCTGCCGGATGGCATGACAAAATCATGCACGTCTGCCTCGATCTGGGCGATCGCCTCTTGATGGGGTCTGACAGTCCGCCTGGGTATTTTGAAACACCCCAAGGCTTTTACGTGCAAATCAGCGTTGACGAGCTAGCGGAGGCAGAACGCATCTTTCATACCCTGGCAGAAAATGGAAAAGTGAAAATGCCGATCGATCAAACCTTTTGGTCTGTCCGCTTTGGGATGTTGGTCGATCGATTCGGTATTCCGTGGATGGTCAATTGCCAGAAAACTGCTTGACTTGTGGGGAGGTGCTTATAGGCATCTTCCCTGTAAAACCTCAGCGCTTTTTCGCCGATCTTTCACTGTGCAATAATTCAAAAGAAGAACCCATGAGTACTCAAATTTTTGTTAATCTGCCAGTTAAAAACCTCAATCAATCGATCGATTTCTTTACTCAACTCGGCTTTGAGTTTAATTCTCAATTCACTGACGAAACTTCCACCTGTATGATTGTGTCCGAAAACATTTTCGTCATGCTCTTGACCCATGAGAAGTTTAAGACGTTTACTCCCAAAGAAATTTGTGATGCCACAAAAAGCACAGAAGTGCTTGTGTGTTTATCTTCTGATAGCCGAGAACAAGTTGATGAAATAGTTCGCAAGGCTGTCGCCGCTGGTGGAACAACCTACAATGAACCACAAGATCACGGTTTTATGTATGGACATGGATTTGCTGACTTAGATAGCCACATTTGGGAAATTATTTACATGGAGCCAAGCGCAATAAGTCAAGGTTGAAAATGCAATGTTTGAGGAATTCCCATTCAGATGCGATATAACGTTGTACAGCATCTGAATGGGAACCGCTATAGCTGTAATACAAAAATGCAAATACTCCTACCTTCTTCAAATAGCTCTTTGCCGCACATGTCGCCCATCAAACCCTTGCTTAATCCAATTCAGACATTCATATTCAGATTTGAATAACTTTGGAGCTGCAATATTATTCAATAACTCTGGTGGGTAATGGTCATAAAAATATTTATCTCCTTCTTGGAAGATGATAATCAAATTGTTCCGATAAATGTAGCGAGACTTAAAACTATCCCCTCGATGAACAAACTCGGAATTTTGATCGATATGCTCTTTAGCAATATCAATGATATTACTAACGTCACTTCCATAGATTCCTGCCGGATTGTCTGCTTTATGAAATTTGCTTCTGTGCCCAATTTCAGATAGTATTTTATATGAATAAATTTCGTAATTATTCGCCTTACCAAAAACAAATGGAATTATGAGATATCCTTTATATGAGACTGATTTTTCATAAAGAAGACGACTCATCTCAACCTCCTTTTGTGGAATTGCTCTGAAAAAATTCGCTTTAACAGAAAAGTATTACAACACCAATTATCTACTAAATACGATCACCATAAATTGAGTTGATTAGGGGGATGTTCAAGGTTATTCCAAGGTAGGGGTGGAACTAGTGTACCACTTTGTTCCAATAGCTGTTGGAAGTGACGGGCTGTGTTGGGCGATCGCGCTTCTATTGGACAATGGACAAAGAAATAAATTCGCACTCCCATCTGTAACCATTGCTGAATTTGCCTTACCCACTCTTCCATAAATGGCTGATTCACTGATAAATTCGGATGAGAAATAAACCGAATCAGAGTAAAAGGTGCTGTTACACTCAATTGCAACGGTAATTTAGGTTTGCGTCGTTCCGATTGTAATTGGGGATCGTCATCTCCAGTATAAATGGGGCGCGAGTCTAACAGTACCCTTCCGACACCTAACTTTTCTAAAAGCGCCGTCAAATTACTAGCATGGGGTTCCTTGAACCAGTCGGGATGCCGAACTTCCAGCGCTAGAGATGCTTCTGTTCGCGGCCAAGCTTCCAGAAAGTTGGTCAAATCGTCAAGTAATGCAGGTGCATAACTGGGTGGTAACTGGGCAAACATTGGGCCAAGATGCTTACCTAAAGGGCGCATCCCCTCCAGAAATTTTAAAGCAGCTGGTATATAAGGTTGTAGCAACCCTTGATGGGTAATATCTCGCGGTAATTTTAGGCAAAATTCAAAACCTGCTGGTGTTTCGGCACCCCAACGGGTTACAGTTTCTTGGTTAGGCACGGCATAAAAGGTGGTATTACCTTCTACAGTGGTGAAGCGACGACTGTAGAGATGGAGAAAATAGGCAGTGCGAGTGCCTTGGGGATAGAGTTCGCCTACCCAACCTTTATATGCCCAAACAGCACAACCGATAAAAAAGTTCACAGTGCCTAAAAGCCTTGATGTATCATATTCAATTTTACAGGCAGGTTGTAGGGATGGATGAAGCTAGGTCAGATTCCCGATTTGTTAAAATCACAGATTTTTTTCTCAAAAAGCTTGATTGCTTTCTCTTTTCAGTAGATTTAGCAAGCAAAAAGGCATATTGCTTTCTCTTTTCAGTAGATCGCGCATTCATTGTAGATGTCTTATACGACCATCGTTCCTATGCTCAGTTCTACACACTTAAAACCATCACCGCAGAACGAGACAAGTAAAAACCGTTGCCCAACTAACGGGCAATTAGTTAATTATGATCTGCTCCCGGTGTAGCCCAACTAGGCATCGCTCATCACAAATTACCAACCGTTGTCAGGGCGCATTCGGTCAACAACTAAGCAACTTTTTGCAAGTGTTGCACGCGAGGCATAACTTCTTGGGCAAAACGTGTCATCTCCCGAACAAAGGGATTAAATTGCAGCATGAAAGTGTCAATACCTGCATCAACGAAAGCTGCAACGCGAGTTGCAACTGTATCATAGCTGCCAACCAATCCTGCGGCTGTGCCACCATTGCCGCCAACAGCCGGATTTTTAGCGAACAGTTTGAACATGGCGGCTTCTGAGTCAACTCCTTTAGCAACACTTAACTTATATTGTTCTTCCAACTTTTGCAGTGCGATGAGTCGTTCTAGTTCTGCTTGCGCTTCTTCATCTGTAGTCCGGGCAATGACAAAGGCTGACAGACCAAAGCGGACTGGTTGGGGTAGGAAACGTGGTCGGTCCAAAACTTGTTTAATTACTTGGCGGACATCTTCAATCGGCTGACCGTTGATGAAGTAAACATCAGCTTGTTCAGCCGCTAAAATCTGCGCTGGGTCTGATGCTCCTCCCAGGTAGATACGAGGATAGGGTTGAGCAACAGAGAAGGGTCGAAAGGTCAAATCTTGGATTTTGAAATATTCACCCTCGAAGTTCACCCTCTCACCGCTCCACAAAGCTCTAACAACCTGCAACCATTCACCAGAATAGCGATAACGTTCATCATGGGGAGGGAAGGGGATATTAGTACGCTCCATTTCTGGGCGAAACCAAGCACTAATTAGGTTTATGGCAAAACGTCCACCACTTATTGCATCAATTCCCAGGGCCATCTTGGCTAGAACGGCTGGATGAAATAATAAAGGTTTAATCGCGGCGATAATTTCTATACTTTCCGTAGCTTCAGCCAACGCTGCACAAGCTGTCCAAGTTTCCAACTGTTCTAAATCCAGACTACGGGGATTGGCAAGGTGCTGTGCGACTAAGGTTGTGACATATCCTAAGCGTTCTGCTTCTAATACTAGCGATCGCGTGCGTTCATAACTAGCATCAATCGGTTCATCTGGCGTATTGAGAGGGCCAAAGTTACCTCCAACAGGGGCCCAAATACCATAGCGTGGTTCTGACATTTTTACCTCCAAATTAAATGGGGACTGGGGAGATATACCTTGTTTTTTATCCTCACCTATGCAAATCTCATAGTATACTACTATAAATCTATCGATTTACAGTATATTTATTCTAGGTGCAAAAATAGATGGCAGAAGCCAGAAACTCTATCGAGCTTATTGCAGCTGTTAAGCCATTACTATTTCATCCCGCCGTCTTAGCAAAGATGACCTTAGGTATATTAGAGGTATCTACTCAACATGAGTGTGACCCAGAGTTTGCAATCTTTCAAGTCTAGAAACTACCGTCTATTTTTTGGTGGTCAAAGTTTATCTATGATTGGTAGTTTTATGACAGAAACTACCTGTGCATGGCTAGTTTATTCTCAAACAGAATCAGTAGCTTTACTGGGCTTAATTGGTTTTCTGAGCCAGGTTCCTAATTTAATAGTTAGCCCTTTAGCTGGTATTTGGATAGAGCAGTTTAATCGACGTAATATTCTAATTACCGCGCAATTTATCATGATGATTCTCTCGTTAGCTTTAGCAATTTTTGCTTTAACAGGAATAATCAGTATTTGGCAGATAATTTGTGCAAGTATATTGCAAGGTTTACTCAGTAGTGTTGAGATACCTGCTCGCTATGCTTTCATAATGGACATAATTGAAAATAAAGAAGATATTACTAATGCAACCGCTCTCCATTCTTCTTTACTTAGCGGTTCGCGGATTATAGCTCCGGCGATCGCAGGAATTATAATTGCTAGTCTTTCTCCTGGACACTGTTTTTTAATTGATGGTATTAGTTACATTACTATCATTACAGCTTTGTTAGCAATTAAAGTTAACAAGCTAACAATGGTACGCCGGAATTATCAAAATAACATTTGGCAGAATTTAAAAGAAGGCTTTACATATGCTTATTATTTTTTGCCTATTCGCTCAATCTTACTATTGATAGCATTACTCAGTTTTTTGGGAATGCCGTATCTAAGAATTATGCCTGTTTTTGCCATCCAAATTCTTCAAGGAGATTCCACTACTCTGGGTTTCTTAACGGGAGGGTCAGGGCTGGGAGCATTATGTGGTGGCATTTATTTGAGTTACCAAACAAATTTAGTTAGGCTTGGTAAAATTATTGCCTTTGCTCCGGCTATATTTGGTACAGCATTAATTACCTTTTCATTGTCGAGAAGCTTTTGGTTTTCTTTAATGATAGTTCCAATAATAGGTTGTAGCTATATTTTAGAGTATTCATCTAGTAATTCTGTTTTACAAATAATATCAGATGATGAAAAAAGAGGTCGGCTCATGAGTATATATAATATGTCAGTTATGGGAATTATTCCATTTGGCAATTTATTTATAAGTGGATTAGCAAGTATATTTAATGCAACAAATGCTTTAATTTTTGGAGGCTTGTCTTGTATTATTGGTTCAATTATTTTTTACAATATGTTACCAAAAATTGAAAATTTATTGCACCCAATTTATGTTAGTAAAGGAATATTGGATGAATAGCTTATACTTACAGCTTATTGCAAGTAAATGAAGTACATAGGTAGGAAAACAACATTGTTGGGATTTTAGATTTTGGATTAAATTGTTCTCCACTACCCAAAGGAAACTTTATGACAGCAATACTTACTCGTCCAGCTTGGACTACTGATTTAGAACTGGAAATTTTTGACAAACTAATTGATAAGTACGCCCCTCACATTCCGAAGAAGCGATGCCTGCGGCGGGCTACGCCTACGCAAGAACCTAGATCGCCGGAAACTGATGAGGAAAAAGAGAATTTCTACCGCTTCCGTATTGCTGGTGCAGCCCATGACCTGTTTATTGTGCAAGTCTGCGCTAAGATAATTGACTCTTTTCCTGACCCAGAATTACAGCTATTTTTGAGCAGACAAATAGGTGATGATGGCGCACACGCTCAAAATACTCGTTTAAGAGCGCAAGCTATATCGGGACATGATCCAATTGAGGATATCCAAAAGCAGGTGCAGAAGCATTGGGATTATATGGGTGATTTACCCATTCGTAATTGGCAAGGCTTTTTAGCATTTGAGTTGCATTACGAACTTCATATTGTGGCTTTGTTATTCATCAATAGCCGTACCAGCAAAATCAACGACCCAGACTCAGCCAAGTTTGCAGCAGAAATAATCCTGCCAGATGAAGCAGTTCACCGCTTGGGAGTTGTAGACTGGTGGCAACGTAAATTTGATCAAGTTTCACCCGCAGAGAAAGAGGATTTAATCGCACAAGTCATAGAAGCAGATGAAGAAGGTCAACGCCGACGTAATCCTTACCTTCGGGATCATTGGCAGTTGAGCCAAAAAGCTATTGGTATTGAAATTGATGATTTGCCAATACTTTATGATACTTGGCGGCAAGAGGTTCTTTCTTACTTCTTGGATATCCCTATATCTAGACTACCCAAACTTGTGAGTGTGAATGATTGATGATAAAAAACTACGAGCCGATGGTATTGCCGATGAATGACAAAGCTCCTAAAAAAGGAACGATTAACCTCTGCGGTTTACCGTGGTAAGCTGTTAAGTACTTAATTTACACATTGAGACCGCAGGGGAGCAGGGGAGAGGGTTTGAAGTTCTTACCCACAATTTAAATTGTGCAACTTGTATGCACAACAGCTTAACACATTGATTTTTAATATTTTAAAGGATTTTAAACGTTACTAATTATCAAGAAATTAGTAATATTTATGATTGCTAAATTAATTTCATAATATTTTATTTAGGATTGTTAGCTATTATTAATGATTTGTTATTGATGTGAAGTATTTTCCATTTTCGTCGTCAACAACACTATATTTTTACGATTTAATGTATATCATATTTTATCTAATAACAGTAATTTATTTCAAAAAACTTAGATTTTAAATTTGAGCTATAAGTTTGCTTTTTTAAATATAACCTCGATTTTAAACTTAGACTAAAAAATGCTGAGAGGGAAAAAATATGTTCACTCGATTGACAAACCATTTTTTAGATGATATCAAAAAAAGAAGCTTATTTCAACATCACGATATTAAAACTTTTATCCTATTCTTTGTTATTGGTATAGGTTTAAATTTAGCGATCGCTTCTTGTACTCCTAGTAATTCAGCTAATGCACCTGCACAACAACCGCAAGCACCTAAGCTAACAGTGCTAAAAATGGGACATCAAAAAGGAATGGCACTGCTGAATATTGTGAAAGCGCAAAGAAGTTTAGAAAAGCGCTTACAACCCTTGGGTATTTCTGTTACCTGGAATGAATTCTCCTCTACAGCACCTCTATTGGATGGGATGGGTGCAGGTGCGATCGTTTTTGGTGGCGGTGGCGGTACAGGAAGCGTCTTTGCTCAAGCAGGAGATAAATCATTTGTCAGAGTTGCAGCTGGTACAGGTAGCACTAGAGGTTCAGCTATTTTAGTCCAAGAAAATTCACCGATTAAGACTCTTTCTGATTTAAAAGGTAAGAAAGTTGCTTTTGCAAAAGGTTCTGGTCAGCATTACATTATTGTGCGTGCTTTAGAGAAAGTAGGTTTGAAATATGGTGATATTAAACCTCTCTACCTGACACCAGCCGAAGCTTTACCAGCGTTTGAGCGTGGTGATATTGATGCGTGGTTAATTTGGGACCCTTATACTGCTGAAGCTGAACGTAAACTTCGCACTCGTCTATTGGCAGATAATAGCACTGTATTTGGAGACAAAGCTCCACTAGAAAGCCCAAGCTTTTATTATGCTGCTCCAGATTTTGTGCGCGATCATCCAGACATTCTCAAGACAATTTTACAAGAGTTAGAAAAGGCTGGTGCTTGGTCTAGAGACAACTATCAGGATTCCGCCAAACTCCTTTCTAAGCTGTACAAAATTGATTTAAAAACAATGGAAACTGTAGAAAAACGTGGTGGTCAACGTGAGGTATTACCTGTAACAGATGAAGTTTTGAGTGGATTGCAACGTATGGCAGATACTTTCTATGAACTCAAAATTATTCCTAAAAAAATTGATGTCAAAGATAAAAATTACAACTGGTTTCCTGAGCAGAAGTGGTAATTCGTAATTAATTAAGATATAGGTTTTTGTTCATATTTTGATTGATTATAGTAGGCGATAGCATGAAATTTACCATCAATACTAACCGTCGATTCTTTTTAATAGCCGTTACATCATTTGCGGCTTCTACAGTATTTTCTAGCTGTAGTTCACCCCAAAATAATTCTGCTGCTAATACAACTGCAAATCCATCAGCAGCCCCAGTTGGGAATACATCTACAACTGGAGCCAAGGACAAAATCAACGTTGGTGTAACACCAGTTCCAGCCGGAGAAATTTTAGAGTTTGTCAAAAAGAATTTAGCACCGGAAGCTAGGCTAGACATCGAAATAGTTACTTTTAATGACTTTGTGCAGAATAACACTGCCTTGAAAGATGGGGTAATTGATGCCAATTATTTCCAACATATTCCTTTTATGGAGGACTATGGCAAGAAACATAATTTCGAGATGTATGCCTTTACTCCCCACAGTAGACTGAAACGTCGGGCTAAAGTGGAAGAATTGATTTCACTTGTTGGATTGACAGGTAAGGCTAATGCTTATCCGGCACAACTTTCTGGCGGTCAAAAGCAACGGGTAGGTATTGCTAGAGCTTTGGCTGGAGAACCAAAAGTTTTACTTTCTGATGAAGCGACATCAGCACTTGATCCGCAAATTACGAGGTCAATTTTGGATTTATTGCGCGACTTGAACAAACGGATGGGTTTGACAATTTTACTGATTACCCATGAAATGGGTGTAGTCAAGCAAATCTGCGATAGTGTCGCTGTACTCAATGCTGGCAAGATTGTGGAAAAGGGATATGTTAGCGATTTAATCGCCAAGCCAGAATCATTTCTTGCCCAAGAATTTTTTCCCCATCGCAATGGTTATAAACCAAAGCCTGGTGCAGTTATTGCCACGATCGCCTTTGCAGGAGAACAAGCTAGTCAAGCGATTTTCGCCACCCTAGCCCGTAATTTTGATGTGGATGTCAATATCCTCAGTGGGAGTGTGGAAACAGTAGGCGATCGCCGAGTTGGTCAGTTTCACATCGAATTAGAAGGTCAAAAGGTAACTCAAGCTTTGAAATATTTACACGAAGCAGAATTTGAAGTAGAAGTGCATTGAATTGGGAACTGGGAATTGAGAAAAAAATCAAAATTAAATCTCACTTTTTCAATTACAGAATTTCCTTTCTGATCTATATTAAAAATTACGAATTACGAATTATTATCATGTTTTGTCCAAAGCTTGCTCGTCGCTATTTTTTCCTGACAACAATGATTCCAACATCAAAAAACTAAATCAATTGGTTATTGATCCCAAATTGAAGGATTATATCAATAACTACTTCAAGGGTACGATCGCACCTGTATTTTAAACTTAATACGGAGGACTAATGAGCAGATTGAAGCAATTAAAACTAGGTGCTTTTATGCGCCCGGTAAGCATACATACAGGCGCTTGGCGCTATCCTGGCGCTTTGCCTGACGCTAATTTCAACTTCCCAGCGCTGAAACGATTCATCCAGAAACTAGAGCAAGGCAAGTTTGACGCATTCTTCATGGCTGACCACTTAGCGGTGTTGGATATGCCAATCAACGCACTGAAGCGCAGCCATACTGTCACATCCTTTGAACCTTTCACCCTACTTTCTGCCCTTGCCAGCGTCACCGAACACATCGGGCTGGTAGCCACCGCTTCCACGACCTATGACCAGCCTTACCACATCGCTCGCCGCTTCGCGTCTCTCGACCATATTAGTGGCGGTCGCGCTGGCTGGAACATCGTCACCACAGCCAATCCAGACGCAGCGCTCAATTTTGGATTAGAAGAAGAGATAGAGCATGATGAACGCTATCGGCGGGCTAGAGAATTTTATGATGTTGTCACGGGTCTTTGGGATTCCTTTGCTGACGATGCGTTTATTCGGGACGTGGAAGCAGGGATTTATTTCGACCCTGCAAAGCTTCACGTTTTGAATCATAAGGGAAAATATCTCTCGGTGCGAGGGCCATTGAACATCGCCAGACCTGTCCAAGGCTGGCCGGTAATCGTTCAGGCAGGCGCATCCGAAGCCGGACGGCAATTAGCCGCCGAAACCGCCGAGGCTGTGTTTGCACCTGCTAGTAATCTGGAAGCTGGCAAAGCTTTATTTGCAGACATTAAGGGACGGGCGCAGGCGAAGGGACGTGACCCAGACAGCATAAAAATCCTTCCAGGTGCTTTAGTCATCGTTGGGGAAACCGTCGCCGAGGCACATGCCAAGCGTCTTCATTTGGACAGCCTAGTACATTATGACAGTGGGATCGCCAGCCTCAATAGTGCGCTTGGCTACGATGTTTCGGGTTTTGAACCCGATGGCCCCTTGCCAGAAATCCCACCGAATAACGCTGGTCACTCTTCACGAGAGAGAGTAATAGCCTTAGCGCAACGTGAGAACTTGACTATTCGACAACTGGCGCAACGCATTGGCAGTTACGGTGGGCTGGCTTTCGTCGGCACACCCCAAACCATTGCCGATGAGATGGAGCAATGGCTGATTGAGGAAGGCTCTGACGGTTTCAACATCATGTTCCCTTTTCTTCCTGAAGGGTTGAACGATTTCGTTGACAAGGTTGTGCCAGAACTCCAACGGCGTGGGATTTTCCGCAAAGAGTATGAGGGTAAGACGCTGCGTGAAAATCTCGGACTAGCGCGCCCTGCTAACCGCTTTTTTCAAGCCAGTCTAGTGTGAGCTGCGATCGCTGTTATCAGTTATC
The DNA here is from genome assembly GCF_017114995.1 of Nostoc sp. NMS9. Taxonomy (GTDB): domain Bacteria; phylum Cyanobacteriota; class Cyanobacteriia; order Cyanobacteriales; family Nostocaceae; genus Nostoc. The sequence continues at coordinate 41,124 of NZ_JABXKL010000081.1, read as the reverse complement.
AGTAAACAGTAGATGCAACGGGATTGTTCTGCTGCGCCAATAGCATGACCTATATAGAATATTCAACTTTCGCTTTGTCGAACTGAATTGATAGAAAACTTAAGCGTTAAAATCAGTCATTGAACAATTCGATGCACTCGATATGTACAAGTTTGCTTCAGCTTCGGAGAACGAACCCATCGTGTTTGGCTGTGCTCAACCAGGATATAGCGATGAGCAAGTTAACAAGTGGATTGAGTTCATGCACAATCAAGACGTCAAGCGTGTCTGCTGCTTGCTGACTGAGTATCAACTCATTCGCTACACAAATTTACTTGAAGCTTACCGACAGACCTTCGGAATTAACCGGGTTTGTTGGACACCGATCTATGATTTTGATTTTGCCAAGCCGCAAATTCTGATTCACCAAATTCTACCGTTCCTAGCTGCTGCCAACCAGAATGAAGAGAAAGTTGTTGTTCATTGTTCTGGTGGAGTTGGACGCACAGCGCATATTTTAGCGGCTTGGCTTGTGGCTTTCCGAGGACTCTCCAATCAAGCCGCGATCACAGCCGTCAAAAAAACTGGGAAAAATCCCTATGAAGCAGTTATCGCCGCCCCTTTCAAAGGTCGCAACCCCTGGAAAGTAGCTGCTGAACTCAACCTGCTATTAGATGAGTGTAGTCGATTGAAAGATAAGTTAGCTTGATACTGCCCCTCGACAGATACTTTCCAACTACTACCCCCACCCGAAACGCAAGCGGCAGAACGGCAAAGTTGAGCCGACACAGATAACACCGAAACGTAGACTGACAACCTTTCGGCGTTCGGCTCCAACGCCGTGTTCTGCGGCTGGTTAATTCAATCAGTTTTTGCTGCAAGTTTACTAACGATGAGTTCATTCAATAAAACTGGAAGTAGCTCTAGTCCGAATAAAATCAAAATTCCAGTTACCAGAAGCAAACCACTGCCTAATAGCATTTCAATCAGTAGAAAAGGTGATAATCTCTTTATAGAAAAGCATGTCAGAATCAAGAAAAATGTTATTATTAACCTCAGCGTTCCTGACTTAAAAACAACGTCATCTTCTAATAATTGACCTCCCAACTGTTGTGCTTCTATTAATTTACTAAAGTATTTATAACGCCACTCAGGCAGAACTCCTGGAATTGAAAACAATTTATTTAATTTTTCGAGCAGATCCTTTGGGAAATGCTTGATAGCAAAGAGATCAGCAACTAATTCGTCATCTCGCTCATTAAGCTTCTGATCCGACTCGATTGCAACAAGATAAATAATATATGGAAGTGCAGGTAGGGTTGACCAGAAAATGTTGCTACTGATTATAAGAAGGAAAATAAAAATACCGAAAGCATTGGCTGTAGCAACGAATGATCTCCTTCTAATTCCCCAAGAGTACTTCGTCATATGCCCAACTTCATGATAAAGATAGAATAACCCTGAAGTTGTCAACTTGCCAGGAGGATCTCTGAGAAAGACTACTGAACAAGGATTGTATGGTTGAGAGCCTTTTCTCTGATTTCGTGAAATTGACGAGAACGTTAATGGAGCTACAAACCCTTTTCTCTCTCCTGCCTCCAATCCAACTACGCGAGGGTTCAGTACAAAGATATTTCCTAAAGGCTGATCACTGAAGGTTGAAAGTACCCGGCTAGTTTTCATCTGAGCAATTTCCTCAGGTGAAATATAGTCTTCAAAGCTATACTCGGTTAGACTAAAGTTATCTCCTATATCTTCAGCTAAGTACTGGTAAATTTCCTTGACGGTATATAGCGAATGCAACCCTTCTGCCACTAACTTAAGTAAACCATGAATTAGTAGCGCTAATACAACTCCAATGAAATTCGTAACGCCAGGACGATAAAGGAAGTTAACTAATTGAATAAATACAAGTGGAAGATGAAATCCGACTATTATGGGCAACCCGATAAACCAAAAAAAACGACAGACCAAACTCTGTTCATCTATTTTAAAGTTAATTGTATCAAGAAGTTCCTTGAATGATGAAGGTCTCCAAGGATTATCAGAGTTTTGCTGCTCAAAATCGGTCATGTCTAAGAACTCAATTTTTGGGCTTAGTTTGATCAACCACTTGTTGAATAATCTGATCGAATACCTCTGTATCCATTTTGTCTTGCTTGTCTTCATCAACCGAAGCCAACAGTTCTTGCTTTACTTTAGCAACAGAAATACTTTGGTGTTTACTACGAAAACGATCAATAATGTCTAGCAATGCAGAAATCCCTTCGGCAACTGCACATAAAAAAAGTATGGTTGACCCAACTTCAAAGTTTGAACCTCTTCTGCTAGAAATAACATCAATATTCTTACCAGCAACTGTTGTTTGGGCAATATTCTCAACCGTTGATCTACCTGCTAAATCGTACTCTATTGGGTAGAATTCTTCAATTAACTCAACGATTTCATTAGTATCTCTCATGATTTATACTCCTGGGAGGTAAACAGTTTACAAAGAAACTTTAAAGAACCTTTTTTGGAAAATCTGTCTGAAGTATTACCAACTTGCTATTTTCTATCAAGATTTTAGCTCAAAAACTTTAATATTTCTTTCATCAAAAAACCTCTGTTGAGTGGAAATAGTCGAAGCAGCAGAACGACCCGCTTCACCCGCCGCTAGTGACTTCTCGAACTCAACCAACCATCTTTATACGGTCGGTGTGCAAGCGGATTGTTATACGGCTGATCGATTACCTGCCATTAAAAACCCTCGGTATCAACACCGTATTTCGCAGCTATCTGTAGCACCTCATGCCAAGAATCTTCGATTTCTGATATATCTGAAATATCTAGCTTATAGGAATCTAGTGAAAAGTCTGATAAATTTGGTATGGACTTAGAGATATGTGTAAACCAAGCAAAATTGTGTCGGACAAAAGCCTGTTGAAACTCCAACGGACAATCTTTAAGACTAATTTGATGCATTTTGTCTGCTAAATCTGAATAAGATTTTAGGATCGGAAGGAATTCTGATAACATATAATCTCTGAAGTCCTTATCCTGCGTATGAGTTTGTATTAACTGCTCAATAGTCTGTTTGTTTACGATTCCATTCTTCTTATCCTGCTCAAGTACCTGCTTAATTGCATCAGCATAACGCTCAATTACTGCTTTAGCTTTTGCTTCTTCTACAACTTTCGCTAATTCTTGATCATAAATTTGCTGCTCCTGCTTCTGCACAACTTTTAGTTGATTAGGGTGTGAATCTAACCATTTTCTGGTCAAGCCCTCGCGTACAAACTCAGCAGTCAACTTTGGTAGTTGAAGCTCATAGTAGGGATCAAAACTTAGGTAATACAAATCAGCCAAATAAGACGCGAACAGTTTATTGCTTGAAACAATCATCTTCCGAACAAGCCGAAGGGCTTCTATCTCACCTGTACCTCTTGACATCAAATCTTTCTTAGCATTTTCCCAGTTCCATTCTTCACTTGCTACAAATGAAACTTGCTCGCTTTGAATTCCCCAAAATCCTATCCGAAAAGTACATGCATAGTCAGTGATGTCCATATAGAGGATCGCTGTAGGTATGGGAGCTAGAACTCTATGCAACTGCTCTACGTTGAGATCGTTAATAGGTCGCTTAAAGTAACCACTATAAAATCTAATTGGATGCTGTCGATTTTGTTCAGGATAGTATTTAGCTAGAAAGGCTTCTAAGCCACGTAGTTCAAGCTCAAGATTGTTACGAATAGAAGGCGAAACGTCTGAACTGATGGCTGGAGGTGAGAGTAAGATTAATAGTGTGTCACTTTTTTTGCTTAATAAATCCTCAGTTTCCTGACGACTTAAAATACCATTCCAATTTTCTAAATCCCAGTTAGATTGAATTTCGGTTAGTTTCAACTCAATTTGTTTCGCTTGAAACTCACGTATTGAATCGCGCATTAATGCAACTAATTCTTGCTTTGTCCTAAAATCTTGTTCTTGTGCATCGCGCTTCCTTTTAAAATCTTGTTCTTGTGTATACTCATAAAGTTTACGCTTACCTTCAGAATTGGAGAGTAAATCTCTAAGACGTTCTCGCAATCCTTCACCTATCCCACGAGCAACATCCCCTATTCCTTCACCTATCCCACGAGCAGTATCTCCCGCACCTTCACCTATCCCACGAGTAAAAGCTCCTACTCCTTCGCCAATTCCTTTCAACATAGGACTTAGATAATCATATTCTAGGCGAGGGAGAAGATTAAACGGTGTTATGTCTTGACTGTCAACGCTCTCAGTTGATTGAGCCAATGCCGTAGGTAAGTTTCCAATACCAAACAGATGGAGAATACTCGTTCCTATGCTCACTCCTATAAGCTTCTTTAGAAAAGCGCGACGAGCCAGAGATGTTATTGTAATAGACGGTTGTAGCAGTTTCATGAAGTCCAGAAGAGTAGCCCCAATATCATTCAACGACAACTTAATTCTAAATGGCGACATACAACGAGAACTGTCCCTACCGATAACCTAAGTCGTATAACTATTTATTATACGGAAACTTTCCGTATAATCTTTTTTCAAATCCTAATATATCAAGCATTACAGCTACCTTCTTTCTGGATATACGGAAAACTTCTTTTTTAAACCCCTATTTTGGATATTATACAGAATTTTTCCGTACATCCACCCTTTACGGGATGATTATATGGAATTTTCCCGTGTATTCCGACGTAAAAACCACGATGATTTACACCCATGTACTTAATAGGGGTGGTAAAGCTGTTCGCAGTCCGCTTAATTAGAACTACTGGCATATATTTTGCATGAATTTTGAACACCTAAAATGGTACAAAGTTAATACCCTACTTTAAGACCCCTAAGTGAAGAAGTTTTATCAGGACAGCAGAAGATTGCGGACTTGTTTTATGAACAAAAATTCATCACAAAGAAAATCAACGTTAGGGATGCGACTCTCTCTCGTGAACAGTATGCTGCTTTTACTCCAACAGATGTCAAGCCTTGAGCATTTGTCAATTTATGGTACGACCACAAACACATGACAGATGAAAGAAGTCACTTAAGAACCACTTTTAATCAAGTAGCACTGTTGTATGACCAAGTTCGACCAGGATATCCAGAAGCGCTTTTTGACAATGTGGTGTCTCTCTCAGAAATCACTCCAGACGGAAGGATATTAGAGATTGGTTGTGGTACTGGTCAGGCAACTGTGCCCTTTGCCCGCCGGGGTTATCGTATACTCTGCATTGAGTTGGGTGAGAATCTTGCTACGGTTGCCCAAAAAAATCTGGCTGCTTATCCGCAAGTAGAAGTGCGTAACATCGCTTTTGAGGATTGGGTGACCCAAGAAAATGCTTTTGATTTAGTGATTTCGGCGACTGCTTTCCATTGGCTTGACCCAAGTATTGCTTACAAAAAAACTGCTCAAGCCCTCACATCTGAAGGAGCGATCGCGCTATTTTGGAATGAACATGTATATAGTGATGCTAGTAATGGCTTCTTTGAAGAAGTACAGGAGCTATATCAAAGTTTAGCTCCTCAACTGGTTAAAGACGATGAGCCTCCTTTGCGTGAGCAGAAAGTCCCTAATAAAACAGGTGAGATTGAGCAAACAGGTTTGTTTGGTAAAGTAGTCTATCGCTCTTATCGATGGGATGCAACATACAACAGTGCAAGTTATCTCAACCTCTTAAATACTTACTCCGGTCATCTAAATTTAGATCGGATTACAAAAGCGCGTTTTTTCCATGCGATCGCTGAATTAATTAATACCAAGTTCAATGGTCAAATTACTAAAGGTTACTTAACTACTTTATACGTAGCCCACCTATTGTAATCTTATCTAAATCTTTTTGCAGATATGATTAAACAGTTACGTTTTGTAAGGGGGACTGTTACCCAAACACAAACACCTGTTGTATATGGGATTTTAAACCCCTTTGAGTAGGATAAAAATTGTCCTTGAAGAAGTTCACAAATTAGGCAGGCGTAGGCGACTGGCGTTTTCCTTGGACTTACTCCGTAGACGCTTTTGGGCTTTCAACTTTGAGTCTTTCCTGCAAAAAGACGTTAAAACAGATTGACAACTTGGGGAAAATTTGGGAGTATCAAACTACGGTAATTCGGTAGATTTTTAGTGCTTTATAAAACTTAAATACATCTAAAACCCTTACAGAGGAATGGTTTTTGTCGAGTGCAGTCGGTGGCTTGAATATGTTACCAGATGTAATCGCCTCAAGGCTGGAAACATTCTTCAACTTTGTAGTGCTAAAGTCGCGTCACCCAGAAATAGCAATTGCCTGACCACTCACCAACATAGATTTTCCACAGGATATTCGGAGATAGAAACTAATGATTAAGAGTCCAGAGAAACTTGCAGATACGACAATTCAGTTTTCGGCTCCGGTGAGAGCAAACTCGCCGGAACTTCAGCAGCTTTTTGATTTTATTGCTCTGGGAGCAAGTGAGCGCGATCGCGATCGCATCCTTCCTTATAATGTGGTTGAATTGATCCGGCGTTCCCGGTTGGGTGCATTGCGAATCCCCGTTGCCGAAGATGGTGGTGGTAGCACTGCACGCGAACTATTCGAGGTCGTGATTAGACTGGGGGATGCTGATCCAAATGTCGCTCACATTGTGCGGAATCATTTCTCAGTAACAGAGCGGATTTTGCGTTCTGAGCGCACCCAGAGGAATCGCCGATGGCTCAAGGCCGTTGCTGATGGTGCAATTATTGGACTCGCTACAACTGAACTGGAAACCAAGCGATCTGGTGGCGGCCAAGTCGTAAATACAAAATTAACACTCGATGGCGACGGCTATCGGCTGAATGGTACTAAGTATTACAGCACTGGCAGCCTTTACGCAGACTTGATTTTCGTGCGTGTGTTAGTACCCGATGACACGAAAGCATTTGTACTCATTCCTACCAACCGCGAGGGGATTGACCTTGTGGATGACTGGGATGGCTTCGGGCAAAGACTTACAGGCACAGGAACAACTACTTTCACTAATGTCCGTGTAGAGGTAGATGAAGTAATTTTTGAGACAGACACAGACAAAGACAACCTGCCATATAACATTGTTCCGCAATTATTCCTGACAGCAATCAACGCTGGCATTATTCGTAGCGTTCTGCGTGATGCAACAACCCTCGTTCGTACCAGACCCCGAACTTTCTACCATGCCGTAAGCGAGCAAGCTTCAGAAGACCCAATCTTGCAACAGACTGTCGGGCAGATTGCCGCCAATGCCTTTGCTGCCGAAGCGATTGTTTTAGCAGCAGCTGATGGTCTCGATCGCCTTCCTGCTGCCCAAGCTCAGGGTGAAGAGGCAGAGACGGCTGCGGCACTGGCAACTTCTTTGAGTGCATCCAAAGCCAAATTGATTGTTGATGACCTAGCACTACGTTCGGCCACCTTGCTGTTTGAAGTGGGTGGGGCTTCCACAACAAAGAAAAGCTCCAACTTTGATCGTCATTGGCGCAACGCCCGTACCTTATCCTCACATAACCCAAATCACTTTAAGGCTCGTGCGATCGGCGACTACGAGATCAACGGTACACCATTGCCGCAACGAGGATTCTTCTAATTTTGTTCAGATCCCTGACTTCTAACATGCGGGAAACCACTTTATGAGTATTTATTCAGAAGTCGGGGATCTGGCAGCCAACCGAAACCGTTGAGAGGAACTATGAGTGCAATCGATACTACTTTTTTGAGAGCAAGTAAAGAGGCGATCGCCTCTCCAACAGACTATCCCCAAAGCCCATTATCCCAAGCTCTCCGGCAGCCAGTACTGCTAGGGCTGTTCTTACCGATTCATCACGGTGGTTGGAGTTCTTCTACCCTACCGCGTACTACAGACTGGTCATTTGATTACAATGCCAAACTGACCCAAAAGGCTGAGGAGCTAGGTTTTGACCTGATTTTTGGCTATTCCACATGGCAGCCGAAGGGCGGACAGGGGCCAACTCGCACAGAAGCAGGTTTAGATGCCTTCATTGCTACTGCTTCCCTTGCTGCCATTACCTCACGCATTCTATTAATCTCAACCATTCACGTCCTCTACGGGCCTTGGCATCCCATCCATCTAGCTAAATTTGGTGCGACACTTGATCACATTTCTAAAGGTCGCTGGGGAATTAATGTTGTCACTGGACACCGGGCTTATGAGCATGAACTGTTCGGCTGGAGCCAGATCGAACACGATCGCCGCTATGAACTCGCTGATGAATTTGTCACCGTCCTCAAACGACTCTGGTCGGAAACAGAGAATTTTTCTTATAAAAGTCAGAGTTCTTGGCAGTTTAAGGATGCCTACATCAGCCCCCGCCCGCTTTATGGTCGCCCCATCTTAGTGAACGCCACTGGCTCGGATGCTGGTATCGAGTTTGCGGGTCGCCATTCTGATATCGTATTTATTACCAGTCCGGCTGGCGGTGACATAGAAAGCGCCTTGTCGTCGTTACCCGCCCATACAGCCCGTGTCAAACAATCGGCGATCGCTAATGGTAGACAAGTCCGCACTCTCCTAAATCCGCTTATTGTCGTGCGTGAAACTGAAAAAGAGGCAGAAGAATATGCCCAGGCGATTATCGACCATGCAGATTATCAGTCAATTGCTGGACGTTCAGGCGTCAGCAGCGATGCACACGCCTGGAAGAGGCATCAAAAGGGAAATCTGCGTTATGGCGTTGGTAGTGCGATCGGCGGTAATGTGCAGCTAATCGGTTCACCCGAACAAATTACCGAGCAAATTTTGCAACTGAATAAAGCTGGTGTCGATGGCTTCCAGCTTGCCTTCTACGATTTTGAGCCTGATCTGGATTTCTTCGGTAAGCGCGTTCTACCACTACTGAAACAGGCTGGACTTAGACTCTAAGTTCTCTAACCTAGCTAATACCAATTCTCTAAAATCGGCAACACATTCAAAATTTGACCTTCTTAATTACGAATTACGAATTGGTATTCCGCCCTGTTTTCAACTTTTAGAGGTGCATTAATGCAAGGACAAGAATTACTACAAAGCTTGTTGCAAGCCACTAGTGAAACTTTTTACATGGTGGGTATATCTACCCTGGTTGCAATAGTATTAGGCTTACCTTTGGGCTTGTTACTAGTGATGACAGACCCCGGAAACTTGCTAGATTTTCCCCAAGTGCATAAAGTACTGGGTGCGATCGTCAATACTGGACAATTGTTGGCACTTCCATCGGTAGCACAGCCGCTTTAGTTCTCCTAACTCTCGCCGCCATTCCATTTTTTGGTCGAAGAATATAAGGGAAGGCTCATACCAGTTTTTTAGAGATTGTCGCTCAAATCGAATAATTTTTTGATATTTGTATCTATGGTTCTTTTAGAGTTTATTTTCTCACTACTTGAGTGTAGCTTCACATAGAAATACCTCCGCTAAATTCTCATAGTCAAAGATAAAGAAATATTGATTGGATTTGAACAACCCATCAAAAGGTGATATCTTATCTGTATATTTCAGTAAGTCGATCGGTTTACCGTAGTTTGTTCACTATTATCATAGATATAGCTGCTTAAACTCCTAAAAATTGATATCAAGGATTCAATTGTGGTGAATTATTTAAAAGAACACCGCTTTCAATATAAACAAAAATGTTCTGCCAGTATAATCTTTGCGATCGCAACGTCTTTTCTTGCTTTGATAGCTTCTAGTTGCAGTCAACAAACAGCTATTAATGTCGCAGCTAACTCAGATTCCTCTTCAAAAACTCTCACTACCAAAACTACAGAGAAAAACAATGTGATTCGCTTGGGTTACCAAAAAGGCGGGATTATTCCTATTGCGCGTCAACGGGGTGAGCTAGAGCGTCAGTTAGTAACGCAAAATATTAAAGTTGAATGGAGTGGGCCATTTGACCGTTGCGCTACGCTTTTAAGTTCTCTCAATGGTAATTGGGCAGATATTGGCGGCTGTGGTGATATTCCTTCCATGTCTGGAATTGCTGCGGGGCAACCTCTTTGTATTGGCTCTGTACAGCGTCCTAGTCCAGATTCTTTGAGTAATGCCATCTTAGTTCGTGGTGATTCTCCCATTCGTAAACCGGCTGATTTAGTAGGTAAAAAAGTTGCTGTTAATCAAGGTGGTGCAGGCGAATATCTGTTATTAAAAGTTTTGGAAAAAGAAAAGATTCCTAAAGAAAAAGTCCAGCGAGTTTATTTATCACCGAATGACGCTGCACCTGCTCTATATCAAGGTTCTGTTGATGCATGGGCAGTTTGGGAACCTTATATTTCCATTGCCCAATTAGAACATAAGGCGCGAAGAATCACCACTACACACCCTGCTCCTACCTACGGCATTATGGTTGTTCGTGGTGATGCAGCTAAAGAAAATCCTGTAGCAGTGAAAGCTGCTCTTACTGCTTTGAGTGAGGATGGCGAATGGTTAAATCAACATACTAATGCTGCATCAGATTTTTTAGTTAAAGAGCTAAAAGTCTCTGATACTGTAGCCAAGCAAGTGACGAAAAATCGAGGACCAGAGTCTTACGTATTTCCTAATACTGGGGATATCGCCAATCTTCAGAAAACAGCTGACTGGTTACTAGAGCAAAAAATTATTCCGCAACGAGTAAATATTGCTACAGCAGTGTGTCCGTTAGAAACTACTGCTGTTAGGTAGGAAAGATGACAAGAATATACCCAAAAATTAACATGTCTACCAATTGGCTGCGGCAGAATTTTTTCTTCTCTGTGGGTTGCTTGTTAGCTCTAGCAACAACAGCTTGCTCAGAGGTTAAGTCTACCAGTCCGGCAACGATCGCTGCTAATCCTGGCCCATCCCAAATCGCAGTATCGAATACAACTCAATTGCATGTTGCTAAATATAAAGGTGGCTGGGACTTAAATTTAAAGTGGGCTGGACTAGATAATTTCCCTTATCAAACTCAATTTACTGAGTTTACTGGGGGTAATTTGATGGTACAGTCAATCAATGCTGGTGCGATTGACTTGGGCTCAGCTAGTGAAATTCCGCCGATTTTTGCGATTGAATCGAAAGCATCTGTAAAAATTATTGCCACTCTCAAAGGGCCGACGGTTGGTCAAGTTGTACTCGTACCCAAGGACTCGACTGCCAAAACGATCGCTGACCTCAAAGGTAAGAAAGTAGGTTACGTTAAAGCTACGACTGCCCACTACTTCCTGATTAAGATGTTGGAAAAAGTTGGGCTGACGATGAAGGATATCAATGCAATTCCTTTATCAATACCCGATGGACTTTCAGCTTTTCGTAAAGGACAGCTTGATGCTTGGGCTACCTACGGTTACTCCATCCCCCAAGCCAAAAAAGAAGGGGCGCGGGTACTGGAATCTGCAAAAGATATTTTGAGCGGTAACTTCGTGATTATTGCTTCACCCAATGCGATCGCCGATCCCCAAAAGAAGGTTGCGATCGCTGATTTTCTCTGTCGTTTGCAAAAATCCCAAACTTGGCGGGAATCTAATCTCAAGCAGTGGTCGAAGAATTATGCAAAGACCATTGATGTTGATGAAGGCATCGTTTATCAGGATGCCCAGCAAGGTCAACAACAGCGTCGTCAACAAGTACTTCCTGTTTCTGACGCAGCTATTGCTTCTCAGCAAAAGGTTGCTGATACCTTTTTTCAAGCAGGTGTAATTACCACAAAAGTTGATGTGAAACAACTTTGGGACAGCAGTTTTAACGAAGATATTGCCAAATGCCAATAATTGCAGCAAGAAGTAAAAAGCTAAATGTCAAAATCACCTTATTTTTAATAGGGGTAAAAATATGTTTCATGGAATAGAAAGAGAATTATTAAATGGAGCACCTTGGTTATTTGGACAACAGTCTCAATTACCACATCATCTCCAATTAACAGATCAGCAAGAACATGAGATCCGTGATATTTGGGAATTCCCACCACAAGAATCTGCTGATCGTGAGCGTGTTCTTAAGCAGGAGATAAAACGGTTTGGGATTTTCAGCAAACTAAAAAGTTTTTCTTTAAAGGCGTAGGCGTAGCCCGCCGCAGGCATCGCCAATAAATTAATAGAAAATTTCAACTAATTTGCAATGTGCAGTACAGCTTTGCTGGGGTAGCTTCTTTCAAGTATTTGGGTGACATCAGCACCGCTTCGCTAACAGTCAGTAATTATTTTATTTGTAAAGTTTAATATTAGATAAACTAATTATTAGTTTCTCATAATATTATGCTTTTCAGTATCACTAATCTCGGTAAAATCTCATTTCATCCTCAAATACCGACATGACAACAACGACTGACCTCGATTTTGCCGCACGTGAGGCGTTGCGCCTACTCGGCCCCGATCCCGAAAACTGGGTGAGCGATCACTCAGGCATTGACCACAATGTGACGATAGTAGGCGGTAGTGGCAGTGGCAGCACCTTCGCATTTGCCCTGCGGCGTGCCGGCATTGGTCGCGTGATAGTCATCGATGAGGCTGAGGACGAAGCCCATGCAGGCGTGTGGCTGACGCGAGCGCGGATGAAAAAGCTACGCACACCGAAAAACCTACCAGGGCCAGAACTGGGCATTCCGGCGCTATCATTTCAAGCTTGGTACGAGGCGCGGCACGGTGTTGAGGCATACGCAGCGCTTGACCGCATTCCACGAGTGGCGTGGGCTGAGTACCTCAGCTGGTATCGGCATTTTCTGGGCATTCCAGTTCGGTATCAGACGAAGTTGGTGCGGATTGAGCCGGACACAGATTTCTTTCGTCTACACTTAGAAGTGAACGGTGTCGCGCAGGTGGAAACCACACGTAAAATTATCTTCGCCAACGGTGTAGCTGGCACTGGTGGCCCAAATATACCGCCTGTATTGGCATCTCTGCCACGCACCTTATATGCACATACCGCCGATGAAATCGACTTCAACAATCTGCGTGGTAAAACAGTAGCAGTGCTGGGTGCTGCGGCCTCGGCCTTTGATGCGGCAGGAGTGGCATTGGAATCAGGCGCTAAGGCAGTACACCTGTTCGCACGGCGATCAGCGATCGCATCTGTGCCGGTGAATCGCGTGCGAGGTTATCCTGGCGCTTACTATAACTATCCGCAACTACCTGATGCAGCTCGGTGGTTCCAAGCTTGGCGGTTTAATCAGGTTGGCTCTACGCCACCACCAGACGCAATCGAGCGGGTAATAGCGTTCTCTAACTTCCACCTGCATCTATCCGCACCGTGGAAAGCCGCTCACAACCAGGGCAATCGCATCGTCGCTCAGGTAAATGATGATGTTTTCGAGTTCGATTTTGCGATCGCTGGTACTGGCTACTTTGTTGACCCGACAAAGCGGCCGGAACTCGCCGAATTTGCACATCACATCGCCCTCTGGCGCGATCGCTATGAAGCCCCAGCCGACCAGCGTGACGATCAACTCAGCACCCACCCTTACCTTGGCAGTGCCCATGAATACCAAGAGAAAGTATCTGGCAACGCCCCCTACCTGAAGGACATCCATGTGTTCAATCCTGCTGGCTTCGTAAGCTTCGGTCTGCCCATCGGTGACGTACCCAGTATCCGACGCGATGTGCCAGCAGTAGTGGCACGTATCAGCCACGACTTATTCTTCGCTGACTGGTCATTACACGAAGCCCGGATCACTAGCGGCAACATTTCGCCGGACTTCGACACATCATTGTATGCAGATGCAGTGTGGAAACAGCAAGCCAAGGTGCCAGTCAGCTAAATCTGCGTAGCGTTTATAATTCACGCCTAATGTGAATTAAAATGGTCTGCAACCAGATGCAATCGCTATTTATCACTCTAAATCAACGTAATCTTTTCAATCGTACCGACTCTATTATTTTCGTACCAAATCACATCAAGCTTTTCCACTCTGCCGGCGATCTCAAACGACTGTGCATTTAGCTTGTCAACTACACGCTTGCACTCTTGGAGGTTACGAGAGTTAGCAATTCCAATCTGGGGAATGAATGGGATGTCTTGACGTAACTCTTTAGTTAGCACTCCTGTATATAGGCGATCGTGCAGCTTAACGATGTTGCTATAACCTTCGTCAGGCACTAGGAATACGTGCGTATACTGGCTGAAAACATCATTGCTCAAGACGGCACACCGAATAACAAAGTCAAAAGCTTGGGTTTGTTGCGTTACCTGCTGCACATGGTTAATGAATGGTGCTTCTAAAAAATTGAAAGCGGGAAACACCAAGGTAAAGTGGGGATTAATAACTTGTAAATACAGTTCATCGTGCTGCTTTCGCACACTCTGAATCCAGGCGAAGTCAAAAGCAGAAATCGTCGCATAGTTCACAACCAATAAACTTCGCACCATTTTTGAGTACAATCACCAACATCTGTTCAGGATAATACTTCAAGGAATGTCTTGCACCTGCCACAATCCCAAGCTCTTATCTTTATATAAGCCACCTCCCTCAGTACATTGTTCATGTATCAGTAGTAGAGGTGTAGGAAAATTAAAAGGTTGTTTCTCCAAATTTAGTAAACGCCAGTCACCTGTCGTGATATCCTCGTTATCTTCACAATTAAGGAAAGTAGTTGTTAGTAGATAATCAATATGGCTACTTTTAATATTATCGAGAGCAAAGAAAATATCTGCTATTGAAAGATGCACAAAGCAATCTCGGCATAGCAATATGTTTGCTCTTGGTAGAGGGTCGCTTGTTAAATTCAATGTTAGAAACTGACACTTTTTACTTCCGTAACGCTTCTGGTTCTCAGTAATCAGTTCAGGTACAATATCTGCGCCGATGTAATTTGAAATAGGTAAGTCTATGAACTGCATCCAACTGAAGTCTCCGCAAGGGAGATCGAGGAGTATCTCCACTTGTAATGTTTTAAGTAATGCTGGAAGTTGAGCTTCAATCTGTTGTGTTTGTCTTCTACTAGCACCCTCCCCTGAAATTGAATTAGCTCCACGCCAATGATTCGTTTGGAAGATGTGCCGGAAGGTATCGCCGGCCAGTAAGTTCACACCTAGATATGTGAGCTTCTCAAAGTAGTAAGGATCAAAAGGAACATTGTCTCGCCGTTTGTTCATGATCTGATAAACTGTAGTCCTTAATGCAAGAGTTCATGAAGGACTTTCTTGCTGAAGGAAGAAAGTATTACATTATCTCCAAGCAATGTATCGGCTAAATCACGCCTGATGTGAATTAAAAACGCCTCTTGTACCGTAAGGGTTTTGAGATTGTCCAAAATCATAATTTTGGAATTATCAACGCAATTACAAAGGTTCCAACACTTAATTCACATTAAACGTAAATCACAAACATAGACAGTGGTCATAAATTAATTGGGGACACTGATTGAAAGGAAAATTATACCTTAATCTACGGTAAACTGCTATAGTTGCTGTAATATGCAATAATAAGTTTGATTCTAACAATCTTGATGGGTATAGCTTATGAATTCTCCAATTAATCTTGAACTTGAATACGAGTGCTAACAGAACTGGTTATTTTTGACTGTGATGGAGTGTTGGTAAACAGCGAGACATTGAGCAATCATGTTCTTGTCCAATTTCTCGCAGAGTTAGGACTAACACTGAAACTTAAAGAAGCTATTTCATTATTCAAGGGTTGTAAAATGGCTGATTGTGTTGCTGTCATTGAGCAAAGGCTTGGAAGAATGATGCCGCTAGATTTTGTAACTCAGCTTCGTGAGCGTACTGCCGAGGCATTCGAGCGTGAACTGCTGAGTGTGGAAGGAATAGAGGCATCTCTTGACAAAATCAATTTACCTGTCTGTGTTGCTTCCAGTGGCCCACCCGAAAAAATTAAGTTAGCGCTGCGTGTCACTAATCTGCTACCTCGATTTGAAGGACGTATCTTTAGCTCCTATGAAATTGGCAGTTGGAAGCCAGCACCTGACTTATTTTTACATGCAGCTAAAAATATGGGAGTTCAAGCTCCATATTGCACCGTTGTAGAAGACAGCGTTTTGGGTGTGCGTGCAGGTGTTGCCGCTGGTATGAAAGTCTTGGGTTACACCAATCCGAGTGAGGCTACTTCTCTTGAAGACTATGGAGCACGAGTCTTCTATTCCATGTATCAACTACCTTCTTTACTATCACAGCATTAAAAAATTGGTATAACTGTCAATTCTTCTTTGCAAATAAATCAGAACTTTGGAATAAAAATGATGTGCTAATTGGTGTTCAAATATCGAATTATCCTTCTTGTAAGGAGAGTTCCGACTCATGAACAAAATTCGGTAATGTTTGGTAAAAATCAACAATACAGTTTAGTTTGGGCTTGATGCCTGCTTCTATAACATTAACTCTGATAGTTCAGTCAGCCGATTAATTCGTTTTATAATCCGAGGAGATGCCTGCAAATCCCCGTGAAGACGATTAAGCCAAACTCCTATTAATCCGGCATCTCTGGCCGCTAACGCGTCTAGTTCAAGGTTATCTCCAACATAGACGCTCTGTGTTTGTTGTACTCCCAGTTTGGCACAAGCATACTGGAAAATCTGGGGCGCAGGCTTGGCAAATCCCGCCACTTCTGAGGTAACAACGACATCCAGAACAGGCAGAATACCGCATCGTCTAAGTATTTCAACTTGCTGCGCCTCCTGACCGTTTGTTACTACCCCAATCTTGTATTTCTGTAACTGTGCAAAACACTCATGGACATCATTGAATAATTGGCACATACTCACGTAATGTTTCCAATACTCCGCGAGCAACGCATCAGCATCCACATCTGAAAATTGATAACCGTATTTCGAGAATGCTTCTCGCAGTCTGCCTCTGCCCGATTCCTGAAATGTGACTTGTTTTGCAAAGAACTTTTTGTACCATTGTCGGGTTAAGGATATCCATTGTTCTTGAAATACATTTAACTCATATTTAGCATCGGGTATGACCTTATCAAACAATGCACCTGCGGCATCCCTAATTGCTGCATCGTGATCTATGAGCGTATCGTCAAGGTCAAAAAATACGGCTCTAATCATATATTTATTTCGCTATACGGGACAGCTTAAACATTTTGCAGAAGATTTAAAAGTCAGAACGTTAACAATCATCCTTTGCTGCCGCAGCCCTAAAGAAGTGCGAACACTAAAGCTCTTGTTTGTTTTAGCAACGTTAAGCCTCTTTGTATGCGTAATCAATATACAACTTGTTTAAATTTAGGTTAACTAAAGGTTATGCAATGAATGTCAACTATCTTATAATACCTCTAAACTACAGTAAATCTCTCGGCTTACCGAATTTAATAGAGGAGGGAAATTTTGAGAAACAAGCGGCAGCCTACTTGGAAGTTAAACAGATATATCACTAAACAAGTTCAGACTCGTACTGTTAAAGCTTGGCAAGCTATAAGAAGCTGGGGGTTTCTATCCCTATTTTTGGCGGGAGTAAGCTTAAGTATAGTGATGAGTGCTTGTTCTTCGGCTAATGTTGATAAAACTGGTAATACTATTGCCAATTTAGGTCGTGATGTAAACCTAACGTTTGTTTCTTATTCAGTTACAAAGGCTGCATACGAGCAAATTATTCCACAATTTGTAGAAAAATGGAAAAAAGAGCATAACCAAAATCTGAAGTTTACTGAAAGTTATGATGGGTCTGGTTCTCAAACCCTGAATGTGATTGATGGTTTAGAGGCTGATGTGGTACACCTGTCACTGGCCCTTGACGTTGACAAACTGGTTCAGACAGGTTTTATTCAACCGGGTTGGGAAAAAGAAGCACCAAATAATGCAATTGTGACCCAATCCGTAGGTGCGATCGCTACTCGTGAGGGGAATCCCAAAAATATTAAAACATGGACAGATTTGACAAGACCAGGAGTGAGCGTACTGACAGCTAACCCAAAAACATCTGGCGGTGCGCGATGGAACTTCCTGAGTTTATGGGGTTACGTAACAAAAACTGGTCAGGATGAGAAGCAAGCATTAGATTTTACTTCCAAAGTTTATAAAAATGTACTTGTGCTGCCCAAGACTGCTCGTAATGCCAGCGAATTGTTCTTTAAACAAGGTCAAGGGGATGCTTTACTCAACTATGAAAATGAAATGATTTTATCAAAACAAAAAGGCGAAAAGTTCTCATATGTTGTCCCTGATGTGAATATATCTATTGATAATCCAATTGCTGTGGTAGATAAGAACGTCGAGCAACATGGGACTCGGAAAGTTGCAGAAGCATTTGTGCAATATCTGTATACACCAGAGGTACAACGAGAATTTGCCAAAATAGGATTTCGCCCTGTGAATAATACGATTGCAAAAGAACTGGGTAGCAATTTTCCTAAAGTTAAAACTCTGTTCAAAGCAGAAGATTTAGGAGGATGGAACAAGATTCAGCAGCAATTTTTTAATGAAGGTGCTATTTTTGATCAAATCCAAGCTCAGAATTCTTTAAAGTAAATGGGTAAAAATTTTCAGAATTTTTACAACATAGATGATTAGAAATGTAGACCATAAGGCATATTAGAGAAAAGCTTATGGTCTAAAATCTTAAATAAATATTCAAGCAAAAACTACTATTTAAAGAGCTTGAGTTTAACTAGATTGACTATCATGAAGAGAAAATTAATAATGGGAACTAGAATTATGCAACAGCTTAATCAACAAGACAAAGACAAATTTATTTCCCCTCGTAGTCGTTACTATGGTCAGGTTAAGCCAGAAAACTTAGTGTTTAATGCAAATTTACAAGAATTTGCTGAAAAAGTAGGCATTATCACTAGTTTAGAAACCAATGGGAAGCTCTCGGCTAATGAGGCTTACAAACAGATTAAATTACTTTGGAAACAACTGAAGTGCAGTAAAAAACAACTCTTAAATAGTAATGACCCACCAGCATAATCATGAAATTATAGCAATCCGGAATCATTCATGAGAAAATACTGAAGAGATTTGTAAGTAATATTTGTCACAAAAAGTGTTGATGGCAATGTGGATGCGTTAGCGAAGCTCACCGTTCGCGTAGCGTCTCGCAGAGAAGGTATCGCGGTTAAGAGGAAGTCGAAAATAGCAAAGATAGCATGAAGTCAAACGAGCGAGAGCGCCTTTGGCGCACACTTTGCGAACGCAGTCAAAATGTTGCTATCAAAATATAAACCTCCAAAGTGACGGAAGAAGGATATATTTAATATTGTTGATGGCTAAAAGATTAGCTAAAACCATCAACCTCCTCATGTGACTGGCGATTTAAGTAGAAAAAACTACTAGGGAGCATGGGGAAATCTGATGCCGAACGCCTGGGCAGCCACTTTATGTAAGGCAATATGTGTCTTTAGAGGAACTGTTTATGGTTAGCGATAGCAAACAACTCTGTCTCCAACACGCCAGCATATCTGAGGTTCCATCCCTTCACAAAATCTTGGTGGCTTGCGGTCTTGATATGAAAAACCGCTTCGGTTTGAGTCACTGGATGGCGCCAAATTATCCGCTTGAGCAAATGCTCCACGATGCTATGGAGCAGGATGTTTACGCCGTTACAGTCGGCGAGAACCTAGTGGGCACTTTCACACTTGAGATGATGACAACAGTTCCATTGAGCTACATCAAGTATGGAAACATTCTTTGGCAGATATCAGATGTTCCGGCAGTGTATGTACATAAACTAGCAATACTTCCATCTTGGCAAGGCAAAGGTATAGGAACATGGTGTATGCAAGCTATTGAGAAGCTTACCATTGAGTGCGGTTACTCTGCTGTACGGTTGGATGGAGTGAAGACACACCTAAAGCTCTTGTCTTTCTATAAAAGTCGAGGATATCAACAAGTGGGAGAACTAATTTACAACTCAGATGTGTGGGTTGATGCAATTGTTTTTGAGAAAGTTTTAGTATTTCTGTAGCAATCAATTCTACAATTTCTGTTTCTACTGCATTTGCAGCCGTTTTAACTTTAGTAGACTCTACCGTATTATTTCAAATACCCTTCTAAACAATGTCAAAGTGTTACTGGCATGAACTCACAACGGTTGATTTCCGAAATCTCGATAGTAGCAATATAGTTATCCTGCCGATAGGCGCGATTGAACAGCATGGGCCACATTTGCCAGTTTGGACTGATACACGTATCGTCAACGGAATAATCGAGTGCTTCTTGACCGAGGGCACTGATTCAGCTAATGTACTAGTTCTCCCAACGCAGACTATTGGTCAAAGCCTGGAACATCTGGATTTTCCCGGCTCTTTGGCGCTTTCTCCTGATATACTCTTGGAAATTTTAAAACAACTTACGGCAAGCCTCACAGCAGTTGGTATCCGGCGGCTCTTAATTCTAAACTCTCATGGCGGCAATCAATCCGTCATTAGCGAAGCAATTCTAGCACTACGCCGCCGCTATAGTATGCTGGCAATTGCAACAAGTTGGTTTGCCCTTGGCGTTCCTAAAAGTATTTTCAATGACTACGAGATGAGTCTTGGTTTGCACGCAGGTGCTATCGAAACATCACTAATGCTGCATCTCGAACCGGATTTGGTCAGGCGGGATCAGATGAAGCAAGCAAAACTGAAACCCTTTGTCTTAGAGTCAAAAGATTCGCTTTTGAGTCCATTCGGCCCAGCAAACTTCGGCTGGCTGAGCCAGGATATCTGTGAAACTGGTGCTTGGGGCGACGCAACCATTGCCACTGCTCAAAAAGGTGAACAAATTCTTAAACATATTGTAGGTCGTCTCAGTGAGTTGGTTGAACAAATCGCTCAGTTTGATTTAAGCCATCTCCAACCTGCTGCCGTTGACCCACTACAGCAAGGATGATCTTTCACCTTATCGATTTTGCCGATACATCCTATAGCAATCTAAATCATTTGTGAAAATTCTATATTTCTTTCTTCTTTCTTCCCTTTGCGTCCTTGGCCGCCAAAATGGTGCTTTGGCAAATCAGAAATTTCCAAGAGCCTACATGGTTTGCTAATTTATCAGCAAGCTGTTGTCCGCGCGTTAATTGCTCTATCGATGCGTCTGAAGCTTTCTGTGCGACTTGAGTGTTTTGAAGTGCTTGTACATCAACGCTATTTGACAATATTTTTTTGCTTGTATTCATACTAGACCTGTTTAGTTAATCAGTATGTGTTTGGCTTGATACTCTAAAATTAAGCTTTCCCGCCAATAGAAGCAAATATTCTTTTTTTAAAAAACGATAAATAGAAGTAATTGCTCGTGAGAAGTATTTGAAGGCGAGGGAGAATCCCAGCGAGGGCTGCGCCTACGCAACTGGTAATGATTGCCAGTCCCAAAATTACAGACTAAACCCTCATTCTCATTCGTTCTTAAAAGGGAACTCTTAACGGGCAACAGGTGAAGCAGGTGCTAACAGCGGGTCTTGCGACTTGTACCGCTAAAGCGCAACAGCACCAAGTCGTTGGCGCAGCCTCTCGTAGAGAAGGGCATCAGTGTCTCAATTCCGAAGATCCTAGCTGCAAAAACACAGGAAATTCTTAAATAGCAATACATACTACGGCAAATCTATCGGAATAATGTATGATACTCTCAGTTCTACTCCCAGCACAGGAATATTGCTATCAGATTATTGGCAAAATTCCAAAGAAAACAGGCGAGTGTGAACACCACCCTACAGATTAAACTCTGGAGAATCCACATGGGCTACAAACATATAGAAGTTAAACAAGTTGCTGGTTTCATCGGTGCCGAAATTGGTAGCGTAGACCTTTCCCGTCCTCTTTCTGACGAGCAAGTCCAAGAAATCCGTAAAGCGTTATTGAAATGGAAAGTTGTGTTCTTTCGTGGTCAGAACATCGATCATGCTGCCCAGGTTGAGTTCACATCTCGTTTCGGTGAAGTAACTTTCGCGCATCCACTCGGAGAGCCTGAACCAGTCCCGGGATTCCCACAGATTAAACCCGTAGATCGTAAGCTCTATGAGAAGCAGTACGGTTTTCGCACTGGTGGTCCTTGGCATACAGATGTAACGGCAGCTATTAACCCACCAGCAGGGTCAATTTTACGCGCGGTTAATGTCCCCAGCTTCGGTGGTGACACTCAGTGGAGCAATCTAGTTGCGGCTTATGAGGGACTGTCAGCACCCCTACGGGCGCTAGCAGACACATTGAAAGCTGAACATCGCTTTAATGGGGGCGGGTATCAGCCCCGCAACGGCAAATTCGACGAGCGCATTGCTGTTAATCCACTAGTCTCAATCCACCCAGTAGTAAGGGTTCATCCTGAGACTGGCGAACGTGCGTTGTTCGTTAACCCTGGCTTCACCTCGCACATTATTGACGTGTCACCACAAGAGAGCAAGCTGTTACTTGAGTTGTTCTTCAAGCAAATCACCAAACCTGCCTACACCACCCGTTTCCGTTGGAACAATGGTGATATCGCGTTCTGGGATAACCGGGCCACTGTACATTTAGCTCCTCAAGATTTAGATCATTTGGATGTTGAGCGTCTCTTATATCGCACCACCATTACTGGTGATGTTCCAGTTGGAGTTGATGGTTTCCGCTCCCAAGTGGTTCAAGGTGAGGTGTTCAACGCAGAAGTACCAACTGTCTTTAAGCAGAAAGCTGAGTCTAAGGAACCACAACCAGTGCTTTCGTAAACCTGAGTTCTGTTAGCTTTCTTCTCTACGAGAGGCCGTCTCTTGAATTCCCCCTTTTTTAGGGGGAATAAGGCGGTAATGATATCTTTTGCCGAGCATGGAGATGTATATATATCGCAGTTTTTCAAGCAGAGAATGAAAGTCTAAGCCCTTCTTTTTAAGGAGGCTTTAAAAGTATCTAACTATATCACTAAAAACTTTTCAAACATCTTTTTAGAGATAAAAGGGAGAAAAACTAGTATAATCACTGCCTAAACTTTTGCCTAAAGGTATCAACATTAATATCAAGTAACCAGTTATCAAAAAAGTGCAAATTGGCAAATATTTGATATCCAGACGTGATTTACTCTACGCCTTGTGGAGTGTGACTCTTTGTATCGTTGGAGACAACAGTGAAAAATCTTTGAGATGTACCACAGTCAATTTCCAGGCTTGGGAATAATCCTTAATTTACCTGACTTTCAGCCTTAACTGAACCGTATTGGCATAGAAAGGGCAATTGAGTTTTTCATTCTTCCTGTTTTCCCAAATACACTTCAATTACACGAGAGTCATTTTGCACTTCTTCAAAATTTCCTTCGCACAGCACCGAACCTTCATGTAACACTGTTACTTTCTTGGCAATTTGACGCACAAATTCCATATCATGTTCAATTACTAAAATTGAATGACTCTGCGCTAGTGCTAAAAGTAGTTCGCCGATGTTGTATGTTTCTTCATCTGTTAAACCAGCAACAGGTTCATCAACGAGTAATAAGTCAGGGGACTGTGCTACTAACATCCCAATTTCTAAACGTTGCTTTTCTCCGTGGGAAAGTAAAGCTGCTCTGATATCTGCTTTCGGCGTTAAACCAATGGTTTCTAATAATCCTTTAATATTATTCTTTTCAACACTATTAGAACCTTCAAACAAAGTAGAAAAGACATTTTTATTCTTGTTACTAGTAATTTCTAGATTTTCACGAGGTGTTAAATTTAAGTAAATTCTGGGTGTTTGAAACTTGCGCCCAATTCCCAATCGGGCAATTTTATATTCAGGTAAAGAACGCAGGTTTTTACCTTTGAATAAAACTCGCCCAACCGTTGGCTGAACTTTCCCCGTAATCACATCGAGAAACGTTGTCTTTCCCGCGCCATTCGGGCCAATTACTACCCGTAATTCACCCACATCCATACTAAAGTTAAGCTGGTTTAAAGCTTTAAAACCGTCAAAACTAACAGTTACGTTTTCAGTTTCCAATATTTTCGCGTTCATGTTGTACTTCGGGGTCTTCTTCCAAGGTGGGATATGTAGCAATTTCTTGACGACGGTGGAAAAGAGAAATATTCTGACTACGCAACCATCCCACGATGCCGTCAGGAAGGACTGTGACGACTATCAAAAATAGTGCGCCTTGGAAAAATAGCCAGATTTCGGCAAATTGTTCGCTTAAAAAAGTGCGGGCATAATTTACTAACAAAGTTCCGACAATCGCGCCAATTAAAGTAGCGCGTCCACCTACAGCTACCCAAATCACCATTTCAATCGAAAAGGCAATATCCATTGCTCTGGGTGATACAGAACCACTCTGAATGGTGTAAAATGCTCCTGCTATGCCTGCGATCGCACCTGAAACCGCAAACACCACCACCTTAAAATCTGTAGGGTCATAGCCAGAAAATCTTACCCGACTTTCATCATCACGAATCGCTATCAACAATCTGCCAAAACGTCCAGTTGTCAACCAGCGACAAATCCCATAGGTGGCTGCGAGAAACACTACCGTCAGCGTGTAGAAAATAAACTGCGTTTTCGTATCGCTCAC
The DNA here is from genome assembly GCF_017114995.1 of Nostoc sp. NMS9. Classification (GTDB taxonomy): domain Bacteria; phylum Cyanobacteriota; class Cyanobacteriia; order Cyanobacteriales; family Nostocaceae; genus Nostoc. Next base: position 16,825 of record NZ_JABXKL010000081.1, on the reverse strand, counting down.
ACTTGCCCCAAACAAGGTTGTAAAATCTATCAGTCCGTTCGTACCGTTGAATAGTTTTTGCTGACCATTAAAGAAGTTGAAAAATACAATAGTTCCGGCTTGAGTCAAGATAGAAAAATAAACTCCCTTGAGACGATTTCGGAAAACTAAATATCCCAACAATCCCGCCAATAACCCTGGAATGAGTACCACCAAAGCTATTGTTACAGGAAACGAATAAAAAGGTTGCCAAAAGGCGGGAAGTTCTGTAACCCCATAAAGTCCCATGAAATCAGGCAATTCTCCAGTAGGGACTTGCAGTTTCAGGTACATTGCGATCGCATATCCACCCAAACCAAAGAAGATACCATGTCCCAAACTTAGTAAACCAGTATAACCCCAAATCAAATCGATACCCAAAGCTGCGATCGCCAGCGACAAAAATCGTCCCAACAAATTCAGGCGAAACTCCGTAAGCAACAGTGGCATAACAATTATAAGGAAGAGTGCGATCGCAACCACCACACCCACCTCAATTAATAACCCTCCTCCCCTATTCCTCATTCTTTCTTCGCGTCCTTTGCGTCTTCTCGGTTCGTTTTAAACATCAACAGTACGTCCCTTCTGCGGAAAAATCCCCCCAGGCTTCCACTGTAAAAACACAATAATCAGCGCAAATACCATCACCTTCGCCATACTCGTCGTCGCAAAAAAAGTAAACAAATCAGCCAAAGGTTTAACAGAACTCAACAACAAAGCCAAAGTACCAGAACCAATTAAAAAATTAGCCGTACCAATACCCAAAGCAGCCACAATCGTCCCAGCTAAATTCCCTACACCCCCAACGACAACAACCATAAAAGTATCAATAATATAGTTTTGTCCCGTATTTGGCCCTACAGAACCAAGCAAACTAATCGCACATCCAGCCACACCAGCTAAACCAGAACCCAATGCAAAAGTAATTGCATCAACCTTTTGAGTTGGGATACCCAAACAAGCGCTCATACTCCGGTTTTGCGTCACAGCCCGAATTCTTAAACCCCAGCTAGAACGTTGTAAAAATAAATAAATTCCCGCCACACAGATTATTGTTAAAGCAATAATAAATAATCTGGCAAAGGGTAATTGCACACCACCTAAAGATATCCCTGCTTGTAACCAAGTCGGTGCTGTTACATCTACATTTTGAGCGCCAAACCAAGGTTGAGTCACAGCTAACTGATAAGTTTGACTCAATAAATTGCCCGTTGTGATTGTCACTCCCAGCGATAATAAAAATATCACCGCCACAATCCAGTTACGAACTCTTCCCAAATCAGTGCGGGAATTTAAAATCCATAAACCTCCAAAAAACAGCAGAGAAAATAAGCCTATGCCAACTATCAATACCCAATTCACGCTGCGAACAAACTGCTGAAAAATTAAACTTACTCCCCAAGTTGCTAGTAGAGTTTCTAATGGGCGTCCATAGAGATAACGAATCACGCCTCTTTCTAAAATTAATCCCACAGCAGCCGTGAATATAAATGCAATAATCAAAGCCAAAAATATATAGACTTCAAACCACACCCCACCTAATTGCTTACATACATTTTGCACAACATAAGTTGTATAAGCACCAAACATCATCAATTCACCATGCGCCATATTGATGACGCCCATCAATCCAAATATAATCGCCAGTCCCAACGCAGCAATTAATAATACCGCGCCAATACTAATACCATTAAATACAGCTTCTAAGAATCCTGCTAACACTTATTTCTCCACAAACTAATTAGTAATTAGGTTGCCTCGTTCCCAGTCTGAGACTGGGAATGCCTATTAGGAGGCTCTGCCTCCTGACTCGCGGCAAAGCCGCAATGAGCAGCATTTCCAGGTTCTACCAAGAAACGAGAAAATTATGAATTATTTAGGTTTTCTTGTACTTACCACCCTTAGCAGGGTCACTCCAATCACAAGCAAATCCCTTAGTTTCTTTGACAAATTGATTCCAAGGAACTGGCTCAACTGGTGCAGGAGTAGCATAGACAATATCAAATAAACCATCTAGCCTTACTTGACCAATTCGCACAATTTTAGATATGTGATGATTAGCATCCATTGTCACCTTACCTTCAGGTGCATCTATGGTTTGACCATAAGCCGCAGCACTTACCTTAGCTATGTCTGTAGTACCAGCTTTTTGTACTGCTTGCTTCCACAAATAAACTGCAATGTATGCTGCTTCCATTGGGTCATTTGTTACCCGATTTTCACCGTATTCTTTTTTGAAAGCTGCGACAAACTTTTTATTAGCAGGTGTATCTACTGTTTGGAAGTAATTCCAAGCAGCATAGTGACCTTTGAGATACTCTACACCAATTGCTTTAACTTCTTCTTCAGCAATACTGACAGACATGGAAGGATATCTTTCTGGTGTCAATCCAGCACCTTTCAATTGTTTGAAGAAAGCAACGTTGCTATCACCATTTAGAGTATTGTAAATTACACCTCCATTAGGCAAAGCTTGCTTAATTTTAGTGATAATTGGTGTAACCTCCGTGTTCCCAAGAGGTAAATAGTCTTCACCAACTGTTTTTCCGCCTAAAGCTTCTAGTTGAGCTTTAATAATTGTGTTAGCAGTCCGGGGAAAAACGTAGTCAGAGCCAACTAAGAAGAATTCTTTGCCCTTATTTTTTAACAGCCAATCAACAGATGGTTCAATTTGTTGATTTGGCGCAGCGCCAGTGTAGAAAATATTTTTAGAACACTCTTGACCTTCGTATTGCACAGGATACCAGAGCATGTGGTTTTTGCTCTCGAATACTGGCTTAACGTTCTTGCGGCTAGCAGAAGTCCAACAACCAAAGACTACAGCAACTTTATCTTGATCGATTAGCTTGGTTGCTTTTTCTCTAAAAGTATCCCAGTTAGAAGCACCATCTTCGGTAATTGCTTCAATTTGCTTACCTAAAACACCACCAGCAGCGTTAATTTCTTTGATTGCTAACTTTTCAGCATCAACAACGCTTTTTTCACTAATAGACATCGTACCACTCAGAGAGTGCAAAATACCTACTTTGATGGTGTCACCAGCAGTAGCCGCCGCTGGTGAAGCCGTAGGAGGTGCGGCTGGACTCTCTGTCGCAGTTGGAGAATTATTCGCGCAAGCTTTCAAAAAAAAGCTGCTTCCAAAAGTTAAAGAGCCGTAGATTATAAACTTGCGTCGGTTAAATTGTCTTCTCATCTTTTTATGAATTTTCCTGTTGATGAATCAGCCAACTTATAGAAAGCTGACAATATCAATCTTTAAAGTGTGATATTAGTGCGATAGTTTACTAGTAAAAAGTGACGCCTTATACAAAAAAGTTTGTTTTTGTAATAAAAAACAAACTTTTTAATATGAAGCTTTATTAACTTTATAAAGATTCTCATATCTATGCAATACGTTATGGAAGAACAAAACCTTTCTCTTCCACGAACATCTTTGATTCTAGACAGTTAAAAACTGCTAAGTATCTAGGCATAAATAAATTTAAAGTTTGTAGTAAGGATTTTAGTCCTGATAATCCTTGCTCTGAGCGATAAATCGCTCACTACAAACTAGGAGTTTATTTTATATTTAATTATGTCTACCTACTTATCTCTTTTCAAAATTCTGGTCTGTGCTGAACAGATAGCTGGTTAACACAGCAATAGTTTTAATCATTAAATCAGGTTAGAATATTCCACCTACACTGCTATTGCTCAGATATTCCTGGTTCAATCCGTGCCCCAAGCTGAAGAACCCGTCCAAGATCGTCAGCGTTTCGCCAGGTTTCAATTATCTTTCCGTCGGTAATATAATGAATGAACGTAGCAGTGAATGTCTGTTGACGGCCACGACTAGGTATGCCAAGAAAACTCTCCTGGATGCAGGTATTAGTCGCGCGCACAACAACTTTGTCACCTTCAGCGATTACGTCTTCAATTGTCCATTTCTGCTGGATAGGCCCAAATGAACCAAAGAGTTTGCGTACCCCTTCAGGGCCAAGAGGAAGTCCTGGTAAACCACCGTGCATTTTCCAAGTCGGGGCGGTTATCTCACAAATTTCTTCGATCTTATGCTCGCTAATAAGTTCAATCCACCGTTGAGCAATTATTTTGTTGTCCTCAATGGAAGACATTGCTGCTATTCCTTTACTGAAAATTAGGCGAACTCTAATTATTTATTTAGACAGACAAGATGCACTATTGTCAATTAACCAAGTATGAGATTGAATTAAAATCAGTGCAGCGTTTAATGTGTCAGCATCAGTAATATTTGTGTTTTTCGCTGTGGGGCTTTTAGATTAGCATTTGTGTAATAATTTCATCTTCCTGTCCAGTTACAAAATTAGCAAAGCGCTTTGCCAAAGGTGGTATCAGTACTAGGGGATTGCTAAATCCAGAGAAAACATGAACACCTTTAAATTCGGGAATAGCACCAATTAAGGGGAGTTGATTGCTACTAAATGCGACTAAGCAGTGATACCAAGTCCCTGGTAGATTCTCCAGTGCTGGTAAAATTTGACCAACACTTTTTCGCAACCATTTTTCGCTTACGTCTGAGTTTACCTTGGCTTGAGGATCTGCGATCGCACGGCTAATTTGACCGATGCGGATACTACCATCTTGAAACTGAATCGCACCCACATCTAAAATCGCTGGTACTAATTCATTACCAAGTTCATCCCATAATTCATCAACTTGAGTAGATTCAGCTTCTAGTTGAAACCGTTGTTGATTCGCTGGCATAACTAAGGTGCGTAACCTGACATCAACGGGTGAGGTTTCAATGATTTCTTCGTGGGTAAAATACAGCTTGATGGAAACACCAGCAGATTTGAGAAGCTGGCGGCTGAGTCCACCCGCACAAACGACTACGTTAGCGCTGTGGAAAGTTGCACTGGTGGTTTTTACACCATCTTGCAATACTTGCAATACTTGGGTAATCTGCATTTCACCCCCAGCCCGCTCAAAAGCTTGGATGTAAGCTTGTGCTGTTTTTTCTGGGTGAATATGACCGTGTTTGACAGTTAAAGCCCCAGATATCGCCTCTCGATTTAGCTGTGGTTCCAACTCACAAGCTTCTTGGATACTGAGTAAACGGGGTGGAATGGCAAACTGATTATATAATACAGCAGTTGTTTCTGGGTCGTTATGGGCTGAAATAGTCAGTAATAAATCTAATTCCCGAAATTGGATATCAGCGTCTAACTCTTGAGATAGGATATGGTAACGTGCGATCGCTTCTTTGCACAATAGCCGAGTTAGTGGCGTACTACCCGACCAATAGGCAAGCCCACCATAACTATAGCGAGTTGCATTCTGTAGTCTGCTGTATTGCTCCAACAAAAGTACAGAAAAGCCAGTTTTAGCCAGTTCATAAGCGAGTGCAGCACCCGTAATTCCGCCGCCAACCACAATCCAATCGTAGGTTTTCATATTAAATATCTTTCTTAATTACGAATTACCGAAGAAAGGCAGAGGGCAGGAGGCAGGAGGAAGAAAATATATTTTTTGCCCACAGAAGAGCGGGTTTAGAGCAAGTAAATTTATTTATGAAAAACAAAAAAAGATGTACATAGTGACGCGCAGCGCATATTTACAGCGTCCTTATTAAATCCCCTAAATTTATTTATGGGGATTCCAACTGAGCCTCCTGCCTTCTACCTTTTGCCTTCTGCCTCCTGCCTCATTACGAATTACCATAAGTTGCTTGTAAACGTTGTAAAAGATATTCTCCCGCAAGGATAGGGGGATAGATAGGCGATTGTTCTTTCTGGCAACTCTCCAAACAAGTAATTTCTGTATCATCATTAGGATGACAGAAAAAAGCCATAGAATACCGAGACTGATTTACCCTATTATCAGTGGGAATCATCACTCGATGCTTAGTTGAGCAAAACAGATGATTTGTCCACCGTTGCATTAAATCGCCAGTATTGACTATTACAGTATCAGGAATTGCAGGTGCGGCAATCCACTCTCCAGATGCTGTCTGTACTTCCAACCCACCAATGTCATCTTGGAAAAGCAAGGTCATACTGCCATAATCAGAATGCTCACCAGCACGCACCTGTCCGGGTTTTGGTGGTGTCTGCAATGGTGGATAGTGTAATAGTCGCAAGGTATGATTTGGTTGATTATGTCTTACAGTAAAAAAATCTTCTGGCAATTCCAACGCCAACGCATAAGCTTGTAATATCGTGTTAGCAAGTTCTGTACAATTATCATAGAAGGTGACAAGAGAAGCATCTATCCCTACCGCTTGTTTGTTTACATTAAATGCCTCTTTTAAGTCGCCTGGTTGATTGGGGTTAAGACGTTCTCTCTCAATCCCAACGTAACCCATATTACTAAATTCATCACTCCAAGCTTGCTTTTGCTTAACTTCTAAAGGTAAATTGAAAAAAGATTTACTGTGAGTGAATACTTCCTTGATTAGGTCTTTTGATATTCCTGAATTTTGCAAGTATATGAAGCCAATTTCATGACAAGCTTCATAGATTTGTTTGATGACAGCTTGCCGAGTTATTGCGTTGCCCTTAGTAAAATTAGTGAAATCAATTACTGGAATTCTGACCATTGATTTAAAACACCACATCTTTACGCAACTTCAGATTTTGAATACGAGTATCTTCGGTAGCTGGTACATCCTCCTGAGCAAATGGAATCTGCTTAAAGTTAGCAGCCAAATATTCTGCTAATGCATCTTGTTCAGAACCATCAGCAGCAAAGGTGGCTAAACCTGTGCGTTTGCTCTTATCAACATCTTTTGATGTCAAATCAACCCGTTCAGTTTTGGGAAAAGGATAACCATCACCACCATTTGCTAGAAAGTTTAAGGTGACAGCGCGGAAGATGCGATTAGAGTCACCCACTAACTCTGCATTTTTCACCACTACATCAATAATTTTGCCTTTTCCATCTTTGATAGCTAGGGATTTAACACGCTTACCTGCTGGCAAGTTCGGGTCAAAGCTAAAGGCTAATCCCGCGACTTGGGGAAAACTGCCAGGGGTAGCACCCGGCGCTATGGCTGCTACACTGTGTTCAATTATTGCTACTAGTTCTTTAGCATTAAAAGTAACTAAAGTCAAGCTATTGTTAAACCGTAAAGCATTGGTAATATCAAGTTGGGAAATTTCTTTTTCTTTCTTGCCTGCTACAGGATTTGCTTGGGGTGGCAGTTTGATAACATCCTGTGAGCGAGTCGAACCTGCGGGAAAGGTATAGGTACCAATATTGTCACGGATACCACCACCATTTTTGATAGAAATGACAGTTTTAGGATCGTATCGTTTAGCGATCGCTAAATTAGCTTCGGCTGTCAAATTCCCAAAATTGGTTTCTTGGGTGCGGACATCACCCCGCCAGCCGTTAAGGAAAACGTTGCTTTTCCCAAAAATCTGACCATCTTGGGCAATAATCACTTTTTTGAGTGCTTCTGTAATGGCAACAATTTTGGCGTCGGGTTTCCCACCCACAGCTGCTACACCTTGGGAATCAGCCGCATAAGCACCGCTGATTTTAGGGTCAATACTTTTAGGAATAATCACTCCCTTGGCATCAAAGTTAACTACTAGACGACCAACATAGCGATAATTTCCATCGGTATTAACTACCGCTATCGGATTACCGTCTGCGGCTTTTTTGATGATTGGATAAGTTCCAGCAGATTTATCACCCACTCGCAGACGGTCTGTTTTGTCAGCTAGTAAGGTATTGGAACCACCAGCAACAATAATATCTACTCCCTTGAGGAATTTTGCTAGCTTTTGCTCAATGGCAATTTGCTGCATGTGTGCCAATAGAATAACTTTGTTAATCTCTGGGTTTTTTGTCAGCAGAGTATCAACAGAAGTTTGAATTTCAGCAGCTAAGGCGGCGATATCTGCGGTATCACGGTCATTAAATTCTTTAGGCAACACACTCACACCACCGGGAGAAGAAATAGTCCGCAGTGTGGGAGTTGTCGCCCCAACTACAGCAATTTTTTCACCATTGACGGTAATAATGGTGCTACGGGCAATTTTATTCGGAATTTTACTTGCCTCTTGTCCATCAGCAGTAACTAATTTTGCTAGGTCTTTATCAGTGCTGAAGTCTAGATTTGTGCTGAGATAGGGAAATTTTGTACCTGGGTAATCTTCTTTAGCACGGAGTAAGTCGGCAACAACACCCGTACCTAAGTCAAATTCGTGATTACCAAATGCGATCGCACCAAAACCAAGAGCATTTAAAATTAAAATATCTCCTCGTCCCTGACCACCAAAAGCTGTGTCACTGGCAAATAAGAAGGGACTGGGAATATAAGCATCTCCAGATGAAAGGATTAAGGTATTAGGATAATCAGGTTTACCATCACGATTAGCATCTTGATTTTTCAGTGCATTCAACACCGCCGAAAAGTTCGGTGCATCCTTTAGCGCTGGGACACCTGCTTCTTGGTCGGAAGTATGTAAAAGTTGTAGTGTGAACCCTGACTTCTGTGCTGTTTTAACTTGCACCATACCACCAGTAGTTCCTAAAAATAAAAAGATGCTAGATATAGTCAGCCAACTTAATCGGCTAGTCCTTAAATCTCGGCGATTAAACTTACTGAAAAATCGACTTTTCCGATCTAAAAAAGACATAATAAATTTTCTAGTTCATCAGTGGTGAATAATTTTTTAGTGTATTATCAATATCCCATAAGAAATATTTCATAAGTTAATTTTAATATTCATCTTCACATCTGATTGGAAATTACCCATGTATAGGAAAAGATTATATAGGACTAGCCCTTTTAAGGTGAACGTTTGTACTATAGCATTTCCTAGTCTAGTGAGGTACAGTAACAACAGTGAGTAAACCAGTTGTGAATATCTTTTAAAGATACTTTATTAAAAGCTTCTTCAATTGCTTTAGCTAAATCTACGTAATTTCTTGCACCGAGAGAACGTAGTATACTTTTAATTTTTGACCAGCAATTTTCGATTGGTGAAAAATCGGGAGAATAAGGTGGTAGATAAATGAGATTTGCTCCTGCTGCTTGAATCAATACTTCAATCTCTTTATTTTTATGAATCGAGTAATTATCCATAACAACATAGGCTCCTGACCAAAGTTTTGGCACTAGCTTTTGAGAGATAAATGCCTCAAAGGTCAGTCCATCTGTCGCACCAATCAGACTAATTTGAGTAATCACACCTTTGAAAGCAATAGCACCAATTAAGGAGACATTTTTTCCTCGTTTAATAGGACGTTTACCTCGCGCTCGTTTTCCTTTGGGCGCACGGGCAAACAGTCGTACTAAAGATAAATTAACGCCAGATTCGTCAATGAAAATCAGGTCTTGGGCTAAAATACCTTGAACCGTTTGCCAGAATTTTAACCTTAGTAATTGAACTCGTTCACTTTCTTTTTCGGTAGGGTGTAGTGTTTTTTTTTGAGCTTTAGGTTTAACTTTTGCAGCATCCTATCTAGAGTTGAGCGACCAATCAAAACTCCTGTTTGTTGTTCTAGCAGGCAACGAAGTTCATCTAAGGTTGCATCATTATTAATCGCTACAATTGAAGACAAAATGTTTAACTGTTCTTCTGAAAGCTTTGTTGGTGTTTGTTGTATGCGAACTTTCGGAGCAATACTTCCACTCTCTCGATATTGTTTCAGCAATTTTTCAACAAAACTCACGGCTACTTGAAATCTTTTTGCTAGCTGACGCTGAGATGTTTTACCCTCAAAGTACGTATTGATAATCTTCTGACGTAAGTCGAGCGAGTATGCCTTCATTTCTATTTGAGTAAAATGCACAACCTATTTCTTTATCGTACCTCAGTAGACCGGGAAACGCTATATAAAATAAATGATGTTTTTAACCCAATTTTGGTACTTTGGCTCAGGCGATCGCTTAATTTACAGTCCAAAAATTTGGAGGTGAATGCATAAATTCCTTGTTCAATTCCAGCCGATGCCTTAAATGCCGTAAAAATTTTGATAGTACATATGCTCACCTTGAAAGGGCTGGTCCTATTTATCTTTGAGTCGGCTCTTGCACTTAAAGAAGAATCACGTAGCAATCGCCAGCGATAACCATTGGTTGCGATCGCATGAATCGAGGGATGCAAAAAAATCTAAAATTTGATCATCTGCAACTTAATTGATAAAGTCGAGCAAAGGGTTATACCATTTCTTTGTAAGGCTGCGCCAAACCCTCTTAACTTCTTCTTTCTTTGTGTCCTTTGCGTCCTTTGCGGTTCGTTTTTCTTTCTTGTACTTAAATATGGTTTAGCGCATCTTCATACAGAATTGGTATTAGTCCTAAAACTATGTCTGTTGCAATTTTGTTAACGGCGATTGCTCACTTTCGTCTGATATGTAACTTTTTAGTCTTAAAATCACTTAACTTGGCGGCGCTGCTTCTTCAAAGGGACGAATAATCGCCGGGGCTGGTGTAACCTCTGGTTTAAAAATTGCCTGCAATGCTTGTTCTAAGGTTTGTGCCATGACAATCCGGTTTTCGTAAGCCACCACTACCCGTACCAAGGTTGGCAGACTATTCTGTGTGGCTTCTAGATAAATTGGCTCGACATACAGCAGCGATTGCTCAATGGGAATTACTAGTAGATTGCCTTGAATAGCTCTCGAACCCTGGCGATTCCACAAGGAAATTTGCTGAGAAATTACTGGGTCTTGGTTAATCCGCGCCTCGATTTGCTCTGTTCCGTAAATCAGGCGTTCTTTAGGAAAGACATATAGCACCAGCTTACCGTAGTTTTTGCCATCCGATCGCGCCGCTAACCAAGCAATTAAATTAGTCCGTTGTTTGGGAGTGTAGGGTAAAAACAGAAGAAATTCTTCAAAGTCTACGGCGGGTAAACTAGTAATCAAATAATACGGCTCTACCGGACGGGGTTCACTACCATAGATTTCGTTAGGAATCTGCCACTGGTCTTCCCGGTTGTAAAATACTTGGGGGTCGGTCATGTGGTAGGTCATCAACCGCTCAGATTGAATTTTGAAAAAGTCCACCGGATATCGGGTATGACTGCGGAGATTGACTGGCATTGTACTGAGCGGTTTGAACATGTTGGGAAATATCGCTGACCAAGTGGCAATAATCGGATCGCTCTGATCGGCAATGTAAAACTTCACAGTGCCGTGATAGGCATCAATCACTACTTTGATAGAATTGCGAATGTAATTGATACCATCGCTACCAGTGTCTGAGTAGGGATAGCGATCGCTCGTTGTGTAAGCATCAACAATCCAATAAAGATAACTAGGATTACTTGGGAAATCTTGATTAGCAGCAGCAGCAACTAAATAAGGGTCGCTGTCAAATTTCAGGAAAGGTGCGATCGCTTGAATTCTTTCCTTGACATTTCGTCGCAGTAGCACTCTTGTATCTGGCAAAAAGTCCCGCGTCAGCACCATCTGCCAATCTTTCAAATACATGGCAAATAGCCACCGTCGCCATACTGAACCGATTTCAACACCACCTAGACCCTCGTAAGAGTTGTAAACATTGTCACTACCGCTAGGATAGTCTAGCTCTCTAATTCTTGTGCCAGTCATTACATAAGTATTGGCGATTTCACCGTAATAAATCCGGGGTTGTCCAATCGGAATACTTTGACGAACGGCTTCATTAGAAGTTGTGAGAGCGCTACTATTACCGCTAATATCTTTAACAAAATATTCTGGTAGCCCACCCGGACCAACTGTATTAACTGGACTAACAGTAAACCCGAAACCGTGGGTATAAATTAAATGGCGATTAACCCATGTTTGAGCTTCCTGTGGTACAGCACTGTAATCTAATTCTCGTGCGGCAATCAGTACCTGCCGCCGTTCTGTTGATTCAACTGCTTCCTGCTGCGTTACTGGCGGCTTTTGAGGGGCAGGTGGTCGGCGTGAAGTTACATCTGTTTTGAGAGTATATCGATCAATATCGGCATCGGGGAACTGATAATACGGGCGAATCTGTTGCAGTTGACGGTTAGTTTCTAAGAGTGGTCGCTCATCCCACAGGCGAATATTCCGAATTGTCGAGTCATTCTTTTGAATATCAGCTTCAGTCAGTGTTCCTTGCGGGTTGAAGCTTCTAGAATCGATCGCCTCTAAATCGAATGCTTGACGAGTTAAGGCAATAGTCCGCTGAATGTAGGGTTGCTCTCGTTGCAACTCATTAGGTTGGACAATTAAATATTGCACCACAGTAGGTAAAACAACATCAGCAGCTACAACTAATACTAGATAAACCCCCAACCCGTAAAATACAAAGCTACGATACTGAGATTTGGGTTTCCAGAAAAACGTTCGCCAAAGGAGGTAAAAGGCGATCGCAACTGCCACAATGCCCAAGACGGTGTAAGCTGGCAACTGGGCTGTGACATCGGTATAGCTAGCACCATAACTCACACCACGGCTAGAATACACGAGTTCATAGCGACTTAGCCCATAACTCAAAGCTACTACCAGCATCAATAAGCCACCCATACCGAATAAATGACGCTGCTGCTGCGGTGAAAAACCAGGGAAAATTCCCTGACTCAAACTATCCCCCGACAAGAGATAAGTGAGAGTAACGGCGACGAAGCCATACAAACATAATCCCATCAGCCACAGTTCTAGCAGTTCCCAAAAGGGTAAGGAAAATACGAAAAAGCTGATATCTCGACCAAATAAAGGCTCAGTGCTGTTGAAAAGGGTGGGGTGAAAATATTGCAGCACCTTTGGCCAGTGTCGGAATATGATGAAGGCAAAAATCGGACTGGAGAGAATTGCGATCGCAGTCAGTAAAAATTGAGGATAGATTAAGATGGCGATCGCTACTCCCCCAATTAAACCGAGATACCAGACTTGAGAGACAATCTGCCTCAACAGTTGCCAGATTGTCTCCGGTCGAAATAGGGTGGGAACGGGTAGAATAGCCTGATTAACTGGAGAATGCCAATAGAAAAGAGCAATTTGACCATAGTGAACCAGCATTAACCCAATCAACAAGCTTAGAACCAGAGTTAAGGGTAATAACCAGCGCAATTTTAATGCTTGAAAGCTTTGTGGCCCTAGTATCCGGGTTTCGTTGCGTCTTGGATAATTAGGACTGAGAAAATTTGTTAATTCACTGTTGAGTTCTGCTTGCTCAATCTTTAGAGACTGGGAATATTTTAGCCGTTGTGCTAAAGCCAGGTTTAGCAGTAGATAGACAACAGTTATCCCAGCCACGACTACCCACAAAACACCACGAGTCACCAGCCTCAACAAAAACACTTGCAGATAGCCGACTTCCCGAAACCAAAAAATCTCTGCTCCCAGGCGGGAACCCAGATCCAACAGTAGCCACAGCCCCAAGAATACAATTAATAGTCTAAAGCCCCATTTCCAATACATTAATAACTAATTTAAGAAGAACGCCAATTCTCTATTTACAAGCTAGGTACTCTTTGAAACTCTCGAACATTAGATGTTACAACAATATGATTGTGAGTTAGTGCTGTTGCTGCGATCGGTACATCATAAGAACCGATAGGAGTACCTGCTGTTTTCAAAATACTTCTAATTTGGGCAGCAAGTTCTGCTTCTTCCACACCAAAAGGTAAAATTGTAATCAAACCTAATAATGCTTCAATCAATGATTGGATTTTCAAGGCACGTTGGGGATTGATTGCTAATCCATACTTCACCTCCATTACTGTTAAGGAGGAAATAAAAATATCAGTGGGAGTAGTAGACTTTAATAGGTTGAGAGTATTTTCTTCTCCCTTGACAAAATCACTAATTACGCAGGTATCGAGTAAATAACCCATCATTACAACTGGATTTCGTTAGGTGGTAGCAGTTCGTCTCGGTAGGACTCAAAAATAATACTTTCTACTACACCTTGATGTTGCATAATCGTTTCTGGCCAAGTCATGAGTTTTGTTTCTAAGAAAGTAACAAAGACTCTGCTCTCAATAATACCTTGTGGCGTTTCAGCTAGTTCGATTTTGCCATTTTTATAAATTCCTTCAATAGTTCGTAGCATTATTGCTTACCTCCTATCTAATTTCTAGTAGCATCTATTGCTGCTCTAGTGGGGCTTGGCTAATTGTATCGAGTGCTTGTTCCAGAATGATTATACATAATAAGTTCTGGAATTATTTCTCGCAGCTTTTGCGTCAGAACCTCAATCGTAGAAGCTTCTGTTACTAATCCAGGTACGTCATCACTAGTTGCTACCCAAACTTCTGCGTCTGAATCCCAAAATGCTTCAACCTTAAATGTGATTTGTGCCATCATTGAGTGCTTACAACGTAGTTCCAGTTTAGAACATCCGAGTTCTCAGGGTAAGCCCAGACGCATCATTAGACTACAAGCGATGTCTACGACGAGCTACCCTACGCATTTTTGCTCTAAGTTCGTAGATAAACTAAAGTAAAGTTATCGTCAGCTAAAAAAGCATGATGTCTTCACTTCCCGTCAACGACGCTCAAAATAATTTACAAGAACTGATAGACCAAGTTGCAGAGCAGGGTAAGCCTGTGATCATTCAGGGTGAACGTGGTAATGCGATTCTGCTTGCAGAAAAAGACTGGTCTGCAATTCAGGAGACTCTTTACTTGTTATCTATACCTGGAATGGGAGAATCTATAAAAGAAGGACTAGCAATTCCGATCCAAGAATGCGATGAAGAGTTGGATTGGTGAGTCAGTGCAGTAATGGAGAGCCACTTCCGAATTCTGAAGAAGTGAGTTGGAGGTTGGTTTACACAAAACAAGTGCAAAAAGATGCCAAGAAGTTAGCTTCTAGTAATTTAAAGGAAAAAGCTGAGGAGTTGCTTGTAGTTCTTAAAAAAAATCCTTTTCAAAATCCTCCACCTTATGAAAAGCTGGTTGGTGATTTATCAGGTGCGTATTCTCGCAGGATAAACATACAGCATCGGTTGGTATATGAAGTCATCGAATCCGAACAAGTAGTCAAGATAATTCGGATGTGGACGCATTACGAGTAAGTTTTAGGTAGTTGATGAGATGATTTAATTTTGGGGTTGACCCGAACTTGATATTAATTATGGTTGACTCTTAAATAATCGCCCTTCACTTACCATTATTGAGCCATAGATTTCGGATGTTGCGGTTCTGCAAATTATTTATACTGTCCAATTTTGTGTCACCAAACCTGTTACTTGACTAAAATCACGATTATTTCGGGTCAAAAGTACCAAATTTCGTGAAATAGCAATTGATGCAATTCGCAAATCCATTGTAGCGACACGAACTCGCTGCGCTTTTAGTCCATCGAAAACTGTTGCTGCACTAGTATCGAATGGTAGAACTGGAGCAACTGAGAAACCTTGAAGAATCTCCAGCAGTATCATCTATCCTCGAATTGTATCAGCCGATGTTTGGGCACGATTAATAAAGGTATTAGCACCAAGAACTTGTTCGTGAAGACTAATAATGGAAAATGCAAAATCTGCGGATGAGTGTTGAGCAATTCGAGCCGTTAAGTTCGCGTATTCCAAAGCAGAACGCCGTTGTAAAAAACTTATATGGTCGGTATCCAAAAGATACTTCACGTTTGGTCAGTGGTTTCGTCTGTGGGTCTATCAGCGTGGCGCAAAGACTCACCATACTCCAGAACTTTCAGGAAAACTTGCTCATCCGAAATTGAACCCGTCACTTTCTCAAGCCAATTGCTAGGAGTGGGAGCAGCGATAAGCAAACGTTTAAGTTCGGCAACTGTCTGCTCAAGATTTACCAAACGTTGCTCAATGGTAGTTTCATCTAGCATAATTTTTGAGTAGTGCAAAAAATCAACGGCTGGCATCATGTCAATCATAGCTGACTATGGATCTGCAATAATTTTCAGATATTTATCCTAAGTGGTTGTAATTCATGTATCTGTTAATTAGGGTTGACTATTAATAATTACCCTTCACTCAGGATGATTGAGCCTTGGATCTCGGATATTGCTGTTCTAAGCACGAACTTCCGAGTTCAGAGGTCGAAGTTCCGAGTTCAAAGGTCGAAATTTCGAGTTCAAAGGTCGAAATTTCGAGTTCAAAGGTCGAAGTTTCAAGTTCAAAGGTCAAAGTTCCCAGTTCAGAGGTCGAAGTTTCGAGTTCTGAAGGTGAAAAGTGGAGTTCTGAGCCTCAACATTGGAGATTAGAGGTTTATTTTTCCTGTTTTCTTCTTATTAATCCCCGCTTTTAACTTCTTCTTTACTCCAAACATATTTGCGGCAGACTTCGCAGGCGGCTTTTGCCTCCTCAGTTTGCGGGTTGGTGAAGATGGGATGATAACGCAACCTGTCACAGCAGACTTGTAACCATACACGCCAGTCAGCCCGCCACAACCGGACTCTGCCGTCTTCACCGCCACTGACAATCGTCTGCCCATCCGGGCTAATGGCGACAGAATTCACCCTACCCTGATCACCACCGAAGGGTTCAGCCAAGGGCCGACCTTGGAAATTCCACAACCGGACTGTGCCGTCATCACCGCCACTGACAATCGTCTGCCCATCCGGGCTAATGGCGACAGAATAGACCCTACCCTGCTCACCACCGAAGGGTTCAGCCAAGGGCTGACCTTGGAAATTCCACAACCGGACTGTGCCGTCTTCACCGCCACTGACAATGGTCTGCCCATCCGGGCTAATGGCGACAGAATTCACCCTACGCTGATTACCACCGAAGGGTTCAGCCAAGGGCTGACCTTGGAAATTCCACAACCGCACTGTGCCGTCATCACCGCCACTGACAATCGTCTGCCCATCCGGGCTAATGGCGACAGAATAGACCCTACCCTGCTCACCACCGAAGGGTTCAGCCAAGGGCTGACCTTGGAAATTCCACAACCGCACTGTG
>NZ_JABXKL010000032.1 GCF_017114995.1 Nostoc sp. NMS9 | reverse complement strand
AATGCGCCTTGTAAGCTAGTCACAAAGCAGTTTTGACTGTTTTCGGAGATGTCTAATGATGTACGCTCTACAATAGCAGAGGCTCGCTGGAATCCTTCTAGACGAGGGCGTACACTGCGCGTTACTTGTCATCATCCAGCAGTGGATTTGGTTATACAGGAACACGTTGAACAGGCCAATTTGGTTCTCACTCACATTCTTCGGCAAGTAGAAGAGAAAAGAGTAGAGATGGAGGTATTGGTTGGCTTACCAATGCACGTATCGCCAGATGGAGTTATCCCTGAGAAGCAAAATGGTGTAGCAGTTTATCAAACACCACACGTTAATTTCCAGCTTGCCCATGATGAAGTGCGCGAACTGCTGATGGGAGAACAGCTTTATGGGGACCCTCGGTTAGCAATTCGTGAGTTATACCAAAATGCTCTTGATGCTTGCCGTTACCGTGAGGCAAGGCTGAAATATCTTAAGCAGACAGGAAAATATCAAGGACAAGACGAGACATGGGAAGGACGGATCACCTTTTGTCAGGCAAAGGATGAGGAAGGACGAGAATACATTGAATGTGAAGATAATGGCATTGGTATGGGAATGCAGCATCTTTCCCAGTGTTTTGCTCGTGCAGGTCGTCGTTTTGCTGATTTTCCAGAATTTATTGAAGAACAAGCAGAATGGTTGAAGTGCGATCCGCCGATTCGTCTCTATCCAAATAGTCAATTTGGAATTGGGGTATTGAGTTATTTCATGTTAGCTGATGAGATTGAGGTAGAAACTTGTCGATTAAATCATCAGGGTAAACCCGGACAGCGATTACAAATCAAGATTCCAGGGAGTAGCGGTCTTTTTCGGATGCAGGATTTGGGGGGAGGTAGAAATTCAGGAACAAAAATCAGGCTTTATCTCAACTTAACTCATTATCAAAATAAGCCTATTTCCTGTCTTGAAATTCTCAAACAACTGCTATGGGTGGCTGATTTTAAAACTGAAGTGAAAGAGTTTGAAAAGCAAGAAATTTGGCAATCAGGGCAATTACGACATCCCGAACTTTCTGATGATTGTTTTATTAATGCTAATCATCCGGATTTATGGTGGATTACAGAAAAAGGACGTATTTTATCTGATGGTTTGGTAACTGAAGAAACACATCCCTGTATTGTTGTTAATCTGTCTCGTTGCCGTCGTCCTAAGTTAACAGTAGACCGTAAGAAGATTGTCGATTGGGATAAAAATTGGGCTAAAGAGGAATTGATTAAAGGTTGGGAATCTTTGTTTAGCTGGTCTTCTTTATCTATGGAATGGTTATGGGAACTGGAAAAATCAGAAGTTTATGTGGCTGAACATATTGTAAATTTTTTGATTCAAAATAACATTTATGTAAATACTAAAGTAAAAATTAGTTACTCCGAATCCCCTCAGACAAAAATTAATCTTGAGGAAATTGGATGTTTTTTTATTGATAAAAAGATAGGAGAATATCTAGATTCACGACAATATAACAATACAATCTATGGAAAATTACATTCTCATCATGAACTTATTTGGCAAAATTATAAAAATGAAAACTTTATATCTTCTTCATCTCTCATATCTTATCCAGTACCACGTCCCGGAGATGCTATTGCTTTATTGTTGACTACTGACTTAAAAGCCAAAGAATTAACAGAACTTAAATTTACAAATTTTTTCTTTCTCATTCATCTGATTCAATCTGCTTTAATACTAGATGAATCATTAGCTAAAACCTTCACAAGATTACAAAAATTTTCACATTTAGGACTAAAAATACCAAATATTGATGTGGGTATCTTAGGTGATCTTCGTGCAAATTCAGAAGATTTAATCTTATTATCTGTAAATTTAGATGCGAGAAATCCTTGGTTAGAAAAAGAAGTATTTATTGGTCATTTAGCTTGGATAGCTATACAATTAAATAAACCAATAGCTAAAATTTATAAGCGATTAAAGCTATTTTCTCCTCTAGGACTTAAATTACCTAAAATTAATTTAGAATCGTTAAATAATTTCATTTTAAACCAAGAAGATTTATTTCTTCTTTCAGAAAAACTAAATAGCAAAAGTCCTTGGATAAAACAAAAAGTATCACCAATTCATATTCTAAAAATAGCTCATAAGCTAGATATATCTATTGCTTTTGCACTACGAGAACTACAAAAATTTATACCTTTAGGATTTGAATTACCAGAAGTAAATCTAGATTTATTTGAGCATATTAAGGTAACTCAAGAAATATTGAGCTTTTGCTCAACAGAAAAAAATGGTAGAAGTTCTATAGTTGAAAATTATGTTACTCTACTTGATATATTACTCAATCTTAATTGGTATGAGGAATTTGAAGAGTTTATTGATGTTGAAGATGAAGATATTGCAGACTACTTTCACGAATGGTTAGTAGATGAAGTAACTCGAATTATAAAAATTATAAATTGTTTTGTCCCTTTAGGAATTGAATTGCAACAAGTTGAGTTTGATTATCTAAACAATCTAACTTTAAAAGATTTACAGAGACTTGAGCATTATTTATTGTATGGAGAATTTAACTGGTATGAAGATAATCCACTACTCATTCATTTGCTTGAAGCTAGTTGTTCGTTAAATGAACCAATAGCTGAAATATTAAAATCTTTACAAAAATTTGCATCATTAGGACTAGAGATTCCAGAATTGTCTATAGACAATATAGGAAATTTTGTTGTCACTTATGAAGACTTTGACTACTTATGTATCTATGAAGATGGAACGGGTACAGATTGGTTGACCAATGGTTTTTTAGAGCCTGCACACATAGAAATTATTGAGTATAGATGGCAAAATATGTCAATTTCTGATTTCATAAAAGACATGCAGAGATATATACCTTTAGGAGTCAAAGTACCGAAGAAAATTCCAGAAAATATAGACAATATAACTAATATAGATAAATTAATATTGTGTGAAAATTTTTTTGAAGAAAGTCCTCGTATAGAAAAAGTTTCTCTAATTCATATTCTTCGCTCTGCATATTGGCTTGATGAAGCACTTGGTAAAACAATAGAACGATTTCAAAAATTCCTTGCCGTGGGTGTTGCAGGTCTTGAAATCCCCAAAAATATTCCTGAATCTTTAAGTAACTACAAGGTTACATACGATGATTTAAAATTACTATCTGAAGATTTTAACTTGGAGGGTGACTATCGTGTTACTTCAGGAAAATGGCTGACCGATAAAGTTCTTACACTTCATATTATTCAAGCTATAGTAAAATTAGAAAAATCTGGTACAGAAATTGTCAATAGATTACAAAGATTTGTCCCTTTAGGTTTAGATGTTCCTCAGATATCTCTAGAAATTTTAAGTAGTTTTATTCCATCTCAAGAAGATATGATTGTTTTCTCACGGAATTTAGATAGTAATGCTCCTTTCTTTAAAGAAAAGATACCTAATTGGCAAATCGTTCGAGCATCGGTTGAGCTTAACAAAACTGTAGCAGAGACTCTTAAACAAGTACAAAAATTTATTCCTTTAGGAATAGAAGTTCCAGAAACTAATTCAGAACTTTTAGATTATTTTACTGCCAATCAAGATGATATTATTACCCTATCCCAAGACCTCGATCAAAATGAGCCTTGGTTAGAAAATGAAATTAGTTTAATTCATATTTTACGAGTTTCCATGTCGCTCAAAAAACCAGTAGCCACAATTTTAACAAGATTACAAAAACTTACACCGCTAGGATTTAAACTACCTAAAATAGATCCAAGATTATTAGGAGATTTAATAGTCACCCAAGCAGATTTAGTCGCTTTATCTGAAGACTTAGATGCAGCATCTCCTTGGATTAAAGGCAACGTTTCTTCTTTTCATATCCATTGTGCTTCTCAAAGATTAAATGAACCTGTTATAAGAACATTAGAAAGATTACAAACTTTTTCTTTAATACTCAATTTACAATTACCAGAAGGCGATCGAGAGACTTGGTGAAATTAATAATTCATTGCGATCAAATCCTTTATAATCTTGAAATTTAAGTTACAGCAAACTCAGTAAGTTTCCTCATCTCTAAAGGCTGAATGCCAATACAATATCACTAGCTGGAACACCTAACTGCATTAACTCTGTTGCCATATCTTCCTTCGTATAATTTTCCTCAATGTAAATCTTTTCATTCTTAATGCGGATATAAACGGAAATCCCTTTAAGTCTTTTCCCTTTTTTATAACCAATATTAAATCAAAGATACTGACTTCTTTCATCATCAAACATTAATGGCATGAATAAAATAAATCAGATAAAAAGAAAGAGATAGAGAGGGCAAAAGCCCTACTCTAAAAATAACACTATTTCACTTCAGTGAACTCTTTCTTAAGTTTAGACAGGCAGCGGATCTATAAAAATCCCCGTTTGATACAATTACCTACTTTGCTGCGGTAGGCATACCCAAAATATTCTCAATGCTCGGCATTTCTTCCAACGGAATCACGCGCCCTTCATCCTCAAAGCCGACGATTTTATCAAAGTTCAAATACCGATACAAATCATCTGCAAAAGGATGAATTCGACTCGCCACAATATCCAAATATTCCTGCACTGTGGGAAGCCGCCCCAGCAGCGCACAAACTGCGGCTAATTCTGCTGAACCAAGATACACTCGCGCATCTTTACCCATGCGATTATTAAAGTTGCGGGTAGAGGTAGAAAACACTGTTGTGCCATCAGCAACTCGCGCCTGATTACCCATGCACAAGCTGCATCCTGGCATTTCTGTACGCGCACCCGCAGCCCCAAAAACGCTATATACACCTTCTTCTTTTAATTGGTGTTCATCCATGCGCGTTGGTGGTGCTATCCACAAGCGAGTTTTCACTTCACCTGCGCCTTCCAAAACTTTTGCTGTTGCCCGATAATGACCAATATTCGTCATACAAGAACCGACGAATACTTCTTGCACTGGATCGTTAGCAACTTCCGATAATAACTTAACATTATCGGGGTCATTGGGAGCAGCAACAATTGGTTCTTTGATTTCGTTCAAATCAATTTCAATTATTTCGGCATACTCGGCATCGGTATCGCCTTCTAATAACACGGGATTTGCTAACCATTCTTCCATCTTTGCCACACGGCGCAGCATGGTACGCGGATCATGATAGGCCCGTGCGATCATATTTTTCAGCAGTGCTACGTTAGAACGCAGATATTCCGAAATTGTCTCTACACTCAGCTTAATTGTGCATCCGGCACAAGAACGTTCGGCACTAGCATCGGTGAGTTCAAATGCTTGTTCAACTTTTAAATCAGGCAAACCTTCTATTTCCAAAATTCGCCCGGAGAAAACGTTTTTCTTATTCTGCTTCTCTGCTGTCAGCAAACCTTTTTGAATTGCCACGTAGGGAATGGCGTTCACAACATCCCGCAGGGTGATACCTGGTTGCAATTCACCTTTAAATCTTACCAATACTGACTCTGGCATATCTAAAGGCATGACACCCAAAGCTGCTGCAAACGCCACTAATCCAGAACCGGCGGGAAAGGAAATACCCAAGGGGAAGCGGGTGTGAGAGTCGCCGCCAGTTCCCACGGTGTCGGGTAGCAGCATCCGGTTTAACCAAGAGTGGATAATACCATCACCGGGACGGAGGGCGACACCGCCACGAGAAGCAAAGAAATCAGGGAGTTCGTGATGGGTTTTGATGTCTACTGGTTTGGGATAAGCAGCAGTATGGCAGAAACTCTGAATCACTAAGTCTGCACTGAAACCAAGACAGGCGAGTTCTTTCAATTCATCGCGGGTCATGGGGCCTGTGGTATCCTGGGAACCAACGGTAGTGATGATTGGTTCGCAGGATGTGCCGGGACGCACACCAGGTAATCCGCAAGCTTTACCTACCATTTTCTGTCCTAGGCTGTAGCCTTTGCCTGTATCAAGGGCTTGCTGAGGACGAGTGAAAACTGTGCTGGGTTCTAAACCAAGTGCAAGACGGGTTTTGTCTGTGAGGGTACGTCCGATAAGTAGGGGGATGCGTCCACCTGCACGAACTTCATCGAGGATGGTGTCAGGTTTGAGGGCAAAGGTGGAAATGACTTCGCCTGCTTCGTTTGTGATTTCGCCTTTGTAAGGATGGATGGTAATTACCATGCCGGTTTCTAGTTTGGTGACATCGCACTGAATAGGCAAAGCACCGGCATCTTCTGCTGTGTTAAAGAAAATAGGCGCGATCGCACCACCTAAAACATAACCCCCAGCGCGTTTGTTTGGCACAAAAGGTATATCATTTCCCATGTGCCACAATACCGAGTTGATGGCAGATTTCCGCGAGGAACCAGTACCAACTACATCTCCCACGTAAGCTACAGGATGCCCTTTTTTCTTCAGTTCGGCAATGGTTTTCAAACTTCCCGGTTGCCGTGACTCTAACATCACTAAGGCGTGTAAGGGAATATCTGGGCGAGTTGTGGCGCTTTGGGCGGGCGATAAATCGTCGGTATTGGTTTCTCCAGGAACTTTAAAAACGGTGACAGTAATCGCTTCTCTTAGTGTAGGGCGAAGGGTAAACCATTCAGCTTCCGCCCAAGAGTCAATCACCCGCTTGGCGAAAGGATTGGTTTTAGACAACTCTAAAACATCGTGGTAAGCGTCATACACTAAGAGGATTTTGCTTAAGGCGTTGGCGGCGTAGGCGGCGATGGGTTCCTTTCCTTGTCCGCCCATCACTAGAGGTGTTTCAGATGAGTCTGAGAGGGATACGGTGGGCCATTGCAGCAAATCGATTAAAGCTTGCACGTTGTAACCACCTATCATCGTCCCTAACAATTGCACCGCTTCTATGCGCGAAATCAAGGGACTGGTGATTTCTTTTTTAGCAATGGCGGTGAGAAATCCAGCTTTGACATAAGCTGCTGGATCGACACCAGGAGAAACGCGATCGCTCAATAGATGTAATAATATATCCTCTTGACCCTTGGGCGGATTTTTCAGTAATTCACATAATTCTGAGGTTTGTTTCGCATCCAATGGTAAAGGGGGAATACCGAGTGCTGCTCTTTCAGCAACGTGTTTACGATATGATTCCAGCATTTTTATGTTCTCCATTGGGATTTTCTCCCTTCAATTATGAAATATTTTTAGGCAATACTTGGCTATAAAAGTTTAGCTTACTTTTATTACTGAAAGCCTTACTGGTAATCGGTTATTAGCAAGTTTTTTTTATACTGAAGGTATAGTTTCAAAAGTATTAGGCGAATAGAATTCGCTACTACACAAACAAAGTCCACCTCCGTGGACTAAGAGGAAATCAAGGATTTTTAACCCACGGAGGTGGGTTTTGTCTGTATAGCCGTGACTTCTAGTCGCCAGGTCTAGTAATAATGAATTAGATTGATTGTTGGTTTAACCAAGTTTCTAAATCAGCAACACTAGAAAAGTCTAGCAATGCTTCTCCTAAATTCTCTAATTGTTCAATCGATAAGCCTTGAATTCGCTCGATTAGTGACATATCCATCTCACCAATACGGCGATTGAGTTGACGTATAACTAGACGTTGTTCTCCTTGTTTATTTCCTTCTTGTATAGCTTGTTCTCTGCCTCTTTGATAAAGTGGTTCTAGTCGCATAATTAACTCTTTATCAATCGAAATGAATTAGATTGATTGTTGGTTTAACCAAGTTTCTAAATCAGCAACACTAGAAAAATCTAGCAATGCCTCTCCTAAATTCTCTAATTGTTCAATCGATAAACCTTTAATTCGCCCGATTAATGATGCATCAATTTCACTAATACGGCGATTTAGTAGACGCAGTATTAAGTCTTGTTTTCCTTCTTGCCTTCCTTCTTCTTTGGCTTGTTCCCTGTCTCTTTGATAAAGTGGTTCTAGTCGCATAATCAACTCCCTATCATCTGCTTCTAATTCTTGGTTTACTCTCAAGTTTTCGCGCAAGTTGTAAACTAATTCAAGAGTTTGTTTCTGGTATGGATGATTTAATGGTAACGCTTGCAACTCGATAATCGCTTGTGACTGCACATTTCCCCTTCCTAAAAGCCTCAACCATAATGTCTCTGGTGTTTGGGGTAGTTGGTGTATCGCTACAATTGCTGTTCGCAAGGCATCTGGGAGAAAATGCACTCCTGATAACCAACCTGTTTTTTGCATAGTTCCAAAGCTAGACAATCTAGTTTCAGAGATTGTTGGAGTAAGAACCCACAATTTTGGAATTTCTAAATCCTGAAGTTTAGTTTTATTTGCCTTAGCTTCTCGTCGCAGGAGAGCCTTTATTTCTAATAATTTTAGAATACAGTCGCAGATTTCATCAGTAGAAGCTGGATTGCGGTATGGCTCTATAATTGCAGGCTGTTCAGCAAATCTTCCTAGCAAACCCAGTATTTGTATATTATAACTTTGCTGTTTGGCAGGAGTGAATAAAACATCTATTTCTTTAATTTCTCCTGATACTTTTTCTGATGCTTTAACTTCTCCGTAATCTTTTAGTAGTTCTTCTAGATAGTCCTTGGCGAATTTATCATGGATAAATCTGGTCATTCAATTTTAAGATTTCGGAAGTTCTAGGTTAATGCAAAGTCTTATTATATAGGAGTCCTGAATCATTCGTGATGAAATAGATCCCCGACTTTTCAAATAAGTCCGGGATATGGACACCTTTAATTTTCACAGATACCATTCTAAAAGAGTTAAAAGCACATTCTATAAGCCTTTTGACTTTTGACACTTCGACTCCTTTCGGCTGCGCTCAAGGCAAGTCGCTCAGTGTTAACTTTTGACTTTTGACTTCCGCGTAGCGGTACTAGGCAGTTATTGCATTTTCATCTGATGTTTTATCTGTGTTAGATTTTAAGCGTGTCAATCTGCTTTTACGGATACGTTCGCTGTCTCTAACGCCACCTGCAAGTTCATATTCATTGCTGTTTTTGCCGTACTTGAAACCAACCCCCATCAGCATTTTGTCTGAAACCTGACTTAAGGTTTTTTCCATCTCATCCAGCTTTTTTCTAGAAGAGTCAATCATAGCTATAGCAGCGTTATACTCATCAAGCATATTGTGAAAATTGTCTATTAATTGAGTCAGGTTTTGCAAGTTGTAAGTATCATCCAAATTGATCTTTGGATCGATAGCTTTCAGCCCGGCAACTCTAAATTCAGCTTTTTATAAAATCCGGGAACTACGTTTTCTTCGAGTCATCATTTTACACTTTTAAAAGCTTTACACAGCTATTTTGCCTCAATTAGCCTGGATTCTGGTTCAGCAAAAAGCGCATTTTTTTAGTAAAAGTTTTTATTTATGCCCGTGATTTCTCGGAATTTAATCATCAAAGGTTGATTTTCAGCCAAATAATATTATGTTTAAGCAATAGACAATAGAGCACAGCATTGCTGTGCCCCTACGAATAGTCTGTATTCCATGCAATTGAGAACCGCTATCAGCGATCGCTTTAACTTTAAGCCTTAATGTTGTAACCTTAAGCCTTTATGTTCTAGCTCTAAGGCTTAATGTTGTAACATGAAGGCTTAAATTTATAACCTGAAGCCTTAATGTTGTAAGTTTAAGGCTTTATGTTCTAGCTCTAAGGCTTTATGCTGTAACCTTAAGAGTCAACATTGTAACATTGATGACTAAAGTTTGTTGGTAAGTGCAACCATCGCTACAGCCCCGTTAGGGAAGTCAAAAGTCAAAAGTCAAAAGTCAAAAATAATAATTGAGTTTTGGTATACTTTAGCTCTGAAAGAAGCAAAAGAAACAAAATACTGGTTGAAGCTGTTAATTAAATCAGAAATGATGAGTGAGGCACAAGTTAGAAATATTTTAGATGAGTGTGAACAATTAATTAAAATTATTGCCAAATCAATTGTAACGACTAAAGCAAACCTAGGAAAATAAACCTTTGACTTTTGACTTTTGACTTTTGACTTCCCGTCAGGGCGTGTTACAGTTTACAAGTCTCGATGCGAGAGAAGAGAACCCACCCCAACCACACCACCACCCCACACAACTCCCCTAACCCAACCACAAACAACCTCTTCCTCCTACCGCTTAACACGGGGAGGTGTCCCTTAAGTGCTGAGGTGTCAAAATTTACGTTCTCCCACATTATCCAACTACTATTCACTCTCCATCCTACGCGATCGCCAAACTTCTCCCAGGCTTTTTCGTAATAGTTGTCGTCAGCTTTACCGCCAACGCTCAAGTAAATATCCTTCTGGACGCTGAAGCCAAAGTGTCCATTGCTGTATTTTACCCACAAGCGGTCAATTGTGCGTAAGTCAGTGCAAGGAAAATTTAAGAGTTCGTCTTTCTCAAACCAGTCGCCATTTTTTCTGCCTACAGCTTGAATTATCACCCGATAGGTTTCTTCGTCGGCTTCCTTCCAGTTTTTTGCTGCTAGTAGGTTGCGTAGTCTGGTGTAGTCTATGCCTTTTTCCGAGGATAGGTTATCTGTTTGAATAGATTGAGACTGGGTAGTTGCTGGTTCTTGGTTTGATATATTTTTTGGCTGTCTCCCTGGCTTTATCCCAGTAATACCCCATTCCAATAAAGATAAAGCACGCTCATCACCAATGCTTTCAGAGAAACAGACCCATCTAAATTCTTCCAAAAAAAGTAAGTTTTCAGGCAGTTGATCAACACCAGGAAGCAAGACAGGAATTACAGGAATATTTCTTTTGACACACTGATTAATTAGGGATCTCAATTCCCAACTTTGCCAACGTCCTAAACCACGCACACCAAAGAAGATAGCAGCAGATTTAACTAGTGGAATCGCCTGTTGGATTTCATCTTGAAATGGTCGTCCTGGTCGAATTTGCTCATCGTCTATCCACGGTTCTAAATTACGCTGTCTCAAGGCTGCTGCAATGACTTGAACTTCTGGTTTATCCAGACTATTGTGAGCAAGAAACACATCAAACATAGGCTGTTGCATTTATCACTCCTCCACAGCCGCAATTACCGCCAACGCCTTTGCGTAATCTTCCAACCCACCGCGCAAAGCTTCCAACTCACTTCGCAACTTCGGTTCCTCCGACCAACTCTGCTCATGTTCCTTGGGACTCACCCCCAAAGGTCGTCTAGCTTCCCACGCTTGCAACAACGGATGCCATTTAGCCAAAAACGGCCTTAACCCATTATTCAACACTGCGATCGCAATTCCCCCCACTGAATCACGAGAAGCACCCACATCCGGCCCGGCGGCTTTGAGAACTTCGCGGGTTGTACCAAATAAACTATAAAGAGAGTTCATCGCTTCTCGTACCAAACCCTGGTCAACTTCTAATGGTTGCACAGCAATGCGCGTCACCAATTCCACATAAAGCGACCAAGCCGCCTTCTTTTGTGTGGTGTCAACTTTCCAAGACATCGAACCAATGCCAAAAGGCAGACTTACAGATACAGTCTCTAAAGAAACGCGATCGCGCATATTTTTTATAGTAAATTTAACTAATAATTCGATTGATTATAGTAATTAATGTGACTAGTTTACAAATTATTTGCTATAACATCAGGATTTAACCTAATATTTATAGGAAAATCTGGATATTTTTAACTAATTCAGATAGGATAATAAATTTGTCTATTGCATCACACTTCCTTTGTATATGCCTAAAACTTACACCGTAGAAATTAATCACCAAGGTAAAATTCATACTTTGGAAGTTCCCGAAGATGAAACCATCTTATCAGTTGCCGATGCTGCTGGTTTGGAACTGCCAAGTTCTTGCAATGCCGGTGTTTGCACAACTTGCGCCGGTCAAATAAGCCAGGGAACTGTTGATCAAGCTGATGGTATGGGCGTTAGTCCAGATTTACAAAAGCAAGGTTACGTATTGCTTTGCGTTGCCAAACCCCTTTCTGATTTGAAACTTGAGACAGAAAAAGAAGACATAGTTTATCAGTTACAATTTGGTAAAGACAAATAATTAGTAAACAGTAAAGCGCTGGCGACTAGAAGTCGCGCGCCAAGTGCTTCAAGTCGGGCATTGCCCGCCCAACGCACTGGCTTGGCTACACAGACCAAACCTGCCTCCGCAGGTTCAAAACCATTAATTTTTTCTTAGTCCACGGAGGTGGAAGAGAGTTTGTGTAGTAGCAAATTGTCTTCGCCTAATACTTTTAAAACATCATTTCAGTACTGATATCAGCTATTCTAGAAACTACAAATCAACAGGATTTACCAAGATGACGACTCATTTTATTACCGCAGAAATTGATTTACAAGAAACTCCCGCAGAATTACTAGAAGTAATTGAAACAGAGTTAAAGAAAAAAGGCGAACCTCTGCGTTGGGCTGTTACCTCTGTGGATGTTAATGAACAAAAAGCTACAGTTGAAGCCGTGGTGACTACACCTAAGAGTTAGGAGTTAGGAGTTAGGAGTTAGGAGTTAGTATTTGATGGCTTTTGATTCATAAACTCATCACTCATAACTCAGCACTCATAACTTAAAATGAATCGTCCATATACAGCTATCTTAATTGTACCAACTGGCGTTGGGGCTGCCATTGGGGGTTATGCAGGAGATGCTTTGCCTGTTGCCAAAGTTATAGCACAGGTTTGCGATCGCCTAATTACTCACCCCAATGTCCTGAATGGCGCAAGTTTGTACTGGAATCTCCCTAACGCTTTCTATGTTGAAGGTTACGGACTTGACAAATTCGCCTCTGGATGCTGGGGTTTACGCCCAGTCCGCACTAATAAAGTAGGTTTGCTTTTAGACCAAGGCATTGAGCCAGAGTTACGGCTACGACATATACAAGCCGCCGATGCAGTGAGAGCAACTCTAGGATTGACCTTAACAGATTATGTAATTACTGATGCACCATTAAATGTAGAAGTACGGACTACAGCATCGGGAGCTAGTTGGGGGACAATTGGCAACCCGGATAGTTTATTACGGGCAGCTGAGATATTAATTAAAAAAGCGGGGGCAGAAGCGATCGCAGTTGTTGCCCGTTTCCCCGATGATATGGATGAGGAGGCAGTACAAAAATACCGCCAGGGTGAAGGCGTCGATTCTCTAGCGGGTGCAGAAGCCGTAATTAGCCATTTGCTAGTGCGAACCTTTCAAATTCCTTGCGCCCATTCTCCCGCCCTTTTGAGCGAACCTCCACAACCTGATTTATCTCCCCGTTCCGCCGCCGAAGAATTGGGCTATACCTTTTTGCCCTGCGTCCTTGTCGGATTAAGTCGTGCCCCACAATTTATAGTAGAGAGAGGAGCAATCGGATCGCAGCAAGAAGATATTTGGGTAGATGAAGTGGATGCTGCGATCGTACCTGCAACTGCTTGTGGTAGCAGTGCTTTACTGAGTTTAAGCCAAAAACGATGCCAAATAATTACAGTAGAAGAAAATAAAACTCTGATAAAAGTTCCTCCCCAACCCTTGGGGATCAAATCTATACAGGTAAACTCATATTTAGAAGCAGTAGGTGTATTGGTAGCACATAAAGCAGGCATCAATCCCTGCGCTCTCCGTCCCACATTATTACCTTTGCAGTCAGTAGTTAAAAGTTAGGAGTTAGGAGTTATGAGTTGTTATCTCCCTCATCTCCCTCATCTCCCCCTGCCCTCTCCCCCTAAAACCCGTGATTGAACAACAAAAGCAAGAGCCAGAAATTCCATACCTGACGCGCATCCAAGTACTTGGGGCGATGGGAGCGACTGCAATCATTTTGTTGATAGTCGCCAAACTTTCGTTATACTTTGGCAACTTTTCCCTATTTTCTTGGGACTTTAACCAAAGAGAGTTGCTGCTAGGTGTAGGGTTGGGGTTCGTTATCACTGCGTTAAGTGGCTTAACTTATCGCCTGTGGACTGCCTATCGTAAAAGTGCAAATTATTACCTAGAAGTGGTACTGAAGCCTTTAGCTTTACCAGATTTAATTTGGCTGGGGTTGCTACCAGGGTTGAGTGAAGAATTATTATTTAGGGGTGTGATGCTGCCAGCTTTAGGCTCCGATATTACAGCTGTAATTGTATCCAGTCTTTGCTTTGGCATTTTGCATTTTAGCGGTTCCCAACAATGGCCTTATGTAATTTGGGCCACGATTGTCGGGATGATATTGGCATATAGCGCCCTGCTCACGGGCAACTTGTTAGTGCCGATTGTCGCTCATATTATTACCAATTGGATTTCTAGCTATTTCTGGAAAATGGGGCAACTGGCGGCAATTAAAAAATAAACCTTGAGCTTGCTCTTTCTTAGGGAACATTGCTCATGGGTGTCAATTTAAGGTGAAAGCCAGTCTATAACGCTCTTCTATGACTCTGAAGAGAGAATAATCCAAGCGATTAGAAATCGCGGCTACACAAACTCTCGTCCGCCTGCGCGGACTAACGCCAAAATAGGGTTTCAAATTTAATCTGACGAGAGTAATAAAAGAGCGATAAGCAGCTTTTAGAGATTGTCTCGTTCCCAGTCTCTGAC
Organism: Nostoc sp. NMS9; assembly: GCF_017114995.1. Taxonomy (GTDB): domain Bacteria; phylum Cyanobacteriota; class Cyanobacteriia; order Cyanobacteriales; family Nostocaceae; genus Nostoc. Next base: position 295,732 of record NZ_JABXKL010000032.1, on the reverse strand, counting down.
TGCAAATACCTATGGGGGCTTAGATGTTAGTAAAAATACTTTTCAAACATCCTGTTAACAGGATGTTAAACCTTAGACCTCTTGCAAAAATCCTTGAATCACCCCTCCCCAACCCTCCCCTTGTGAAGGGGAGGGGGCAAGATTTCAAGTTTCCCCCCAATATATCGGGGGGATTAAGGGGGGTCTATTCGACTTATGCAAGAGGTCTGTTGTACTTAGATTTGCTTCATAAGCAAGCTGTTAGAGAAGCCACTGTTGCGGGAAAACTAAACCAAGTCCCTGTATTAAAAACAATGGAAATATCTAGTTCTTGTGCAGTTTTTACAGAAAATCATAATTTTTCTTATCTCTTTAAAGAATTTGCAGTCCAGGCAACAGTTTCCGATTTTTCTGAGATATGTGAGCTTTTTAAAGTCGCTGTTGAGTACTATAGAAACAAAGGAATTAAACAATGGGAGAAAGGTTATGATTTAGGGAAAATATACCAGAATATTATAAAAGGAGAGACTTTTGTAACTAGAAATGAAAGTGGAGTTTTGTTATGCACTTTTGCAATTTCTAAATTATTACCTGACTATTACCCTGAATACTTGAAAAGCGACTCTAATATTTTGAGTATTAAAAGTTTATGTACAGATGTAAAAATAAGAATTTTCATAGGTAGAGAAGTTTTTTCAAGAATAATTCAGACTGCTATTAATAACCATATTTCTAAAATATATTTAGACTTTGTTGTAGATAATCCAACTTTAGAATATTACTATAAAAGATATGGCTTTAAAAGTATAGCAATAGTCAAACATCCAACCTATCATCAAAATATGGCTATTATGGTGTTGAATAATTTAGGTTGAAACTTGCTAAAGATATTTTGCAAGCCGTCATTAGTGAACTAGAACAAAAAGATCAATTCCCCAAGTTTTGCGGGTCTGGTTGCGTTACCGCAGTGAGAAATACTTTGGATCGCACCGAACGCCACCGAAGTCACGCCAGGTTCAGTAAGAGAGTTTTATCACAATTTCTGCTTAGTTTTGGGGCATTGGTTACATTGGATAACATCAGAAGTTGACAACTGGTCTAATTTATTGTTGTAGCTGGGCAAAAGTTCAACTTTTTTTACTTTCTAGTTAGCCAATTGTGCGTTGCAATGCTTCGATACGTCCATGAGGGCGCTGTGCTGCACCGGACTATTAACCAGGAGACTACAACAATGATGAAAGCTGAAGATATCATGACCAAAGACGTAGTTACCATTCGTGGTTCGGCAACTGTTGCTGAAGCGGTGGGGCTGATGAAGGATAAAGGATTGCGGGCACTGGTTGTGGATCGTCGCTATGACAATGATGCTTATGGCATTGTCACAGAAACAGATATTGTTTATAAGATAACAGCCTACGGGAAAGATCCAAAGCAAGTGCGGGTTTACGAAATTATGAGCAAGCCCTGCATTGTGGTCAATCCTGATTTGGGTGTGGAATATGTAGCGCGGTTATTTGCTAATACTGGTATTCATCGCGCACCTGTGATTCAAGGCAAGCTGTTGGGCATCATCTCGATTACCGACATTTTGACTAAAAGCGACTTTGTGGAAGCGCCAAAAGCGCTACTGCTGGAGGAGAGAATTCAAAAAGCAATTGAGCAAGCTCGTGCTATTTGCACTGAACAAGGTGCTTATTCTAAACCCTGTGCAGCTGCCTGGGATGAGGTAGAAGAACTTCAGGCAGAAGCAGCTCATCAGAAAGCTGAGGGGATGATATCAGCTAAAGTTTCTTTTGAAGAATACTGCAAGGAAAACCCCGATGCACCACAATGTCGAAATTATCACCCGTAATTGAAGTGGGGGGATGAGGGAGAATATATAGACATCTGGTGAAAAAGAATGTAGAGACGTACCACTGCTATGTTTCTACAAGGGTTATAAATAACGCATATTTAATTTCACCAGATGTTTAATATTGTTTGTCTACTTCCGCATCCCCCTCAATTTACCGTCTGGCAACTCGCATCAATAAGAATAGACCTATTCCCAAAAAAAGAAAGTTGGGCAACCAAGCTCCCATAAAGGGAGAGAGGACACCTGCTTGTGCGATCGCCCCACTAACAAAGAATATTAAGTAGTACGAAAATATAACTACGACACTAATCCCAAAGCTTGTACCTCTCCCCGTTCGCTGGGGTATGCTTCCCATCGCTGCACCTACCAAGCCAAAAACCACGCATACAAAGGGCAAAGAGATTTTTTGTTGAATCCGCACTTCAAGTTTACGAATTTTTTGGCGATCGCCACCAAGATTTTCCACTTCTAATTGATTTAGTGCTTCAGAAATATTCATCTCACCATAATCGCGGCTTTTTTCTGCCAGACTTAATGGCGTGCGCGGTAGTTGCAGTTGTTGGTGTTCAAATTTGACGATATTGCGATAAGAGCGATCGGCAGCAACAAAATAGATTGTACCGTTGTAAAAATCCCAGACATTTTGAGAAGGATTCCACTGAGCAGATTCTGATACCACAATTTGATTCAGATTTTTTGTTGAGCGATCTATAATTGTCAACCCTGTCATCCGCTTACCATCAAATTGGTCGGCGTAAAACAAGCGTGTCAATATCCGATTCTTAGAGCCATCTGGCTGGGCAACATCCTGGTATTCAGGATAGAAAATATTTTGCTGTTTAAAAGTTGGCTTGTCTGATTTCAGGGCTTTCTCTAAAGTCATCGCCGCTTGATAATTTGCTGCTGGTGCAATTTCTTCGTTAAACACAAATGTCATTCCTGTGACTACAAGACTTAACATCACAGCAGTTAGCACCATGCGATAGACACTGACGCCACAACCACGCAGGGCAATTAGTTCGCTCTCGCTAGAAAGACGACTGTAGGTCATCAAAGTAGCCAGCAGCGTAGACATGGGGAAAGCTAAAACGATAAAATTGGGAAATTTTAACAAAAAAACTTGAATAGCAATGTCTATGGGTAGCCCAGATTCGACAATTTTTCTGACGAGATCGAATACAGCATCAATGGTGACGCCAATTGATGAAAAAGCTCCGACACCAAAGAAAAACGGCGCTAACAATTCGCTGGCAAGGTAGCGATCCATGATCGTAAAAGGCAGCAGCGAATAGAGACTGTTGAAAGACGTGAGCTTCTTTGATATCATAAGCAACTTGAAAATTTAGATATTGGCAACCTGGCAAAGCAAAGCATCTATACTGTATTTACTATCAAAATTAAATACTTTACTTAATGGCTAAAAGCTAACTAATAAATTCATGCTGAAGAATCAAAAATCAAAATATCCTTTGAAATTATTAACTAAATAATTGTTAATTTAGACTTGAAAATTATCCCCCAAATAATATTGCCGCACGAGGGGATTACTGTAAAGTTCGTCAGCAGCGCCAAAAGCGAGAATTTGTCCCTCACGCATGATGTAGGCGCGATCGGTGATAGCTAGGGTTTCGCGGACATTATGATCTGTAATTAAGATTCCCATGCCGCGATCGCGCAGTCGTGCTACGATTTGCTGAATTTCTGAGACTGCGATCGGATCAACTCCCGCAAATGGTTCATCCAAAAGTAAAAATTTTGGACCTTCTCGTCCAGCAGCTAAAGACCTTGCTAATTCCGTCCGCCGTCGCTCACCACCAGAAAGTTGAATTCCTTTGCTCCTAGCTAATTTTTCCAACCGAAACTCCCGCAGTAAAGTTGTGAGTCGTCTTGACCACTCCCATCGTGGCACATTCGTTTGCTCCAGGACTAACAGAATATTATCCTCTACCGAGAGTTGGCGAAAAACACTTGCTTCTTGTGCTAAATAGCCAATACCCAGTCGTGCCCTTTCATGCATTGGCATTCCTGTCACCTCTACATTACCCAGCCAGACTTTTCCTAGATTGGGTTTTTCTAAACCTGTGGCAATGTAAAAGGTTGTCGTTTTACCAGCCCCATTGGGGCCTAGTAAACCAACAACTTCACCCTGAGCAACAGAAAGGTTGACACGATTGACAATTACTCGCTTGCCGTAAGATTTGTGAATATTCTCTAAAACAATTTTCACTCTGGAAGCACCCTTTCTTGGTGGTAAATGCTAATTAGAAGGCTTCAAAGGTGGTGTCTTTGGGGCAGGTGTCGCAGTTTGTCCATTATTATCTGATTCCTGCACCATGTAGATGGACTCTACCTGACGGTTGGATTGGGGTAAAGCAACAAATCGCCCTTCATCAATTAAATAGGTTACTTTCTCCGCCCGAATACTGTTACCGCCCTGTTGCAAAATATAGACATTGCCACTGAAATCAATTCGGCGTTCTTTACTAAAATATTGTGCTTGGGCAGATGTTGCCTGAATTTGGCGAGCCGGATACAACATTTGCACATTACCGCGAGCGGTGATTACTTGATTTTTCGCGTCATATTCTTGTACATCAGCGCGGATAGTGAGGGGGCGATTTGCCTCAGATGTTTGTGCAGTCGCGGTTTGCACTTGGCTAGGGAAGGCAAAAGCGCCCAAAAGTGCAGCTGGCAGCATTAAAGCTAATCCAAAGCGACGTATCTGGGATAAGGGCAATTGATAGCAGGGCATCATAGCAATTGGGGATTTAGGATTTCAGCTTGCATTCTAATTATCTCAAGTACTTTATCCAGATATGAAATATACAATCTGGAGTGATTTACGATAACTACTGGCTGAAATAGTGACGCTACCCCCAACCTCAAGGTTTCAGGTAATTGACATCTGAGTGAAAATGACGTAGACACAATACTCTTCTTTTAACGAAGACGCTACGCGTAGCTTGCTTCCACGTAGTGCTACGGGAAAATTTTGGCTACATGAATTGTGCCTACCAGGGATTTCGGACAACGCAATAATTTCACCAGATGTTTAATCAGTTGTTAGCACAATTCTAGGCAAAGATAAGTCTTGATTTTCACCCAGTTGACCAGCAGCAATCAAGTCTTGCCCTATTTGTTGTAAATTCATCAACAACACTGCGCTCTGACTCAATAGCTCATCTACGTCAACGCCGCTGTAACTAGATGGGTAACGGCGTAGGCGATTGCTGCCTTCTCCCAATAGAATTACAGCACCTCGCCAGTTCCGATTTTCCAAATGATACAGTGCCACAGCAATTTGGAGAATTCCCTGATAAAAAGTTTTTTCCGGTTCTCCAGCTTCAATCCATAAAGCCTCTAAAGTGTCATGACAGGCGTAGAACTGTCCAGAATTGAACTGTTCTACGCCTTGCCAAAACTCTTGGGGGATGATTTCGCTCATCCCATAGTGTCTCGAACTTCTTTGATTGTTTCCAGAGAGATTTCTTGTTTTTCTCCAGCAAACTCGTTGTCAGGGGTGAGGAATAACATGCAATGGCACTCTTTGCGTTCTCTCATTGGCACACAAGGACAGTTCCAATATGTGGCGTGAATCTCAGCTTCTTTATCTTCGTAATGGCGACAAGGACATAAAGGCGCACCCAGGTCGTCTTTATGTTTGGCTAGTCCTTCAATCACAACTGCGGTGACAGAAGGTTCAGAACAGAAGTATGTTCCAGTACGCTTGGCGTATTGTTCGGAAAAATGCCGCATTGCCTCTAGGCTTTTATCGCTGGATTTTGTGTTATGTTCTGATGTGATCATGTCGCTCATAATTTAAATATTTCTTTGCATTGTACCTCAGCCTCACTAAGGGATTACTGGGTGTATTTCCCCAACCTTACCTGCTCAAATGAGCTTACCTTTGCTCAAAGGCTGATATGTTCGGTGTGCTGGGATCAGAGAAAATCCCAGAAATCGCAGAAGCTTAAGTTGTCAGCAGTCTTTGAAATTATAAAATTTGAATTGATTTATGAATGTAATGTTTTTTGTAGCTGGGGTTGCAGTGGGTGTAGGCCTAGCCCGTCGTAGACATCGCTTTGTAAAACTATACCAGGGTGTTCCCAATTAATTACCTCTGGTTCTGCTGCTGAGGAAATATTTGGCCACAAAACCCAGCGACTGCCTTGAGGAAGAGTAGCAAGGCTCAGGGGGTTTTGAGTCAGCCAAATCAAAGGATAGCTTTTAGGAACAACTGAACTGGCATCTTCTAAGGCTGCGGTTGCTGCTAAGGTTTCTAGAACAAAACGATCGCCTTTGATTAAATTTGTTGATGCTGTCCACAGTTGTACCTGTAATTGCTGTTTTTGTGCATAAAAGTACAGCGATGCTGCGGCAATTACTGCTTGTTCAAAGTTTTCTTCTTCCCAATTGCTAGCACTGTCAAGGGCAATAACTATTTCTTGTCCACCTGTTACCATTTCTAACTCCCGCACTCTTAATTCGCCATAGCGGGCACTAGTCCGCCAGTGAATCAGACGAGTAGGATCTCCTAGACGATAAGGACGAAGCGATCGCACCAGCCCCGTTGTCGCTGTTTGCAAAGGTCTACCACGAGGATCGCCCCTTTTGCTCTCTTCTTGTCCCATTTCATCTACTAGGGGGCAGGTAGCCAAGGGTAAAACTGTGGGATAAACAATCGCTGTGGCAGCACAATCACGCTGACGGCGACACCAAAACAATCCCAATGGCGCACCAGAACCGAGTTCGACTGTGTGCCAGCGATAAACACCCCGGCGCTGAGTCGGGTGGTAATATACCCAACGGTAACTACCTTGGCTAGGAATTGTTTCGATTGCCTTTTGTACTGATTTCCCTAAGACAAAGGGCAGTATATCTTCAACTTGCAATAAGCTTACAGGCTGCTGTGTCTGATTGCAGATTTCTAATTCCACGGTTAGATCGTCGCCTGCTGACACAGGTTGCATGGGACGGCGGGTGATGGATAGACCTGTGAGCGATCGCGGCGGTAAGATGGCTGCTACACCCAAAAGGGCAAAACTAATGCCGCTAATGGCATATAGCCAACCAGCCATCGTATTGATACCTGCGCCAAAAAAACAAATAGCCGTTGCTGCTAGTACCCAACCGCCATAAGCAGGGGCACTGGCGCGGGTTTCTAACCAACTGGTGATGGGTTTGATGATTTTCATGTTTCTTTTTTAACCCAACACCATCCGAAATTCACAGTATCTTAGGGGTTCGCCAAAAAAGCTTTTAGTTGGATTCCTCAAAAAGAGATGGAAAGTTACGACGACCACTTACAACCCGTAGAATTTCGATACCATCATCTAATACTTTGTAGAAAACAATATAGCCTTGTAAGCTTACACCTGGGAGGTCTGGACGAATTTTTGCGTAACTTTTACCACTATTTGCAAAGGCAACAAGTTGTTGACACTTGCGGTTGAATTCACTGAAAAATCGCTCTCCTGCTTCAGTGTTAGTTTCAGCAAAGTAGTCGGCAATTTCATTGATATCTCGACTGGCAAGAATGTTGATGACGTAGCGACTCATGCTTGCGCCTGATGTCCTTGTCGAAACCGCTCTAGAATTTGGTTTACGAATGTCTCTCCATCAATAGGAGGCGTTTTGTCTGAAGCTAAAATCGCCGCATCAATTTTTTCTCGCACATCCTCGACCCATTTAGCATCGGCGCGATCGTATTCATCAAGCAACCGTAAGGCGATTTCAAGGGCTTCTTCTGCGGATCGATATTTCCCAGACTGGAACTTGGTTTGAATAAAGCGTTCTTGATCGGGTGTGAGACTGATGCTCATAGAAAACCTCTATTCAGATTATTCACCATTTTAAGTCAAAAAACTCACCACAATATCAACGGCGAGGAGCAATCACACTATATATTATTAAGATATGGAATGGAGGTGGAAGATTGATTGATGCAGTTAGTCAGTCGGGAGCATATTGAAATCTCTTCTGATATACGTAGTGGGAAGCCCTGCATTACTCGTACTCGCATTGCTGTAGAAGATGTGGCAATGATGCATTTAAAGCTAGGATATTCCTTGGTAGAGATTGCTGGGAAGTATGACCTGTCACTGGCATCTGTTTATGCAGCAATGGCTTATTACTTTGATCACCGAGACGAGATTGATCGCCGTACAGCAGAAGAGAATGAGTTAGTTGAGGTACTGAAGCAAAATCATCCGTCGCGTCTTCAAGAGAAACTCAGACAGTTGAGGAATGAGTGAGCGAATTCGCTTTCATCTTGATGAAAATGTCGATCCTGCAATTGCCCTTGGCTTGCGCCGTTATGGAATTGATGTCACGACAACTAATGATGTGGAATTACGTACTCAAAGCGATGAAGTCCAGTTAGCATGTATTCAGGAAACACAGCGAGTATTGTTCACCCAAGATGCAGATTTTTTGATTATTGCAAGTTCTAGGCTCGATCATCCTGGTATTACTTACTGCAAGAAAGGAACTCGTTCAATTGGTGAAATCATTGAAACTTTGGTTTTGATGTATGAGGTGATGACACCTGAAGAGATGGTGGGACGTGTCGAGTTTGTGTAAAATGAAAGCACCATTGAAAGACTTGCATCTTCAAAAGCATTTCGGTGGAGTCAGTTAGTAATTGTATGCACAATGTAACCAGTTCTCTGTATTTTGGTGGTTTGCATATGTAAATTTATAATTGTATATGATGATTAAATGATGGAAGATAGGTAGAAGGTAAAAATATGACAATTACTACCAATTTAAAACAACTCTATGAAACCGATGAAAATTTATGGCTAGAAGAAACTATTAAATTATTAAAGCAAAAGCAGTTTAACCAACTTGATTTAGAAAACTTAATTGAGGAATTAATCAGTTTGGGCAAAAGAGATTTAGCCAAAGCCAAAAGTCTTTTAAGGCAAATTATTATTCATATATTATTACTCCAATATTGGCAGTTAGAATATGAAAGAAACTATCGTCATTGGATTGGAGAAATCAAAACCTTTAGATATGATTTAAATAATTATTTAACAACTAATTTAACAAAAAAGTTACAGGATGATTTAGAGAATATTTATCGAAGTGCGGTTGATTTTGTGAAAATTAAAACCGATTTAACTATTTTTCTAGAAAAGTGCCCTTACACTCTTGTTCAATTATTAGATGAAAATTATTTACCTTAAATATATCAGTCTTATTTTATTTTTGTGAAATGAAAGTAGTACCAAGAGGCGATGTCTACGACGGGCTAAGCCTACGCACTATGAATCTATGGTTTGGCGATCGCAGTTTCACGAATAGTCATGAGAATAATCCTTTTTCAGTCCTCTTCATTGTTACTCAAAGATTTGACTAAGGGCGATCGCTTTGTGTGAAAATATGCAAAGGAGCGATGTCTACGACGCGCTACGCCTACGCACTGTAAATCTCTGCTATGGTATTGCGATCGCAATACCACGAATAGTTATGATAATTACCTTTGCTAAGGGTAAATATAGAGTTTTATTGCCTATATTCCACACTCATTAAGCCTTAAATACATCATGTCAAAATTTTCAATCCAGAAATCACTTTGCCAATCGAAAACCCAACTTATTCTCATATCATACTGACTAGATTTCCCCTTTCTAGGGAAATAACCTCTAGGACACGTTTCAATATCGAGCTTGTAGTCTGAGCCTTTTCCAAGCCTGATTGAAGGTAGTTTAAGCTTCTGACAGAAAACGTTGCGTTGAGCATCACCATGTTTCTTAGTTTCTTCCCAAAGCTGTTTTTGAACACTAAAACCAAAATATCCAGCACTGTGTTTGAGCCAAAGATCATTAACTTCAGAGATAATATTACATGGAAAATCTTTGAAAGACTGTACTGATGAAAATACTTGACCTTTATAGTCAGCAGCTTCAAACATAATATTCCATGTTTCCTCGTCTGCTTCTTCCCATTTTTTTGCCTTTAGTAATTCCCGAAGTCTAGATAAACGCGCTTTCAAGCTATTCAATCTGTACTGGTCTTGATTTTGTTTCCTTTGTCCGTGTTTATTATTTTCTAATTCTAAACTTTTCTGGTATTCAACTTCTTTATTAGCAATAATTGGTAGCTCAATTTTATCTATATCTTCTTTTTTTAAACCCCAAATTTTTTGGAGATGCTTGAACCTATCTTTTACTTTTTCCCCAAGTGGAAATTCTTTTTGAATTTCTTTAAGCACTTCAGACTCATAAGCTTCTAATAGTTTATTATACTGATATCCTTCTTCCAGCTTTAGATTTTCTGCTTGTTTTTTTTGAAATTCAGCTTCTTTCTGAACTATAATTTCTTTTTCAATAAGCTCAACCTCTTCAGTTTTTAACTCCAAAGACTGTTGAAACTTATTTAATCCAGCAATAACAGATTCACTCAATGGATATTCTGCTTGAACTGCAATAGAAAATTCCTGCTTGTAACGAAGGAGTTTATTTTCATACTCCGCCTGTTCCTGTTCTTGTCTCAGCTTTTCTTGATAACTAATTTCTGCTTGCCGAAGAAGAGGTTGTTCAACACCAGTAGTATCTTGACCTCTCAACGCAAACTGTGACTCAACTTCTTGTTTAATTGGCAAAATATCATTGTCTCTTAACCCTAAAAGCCCTTGAAGCATTTTCATTTCTCCACAGGCTTCCTCTTTTAAAGGATATTCATGCTCTGCTTCTGCAATTAAAGTTTCTCGATAGGTTTGTAAATTCGCTAATCGCTCTTGATAAGGGCGTAATACCTCAGTTTCAATTTCAGCGGCTTCTTCAGAGGCCAAACCTAACTGCTGCCTTAGTGTATTCAGAACAGCGCGACCAGATGGACGAATCGTTCCGGCATTTGCATAACGTGAAGCGGCTTTCCGATATTTCAGCTTAGGATCAGTAACTCTTGCTTTGGAGAGAAAAATTTCAAACCCCTTATCTTTAAGAACAATAATCTTCGGGGTCATATTGGGGGCAGTTTCCTGCACCTTGCTGACAGCATACTCATGCAATTCCAGTACCGAAACAAAGCCATCCTCATCGCGATCGCCTGCTCCTGTTTCAATCCCCTCGACTAGATATCTGGTGTAAATCGATAAGTCTGATCGCTGCTGCTCAAAGGAATACTGAGTTGAACTGGAGGAAGTGAGTACCACTCGCCCTTCAGATCCAAGTTGTGTTTGCAAGTCAACTAATCCATCATCTTTGGCTTGTAAGGCAGGATCGAACGCTCCACTAAAGCAACAGTCTAAGATAATCACCTGCCGTTTAGCACGGCTATTATTCATAATTTCTTGAACAAAGTTGGCAGGTACAGCTGTTGACCGAATCAACTCCCCTTTGGAATTCTTGCGAGTTATCGGAGTTGCAAAATACAGCTTGCCACCATCATCTTTGATGCCATGTCCAGAGAAAAATAGCAACACAAGATCGTCTTTGGCTCGACCAGAAAACAAGGTTTCAATCTCAGATTCCATTGTTTGTCGGTCAGGATTAGGAAGCGCTTTCACGTCATCAAATCCGCCCATTTCCAAATCTTTCAAAACCCGTTGCAACGCCTCAATATCTTTGACAGTCGCAGGTAAAGGATTTAGTCCTGGCTCATACTCACTGACTCCAATCAGCAATGCTACCTTTGCCATCTTTTCCTGTCTATGCTGCAATAAAATCTTGGGCTGCTTTTATGGCGGCTTCTAGTTCTTCCTGGCTGTGGGCTTTCACTGTTAGCTTCTTGCCGTTGGCTTCTACCGACAGTTCAATGGGTTTACCACCGAGGCGATCGCCCAGAAATCCAATCAACTTTTTCGCATTGGCTGTATTTACCTCAGCCATTAATAAACCCACCAGAAATCCGCCTAATGCTTTGTTGCCTTCTGGTGGGCTGGGATCAAGAATACGACCAACTGCATCTACCTCGTCAATTTGCTTGAGTTCAGTAATTAGTCGTTGAACCTGCTCCTCCTTTTCTTCCGCGTCCAAATCAGGGTCATTGAAAGCGATCGTAAATTTAATGCTATTTGCGGTCATACTGTGACTAATAAAAGTTTAGTTAGTTTTTTTTATAAAGACTGACAATTATATTTCTTTATACCAGAAAAAACCTTATTACTCTAATGAACATAACGAACATTTGTATAAATCTTCATAGAAAACAAATTTGTCTTTTTGGATATAACTACGACAAACAACACTAGAGAGTTTCGAAGAGTTGAGCAACCTAAAAAAGACATGGACAGATGTAACCAACAAAATAAAAAGCCCACATCAGTGGGCTTTCTAAATCAATTAAGTTATTGCTTTACTTACCGTTTCGCTAACTTCTTCGACATCTTCCGCAGACGAATCGATTGGGGTGTAACTTCCACCAATTCATCGGGGCCAATGTATTCCAAAGCACGTTCTAGACTCATGTCTATTGGTGCTTGCAACTGAACCAATTCATCGCCACCAGCAGCGCGGTGGTTGGTTAACTGCTTGGTCTTACAGATATTTAATTCCAAATCTTGGGAACGATTGTGTTCTCCCACAATCATGCCTCTGTAAACCTTTGTGCCAGGAGTAATAAAGAATGCTCCTCTATCTTCGGCATTTCTCATAGCGTAGAAGGTAGAAACGCCTTCTTCAAAGGAGATTAAAACACCTTTGTTACGGGCTTCAATGTCACCACTAATCTGACGGTAGTCTAAGAAGCTGTGGTTCATGATGCCTTCGCCACGAGTCATCCGCATAAACTCACCCCGGAAACCAATCAATCCACGGGCGGGAATGACAAACTCTAGTTGAGTGCGATCGCCACTACCTGGTTGCATATCTTGCATTTCGCCTTTGCGTTGTCCCAGGCGTTCAATACAGCTACCCACACCATCAGCAGGAATGTCTAACACCAAGAGTTCGTAAGGTTCGCAAGGTTGACCGTTGATTTCGCGGTAAATTACCTGTGGCTGAGATACCTGAAACTCGAAGCCTTCCCGGCGCATGGTTTCAATTAAGATACCCAGGTGGAGTTCTCCACGACCGGAAACGAGGAATTTATCGGGAGAATCGGTTTCTTCAACACGCAAAGCAACGTTGGTTTCAAGTTCGCGGAATAGGCGATCGCGTATTTGTCTTGATGTCACCAACTTGCCTTCTTGACCAGCAAAGGGCGAATCATTCACCCAGAAGGCCATTTGCAAGGTTGGTTCATCCACTTTAATTAGTGGTAAAGCTTGCGGTTCATTGGGGTCAGTAATCGTTTCCCCAATATAAGCATCAGCGAAACCAGCGACCGCGACAATATAACCTGCGGTTGCTTCTTCCATCTCTACGCGCTTCAGTCCATCAAAGCCCATCAACTTGGTAATTTTACCCTTGACAATAGTACCATCTTCTGTTACTAAAGCTGCTTGCTGTCCTGAGCGGATAGTACCGTTGTGAATTCTGCCAATGACAATCCGTCCCAGATATTCAGAATAATCTAGGGTTGTGACTTGCAATTGTAGAGGCTTATTGCTGTCGCCTACTGGTGGTGGAACGTGTTGCAGAATCGCGTTAAACAGGGGTTGCATATCTACCGATTCTGCTTCCAAGCTTTCTTTGGCGAAACCTGCCATACCGGAGGCAAACAGATAGGTAAAATCACACTGGTCTTCATCTGCCCCTAATTCCAAGAACAGATCCAAAACTTTATCGACAGCAACGTGGGGGTCAGTTTGACCACGATCAATTTTGTTGATTACAACGATGGGGCGCAGCCCTTTTTCTAAAGCTTTTTTGAGGACAAAGCGTGTTTGGGGCATGGGGCCTTCGTTGGCATCGACAATCAGAAGACATCCGTCAACCATGCCGAGTACGCGTTCAACTTCGCCACCAAAGTCAGCGTGTCCAGGAGTATCAACAATATTAATTAGTGTTTCTTTGTAGCGAACCGCCGTATTTTTGGACAGGATAGTAATACCCCGTTCCCGTTCTAGGGCGTTGGAGTCCATAACGCAATCCGGAACGTCTTCGCCTTCGCGGAAAATGCCGGATTGTTTGAGGAGTGCGTCAACCAGGGTGGTTTTGCCGTGGTCAACGTGGGCGATAATGGCGACGTTGCGAATTGGGAGCGTCATAGAAGCTTTTGGTGAACTCTAGAGGGGGTTTATAAGATTTACATTTGAATGCTAGGCTGTTTTAACAGAATTGGGAACGATCAGCAAATTCTGTAAAGAACCTTTAATAATTCTAGCGTAATCGTCACAATTGCGGTGAGTTTTGTAAACCCCACAATGGAGATGTGTGGTAATTACGGCGTTGGTGGGATAAAAAAAGCTTCTGTGGCAAACAGGTGTTACCTGAAGGGCTGTATTGCTTTTGAGAATTGCCGTTGATTCGCATAGAGGAATTTAGTCATTGAAATGCTTTGGTGAAAAGTGCGATCTTTGACCAAGAAAGATGAAGTTCCTGGCTGCTAAAAGTCAGGTTATTTCGTGTTTGGGAGCGAAGAAAAGCGATCGCCAAGCCTGGTTTTAATTGACTAGAATGGGATGGGTATCTCTACAAAAATATTTAGTGTACACGGAACGATCACAATGTAGAGCGAGGTCAATTGTTTACGAGAGTAAGAAGCGATCGTCATTGTCTATGTAGAGACTTTACAATGTAACGCCTCTAGGGAATTTAAGGTATATTCTAAAAACTAATAAAATGACAGCGATAATTATATGGTCTGCTGCCTAAATCCTAATTGCGAAAATCCCCAAAATCCTGACGGGGCAAATTTCTGCCTCAGTTGTGGCACAGAGTTGGTATCGCTATTGAGAAATCGTTACCGAATCATCACGCCATTAGGGAGAGGAGGGTTTGCACGCACATATATCGCAGAAGATATAGACAAGCTCAATGAACGATGTGTTGTTAAGCAACTGGTTCTAAGTCAATTTTATGGCAGTCAGGGTAGTCAGGCACATAAAAAAGCGACTGAGTTGTTTGAACGAGAGGCCAAACGTCTCAAAGAACTAGGAGAACATCTCCAAATTCCCAATTTGTATGCATATTTTAAGGAAGCTGAATATCTGTATTTAGTGCAGCAGTTTATCGAAGGGCAAAATCTGTTGCAAGAGTTAAAACAACAGGGAGTTTTTGATGAAGCCAAAATTCGAGATTTTTTAAATGATTTATTATCTGTGCTGGTAGACATACATCAGCAACAAGTAATTCATCGAGATATTAAGCCAGAAAATATTATTCGCCGTCAAAATGATGGCAAATTAGTACTAATTGATTTTGGAGTGGCAAAGCAAAAAACGGAACCTACAAACACCACATTGGGGACAATTATTGGTTCATTAGGTTATGCACCAATTGAGCAAATGCAAGCGGGTAAAGTTTTTCCTTCCAGTGATATTTACAGTTTAGGAATAACTTGCTTTCAACTGCTGACTAATATCTCTCCTTCGAGTTTGTGGATGAAACAAGGCTATGGTTGGACTTCTAATTGGCGGCAGCATTTAACGCAACCCATAAGTCAAGAATTAGAGATGATTCTTAATAAGTCCCTACAAGAAAATCACGAACAGCGTTATCAATCTGCACAGGCTGTTTTACAAGACTTGAAGAAGTTGCCACCGCTAAGGTATACATCGACTCCTACAGTTATTCCACCTACTCTGCCATCAAGAACGCAACCACAAAATCAACATCAATCAACTCGATATCTACCGCAATTCTCTAACAGTCGATTATTGTCTGGAGCAATAATAGCTGGATCGGGTAGTTCATTTTTAGCGATCGCACTTATAAGTTTTCTCGGAACTACTTGGATTAGCTCTGGATTGTGGTTACTAATTTTAGGAGGATTAGTCTTTATTCAATCGCGCCCACTTCTGGAAAAAGCTTATTTAATTGTTGTTGCTATCATCGCAAATTTACTCGTTATCTTTATTTTCAGAAATCTCCTAATTAATAATCTTCTCAAAGCTGGTTTAAATGGACTGTTGCTTGTAGGATTGCTAGTGATTCTGGCAGGCTTGTTGACAGTTATTATTGTCGGTGTGTCTGAAATAATCAACAAACTTATTTCTAAATATCTTTAGTTTTTTGGTTTTGCTCAATTGTCATAAATCTCTTTCAGATAAACTTTTTAAAATCTTGGTAATTATTCATGACAAATAAAAAAGAAAACTTAAGACTGCTTATTTCTCTTGGTCTGGCTGGGGTAATGGTAGCAGCTATTTTATGGTTAATTAGCAAAGTTTCTTCTACTATCGTAACAACATCATCAAACCCTACACAAACTTCATCTTCATTTACAAATAAGCCTTCACTAATGAATTTGGGTACAAGGATTTTGGTGAAAGTGCAAACATCCCCTGAAAAAACAGATGGAGTTAAAGCTTTTGCTGAGAAAGATTTCAGTACTGCCGTTAAAAAATTTACTGATTCTCTGAAAAATAATCCCAATGATCCAGAAACTTTAATTTATTTAAACAATGCCAAAATAGCACAAGATAATTCAGAATCTATAAAAGTTGCGATCGTCGCACCAATTAGCTTTGATCCTAGTTTAGCAGAAGAGATTTTACGTGGTGTAGCTCAAGCTCAAAATGAAGTTAATAACCAAGGAGGAATTAACGGTAAAAAATTGCAAATTGTAATTGCAAGTGCTGATAATAGAGAAGATTCTGCACGCCTAGATAATGAATTAGCTCAAGATAAAAGCCTTGTAGCTGCTGTGGGTGTTAGACGTAAAGCAGAAATATATAAAGAGAAAGGTTTGGTTTTAGTCTTACCCGTCGAGCTACCAAATCAAGCAGAAAATCCCGAAAAATTAGATAATAATACAGTAAATAGTCAGTCTAATAGTTCCACAAGTAACTACTTATTTCACGTAAATCCTTTATATACTAATTTAGTAGATACTCATTCTCGCTACATTGCTCGACAAGCAAGAAATGTTGCTATTTGTGGCGATGTTCGTAGTTCAAGAGATAATTCAACCTCTTCATCAAATCAGATACTTGTAGAACAGTACACTCAAGCTATCAAGAAATATGGCAGCAACGTTATTAGTACGCCTTGCAATTTAGCAGATAAGAATTTTGACCCAAGAGCTTTTGTGGATAAAGCCATAGAAACAGAAAATGCAAGTGGCTTTTTACTAATGCCTTCAATCAGAAATATATACTTTGCCACCAAGGTAGCACAAGAGGTTAAAGGTAGAAAGCCACTGTTTGCTTCTGAAACTATGTACAGTGCTACAACTTTACAAAATGGCAAGGATCTGGAAGGAATGGTATTACCTGTGTATTGGCATCGTAATGCTAATAAAGATAACCCATTTGCAAAAAATGCCTTTCGGCTTTGGAATGCACAAGTAAATCAAAGAACAGCGGGAGCTTATGATGCACTCCAAGCAATCATTGCTGGCTTAAAAGAAGACAATACCCGCGAAGGATTACAAAGGGTATTGTCTAATCCCAAATTTTCAACATCTGGAGCAACCGGAATGATTCAGTTTTCGCCTTCCGGTGAGCGTCAAGGAGAAGCAATGCTAGTCAAAATTGAGCGTTGTGAGTCTTGTTCTAGTGGAACTGGTTACGATTTTGCCCTCTTGAATAAGAAGTAGTTTTTTTGATATTAATTTTCATTCCAAAGGTATAGATTACTCCCAAATAGGTAATCTATTGAATTTGAATGTCATACTAAACTACTTGCTTTGATTGCAATCAAAAATTGAAGCGATCGCTGCAATTTTTCTCTAAGGAAAAGTTTTGTTTCTCTACCCAGAGTTGTGAACGCATCGCTCAAAAGAAAGATGGAATCTCCCTAACCTCTGTGTCAAACTTATATCAATAAGAATTACGAACACTTTGCCGAGGAGAACACGGATGGTAACTACTTTAGATGATACGAAACGCAATGCTATTGCTGTAAAACTTGCAAGTATTAAAGCTCTGCAAGAGTTGGTCATCGAAAATGAAAAATCGCTTTTGACCCAAGGGCTTGATGCCGAGATTGCCGATCGCATCCGAAATTTTATCAATGATGATGAAAAAAACCTTGGTATTTTAGAAACTGTAATTGGTCAGTATGGGATTCAGGCTGAACCCAAAAAAAATGTTACACAATTCATTGAAAAAGCTCACGAATTGTTCAAAGGTTCTGAGTTAAGCCTGTATGAAAAAATCTCTCAGCATGAATTACTGAAACATCAAGTAGTAATGAGTGGCTTAATTGTTCACAAAGCTGCTCAAAAAGTTGGTGCTGATGTGTTGCTAGCGATCGCACCTTTGAATACTATAAACTTTGAGAACCGCGCTCACCAAGAGCAACTCAAAGGCATTCTGGAAATTCTGGGTGTCCGTGAACTCACCGGACAAGATGCAGATCAAGGAATTTGGGCACGTGTTCAAGACGCTTTGGCCGCAGTTAGTGGTGTGGTAGGTAGTGCTGTCACCCAAAACAGCGACAAAAAGGATCTAAATATCCAAGATGTCATCCGCCTCGATCACAACAAGGTAAATACCCTGTTTACCGAACTACTACAAAGCAACGATCCACAAAAGATCCAAGAGTACTTCGGTCAAATTTACAAGGATTTAAGTGCCCACGCTGAAGCTGAAGAGGAAGTAGTCTACCCAAGAGTACGTCCTTTCTACGGTCAAGATAACACCCAAGAATTGTTTGATGAACAAGCTCATGCAAAGCAGGCGTTAGAGGAAATTAAGGCTCTTAGCCCATCTTCACCTCAATTCAAAGAGAAAGTCAAACAGTTGATGACTGCTATTGGCGATCATATTCGTCAAGAAGAAAGCACAATGTTCGCTGCCATTCGCAACAACTTAAGCACTGAGCAAACCGAACAACTGGCGACTGAATTCAAAGCCGCTAAAACCCGAATTCAAGAGAAATTGGGTGTTGTTAGCGAATCGAACGTATAGGATGCTTTCGGGCTTTCTATATCCGCTAAAAAAAGTTAGTTAAACAAAAACTCCCAGCAGATAAACGCTGGGAGTTTTTGTTTACAAATTTTGCTGACAGTATTTATAAGCTGTGTATGCCATAGTTACAACCCCAGTGATAATAGCAGATTCATCGACTTCAAATTGGGGATGGTGTAAAGGGTGGTTAATGATTCTTTCTTTGTAGCCGACACCCAAGCGAAACATGGAACCGGGGACGTGTTCCAAATACATAGAAAAATCTTCAGCACCAAGGGAAGGTTCGGGTAAGACTTGAACGCGATCGCTACTCCAAGCTTCTTCTGCGGATGATTGTAATAATTGCGTCAGGGCGTAATCATTTTGGACGCTGGGTACACCCTGGCGATAATTGACTTGATACTTTGCTCCGTAGGTATGACAAACATTAGATACAATGTTTTCAATCCAGTTTGGGAGATGGGCACGGGTTTCGGGATGGAGCGATCGCACGGTTCCCAATAACTGCACTTTATCAGCAATTATATTCGGCGCTCTGCCACCATTAATCTTGCCGATACTCAATACTACAGGACGCAAAGGATTTTGTGTCCGGCTGATAGCTTGTTGCAATGCAGTAATCACTTGGCAAGCAATCCAAATCGCATCAATCGCCTCATGGGGACGCGCCCCGTGTCCAGATTCTCCCATAATCAGAATCTCTAAATCATCAGCGGCGGCTGTTAATGCCCCGTAACGCACCCCAATAGAACCTGCGGGTATAGAAGGGAAAACATGAACCCCTAATAAAGCTGAGACGTTTTCCATCGCCCCATCTTTGACCATCCAGCTTGCCCCTTGAGCAATTTCCTCGGCTGGCTGAAATAAAAACCGCACTTTCCCACCCAACTCCTCTGCCACTTGAGACAGTACCATTGCCGTTCCTAACCCCACAGTGGTATGAACATCGTGACCGCAAGCGTGCATAATCCCATCAGCACGAGAGGCATATTCTAAATTAGTACCCTCTTGAATTGGCAAGGCATCCATATCAGTGCGAATTGCCAATAAACGGTCATTTTGGCCAGTGCCTTGAAGTTCTCCAATGACACCCGTTTTGCCAACTCCCTCTTGTACATGCAGCCCACTGGAAGACAAAACACCAGCTACGAAAGCTGCTGTTTGGTACTCCTGACCGCTGAGTTCTGGGTGAGAGTGGATGTGGCGGCGAATTTCAATTAAGCGAGGCGCTAGTTTTGCTGCTAAGTCTTTTATATGGGTAAGCATCGATTCAATTAATCTATAGGCTTTTTTCCCATGATAAAGAACTGTTAACAAACAAAATGCTTTTGCTATACAAGGATAGGGGTTTAGGAAGAAGCAGGGGAGCAGGGGAGCAGGGGAACAGGGGAGCAGGGGAGCAGGGGAGCAGGGGAGCAGAGGAGAAGTAGCAGTAAGTCTTTCCCCTGTGCCCCTCTGCCTCTTGTGCCCAATGCCCAATGCCCAGTTTATTTTGAATAGCAGGTTGTGCCTAAAGTATTTTCGGGTTTGAACTCGTTACATTCTCTGGGATTTGGACGCTCTAACGACCAGCCATAAGGTTTGTCGGAGGTGACAACACCATTATTTAAAGTTGTTAGTCGGTAGTTAGCCCCCCGAAAATTAGTAAATTGCAATTTGGCATCTTTTAAGTTTGCTGCTTCTAAATTGGCACTAATGAAGCCGGCAAAAGACAGATCGGCATTTTCCAGGGATGCTGATTTTAAATTTGCTCCTGTTAAAGAAGCACCACTGAGATTCGCCGAATTCAGAATCGCACCTTCTAAATTTGCACCGGTGAGATCGGCATTCGTGAGATTAGCTTGAGATAATGTAGCGCCGCTCAAGTCAGCCCCTCGCAAATTTGCTCCAGTTAGATTCAGCTTAGTTAGGTCAGCGCCACTCAAATTACACCGAGGACAGGCACTTGTTGCCTTCAACTGATCCAAGTCTAGCTGATTTAATGCAAGAGCCTGCTCTGCAAACCCTAAACAAGCTAACAGGGAGACGGTGGCAACAATCTTAAGTTTCATATTTTTTACTGATATTTACAAAAATGACAAGTTACGAACATCACGTACTGTCATCCTTACATATACCGCTTCTCTAAGGAAGTACAGGGATGAAGCATTGATTAAGAAGCTGTAAAAATACTATAAATTATAGTAGTAAGACTACTCAAACGGAAATATTGGCTATAGAATCAAATCGTAAGGAACTATACCGAACCAATTATAGACTACCAAATATGTGATCCCCCTAGCTCGATGAAAAATACGACTAGGGGGATCTTGTTTTTAGGCATTGGGGATTGGGGATTGGAGATTGGGCATAAGAAGCAGAGGTGCAAAGGGGAAAGACTTACTGCTACTTCTCCTCTGCTCCCCTGCTCCCTCATCTTCCCTGTCCCCTTGTCCCCCTGCTCCCCTGCCTTCTTCATCGCCATCCTAAAAGGCGCAGTCCAGGGACAATTAGGTAGTAACTCACTCCTAACCAGAAGCTGATAAAGAAGCCTACAGAGCCAAAAAAAGTCAGAGGCAAGTATAACTCTGACCAGGCTGGTTGACTAGTAAATTGGAAAATTGGAGGTGCTAACTTCAAAAGAATTAAAACTGCATAGGCGATCGCACTGCCAAAGGCCGCGAACACAGCGTACACTACATGATGGCTGCGAAGTCCTAAGCTCAAGGTGAGTAGGCAAACTGCCACTAAAATTACTGCCACTAAGCCCTCACCGCTATCTTTTGGAGTGATTAATTGCAAAATCAACCAGCCAAAGCCATAGCTAATCATGCCCATCAGGGAAGACACTAAAAACCGCCGCCGTTGACCAAAACACCCGGATACTGTCAATCCCCATGCCGTTCCCCAGCCTGCTACGACGAATACCAAAATATCTGCCCCGAAGACGGGTTGAGTATTTGGCACTAATTGGTTTAGCTGACTCCCAATAAATTCCACAACCTGACGCCCCAAGCTGGTACGATAGGCCAAAATAAAACCAGCGATCGCACCAAAACAAGCACCGATACTACTCAGGATCATCGCCCAAATCGTCGCCAAACAAGCTCGGAAAATTTTGATGATTGTCTGAGCGATAAAAATAACGGTTTTGGTAACAGCTTGGCTAAAGTTAGCTAAAACTTGTTCAATAGCTTGTGTTATCAGTGTAAATCTCTGGGAAACTTGCGTTGAGGCTTGCTTAAATTTGTCTTGTAGTTGAGCAAATAACCCTGGTGGCGGTAATGGTTGAGAAATCTTCGCCAAACGTTTTTGAATTATAGCTGCATTTGCTGGACGCGATCGCACATCCTCCTGCACCATCTCGTCCAGCAAATCTGCTAGTTGCGGGTTGACATTCACCGTAGTTCGCCAGCGTAATTTACCCGTTTGCTGATCTTCCAACTCTAGCGGGTATTTGCCTGTTAGTAGTTCAATCACCGTTCGACCAAGGGCATAAAAATCGGCACTTGGTCCAACAATACCTCCAGTCACTTGTTCTGGTGGACTGTAGCCAGAAGAAAATAATCGCGTGGAACTGGACTGAGAACGCAGCTTAGAGGCACTAAATTGTTTTGCCCCACCAAAATCAATTAGTACCAGGCGATCGCCCTCTGTTTGTCCTGGAGACGGGGTTACAGATGGCGAAGAAGTGCCCAGCATTAAATTAGAAGGTTTGATATCCCGGTGAAGAATCTGACGTTTGTGTAATTCTTGTAAAATCTGCACAGCTTGGGCAAACCAGTTTAAAACCAAATTCTCTGGACACCCTTGGGGAAACTTTTTTAATATCTCCTCTAAAGTCCGCCCATTGATTTTTTCCATTACCAGACAAGGCAGTTGGTGCGGTTTGGGATTAAACAGGTTTACGTTAAAATACCCATCATCATCGACAGTGGGGACACCTGGATGCTGCAAGCTAGATAAAACTGCCGCCTCTTGGGTAAATAATTCCAGTGCCTTGGGCGAATCTTCTACCAATACTTTCAATACTTTCTCAGTTTGAGTTTTTTCATCCCAAACTGTGTAGATTTGAGCAAATCCTCCCGATCCCAAGGGCTGAAGTGGAACATAGCGGTCTAACAACTCTAGCGGTGCGCCACAGCTGTTGCAAAATTTGTTTCCCCAAGGCTGAGGATAAGGACGTTGACAATCAGGATTTATGCAGTGAACCGCACTCTGAGTGATGTGGGACACAACCGCTACAATACAAAGGCTGACTTGATTTTAGCGTTTCTTTAGGTTTCCTGATTTTAAAATAGACAAAAGGAAAACCCTCATAAATTTTATGAGGGCATTCGTTTATATTTACAACAGAATTCAAGGAAGGTGAAGTACACAACGATTCGTGTCAAAGCAAGATATAAAGCCTGTTTTACTTCTGAATTCTGAATTCTGCTGTATGTCAGCCCTTAATTGCGAAAACTTCTCTTACTTTGTCTGTGCTTGGCAACTTCTTTGCGCTTGCGTTTTTCTAAGGGTGTTTCAAAATGACGATGCTTTCTCATGTCTGGAAAAATCCCCGCCTTGGAAACTTCTCGTTTAAATCGTCGTAAGGCTGACTCAATGTGTTCATTGTCACCTACAATTACTTGGGTCATTATTTCTCCTACTAAGTTGACTTCATCGATGGCTATGCAGGCGGTAACATTACAAAAAAAAGACAGACTCTTGTTTGTCTGACCTTAAGACTCTTGGTAAGTTTTTTGTTTCCAAGATTAGTAGCGTCCGCCGCGTCCACCGCCGCCGCCGCCATATCCTCCTCTGTTACCACCACCAAAGGAACCTCTATCACCTCTGTCTTCCTTGGGTTTAGCCTTATTAACTTTCAGGTCACGACCCATCCACTCAGCACCGTCGAGAGCTTCAATGGCAGCAGTTTCTTCAGCTTCAGTTCCCATTTCCACAAAAGCAAAGCCGCGCGGACGACCTGTTTCACGGTCAGTAGGTACTTGAACGCGCTTTACAGTACCATATTCTGCAAAAATACCACTTAAATCTTCTTGTGTAACGTCATAAGAGAGGTTACCTACATAAATTGACATCGATTCTCTCCAAAATCATCACTGTGTAGAGATTTTAATTTCTCTCAGAAGTCTGTAAATACTAAAAGGAAAAAGCCTTTCAATACTAAAACCAAAGACATCACTGAATTAACTCTCATAAATCTAGGATGACATACGAGCCAACTCTTTGCACCCAGTAGATAGTTAACCAGTGACGCGATCACACATAAGCGATCGCTCGCCCCCACATACCCTAAGTACAATCCACCGCAAAAAGGGGTTGGAAATGGAAGAAGATAAATTCTGTAGGGTGATATAGAAAATCAGACATGCAGGGGCGCATCTTTAATATCCGAATTGAACGTTTGACTGCATTAACCATGAAGCATTACTTCAAAATTTTAATACGAAAGGCAAAGTCAGGCAACAAATATAAAACTATTGTGACTTGTACTCTCTTGGAAAACCTGCTATGAAAGTAACTGCGATGCTTACGGCGGCAAGCTACGCGAGTCTTTTTCTTTGGCGCTAGCCTCTTTTTTTGGAAAAGGGGAGTAAGTGGCGTAATATCATGTTCGGCTAATTAACCCAAGTTGCAATGTTAAATTGCCGAACATCACCTTTCCAAGCTGTTTCCAATTCAGCTTTGACAACTTGAGCGGCCTCATCTTTGCCTAGTGCCTGCAAACTTGCCTGCAAGCCAAATAGAGAACGTCCATTATGGGGATACTTTTTTAAATCAGCACGAAAGACTTTCTCAGCTTCTCTATAGTCACCCTTAGCCAAAAGCACAGCACCCAAAGATTCCCGCGTCGGAAAATACCAGTCTGGTGGTTCCATATATTTCAGAGAATCTTCTGCTACTACTGCTTTTTCTAGTAATTGGATGGCAGATTCATAATCATGATTTTCTCTAGCAATTTTGGCGTCTAGAACTTTTGAGGCAATGTCTAAAATACTACTGGCGGGACTGAATCCAATGGTTGCTTTGGTGGAAATTCCCTGTTTGGCAGCCAGTAATGCCCGACTTTCACTTGCTGCATCTTCAAGTTTACCTGTGGCTGCGCTTGCCATACCGCGAGCAAAATGCCAAAGTGCTGTGGTAGTGGGCAATTTAGCTTCGGGAGCAGGAGTTTTTAAGATGGCATCCCAATTACTAAAGCGTGTCTGAATCAGCATTTTGCTGCCCAGGAATCCCTCAAGCATTGGTGCATACGGGTCAATTGCAGTAGCATTTGCAACTAATTTATCTGCGGATTTAAGAGCATCTTCATATCTTCCTGCCATGCTGCTGGCCACCATGAGGAAATGTACGTTGTGGTTGTAATACATCATGGGGTAAGTGCCCTGGACTTGATATTTTTTGATGTAAATATCATCTTGAGCGATCGCTTGCTCATTTGCCTGCATTGCCCCTTGATAATCTCCCACACGAAAATAAATATGAGAAGGCATGTGCACCAAGTGTCCCGCCGCTGGCGCTAGAGTTCCGAGTCGTTTAGCACTGACAAGGGCCCGTTCTGGAGAAGGTGAGGCTTCCACTGCATGGATATAGTAATGATTAGCTCCTGCATGATTCGGGTTACGTTTGAGAACTGATTCTAAAACAGCCACAATTTTTTCTGTATCTGGCTGTGGCTTGCCATCTTTAGTCCAATGCTGCCAAGGATGCAGATCCATCAGACTTTCAGCGTAAAGTGTCGCTGCATCCAAATCATCAGGATAGCGCTTGACTAGGTTTCCCATTGCTTTGGCGTAGTAAAGCGCTAGTTGATACAAATCAGCATCGGCATCTTGAGAGTAACGTTTTGCTAAGGCGGTAATGTAGTCTCGTTCTTGGGTGGAAGCTTGGGTAGAAAGTGCCAAAGCTTGCTGTACCGCTTGGTAAGCAGCTAATTCCCGATTGGGGTCTATTTCTGAATTAATGTTGGGCCCCAAGGCTAAAGCAACACCCCAATATGCGATCGCTAAATGCGGATCGAGTTTGGCAGCATATTCAAAAGAACGCACTGCCTCATCATGATTGAAAGCGTAAATTAAATTTAATCCCTGATCGAAAAACTCTTGGGCTTGGGGATTAGAAGTAGAAACTGGATGGTGGATTGTACCAAGTCCAGATATTAAGTTGTATGGCTGTTTTACTTCAGCATAGACATGTTGATGTAGGCTCTCGTCGAGAAGCGGCTTGTTGTCAGATATCGCCGCACTAGGAGCGACTAAAAAGAATATAAGCACCCAAACTAGAAATAAGTACTTCATTATTATTTTTCTTCAAGCTCTTTTTTAATATTCAAATGCCACAGTTTCTCTAAAGAAGCAACTTGTCGGCAAAAAACAGCAGCCCGGTGTTTCTTATAAAGATTAAACCCTACAAACACAATCATTGGAATCAAGATAGAATATCCGATGAAAATGTTAACAGATGAATCAGTTTGTATCCTAGAGTCTATATATTGGGAGTTGGGAGTTGGTTGAGTACTAGAATTTGATTGCATAAATATCTTCATAAATACTACAAGTAAGAAGCTATAAAGAAACGTGGATAATTGTTCCTGCTGTCTTTGAGCAGAAATTAGTCACAAGTTCTATTAGGTACTTCAAAGCCGCTGCTTAGACTTTTCAATGCCTTCTTCCACTAGCTAAACTATTCTTCAGTTAAAACCTGAAAAATTATGTTGATTTCTGCTAAATTTTGTGACAAAATCTTTATTCTATAAGCTACTACTCCTAAAGTATTTACTGAGATTTAAACTATTTTTAGTGTCGGTTATTTCTAATACTTGCTTAAGTAGTCAGAGTTACAGAAGTAATATACAGGCGATTGCACGTTCGTAAGTGACTGTTAAGAAAGATGTGACTAATGTATAACCAAGCTATTGGGGAGAGTGCCCGATAGGACGAGTGGCAATACTTCTCGGTTAGACATTTTTAATTCGGAATCGGGTTTTGGGAAAATGCTACTGGGTTTGGGTTAAAGGTTTTTTCTTTCCCCTTTTCCCCAAAACCCGAGAAGTATTGGGGCGGGTGGATAGTGTACTCGACCTAGATAAAAAGCGCTGTATTTACCATATCCAGTGGTAATAAGCCAAGTTGCGGTTTATGATTATGGCTGTCTACCTGAAGTGATAAATGATTTTGTCTGAAGATAGAACAATAGAATGATCCCTTTCCCTCTTTTGAATATTACTTGAATTTCCAAAGATGAATTTCAAGGTTAAATAACTATGTACAATGGACACAAATATTTGTTATAAAAATATCGTCAGATAGAAGATTTAAAAGTTTTATAGAAGTAATCTATAAACATTGCAGCGCTTTTCGAGCAAGCAAGAAGTAATCAACACTTAAACATACTTTAGGAACAAAAAATATGAGTATCGAAGATAAAGCAAAAGCTTTTGCTAAAAATGTCGAAGGAAAAGTACAAGAGGCAATTGGCGAAGTAACTGGCGATCCTAAAGATAAAGCTGAAGGTAAAGCTAAACAAACTGAAGCCCAAGTCCGTCACACCGCTGAGAATATTAAGGATGAAGTTAAAAAGACTTTAGAATAGTACAGCGCGATCGAGGTTTTCCTCGCTGTAACAAGTTGCTCAAGTAACTAAATTTTGGCGGTAATGTAATAGGTGAAACTTTATTTAGGAAGAAGGTTTAAGTTAAATAATTATTTACTGAACCTTCTCCCTTTATTAAGTCTGTTTTTTGCCTAAGATTTTCAGGGATTTTGACAATAGCGATCGTAAAACATTTTATCAATCTATTACTGATTTTTTCAAAGGTGCTAATTCATGATTAATATTTTATTTACCTATCTTTTAACAGACATCCCAACATCACAAGGTAACTCTACTTATTCTATTGTGCTGACAGCGTTATTAGGATTAGGCTTTATCGCTGCTGTGACTATAGGATCAATTGCCTGGTACAATTCCAAACGTCCTGTAGGTTGGGAAGATAAAGAACGTCCTGATATTGTTCCAGAAATCGATCGGTAATAATTTTTTGTTTGCCTACTTTTAGTTTTCGTCAGCTAAAGGTAGACGTATAGTAAATGTACTACCCTTGCCTGGTTCAGATGTCACATCGATTGTGCCTTGATGTGCTTCAATAATACAGCGAGATAAATATAGTCCCAAGCCACTACCAGAACGTTGGTGTTTCCCTTGACGAAATCGCTCGAATAATATTGCCTGATCTGGTTTAGAAATTCCTGGCCCTGTATCTCGGATATCAATATTCACAGCTACCGAAGTCAGATAACAGTGAATATTTACAGAGCCTTTGTCTGTAAATTTGATAGCATTGCCGATGAGATTTGTCAAAACTCGCCGCAGTTCTAAGCGATCGCCCATAATGGTGCTTGCAGTTTCACCTCGATCAATGTTTACAGCTAATCCTTTTTCTTCAGCTAAAGGAGTTAATTCTTGGGAAACTTCACTAACTAATTCCTGAATATTGCAGGGAGAAATTTTTAAGGTTTTACAGCCCGCTTCATGACGATAAACTTCTAACAAGGTATTTACCATTTCCAGCAGGTCTTGATTGCTGCCAATCATGGTATCAATTATCTCTTGCAATTGTGGCGAAACATCGCAAAACCTGCCTTCCAGCAATAATTTTAATACGCGGTTGGAGGCTACTAGCGGTATACGTAAATCGTGAGTAAAACGCGAAACAAAATCTGCCCGGAGGTTCGCCATCTGATCTCGTTCGTCGATACTATGCTTGAGGCGCAGGAGCGATCGCACTCTTGCATGTAGTTCATCAGGATCGAATGGTTTGCGAATGAAGTCATCTGCACCAGCGTCGAGTCCTTCAACAACGCTAGACTCATAGTGAGCCGTAAGCAGCAGAATTGGGATAAATGGCAACGCCTGATTCTGTCGGATGCGCCGAGTAAATTCATAGCCATCTAGCTCCGGCATCATCACATCTAAGAGAATTATGTCTGGCGGTGAATCTTCAACCATAACCAGAGCAATCTTGCTATCTTCTACCAAGCTAATTTCATAGTCCTCATCTTCTAGGACTGCTTCTAAGACCAGTAGATTGTCAAAAACATCATCAACAACGAGAATTTTATCTTTTTTGACAGTTTTAGGTAAAGACATGGCTAAATAAAAAAAGAAGTGCTTGGCTATCCCTCGCAAATCTAGTAATAGCTTACTTCACCAGCGCTGAGATTATTAAGGATTAACATTTTATTTTAGAGTTTCCTGATTTAAATACCTATTATCTACGTAATTAAACTGGTTTTTCCTTTCTTATATGTGCTATTTATTTAATTAGCATATTTTTTTGTAAGTATATTAGCAGCCTGAATTATCCAATTAATATCAGTGCCTTGGTGTTAGAGTGAGTTATTTTAGTCCCTTTCTGTGCATAATCCCACTCAAAGCAAGGGTAACTACTTGATAGTCACCTACTTTTGCTTGCTACCAGATTTTTCATGAAAAATTGTTTAGCATCAAACATCAAGCGTTAGGTTAATGTATAGAAATATTTTTTGATTAAATTATATTGTCATATCGAAACTCTTGCCTTAGAAAAGCTTACGAGATAAGGTTATCTATGTCTAATGGTAGATGAAGTTCAGGGAATAATACCAAACGCATTGCTTTTTGTATAAGATCCCGAATAGAAGAACGAGATTATTTTAATCTGTACTTTAGATAAATAACAGTAAAGTTAAGCAACTATGAGTGAAATCAAGATCCTTGTAATTGAAGATCACAACCTGACAAGAATCGGCTTGCGGTCTGCTTTACAAACCCAACCAGAATTTAACATTGTTGGTGAAGCAGCCAATGCAGCCGATGGCATCAAGCTTCTGAAAACTCTCAAGCCGGATGTTGCTACTATTGACATTGGTTTGCCTGACATGGATGGTATTGAGCTAACACGCACATTTAGGCAACATCAGGCAGAGAATGAGGACTACACAACAAAGCTGCTAATTTTAACGATGCAAAATAGCGAACAAGCAGTTTTAGCAGCATTTGCAGCAGGTGCAGATTCTTATTGCATGAAGGATATCGAAACTGAGAAACTAATAGAGGCTGTGCAAACGACTTATGCAGGTAGCTCATGGATCGATCCAGCGATCGCAGACCTTGTACTACAACAAATACGTCAAGATTTCCCTGATGGCAACAGAGGCGCATCTGGAAAAAGAGTCTTGATTGAAGGTATTGACCCAGATACTGAGAAAAGTATAGTCAGCTATCCTTTAACTCACAGAGAGATGGATGTTTTAGAGTTGATTGTCGCTGGCTGTGACAATGCAGAAATTGCTAAAAGGCTCTATTTAACAGTCGGTACTGTCAAAACTCATGTTCGAGGTATTCTCAATAAACTCTGTGTTGCTGACCGGACACAAGCTGCTGTCCGTGCTTTGCGGGCGGGATTAGTACCGTGAGCAAGTAAGTAACCATCATCAACAGCGTACACAACAACACTTAACAAATAAAAATATTTCTTTCCCAGTCTCCAGTCAATTGTTTTTCGGTCAAAGCAGTTAACTGGGACAAAGATTTATGAAGAAATTGTTACAAAGTTTAGTAGAATGACATAATTGACTAAATAAGTATTTTTATATACATACATGATAGCGGATCAATTTCCCTGGCTTACCGCGATTGTCTTACTGCCACTTGTTGCTTCGCTGCTCATCCCTGTGTTGCCTGATAAAGATGGTAAGCGCGTGCGGTGGTATGCACTAGGTGTAGGTATTGCAGATTTTGCATTGATGTGCTATGCCTTTTGGAAGCATTACGATGCCAGCAGTGCTAGTTTTCAAATGGTGGAAAATTATGCCTGGGTGCCTCAGTTAGGTTTTAACTGGGCGGTATCAGTCGATGGGCTTTCAGCGCCACTTGTACTTTTAGCCGGATTTGTCACCACACTCTCGATATTTTCAGCTTGGCAAGTTGATCACCGTCCTCGCCTCTTCTATTTTTTAATGCTGGTGCTGTATTCGGCACAGGTAGGGGTGTTTGTTGCTAAAGACTTGCTGCTATTTTTCATCATGTGGGAAGTAGAACTGATTCCCGTCTACCTACTAGTCTGCATTTGGGGTGGGCAAAGGCGTCGTTATGCGGCTACGAAATTTTTGTTGTATACCGCAGCTGCTTCTATATTTATTTTAGTCGCAGCCCTGGCAATGGGGCTATATGGCGGCGGTAATATGACATTTGACATCACCGCTCTCGCCAGCAAAGAATATCCCCTTGGTCTACAACTGCTACTTTATGCAGGATTGTTGATTGCATTTGGTGTCAAGCTTGCTGTTTTCCCCATGCATACTTGGTTGCCTGATGCCCACGGCGAAGCATCCTCTCCTGTATCGATGATATTAGCTGGTGTATTGCTGAAGATGGGCGGATATGGACTGATTCGCCTGAATCTTGAGTTGCTTCCCGATGCACACATTTATTTTGCGCCGATTCTAGCCATTCTCGGTGTTGTCAACATTATCTATGGTGCATTGAACTCCTTTGCTCAGACCAATATGAAGCGGCGTTTAGCTTATTCGTCGATTTCTCACATGGGGTTTGTACTGCTTGGGATTGCGTCCTTCACTGATTTGGGAATCAACGGCGCGATGTTGCAGATGATTTCGCATGGTTTGATTGCATCAGTGCTGTTCTTCTTAGCAGGTGTTACTTACGATCGCACCCACACAATGGTAATGAAAGATATGGGCGGTATTGGTCAAGCCATGCCCAAAGTCTTTGCCCTGTTTACAATTGGAGCGATGGCATCTCTGGCACTTCCCGGTATGAGCGGCTTTGCTGGCGAACTCTCGGTATTTGTTGGGATGACAAGCAGTGACGTTTACAGTTCTACTTTCTGCACCGTAACGGTTTTTCTCGCCGCTGTTGGAATTATCCTCACGCCGATTTATCTACTTTCTATGCTAAGAGAGGTATTTTATGGTCAGGGTGCAGCACTCATCTGCGACATTAATAATGCAGGCTTGGAAAATCAAGAAGATGAGGGAACAGTTTGTTTTGGTACAGACTGTCTCGTGCCAGAAGATGCAGTCTACGAGGATGCTAGACCCCGTGAGGTGTTTATCGCTGCCTGTTTTCTGCTGATAATTATTGGTATTGGTTTCTATCCCAAGATGGCGATGCAGATGTACGATGTGAAGACCGTTGCAGTCAATGCTAATCTTCGCCAGTCTTATGCCATAGTTTCGCAAACCAATCCCCAGATTTATGCTAAAGCACTCTTAGTTCCGCAAATTTCAGAGGTTGAGGTAGCGCCCGTTTTGGGAACTTTGAAGTAAGCTTTTTGAAATCTCTTCCTTCTGTGGAAAAGAGCGATCGCTAACTTAGATAACTTCTAGGTATATTTCTGAGGAAGAACAGAGGATTGATAGCCGATCACTATGGATAGGCTATCAATGCCAAATCATTCTCAGGATGCCCAAGATGTTTTTTCTGGAAAAGCTCCTTTTTTCCAATTTTGCCAAACCTTTACTGCTGCTCGTTGAAAAAATGCCTGCGAGTTCTGCTCTGGGGTTTCTTGAAGTTCCTTAATTTCTCCACTCAATTTATCTATCCATAAAGAGCCGAGACGATCTTCATGTGGGCCAAAGCGGTAAGTAACGCCGGTCTCATCCTCCTTTTCTTTTAGAATCAATACGTAAAAAGCCATAACAAATTAATGTGGTCTGTAAAAGTTGAATACTTCAGTTTTAACTCATTTGAGTTATGCTCATGTTACTGGGGGACTCCACAAACGACCAGAGCGTTCAGTAGCGTCATGAGCTGTACGGTAGTTAGTATGGAAAATGCCTTCAAACCTCGACTCAAAGTATTCATGTTCCAGTAGTCTCAAATCTTCAGGGTTAAAATTACCTCGCTGTAACCTAATCCAGGCATCTGCTATATCTGGATCAGGACTAAAGTGTTTAAATCCGAGATCGTAATCCAACTGGTGTTCATCATAAAATAAATGTTTTTTGATCCGACGAATGCGAAACTCTGCCCATCCAGTGTTACGTGCAATTTCTGCTATATCGTCAGCATCACGAATAGCATCATACGCTTCAGGAGCATACTCAAGAAAGCGCTTTAAATATTCCATTTTTTAAATTAGTTAATATAAATAGTCAATAATATATAATCCGATAATAACATTATTTTTAAATCATTAGGGAAAAAAATATATTAATAAAATGTAAACACTCAGATAGGTATGCAAACTACCACAACAGATAATGAGCATCACTAGTAAACAAATCAACCCTTAACATGGGATGCTAGTTGATGATTAGTGAGTTTTGCCAATGTCTGTTGTTTCTGCTATCACTGTTACCGTTCCTGCCACAACTGCGAATTTGGGGCCTGGTTTTGATTGCATCGGTGCAGCTTTAAAGCTGTACAACGAGTTCAAGTTCACTCGCCTAGAAGAGGGTGGGTTAATTATTAATGTCACTGGTACAGAAGCTAAACGAGTCCAAACTGATGAGAGCAATCTCCTCTATCAAGCGTTTGTCAAGTTTTATCAACATATAGAGCAGACGCCGCCGACTGTGAAAATAGAGATTAAATTGGGTGTCCCACTGGCGAGAGGTTTGGGTAGTTCGGCGACAGCAATTGTTGGTGGGTTGGTTGCTGCTAATCAACTCGAAGGTGCGCCTATGAGTCAGTCACAGGTGATGGAGTTAGCGATCGCAATGGAAGGACATCCTGATAATGTAGTTCCAGCTTTGTTGGGAGGATGTCGTCTTGCTGCTACCAGTGGCGCAGGTTGGGAAATTTGTGATGTTCCCTGGCATAAAGATGTTGTCCCAGTTGTGGCTATTCCTAATTTTGAACTTTCCACTTCAAAAGCGCGGGGCGTTCTTCCAAATGAAGTGAGTCGTGCGGATGCGATTTTCAATACAGCCCATTTGGGCTTATTGTTACGCGGCTTGGAAACTGGTAATGGACAATGGTTAAAGACAGCTTTACAAGATCGATTGCATCAGCCCTATCGCAAAGCTTTGATTCCTGGTTATGATGCTCTCAACATTGCAGCCGTTAGTGCTGGTGCTTATGGTATGGTGATTAGTGGTGCGGGGCCGACACTGTTAGCTTTGGCGGATAAGTTACACTCAAAGGCTGTGGAGGCGGCGATGTTAGCTGCTTGGCAAGAAGAAGGAATTACAGCCGAGGTGCGATCGCTTTCTCTAGATACCCAAGGCGCAAAAAGCTTTTAATATTTTACTCAGCACTTAAAACTCGATTTATGCAGCAAACTCAGGCTGAAATAGCGGCGCTTAACTCTCAAATTCAGGCTCTTTTAGAAGAACGCGCTGCACTCACTATTAATAATGTCATCTCTGGCGAGAATGATTCACCCCAGGCAATGGTGGAAGCTTACCGCCGTCAAGCCAGAGAAAATGCCCAATTATCAGTTGAACTCCAAGGCATAGATGCAGCGATCGTCGCCCTGGAAGCCCAGATAAAACAAAAACAAGGTAAGTTAGTGCGTTGGCAAGGTGAATCCAAACAACTTATCCAACAGCAGCAGCTAGAGGAAGCGAAAGAAGTGGCTCAGGTACATGCTCAACGCATTAATCAACTAGCAAGTGAACTGGCCGCAGAAGTCCGTTTTCTTAAGGCTTGTGCCAATCAACTGAGTCCAATGTATTGGCAGATTTATTACAAGCCCTTTATTACAGGCTTTAAAACAATCTCCGTTCCCTATGTCCGCTCTGATGGGGAAGTATGGACAATTGTCAACCGGATTGTTTAATGCTTTACCCTTTTCGTTGGTATGCAATACATATTTACAGCAATTTTAAGAAAGATGTGACTAATGCATAGCAACTTTGAGAGAGGGATTTAGGCTCAGGGGCCAAAGATATTTCTCCCAAAATGGGATGCTCAAAGATAAATGCTGGCTTTCCTCACAAATTCCTCAAATTGTTTTGCTATAAATATAAATATAGGGCGAAACCCTTTAAGAGATTTAAAATTCAGAAGTCGCTAAACATAGTTGAGGGATTAGTCATTTTGACAATCCAGCATCTGGAAACCCGAAACCGTAAAGACCAATAACCAATGAAATCGGAGGTCTATATGATGTTTAAAAAGATTCTAGTTGCATTAGATCGCTCGGAAATAGGGCAACAGGTTTTTGAGGAAGCATTGGATTTAGCAAAGTTAACACAAGCTAGCTTAATGTTACTTCATGTCCTATCTTCTGAAGAAGAGGGTAGTCCTTATGTACCTATGCTGTCTAATATGGACTACTATCCAGGATTGGCCAATCAAAGCTTTGAGTTATACCAACAACAGTGGGATACCTTTAAAAATTTAGGAATCCAGATGTTGCAATCTTTCTGTGCTCAAGCAAACACAGCAGGCGTGACTACGGAATTTACACAAAATGTTGGTAATCCTGGTCGCATTATTTGTGATTTAGCGCATAGTTGTGGCGCTGACCTAATTGTTATGGGGCGTAGGGGTCATTCTCGGTTGATGGAACTATTTCTCGGTAGTGTGAGTAACTACGTTCTTCACCATGCTCCTTGTTCAGTGCATGTTGTGCATCTTTCAATTACTCCTAAAATAGATGAAGTTGTCAAAGAAACTACAAGCGCTTTCAGCGTTAACTAACTACTAAGCTATTCCACATCTAACTTGGATAATTAGAGTGGGCAAAACTTTGGCGTGATGCTATGCAAAATTATAGTTGAGAGCGAAAAGTGGATCTATGAAAGAAGATACTAGCAAAATCGCTGGTTTTCATGCACATGTTTACTTCGATCCTGCGAGTCAGGATGTAGCTGCGCGTATACGCGAAGGATTAGGCGCTAGGTTTGACGTGCAACTCGGACGCTGGTTTGACAAGCCCATCGGGCCCCATCCAAAAGCGATGTATCAAGTTGCTTTCTTACCGAATCAGTTTGATAAAGTCGTTCCTTGGTTAATGCTCAATCGTGAGGGATTGGATATTCTCGTCCATCCTGAGACCGGGAATGCTGTGGCAGACCACGCAGTTCATTCCCTATGGTTAGGAGAAAAGCTAGATTTGAATATTGAGTTTCTTCAACAGCTTAGTCCGACTTTATCCAATTAAGGAAAGTAAACGACGTTGTTGGGTAAAAGTTTTGGTTTGAGGCGTGAAACTTTTTCTATTGTGACTAATTCTGGTGAAATTGAAAAAGTCCAATTTCTTAATCAATAAAGGTTTTAGGTTTCAGCCTATGCGTAGGCGCTTTAGCGGTTTGCTACAAGTGTAATAAAGGAAAAATGCATAAAGTCGAGGCTCAGACCATGACTAAAACTTAAGCTACAGCAGATTGCAACTTGGTGAAGCAGCGCGGTCTTCTCTACGAGACGCTACGCAAAGGGGGTTTCCCCCATGAGCGACTGCTGTTAGCGCAGCGTTAGCGACGCAGGAGAAAGTTGGTTTACCTTCCCAATTGGACATTACAGAAATATTTTTGAAAAAATTAATAAGATTTCATATTGGCAGCATTGGTGGAAATTAGAACACTGGCAAGACCCGAGTGGCACAATAGTAAAAACTAATCTTTTAAGAAATGTAATTGATCAAAAAGAAGTTGCTACTCAGTTCCCCCTTGATGAGAGGATAATTGTATCAAGAGAGCATTTCAAGACGCGATTTATAGCGTCTCTACATCAAGATTTTGTTGCTCATTCTGAACTGTATTGAACTCTAGAACTGAAGCAACTGGTTGACTTTAATATTTAGTCATTCGGTATTTGCTTGAGTAAAGCTATCCACATATCAGATGGAGCGGAGTAGTAATCAATTTCTTCAACTTGATATTGATAAGATTCACAACCTTCTCGTAAAATAATGCGATCGCAAGCTTTAACGCTTTTCCCTACTCCAGTCATGTACCCGATTGTTCCTTCATTGAGGCGCTCAAATATGTAGTCGCCTCCACAAAGTTGTTGTCTGTAATCATGGATTTTATTCTTTTGTTTTAATTCTGTTACTGGAGAGATAACCAGAGCTAATTTATTTAAAAAACTAAAACTTAAGTTCATACCTGTTCTGATTGAAGAGAAGGCACTTAAAAACATTTAAAAAATAGAACTTATAATTAATTTAAAAGCCGATTCTTTTAAATTTACAGTACTATTAACCGCAGATTCAACTGTAAAATCACCTAACTGTTGGACGAGATTTGGTGAGATATAAGTTTTTTGCTTAACTATCTAGTATTAATTAATAAGCTTTTTATGTCTTGAAAATGTCATATATGTATATATTTTAATATCAATATAATTTAGTCACTACTTGTCATGACTAGAGCTACATCTATCTGCTTCAGTAGTACTTCTAGGGTAGAAGAGTTATCTAAAACGACATCTGCATGAGCCGCTTTTTCTTCGATGGATAATTGGCTGTTAATCCTGGCTCGTGCCTGTTCTGTATTTAAATGGTTTCGTTGTATCAATCTTTGTAGTTGTTGCTCTTGGGAACAACGCACTACCCAGATTTCTGTTACCAAATCAGTCATCCCAGCTTCAAATAATAGAGGCACTACTAACACCAGTATTTGTGACGAAGACTGAGCAATTGCTTTGAGGAAGCGATCGCGCACATCAGGGTGAATCAAATTGTCTATCCAGTTGCGTTCATCTTGACGATTAAAGATAACTTCACCTAGCTTTTGGCGGTTGAGGCTGCCATCTGGTAATAAAATTTGTTCGCCGTAACGTTGAGCGATCGCACCCAAAATAGGCGAACCTAAAGATACTGCCTCTCTAGCATAAATATCTGCGTCCAAAATCGGCAGGTTATAAGTGCTAGCTAAATAATTGGTGACAGTGGTTTTGCCTGTGGCAATACCTCCAGTTAAGCCGATTATACGTTTTGTCATTGGACATTGGGCATTGGGCATTGGGCATTGGGAAAGAGGAGGCAGGAGGCAGAAGGCAGAAGTTCTTTAATTTTGAATTTTGAATTTTGAATTTTGAATTGATTTCTCCCTCATCTAAGAATTTGTCGCCCATGCGATCAGTGCTTGGGTTAAACCATCTAAAGTATATTCTTGGGCTTCTACATCCACACGTCCGAATAAATCATGGCAAGTTTTGGATGTTTGGGGGCCGATAGAGGCAATACAAACTCCCTCTAAGACTTGGCTAGCATCAGAGTTGTTGGGAAATATATTATTAGTAAGTTGACAGAAAAATTGTACGGTTTTAGAACTGGCAAAGGTAATCACATCTACCTTGCGGTTTTGGAGAGCTAACTTTGCCGCAGGTGGAATACTACTAGGACAACAAGATTGATATGCCGCAACTTCTATCACTTTTGCTCCCTTGAGAGTTAATTCCTTAACTAAAACTTCTCTACCGCCGCTTTCAACTCTGGGAAATAACACCTTTTTACCATCTAATTTATCTGGGAAATTTTCCACTAAAGAATCGGCAACAAAGTTGGGGGGAATAAAATCTGCTTGCAGAGAGCGTTGTTTGAGACTTTGGGCTGTTTTCTCACCAACGACGGCAATTTTGATGCCAGCTAAGGCACGGCTATCTTTACCTTGGGTAGTTAGCCTTTCAAAAAAGTAGTCTATGCCATTGGTAGAAGTGAGAATTAACCAGTCGAAGTCAGATAAATGAGCGATCGCACGATCCAAAGCTTCCCAACTGGAGGGCGGGCCGATTTCTAAGGTAGGCATTTCGATGACTGTTGCACCTGATGCAATGAGGCGATCGCTAAATTGACTCGATTGGCTAACTGAACGTGTTACCAAGATCATTTTACCAGTAAGGGGAGATAGAGGGAAATTGCTTGACATAGCAGGGGGGCTAAAAGTTTTGGCTGTAGTCGAATCCTGACAATCTATTTTCTCAGGTTGTAAGTACTTACGTAGCCCAACAACTTCGCCAATTACAATTACTGCGGGGGAAAGGGGTAATCCGGCGGTTTGTTCCAGAATATTGCCCAGTTGCGCGGTCCAAATTTGTTGATCGGGAGTTCCTGCCCAACGGATGATGGCAATGGGTGTTAAGTGCGATCGCCCATGTCGCACCAGTTGATCTACAATCTCTGCTAGATGTTGCCCTCCCATCAAAATTACCAGTGTCTCTAAGCGTGACAGCGCCTCCCAGTCTAAAACCTCTGGTTCATGAGCTGTAAGCACTGCAAAAGTGCGGCTTAAAACCGGATCTGTTAGGGGAATTCCTGCCAATAAAGGTGCTGCAAGGGCTGAGGAAATTCCTGGTACTAGTTCAAAATCACAACTGGATGCTTTCAAAGCTTCAATTTCGGAAGTGCAACGCCCAAAAATCAGCGGATCGCCTGATTTGAGGCGTATAACTTGTTTTCCTTGCAGACAGTGCTTTACCAGTAACTTGTTAATCTGTGCTTGGCTTGTACTGGGTTTGCCACCGCGTTTACCGACATCTAACTTCAGGCAATCATCTGGTACGCACTGCAATAATTGAGCATCTACTAAAGCATCGTAGACTAACACTTGAGCAGCAGCTAAGAGTTTGTAAGCTTTTACTGTCAGGTATGCTGCATCTCCAGGCCCAGCACCTACGAGGTAGACTTTACCCCTTTCTTCAGTCATTTGTCATTTGTCATTTGTCAGTAGTTATTCTCCTCTGCTCTCCTGCTCCCAATGCCCAATGCCCAATGCCCAATGCCCAATGCCCCATGCCCCATGCCCCATGCCCTTTATTCAATTCGTTTGGGTATTAATTTTTTGGATTAGCCGATCGACTTGCTCAATCATCTCCTTGTTTTTCTCAGCTTGGAATAATTCTCTGGCTTTTTTGAGATTAATGATCGCTTCTTTTGGCTGTTGTTGTCTTCCCAAAGTGATTCCCAAATTATAGTAAGTGAATGCATCGTTGGGGACGAGGCTAATGGCTTTTTTGTAATGTGCGATCGCTTCTTGAGGTTTACCTCGATCGTCCATCGCATTTCCCAAACCTGTGTAAGCTTGTGCGTGTTTGGGATCGAGACGAATCGCTTCAGTATAGCCAGCGATTGCTTCTGTTAGCTTGCCTTGAGCGTAAAAAGCACTTGCTAAATTATAGTGAGCGTCTGCATAGTTGGGAGCGAAGCTGATGGCTTTTTTGTAATGTGCGATCGCTTCTTCTAGTTTGCCTTGAGCGTACAGAGTATTTCCCAAGGCATTATAACCTGCTGGATTTTTCGGAGCGAGGCGAATGGCTTCGGTATAGTTGGCGATTGCTTCTGCTGGCTTTCCTTGAGCGTACAAGGCGTTTCCTAAGTAATAGTAAGCGTCTGCATAGTTAGGATCGAAGCTAATAGATTTTTTATACTGAGTAACTGCTTCTGCTAGCTCACCTCGATCGTACAGAGCATTTCCTAAACGCGTGTAAGTCGGCGCATAGTCTGGTTTGAGGCGAATAGCTGCTGTATATTCGGTAACTGCTTCTGTGAGTTTGCCTTGAGCGTAGAGAGCATTTCCTAAGTTATAGTGAGCTTCAGCATACTTGGGTTCAAGGCTGATGGCTTTCTGATATTGGGCGATCGCAGGTTCTAACTGATTTAGTCTTGCTAAAGTCAAACCTAGATTAAAATATGCTCTAGAGTCTTGAGGATCGAGGCTAATGGCTTTATTGTATTGAGCGATCGCTTCTTGTGGTTTACCTCGATCGTCGAGAGTATTTCCCAAGGCAATATAAGCTTGTGCAAAATTGGGTTCTAATTCAATTGCCTTCCGAAAAGCCGCCTCTGCTCCTTTTAAATCTCCTTGTTTATAGAGATTGCTTCCTTGCTCAAAGTTAGCAACTGCGTTTTTGTTCCGAATAACTGCGGACTGAGTAGAGTTTTGAATTTTTGCTAAAATAACGCCAACATCTTTACCAAAGGCAGTATTCCCATTACTCAAACACAAGCAGATAATAGCTGCTATCAGTAGATTCTTGTTTTTCAGCATTTTTCTTACCTTACCTGCTTGGTTTACATATAATATCAAGTTCGGCTAATTGCGATCGTTAAAATACCCCATTTCAGCCCTTTCTTACTCTTAGAGGCTGTTTGAAAAGTTTTAGGAAGTCAAATTTTAAGCCAATCGCCTTAGCATAATACGGATCATGGCAAGATAGATAAACGTTTCCGATGTTTTGGGTAGTAACTTATAGTCTCTGACCAATCGCCGACACCCCATCAACCAACCGAAAGTGCGCTCTACCACCCAACGTTTTTTGAGCAACACAAAGCCCTTGGTTTGTTCTGATTTTTCCTTGTATTCTATTGGGTCTGGCTCTCCTCCAACATCTCGTCGCATTCTATGCCAACTCATATAAAAATTTATTAATATTCTTTTAATGGTTTCAGTGCTAACTTCAATATCCCATGATGATTTAATTTTTTGTAGCGTCTTTTTTAATTGTCTTAGCTCTTGTTCCGCCCACTCTCTAATTTCTGCTTCTTGTTCTGGCTTAAATATTCGTTTTCTACCTCTTCCTGGTTTATTATACAGTCTTACCATTCCCTCTGATTCCCAACGATTTATCCAGTTATATATTGTCTTGGAACTAACATTAAATATTGTCATTAATTCTTCTAACTCTATTCCCTGACAGACTAAAATTAATAAATGTGCTCTTTGACGCACATGATGATATTGACTTTGGCGATAGATGCGCTCCAACAGTTTCAGCGAAAGCGGATTGATTTCTCTCAAAAAAATCATTGAAACTCTTATTTTCATTTAAGCTAATCCTAGTTTAAATTGTATATTTATTTGTGTAATTAATTTGTTTAATTACTTATGATACGGCGGATAATAAGCAAGTTGTAACGTCAGTTGAGATGATGTGCTAAAATCTACAATCCGTTTCAGAAACTGAGTGCGACGAGAATGATTTTCCGGTAGATTATCCTGATTAATTACCAGTTTTTGAATATGAGCAAATCGGTGTTTGACAGTTTGCCACCAGCTTTCAAGCAAGTCAACAATACAATCAGCAGTTAATTTGGAAGAAACGAAGAATAAAAATAACTCGTTGTACTCAGGTATAAAAATGCCGTAGGGAATCAGAGTCGTCTCGGTCGGAAAATCGTGGTCTAATGAGGTAGTTGGCATTCGAGTTTTACCACCTCAGTCAAATTCTCCAATCTTGACTGCCACCTTCGATCAACGGATATCCGGAGAGTATGAGGGTCATTATCAGCAAAGCGTATTAATTTGCTCGACTTGTTCAAAAATGGCTTCTGTTTCTGGAATCTTCTTGATAGGCTTGGTTTTAAGAACTCGTTTTAAGAGACCTCTTGCATAAGTCGAATAGACCCCCCTTAATCCCCCCGATATATTGGGGGGAAACTTGAAATCTTGCCCCCTCCCCAACACATCGGGGAGGGTTGGGGAGGGGTGATTCAAGGATTTTTGCAAGAGGTCTAAGGTATAACCCAAATCATTCAATCGTCGTCGAATTGTCTCTGATGAAGGTAGTTCTTTGTCACTGTAACCAAATTATTCAATTAGTTGACGACGTACTTCACTGGCAGTCATGCGTGTATATAAGCGTGTACTCTTAAAGCTGGGGTCAGTTTGAGTTTGTGGGTCTACTAAAGAGTCGTCGGTCGCTTCCCTTGAGTTTTTTCGCTGTTTTGATGTAAAGAGATTTTAGGTTCTCGGTGAGTTAAATAACAGATTTTGGAGACATGAGGTAGGCTGCACACTGAAATTATCTTTCTCTGATCATAGGATCAATCATTCTGTGGAGTTCTCTTAATATTTAAGACTGTTAATATTTGCTTCTCAAACTGTTATAAGGCGTATTCTAATCATTCAAATCTTTTAATTTTGTAATAATATGAAGATATCGTGAAGAGTATTAACATCTCATTGTAGATTGTGGTATTTAAATAACTACAGTCAAAAAAAAAACAAAATTGACAAACTATTAGCAAAATTTGACAATTTTTTGAAGAATATTTACTTGTCTGTATAAACAGCTACGCTTTTAAAGATAAGGAGAAATTGATGATGGCAAAATTAAGGGCACCGCCCAGCCGGCAAGCAAGAACGG
Source organism: Nostoc sp. NMS9 (assembly GCF_017114995.1). Lineage (GTDB taxonomy): Bacteria > Cyanobacteriota > Cyanobacteriia > Cyanobacteriales > Nostocaceae > Nostoc. Next base: position 252,962 of record NZ_JABXKL010000032.1, on the reverse strand, counting down.
TGTCCAGTTCCCTAGGAAACCAGGGTTAGTGATATTATAACCAACCCAAATAAAACTGCCATTAAATTAAAACCAAACAGGTAATTTAGCTGCTGTGAAAATAAGTTCATAGTATAGATGGTGCTGAACTGCAAGTTTATCACTTACTCGCACAACTAAGTAAAATAGCGCTGTCCAGCCGGCAAGCAAGAGCAGCGTTCTTCTCTAGGAAATTAAGGAAATAGCTATGATTTCGCCTGAAGTACATTTCTCACCGATGCCTGCTGAGAGTCGTTCTGTCACGGTTGTGATTCCTGCCCATAACGAAGAAGGTAATTTGCAGCCTTTGCTGCTTTCTGTAGAAAAAGCATTTAAAAACATTGGCTTCACCTTACCAGTATTAATAATTGATGATGGCAGCACAGACAGTAGTCAAGAAATTTTGGCAAAGCTAATTAGGCAGTACACTTTTTTACAAGTAATTCGTCATCCCCAGATACGAGGGGTAACTGAAGTTTGGAAGACAGCCATCGCCAATGTCAAAACAGACTGGATTTGTTGGAGCCAAGCTGATTTGGAGTCTGATCCTGCAACCGACATTCCATTACTGTTGAATGCTTGTAAACCAGGAATAGATGGTGTTGCAGGTTGGCGACAGCAACGGGGAGATGGCAAAATTTTGGCATCTAAGTTTGCTAACACTGCCTGTAAATTAGCTTTTGGACTCAAGATCCACGATATGAACTGGATTAAGCTGGTACGTCGGGATTTACTAGTAGACTTACAGGTTGAAGTGACTACTCACCGCTATCTTCTTGCCATTTTAGCTGCAAAGGGGCATCGCATTACTGAGGTGCCAACACCTTGGTATCCCCGCTTTTCAGGTAAGAGTAAGTTTGGTCGCAAGCGCTTAGTTTCGTCTGCGATCGACTTTTCTAAAACTTGGTGGTGGTTTTACTTTCAACACCGTCCAATTCTACCGATGCGCTATTTTTTAGCAATTTTAGCAGCCACTAAAGTGGGATTTTGCGCTGGTCGAGAAGAGTTTTATATGCAGATTAAAACAGAAGCAGGTGGCTAGTGCCGCTACATGTAATTAAAAGTTCAAAATACTTGTAAGATAAGCTTTTCGTACTGTTTGAGGCAGTAATAGAACCGTTAATTGCTTCCCGACCATTTTGACAGAGGTAGTACAGACACTATGGTTTTTCAAGGTAAACACCTCCTCGTTATAAGTTCAGTCTATCCCGAAACTGTTGATGCCAATCATGGCGCTTTTGTTCGAGAGGCTATTGTGCGATTGCAACAACCAGAAATAAAATTTACAGTTTTTGCTCCCGCCTATGAAGGTAGTAAATCTTGCATATTGGATGGAGTCAAGGTTTATCGTTTTCGTTACTGCCTCAAACGTTTTGAAAATCTAGTTCGAGATGGTGCGCCTACTAAACTCAAGCGTCAGCCTCTTTATCTGTTTGTTGCTGCTTTATACATTTTACTGGGAACTTGCCAGCTGTTTTGGGTGTGTTGCAAAGAAAAGCCAGACCTATTACAAGTTCACTGGCCTTTTCCACACGGATTAATGGCATTACCTGCTAGTAGAGTATTAGGCATTCCGATGGTTTTCAGTTTTCATGGTGCTGAACTCCTGTTGGCAAATAGGTTTGGCTTTGTAGCAAATGTTTTACGCTGGATGATACCAATGAGTGCGATCGTCACAGCTAATTCTTCGTTTACGCAAGGATTAATCCGCAAACTTTATGATAGACCAGTCACTATCATTCCCTATGGAATGACAATTGAGGTCAAACCCTCAAAACTTCGTCCTGAAGGAGCAGATCCCAGACTACTTTTTGTCGGTAGGCTAGATGAACGCAAGGGGCTGCGGTATCTATTAGAAGCACTACCTACTGTGTTGCAGCATCAGCCTGTCCGTTTGAGAATTGTTGGGAAAGGCATTTTAGAGTCAGAAATCAGAGCGCAATGCCAAGCTCTAGGTTTAGAAGATGTGGTAGATTTTTTAGGCTTTGTTACTAAAGAAGAACTGGCAGACGAGTACGCTTCCTGCGATATATTTGTATTGCCTGCGATTATAGATAGCAAAGGCGATACAGAAGGCCTGGGCATTGTGATGATTGAGGCTTTAGCCCATGAAAAGCCAGTAATTGCTAGTGCCGTTGGCGGAATTATAGATGTAATTAGGTCTGGCAAAACTGGATTACTTGTACCAGAAAAAGACCCATCTATTCTAGCTAAGGCAATTATAGGACTATTAGCGAATCCTGAACAAGCCAGTGAAATGGGGCGCAAAGGTTTTCAAGATGTGCAGAGTCGCTTTAGCTGGTCTAAGATTACTCCCCTGTGGCAGCAAACATTTGCTACAGCATTGGGAATAAACAGAGCTTTGAACACTACCGAAGAGCAGCTAAAACCTAACCTATAAGACAGTTAAAAAATTCAAAACAGTTTCAGACAAGGATTTAGAATCAACTGAAACAAATCACATATAGACGAGAAGGAATCAGACCCAAAACCTACGGATTACGTTAGTGCAAGGTTAGTGATTTTTCTCCTGTCAGAAACGCTATGCTAACGGGACTTAAACATTTTTGAGGCAGAAATAAGCCTCAAACCCATACAGGGCAAGGAAAATATACCAAAGGCTCAAAAATGCTTGAAACCCAGATATATCAATAAACTAGGCAAAACGATGTCAAAATCTCTCTGTATATACATTTGAGTGTTTTTTCTGCCTATTTTTTGTCTAAGTCCCACTAACGAGCATCATTACGAATTACGAATTAGTATTATGCCTTGTGCAATTAATCCAAATGTATATAACAGAGTCAAAGATTGGGCAGTGTTGTATTATAATGCAGTTCCCTTTTCTTATGTGGTCATCGACAATTTTTTAGATGAATCTTTAGCAGAAGCTTTGGTACAAGATTTTCCAGATATTTTTGAGATGAATCTTTCTCATCATTATCTATTTGCTAAGAAATATGAGCTAGGAATTCGGAAAAGAAAATCTGATTCTTTTCAAAAACTTTATGAAGAATTAACTTCTAATAGACTAAGATTGTTTATTAAAGAAATTGTCAATGAAGATTTATTTGTTGACCGTGAATTATGTGGAGATATCCATCTTGGTCTCAACGGCGGCTTTTTAGATATACACACAGACTTCAATCTACATCAATTAAAAGATAACTGGCTACATAGTTTAAATATTATTATCTATTTAACTAAAGATTGGAAAGAAGAGTTTAGAGGACAACTTTTATTAAAATCAGGATTGAAAGGGGTAACCCATCAGATTTATCCTCGGTTTAATCGCTGCATTATTATGCAATCAGATGATACTACTTATCATGGTTACAGCCAATTGAAACTACCTGATGGTTTAACTCGTAAATCAATTCTTGTTCCCTTATACAAAGAAGAATTGTTTCAGAAATTACCACCTAGACATCTAACAAATTTTGCACCTGAACAAGGCTCTGGTTTAAAATATAGCCTAGCCAATTTTTACAATTCCATCACAGTATTAAAAGCTCGGATAAAACGGCAAGTCAGTAAAAGTAGTTAACAGTTGATGTAGTAAAAACTTCCAAATAGGACTAGAAATTATGCTTTAAAGTAACTTGTAAATTTTCTTATGTCAATACTGTTTTTATTAAGAAAGTAATGCAACTCAGACCTTTTTTATCTCGTGGAGTTTTGACTACTCTGGTATTAGCACCCTTAGTTTTGATGGGGGTTCTTTCAGTAAATGTTCTTTTACCTGCTTTAAAAGATCCAGAGTCAAGAATTTATTCTTCCAGTATTGGTTATCCATCTATGCAACGTCTGATAGGCAAACCCATTCAAGTGCAGACTTTCCCAGTAGCTCTCACAAATTTAGAAGAGAGTTTAGCCGCTCCAGGTGAATCAGTTCCTTTACAACAAGTAGACGTACGCTCTCAGGTATCGGGAAAAGTAGAAAAAGTATACGTGACAGAAGGGCAGTTAGTACGTCGAGGTCAACCTCTGATCCAGTTACAACAAAGTCCATTTGAAGATAGTGTAAATGCAGCACGTAACAATCTGACCACGGCTCAAAAGAATCTTCAAACTTTGCAAAGCACTGTACCAGGAAGATTATTAGATTTAAAAGCAAATTTTAGGTCAGCTCAAGCTAGGCTAGATGCTGCAAATACTAGACTAAAAGCAATTGATAATTTAGCAGATGATGAATACAAAAATAATATTGCTGCTGCTAAAGTGAGATTAAGGACAGCTGGAGAAAAACTCAAACAAGTGAAATTATTAGCTGAGCAAGGAGCAATTGCCAAGTTTCAGCTATATGATATGCAAGATGTTTACGCCACTCGCAAACGTGAATTAATAACAGCACAACAAGGAGTTTTGAATACTGAAACTCAACGTTTTACTAATCAAGATTTCTCAATTACTCGGCAAAATGAATTCATATCTGCTAAACAAGCTTTAGAACTTACTCAGGATAATTTAGATAAAGAATTAGCGAATGCTCGCTTAGCCTTGGATAACAGAAGAATAGAACTTCAAGAGTCTTTAAGAGACTTAAATAGGACAATAATTTATGCCAGTACAGATGGATTAGTTAGCCAAATCAATATCCATATTGGTGAATTAGCGGATTCACGCTACCGTGATTCTTTAATGACTGTGACTCAAAATACTGTATTCAAGGCTTATATTGATCAAGCGCGACTTAATTCTGTCAAAATTGGCGATAAGGCTACAGTTCGGTTAGTAGCATATCCAGGACGAACCTTTGAAGGAAGTGTGATTCAACTCAACCCCACAGTCAAAACTGAGGCAAATAAAACTACTAAAATTGGAGTTGATCGACAGTACACATATTCTGTTTGGGTTGCGGTTAACGACTTAAAAATGGCTCCAGGATTGCAAGGCTACGTTAAGTTTGAGCAAAACATAAAAAGTTTAGTCATACCAGAAAGTTCAGTTACACATTTGTCTGCTGGTGAGGGTATGGTGATGGTTGCTGAAGAAGGCAAAGCTATTGTCAAAAAAGTGAAGTTAGGTAGGGTATTTGATAATCAACGAGAAGTGCTAGAAGGTTTAAAAGAAGGAGAACAGGTAGTGCCTTCTTCTAGAGCTTTAAATCCAGGCGATCGCCTAAACACCAAATCTGCATCATTGCCAATCGCAGAGAGAAATTAACAGATGAATCAAAGTTATTGGACTTACAGATTTTTTGCCTTTACTAATTGGTTTAATCGAGAAAGGATTACTCTGTTAATTGGCTCTATTTTACTATTACTAGGAGCCATCTATCCTTGGTATCGGTTACCTCCAGAAACCCTAGAAGCATTCGGTACAAATCTATTTTCGGCAAATGCTGTGAGAGTGCCATTAGCTTTGTGTGCGATCGCAGGTTTTACTTACACTTTTGTATTTCATGTTCGACAAGCTCCACGCTTAGTTTTTTGGGGTGTATTAATACCAATATTATTTTTTCCCTATTTCATTACAACTTGGTCACCTGCTGTATCTTTTGTTGCAGCAGAATACTATAACCAGGGAGAAAAAGTATCATCTCATGTAGATAAAAATTTTTCAGAAGTTCAAGCTCAATGGAAACAGAATATAGTTTTAGATAATCCAGATATTCCTACTTCTAGTTTTGGCATAAAAATTGAGGATAGCCGATTTTTTCAACTTCCATCATGGGATAAAGTTATCCTTGAAGGATTTGGTTATAAAAATAGTTTTTTTGCTTTTATTGGACAAGGTTGGAGCTTCAGCCTGATTGGAGTGCTGATTTGCCTAATGGGCCTTTATCTAGCCTGCGAACAGCAGGGAATCAATTCTCTAACTAAAGATATGAAAATATTAGTGCCTGTGAGCATACTATTATTTTCTGCTATTTTAGGCTCTCATATTTATTTTAATATTGTTAATTATCAATTAAATGTGCAGTTTGCCAAAGGTGAATATTCTCAAGTAGTAAACACCAGCCAAGTTTTAACAAGATTGTATCCACCTTTGCAGGGAGATGAAGAGTTTTTAGAGCGTCTGGCCAGAGCAGAGTTATATACAGATGTTGCCGAACCAGGATTAATTAATTTCATTCAGGGTCTAGAAAATTATAAAAATAGTAATTTTCTAGAAGCAGAGAATTATTTTAAAAAATCTTTAGAGATTAAACCTAACCGCTTTTTAGTAAGAGGATATTTGGTGGCAGCCACTTTAAATAGAGGTGTTAATTATTTCAACGAACCTAATACTAGAAATGCGGGCACAGCAGCAGATATTTTTGAAAAAGCATTCAGCATATTTCCGGGTCATGTTGAGGCTTTATATGACCTGATGCTAGCCAGGGTTGTTAATGGAGAATTTCAGAAATCGGCTGAAGTTGCTAAACAAATCATAAATGGGCAGAAGTACTTTCAAGAACCAGGGATTGGTTTAATGGGACAAGCCTATGTCCATCTAACTTGGGCTGAATATAACAAAGGCAATATTAGTAAAACCTGGGAAAGATACCGTCAATCGGTTGACACCAAAGCTTGGGATGAATCAGGAGTAGAGGAATAATAATGGAACGTTCAGAGCGTTGGTTGCCATTGGGGTTGATATTAGCTTTAGGATTATTACTGGGAAGTTTGATGTTTTCTATTTGGGAGAAAATACCTACTTCTCTAGAGCGCGTAAATTGGTCACAACAAGCCCAATGGATTGCCCCTCAAACACCTAATTACCGTTTTTATACACGTAATACTTTCAGTTTACCTAATAATGCAATAGCAGCTTGGCTACGAATAAGTGCTGATAATGACTTTACCTTATATGTAAATAACAGAGCTATAGCAAGAGAAAATAGTGTTCTCAATAATTCTCTTGGATTAAGTGCAGGATTGAGAATACCTTTTCAAGACATTAATGATAGTAATCATTACAATACTAAAACATCAGTCAATTATTTACTGGCTAGTTCCAATGACTGGAAATTAACAGCTTATATAGACATAACTCATCATTTACGCCCAGGTAAAAATGTTATTGCATTAGAAGTTCAAAAGGGACAAACTAATCCTCGTGTAGTTGTTGAGGGAGCTGTTTATCCTACAGATGATGCTACAGCGATTAGTTTGTCAACGGGAGAAACTACCTGGAGAGTTTCTAATCTGTCAGAAACTCGTCAATCTCTCCAATGGTTTGACCAAGATTTTTCAGATGAAAATTGGCCAGAAGCTAAGGTACTGGGTTCAGTTCGAGAAGCAACTTACAGTCGCTTAAGTAAAAATTTGTTTGACCGTCCTCTACAGGGGAATTGGATTGCAGGAAATCAAAGTTCTGAAGGGCAAGCATGGCTCAGAGGTAGTTGGCAAATACCAACAGATCGGATTTCTCGCGCCTACATTCGATTTGCTGGGCAAGGTGCATATTCTCTGTTAATCAACGGCAATCTTGTTAATAGTTACAGAAACGAAAATAGTAACCAACTCCATCTTTTAGAAATTACAAGGTTTCTCAAACCTGGAAATAATACATTAGCTGTAAGCTTAATTAGCTCACTAAATACCGTATCAACAGGGACTAATTCTATTAGCCCTAATAATATTCTTAATTTCTTTCTCGATGGATGGGCAGAAACAACAACAGGCAAAATTCTTGGCGAAATTACCACTGATAATACTTGGAAAGGTTTAAATCAACCTGTATCTAGATGGACAGAAGGTGTAGGTAAGGATAAACCTGTAAGTCTTTTAGCTAAACCTAAAGCAGAAACTTTCCAACGCAACTTTGAAGGTAATGCCTATCTGCTCAATTACCCTAATTATTTATGGCATCAAAGTCTATGGTTAATAGGAGGAGTTGTCTTTGCAGTAATTTATGCTTCACTTTTAGGTTTATGGCTGGGATATGGGAATCGTTGGTGGGATAACTTTGTTGCAGGATCTGCAATACTTTCACCAAGTACTTTATTTTTAGCAGCTATTGGTTTACTAAAACACCGCTTTGCAGAAGCAGAAGTTGGTTTACTATTTGCCCAACCGCAAAGCAACTATGTAATATTGTTTGGATTTACAGCCATAATTGTATTGACATTAGTTTACATTCGCGTCAATAGAAAAATTAATAAATTACCTCTATCTTTTATTTGGTTCTCACTGGGTTTAGTAGCTTGTGTTAGTTTCAGCTTGGCATCGGGTGGAAATGTCTTTCTTGTCTTTAGTTTAGCGTTTGTAGCAGCGATTCTTGCCTACATTTTCGTTTTGATGCAGAGACGGGAACAATCACCAATCCGAGTATTGCAAGACAAATTTAATCTTATACAGCAGAGATGGCCTATTTGGGGCGAGTGGATATTTCTCATCCTCATCGTCAGTGTAGGGTTTGGGCTAAGGGTTTATAACCTTGGTTTTATAGATTTGGATGCCGATGAAAATACTTCCCTAGATGCTGCTAGGGGTATTCTTCGTACAGGCGCACCTATAGCTACTTCTAGTATTTGGTATACTCGTGGCCCTTTTTATCATTACTTGCTAGCTCTTTGGTTACGAGTAGTGGGAGATTCTATAGTTAATGCTCGCTTGCTATCTACGATTTGGGGTACAGTTACTCTAGTTTTAGTTTATATCTTTGCTCGTCAGCTTACTGGAAAGGCTTGGATTGCTGTATTAGTAACAGCAATTTTAGCTATCAACTCTTGGGAACTTTGGTATTCACGCAATATTCGTTTTTATCAGGTTCTACAATGCTTAACTATTCTATCTTTTTGGTCTTTCTTTAAAGGTTTTATTGAACAATCTGGAAAGCGTTATCAATATGTTTTCTTTATTGCTCTTACTTTAACCTTACTAACTCAAGAGATTAGCTTAACTCTATTGCCAGTATTCCTAATTGCTTTCCTTTGTTTTTATCGCCCATTTAGCTTATCTAAAGATTGGCATATAATTTTAGGCAGTATAGTTACTTTAGCTATTTTTATATATAATCTTGGTTTTGCTGCTATCCGCCTTTTAACTCCTCTGTCCGCTATATCTGATAGTACAAATGATTATCTGAGATTGCACTTTTCAGATATCACATTATTAATTTCCAATTTATTTATTGGTCCTGACAGATTGCAAAATACTTATACTGCTTTCTTTTTAGTGGGATTTATTTACTTTATCAGAAAAAATAATTATCAATTATGTTTTCTATTTAGTAGCACTCTTATTCAAATTTTGATAGTTACAATTATCAGTTATGGATTAAATGAGCGATATGTCTATGGAGTTTATCCATTATTCATTTTATTAGGTATTTACAGCGCAGTTTCTATAATAGAAACTTATGGTAGAAAATTACAGTCTCTTTTGAATGATTTGATTCCACTAAAAGCTATTAGTTTGGCTATAGTTTTTATTATATTTTTTATCGATATACAACCGACTCGAATCTTAGCTGGATATAACGAGGCTATCAATAGAAATAATACGTTTGTATTTGAATATATCCATGATCATAAACAGCCTTCTGATATAGTTCTCTCTCCTCTACCATCATTGGCAGTAATTAAATTAGGTAAACTTGATTACTTCTTAATGGGTACTGGCTATTTTGATGCTGTTTATTGGCATGAAGGTAAGTTAATTGACCGTTGGGCTGGTGCAACGGTAATTAGTAATTTAGACCAATTAAATCGTGTTTTACAAAGCTCCCACCGTGTATGGATTCATTTGGAAGATACTAGAGAAGGTAGATTCAACCGTGAAACTTGGACATATATTGCAACTTTGGGTAAACCAGTTCTAAATAGCTTCGGAACTCGTTTAAGGCTCTGGCAACCAGAAGATGGAATACCAAGTAGTGTATCTAATCAAGGTAAGGATTTAGGAGCTTACTAACACTTTTATATGACTCTTCTTTATTTTTGGGAAATTGACAAATTATTACATAATATATTATCTTTTTTTACCCTATTAAGTGTTCTCTATGCACTACCTATGCAAGTAATTTTACCAATCAAATCGGATGTTATAGATATGAGGATTTTATAGTGAAAATCAAACCAATAGTACTTTTTAAAACTGTTATTAGTCTAGGACTTATAATCTTAATATTCACTCATATAGATATTGCTAAAACTTGGAAACAGTTTCAGACTTTATCTTTGCCATTTGTTGCTTGTGTTCTAATTTATTACACAGCGTGTCAATGGTTGAGTTGTTGGCGATGGCTAGTTGTACTCCATTCCACTGGACATTCAGTACCGATGATTAGTCTCCTCAACAGTTATTTTGCTGGGATGTTTCTCAATATATTTCTCCCTGGTTCTTTTGGTGGAGATGCCTATCGTGTCTACCGATTAACAAAAGAAACTAAAGATTCTGAAGCTGCACTTGTATCTGTATTTCTAGAAAGATTTACAGGGCTTTTTGCTTTATCTGCTTTAGCTATATTAGGCTTACCTCCTGCCATAAGAGTAGTTGGACGTTGGGATATTATTCTACTTTTTTTTGGTTGTGTTATTTCTTTAGTTGGTGGAGTGCTTTTAATTGTTAGTCCTCAATTACTAAAAGTAGCAGAACCTTGGCTACAAAAACTACATTTGCAAAATTTAGGAGTACGCTTTGCTAAAATCCAAATGCTTTTAAGGCAATTTGCTCAACATCGCCAAGCTTTAGGTTTATCGATCTGTCTTTCTTTTTTATTAATGCTTGCTATAGTTTATTATCATTATCTCATAGCTCAACAACTAAAAATTCCTATTTCTTACCTGGAGCTTTTAGTTTTTATTCCGATCATAGCGGTAATTACGTTAATTCCTATATCTCTAGGGGGTCTTGGTGTAAAAGAAGGTTTATGGATTTACTTGTTCAATCGAATTGGTCTAACTGGAGAGCAAGCTCTTTTGTTATCTATTACCATGACAATGCTAGGTTGGCTATTAGCCTTACCAGGAGGAGTAATCTTACTATTAGATTCTGCTGGATTCCAGAAAATTAAGCAAGCAGATGATTCGCAAAATTCTTCTCGTTGAAATTCACTATATACTACATTTGATCTGAGGTACTTATGAACCGCTCTATTTTTCTAAAGATATATCCATATATTCTCAAAAAACGTTCTTTGTTTTTTAAACTAGGGACTCCCTATCTTTATATACGCTCACTCTGGTATGCTGGCAACGATGTTTTCTGCCCTTGCTGTGAAAGAAAGTTTCAAAAATTTTTACCTTTTGGCGCTCAGAAGCGACCTAATGCTATATGCCCTAGATGTTTATCTTTAGAAAGGCATCGTTTACTTTGGCTTTATCTCAAGAACAAAACAAATTTGCTTTCACAAAAACTCGAATTACTTCATGTTGCACCAGAATATCTTCTCAAAAAATCTATATCTAATCTGCCTAATATTAATTACCTCAGTGCTGATTTACAACCAAATGAAGCAATGGTGCAGATGGATATTACAGATATTCAATATCCAAATAATGTATTTGATGTAATTTTGTGTAGCCATGTTCTAGAACATATTCCTAACGATTGGCAAGCTATGGCTGAATTATGCAGAGTATTAAAACCTGGTGGCTGGGCAATTTTACATATCCCGCTTGATCCTAAGCTAGAGAAGACCCTGGAAGGAACAAGTGATTTATCACCTGAAGAAAGAGAACGGCTATTTGGTCATCATGATCATATGAGAATGTATGGTCGTGATTATAAAGAGAAGCTTGAAAAAGCTGGATTTACAGTAAAAGTTGATAGCTACGCGCAAGAATTGGGGATTGACAATATTCAAAAATTTGGCTTGATGCCAGATGAAGATATATATTATTGTACTAAGCCAGGATTGGTAGCTTAGTCTCTAGCTAAACAAGAATAGTAGCAGTAAATTTGATGGTAACATCTGTGGCTAAAAAAAGTTTTTTGCTTACACTGAGATATCTAGCATCTCGGTTCTCAATATTATTGTTATTGCAGCTAGCAACACAAATCGTCTTTATTGGTGCGACTCATAACAATAGTACTGTAAACGCTAGAATGCATCTATTGGTAAGGGAAAATAAACAAATTCCCATCAAACTTTCTGCAAAAACAGATTTTGAGCATGAATCAACTGATTTAATCGCCAATGTTATCTACCGACGTTTATCAGGTTTGCAGAAATCAATGATGCCTAATGGTGCTATTGCTGCAAACGTCCTTTGGATACGTCATCAGGCAAGAAGTTGGTATATTGAAGAGCAGCGATATGGGGAAGACTTAATCATTGGTGGGTTGGTCAAGAATGATCCACAAGCCATTGAAGCAGGATTTAAGATGTTTGATTGGGGGTTTGCCCACCAAGTTGATGATGGTAGCTTCTTTATAACGGGCGATCGCTTTCACAGTACATCCTTCTTTGTAGAAGCTGTTGCTCGTAGCCTTTTAGTAATACAACAATCCCCCTATGCAGAAAAGTATGCTGACCAAGTAGCCAAATATAAACCTTTGGTGCATCGTGCAGCTCGATGGATGATTAAGCCAAATATCTGGAAAATCGGAATCAGACGTAACAAACCATACACCCATCGTCGTTACTTAGTTGCAACAGCTTTAGGACTTACGGGTAAATTAACTGGCGATCAAGAACTGATTGAGTACGCCCATAAGTCTATTGAAGATGGTTTATCTCTGCAACGTCCAGATGGCGTTAACCCGGAAAAGAATGGACATGACAGTAGTTACCAGATGGTAGGTGTGATTTATGCCCAGCGATGGGTGACATACTTTCCGCAAGATGAAATAACGCCTAAAGTTGTAGCGATGATTAATAAATCGTTGCTATGGGAGCAGACAAGAATCTTGCCTTCTGGAGAAATTAGTACTCAGGGCAATACCCGCACCGCTGGACAGGAAAAAGGACGTTCTGGTAAGGTAAAAGGTATAGATAGAAAGTCAGCATTACGTGCTTTTGCTTACTGGGCATCTGTTACAGGTAATCCACAGTGGAAAGAAAACGCTCAGAAAATTGCAAAGTTTTACTATTGAATTTTTGATGGTAGTCTCACAATGGATATCCTGCGAGTTTGAATGCCACGTTACTTCAGTCGATGTCCTGGCTGGTAGCCTCACCTACGAGTCTAAGTCAAATGGTGCGCAAAGGCAGCAGTTCGATTTCATTATTGGTGCAGATGGTACAGGTTGTGTCGTTTGCCAAGCAATGGAGGAGCAGATTCCAGGATTCACTGTCGAGGCCCAATCATCTTCTTACTATTCCACGATGATTGAGCTTGATCGAATTGGCAATCAATGGGAGAAAACTATATTTATGTGCTCTCCGATGTCCGCATAAGCGTTGCAGGCGCGCTCGCGGAAGACAAAGATTTAGAAACACAAACAGTCCGTTGGTTCTCCATCGTCGGTAGTGATGTACCGCTGGAGTTCTCCTCGACCGCACAAGCACAGCAGTTTTTGGGCGATCGCGTGCCACAGTTGCTCGAATTTACCATTGAGGAGAAGATCGCCGAATTTGCTCAGCGCGCCTCTAGAAATATTGGTCGAAGACAAAGAAGTTATATTACCTAAAGGAGGTTATAGAAGCAAGCAACGAATTGAGCATGAAAGGAAAATAAATTTTAGAAAAGGTCGTTATTGGCATAACAGCGTAGAAGGACGTATTAGTTTTTTGAAACGATGTTTTGGGTTCCAACGTTGTTTGTATAGAGGAGATATAATGATTCTGGTGTAAAAAAGTTAATCCACAATTTTGATATTATATTTGACATAAATACTTGATTGTTTAAGCTATAAAATCTACTACTAAATCTCTGCCCTTGCTTAAGAATATTCTAGTACCAAAATATTACTGATACAGTGTGTCTAATTTCTGTACTCCTTAAGGAGACTACAATATATCTTTACAAAACAAAAAGACTGTTAGTATCATCGCTGTTTTGCAAAAATAAATCATTTTAAATTCCCAATATTTTCTCTTCTAAAGCCTAAATTAATTAATTGCGACTATAGAGCTTTTCGCGCATCCGATTGCAATTGTAATGGCTATGAAGAGAGTGGTCAAACTTGCGGAAAGTGTGGACATAATTATGGTATACACTAGTAAGTTACAAAATAAAAACCATTCCCATCATTATGGTGAGAATGGCAAAAAAATTAGGAGACACAACAGGAAAATTTAATCTCTGCAATTCTCATTAAAGTTAAGATTCGCTGGACTTAGCACTCATTTTATCTAACAGTTGAGTGATTTTTTTAGCTTTTTCAGGTTGACGCTGTTTTTGTAATAAATCTTTAGCTTGTAGCAGGTTAGTTTTAGCTTCTTCTTCTCGTTCTTGCTGCATGAAGATATTCGCCAGACGCAAGTAAGCATCAGGATTTTTCGGACTGCGGCGAATTACTTCCCGAAATAATTCTGTTGCTTCCTCTACTTGTCCTTGCTGGTTTAAAACATCTCCCAAAAACAAGCGTACTACGTCATTTGTAGAGTTGATGGAAATCACTTTGCGAAAAGCTGCTTCTGCACCTTGGTAATCTTTTGCTTCGGCAAGATTGATGCCTTTTTGAAACAAGTCTGAGGTGATCAAAGTTTTCCAAGCGAAATAGCCAAGGATTGACAGACTCAGAACAACTACAACAGCAGCGATAATCGAACTAGTGGGAAAGGTTTCTAGCATTGTCTAAGCCAAAAGACAGGCGATAGGAAAAATCAGATATTCCATAAAAAAGAGTTTCCAGATAAATTGGTAGAATTGAGCGATCGCACTTTTATCTTGTAAGTCTACCGTCAAACTCCGCAACCACAGCCAAGTCAACAGGCCCAAATGAGTAACTACCAGGAATATGGCGTTAACTGAGGCGACGTGTAGCACCCCAACCAGAATTATTCCCAAATAACAGGTTGTTATTACCCAAAGAGACAGATTGAACACAGCTTGGGGCCCAAGTTTGATGGTGAAAGTAGTAATATTGTATAGGCGATCGCCTTCCATATCGGGGATATCTTTAAAGATAGCGATCGCAAAGGTAAACACCAAAATAAATAATGTCAACACCCACACCACAGGCGGAATTGTTTGGCTTTGTTGCAACGCCCAACTGTAATGCAGATATAGCCCTAAGTTAACAATCGTACCGCGCACCGAAAAAATACACAGCGCCGCCCAAACGGGAAACTGTTTCAAGCGAATTGGCGGTAAAGAATAAGCAGTACCAATGGCCAAACTAATTGCTACCATACCCAATAAAAACGGGCCAGTTAGCCACGCCACAACTAGCGCCAAAATCCCAGTCAAAGCGACAATTAATTGCCCAGTTTGCTGGGAAAACTCACCAGACGCTAAGGGTAAATGAGGCTTATTAATCTTGTCAATTTCCACATCTTCTAATTGATTCAGCCCCACAATATAAACATTGCCACACAGACAACCAATCCATGCACCAAAGACAGGGAGTAGGGAATACGTAGAGACGCGATGAATCGCATCTCTACTGATGGCAATGGCAATTAAATATAAACCCAAAACACTCAGACTTGTACCAATAATTGTGTGAGGGCGAGAGAATTTCCAGAAAGCGTATAACCATTGGAAATATGATTGAACAGATTTGCCTGATAAAGGGCTGTTTTGAGAACTTTGGCTCATAAGTAGCTTAGATACAGTATTCTGGCTGGTTGTTAATCATTGTCACAGAATTTGGTCATTAGACTTCTTTCGTGAATCAATGAGCTTTCACCCTAAATCCCTCTTCCAAGCTTGAGAGAGGGACTTTGAAATTGGCTACCTTCTCCTCCGTGCCCTCTCTGCGACAAGCCGAAGCGTCTACGTTATTCTAAACTTATAACTTCTTGCGCCAACTCAAATCAAGAATGCGATTAATTTTATACAGTAAATCCGGCTGTCATTTATGTGAAGGCTTGCAAGAAAAGCTAGAACAAATCCAAAATCTTAGTTTCGAGTTGGAAGTTAGGGATATTACGACTCGTGAAGATTGGTTTGCTGCCTATGAGTATGAAGTGCCGGTACTTTATTTATCGAACTACAGAGGCACAGAGGATGAGGAGGGGAGTGAGAAATTATTGCCACGTCCTTCTCCTCGTGCTAGCGTGCAGCAGTTGGAGCAAATGTTGCGTAAATATTTAGCCAATTAGAAAAAAATAATGCAGAATAAGCGCAAGATCAAGAATGTGACGAGGTTCACAAAATGAAATTGCGGGAATTACTAGCAGCGGTAGACAGTGTTGAGCAATTGCCTAATTATCCAACTTTGGAAGATGTGGAAGTTAGGGGTTTAAAGACGAATTCTCATGCTTGTCGTGTGGGAGATTTGTTTATTGGGATGCCAGGAACGCGGGTTGATGGTGGGGAATTTTGGCAAAGTGCGATCGCATCGGGGGCTGTAGCTGCGATCGTTTCTCCCGAAGCTGCACAAAAAAATCCTCCCACAAATCAGGCTGTGGTCATTAGTGCAAGTAACATTACTCAAGCTTGTGCGCAGATAGCCAGTGCTTTTTATGGTTATCCGGGGCGAAAACTCAAGTTGGTAGGCGTAACTGGTACAAATGGCAAAACTACAACTACTCATTTGATTGAATTTCTACTCAACAAAGCTAATTTAGCTACAGCTTTGATGGGAACTCTCTACACTCGTTGGGCAGGTTTTGAGCAAACTGCTGCCCACACTACCCCTTTTGCAGTGGAACTGCAACAGCAGCTAGCAGAGGCTGTAAATGCTGGGAGTGAATTTGGGGTGATGGAAGTTAGTTCTCACGCTTTGTCCCAAGGTAGAGTGTTGGGTTGTGAATTTGAGGTGGCAGTATTTAGTAATCTTACTCAAGACCATCTCGACTATCACAGCGATATGGAAGATTACTTTGCCGCCAAAGCGTTGTTATTTAGTCCTAATTATCTCAAGGGACGGGCAATAATTAATGCTGATGATTTTTACGGAAAGCGGTTAATTGCGTCGTTGGATTCCGAACGGGTTTGGAGTTACAGTGTTAACGACAATAGCGCTGATTTATGGATGAGCGATTTAAGTTACCAGCCAAATGGTGTTAGTGGGACATTACATACACCAAAAGGTGACGTGGCTTTTCGATCGCCCCTAGTCGGACAATATAATTTAGAAAATCTTCTCGCAGCTGTAGGAGCAGTTTTGCACTTAGGGCTAGATTTGCAGTTAGTGGCATCTGTGATACCTGAGTTTCCCGGAGTTCCCGGACGGATGGAACGGGTACAGATTAGTACTGACCAAGATATTAGCGTGATTGTGGATTATGCCCACACGCCCGACAGCTTAGAAAATTTATTGAAAGCTGCGCGTCCGTTTATACCTGGTAAAGTGATTTGTGTATTTGGTTGTGGAGGCGATCGCGATCGCACTAAGCGCCCAAAAATGGGTAAAATCGCTGCTGAGTTAGCTGATGTGGCAGTGGTGACATCAGATAATCCCCGAACTGAAGACCCAGAAAGGATTTTGCAAGATATTTTGGCGGGAATAGCTGACACAGTGCAGCCAACAGTAATTTGCGATCGGGCGATCGCAATTCGTACCGCTATTTTACAAGCACAACCCGGTGATGGAGTATTGCTTGCTGGTAAAGGTCACGAAGACTACCAAATTCTCGGCACCGAAAAAATCCATTTTGACGACCGAGAACACGCACGCGACGCTTTACAGCAAAGACTTAACGTACAAGCTTAATTTGGGCATTGGGCATAAAAGGCAGAGGTGCAGAGGGGCAGAGGAGAAAAACTTACTGCAACTTCTCCCCTACTCCCTTGCGCTTCTGCTTCCCTGCTCCCCGACTCCCCTACTCCCTTGCGCCTCTGCTTCCCTGCTCCCCTACTCCCCTGCTCCCCTACTCCCCTGCTCCCCTACTCCCCTGCCCCTCTGCTCCCCCACTCCCCTCTAGGTAGAGTTTTTTATAGTTAATATTTCTTTCCGTGGGGATTTTGTAAAAAATGCACACATAAAGGTGAAAATCGAAGACAGAATTATTTCTTGCTTCATCCTTTTTGTGCTTGACTCATGAATGTTTCTCTGGCTAAGGATCTGTCTGTTTATCAACTGGTTATGGGAGTGCAAGCGCCTCCTAAACCATTGTCCCTCAGTCCTGCTACTCTGCTATCACTGGTGAGAGCGCAAATTGACTTACTCATTGAGCAGCAAATTGCAGCCACTCTCTGGGTGAAGCTACCACCAGATAAAATTTGGCAATCAGAATTAGCGCGTTATCAATCCTCGATAGGTGCGTCTAGTCTCATTTATACTTGCCAGATTGAGGAGAGTAGGAAAGGGGGAGCAGAGGAAGGAGGGGAAGACAAGGGAGAGGGAAGATTAAATATCTCCTCATCTCCTTCATCCCCATCATCTCATTATGTCCCCGTTCACCTACCACCAGATAGCCAAATGCGACGGGAAAACTTTCTGATGGTGTTATCGCCCCAGTTTTGCAGTTTAATTTTGGCTCATCGACCACTTAAAAAACGCAAAAATCAGACATTAGGGAAGGTAAATACTAATAAAAACCAGCCGTTGCTAATTATAACTACTGTTGAGGGGAGAGTAATTCAGCAAGTATTAAATAGTATCCAACAAGCGATTGCACCAGAATCATCCTCAATTTTACCTGCTAGTTTTATTTGTCCAACCGTGCCCGAAGGCGCACTTATGAATCAACTGTTGGCAAAACAACTCCTCCGACAAGATGAAATTAATCGTCAAATCATCACAGTACGCACTAATAAGTTGGAGCAGCAAAATCAAGAACTGCACAACAAAGAGCAACTCAAAGATGAATACCTGAAAAATGTCTGTCATGAACTGCGTATACCTTTGACGCACATGAAGACAGCACTTTCATTATTAAATTCCCCCAATCTTAAACCCCCACAACGACAACGTTATTTACAAATGTTAAATACCCAGTGCGATCAGCAAAACTCCCTGATTACTGGTTTCTTGGAACTGGTGCAGCTAGAACAGAATTTAGAGGGGACGACTTTGGAGTTGGTGCGTCTCTCAGAGATAGTACCTGGAGTAGTCAGTACCTACCAACCTGTAGCCCAAGAAAAAGGAATTATGCTAGCCTACACCGTACCGACTGAACTCCCATCTGTTTGGTGCGTGAGTGGTAAGCTGAGGCAAATTGTGATTAATCTGTTGCACAACAGCCTTAAGTTTACTCCTAATGGAGGTCAAGTATGGGTGCGTGCCCGTAATCAAGGTGATTATGTCCAATTAGAATTCCGCGACACAGGTATCGGTATTGCCGAAAACGAAATTCCCAAAATCTTTGATCGGTTTTATCGCGTGCGTACAGCAGCAACCGAAGATTATGGTGGTGCTGGGTTAGGGTTAACGATAATACAGCAATTGCTGCTGCGCTGTGGTGGATCTATTTCTGTAAAAAGTAAATTATCTGAAGGTTCTACCTTTACAGTGCAACTGGCAACTGTTGGTAATATCCCAAGAGCGATCGCGACAGAAAATGAGTTATGAGTTATGAGTGATGAGTTAAAAATTCATAACTCATCACTCATAACTTATAACCCCTACAGCTATTTTGCCTAACCTGCTGCAAACTCAGTAAACTTCCGCTTGTAGGGAG
Source organism: Nostoc sp. NMS9 (assembly GCF_017114995.1). Classification (GTDB taxonomy): domain Bacteria; phylum Cyanobacteriota; class Cyanobacteriia; order Cyanobacteriales; family Nostocaceae; genus Nostoc. Next base: position 233,390 of record NZ_JABXKL010000032.1, on the reverse strand, counting down.
CATAAAAACCCAAAATAATATCTTATTTTGGCACTCCAGCATTATTAGCCATTAGTTTATAATCAAGAGTCCATAGTCAATAGTTAGTCTGATTCAGATATTTATGCCTAACCGAATGGCGGCAATTATGTAGCGAAAGATGTAGTCTAATAACTCAATATAATTACGAGCAGCTTCAAGAGAACAAGCCCAAACTGTCAAACCATGATCCCGAATTAGTAATGCGGATATTTGCGGTGGAGTAGTGGCAAAGCGTTGTTCAATATCACCAGCAATCTGGGCAACTTGGAGATGATTAGCAAAAATTGGTATTACACAATAGGGATTTTCTTGCCAAACTCCCAAACCTTTGAGCATTTCTAGCGGTGGTAAAGGTAAAGTATCATCTTCAACCAAGCGAGAAACCAAATTGCTCTCAATAGAATGTATATGATAACAAGCAAGTGATTCTGGAAACAGGCGGTAAAGTAGTTGATGAATAGCTGTTTCAGCTGAAGGTAGCTGCTGGGTAGCTAATGCTTCTATTTTGCCATCTGGAGCAATGAGAACAAAATCGTTGAGTAATAACTCACTCTTAGATTTACCACTAGCTGTAATCCAAAAACTACCATCGGCTAATCGAGTAGAGAGGTTGCCGGCAGTTCCTACCATCCAACCTTGTTGGTAAAAATACTGAGCAGTGGCAATTAGTTGCAAACGAGGATCTGCTATTGTTGGGTTTAACTCCATGATTTTGCTAAATAATCGCGGATTTGGAAAAAATCATTCCAGGGAATATAGGGTTTTTGGTGTTCATCTAAATATTGTGCTAAGGGAGGGCGTGCAAAGACAACAGAAGCTTGCAATCCCATATTTAAGTCGGTGATGGAGTCACCAATAGCGATCTTTTCATCGGCTGGGTACTGATCCATAACCTGCACCTTAGCGATCAGTTCTGTATCTCCTTCGTATTGAGAATTTACTTTTAAATAAGTACTGCTAATATCAACATCTACAGCATAAATTCTCTCTACTCTATGCACTATCGCATCCAAAACGACCTCTACCATTCCCCGTAGTCCCCCAGAAATTACTATTAATAAAACTCCCTGACACTCCAGAAAATCCAACAATTCTATAAACCCAGGACGCATCAATTGAGGTTTAGTAAATTCCAGAATTTCTGGATAACTTGCAGATGGAATTGATTGCAGAATTTCCTTGACACCCTCTCGCAGTGTCAGCCTTTTTGCATACATTTCAGGCAGTAGTTTTGCAGAAAGTACTGGTGCAAACTTTCTCAGAACCGCGACAAAAGTTTCGTCAACTGTAATAGTGCCATCAAAGTCACAAAAAACAATCCGCTTCATACTAATTTGTAACTTGTAATGTTTGATAATTTAGAATTTACCTCACCAGGGGTTGGCGGATGCGAATTTCTCTGCCTGTATATTGGGGTATCCAACCTTCTGTGGTGATGAAATAGCGTACTGCTTTCACCCGCCTTCCTGGGGTGAGATAAAACCAATGTTCGGTTCCGGCTGGGATGTTGATATATTCTTCTGGTTGTACTGTCAGTTCTACTTGACTACCATCAGAAAGTACAAAACCAAAAATTGCTTCTCCATCAATGATGTAGCGGACTTCATCATCTGCATGGGTATGAATTTGGTCAAACTTTGCCATTAACTCATCAAGGTTAGGAATCCCTTGATGAAGGACAACCAAATCACGAGATTTATAGCCGGCTGTCTGTTGTAGTTGCTCAAAGTAACTATCTATTGCTTTGAGTACTTGTTCTTTTTCATCTTCGTTGAGACTATTCTGTGCCAACAAATGTTGAAGTTTGGGGTTATCTGCTACAGCCAGGTGATTAATTTGAATATTCAGGGGGGCTAATTCCTGGGCAATGTGAATTAAATCGGTGTGGAGAGTTCCATTTTCTAGTTTGAGAACTGCCATTTTTGACCTCCAGTAAAATAGTTAAAATAAGGCTTTCGAGGCATAACTTGTAGGAGCAAATAAACTATTTAAAAAGTATTATTTCATATTTTGCAGGAGCGTTAATCACACCCGTAGCAGGTTCATATCTTGCTCCAAACCATTTTCTGTGCCTTGATATCTTGTCTATCTCTATTTGTACCGTCTTCTTAGGTAATTTCTATTATTAACGCGGTGAAACTTCTGCATTCAACCAATTGACAAAACCCTGATTAACTGTTGTCGGAGAAATTTCGGCGATAAAATTAGTATAAGTAATATGCTCTTGAATAAGTTTTTCTATTTCTAAAGCATAACTATCTTGAGTTTTGATAATTAAAACAACTTCTGGTTCTTCAGTAATTTCTCCTTGCCAACTATAAGCACAAGTAATCGGGAACCAATTGACACAAACTGCTAACTTACATTCCAGTAATGCCCGACCAATTTGGCGTGCTTCATCTGTATTATTTAAAGTTACATAGTAGAGTTTCATAAAAGTTTCCGACTTACAATTAAAGACATTTGTGCAATTCTCTTAACCTCTCACGGGGGAAGTGCAAGCAACATGAACAGCAGAAAGAAACGAGAGTTGTACGCTATCTCCAAATTTTTCTAGCTTCTGGCGCAATCCTGCAAATAGTAACTCTTTTGCTTGTGGCTCTAGTCTCCGAAAGGTACTCAAAAGCTTGAGGTAGTCATCAATGCTATAGGTGACTTCACACGCAGTTTGCTCGACAACCAACTTTTTAAAACAATTGGAGTCTAAAATCTCTTGTCCAAACCCCCTCAAAATCTCCGCTTGAACTTCCGCACCATCATATCGGGCAAATGAGGGAGCATAAGCTTGATACACTTCTTCGATCGCTTGGTAAACTTCGTATTTCGGTTCTGGGGTCAGATTCCATAGCAAAATAAGAAAACCGTTATCGCACATTGCCGATGCTGTCTTGGTATATCTAATCTCTGGCGGTATCCAGTGAAAGGCATTAGCAGATAGAACGGCATTGAACTGTTTTGCTTTTAGTTCCCACTCCTCAAATGAAGTATTGCAAATTGTAACTTTTGGATATTGATCGCAGTTGTGTTGTGCCAAATGACAAAAGTCCTGGTTTGGCTCAATACACGTCATTGAAAAACCAAATTGAGCAAAAGCCACCGTCGCATTTCCTGGACCACAACCAATTTCAAGAATCGACGCATCTGAGTCAAGTTGGGCTAAAGCCACAGACCGATCAATTAGTTCCTTTGGATAGCGTGCTCTTGCGTTGTAATAAACATCCGCAACAGGAGAATACCAAGTCCTTCGCTGTTCCAAATCCATAGAAGCTCTGGCATTTATTTCTTGTCTAAAGTCTTGCATAAGCTAGGGTGTGTCAGCGATGAAGTCCAATTTCATTTTAGAACCAGCAAGGGATCTGTCAAAATTTTTATTAAGGTTATTTTGAGTATTTTAACTGATTGACAAAAGGAATTTTATCTTAGTCTCTCATGAATGGTCTGGGACTGTTGTTGAAAGTGGTTGGGAGTGAAGCTGCCATATACGCTGTCATGACTTGTATCATGCTGCGTCGTCTTGTTGTCTAAAGATTTACTTTATAAATTGTCTCTTATGCAGTCTGTCACCCCTTCAGAAATTCTACATATTCCAGGTTGCTACTTCCTTTTAAAATTGGCAATTTTGCTGTTTATTTCCCGATACAGAACTTACTAAAAATCCTCTCTAAAACTGATTCTGTTACTTCTTCTCCGGTAATTTCTCCTAAAGCTTGAATCGCACCTCGTAAGTCAATTGTCCAAAAATCAAGAGGTAACTGCTGAACAATTGTTGCTTGTACTTCTTCCAAAGATATTTTAGCTTGAGTTAAGGCTGCTGCCTGTCTTTGGTTAATGGCTAAATCCATATCAACTGCTTGCACTTTTCCAGATTGAACTATCTCTAAAATTGCTGTTTCTAAAGCATCGATACCTTGATTTTGGGCTGCGGCTGTGACAATTTTAGATTTTGGATTTTGGATTTTTGATTGAAAAATTTTCCTATCGCTTTCTTCTACTAAATCGATTTTGTTAATAACTATAATCAACGGACGATGTTGCACCTGCTGATAAATTTCTTCATCGCCTTCTGTCCAACCTGCGGAAGCATCGATGGTAAGCAAGACTAAATCAGCTGCATTGGCGGCACGACGCGATCGCTCGACGCCAATTTTTTCCACTTGGTCTGTTGTTTCCCGAATCCCCGCAGTATCTAGCACTTGTACGGGAATTCCCCCGACAACTAACTGCGATTCCACCACATCGCGGGTTGTACCAGGTAAATCAGTCACAATGGCGCGATCGCTCCGGCTCCAAGCATTCAATAAGCTCGACTTACCCACATTTGGACGCCCAACAATTGCCACTTTTAAACCAGTGCGTAGCAACTCACCTTGATCTTTGGTTTCCAATAACCTAGTTATTTCTGCGGCAATTTTATCGATTGCTGAGATGATTGCTTTATCATCCAGCGGCGGAAGGTCTTCCTCAAAATCAATTCGAGCTTCAATTTCTGCCAAGATATCCAAACAGTTAGCGCGTAACTGCCGAATTGGATGAGCTAATTTTCCTTGTAAACCAGCTAAGGCACTTTGAGCCGCTTGGGGCGATTTAGCTCCCACTAAATCAGCAATACCTTCGGCTTGAGTTAAATCCAATCGTCCATTCAAAAAGGCGCGGAGAGTAAATTCTCCAGGTTGCGCTAGTCTGGCGCCGCTTTCCAAACACAGTTGTAATACCTGCTGCACTGCCATAATTCCCCCGTGGCAATGGAATTCTACAACATCTTCACGGGTGTAAGAACGGGGTGCTTTCATAATCAGCAACAAGGCTTCATCCACTATTTGTTGCGTCTGGGGATGGCGAATGTAACCGTAGAGAATCCGGTGACTTTCCCAAACTTGTCGCCCTGGTGCATGAAAGAGACTTTGGGCGATTGCCATTGCTTGAGAACCGGACACCCGCACAATGCCAACACTACCCTGTTGGGGGACAACAGCAGTGGCGATCGCGGCTATAGTTCCAGTAGTAGCAAACAGTTCTGACATCAGCGCCCTTTATTAAGAGTGAGGAGTGAGGAGTAAAAATCATAACTCATAATTCATAACTCATAACTCATAACTTTCTAAATGGTAAGTATTTAGACTAATGAGATACCAACTGGCAAGGTAAAATTTACTTGTAGGTCATGCCTGATAGTAAAGAGTTAAGAGCGAAGAGTTAGAGATGAAAATCATGACTCACAACTTATAACTCATAATTTTTAGAGAGAGGAATTTACTGTGGAGCAAAAGATTAACTGCGCTGTAGCCTGTGTTAACGGGTGTGTTTTAGGGAATAAATGCCCCAATATCGAGTTTAGAGAGTCAGCCGCAAAATTTATTCAAGAGACTCCTTTAGACAAAATGCTGGAGTTGGCACAAGAACGTCTGCGGAAAAAAATGACGGAACCGCCAAAATGGGTTTTTCCTGAAGATCCATAGCATTCGAGCTAACAGGCACAAGCAAGACAGCGTGGAAGTTAAATGGTATCTGGATCTATATTTAATTCTCGCAGTTTTGCTGCCAAGCGATCGCTACGTTGTTTCTGCTGTTGTGCCACTTCTTCCGGTGTGGGAATCAGTTCTCCTTCACGAGTGTAAAAGCGTAATTTTTCTTGAACAACCCCTAAATATAAACCTAGCTGTTGACTCCATAACCAGCCTTGGGGATTTTGTTCTAGCGGTTGATATTCACCATCCAGCAAATGGAACCCTGAAAATTCTAACGTTTCTGGGTCAAACCAGAAGTAATCTGGTGTGCGAAATATATCTTGGTAAATTTGTTTTTTTAAGCCTTTATCAGTGTCGCCTGTGCTATCTGAGATAATTTCTATAATTACATTGGGATATTTGCCATCTTCTTCCCAGACAACCCAACTTTTACGGGGTTTGCGTTCAGTCCCCAGTACGACAAAAAAATCTGGCCCCCGGAAATTTTCTGATTTGCGCTGGCGTGGACTGTAGTAGATGGTGAGATTACCCGATGCATAAAAATCTTTGCGATTTGGCCACAGCCACTCCAAACATTGGATGAGCAGTGTCATTTGCAACCGATGCAAGTCAGTTTCCAAAGGCGGTTCGTCACTATATAAATCCCCTGGGGGAAATATAACATTTTCTGGGGATTCTAAATCTTGGGCGACAGACATGGCAACAAGTGTCTCATTGCTATAAGTTTAGCGTAGCAGTCAGCCCAACTCTTAGAGACGCTGTTCGCGTTCAGGGAATTTAAAATTCAAAACTGGTCAGGGTTAAAGCATTCCACAGCACCTAATTATTCATCACCGCATCCAAAAGCACATTGGCATCAAAGCGGACTACATCGGTGCAAGGTAGCCCCGTTTCTGCTATTGTTTGAGCGATGCTTTCCTGAGCCGCAGATTCATCTAAATGGGCTGTGTTCAGCGCTATACCCACTACAGAAACACTTCCATAAGCACCACCAGCATTAGCAACAGTTTCATAAAGCCGAATCACCTCTGGTAAAGGTGGAATTATTACATGGGGATGATTACGTACATGAACTTGTCCCGCCCGATGTACTAATACCAGTTGGGTTGGTTGCGAACCACGGATTAGGGGTAGAGTTGCCGTTGAACCAGGGTGTAGCAGCGAACCTTGTCCTTCAATATGCAAGATGTCGTAGTTTTTGCCATAGCGCATAACTATCTGTTCCACAGCACCAGCTGCAAAATCTACCCGCACGGCATCTAAAGCCACGCCGTCTCCTTCTAACATCACCCCAGTTTGACCGGTGGCGAGGAATTTAGAACGCCAACCCCGCAGTTTTGATGCCCAATGTAACTCTAGGCTAGTTGACATTTTACCGATCGCCATGTCGGTTCCTACAGTTAATATGCGCCGACATGGGAGAGTGCGTGCTATTCCACTAGCAACACTGATATTAGACGGCTCTTTTCGCACATCCCAAATTAGTTGCCCAGGTTTGAGCAGTGCATTTAATTCTGGGATACTTGCCATTGGTGTATGTAATCCATTCACCAGAGACATTCCCGCTTCTAAAGCGTCTTTGATTTCTAGCCAGTAATCATCTGGTACAGCACCACCTCCTGGAGCAATACCAATTACTAAAACTTCTGGTTTGTACTCTAGGGCTGCGGCTACCGATGCCACAATCGACACATCACGCTTGATACCTGTTAATTCTGGTAGGGATTTACCAGCACACTCGCGATCGATTACGGCTACAATTGGGGCTTCACTGTAACGTAAAATTGCTAGCCCTGTTTTGCCGTGAGTCCCAATAGTCCCTTCATGTAGCAAGATAGCTACTCGTTGATTAAGTGGTAGACGCACTGTGTTGTACTCCCAAACCTGGTAAATCGTTTGGCAAAACTTTTCCTTCTTTTAGCAATGCACCCGTAAAAGGGTCATCAATTAAGTTAAGGTGACTGTCTAAATCTAAATAATCAGCTAGTGAGGCCAGCTGTAATGCTGCTGTATTAGCTAGCGAACTGTCAGAATAGCAACCGAACATTACTTGCAACCGATATGCTCGTGCTGTATGTACCATTCGCATTGCCTCTGTTAGCCCCCCTGATTTCATTAGTTTGATATTAATGCCATCCACGTAATTTGCCAAATCGGGAATATCAGCGCTGGTGAAACAACTTTCATCGACAAAGATGGGGAGGGGAGAGTGTTCTTTGAGTTTTGCTAAACTTTTTTCCTGCCCTCGTGGCAATGGCTGTTCTACATACTTTATACCTAAATCAGCCAGCCAATTGCACATGGCGATCGCATCTTCTAAACTCCAACCTCCGTTGGCATCAACAAAAAATTCTAGTTCAGGTGCTTCTTCTCGCACCGCTAAGAGCATTTTTTGATCTGCATCTATGCCATCTGGACTACCTAGCTTCACCTTAAAAAGGCGGACATCTGTAAACTTTAACCAGTCTCGCGCTCTCGCCCTAGCGCCTTCAGGTGAATTAATCCCAATTGTGACTGAAGTCGGTACTATTTGATTGCGATCGAGTCCCCAAAGTTGCCACAAGGGTAATCCTACGCGCTTACCCAACCAGTCGTGCATTGCCATATCTAAGGCAGCTCTTGCAGCAGAAGGAACCTGGTTTTGTGTTAAAACTTGCTCAATTTCCTGACGTTGTAAAGGGCTGAATGTTTTTAACAGTGGCACAACTTGCTCTAGAGCGTCTTTGATTGCATCAGTTGATTGCCGATGATTACCCACACCAAATGGCGATGCTTCCCCCCACCCTTCGATATCATCTTGTGAAATCCTCACCCATACATTTGTTGTCTGTGCCGTTGTACCCCGACTAATAGTCAACGGAAATCTCTTGTTTACAGTAAATAAATTTACATTTATTTGCATATTTATTATACATATTATGCTGGTGCCAAAGTCAGTGTAAGTTTAAAGTTTAGATTATCAGATGCATCTGTTATACTTTTTTACATTCATTACAAATTTTTTATACATACATTTTATTTAGTTTATGAACAACTTAAAGAAATGGAAGATTTTAAAATCAAAAATGGTTTTAGATAATCCTTGGTGTCAGGTAAGGCAAGATGAAATAGAATTACCGAATGGTAAAATTATAGATGATTATTTTGTCAGTATTAAGCCTGACGTTGCAATGATTTTACCTATCACTAGTAATAGAGAAATTATTTTTGTCCGGCAATATAGACACGCCGTAGGTGAATTTTTCTTGGAACTGCCAGCAGGGAATTTCGATCCTGCAAAAGAGAGTGCAGAGGTAGCGGCAATTAGAGAACTGAGAGAAGAGACTGGTTATATTCCCCAAAAATTTAGAAAAATTGCAACTCTATACGATAAGCCGAGTAAAGACACCAATCAAATACATTTATTTTTAGCAGAAAATGTAAGCAAGGTTGGAGAGCAGCAACTAGATATTACAGAAGAAATTGAAATTGTATTTATTCCCGTAGAATCAGTTTTAGATAAAATTATTCAAAGAGAAATTTCTGTTGCAGGAACTATAGCGGCTCTCTTTTTGGGTTTAAATTTGCTAAATTTTTAGTAATAATCTAAGAGTAATTATTATGTTTGTCTTTACAGTAACTGCTGATACTTTCCTGAAAGTTCGTCCAAGTGAGTTAGCGGAACTAGCTGAAGATGAAAAACTTCTCATTCAAGTCAAAAGTGTCTTGGAGGTAATTTCTTATGCTGAGGAGGAAGAATATTACAGAATTACTTTAAAAAAGTCTATCAAAGGCAAAGATACATGGTTTGTCCGTAAGAAGTATATTAAGATATCTGTTTTACAGGATTTATCTGAATACACTCCAAGACCCGCGACATCAGCTGGACTACCAGACGTGGTACTATACCAACCTAGACCAACGACATCAAATGAACCACCAGACAAGGTATTATTCCAACCTAGACCACCTATACTACTAGGGTCGCCGATACCCCAGACTCAAGGCTCTACAAGTTTTTGGAAGAAGCTGTTACCGGCTAAAATCAACTTAGAAAATATTAGTAAAGCCTTGAAGTTTTTGGGTGACGGTTTTGATAGTAAATCCATTAAGTTAAACGTAGAAGCCAATAGTAATGTTCCAGTAAGTGAGTTGGGTTGGGATAGTAGCGAAATCAAGGATGAAGAAGAAGTTATTAAGCAGTTAAAAGCGCAACTACAAGAAACCCCAACTATTCAAGAACGATCTTCACAACCTGCTGATATAACGAAAGATTTGGTGGATTGCAGTGTGTTCAGTCCTTCTTCTGTAACTCCAGGCGATATGTTCCTTATCCAAGTCTTTATTCATCTTCCTGAACAAGTTGAATTTGCCAAACAGAATGCTCAACAATTTGATCCTGATGCTAAACAGTTAGGAGCAAGAAGTTTAGGATTACCTATTAAACGGGGAAGTGAACTAACTTTTAACCTGTCCATTCCAAAACTAGAAGTAGATGATCCAATTCAAAAGTTGAGTTGGAATGGTAGAGCAGATTCTATTCAATTTGGGGTCACGGTTCCTGCTGATATCACTCAGAAAACAGTCATTGGAACTGTTACTGTAAGCCAAAATACAATTCCCCTTGGTCATCTAAAATTCAAGTTATCGATTATTCCTTCTGCATCTTCTACATCCAAAGACCCTCAGCTAGTAGGAGAAGTTGCTCGACATTATAGAAAAGCATTCGTATCTTACTCTTCTAAAGATCGGATAGAAGTTCTTAAAAGGGTGCAGGGACTAGCTGTAAGTGGTATTACAGTTTTTCAAGATATCCTTAATTTAGAACCTGGCGATCGCTGGGAGCAAGAACTTTATCGCAACATTGATGAGTGCGATCTGTTTCTACTATTTTGGTCTACTGCTGCAAAAGAATCGCCGTGGGTGCTTAAAGAAGTATTGTATGCTCTTGAGAGACAAGGTTCTGATGGATTGCGTTCCCCCGAAATTATTCCTGTAATCATAGAAGGGCCACCGCCTGTTCCTCCACCTCCTGAATTGCAGAATCTCCATTTTAATGACAAACTTCTTTACTTAATGGCGACACCTAAATAGCAGATGGCAATCCAAATTCAAACTTGAGAAAATACGGAGATTAAAAGTACGAGTTTTTAAGCCTTTCAGCTATTTTATCTCATAAATGATTAGGATTCTTATAGTTACGCATAGCGAGATTCGCCAAGCAGGTGGTGATGTAATCCGAACATCCGGTAGAAGTGCTCATCATGCAACATTGAGGGGTTTAAACCCGCAACAAATTAGTCAACTCCTTACACCTACTGTTCCTAATCCAGCAATATAGCAGTTATAGTTTGGATCGCCTATAATGATTACCCCTAGAGTTTTTGCAGATTTTCATAATGCTGATGCTAAAGGGCGTTTGCGTTTGAATTGTATTGGTACAATCGAAGACTTGGCGAATCAAAGTATTGAGCTACGAGATGGACAGTTGCTCACGGTATATAGCGAGGATTTGGAAGTTAATGGAGTGGTGCAGTTCTCCGAAGAGGAAGAGAAGTTGTGGGTTGCTGCATTGATTGGCATCGAATCAGACAAGTTGAGGATTTTGTTGTGCAGGCACAAGTTTGAGTATCCACGCCAGCTAGTTTTTTAGTTTTTTACCTAGCCCATTGCTGCAAGATGTAATCATAAAAAGCATCTTTATCTACTTTATCCATCGCATAAATCTTTCGACCACCAGGAACTACTTTAGTACGCCCCTGACTAAGACCAGTGGTGATAATTTCTGTTTCCCATTCGCGCAGTTGATAAAATTCTGGATGTCCCAAATAAGCCGTTGCCAACACATCCCAAAAATAATAATCTTGGGGGATAACTAGTGCATAACATTGTCCGGCTAAATCAGAGATGGGATAGTGGCGTTGTCGTCCCATTTTGTATACTAACTCCGATGTGACTGGGACATTGTTAGTTAAATCCAAAGGACACATAATAATTTCAATTTGGGTTTGCCACACCCGCGCTGCTGAAATTGCGTCCCAATAAACATTCCATTCGGCGGAACCATCTTGTCCTGCTTCTAGGCTTTTTTCCACATTGCCACCAACATTCAACGCACCCCCCATCCACACAATCTTGTGAATCTTTGCTTCAATGTCTGGTGCTTTGTCCAAAGCCACTGCAACCGTGGTCAATGGCCCAGTTACCATCAATGTTACGGGGCTTGATGCCTCCCGTAACACCTGTATCATGAAATCTTGACCTGTTTCGGCAACCAATGGCGTGGTGATGGTTTCCCTTTGATTGAGAATGGGGAGATGGTCAACGATAAACGAATCACGGCGATAGAGAGTAGGAAATGGATTGATACCGCGCACAGTGCTTTCTGCTACCGGGATATGAGAAAATCCCATCAAATCTATAATTTTACGTGTGGCGCTAACAGCCGGTTGAACGTAACAATCTGCTGGAGTGACGACAATACCAAGGAGTTCAATATGATCCATCGTCAACAGCAGCATAGTTGCTAGATAATCATCTACACCGCCATCGTGATCCATTAATACGAATTGTTTTGTCATAAAAGGAGAATTATATGGATGAGTTTATGGAAGCTGCAATTCAAGAAGCAAAACAAGGCAGACAAGAAGGTGGAATTCCTATTGGTTCGGTTCTCGTCAAGGATGGCAAAATTCTTGGCAGAGGACACAATAAACGTGTGCAAGATGACGATCCTGTTACCCACGCCGAAATCGATTGTCTCCGCAATGCTGGAAGAGTTGGCAGCTATAGAGGGACGACACTCTATTCAACTTTAATGCCGTGTTACCTATGCGCTGGGGCAGTGGTACAATTTGGCATTAAAAAAGTCATCGCTGGAGAATCCAGAACTTTTCCTGGTGCTAAAGAATTTATGGTATCTCATGGTGTGGACGTTATCGATCTTAATCTTGACGAATGCGAACAAATGATGAGTGAGTTTATTGAAACTAACCCCGAACTTTGGAATGAAGATATTGGTAAATAGTCATTTGTCATTTGTCATTTGTCATTTGTCATTCGTCATTCTCCCCTGCTCCTTTACTCCCCACTACCCACCTTTTAAGGATAGGTATTTTAAAATCAGCCAGTAGATAGAGTAATGTGATGCCAGGAAAAGTTACTGCGTTTACTGTCTTTAAATAAATATTTAATCCCAGAACGCATGGAATGGGTTTTGAGAAATAAAACCCAGAGACCATTGAGCAAAACTATCATATCATGTCCGCATAATTAGTTATGATTTAGATAGTCATTGCACACCTACTAATGATAATGATCGCAATATCTGGTTGAAGTCCAGCACATTAGGAAAATATTGATAATACTTAAGAGAGAAGCTGCAAATTCTTTTATATTACACAATAATTTTAGTGACTGTAACTAGCTAAAATTTAAAAGTGTGAAAATGGCAAATTTAACTGAATTTATATTATTTGCTCCTCGCAACAAAGGAGCAGCTTTAATTGGGTCTTTTTCAGATTGGAAAGAAATTCCAATGTCAAAAGGTGAAGATGGTTATTTTCGCACGAAAATTAAGCTGGAAGACGGCGTTTATCAATATAAATTTCGCATTCAAACCAAAAGCCCAAATTTTGCACTTGATGAATGGATAGATGTCATTGATCCTAAAGCGACAGATGTTAATGAAATAGAAAAATACAGCATAGTACGAATTCAAGATGGTCAACGCATTGTTGATGCTTACATTTGGCAACACGATGAAATACTGTTGCCTGATAACCGGGAATTAGTCATATATGAAATGCACGTTGCTGATTTTACTGGTGATGAAGTTGACTCTAACGAGCAAGGCAAATATCTAGGAATAATTGCTAAGTTAGATTATCTTTGCGAATTGGGAATTAATGCAATTGAATTAATGCCAGTTAATGAGTACCCTGGTGATTATAACTGGGGCTATAAAGTTCGCCACTTCTTTGCTACAGAATCTAGTTACGGTTCAACAGAAGATTTAAAGCGGTTAGTTGACGAGTGTCATGGTAGAGGCATTCGCGTCTTTATGGATGGAATTTATAACCACACAGATGAAGAATGCCCTTTAATACTAATTGACCGAAATTACTGGTACTATGAACACAAACATTATCCTGAAGACCCGGATAATTACTGGGGACCAGAGTTTAACTATGATAATTACGACAAAAACTTAAATATTAAACCTGCATGGGAATACATCGGCGATGTGGTAAAATTTTGGATTCAGGAGTATCACATTGATGGAATTCGCTTTGATGCAGTGCGGCAATTGGCTAACTTTGAATTTCTCAACTGGCTGACTAAGCAAGCGAAAAATTATGCCGCACCCAAACAGTTTTACAACATTGCTGAACACATTCCCGATACAAATACTGTAGTCCAGCCAGATGGGCCATTAGATGCTTGTTGGCATGAGAGTTTTCGGTACTTTCTAATTCCATATATTTGTGGGAAATCAATTGAATTAGAACAACTCAAGGAGATTTTAGATCCCAAACAGCAGGGTTATGCGATCGCAACCAATGTAATTAATTATTTGGCAACCCACGATCGCGAACGTGTATTACGAGAATTAGGCAATTGCGGCATCTTTGACGCAGCCGCATTTGAACGAGCCAAGTTAGCAGCAGCTTTGTTAATGACAGCGATGGGTGTACCGATGCTGTGGATGGGAGAAGAGTTTGGCGAATACCAGCAAAAAAGCGAAGATGTGACTAAGCCGCGCAAGATTAATTGGTCTTTATTGTCAAGCGACCAGAATCATGATTTATTTGAGTATTATCAAAAGCTGATTGCTCTACGCCAGCAAACTCCAGCTTTGCAAAGTGACAATATTAAGTTTTTCTACGAAAATGCAGCTGAGAAAGTGCTGGCTTACACCCGTTGGGATGAGCAGAATTCTCATGTCGTCGTCGTGGCAAATTTTTCCGACCAAAATCTAAATCAATATAAAATTTCAGGCTTCCCAACTGCTGAGTATTGGCGAGATTGGGTTAGTAATCAAGAAGTGAAATCTGGAGAGGATGGTTTAGTCACTGACTTACCAAGCTATACAGCTAAGATATTTGTTTCAGATTTCCAGTAATGTAGTCTGTGGATCGTAGGTGTCAAAAGGTTGTAAATACATTGTCGCAAGCAGTGCGATCGCTTGTAAAACAAACTGCTTGCGTCGCAACAAAGTAGCAAGAGTGGTTGTGGGAGCAATAGCAAATAAAATAATATCATGTCCAATCAAATAAGCCCAAAACCCAGATGTAGAGACGTGATTTATCGCGTCTTGAAAGACCAATCATCTACAGCAATAACCCTTAACTGAACTGTATTGTGACATAACACAATCTGCGAATAAGGCGTTGCGTAGTAATTAACAGGAGGCTTTATGGTAATTATTGACAATTTGCGCTTCCCTTTGACGCTTTTTACAGCACTAGGCTGCGGGCTGGTGGCTGGCGTCTTCTTTGCCTTCTCAACTTTCGTGATGAATGCTCTTGCACGACTCCAGCCAAAGGAGGGCATTATCGCCATGCAATCCATTAATATCACTGCGATCAATCCGTTGTTCATGGTCGCACTCTTCGGAACGGCTTTGGCTTGCATTTTTCTAGCGGTTTCCTCGGTGTTAAAGTGGGATCAACCTGGCGCTGCCTACTTGCTTGTCGGTAGCCTCCTGTATCTCATTGGCACCGTTCTAGTGACGATCGCGTTCAATGTGCCGCTGAATGATGCCTTAGCGATCGCCAAACCCGATAGCACTGAAGGCGCGAACCTATGGGCTAAATACCTGACTAATTGGACGTTCTGGAACCATGTTCGGACAATAGCAGCATTTGCGGCAGCACTCACGCTCGCACTCTGCGATCGCACGGTGAAATAAGGAATGATGAATACGTACTGATACCCTTTGCTTGGCAAAATGAAGCTATATGAGTATTCAAGCAGCATACGATAATTGGTCAGCCACATACGATGCTGACGAAAATCTGACGCGCGATCTCGATCAAACCGTCACCAGAGAAACCTTGATGGGTTTGAGGTGTAAATCAGTCGTGGAAATTGGCTGTGGCACAGGTAAAAATACGCTTTTGCTTTCACAAATTGCTCTGAAAGTTTGTGCGATCGATTTTTCAGCACAGATGATCGAAAAGGCGAAAGAGAAAGTGAGGTCTGCTAATGTGGTGTTTATTACAGAAGACATTACCAAGCAATGGACTTGTCGCAATGAATCTGCCGATTTGGTCACTTGTAATCTTGTTCTAGAACATATCGAAGACCTCAGCTTGATATTTTCAGAAGCATTTCGTGTATTAGTCAAAGGAGGATACTTTTTCATCTGTGAGCTTCATCCATTTAAGCAATATCAAGGAACAAAAGCTAATTTTCAAAGACAGCAAGAGTTTATTAAAATTCCTGCATTTGTGCATCATTTATCAGACTTTTTTAACACAGCTAAAGTTCATGGCTTCCTACTTGAAGACTTCCAAGAGTGGTGGCACGAACAAGATAAAAATAAACCACCAAGACTAGTATCAATCTTGTTGAGAAAGTGAAGAAAATTTTGGGGCATTGAAATTTAGAGCAGTTGCAGAGATACTTGCAAGAGTGATGGAAGATGGGCGACTAATTATGGAATTTCCAAAACAGGTAGATAAAATTTCTGTCAGCGCTGGCAATTGCTTAACATCAGAATTCTCGAAAAATATTCATCATTCATTAACACAGCGAGATGCTCAGTTTATTGAATTACTAATGCCTGTATGGGAATGGTTTTACCGTTATTACTTTCAAGTAAAAACTGATGGATGGCATCACATACCAACAAAAGGGAAAGTACTACTGGTTGGCTCTCATAATGGAGGAATGGCTTCTCCAGATTTAATAATGATGATGTACGATTGGTTTTCGAGATTTGGAACCGAGCGTTTAGTGTATGGTCTAATGCACCCTTTTGCTTGGAAAGTGAGTCCAGAAATAGCAGGATTAGCCCAGAAATTCGGAGCAATTGTTGCACATCCCAAAATGGCTAGTGCGGCTTTCGATCGAGGTGCTAGCGTTCTGGTATATCCTGGAGGACAATATGATATGTTTCGTCCTCATAGCCAACGCCATAAAATTCATTTTGCTGGTCATCAGGGCTTTGTCAAGCTGGCTTTAAAACAAGAAGTTCCGATTATTCCTGTAATCTCAGTAGGCGCTCATGATAGCTTAATAGTCTTATGTGATTGCTATGATTTCGTCAAACAATTGCATCAGTGGGGATTGCCGTGGTTATATCAAATAGACCCTGGTGTTTTCCCAATTTACTTAGGTTTGCCTTGGGGCTTGTCTATTGGCCCTCTGCCAAATATTCCTTTACCTGTGCAAATTCACACTCGTATCTGTCATCCAATTATTTTTGAAAGATACGGTCAAGATGCAGCTAGAGATCGTAATTATGTGAATGCTTGTTATGAAATAGTTCAAAGTCAAATGCAGGAAGAGTTAAATAATTTGGTTAGAGATACTCAGAAATCTAGCTAAAGCATGAATATTAGTTATGAAGTGAGGCCTCTCCCAGTATTTCCAAAAGCGATCGCTCCATAACTTCACTGACAAATTTATTACCTTGCAAGTTGAGGTGAATGTGATCGTGAAACAAACCTTGGGGGTTGGTAGTTGAATTGAAGCTCGGTAAAAAGTCTATATAGTTAATTTGCTGTGCTTTGGTAAAATCGCTCAAGCGCTGACGTGCTTTGATTTCGTAATCGCGGGGGCCTGGTTCACCAATTTCTCGTAGTAAGGGAGTCATCACAAGCAGAAATTTGCTGTTGGTTTGGCGAGTCAAGGCTTGAATTTTAGCGATCGCCTCCAAATTAATCCCCACGCGATCGCCTGGTTCATTTTGTACAGCTTGTAGTTCAGGAATTGGCTTTTGCTTGACGATATAACGCTGCCACACTTCCACTAATGCCAGAGGAGGTTTACGATCGGGATAATTGCGATCGCGTCCTACTGGTAAAGAAGTAGGAGGAGTTGCAAACAAATCATCGGTATTAATTAATAACACCACTGCTTGCGCGTTAAAAGTGCCAAATTTCTCTAAATAAGCTAATTCATTCCTTGGCCCCCAAGAGTTAGCTGAAGCATTTAGCACTTCTACTTCAGAATAATTACTATTAGTGGATGATGGTAGAGAACGCATCATCAAACTAGATATTGTATTAGTCTGATCTGTCCACCAGCCACCATTAGCAATAGAATCACCTAAGAGGAGAATTCGCAGCCCAGTAGGTGCAGGTAGCTTTTTTATCGGACTACCTCGCATAGAATATTCATTAATTTCAATGCGATTACCAAAACGACGGGTACGTTGGTTCGGAGCCAACAAATAACCAATCTGCTCATCGCCAATATAAATTAGAGGATTACCAAAACCAAACAGCGATCGCAGTCCGATCTCGATTACCACAAACAATCCCACAACCACCGCCAAAATTACGCTCAGTGCTATTTTCACCTACTCACACCCTCTTATACTGAGTTGCTTTTCAATGATACTGGGGGATTGGGCATTGGGGATTGGGCATTGGGCAAGGTTATTTTCATTGTTCCCTTGTCCCCCTTGCCCCCTGCTCCCTGCTTCTTCCTGCTCCTAAATTTTTAAAGTGAATTTAACATCATCCGCAAAGAGAAGGACTACAATCAAAACGGACAAATATTTCATGCTCCAACAACAGAGGATTACAAAGCTGTGTCCGACTTAAATCGCGGAATTATGAAATTTAAGGGAGCAGATTCCCCAAAAGTAGTCACTATCTCTACCGTGTTGCTTCTGGGATCGATCGCTGCTCTCGTCATCTGGGCGCTACAAGCTGCCTATGCGCTAAACTAAAACCATTAGTAGTCTAGAAGGACACTGGCAAAAACGGTTTCCGTCTTAGCCAAGTGTCCATTTAGCAACTAGTAATTGAAGAAGAATACAGAATCCAGAATCCAGAATTCAGAATGCTTTTCCTTGGGCGATTCAAACCACTAGCTGATTGTAGACCTCTAAAATCTATAATTTGGATTGTTTTTAAACCCCTGTGTTCATTTCCTAGCCATCATTCTGACTCCTGACTCCTGACTCCTGACTCCTGAATTCTCTTTGATAAAAGCCCCCTTTATAACCATCAAAAATTTCAGAAAAACTTTAGATTTTAGATTTGAGGTTTTAGATGGAAAATTTAAATCTAAAATCCAAAATCCAGAATGTTTGAACCTTGGGGTGTTTTCGTTATTTTAATTATCTGCCCCCTTTTGGGCGGATTACCCCTGATTGCATGGATAACTTACGCCCTGAAGCGGAAGCAGTTATCACAAGTTGGTACAGGAAACATTAGTGTATCAGCTGCCTTTTATCATGGCGGTAAAATTGTTGGAATTCTGGCAGTCTTGTCAGAAGCTTTTAAAGGAATTGCGGCAGTCTTACTCACCCGCATTTTCTTCCCAGATGGATCGTTTTGGGAATTGGTTGCCCTGATCGCTCTGGTAATCGGTAGATACTGGATAGGCAGAGGAGCAGGTACGACAAATGTTGTCTGGGGATTTGTCGTACACGATCCCCTGGTAGCGATATTTGTATCTTTCTTTGCAGGTATTACTTTTACAATTCTGCAATCAAGAAAGGTAGTCAAATTTGGGGTTTTGCTGCTTTTTCCTTTGTTTGTGGCACTTCTGCACCTGAGCGATATTCCCAGAATATTTGCTGCTGTGGCCTTAGCTGGTTTAATGGGTTGGATTTACACCAAAATTCCTGATGATATGAAACTGCCAGCCCAAGAGGCACAAACAGAATCGCAAGCGATGTTGGAATTTTTACGCGGCGATCGCACAATGGTTTCTCTAGATGAAGAGTTGAATGCTGCCATAGTCGGTGAAAAGGCGGCAACATTATCTCAAATTAAGCGCTGGGGCTATCCAGTCCCGAAGGGATGGGTACTAGCACCTATCGACAATCCAGAAGGGTTAACAGAATTTCTCCAGCCATCAGAATTATCTCCCTTGGTGGTGCGTTCCTCCGCTATTGGAGAAGACTCAGAACACGCTTCTGCTGCTGGACAGTATGAAACAGTTGTAAATGTTACTAGTCCAGAGGCATTACAGTCAGCGATCGCTCAAGTTCAAGCTTCCTACAATCATCCATCTGCTATCCAATATCGGCGCGATCGCGGCTTAAATGATACAGCAATGGCTGTTTTGATTCAACAACAAGTCCAGAGTGTATATTCTGGCGTCGCTTTCAGCCGCGATCCCATTACCCAGCAAGGCGATGCGATCATTATTGAAGCCCTTCCAGGCAGCCCGACGCAAGTCGTTTCGGGAAAAGTCACACCAGAACAATATCGCGCTTTTGTCGTTGAAACAGAAAATTCTTACTCTGTACAATTAGAGGGTCAAGGACGGGTACCACAATCATTAATTAAGCAAGTTGCATACTTAGCTTATCGACTTGAAAAACGTTATCATGGCACTCCTCAAGATATCGAGTGGAGTTACGATGGGCAAACGCTTTGGGTGTTGCAATCTCGACCGATCACCACTCTGTTGCCCATGTGGACACGTAAAATCGCTGCTGAAGTGATTCCCGGAGTAATTCACCCCTTAACATGGTCAATCAATCGTCCCTTAACTTGTGGAGTTTGGGGAGAATTTTTTACTTTAGTTTTAGGCGATCGCGCTTTGGGGTTAGATTTCGCCAAAACGGCAACTCTGCACTATTCCAGAGCCTACTTTAATGCGTCCCTCTTAGGAGATATTTTTATCCGTATGGGACTGCCGCCAGAAAGTCTGGAATTTTTAACTAGAGGAGCTAAATTAAGCAAACCCTCCTTGCAGTCAACTTGGGAAAATTTGCCAGGACTAGGGAAGTTGCTAAAGCGGGAATTAAGTTTAGAAAAGGACTTCAAGGAAGATTATCACAAACGGTTCATTCCTGGGTTGTCGCAGTTGGCGCAGGAAGATATAGATAACTTGGAAGCACCGAAGCTGTTGACAAGAATTGATTTTATTCTGGAGTTGCTGCGTCATGGGACGTATTACAGCATTTTAGCTCCCTTGAGTGCTGCCCTGAGACAGGCGATTTTTCGGGTAAAGGATGGGCAAATCGATCATAGCGTCACTCCAGAGGTAGCGGCATTGCGATCGCTCAGTGCGATCGCTACAGATGCCAAGCAGGTATTGGTTGAGTTTGAGCCACAGCAAGTTTTTGAACAATTAAAGCAAACCCCCGAAGGAGAGAAGATCCTCCAAGAATTTAACGAATTGCTTCAGGATTACGGCTACTTAAGTGAAGTAGGAACCGATATCTCCGTTCCCACTTGGCGGGAAAATCCCCAGATGATTCAGCAGATGTTTGTGCAGCTAATGCAGGGGAACGAACCACAAGCAGGTGCTAAAGACGCAATTAATAGTATCTTTGCTGGTAAGCGCAAACGCTCTTTTGTGCAACGGCGTGTAGATATCAAAGGACGAGTCACCGAAGTTTATTCCCGGCTTTTAGCTGAATTACGTTGGAGTTTTGTGGCTTTAGAGAAGATTTGGTTAAAGTCTGGTTTACTCAGAAAAACAGGCGATATCTTTTTTCTCAACTTTGATGAAGTGCGGCGTCTAATTGTGGATGAAGATTCCAGCTTCATAGAGCAGTTAGATGAGTTAGTGGAATTTAGGCGATCGCAATTTCTGCAAGATAGCGAAATTATTCAAATACCTCTTTTAGTCTACGGCCATACACCTCCTCACCCGTTAGCTCCCTCTGAACTCTACTCTGACCAAATTTTACAAGGTATTGGAGCCAGTCATGGGCAAGCCGAAGGTAGAGTGAAAGTGTTGCGAAATTTACAAGACATTCCAGATATCGATCGAGATACGATTCTGGTAGTGCCTTACACAGATTCCGGCTGGGCCCCTTTGTTATTAAGGGCTGGAGGATTAATTGCCGAAGCTGGAGGAAGGCTTTCTCACGGTGCGATCGTTGCTCGGGAGTATGGAATTCCCGCAGTAATGGATGTTCGTGGTGCTACATGGCTGCTGCAAGATGGTCAACGAGTCAGGATTGATGGGTCTAGGGGTATTGTGGAATTATCTAACGATTTAAGACCCGAATGATTACCACTTCCCTTAAAGACTTGCCTGAAGAGTCAGTTTCTCACAATGCCGAAATCAAGAAAAAGGTGATGTTACGCTTCGGCGATTTACCTCACCTAACTAACTTTTCTCAAGCACGTTTTGCTCCTGGACAAACCGCAGTAGCACACGCGCATCAAGATATGTGCGAGGTATTTTTTGTAGAAGCTGGTTCGGGAGTAATTCATATTGATGGTACAGAATACCCTCTGCTTCCAGGAAACTGCGTAGCCATCGAACCGGGAGAAGTACACGAAGTTATCAATAGTGGCTCAAGCGAACTTGTTTTGACATACTTTGGTTTGCGAGTCGAAAAATCGAGTTAATCATCAGTTAGGAGCATTAACTAGCAATTTAGGTTAGTTTGATTTTGAATAAAACACGCAGTGAGGGCATAACAATCTTATGTCCTTAGAAAAGTTTGCGGATGTTGTTTATAAACCAATACAGTTAATATAAACCCAAAACCCTGATGTAGAGACGCGATTTATCGCCTCTTCAAAGATCAATGATTTACTAATATACCAAGGGTATCGCCCCGCGCATCTGACGTAAAGAATTTATACAAGCAGGACAATCACAGCCAAATAAGTCGATTGCCACATTGCTTTCTTCATCATTGAACTCCAGCATGGGAGCATCTTCTTGAGAAAACTCTATTTCACGCTGATAGTTAGGAATTTGAGCCAATACGGAAGCCCTGGCACATACTAAACCCACTTTATGTTTATTGCGTATACAAGATAGACGGTCTGTGGTTTTGGCTCCTGGTTCTGGCTCCATAGCTTGTGCGTGATTCAGCATTACTCCCATAGAGAGAAGAGAGCTAATCAGGACAGGAGAAGAAAGCAAACTCAGTATGAATTTGTTCATTGGTTTTTTTTGAAAAACAATCTCGATTGCTCAGATTATCCGATTAAATCTTACAGTGCAAGTAAATGTCTATCAGGAATAGCCCAAAATCCAGATGTAGAGATGCGATTTATCGCGTCTTGAAAGACCAATTATCTACACCAATAACCCTTAACCCAAGCGTATTGTCACATAACACAAATCTGTTTCTGATAACGTGAAGGCAGAAGTTGTTACAGGCTGCGCAAAACACGGAAACGTGAAGGCAGAAGCTCTTACAGGGAAGACGGAAGTTGCTACAGGCTGCGCAAAACACGGAAACGTGAAGACAGAAGCTCTTACAGGGAAGACGGAAGTTGCTACAGGCTGCGCAAAACACGGAAACGTGAAGACAGAAGCTCTTACAGGGAAGACGGAAGTTGCTACAGGCTGCGCAAAACACGGAAACGTGAAGACAGAAATTGCTAAAGGAAAGGCAAAACAGAGAAGTTTATTGGTATACAAAGAGTTTTATATCCCATTGTCATTTAGAAACTTACTCAGTAATAATATAATTTTCAACAAAGTCTATCAAAAATTAAAGAGGTTGATAGTCAAAGCAGGTATTTTTTGAGCGTTATTGATTGCCATGTTTATCTTCAACAAAAGATATTTTTACCTGACAATTATATTATTTTTAATAGAAGTATGTATTGCTGTTTTTGTCAATGATAGTTTCATTCGTCCTTTTATTGGTGATGCTTTAGTAGTTATACTAATTTATTGCTTTATCAAAGCTTTTTGGAATATACATTCATCCCTCGTCGCTTTATCAGTTTTTGCCTTTTCTTGTACTATCGAGATTTTTCAATATTTTAATTTTGTAAATAACTTAAAATTGCAAAAATACAAGATTCTGGCTGTTGCCTTGGGAAGTGTATTTGATTGGAAGGATATCATTGCTTATGCAATAGGTATTGTAACAGTCCTATGGTTGGAAAATAAAACATGATTATTTAGAAGTTGTGGTTAGCTGATAATAATTGTAATATTGTAAGGAGAGTATCTCACTTTTTCAATTAACTAAAATCCACAATAATACATGCTTGTGTCAGTCAAATTTTTATGCATCTAAAAGGAAAAAGTTTAAACACTGTTTGACTGTCTCAAGAACAGAGATAGAAAGACTTTCTAGTTCATAACCTCCCTCTAAACCAAAAATAATTCGCGGTGTAATCTCTAAGCAATAATCAGTCAAGATGGCGTAATCATGGGGCTGTAAATTTATTTTAGAAAGTAAATCCACCTGGTTGGCATCATATCCTGCACTAACAATCAACATATCTGGATGGAAATCTTTGAAAAAGGGAACAACCCTTTGTTCAAATAAATTACAGTAGTCTTGTATTAAACTAGCTGGAGCTATTGGAAAATTCAATACGTTGTTAAATTTACCATGTTCATCAGATTTTCCTGTGTGTGGATAGCCTGGTGATTGATGAATTGAACAAAAAGCAATGTTGGGCATATTTTCCACGGCTGCTTGTGTTCCGTTACCGTGATGTACATCCCAATCAAGAATTCCAACTCGCTTGATTTGTCCTATTTCTAAAGCGTAAAGAGCAGCGATCGCGGCATTACAGAAAATGCAAAATCCCATCCCTTCATCTTTAAGTGCGTGGTGTCCTGGTGGTCTGGCCAGAACAAAGCTCGGTTTTCCCACCTGCAAAACAGTATCAACCGCATCCAACCAAGCATTCACAGCAAGGCAGGCAACTTCAAAGCTTTGGGGAGAAATCTGTGTTGACTCAAAACAACCCCAACCTCTTGCAGAATAGGAGCGAACTTGCTCAATGTATTTGGTGGAATGAACTCGTTCAATCTCTTTGATTACATTTCTAGAAGTGGAAGGATTTAACCATTGGATTTGGTCTGCTATTGTTGAGCTGCTTAACCTATCTACAATTGCAGTTAGTCGTTCTGGCTGCTCAGGGTGCATATACCCTGTTTCATGCTGAAGGAATTTTTCGGAGTAGATGATAGAGATCATTTAGTCTACAGATTTCTACTGGGATTTTCTATTTAAACTATCTTAATAGACAGAATTACTTTATCCCCAGAGGGTTTTATGAAGAGGCAGGGGGCAGGGGGAAAGGTACAAACCTCGCCCCTCGTAGGCGAAAGCACCCCAGCTCCAAATATGCCGAGGTTGAAGCCCCACCCCTTGTGGGTGGTTTTTCTCCCCTGCTCCCTGCTCCCCTGCTTTTTCACTATGCGATCGCTCAGAAAAGTAGATTTAAAAAAGTGCTTATCTTGCCTTTTTTACTCTCTTCGGTAACAGTACCCCTCATACCTACTATTCCGTTTAACGAAGTCACCAATTTTAAGCATCTGGGGATTCTTCTTACCGCCGACTGCGAAAACCCTGTTTACCATTAACTTGGTCAAAGAGTACATCGTATTTATCAAACAAGGCAATTCCAGGATTTACAAATATAGTCAGTTCTGCTTGTGGTGAGATACTCAAATTCCAGCGATTAAATCCATCACGGGTTCCTGGTGTCAAACTGTAATCAAAAATGCCATTAATTCCTACTTTCACAGCATTTGCTGACCCTAATACTCCTGGTTTGAGTTTACCTGCTGTAGAAGCTGACTTGAATTCAGTCAAACCATTAATAGTTCCAGTATCAGCGATCGCTCTGCTATTACACGAATTTTTCGCCGAACTCCCAGCAAGAGTTAAACAAACTTTGCTTAGTCGAGAATCCCATCTTTTACCGGGTACACCATTAATTTCGGGTTGCTGACTCCAAGAAGCCATTTTGAAACCTGCTTGATTCTCAGCAGTTAAACCGAGAATTAGGCTGCTATTGTTGTTACTACCACCATTGCCAACGACGATAAATCCATTACTCAGATTACCTGGTAATTTTCTCAACGGGTTATAGGGAAGTGATTTTTCAAAATAGTTAACACCGATAATTCCAGAAAATGGTACACCACTATTTGCTGAACATTTAGGTTTTTGGGCAGTACATTGGCGACTAGTAACAACCTGTACGGGAATAGGTTCGGCAGTGGGAATCAAACCAAACCGGACATTAGTGTAAACTAATTCTCCTTCCAGGATAGTACCATCACTTAATACTTCCTTGATATTTTGACCTGTTCTTTGGATCGGAGAATTACCTAAAAACTCTTTGGGAACTCTTAGCCCTGCTGACCCTGTATCTAATAAAATACGTTTTGGTTGACCATTTGCGATCGCAACTTCTAAAAAATAGCCGCGAACACGTTGCCCAAGGGAAGGTTTTGGATATAAAGGTAAGCTTATGGTGTTAAAAGTTGGCTTGCGGGGTGTATTTTGCGAAATATCGCGCAATGCTGAATTTGGGAAAAGAGCCGCAAATGCAGACTGGCGTTGCGCTGCTGGTTCAGGGGCAATATCCCAAAGGCTTTCGTAGTAGAAAAAGCCGATACCTAAACCGCGTTGTTGCGCTGCTTCTACCTGAGATTGGATTTGTGGTATGGCAACTGGGCGATTTCGTAACCCCGCCATAATACCAATACCAGTTGGGATGATTTGTTGGGTTTCTAAAATTTCTGGGCGGGTAATTTGAGCGATAAAACTTTCCACATCATTACGGTACACCTGCATCACCAACTCATCGACAATACCCAACCGTACCCAGTTGAGCCAATCTTGCAGTTGCATTTTATAGGCGAAATTATAGTAATTAGGAGCAACTGAAAAAATAGCATTCGGTTTTCTGGCTTTCACGGTTTGGTAAAGGTCTACCATAAAGGCAGTAATTTTATCTGCCCGCCATTTTATCCATGCTTGGGCTTGGGGATTGGGTGGAGGAGGATTGCCAGTTTCTTGAGTATATAGACTTATCGTGTACTTATCGTAACCAAAATCCACAGGTAAACTCGTATGGTCGTCAAATTGAACGCCATCAGCATCGTATTTAGTGATAACTTCCACGACAAGTTCCCTGATAAAATTTTGCACTTCGGGGTGAAAGGGATTCAACCACGCTACTTCACCCGCGGCACTAATTGAAGTTTGAGTTCCATCCCCTTTTTGTGTTAGCCAATCTGGATGCTGTGATGCGAGTTCCGAAGTTAGAGGAACCATGAAACCAAATTCAAACCACGGTATTGCTAGTAATCCTTGTCTGCGGGCTTGAGTGATAATGTCTGCAATTACATCTTGTCCATCTATTCCCTTGAAGAAAAAGGGAATATCCATTTTCTGCATGATGGCGCTGGGATATTGTGTATAACCATCATTCCAAACTACGGGATAAACAGTATTAAAGTTTAACTGCCGCAGTTGGCTCATAGCTGCTTGCACCTGTGAACGATTTCTAAAAACGCTAAAATCGTTACCACTTAACCACACTCCCCGAATTTCCTGACGAGGTTGAGGAGGTAGTTGGGCAACGGCAGGGGCAAAGCTGTTTAGTAACAATACCAGAAAGAATGATATCAGACATAATAATGGCAACAGACGCTTTCTTAAAAGCCACGGCGATGTCTCTTGACTCGCTACGTGTAGCTGACCGAGTAGTACTCGTCTGTGTACAGGCTTAAATAGTAAGTTAGTTAGAGTTGCATTAATTTTTCTACTTTTTTCCCAAAACTGAGTTATCATTACTTCTGCTTACTAAATGAGGTTAATTGGTTATATTTAATACCATATAAACGTTAAATTACTACATCAGAAAAACTGATGCAGTAATTTAGCTGCAAGATAGTTGACGTAGTTATAAGGTTAGTAGTGCCAAATAGAAATGTTTCAAATGTAAGCTGTAGTCGAGATGCTGTGATGAAATTTATTGTTGTGCCATCCTCAAACCCATGAATTTCAAACCTCACCAAAATACTTTTGACGACAAACTAAGCGCAAGTATTGGTCTGGTCATTGGATTGCTGTTGATTGGGGGCGGTTTTTGGGTACGTAACATAATCGCCCACGAAGGTGCAACGCTAAACGAAACACGTGGTACGGTGGTAGACAGCATCAGTCGCCGCGATCGCACCAGTACGAACAACAATGAGCAAAAAGAAACCTATGCGCCAGTTATCGAGTTTCTAGCCAACAGTAAACGCACTTGCTTTATAGGCAATTATGAGTCCTACCACTCCAGCAACGGTCACATGGTGGTGATACGTTACAATCCTAAACAACCCATAAGCACTGCGCGTGTCGTAAATCCGTTGGAAGGTTTAGTAACTTGGGGAATGTTTTGTATGGGTGGGTTAGCTGTGGTTTTTAGCGTGGGCACACTGTTGCCTATACGCTGGTCTTCAGGTGGGTAACTATAAATTAGATATATTTTGATTTTCGTGCTGACTTTGGCGGCGTTCTATGTGCGCCAAAATATTTCTCACTCCGATAACGCAACCATACCCGCAACACTTGCGGAATCTGGTCTTTTTGTTCCTTAGTCAGGGTGTTGTAAAGGGCTAAGGCGCGATCGCGTTCGCCCCGACAAGCAGCATTGTTGTGAGCATCCCAATAGCTGCGGGCTACTCGAATCCGCCGACAGACTTCTTTAATCAGCGCCTCTCCCGTAAGTGGAGTATCTTGCTTGGTCATACTCAAATGCTAGAAAATTCTAATGCCATCCTAGCGAGTCAGATTCATCTTGACACTTCAAATTTCAAGCTGGCTGATTTCACTGAGGTAATTCATTGCTGTTCTTCATGGTTATCCAACCAGATGAGGGGTAGAGCAATAATGCCAGGCAATGACTGAAGTAGAAAAGCTGTTGAGCGTCCTAAACTAATGCTGCCGTAGATTCCCGCGACAAATGCACACACCAGAATAAAGACCGCAGGCTTGACTTTTGGTATCTTAGGATTCATCGCTAGTAATCCCCAGAGCGCACCAGCACTGAGAAAGCCATTGTAGAGACCTACATTGTGGGCAAGGATTTCGGCTTTCTGCGCGATTGTGAAACCTCCAAGCAATGTTTCTTGCACGAAAGAGGTTTGCCACAAAAACATCTCAGCTACTAGGAAAAACAGATGAACAATCACAGCCCAAACCAGACAAAAGTTGATCCAATATTTAGGAATACTTAGAAACTTCATGTAATTTTCCCAGAGGGATTAGTTTTAAAAGTATATAGTCTATCAGGGTTTCAAGCTTTTCATTCTGCCGCCTCGTCTGACTCTCAGTTGCTAATTCTAAGTAGTCAACCTCAGATATGCAGAGCATCTTAGCTTTTATACTGACATACAGTAACAGATTTGTAAGATTTATGACAATGTTTTGCTTTGAGCTATTCGTCAAACTATTCTCCGTAAGTCTAATGGATTACGACCAGGTAGTTTGATAAATCATTTAAGGAAAAACATCACATTACCATTTATGTCATTCGGTATATGTGCGCGAACCGCAGTAGTGATTAACTTAAGCATTAGGAAAATGACTGTATTGGTTGAGTTTAAGCTAAAGGGAATCAATAAAAGCCCTTTGACTTACTTTTTGATGGTATTTATCTACAGTCTCACTGCCTGCATTTTTCAGCCTTGAGAGTTTTTAACAAGCTCACTAAGCTGTTATGCTGCCATCTTCAGGCAAAATCTCTAGTAGAAATCAACCTGTATTTAGGAAGTGGGCAATGCACATTGGATTTCTCAACCCTCAAGGCAATTTTGATTCAGGCAATAGTCACATAACGAAACACCCAGATTTTGGGGGTCAGCTAATTTACGTTAAGCAAGTCGCTATAGCCATAGCTCAAATGGGTCATAAAGTTGATATTATCACCCGTCAAATTATTGACCCGGAGTGGCCAGAGTTTGCCCAAGCGATTGACACTTATTCAGGGATCGATAACGTCCGCATTATCCGCTTACCAGCTGGGCCAAAAGAATTTCTCTCTAAAGAGTTGTTATGGCCTCATCTGGTAGCTAATTGGGTATCTAACATCTTGAAATTTTATCAACAGGAAGGTAGCTTACCCGATGCTATGACTGCTCACTACGCTGATGGAGGGCTGTGTGGCGTTCTAATTGAAGAGAAGACAGGCATACCTTTTACCTTTACTGCTCATTCTCTCGGCGCTCAAAAGATGGACAAACTCGAAGCCACCCCAGAAAATCTCACAGGAATAGACGAGCAATTTAATTTCAGATATCGCATTTTAGCCGAACGCCTGAGCATGAATCGCTCGGCCATTAATATCACCAGTACACGACAAGAACGCTTTGAACAGTATTCTCATCGAGTATATACTAGTGCAGTGGATGTAGACAAAGATAACCGCTTTGCAGTGATTCCACCGGGAGCAGATTTCTCAATTTTCGGTGCAAAGGCGCGTTCTGAAAATGAGGAGGCTAGCTACCAATTCGTTCAGGAGCAATTGGCACGGGACATTGCAGAAAACCGTCGAGATTTGCCCGTCATCTTAGCATCCAGTCGATTAGAACTGAAAAAAAACATATTGGGGCTAGTGCAAGCCTTCGCAATCAGTCCAACACTTCAGGAACGAGCTAACTTGGTGCTAATTACAGGGGCACTGGACAATCCTTTACGAGAAGAGGCTAGCGACGAAATGACTGAAGAAGTATTAGCCCCTATTCGGGAAGCGGTCAAAGAAAACGACTTGTGGGGCAAAATCAGTGCATTTGGCTTGTTACATCAGTCTCAAGAGTCACTGGCAGCAACCTATAGGTTTATGGTTAAACGCCGCTCAGTATTTGCGCTGACCGCACTCTACGAACCCTTTGGGCTTGCTCCCTTAGAAGCAGCAGTAGCAGGTTTACCAGTGGTAGCAACCAAGAACGGTGGTCCTAGCGAGAGCTTGCGACAGGGAGATCGGGAATATGGCGTACTCGTCGATCCAGAAGATCCTGCTGATATTGCACGGGGCTTGGAGCGGTTGCTATGTGATGCTCAGGAGTGGGAGTATTTTGCCCAAGCTGGTCAGCAACGGGTGTTGAAAACGTACACTTGGGAATCTACTGCTGAAAACTACCTGTCTTTGCTTGAGCAAATTCTGTCTTCACCGGAAACTCGCCCTCGTGCTGAACTCCTTCCTATCCACCCCTACTTCCATAATCCAGAATCGCAGACCGATGTTTCTTTGGAAGAATTGAGCGAACTCTACTTTGGAACCAACCAAAAGTTACTAAGTACACTTAGCTCTTAAACAGGTTGCTAGTGGGGGCGTACAGTTAGCTGTACGCCCCAACAGGCGATTTCATTTGTTGCAAATTTTTTTTGGAAATGATATAACAAGGTTCGTGAACAAGCAAAGGATGACCCAGCTATAAGCAGCTAGCAGAAAAGCTCCTGACAACCTCAGAAAACTGCTGGTTTTGTTCCATCAATGCCATGTGTCCACCTGGTTTTAGGGTGACTCTTTCAGAGTAAGGTAATTCTGCTTTCATGCGATCGCTCGCCACAGGTTTTGTCGCTATATCTGAACCGCCGCAAACAACCAACACAGGAACATTAATAGTTACAAGTGTGTCTGTTTCGTCAAAGTTGAACATTGCCAGTGTGCCACGAGCCAGAACACCAGGCGAACCCAATGCTGATAATAGACCTGCAAAACTTAGTTGACCCCGTGTTTCAGTACCTGTAAATCCAGATAGTTCGACGGTGATGTACAGCGAACCATTCAAATACGAGAGCCAAGTCATCAACCAAAAAATCGGCCACAGCACGATAGTCAGGTACAACACAGGTTCGAGTAGGGGTTTCTGCAATTTACGTACCAGATTGCTAAAGATACAAGTTTTTACCGGATTGGTGTAAGTAGTATCTACAAGAATTAAGCCAGCCACTCGACTCCCCAATTGCTCTGGAAACAGGCGACAGAATGTCAGGTTAATCATGCCGCCCATGCTGTGTCCCAACAAGATAACAGGTTTATTCCCTGCTATGGCGACAACAGCTTCCAAGTCACGGGCATATTTTTCTATAGAGTGATCGTTGTTTTTCGGTTTAGCAGATTTTCCTAACCCTGGTAGATCCCAAACAATTACTCGGAAGCGATCGCTTAGTTGTCGTTTGGCATAATACCATACAGTACTGTTTGGCCCCCAACCGTGTGACAAGATAATTGGTTGACCATCTTCAGGGCCAAAAAACTCTACCTGCAACACGCTCCCATCTGGACGTGGCAAGCGCTGCACGGTTTTGCTACGCATAAACTTGGGTTCCTCGGCTCCAGGACGGCGCAGCAATGGCAAACTGATAAAACGACCGCCAAAAGACCACAGAAACATTACTAATCCAGCTACTAAGTAGGGCGTTCCTACAAGTTCTCGTTCATACCACTCATAGAGAATGTAGATCCCCCCGCCAAGTACCCCAACGGACAGCAGTTGAAACAGCCATACAAGTAGAAAATTATGAGGCATGAATATCATGAGCCTAAACCTTGCAATGCTTTGTTAACTGCTTTTAGCTTCATACCATAGTTAGAATCATCCATCTTTCACTCCCAAGAATGATTTAGACAGTCTTATGGGGGTAAAAAAATGCTGGGTTAGTTGGTAAACAATGTAGATTGGCAAAAATAACTATTAATAAAAAATATTCCCTCTGCCTCCTGCTTTTTATTAATTAACAACTCTTCGGTAGGGGTGTGTTAGTGACAGGTACATGAGCCTACAGCAACCTAGCGCATTCACATTAGGGATTACAAATTAATATCAAATGCTTACTACTCAGGCAAAACATTAACTGAATCGTTACTAAAATCTTGTTCAAGATAGCGTGGATCGCTTACTCCTACGTGCAAAAGCAGTGCTGTAAATAATGCACCGATAGCTGCTACCAAGAAGGTAGTTCTATAGTCAATATTCTCCACTATCCATCCACCTAGTAGGGGAGCAAGGATACTAGCAGGGGCAATAAGGGTATTACCAAGACCAATATAGGCTGGTCGTTGGTGTTGGTTGCCAAACTCTAAGGTCATTACCGCAGCAATATTTTGCAGAGCTATCATACCTATTCCCTCTCCTATAAATACCAAGTAAAACCAGTTGGCATTTGATGCCAAACAAGCTAAAACCGAACTGAACGCACAGGCGACACAACCAATTTGTAAAATCAACTTGTAACCTGTGCGATCGCCAAACCAACCCAAAACCAATCCAGCAATAGTTTGTGTAACCATCAATAGAGTCGTAATTAACCCAACAGATGCTTCTCCCATTCCATATTGATGTACTGCATAGAGTGTATAGAAAGGAAGTGGCATCAGTCCTAACTGTGAGATCATACGTGCAGTCACAAAGCAACGGAAATTCTCATCACAGCGGAGAATCACAATCAGACTGTCCCAAAATTCACGTCTAGTTTCAAAGGCTGATGATGTGATGCTTACTGGCTCTCGCGTCCTAGACATAAAAAACCAAGATAGAGCCATTGCCAAACTGGCACACAAAAAACACAGAGCAAAGTTAAATGGTTGAGCAATTTCTTTAAGCAGTAAACCAGCGATCGCAGCACCACAAATACTCATTAGATTACCAGATGCTGCTAAAGTACCGTAAAAAATACCAAGCTTTCTGGAGGGAACAATTTTAGCAACCATACTTTGCCAAGCAGTAGCGCTAAACCCGCTACCTAGTCCTTGCCAAATGAGTATGGCAAATGTCAACAGTAAAATAGTTTGGTGATTGAGTTGTAGTTGTAATAGAGCCACTAGTGCTAATCCCAAAAAAGGAAGCTTCTGATGAATTGTCGACGACATTACAGTTGGTTTGTAACACTGTAGACGAGCTACTTTATTAGCTGTTAATAGCTGAGGTAGTTGCCAGCCTAAGCGTGGAATAGCTGGGATCAGACCGATGAGTAATGCAGAATCAGTAAGAGTACTAACAAATAGCGGAAGAATCGTGAAAAATGAAGCAAAACCACTCCCAAAACCAAAAAATCCACTTTCAATAACATTGACAGTAAAATTATGGCGAAGGTCTTTTTTAATTTCAGAATTAAGCATTTTTATAGATATTGCAAGTTTGGTGATTTATTCTCTTTTGGGGAAACTCAGGCTGCGTTTTAAACAGGTTTATCTTCTTTTTGTAGATACTTAGAAATCACCTAAGTACCCACAAAAATCTGAGTTCCATAAATTGTTCCCAAATGTTGTACTTAAATCACCGTTGAAAAATATTTTTGTAAAATATCCCAATTTTTGATGGTGAGCCTTACTGCAAATGAGTCCTAGGTCTGTGGCAGGTCTGGTCTAGGTTAACTTTGAAGGTGTATGTCTGTGGTGTCTAGATTGGCTGTTAGCGGTGTAGATTATAGCGGTTCTCAACTGCGTAAAATACCGACCTAACCGCCAGCCCCTTCCCTTGCAGGGAAGGGGAGTAAGCCTCAAAGCCTCTCTCCTTTTAGGAGAGAGGTCAAAATCTATTGCATACAAACGAGAAGCGCTATATGGCCTGACAAAGCTCACGCCTATTAATCACAGAGATTGACTTGACAGTAAAATAGCTAAAGCGTAAGCTTAGCCCGTTGTAGGCATCGCACAAAAATTATTGAGAAAAGTCGATTTGAAGCTGGACTTTTTGGGTTGGATCGAAGGAAAACCGGAAGGAAGTGTGTCTATCGGTTTGTTGACCCACAGGATCGTCGTGAGTTAATTTTGGGACAGTGGGTAAATCAGTTATCAGTTATAAGTGGAGAGTCGGAGTTTGAGACTTTGTGTTGACTGTAAACTTTTCACTGTTCGCTGATTGGGTATCAATCACCGATAATAATGATGTATATACACCAGTCATTGATATCACCACACAAGACATTCCCCAAAAATTGCAAAAGGTTGTAAAAACTGGTGCTGCTCAAGGCTAAAAGAATTGGAGGCGGGTGCGAATCTGTGGTGTGTGATTAGTTGCTGGTGGTATCGCTAGGCTGAAAACTATTTAGTTGTTAAAAATCATTGATCGTGAAATTCAAAACAATAGTCTTCTATGGTTCCTACAGGAGCGATCGCCAAGGCATCAAAGCTGCTAGATTCATGATTGACCAGCTTAACCAAAGAAACCATCAGGTGATTTTTGCGGATGCAAAGGAGTATGACTTTGCCATCTTAGATCGGATGTATAAAGAATATGGCAAAGGTCAGGCTCCTGCAAAGATGGAAGAGCTGGCAGAGCATATCCGAACCGCAGACGGTTTTGTAATTGTTGCAGGAGAGTACAACCATTCGATTCAACCAGGATTGAGCAATCTAATGGATCACTATCTAGAAGAATATTTTTTCCGTCCTGCTGGTATTGTTTGCTACTCGGCTGGTAGCTTTGGAGGAGTGCGGGCAGCCATCCAGTTACGCGCTTTTCTGTCAGAGATGGGAATGCCCACTATTTCCAGCATTTTTGCTATTTCTAAAATTGGAGACTCACTGAATAAAGCAGGTGTTTCACAGGAAGCTGCTTTAACCAAAAGAGTCAGTCAATTTTTGGATGAATTAGAGTGGTACGAAGAAGCATTGCAACGACAAAGAAAAGAAAAAGGAAACCCCTTCTAATCAAGTCAGCAATCAATTATTAGTTATAACGGACTGATTAATTAACTAAAGTTTTTTATATATTTTTGGCGATAACTTCCATAGTTTCTTTCAATACAGGAAGCCAAACGCAACCCTTAGTCACCCTTTAAGAGAAACTTGTGTGAAGCTGTAAGAGAGTGAAGAATCAAACTCTCTTCTACTAATCAGTTCTGACTTGCCCTTTGTAAATATGCCTTCAATTAACTACAACCGCACCGACAGCCAGCAGCCACAAAGCATTACCATTGAAGGTTATGTTGTCCGGCCAGGATTACACATTCTCAGTTACGAGCAACTCAAGTTGCTACGAGACCAAACACAGCATCATTCTCAGCTTGAATCTCTAGTGAGCCAAGGTGTTATTAAGTTGACTGGTTAGGTGAATTCTAATAAGAAATTTACCATAGCTCTTGGTTTCGACTACTTCGACTTTGCTCGATGGAGCCGTAGTCGAAGTGTCGAAACTCGTCAACATAGGTATTTTTTTCATCAGAAATCACCTTAATAGTCGTCAACTCAGTTGCAATTCATCTCATCACCTAGCCAATAAGGAGGCGATGAGATGAATTGCTGTATCAGCTAAGTTCTAAGTAGATGAGTTTGAACGTTCTATTTGCTGACGAATGGTATCAATAGAAGCATTAATACCAGCCAGTCTGGACTCTAAATCATCTCGCAGCCAAATCAAGAATTTTAATTTCCGCTCTAAGCTAGCTTTGTGCGAAATGGGTTCGCTTCCATAACATGGATTACCCCAAAAAGGAAACATAGTTTACCTCTAAATTTAGCTTTTGTAAGAGTGCAATACATTGCACCATTACATTCTGACGAATAACAATCAGACTGGTGTATGTAACAACCGACCATTATTGTGCGTGCTTAACGAACTTTCGCTAAAAGTTATCTCTTGAATTGGTGGAGGTATTTGACCAAACTGCCATCAACTCTATCCACTTCTCCTCTAAGAACAAGTTGAAGTGACGATACCATATTCAAAGGTTCTGGCAATTTGGCATTACAACTCTGTATTTTGCAGTTTAAATGAGATATCAACAGAACAGAACAACGACAAATCGCCAGTTGTTGACCCAACGCTGTAAAATAACTCAGCAGCCAATTCACAGCGCTTGGTCATCGCTTCTCTACGAGACGCTGCGCGAACGCTACAACTGGCTAGTAATTCACTAGAAAACACATAGTAAAAATGTATTTACAGCAGATTTCAAGTTGGTGAGGTACACAACGATTCGTCTGTTACCCAAGAATAAAGCGTGTTTTACTCCTGTTAGCGCAGCAAGGCGTAGCCCATTCTGAACTCTCAATTCTGCTGTATATCAGTAAATACTTCTAATAATAGATGACTTGGTGGAAGGGAAAGGGATAATGCTGAAAGGGGTAATATTCTAAGACCAATTACTGAGTAGGAAATTATTTTATGAGAACCAGAAAGCTAGGCAAACAAGGGTTAGAAGTTTCAACTATCGGACTTGGTTGTATGGGAATGTCTGAGTTCTATAGTGGTCGTGATGAAATTGAAGCGATCGCGACAATTCATCGAGCATTAGAACTTGGAGTGAATTTTCTTGATACTGCTGATATGTATGGGCCCTTTACCAACGAGCAACTAGTAGGCAGAGCAATTAAAGATCGCCGAGATCGAGTAGTTTTAGCAACTAAATTTGGCAATGTCCGTACTGAAGATGGTGGTTTTAAAGGGGTTAATGGCAGACCAGAATATGTACATCAAGCTTGTGATGCCTCGCTAAAACGTCTGGGAGTGGAAGTGATTGACCTCTATTATCAACATCGCGTAGATCCAACTGTCCCCATTGAAGATACTGTCGGGGCAATGGCAGAGTTAGTAAAGCTGGGAAAAGTGCGTTATTTGGGGCTTTCGGAAGCTGCTCCGGCGACAATTCGACGGGCTGTAGCAGTTCACCCGATTACCGCACTGCAAACAGAATACTCTCTTTGGAGTCGAGAGCCAGAGGATGAAATTTTACCTACTGTGCGGGAATTAGGAATTGGGTTTGTTCCCTATAGCCCATTAGGAAGAGGATTTTTATCAGGTGCGATCGCTAGCCCTGACGATCTTGCACCTGATGACTATCGAAGAAATTCTCCTCGCTTTCAAGGTGAGAATTTTTATAAAAACTTGCAATTAGTAGAGCAAGTCAAAGCGATCGCTAGCGAAAAAGGAGTAACTTCTAGTCAGCTTGCTTTAGCATGGCTATTCGCTCAAGGAGAAGATATTGTCCCAATACCTGGTACAAAACGCCGTACTTACTTGGAGGAGAATATTGCAGCTACCGAAATTATCCTGACTAAACAAGATTTGAATCGACTGGAAACAGTTGCACCAAAAAATGTCGCAGCAGGTGAACGCTATCCTGACATGAGTACTGTTAACCGTTGATCCCTCTGAGTACTGGAGTATTTTTTCAAATTCCGCTTTAGATGCACAAGCAGATATTACCGCAGCTTAACAAAGTAATCACCCAGAATTCTCAGAGGAAATGTCAAAAGTAGCGATCGCTATTTTATCAGCTACATATCTGGATCTCATTCAATCATCTGGAAACTGCCAGCACGAGATATGTTCAATATCTTTGCTGCCGCATTTACTACAGACTGCATTAATCACAGAGTCCACCCATTCATAGCTACAACTACGACAATGACAGAAAATGTTATTGTGGTTAGCCATTTCAATACCTTCATGCCACTGTTGCAGTTGAGAAGAGTCTGGAAAAGCTTCTGACATTTCATCAAACCTCGTTCATGTCATAGTCTATATTATGAGCCTAACAAGCCCCAAAGTGAATAACTCAGTATTAATCGCCCTGACGATCACCGCATCTATAGCCCTATCGCCCGTTATCATTGCTGGTACTGTCCAAGGTTCAACCCATACTATCAAAATGTCTTCATTTAACCTCAGTTCCCAAAAATGGCAAAACCGTGTGCTACTAATCTTTGCACCATCTGTTGATAATCATCGCTATCAGCAACAGATGCAGGTATTTAACCAGCACCAAAACGATTTTAAAGACCGAGATTTAGTTCTCGTTCAAGTTTTGGCAACAGATAAAAGCTATGCCAACGGACAGTTAATAGATGAGTCTTCTGCTGCCAATTTGCGAAATCGCTTTGGGGTTGATAAAGAAAATTTTCGCGTCATCTTGATCGGCAAAGATGGTGGTGTTAAGCGCCAAGAAACGACACCAGTGCAAGCGACAGCAATTTTTGAGCAAATTGACGCTATGCCCATGCGTCAGCAAGAAATGCAAGAACGATAAATTGGTAAAGCAGTTGGTTTTATTGTTTAACATTAATGCAAGTACAGGTAATTGCCCTTTACGACAAATGCTACGCCAATCCCTAAGCGCAAACCTCTTACAGCACCAGAATTCTACAAGTTGAGTAAACTTAAGTGCGAACCTACAAAAGTATCTGCTTTCAAACCTGAGCTTAATTCTTCAAGTAGATGAGAACAATTATTAAAAATGCATGTACTGCAATTATCAAGCAATGAATTTATTAGCTCCTGGTTTCAGACCTACTAGGAGCTTTTTTTATTATCCATCTCAATAAAGGGAGTTCATCACGAGAAGTAATAGCGTTCATCCTCAAGGCTATTGATCATTGCTTCTGTTGGTAGATTGAATGTCAATATTTGGATTGCTATTGTGTATTTGTCACTAAAAAATGTTTATCAAATAAAAACAATGAATATTCTTGCTTGGATTGTTTTAGGTCTAATTGCTGGTGCGATCGCAAAGGCTATCTACCCCGGTCATCAAGGCGGCGGAATTTTAGCAACAATTTTATTAGGAATCGTTGGTGCTTTTATTGGTGGTAGTTTGGGTGTATTCTTCAGTACAGGAAGCTTTGCTCTAGCGGCTCCCTCTTTGAGTATTCCGGGTATTGCAGTGGCAGTTCTGGGTGCAATTGTTGCAGTCTTCTTGTGGAATGCGTTAACTAGCCGCAGTGCTTTGTAATAAATTAAATTGAATTAACTAATTTAGAACTTACGCACTTTTTGTCTTACCTGTCAATGCGTAAGTTCTGTTTATCAACAATTCTTGACAGAATTTGTCGCTTGTCATGCTGATAGCCTCAACATTATTCAGGTTGATAATGTTGAGGCTATGATTTTATTTTGGATGCCCTATCTGTCGCAAATATTTTTTGAATTGGTATTAGAGAAGTCGTAAATCTCTGTCTTACAGGCTTATAAGGTCTGTGGCAACAATAGTAACAGCATGCTAAATCGCAAATTTTATACTTGTAATCTAACTTAACTTTGTTTGGGGCATAGGCGTAGCCCATTATAGACATCGTCTGACAGGATAATTAAAAACTTGGGTTAGCGATCGCAATCTATTAGTTATACGTGTTTTATTTCAATTAAAGTTATATTTAAGACATACCATTAGTGCTTTACTAACAATAGTATTAAGTTCTTAAATACTAATAGTGTGTAAATAGATTAAGCTTGCCTCTCACCTATTTGCTATGAAATTTAATGAAGAGGTAGTTACGATTCCCAGTGTACAACTTTGACAACTGTCCACAATACTGTTGCATGTATCAAGCTCATGGTAATATTATCTTACTGTCAGGGAGATATTATTTTATACATCAATTTGTAACCATGCTGAAACAGCTAGTTAGGTGTGCTACCTCCAAAAAACAAAAAATTATTCAACCTATCCAGGAAATCAACAAAAGCCCTAATGTGCAAAGCACAGAGCTTTTGAAACTCTGCTTATATAAGGTACTAAAGAGCTAACTAAAGCTCTTTTTTAGGAATCATCATAGCCAGCGAGAAAGGCATACAACCCTCTTAGGATGGCAAAAAATTAGACAAGAGGAAATAGAAAAGTTTTGACACAATGTCAATAGTTTTTTGTATATGTAAAAATATCAAAAAGCCGAATTTGTCTTGTCAAGAAGACATTAACATTGTGTGTTTTATTTAGATATTGATTCTCTTTGTGCTTAGTTACCTATATATAAAAGTCCTATTTGATTAGTGAAAACTTAAGCTACCCTCGATCAAATCAGGCAAACACTTAAATTTAACAAATAATTTAGGACTGCTAGATCAATCTCGATCTAGTGAAAATTCGATTATTCACAAAGTCAGTAAGAGTAACAGGAAAAACATGAATATCATAGTTCGTTTGTTTGGAGCGATCGTTCTCCAAGTATCTGCGTTGGCTGCAATGTCTAGCATGGCAATGTCTGATGACAAGCCCTTTCGCGTCAATACCCAGCAGACTCCTGCTGTTTATCCACGGAAAACAACACAGAGGATTTGCTCTTTAGATCCCATTGAAGATTTATTACCTCCACCACAAACTAAAGCAAGTAATTCTTTGCTTTCTTACCTTGCTGAACAGGGTTTTACACAAAATAAAGAGGGTTCCTGGGTCTGTTATGCGAACGATCCTAAAAAAGAAGGACGTTACTTTACTTTATTTAAGGTCAAACAAGTTAATAGCAGGCTTATAGCAAGTTCTTTCCTAGATGAGGGCAGTCTGATTCAAGGGCAGGAAAATCGTAGCTTGGACTTCTTTATGATGCTGATTGAGCATCATACGAATACTACCAAAGAGAACCGTCAAGGTATACGTAGATATCTACAAGCCTTCGTTTCCTTAGTCAAGGAAGGGAAGATCAAACCTACACGTCGTGGGTATCTTTTTGACCAACCAAACCGGGCGATGGTTTTATATCACACACTCTCATCAGGAAACCTTAAAGGAACGGGAATCACGATCAACATTTATTTACCTAAGAGTTGAATTGGGGAATGGGGACTGGGGAATGGGGAGACAAGGGGACAAGGGGGAATTATTGAACAAGCCTCTCCCTTGTCTCCCCCCTCTTCCTTGTCTACCTTGTCTCTTCTCAATGCCCAATCCCCAATGCCCCATGCCCAATTAAATTGCTGTCGTTTAGTGGAGGTGCATCTTGTCTAAATCAATTGTTCAAAGAATTGCGATGCCGAAGGTAGTTCGCTTTGCAGCGATCGCATTTTCATCTGTTGCAGTAGTACTCACTACGTGTCAGTCTGCTTTTGCACAGCTAAATGTTGGACGCTATGGCATCCAACAAGGACTGGAGTCTGAGTATCTCCAGTACCAAATTAATAACCAGAATTTGAGCAAGATGCGAGTCATTCCTGGATGTGATGTGGGATTTGGTCTGACCTGCAATAAGACTGGATCGGTAATCCAACGATTAGTGGAGTTAAACAATGGGACTAGTTATCAAAACCTTCTGATCCGAGCAGCCGGTGGGGAGAAAAACTTCCAGAATTTCGCTAGCTTCTACGGCAATAATCCTAATCTCTCTGCGGTGCCTTACGCTTCATTTTGGAGAAACGCATCTCCCGCAATCATGGATGGATCTCAATATCTTCTTGGACAACCTTTTGGTCGCAATCCAGTAGAAGGACTTGGACTTGTAACCAAACAGTTTTACTGGGCGCCATATTCAGGAGTCAATGACTCTGTTAGCCTTCGTAATGGATTACTAGACCTAAAATTGTCATACGGACGATTGCTGTTTGAAGAAGCCTCAAAAATTTCTAACATTCAAGAGCAGATTCAGTCTCTAGGTCTATCGCCAGAGATGACAAATTTTTATTTAGATAAAATCTCTACAGGCTTGGATGCGTTGAGTTCTGGAGATCAGAACCAACTCCAACAGAAGATTTTTGAAGTACTATCCTTTCCATACTCCGAAGAAGGTGGGGAACTCGGACGCCCCAACAATGCGATTCCAGCGGAATTTAATCAGATATTAGGAGAAGATATCGCGGGAGATACTTTGCTGAGTGACAATCCACTAGCCTTGGATGGAGAAACAATAGCTTTTGATGCTTTCCCTGGCTCTACGGGAGATGTCTTGGTACCAGACAGTTCTAATTCCTTTCCACTTTGGCCAATAATCGGCGTTGGGGGTCTTGGTTTAATTCTGCTTCTACTACTGAGTGGCGATAGTTCTTCAGCTCAACCATCTGTTTCTTCAGCTCAACCACCTGTTTCTCCAGCTCAACCACCTACACCTGTTTCTCCAGAAAATGCACCTTTGTCTCTGACCAGTAAAGGCGAATGCGATCTCACTCCTAGTGGTAATGGTTCCGATCACACACAGATCATTGAAGTTCCGTGTAATGTTACTCCTCAAACCCCCACCGAAGTGAAAAAGGTAATGGAGCCATCAACGATCAAAGCGCTTGTATTGCTAATTGTTCTACTATGGATAGTCCGTAACAAACACCGATCTTTAAAAATCCGTCATTCGTAATTATGTTACATAAGGGGATTTAGCGAAAAGTTAGAGCGCTAGTTTCCAGCAATGTCTACGATGTTCACTACGATGCCCTGAGCTTGCCGTACCACTTCCCTACGGGACGCTACGCGAACGTGGAAGCAAGCTACGCAAAGCGTCTCGTAGAAAAGCATTGGTGTCAACTTAATGTGAAAGTCATCCTAGAAATGAGCTTTTAGATATTGTCTCGTTTCCAGTCGGAGACTGGGAATGCCCGTCGTTGAGGCTCCGCCTCAAGATTTGCGGTTCTGCCGCAATGATGTGCATTTCCAGCCAGAGGCGAATGGCACTAAGAAAAGCTCTAAACTATGCGGAATAAGCACTACAGCTTTTAAGTCTCTTGAAAAGTGGAGGATTGACACTCCCCGAATTAGAAATTCGGGGATTCCAATGAATTTATCTGGGAAAGCCGTGATTGCGTTCCCACATTGCCACAAATGCAACCTCAAGACGTTTTAGGGTTTGTTGCAAAACTTGAGATTGTACCTTTTTTAGTTCAGGAAAGTCTTTTTTGGCAGCAGTCAACGCTTTGCACTGACTAG
Source organism: Nostoc sp. NMS9 (assembly GCF_017114995.1). Lineage (GTDB taxonomy): Bacteria > Cyanobacteriota > Cyanobacteriia > Cyanobacteriales > Nostocaceae > Nostoc. Next base: position 190,490 of record NZ_JABXKL010000032.1, on the reverse strand, counting down.
CATAGGTCGGACGTGGGGCATCATTCGGGATGATGTATTCGTGTTTGAGTGAAAATTAAGCAAGCAATTGCAAACTACTTAAACCGCAAGTGTTTCGGCTTTTCTTAGTGCCATTTTGCTCAGTGACCTCCTGCCTTATCCCAACGATAAAGATTTACGCCTACCTATTTAGACTGGATAATGTGCATAGTATGTAAAACCTGATGAAAATAGGGTAGTTTACCAGCCCTTTGCGTAGCGTTCAGTTCGGGGAGCGTCCCATAGAGAAAGAAAGGTATCGCCTGTTAATCTGCGGCCAATTCACCACATTCCACCAATTATCCAAATACTCAGCTCGACGGTTGCGATATTTCAGGTAATAAGCGTGTTCCCATAGATCGTTACCCATAATCGGATATGAACCTTCCATAATCGGGTTATCCTGATTTGCTGTGGTGACAATCTGGAGTTGCTTTTGAGGATTGCGTACTAACCAAACCCAACCACTACCGAAACGAGCTGCGCCCGCTGCGTTAAACTGTTGTTTAAAGGCATCAAAACTGCCAAAAGTTTGGTTAATTTCTTGAGCGATCGCTCCTGATGGTTGTCCTCCACCTTGGGGACTCATCAGTTGCCAAAAAATCGTGTGGTTGAGATGACCACCAGCGTTATTACGTACCTTTGTCCGAATATCTTCAGGTACGCTGTTCAAATTCACTAGTAAACCTTCAACACTTCTTTTTTGCAAATCTGGATACTGCTTCAATGCATCATTTAAGTTCTTGACGTAGCTAGCATGATGTGCGTCGTGATGCAATTTCATCGTTTCAGCATCTATCGCTTTTCCTAGTGCCCCATAAGCATAAGGCAATGGTGGTAGCTGTGCGGGAGAAGCACTTAATGATCTATTAGGATAAGCTACGGTGGCAAACGGTCTAGCAACTGTTGGTGTAGAAGTTTGTGCCTCAGCTATTGGTACTGGTTCATGAGAAATTAGCAGAATTGTCAACACAATTGTTGTGAAGAAAAAAACTATTTTTTTTCGCCAAAATCCGATCATAAATTGTAGCCTCAAAATCAATATTATTAGCTTCTAACCCGATCGTAGACTGTTATTTTGCAGTTACACTAAGCCAAATATTATTTATATATATTACCTTAGTTGTCAGTTAATTCAAGCAAAAATAGATATAGCTAAAGTTTTATTTTTTAAACCTATAATTCAAACTATGTAACCAAAAAATCTCTTTGACCAAGAAGAATAATTATCAATCCAACTCTTAATTTTTATTGTGCTATGGGTGTTTCGTATGACCGTGTGAACATCTTGTTTACACCATAATAGCTAGATTGTATCCACTGTTTTAGCTGGGCTATGCTACTACAAGTTTTCTATTATTCAGCTTAGTTTTTTGTTTTTCATCTGTCTGTAAATAGCTGCAATGTTGTGAGCATCATCAATACCACGATGGTGTATACCTTTTAATTCTATCCCCAACTCATTGAGAGCCTGTGCCATGCCAAATTTTTTAGATACGCCAAGATATTTTGAAAATTCATCTTTGATATTTATGTGTTCTGAAGTAAAAGGATAAGGGAATTTATGAAACGCGCAATCTTGAATAAATTGCTTTTTGTCGTAATTACCCCAAGAACAAAAAATATAGTTGGGAAATAAACTAATCCATTCTTTGAAGCGAGAAATTGCCTCTAAAAATTTTGGCGCTTCGTTAACATCTTGCTGCCGAATGCTAGTCAATTCGGTGCAAAAAACTGTCAGTTGCGGATGTCTCACAGGTTGGATGAATTGCTGAAACTCTGAATCAATTTCCCACGTTGTTCGATTGAGCATCACAGCACCGATTTCAATGATTTCCATTTCGTGACGGGGAATAGTCCCACTGTCACAGCACGTAGCTTCCAAATCGACTATCAGATAATAGTGGGATATTTTAGTATTCATATTATGTAATAGAGTAATGATAATGAAAATTAGTAATTATTTATACATTTTTTTGAGCAATTAGAATAAAAGGCAGAAGGCAGAGGGCAGGAGGCAGGAGGAAAGAAGTATGAATGAAAATTCGCTTATGCAGGGTATAAAGCCCAGTTTAAAAGAAGAATTGTATCGAGCCGAAAGTGCCACGAGATACAAAGCAGTCCTTGCATCAATCCCACGTTTTTAAACGTGGGTTCCAACTGAGCCTCCTGCCTCCTAAAACAATTAATTATGTAAGCACATTGTATTTATTATATTACAAAAATGTGATGCTTACAGCCTTTTTGATTTATTTGAACTACAGCTAGCTGTAAGACTACAACTTCACAACTTAGAGAAAGGGAATTTAGATTGATGAAAAAGGTTTAACCCAACGGAATTGAATAGCGAGATCAAGAGCGATCGCAGCTATTCCAAACCACAACACACTTTCAAAAGCCAACACCAAAAAAGGCCAAATTGTGCTGTGAGAATTCCACCCAAGTTCTATCTGAGTTAATCCGCGCACCAAGCCAAAGGCTAACACGCCACCAGCTTTGAGTTGAGGATTTGGATCGGAGCGGATGATATAGCGGTAGGTGACACCAAATAGGAAACCAGTAAAAGTTGCAACTGCACCACTTACCCACAAGTGCCAGTTAAGATCGCTTTGCAGACTTGCGAGTATCTGAAAATACTTTGCCAGTACTAAAGTATTCAACAGACTAGCGATCACGAAGCTAAAACACACAGATAAACCCCCAATTATTCCAGCCTTGAGGGATTCTATGCGTTCTGCCATTAATTGAGGATCTAAAGTTGGGTTCACCCTATATATAAATTAAGTATTGGGTATTAGGAAAATTCTTTCCCAGTCTCCAATATGATAAATGCTAAAGCAGTTGTGTAATCAATTAAATATTGTTCTCATGTATGAATTTTGATGATAAACTCGGTTCCCATACCAGGTTGAGAACTCACTTCTAAAACACCTTTGTGTTTTTCTACAACTATTTGATATGCGATCGACAAGCCAAGTCCAGTACCTTTTCCAACAGTTTTTGTGGTAAACAACGGCTCAAACAAGCGTTTTTTAAGCCGTTCAGGAATACCAATCCCATTGTCAGCAATCCGAATTATAACCAATTGTTCAGAATCTATTTCTGTTGCAATTTTAATCTGAGGAATTAGATTGCTCATTTTGCCTTCTATTATAGCTTCATCAAGGGCATCAATTGCATTTGCTAAAATGTTCATAAATACTTGATTCATCTGCCCTAGATAGCAGTTTACCTCTGGTAATATTCCATAAGTTTTAATAACTTCAATGCCAGGACGATCGCCATTAGCCTTGAGGCGGTGTTGTAAAATCACCAGTGTACTATCTATTCCTTGGTGCAAATCAGCAGGTATTTTGGCATCACTATCTGAACGAGAGAAGTTGCGGAGTGAATTAGAAAGGTTTTGAATTCTTTCGCTTCCTATCTGGAGTGAGTTCAAGATTTTTCCCATATCTTCGAGAACAAAGTTTAGATCCAAGTTTTTAATAGTATTGGTAATTTGGGCTGTTGGGTTTGGATACTCTTGTTCATATAGTAGAAGCAACTCGGTTACTGCTGTAATATGTTCTTGCAAGGGTGGAATATTGCTGGAAATAAAGTTGATAGGGTTATTGATTTCATGGCCAATACCAGCGATTAGCTCTCCGAGTGTTGATAGTTTCTCTTGCTGCACTAGTTGGACTTGAGCTTTTTGCAAAGCCTTGGTGCGATCGCTAACTTGTTGTTCCAAAGATTCAGTCAATTGTTTGAGTTGTAAATGTACGCGCACTCTCGCAATGACTTCCTCTTGTGCAAACGGTTTAGGGATATAGTCAACTGCACCAAGGGAAAATCCCTTCGTTTTGCTCTCTGTATCTGCTAAAGCAGTGGTGAAAATAATCGGAATGTTTTGGGTAACAGGATTGGCTTTGAGGCGGCGACAAGTTTCAAATCCGTCAATACCGGGCATTTGTACATCCAGCAAAATCAACTCTGGTTGATTGCGTTCAGCTTGAGCGATCGCACTTTCTCCATCGACTGCAACCCGAAAACGAAAACCCTCACTATTAAGCGCTTCACACAGCACAGATAAATTTGTTGGATTATCATCCACAATCAAAATAAATCCAGCATCTGAGGTCTTGGGCATGATGAATTAACAATTGAAATTTAACTCAAATTAATTGATATATTGTTGAATAAAAGTTTCCAAACGTTTAAGTTGGAAATTACTAGCAAGCTGGACGATCTGCTGGGTAAAAATGCTTAAATGCTCATCAGATTTAGAAAGTTCCTCGGCTAGTTCCAAAATTTTTTGAATATCGCCGTCTTGTGTTAGCTCGAGTAATTCTTGTAAAACCTCTTTGCCAGGATAAATCATCTCATTTGGTCGATCCAAAGCATCTGTATCGGTTTTTTTGATTTCATTTACCTTGCCGTCAAAAATCCATTCTAGTTGCAAAAATTGTCGTAGCATTTCTAGCAGTGTTTCAGCTTCTACAGGCTTTGGTAGAAATGCATTTGCACCGACATCAATACTCTTGTACTGGTCAGCTGCAAACACACTGGCTGAGGAAGCGATGACAGCAATCTCTTTAAATTGCTCAGATTGACGCAAACGTTCGATCAACTCAAATCCATTCAATATAGGCATCACGAGGTCAGTGATAATCAAGTCTGGTTTGTGGGCTAAAGCCTTTTCCCATCCTTCCTGACCCTGACTAGCTTCTACAACAGTAAACCCAACTGGCTCTAGTAAATTTACAATTACCGATCGATTTTCCCATTTGTCATCCGCAATCAAAATGGTGCGGCTTTGTCCTTGATAACCAATAATTGTTCCTTGCTCAACTACTCTAGAAACCTTTGCCCAGTCTTTAGATTCCGGGAATTCTGCCTCAAACCAGAAAGTACTACCTTTGCATAAGGTACTTTGCACTTGAATTTGACCACCCATCAACAAAACAATGTTTTGGCTGATTGCTAATCCTAAGCCTGTACCTTCAGATTGTCGTTTTTGATTTCCCACTTGTTCAAAGGGTTGGAAGATTTTCTGGGCTTGTTCAGGGATTATCCCTGCACCAGTATCTATTACCTCAAAGCGAATTTTGTAGTTAATTTTTCCATTAGTATTTAATTGTTGAGCAATGACCTTAACTATGAAGGTGACACTGCCTTCATTAGTAAATTTAATCGCATTACTAAGCAAGTTAATCAGTACTTGCCGCAAGCGTTTTTCATCAGTATGAATGCCCGTTGGCAAATCAGAATCGAGTTGGACGTGAAATGCGATCACCTTTTGCTCTGCCCGGATGCGACAAATTTCAGTCACGCTATCTATAAAGGCAGGCAAGTAGAAATCAACAGGATACAATTCTAGTTTCCGGGCTTCTATTTTGGAGAGATCCAGGACATCATTAATTAGGGTTAAAAGATGAGAACCACATTGATAAATGATGCTGACTCCTTTGCGTCCTTTTTCACTCAAAGACTCTGTGCGTTGGAGAATTTGTGTATAGCCCAGAATACCGTTAAGAGGTGTGCGTAGTTCATGACTCATATTGGCAAGAAATTCACTCTTGGCTTGGCTGGAGTTTTGAGCAACTTCTTCTGCAAAGCGTAATTCTTTTTCGATGCGCTTGCGCTCGACAATTTCAGTTGAAAGCGCTCGATTAATAACTTCTAACTGGGCTGGACTGGGTAGTGTCAGAGCTTGAGGCATGAGATAAAATAACGCAAATGCCGTATATATCGAAATAATGGCAGTTAAAGCTTTTAAACTACCTGCAACCCAATAGTCTGGATGCCAAAGTGTCCAAATATCCATCAAGTGTCCAGTACCGCAGGCAATAATAAAAGCACCAAATAACAAAAAGACTCCATTGAAAGGAACGTCTTTACGCTTGGAAATAAAGTAAATCAGTAAGAAGGGAATAGAATAATAGGCTAGAGCGATCGTGGCATCAGAAATAATGTGGAGCCAAACTAATCCAGTTTGCCAGAGATAACAATGTCCGTGAGGAATAAAACCGCTGGAGTGAAAAGAATAGTTGAAAAATGTCGGCATGATATTAGGGGTTGCTCGATTGTAAATATATACGCATAGCCCTAGTATTCCCAAATCATTAAGTCAGAAAGCGCGATCGCTACTTTTTTACATTCGTCTTTATCGTTGCTTAAAATACTAGCGTATCAAGAAAATTTGTTTGGTGTCTTTTTTGTGCTCGCACGCAAAACTTACAATGTCATTGATAAAAAAATCTCAGCCTGCCCAATCCCTGTATGATAAATATTAGAAACCTTTTGTAATTATTTGAAAAATGGGACTATGGAGATTTTGACACTAGGTTGGGTATCGCTGTTAGTTGTGTTCACTTGGTCAATTGCAATGGTAGTGTGGGGACGTAACGGACTGTAGAGGCATTGTGGAAAGTCCATTCTTGAATATTTTGGCTTTATTTGCTGTAGTGCTGCTCGTAGTAGTCACTGGTGGTATTGGTTATTTGACCCTGGCAGATTGGCGCGATCGCCGTCGCCGAGATGAAGAAAAACGTACCACCCGCAGCGCCACTCCCAAGCGGCGATAATTTTCTTGTAATTGAAAAATCTTTTTGTAGGGACGCGATACTATCGTGTCCCTACACTATTTTGTATGATAGCCCAGGAAATAACTGTTACCTTTGCGATCGCAACGGGAATCATGAAATAGAAGACTTTCAATATTTAAAGTCCCACTGGGAATGGAAAACTCCTCTACTACTCAACCCATACAACCAAATTCAGAACGGCAAGAATCTCATTCAGATGTAACATGCTCCTTGCGTCAGAATGAGCAACAAAAAGCCTTATCTGGAGTTATTGCCCGTATTCGGGAGTCTCTAGACATAGAAACTATCTTCAAAATTACAGTCACTGAAGTCCGCCAACTTCTCAAAAGCGATCGGGTTGGCGTGTTTCGTTTTTATCCTGATTTGGCATGGGAAGGGGAATTTATCTATGAAGATGTGGCAACAGAATGGGATTCGGCACTAGCAGTCAAACTGCGCGACCATTGCTTTAATGAGGAGTTCGCAGGACTTTATCAGCAAGGTCGAATTAGAGCAATAGCTGATATTTATCAAGTTAATGCCAGTGATTGCTACATCCAAATTCTAGAAAAATTCCAAGTACGTGCCAATATAACTGCCCCCTTGATTAAAGGTAAAGATTTATGGGGATTGTTGTGTATTCATCAGTGTGGTAGTCCTCGAAAATGGGAAGCATCAGAAATTGAGTTTGTGCAATTAATCGCCGAACATCTAGGAGTTGCTTTACAACAAGCAGATTACCTGGAACAAGTAAAACTACAATCAGCAGAACTAGCTCAAGCAAAAGCCAGAGAAAAAGCAGCCCAATGGCAGAAAACCATAGCCATCACCATTGAGAAAATTCGCCAGTCCCTAGATTTGGAAAGCATTTTCCACACAACCACTGCAGAACTTAGACAGCTGCTAAATGCTGACCGCGTGGCTATTTATCGCTTCAATCCCGATTGGAGTGGTGAATTCGTGTTTGAATCAGTGGCAGAGGGTTGGGTTTCCCTCATACATCAACAGTCGCAACGGCCGGAATTGAAAGAGAACGTCAGCGAATGTAGCGCCAAAGATTTAGCTAAACCTCCAGTCGCTGATACCTATTTACAAGATACAGAGGGTGGGAGCTTCACTCAGTGTGAAGTGTACCGAATTTGTAATGATATTTACAATTCAGGCTTTAGTGACTGCTACATTAAAATTTTAGAGATATATCAAGCAAGAGCTTATGCGATCGTTGCCATTTACCACGGTCAGAAGCTTTGGGGCTTGCTAGCAGCGTACCAAAATGCTGGATCTCGTGATTGGCAAAAAGATGAGGTTTACTTGCTTACTCAAGTGGGCACCCAACTAGGTGTGGCTTTGCAGCAAGCAGAATTTATCCAACAAATGCAAATCCAAGCAGCAGATATCAGCAAAGCTGCTGAAAGGCAAAGGGCGTTGGCGCACACAGTAGAAAAAATTCGTCAGTCTCTTGAAATTGAAGCCATATTTAAAACCACTACTCAAGAAGTTCGTCGGCTATTAGAAGTGGAACGAGTCGCAATTTATCGCTTCTATCCTGATTGGAGTGGAGAATTTGTGGCTGATTCCATTGTTGATGGCTGGACACCAATGGTTAAGCCGCAGCCTGTGACAGAACGCGTTCTTGTGCAACGAAAACAAGCGGGTAAGTATGCACGTAATGAAGTTTTTGTACCAATTTCTCAGGGTGAAAAGCTGTGGGGATTACTAGTAGCTTATCAAAACTCTCAGCCTCGTTATTGGCAAGATGAAGAAATCAACTTGCTAGCACAAGTTGGCGTTCAATTGGGGGTAGCATTACAGCAAGCTGAATCCTTGACACAGATGCAGGTGCAAGCCCAAAAACTGGCTAAAGCCGCCCAACGAGAACGGAAAGCAACCGAAAGACAGAAGGCTTTAGCTGCAACAGTGGAGAAAATCCGCCACTCTCTTGATATTGACACCATTTTTGCGACCAGTACAGAAGAAGTCCGACGGCTATTGGAAGTTGACCGAGTGACAATCTATCGATTCGGGACTGATTGGAGTGGCGAATTTGTTGCTGAGTCTTTAGCCCAAGGTTGGACACCAGTAAAGGAAATTGTACCTGCAATGTCTGCGACGGGCTACACCTATGCAAGTAATTACTTGCAAGAAACCCAAGGCGGGGATTTTGCTAATGGCAAAACTCTTGTGATTAAGGATATTTACAGCACCGATGATTCTATTTCTTATATTGCCCTGATTGAACTAATGGAGGCTAGGGCATATATGATTGTGCCGATTTTTCAGGGTGAGAAACTTTGGGGATTGCTAGCAGCTTATCAAAATATCAAACCCCGTGATTGGCAAGAAGATGAGGTAGATTTGTTGATGCAAATTGGTACTCAGTTAGGCGTAGGACTTCAGCAAGCAGAATTACTGGAACAAACTCAACGTCAAAAAGAAGAAATCACCCAGACTCTTAAAGAATTACAGCACACTCAGAGCCAGTTAATTCAAAGTGAGAAAATGGCAGGCTTAGGGCAGTTAGTTGCTGGTGTAGCACATGAAATTAATAACCCGATTAGTTTCATTTATGGCAACATCACTTATGTTACTGAACATACCGAAAATTTATTTAAATTACTGCGCCTTTATCAGAAACAGTATCCTAAGACAACAGAGGAAATTAAAAAGCAAGTAGCAGCACTAGATTTAGATTTTATTAATGATGACTTGCCCAAAATTCTTACTTCGATGAAGATGGGGGCAGATCGGATCTCTCAATTAGTCTTGTCGTTACGAAGTTTTTCTCGACTTGACGAAGCAGGAATGAAGCCCGTTGATCTTCATGAAGGTATCGACAGTACTTTGCTAATTTTACAACATAGACTGCAACCACAAACTAATTCTTTTACTATTGAGGTAGTTAAGCAATATGGTGAATTGCCCCTAGTAGTCTGCTATGCAGCCCAGATGAATCAGGTGTTTATGAATATTCTCAACAACGCGATCGATGCACTGGAAAACTCAGCAACTAGTGGAAAAATAATTGACAATCCTAAAATTTGGATACGTACAGAAGCCATACAAGGGAATACTGTTCTGATTTGGATTGCTGACAATGGTTGTGGGATTCCAGAGATTGTGCGATCGCGCATCTTTGAACCTTTCTTTACCACTAAACAACCTGGACAAGGTACTGGCTTAGGGTTATCTATTAGCTACCAAATTATTGTGGAAAAACACGGCGGTAATATCAAGTGTATTTCTGAACCTGAGAATGGCTGTGAGTTCTGGATAGAAATACCGATAAAACGGACAATTAGTTAGGAAAAGATAGGCGATGCATTCTCTACAAGACGCTACGAGAGGCTACGCCAACGCACTGTGGAGATTTTGCAGGCGATGACTGTGCTTTTTTATCAGGAAGAATGGGAGGCTATATTAACAGATTTAATAAATAGTCCTGCTTTTTCTTTGGCACCAGCACTTTCAGATGACGCGATTAGTCGAGAGAGTATTTACACCAGAGAAGATGAAATGTTATGAGCTATTTGGTAGATACTAATATTTTGGTGCGTTTGGTGCAGAAGAATAGCCCAATGCACTTTGATACTCAAAGAGCGATATTGATGCTCAAGAGACAAGGGGAATTATTATATATAATTCCACAGAATCTCATTGGATTTTAGGCTGTTGCTACAAGACCAATTAATAGTAATGGTTTAGGGTTATCCACGGCTCAAGCATTAGAAGAAACTGATAAACTCAATAATATATTTATACTACACCTTGATACACGTGCTATTTTTGGTGAGTGGGAATCTCTAATTGTTAAATACCAAGTCATGGGAAAACAGGTGCATGATGCACGTTTAGTTGCGGCCATGATAACACACCAGATTACGCATCTACTTACATTTAATATTGATGATTTTAAACCTTTTTCTGCGATTGTAGTTGTTGATCCGTGTAGTGTTACACCGCAGTCTTAATAATATTGTAGAGCGATCGCACTGTGAGATTTAGCGATGCCTTCGGCGGACTTCGCCTACGCTCTTTTTAACGAACCACAGAGGTGCAGAGAAAACAGAGGAACAGAAGAGAGCGATCGCATTTCAATAAAAAGTTAGTGATCGCTTTTTTTTAACGAACCACAGAGGCGCAGAGAAAACAGAGGAAGAAGAGGGCGATCGCACGCTGGAGATTTTGCAGGCGATCACTTTTTTTAGAGAACTTGGCGTGTGTGATCGCTTTTCAATCTACTTATTTTAGATTAGTATTGAATATTACTGTGGAGACAATCAACATGAGCGAATCACAAGCAACTTGGAGTGCTGATGGAAAGCATGTTCCTGATATAAATCCTCATACCAAAGCCAAGCATCAAATTATTGAAACATATCTTGAAAATCTTATTTACACACTTTATGGCAAAGGTAGATATGGAGAAAGAACGTTTACTTTTGTTGATGGATTTTGTGGAGGTGGTATGTATTATGACCAGGATAATAAAACAGAGTGGCAAGGCTCACCTATTAGAATTATAGAAGCTATTCGCGCAGGCTATAAAAAATCAAAACGCCAGTATGATTTAAATGTTAAATTTATTTTTATAGATAATAATCGAGAACATTTAGCTTGTCTTAAAAATTATTCCATGCCAAAAGCTGGTCTAGGCGAGTTAGTTAATGGGCAAGCACATGAATTTAAAGGTGAAGTTGGAAAGTTAGTAGAAGAATGTGAATTTATATGTGGCGAATTTGAGAATTTGGTAAATGAAATTATATTCAAAATCGATATTCGCAAAGGACACTCGTTCTTTTTTCTAGATCCCTTTGGATGGACTGATGTTTCTATGCAAAGTATTAGGAAAATTAATGATTTAAGAGGATCGGAAATACTATACACGTATATGATTGATTTTATCAAAAGATTTGTTATTGGTAAGTCTGGAAAAGAAAAAGATACATTTAACAGAATGCTAGAGGCAGAAGAATACTATAAATTTGATAATTTTAATAGTTTTGAGACAACAGGAGGTAAGTGTTCTCTTAGAAATGAATCCATGAGGTTATTTAGAAACAAAGGGAAGGCTGAATATGTATTTACTTTTTCAATGATTCCTAGAGGTAATGTTAGCGTTTTATATTATCTCATGCATCTTTCTCAAAACATTAGGGCTTTAGAAGTAATGAAAGAAAGTTTTTGGCAAGAAAATAACTTAGATTATCAATATTATTTTGAATTGTATGGACATGGGTTCAGAACAGTAGATTTTTATGAAGAAAACCAACTGGAATTGAAATTTGATATTACCAAAAATAGTGAGGAATTCTGTTTAGAGAAGTTGGATACTCATCTCGGCAATATTATACGTAATAGTCAAGACGGAATTATTTTCCGTGAGCTTTGTCATCAAACTATGGAACGGAACCCAGCTAGTAAAGAGCATTATACAATTTATATAAATCTACTTAGAAATGAAAAAGAAATAGAGATTTGGAGAAAAGGTGAAATAGTAAAAGAGCGTAAAGTTGATTTACGAAAAAGTGATATAATCAAATTAACTAAATATAAACAGCTTTCAATTTTTTAAAATATTTTTTATCATATCTTAAATAACCAAACTAAGGATGTGAGGATTTCTAATACTAATAATAAACTATATAAATAAAAGTGTGTGCTATGTCTATTGTTAAAGGCGTTGAAAAAATTGTTAATCCTCTGCAACAGAGCGCTCTTAACAAAAAAGGGCTATGTGACTATGTGGTTAATGTAGCATCAGGGTGTTTGCATGGATGTACATTCTGTTATGTACCTTCTACGCCTGCAATTAGGACAAAACAAGCACAATTGCATTCAAAAGGAGTAAGCGATCCTCAAATGGATTGGGGACAGTATTTATTTGTTCGAGAAGAGATACCTGAGCAACTAGAAAAAATCCTTAGTCGTAAAAGGTCTTGGCGTGAAACACCAGCAGGAAAAGGTGTAGTATTAGTCTGTTCTGGTACTGATCCTTATCAAACTAAACAGACTGCAAATGTTACGCGGGGTGTTGTTGAGGCTTTATCGAGATATAAGAAAAAAATCCGAATTCTTACTCGTGGTCTGTTATGGGTAAATGATATTGATATTCTTAATCGTACCAATGTGATCGTTGGCATGAGTTTACCATACCTAAATGATGAACTCAGTCGGCAGATTGAACCTCAAGCTCCTCCTCCTTCAGAACGTTATAAAGCAATGCTGGCAGGTCATAAAGCTGGGTGTAGAATGTATGTTGCAGTTGCTCCTACTCCTCCAAATATGACTTTAGATGATTTCAAAAGACATTTGGAAAAAATAATGTGTATCAATCCAGAAGTTATATTTTGGGAGCCTATTAATGCTCGCGGAAGTAATGGAAAACGTATGATAGCGGCAGGCTTGGATTTTACGGATTCCATAAGGCATAAAAAGTCATGGGCTGAATACTTTAAAAGGCAATGGAATGACATTGAAACAGCCGCAAGAGAGGTTGGATGTGAGGATCGGCTTCACATTTGGCCCGATCCCGAACTTAGAGGGCTTGTTGATGATGTCAAGCTGGATTATTGGTTGTATAAGCCAACAGTGGAAAAGTGGGATAGCTTGACATTCTTAAAAAAGTAGAGACGCGAAATTTCACGTCTCTACTTTTTGCGTTCTCTGTGCCTCTGCCGTTCGTTTCTCTTACAGTTGCTTCACTTCCGAAACCAACTTCGACACCATATCCTTAGCGCCACCAAAAAGCATCGTAGTTTTATCCTTGTAGAACAACTCATTATCTACACCGGCAAAACCCGTACTCATCCCGCGCTTAATTACAATCGTCTGCTTCGCCCGATCTACTTCCAAAATCGGCATACCATAAATCGGGCTATTTGCATCACTCCGCGCCGCAGGATTTACCACATCATTTGCCCCAATTACTAAAGCCACATCAGCTTGTTCAAACTGGGGATTTATATCATCCATGTCGTACAACTGGGTATAAGGCACATTTGCCTCCGCCAGCAACACATTCATGTGCCCCGGCATTCTCCCAGCAACAGGGTGAATGGCATACTTGACATCAACGCCCATTTTTTCTAACTGATCTGACAATTCCCGCACACTGTGTTGCGCTTGGGCAACTGCCATACCATAACCAGGTACAATTACCACAGAACGGGCATAACCCAACATCATCGCCCCTTCTTCAGGATCAATGCTGCGGACAGTTTGATCAGTTGCACCACCACTAGCAGCAGCACCACCAGAACTAGAACCTGTGCCAAAAGCGCTGAATAGCACACTAAATAAGGAGCGGTTCATCGCCTTACACATAATCTCAGTAAGGATTAAGCCAGATGCTCCTACCAAAGCACCAGCGATGATTAACATATTGTTCATCACCACGAACCCAGCCGCCGCCGCCGCCACACCTGACAACGAGTTCAACAGTGAGATTACTACTGGCATATCGCCGCCACCAATGGGGATGACGAACATCACACCCAGCACCAATGAAACCCCAACCACTCCCAAGAATATGGGTAAGCTATCTGGTGTGATGATTAAATAGGCACTACCTACCAAATAAGCACCCAGAAGCAAGAGGTTAAATGGTTGCTGGAATGGAAATGTAATCGGGGAACCGCTAATTAAACCTTGCAATTTGGCAAAGGCAAGAAAACTACCTGTGAAGGTAACGCCACCAATTAACACGTCCAATAGCATGGAAATGTTGACATCTAGCGGTATCGTCTGAGAGCTATCTAATAACCGCCAGAATTCAGCAACCGCGACTAATGCCGAAGCCGCACCGCCCAAACCGTTGAGTAAACCCACCATTTGGGGCATTTCCGTCATTTGGACTTTGTAGGCAACGATCGCACCAATTCCCGATCCAATCGCCAAGCCCAACAATATCATCTCGTAGTTCAACACATGCTGATCGAGCATTGTCGCCACAATTGCTAGTAGCATACCCACAGCCGCTACGAGATTACCGTTCCGCGCTGTAGCGGGCGATCCCAGCTTTTTCAAGCCCAGAATGAATAACGATGCAGCGACTAAGTACGTCAGCTGAATGCCAGTTGGTAAAAAGTCGCTCACGCCTTAATCTCCTTCTTCTTGAACATTTGCAACATTCTGTCTGTCACTAAAAAACCACCCACAACGTTGACTGTTGCTAATACTACAGCAATCAAGCCGAGAATTACTGACACACTCGTGTCTCTCGCACCAGCAGCAACTATTGCTCCCAGTACTGCAATCCCAGAAATCGCGTTTGAGCCTGACATCAAAGGTGTGTGTAGAGTCGGTGGAATTTTATTGATGACTTCAAAGCCAATAAAAGATGCCAATACAAATACAAACAAAGCAGCAAGTAATGCCTCTGTCATGAAATCAAAACTCCTTGTGTAAATGGGAATGGGGCATTGGGCATTGGGCATGGGGCATTGGTTATTCTCTTTGTCCCCTTACCCCCTCATCTCCCATTCCCTAATTAACCGCCGGTTGTTGAGTATTCGATGCTTGTAGCGCATCCCGCACTCGTTGATTGCGAATTTCACCCGCATGGGTAACGCAAGCTGCATCAACGATGTCGTCGCCAAAGTCTACCTGCAAAGCTTTGTCTTTAATTAGCAGTTGCATCAACGACGTTACGTTCTTGGCATACAATTGGCTGGCGTGAATTGGCATTGATGATGGGAGATTGATGGGACCGATAATTGTTACGCCATTCCACACAATATCTTTACCTGGTTCGGTACAGGCGCAGTTACCACCCTGTTCAGCAGCTAAATCCACAATCACTGAACCTGGTTTCATTTGTGCCACCATTTCTTCTGTAACGAGCCGTGGTGCTTGTCTCCCAGGCACTTGGGCTGTAGTGATCACTACATCAGAATTCTTAATGTGTTCAGCGACAACTTCTTGGGTACGTTGTTTGCTAGCCTCAGAAATTTCCTTGGCGTAACCGCCAGCAGCAACGGTTTCTTCGTCTAATTTGACTTCAACGAATTTTGCCCCTAAGCTTTGCACTTCTTCTTTGACGGCGGGACGAATATCAAAGGCTTCTACCACTGCTCCCAAACGTCTGGCGGTGGCGATCGCTTGCAATCCGGCGACCCCAGCGCCCATAATAAATACTTTCGCTGGAGCGATCGTACCTGCGGCTGTGGTTAACATCGGGAAGTATTTCGGTAATGCAGCTGCCGCAATTAATACTGCTTTGTAACCTGCTAATGAAGCTTGCGAGGACAAAGCATCCATACTTTGCGCTCTGGTGGTACGGGGGATCATCTCCATACTCAAAGCTGTGACTTTCCGATTTGCTAGTTGCTGGGCTACAACGGGATTTCCCAAGGGATTGAGGAAACTGACTAAAACAGCCCCTTCCTTTAACAAGTCAATTTCTGAGCGTCCATCTTCTCGTTCTTGCGGTGGACTGACTTTCAGTAGAATATCTGTTTCACCCCATAATTTGGCAGTATCGCTGATTATTGTGGCTCCTGCTGCTTCATAGTCAGGATCACTGAAAAAAGATCGCTCTCCTGCACCTGCTTCTACCCAAACTTCCAAACCTTGTTTTACCAATCGAGCAACTGTGTCAGGAATTAATGCCACACGACGTTCACAAACTTCAATTTCTTTAGCAACTGCTATTCTCATGAAATCTCCTGAAGATAAATACCTAATGTTCTGCCAAGTAAGCGATTGTCCAGATGATGCGTGTCCCGCACTTATAGTACTTAGGCAGGAACATCAGCCATGAATTTTACTTGTAGATTGAACCTTGAATCTTTCCTCTCCCACTCTTAGCTCTCCAGGCAAAGCCTCACTTTGCCGCTCGCAGATGTCATATTTTCAGATAGTTGCAAACAGGGTTACGTATTGCACATCCTAAATTGATTCCCAAATTTTGCATCTTTATCTTTAGCTTGTTTTCGGGATTGAGAAATTTTGGTATTCCTTTCTTATAGAGTAATATTGACCGAATTTTGAAACCTTGATAATTTCCCAATCAAATTTTAATGATTACAACTTCGATTCCAATCCAACTTATTTTAATCAATTTAGCCCAACTTAACTGGCGATCGCTAATGACATGGATCAATTTTTATAACAAAATTCTCAAATTTAGATACACTTATACATATTTGGAAACACAATCCAACCCCCAACTGTGTTTATATCTAGTTCAAATTTGACCAACTTAGTAATCAAATCATGGCTATATAAGGGTAATGAAGTAAATTCAATATCCGTTTTTTTTACACTAAGTAATTTTACTGTTGCCTAAAATTCAGATAGAATGGCACTTTTTTTGGAAATTAAACGTCCATTGTCAGGAAGCCAATAGTAAAGTTTAGTAAAGAATACTAACACACAGTTATTTTAGATAACAGATTTATATTTTGGTAGAGGAAGCCCGATTATGCGACGTTTACTTTCTGCTTTAGCCGTGACTAGCTTTTTGGTTACTGGATTACCAGCCTTGACTTTGGCACAAAGCTTACCTGGATTTACGCTGTTTAGCGGCGTAAAATCCGAAAATCAGCTGCCCTTTAGGTTAGATTTTGGTGGACAAGCAAATGGTTGGGATAGATACATATTAAGGATTCCAGCCAAAAGAATGAAATTGGCAGTTGGTCAATTTGCCATTACCTACCCTGATTATTACAAAGGAACTTTTGACCAGAAAAAAATTGAAGTCCGAGTCAAAGGCAAAGCAGTTCCGCTTTCTGAGGTGAAGTGGGACAAAGAAGGTAAACTGATTAATATTTTTCCTCAAGAGCCAGTGCCAGCAGGTAGCGCAGTCGAGGTAGTGTTATCTAACGTGAAAAACCCATCCTTCGGCGGAGTTTACTATTTTAACTGTCAAGTGCTCTCTCCTGGCGATGTGCCACTACTGCGCTACATGGGAACATGGATTTTGAGTATCAATTAAGAGTAGGGATGTAACTAATCGGCGATTCCCAATTTCCTTACAAAGTGATACAATTAGAGATTGTGAGTTTTTATAAAAATCACCTAAGAGGAGAACAGTATGAAAAGAACACTGGGCGGCACTAGCCGTAAGAGAAAAAGAACCTCTGGTTTTCGCGCCAGGATGCGGACACCAGACGGCAGAAACGTGATTAGCGCCAGAAGAAAAAAAGGACGTCACCGTCTGAGCGTTTAGGGCATATTTAAGCTAAAAGAGCATCTGTGGCTTTGCCCAAAGCAAATCGGCTAAAATCCCGAAAGGATTTCCAGGCAGTTTTCCGAGAAGGAATTCGGCGTCATGGCTCTTATTTAACATTGAGAGCCTTAAAGCCCTTATGTTCAAAGAAACCATCTTTGGACACTGCCACTCAGACTACACAAGCAACTGACTCAGCACATCTTGCCAGCACGCTGATTGGCATTTCGATTAGCACAAAAGTCAGCAAAAGGGCAGTGGTTCGCAACCGAATCAAACGGCAAATTACTGCTGCTTTACATAACTTGCTGCCAAAATTATCACCAGGATGGCGGCTAGTATTCATTGTCAAACCCACCGCAGCAGAATCTAAGTGCGTAAGCCCACAATTTCTGCAAGAATTAGAGCAGTTGTTGGCACAAGCTGAGGTGTTCGATGGGAATTCGTGAAGATGTTTATTATGAAGGTGGGCCCCATGTTGGGGATTTAATTGTTAACCTGCTGATTGGGCTAACCATTGTTGGGCTACCATTAGCAGTCGGGGCAATTGTCAGGGCATTGTGGCTGCGTTTCCGCATCACTGATCGCCGAATTACTGTGATTGGAGGTTGGCAGGGACGCGATCGCACTGACGTAATTTACTCAGAAATTGTCAAAATCGTTAAAGTTCCCCGTGGCATTGGCTTTTGGGGAGATATGGCGATCACCCTAAAAAACGGCAGTCGTCTCGAATTGCGTGCAATTCCCAATTTTCGGGAAGTCTATGACTACATTAACGAAAGAATTGCTGCGAAAAATCCCGAATTTAGCGCTCCTGCTAACAAATGATGGCAGCAGGGGAAGATGAGGGAGATGAACCAATGCCCAATTCCCAATTCCCAATTCCCGATTTAAATGTGCGGCTATCCGTAGCGAAAGATAGTCGCCGACAGATCATGATTTAGATAAATTAGATTCAGTTTACAGTACCTCAGGTTGAATTCAGAATAATGGATTTTGGTATCGGCTTTCTCTCGAACAACGTGATGCTGCCAATCATAGATTTTTTCTATGGTATTGTGCCTAGCTACGGATTAGCGATCGTTGCTTTGACCTTGATAGTCCGCTTCGCGCTCTATCCCCTGAGTGCTGGCTCAATTCGCAACATGCGGAAAATGCGAATTGTACAACCTCTGATGCAAAAGCGGATGGCAGAAATCAAAGAGCGCTATAAGGATGAACCGCAAAAGCAGCAGGAGGAAATGGTTAATGTCCAAAAAGAATTTGGCAACCCTTTGGCAGGCTGTTTTCCATTACTAGTGCAAATGCCAGTCTTGTTAGCGCTGTTTGCCACCTTGCGGGGTTCACCTTTTGCAAGTGCGAACTACAGCGTTAACCTGCAAATTCTTCCTGCAGAACAAATCGAACAAATTCAACCGCAAGCCTTTGCCACTGCTCCTCAAAATATTTACGTTGCAGATGGGGAACACGTTAAAGTAGCTGCCATTATTCCTAGCGGAAATAAATTAGCGGTGGGAGAACAAACCAAGATACAGTATCAGACTGTTGAAGGTAAACCATTCCAGGTGCTTTTAGCAGAACACCCAGAAAATAAGCTGATTCCTGATTGGAAAATTACCAAGGGTGAAGATAGGATAAAAATTGATGCTCAGGGCAATGTAGAAGCCTTGCAACCAGGAGATGTCACCATTCAAGGAACAATTCCTGGACTAGCAGCAGAAAAAGGCTTTCTATTTATTGATGCTTTAGGCAGGGTTGGCGCACAAGATGCAGATGGCACAATCCACTGGGATATCGTCGCCATGATCGTCTTCTTTGGGATCAGCCTTTATGTTAGCCAAATGCTTTCCGGGCAAAATTCCAGCGGTGGCAATCCGCAGCAGGATACAGTTAACAAAATCACCCCCGTCATCTTTTCTGGGATGTTTTTGTTCTTTCCCCTACCAGCTGGGGTACTGATGTATATGGTGATTGGTAATATTTTCCAAACCGCCCAAACTTATCTTCTCTCCCGCGAACCTCTACCAGAAGAACTGCAAAAAATTGTAGAAACCCAGGAGAAAGAAGCAGCAGTCACAGAACAAAAAGCATTACCGTTTGAACCAAAAAGTGCCAAGAAAAAGGCTACAGGGGGATCATGAACGACATTCCGATGCAGCGAGGTCAGCAGTGGTTAAAAACCCTGCTGGAACTCACTGGAATACCTGTTGAGATTCAAGGTCATTTAGAAACTGCCCAATCTCAAGACGGCGATTCTCCAGAACCAGATAACTACTGGTTGACTATTGACCAAACTAATTTGACATCAGAACAAATCCAGGTGTTAATTGGTGCTGATGGTTCTGTGTTAGATGCGATTCAGTATCTAGCAAATTCGGTTCTAAACCTTAGCCAACCCGCGGAAGAACAAGCCTCTTACACCATTGAGTTAAATGGCTACCGGGTCAAAAGAGAAGCCGAAATTCGCGCATTGGCAGAAGCAGCAGCCGATGAAGTGCGCTTTTCTGGTAGAGAAGTGGAAATCAAATCTCTTAGTTCTGCTGAACGGCGTCAAGTTCATACCTTCTTGAAGGAATTTGGAGATTTAGAAACCTTCAGTCGCGGTAAAGAGCCACATCGTCATCTGGTTGTCTGTCCAGCTTCATTGGAAGGAGTTAGCAGTTAGGAGTTAGGAGTTATGAGTTTGGAGTTGATTGAAAACTCATAACCATATATAATTTCAAAATTTCTCTTGTTCTTAAGGGATAAAATAAAGATTTAGTATCAGTATAATTGCTGGTAATCGAGATAAATTTTAGTGAGGATGTCTCACAAATCCTATGGACGCAATTTATATTCCGCAGCTAACTCAAGCCCCGGAGCGGACAGAGGAAGTTCAGGTTAATGAATTTCTGCCTGGTCTGGAAACTTTGACACCAGTTCGCGGTCATGTGCGCGTACAGCATCATGGTAATTACTTGCAAGTGTCTAGTCAGGCAGAAACAATTATTACTTGTACCTGCAACCGCTGTTTGCAGCAATACAATCGACGTTTAGGGCTTGATACGAAAGAAATCATCTGGTTAGACGAAACTGCAAATCAGGCAAATGACTTGCCCTTAGAAAGGGAAGTAGTTATGGAAGAGTTGCTGGAAAGCTTACCGCCTGATGGTTATTTTTATCCAAACGAATGGCTGTATGAGCAGATGTGGTTGGCAGTACCACAACGGCAACTATGCGATCGCAATTGTCCAGGTATTCCTGTAAGTAGTACTGTTGAGAGTTCTGAGAGTTCTGAAACTCCAGTTGATCACCGTTGGGCTTCTCTGGAAGCGCTGAAAAAGCAACTTCCAGGATAGGTATTTAACGCGCCGTTTGCTGTATTACGGCGCAATTAATTATCTATTTGTAAGTAGAAATTGCCTAGACTACCAATGCACCTGTTGTAAGTAGAAATTGCCTAGACTACCAATGCACCTGATAAAGTTTACTGCTGATTAAAAAATCCTTTTTCGTGCAGCAAAGCAGCAATTTTATCAGTACATTCTATAACTAATTCTGATGCCATTTTTTCATTGAAAACTGTACCTTGTGGAATATCTTTGAAGGAATTTTCTATAACATTTTCAACTTGTTTGCTGAAGCTTTCATAAATTTGCTTATCATTTATGACTTTAAATAGGCAACTAATGGAATTTTGAATTTGCTGCAAGTTATTCTCTCGAAGTGTTACGGTTTTCAAAACTTCATTTCTAGAGAGATTAATCTCACTAACTTTATCTATAATTTTTTGACCTATAACATCAAAAGAATAGAATTCTTGATATTCTCTCCCTGTATAACTATCTGATAGTAATACTAGAAATTTGAAGGTACTAAAAAGTTCGATATAAGCATACAGTATTTTTTCGCTAGGATTGCCTACAACAAATAAAGTATGTAAAACTTCTATATTTTCTGAATTGTAATTAGTAATATTTTCTGGATAATAGTGCCAAACAGTATTATTTAACTGACCATCTATTATATAAGGAATTAAGTGCGATATATGATTTCGCTCCCCTCCTTTATAAATATAGAAACTAGTTGCCATTTTACAGATGGCTCGAAATGCTTCATCTCCTCCAAATGTGAGTTGATACTTAAGAGGACTATCAATAAATTCTTGTCGCTTGATTGCATTACTCATAAGTTCCTGAACGTCAATCCAGGGGTGATTACGTTTAAGCCCATTAAGCACCACTCTCATCTCATTTTCATCTCTACTAGAGACAGAAAGGTAGACATTATCTCCATCGTATCTCACATCCCTAGTTGGTTCGATTCGTGCTATTTTGCCACCAGAAATTAAAGATACCTCTTCACCTGTACTAACTATTTTTGCTTTGGTGTATGGATTCTTACCTCTATCACGCTTGATGTCAAGAACTAAGCCTATAATATTTAGCTGCTTACCAAGAGCAGCATCTATGCCATCAAAGTGTGGAGCACATTTTTTGCAAATCAAAGATGGTGATTTGAGCCTGCCTCCTATTGAATTGAGTATTATATGTTCTTTGTAAATATTATTTGGACTAATTTCGCATTCACAAATGTAACATTTAGACATATATTTTGCTTAATTCTTAGAATAGTCAATATTTATAAATTTTATTTAGCGAAATTAGGCTGAATTTGCTAACGAAAAACAATGTTTACATCCAATTTTTAATAATTTTCTGGCAAGAGGCTGTAAAAAAGTGAAAAAATTGAGTAGTTTTAAGCACCTGATTATCCTGACAGGTGATTCAACTATACTCACCACAAAAGAGCGATCGCTCACCCTTTCTAACATAGAGCGATCGCACTGGCAACCGCTATGAACTGGTAGATGTTGGTTTTTTAGTTGTTAGAGGCGATACAAACCTGAACAATGAGAGAAGAACAAATAACCACAGCTATATATGAACTTCCGTGAAGAGTTTAAACTGCTGCTACGTGCCCGCTACCCTTTGATTTATATTCCCACATACGAAGAAGAGCGGGTAGAAGCAGCTATCCGGGAAGAAGCAACCAACCAGGGTAATCGCCCAGTGTATACTTGGGATTTTGTCGATGGCTACCAAGGAAACCCCAATGATGTTGGGTTTGGGCGACGTAACCCGTTGCAAGCTTTAGAATTTATCGAAAAATTACCAGCTTCTGCACCTGCGGTATTGATTCTACGAGATTATCATCGCTTTTTAGATGATGTAGCGATCGCTCGCAAACTCCGTAACCTGTCGAGGCTTCTCAAGTCGCAACCAAAAAATATTGTCCTACTGTCACCACGCATCGCCATCCCTGACGACTTAACCGAAGTGCTGACAGTCGTCGAGTTTCCCTTACCCGCCGCCCCAGAAATTAAAACTGAGGTAGATCGCTTGCTACAAAGTACTGGTAACTCACTTTCTGGCAAAGTTTTAGATGATTTGGTGCGCTCTTGTCAAGGACTTTCGATGGAACGAATTCGCCGGGTTTTGGCAAAAGCGATCGCTACCCACGGTGAATTGCAACCAGAAGATGTGGATCTGGTTTTGGAAGAAAAGCGCCAAACTATCCGTCAAACCCAAATCCTGGACTTCTACCCCGCCACTGAGCAAATTTCTGATATTGGCGGACTGGATAACTTGAAAGACTGGCTGATTCGTCGGGGAGGCTCGTTTACTGATAAGGCGCGACAGTACGGATTACCGCACCCTCGTGGTTTAATGTTGGTGGGTATTCAGGGGACTGGTAAATCATTAACGGCAAAAGCGATCGCTCATCACTGGCATTTACCCCTGCTACGTTTGGATGTGGGAAGGTTATTTGGTGGTTTGGTGGGTGAATCAGAATCTCGGACTCGCCAAATGATCCAAGTAGCTGAAGCCCTCGCTCCCTGTATTTTGTGGATTGATGAAATAGATAAAGCCTTTGCTGGACTTGGTAGCAAAGGCGATGCAGGAACAGCCAGCCGTGTGTTTGGCACTTTTATTAATTGGCTAGCCGAAAAAAGCTCACCCGTGTTTGTCGTCGCCACCGCCAACGACATCCAAGCTTTACCACCGGAAATGCTCCGCAAGGGGCGATTTGATGAAATCTTCTTTGTGGGATTGCCCACCCAAGAAGAGAGAAAAGCAATTTATGATGTTCATTTATCCCGACTGCGCCCTCATAATTTGAAAAGTTATGACATCGAAAGGTTGGCTTATGAAACGCCTGATTTTTCTGGGGCCGAGATTGAGCAAACTTTAATTGAAGCGATGCATATTGGATTTAGCCAAAATCGCGACTTTGCTAACGACGACATTTTAGAAGCAGCCAGTCAGATTATACCCTTGGCACGAACTGCCGTAGAGCAAATTCAGCAACTCCAAGAATGGGCTGCTGCTGGGAGAGCGCGTTTAGCATCTAAACACAATCCTTTGAGCGAACGCCTCCGGCGCACTACGTGAACCAAAATAAATGTAGAGACATAGCACTCCTACGTCTCTACATTTATTTTGGATAACGCATATTTAATTTCACCAAATGTCTATTCAGCATAGCTACAATAATGAGTTAGTCAATAGTTAATGATGAATTATTATGGACTATTGATTCTTATACTGATGGGTTACTTGCTTCTCTACTCGTAACCGTTGAGAGCTAGTTCAACACCACTCTCCTCAATGGAGGGAAAATACGCAGATGACTGGCTCACCTTCACCTTTGACTCTTGATAATCAGGTTTTAATTATGTTGTCTGGCTTAACAAAGTTTATACTGGGGTTTTTCTTAGCGATCGCTGTGCTAATAGGTGGCGGTGCTGCAATTGCACTCTATTTTATGAATCGCACCGGCATAGCCCCTGCCAAACCCGTTTTTTCCAACGATAGTCCCTCGGTGAAAGCCCAAGCTCCTAAAGGAACTGAGCCTGGAGGAGGTAAACCCGCTCTTACACCTGGGACACCTACTCAATCGTCTCCAAGCTCAACCTCTACTCCCACAGAATCACCAAAGGCTACCCCATCATCAAAACCATTACCATCGGGAGCTTACCGAGGGCGTGTTAATTGGGCTGAAGGCTTGAGTTTGCGATCGCAACCAAATCAAGAAGCTGAAAAGATTGGTGGGGTTGGTTTTAATCAAAAAATTATTATTTTGTCAGAAAGCGAGGATAAAGCTTGGCAAAAGATCCGTTTGGAAGGTAGCGAACAAGAAGGTTGGGTGAAAGCAGGTAATACTGAAAAAGTTGATGAACAATAGGCATTGGGTATTGGGCATTGGGCATTGGGAAAGAGGAGGCAGGAGTTCTTTAATTTTGAATTTTGAATTTTGAATTTTGAATTGATTTCTCCCCCTCATCCCCCTTGTCTCCCCACTCCTCAGGACACTTACTTATAAAGAATCATACGAAAAGTAATTATTACACACCGTAAGTGGTATACTTTTTTATAGTCATTAACTCGAAAAAAGCAAGTGAAAACAGGGGTAGCTAGCCATTTAACCAAGCTTGCCTCAGTCTACGAGGCATCCGAAAGCATCAAGGTTGTTCCTATCGTAGTTAATTTTAAATTTTTAAATTGGAAAAAGTTATCGACTGATGCTGCAATGCGTCTTTTGTCTGTGGCTCTGATTACGGGGCTTCTGAGTATTGCTGGAGAAGCTTTAGCACTTCAGAAAATAGGAAGTAATGGGCCTGAAGTTAGCAGTAGCCAGAGATGTTTAAAAAAGTTAGGCTATTTTAACGGCCCGGTGACAGGCAAGTTTGCTAGCTTGACTCAAAATGCTGTGATCAAATTCCAGCAAGCCAATAGAATATCTGCTGATGGAGTTGTGGGTATTAGTACTCAAAGAGCCTTGCAACGAGCCTGTCAAGGTAGAAGTTCCAATAGAAATATCGGTGGCGCATCGCGCTCGCCAGTTAGTCAATATCCTACTCTTTCTCAAGGCAAAACTGGTGCAGCGGTCACAAGATTACAACAGCGTCTACGGCAGTTAGGCTACTTTAATACTAATCCCACTGGGAATTTTGGACGAATTACTAAAGATGCAGTAATTGCATTCCAGCGGAATTATCGCATAACTGCTAGCGGGATTGTGAATCGACAAACTTGGAACGCACTAATGGGTTCCTCTCCGACTTCAGGAAGATCGAGTCTCTCTACTCAACAAGTCAGAGAACTCCAGGTGCGTTTGCGGCAGCTAGGTTATTTAAATGCTGATGCCACTGGGAATGTTGGCCCAATGACTAGAGAAGCTGTAATTGCATTCCAGCGAAATAATGGACTACCTGTTGATGGCATCGCCAATGCCCAGGTTTTGGACTCAGTGCGTAGAGTCTCCACAGGTGGTATTCAACAACCAGGTAGAAATTATCTCACTGTAGGCGATCGCGGAGAAAATGTCAGATTAGTTCAAGAGCGTTTGGCGCAGTTGGGTTTCTCTAATACTAATCCTGATGGACTTTTCAACGATTACACCAGACAATCTGTGATTGCATTCCAGCAATATTCTCGAATTAATTCTACTGGAAATGTAGATTGGCAAACTTGGGAAGCATTGGGATTAAATGGTTCAACTGGGGGCAATTATACCGAGAATAATGGTTATGTATTAGCTGAGACTAATCGCTATGCATTACCTCCTGCCAATGACTATGTAGTACCTGTTACCAATGGCAATACATTAGTTGCGAATAATCCTTACAGAGTAATAATTCCAATTTCCAGTAATGATACTCTGAGTAAAGTGCAACAATATATACCCAACGCTGTCGCGGAGCAATCCAATTTAGGGGATTATGTGAATGCTGGAGCATTTAGCGATCGCGCCCAAGCAGAAACGCTAACGAAAAAGCTCCGCTCATTAGGTCTGGATGCACGGGTAAAATACAATTAAATTGACAAACTCAACTGTGAACCTTGCTGAGTTTTATTAACCTCAATCCTGGCTTGGAAGGCTTCTTTGAGGTGGGGCATGTGGGTAACAGTGAGGATGCAAGCAAAATCGGAAGCGATCGCATTAATCGCGGCAATCAAGCGATCGCATCCTTCAGCATCTTGTGTACCAAAACCTTCATCCACAATTAACAATTGCAACGCCGCCCCCGCCCGTTGTGCTAATAATTTCGCCAAAGCCAAACGGATGGCAAAATTAATTCTAAATGCTTCCCCACCTGAGTAAGTTTCATAAGCTCGTGTTCCTCTAGAATCGGCGATTAAAATATCTAAGGTGTCTATCAGCTTGGCATTTTTCTTGGTTGATTTAGCACTGCGACCAGCTTTTTGAGTAATAAATTGTACATGAAACTGATTCCCACTCAACCGCGAAAGTAGTTTATTTGTCTCGGCTTCCAGTTGTGGCAACACATTCTCAATCATCAGTGCTTGGATACCATTTTTACCAAAAGCTTGCGCTAATTCCTGATAAACCCGATATTCCTGCTTGCAAGATTGTAATTGCTGCTGCTGTTGTTCATATTGAATTTGTAGCGTTTCCAGTTGATGCGCCAGTTGTTCTAAACGCCCCAACTTAGCTATTTGCTCATCAAGTTGCCGTCTGCGGATTGCTAACTGCTGCTCTAAAGCTTGGATTTGGGGAGATGGGTTAGCTGTTGCTTGTAGTTGCTGAATAATACTTTCGATTTGGCTGCCGAGTTTTTGGCGCTCCGTTACTCTGGCGCTTCTAGACTCCTCTAACTCTTGCAACCTCGTCTGGAGTTGCGGATACTGCTGCTGGGCTGATAGCAGTTGTTGATACCGCAAATGCCAAGATTGAGCTTTCTTTGCAGCCATGCGGAGATTGTTGTGTTGTTCAGAACTATAGCCAATTTCAGTAATGTGACGCTCAAGGGCCGCGATTTGTTTAGCACATTCAGAATCAATCTGATCTTGCTGGATTCTGGCTTGTAATTGGGCAATTTGGGATTTAAGTTCTGGTTTTCGGGCTAATAGTTGCGCTTGTCGCTTAGTTGCATCTTTAATTTGCCCTTGTTTAATTTCTGCCCATCGCCACCGCTCAACTTCGCTCCGGGCGAGGGCGTGGTCTTGTTCACTATAATTAACTTGTTGCAGATATTGATCTAGTTGCCGGAGTTCGGCTTGTTTGTCGGGAGCGTAATCACCAGCTTGGAGCGATCGCTCTAAATGCTGTTTTTCAGCAGCAATTTGTTGTAACTGTTGTTGCACATCAGTTGTCGCTTCTAATTGTGCTGCTAACTGTCCCCGCTGTTCGCGTAAACCATCGTAGCCCGCCAATTGTTGAGATATGTCGCGATATTCCTGCCTGAGTGTCTGAATTTCTTTGTCAGACACAGCCAATTGTTCCCGAACTACCCAAAACTGCCCTTGAGTATCCTCTAACTCACTTTGGGTTTTTTCCACTACCCGACTCCAGTGATGTTCGTCTAAAGGACGCTCACATAATGGACAAAGTGCTTCAGGATTTTGCAGCATTTGCAATTTTTGCTCTAATTCTCCCAACAGTTTTTCATAATCCCGTTGGTGAGCTTGCAGACGTTCGATAAAGTGCCGCCTTTCTTGCCCTTTTTCTTGGACTCGTTGCAGATAAACCCGCTTTTTCTCCAGTTCCTCAATCTGGATTGCTACATCCATCACCGCTTGTTGTAGTTGCGGTTGGCGGCCATGCTGGCGTTGCAATTGGTTTTCAGTACTTTGGAGTTGTTCGAGTCGCGCTACTAAACCAGCATGAGTGCGATCAAGTTGGCTTTGTAAAGTTGCTCGTTGTTGCAATAAGGGAGTCACTTGCATTTGCAGTTGATCTAAACGAGCAACATGGTGACGAGCTGCGGCTAGTTGTGACAAAGCGGCTTCTACTTCACCTGATTTAGTGAGAGTTTGCTGAATGTCTCGCTCTTGTTGCTGCAAAGCTTCTAGCTGCGCTTGGGCTTGTTGCAGTTGCCGTTCGATTTCGTGAATTTGTTTGGTAAGCTGTTGTTGCTTTTGTTGGCGATTCTGCCCAGCGCGGGTGTGTTCTTCAAATTTGACAGCAAAGGCTTCTTCTTGAGATTGTAGACTTTGATATTGAGCGTATCCAGCTTTAATCTCAGCTTCTTGGTGTAATATTTTTTCTAAATCTGATAGCTGAGAGCCAATAGCTGATTGTTCTTGTTGGAGGCGATCGCAGTCTTGGGTAAGATTTTGGTATTGCTGCTTTATAAAGCTGAGTTGTTGTTCCCAATTTTGGCGCTGATGCTGGACAACTTGCAAACTTTGTAATTGAATATTATCAAAAGCTTGTACCTGTTGCAGTTGGTTAAGTTCGGCTTCTAATTCCACTCTTTGCGCTTGGGTGATCTGGCGTTGTTGCAGCTGAATTTTTATCGACTCCAAAGAACGCTCTAACTCTACTGCCTGTGCTTTAAACTGACGAGAAGATTCCTTTGCCCGTTCTTCCAAATCATCATACTGATTGAGTTTCAACAACTCCGCTAAAATTTCTTTGCGTTCCGTGGGACGCTTGAGCATGAATTCATCTGCACGACCTTGACGTAAGTAGGCAGAATTAATAAATGTATCGTAATCGAGCTTGATGTGTTCTAAAATCAAATCTTGGGTTGCTCTTACCCCTTTGCAAGTGAGTGAGCGAAACCCAGATGGTATTTCTATTTGAAATTCAAGGACGCTAGTACCTCCCCGAATTCGGGTACGAATCACCCGATATTTTTGCTGGTTACTTTGGAAAGTAAAATCAACCCGAACTTCTTTCGCACCAGAATAGATGACATCATCTTCAGCAGTGGCACGGCTTTCACCCCAAATTGCCCAAGTGATTGCTTCTAAAAGAGAAGATTTACCTGCACCATTGGAACCACAAATACAAGCCGTATGCAAACCGCCAAAATCTAAAGTTGCATCACGGTAACTGAGAAAGTTTTTGAGGATAAGTTGTACTGGGATCATTCAGGCTATAGCGCCACATCTACTTTTAATAAATAACAGTACAGATGCACTGTTTGTTAGTTTAGCTATCTAGATATCAGGTTTCTAGTCTTGAAGACATCAAATTTACAAAAATTTACAATACTATCAGTCAATTTTTCTTATTGCATGAAAAAGTTTTACTGTCTTCGGAGAAAAATAAAACTCTCCAGGAGGCTTTTGTTATTTCTTTCTGTTGTCTGAGAAGAAAACATTCTTTTTTGATTTGTGAGAATTGAAAGTTACAGATCCCTGACTTTTCAAAGAAGTCGGGGATCTTGTCTGTTAGGAATTATTTAGGATTGTTATTGGCTAGTTGCGATCGCTATCATTTGACCTTGACCGAGGTATCAACAATCCAATGTATGTACCGACAGCAAATTTGGTTAAATCTAGAAATGGAGGGCGACTCTTCTCGTCAATAACTGCAAGAGTGAGAGAACCAATCACCATAATCAGTGTTACAACAGCCAGCACTTCATCTCTTGAAGGAAATTTCTTGGATAACATTGACTCCCTCCCAAATCGTTAGAATCTCTATATCCATACTTTGACAGGTGAGTGTTTGTTCTAGGCTTAAATACAGGTTGGTGATATGAGTGACTTGTGTATGCGATGAGGATGAATTGCCAAATTGGTAGTTAGAATCAGCAAAAGTGTAGTGGTTAGCTTATGACCGGGCGATCGCTTTCCTGTTCTCCAGAAGGTATCCAAAAAGCAAAAAGAGCTTTAATTCGTTATTCCTTAACTCAAAAGGCATTAGCTGAAGAGTTAGAAGTAACTCGCCAGCCGATCGGAAAGTTCTTTACAGGTAAACCTGTTGACCGCAATCTCTTTGTCCAGATTTGCGACAGGCTATATCTAGAGTGGGAAGAAATAGTTGCTGAAACAGCCAGTGAACCAGAGATTAATCAAGATAACAGCATTGATATTGATGCGATCGTCCAAGGGGTACGCGAAAAGATAAAACCCATCATTCAAGAACGTTGCGGCACAATGCGGGTGCTAGATATGACTCAGCCCATCGGGTTGAATGACATTTACACCAGCGTTAATATTTTGGATAAAATCACTGGACAGCGGCGGTTAGGCATTGATGAATTATTACAACAGTGTAAAAGCCAGGATTTTGACCTCTTTGGACTCAACAGAATTACTGAAAAACGATTGCCAGGACTGGAAGCGGTTGAGAAATATTCCAAGCTGATGATTTTGGGTAAACCAGGTGCAGGCAAAACCACATTTTTGAAGTATTTAGCAATTCAGTGTATTGGAGGTGAATTTCAGGCTGAACGTGTACCGATTTTTGTTACCCTCAAAAGCTTTGCGGAAGCTGCAAATAAACCTGGATTATTGCAATATATCACTGAAGAGATAATAAATCCTATCTCTTCTATTCGAGATGTACTAACCTATGGCAAGGCATTAATTTTACTCGATGGGTTGGATGAGGTTAGAGAAGAGGATAGCGATCGCATATTAAAGGAAATTCGTGAGTTTTCTGAGCGTTACCCAAAAAATCAGTTTGTGATGACCTGCCGAATTGCAGCACGAGAGTATATTTTTGAGAAATTCACAGAGGTAGAAGTTGCTGATTTTGACGATAACCAAATTTCCAACTTTGCCAATAACTGGTTTAAGGAGAAAGCTGTAAAACCAGAGACTTTTATCAAACGTCTCGAAGAGAATAGCCGAATCAAACAACTTGCTGCAAGTCCGCTGCTGCTGACGTTGCTTTGTTTAGCATTTGAAGAGTCAGGAGATTTTCCTGCAAATCGTTCTGAGTTATATAAAGAAGGACTAGATGCGTTATTGAAAAAATGGGATGCCAAGCGGGGAATTCAACGCGATCAGATTTACAAAAAGCTATCAGTTCAACGCAAAGAAGATTTACTCAGCAAAATGGCTCTGACTACGTTTGAGCGCGGTGACTATTTCTTCAAGCAAAAAGTAGCAGAGCAATACATTACAGAATACATCCGCAATTTACAGATGCCAATACTGACGAAGAAGCATTGCAACTTGACAGTGAGCAAGTTTTGCGTTCAATTGAACATCATCATGGACTAGTTGTCGCAAGGGCAAAAGGGATTTACTCATTTTCTCACCTCACATTTCATGAGTATTTCACAGCTAGAGAATTTGTGGTTGTAAGACAGTCATCAGAAGAAGCGTTGCAAAATCTTGTTAGTCATATCACTGAAAAGCGCTGGCAAGAAGTATTTCTGCTAGCAGTTGGGATGTCACCAAGTGCAGATCGATTATTGCTGTTGATCAAAGAGAAAATTGATGCAATTTTAAGTAAACATGAAAATTTACTATATTTTATAACCTGGGTAAATCAAAAATCCATTTCAGTAAAAGTTCCTTTTACAACACTAACTGTTAGAGAGTTTTATATAGATTTTGATTATGAATTTAATTTTGATTTTAGCTTAAATAATTACTTAACTAAGTCTGAAAGTGAGCTAGACTTTGAATCTGAATCTAACCGAGACAATTTCGATTATGCTATAAGAGATGGGTTAAAAAATAGCTTTGATTCTGCTATAAATGGGTTAAAAAAGAGCCGTTTTCTTCTACTAAACAGGTTGAACTTTTTCAGTACCGAGGACGAGGAACCACTTCGTCATCTTAGTCTTCATGCAGATGAGTTTGAAGTTGATAATGCTCTAATTTCTGCCCTTAATCATTCTCGTAAGCTTGCGTTTGCTGCCAGTACTGTTTCTAAATTTAAAATCGGGTCTCAACTATCATATGCTTTAAATCGTGCTATTACATCGACATCAGACTATGAATTACAGCGCTCACTAAGAAGGTTTAAACAACAAATACCCGATCCAGATAAGGATAGAGGAATATTTAAAACCTTGTGGAGAGCTAATGGAAAATCTTGGGTTGAAAAACTCAAACTTTTACTTATTAGCTATCGAAACATTGGTCATGAATGGCATTTTACTGACGAGCAAAAAGAAATATTTAAACAATATTACGATGCCCATAAAATACTCATATCTTGTCTAAATAGTGATTGTTATGTTAGCCGTGAAGTGCGACAGCAAATAGAAGATACTTTGCTATTACCGATCGCAGAGATTAAACAGCGTCAGCAGCAATCTTAAATACCCATATAACAGATAGTAAATCATTCGTTAAAAAAGCGAAAATATTTCTCCAGTCCTAGCAAATCAATCTAAAATAAAAATAATAGTTAGCAGTCAGCCTATTCACCTCTACTTGATGGCTTAAGATATGCGGACATAAGTAATAAAACAGCATTCTGGAACAAAATAATACTCATTTTGCGTCCTAAAAGTGTCTCACCTTTAATTTTAGTAACGCACATTAGCACGATACAAATTCTGAACAGCGATGTCTACGACGGTCTACGCCGACGCGATCGCTCCAACTTCCCATCATAATAAGTACTTGTATACGTCTATAGACAGGTTCAAAAACAGTCAGAAACAAACTCAGTGAATCCTCGTCATTAAATACATCACATATACAAAGGATAACCCTCTTATGACCCGCCTACATCAATGGAAATCTGGAACTGCTGCACTTATGGCAATGGCGGTTACTACAACTGTCATTAGTCCCTTATTGAGCTTGGCTCCTGCTAATGCACAATATAGAATTGGGCAAGACAGAATTGGGCAATACGGAAACGTTACCATTCCTTCTGGAGTTGCTTTTCCTGTCACCTACGATAAAGAGACAATTACTATTGCTCCTGGAGAAAGTAAATCTCTAACCTTGAGAATTGCCAATGACATTATCGATAGGAATAGAAATGTATTAATTCCTGCTGGTACTAAAGTAAATGGACGGTTAGAACCTGTTGACTTAGATGGTTATTCCAGAGATAGAGATGATAACCAAGGAAAAGGCGTAAGGTTTGTCGCTCAAGAATTAGAATTTTCTAATGGTCAGCGTCAGTCGATTAATGCAACTTCTCGGACATACACCACAACTCAAAGAGTTAAACAGGGGCCCAACAGCAGTCAGGTTTTAACTGATGCAGCTATTGGTGGGGGTGCTGGTCTTTTAGGTTCACTAATTACTGGCAACAACAGAATTGACGATTTAAAACCTGTTATTGGTGCGGCTGCGGGTGCGGGTGCTAGCGTGCTGTTGCGGAAAAAAGAAGGAAATGCTTTTGTCCTCAGACCTGCACAAGATTTGAGACTCACACTGAATTCTAACTTGA
The DNA here is from genome assembly GCF_017114995.1 of Nostoc sp. NMS9. Lineage (GTDB taxonomy): Bacteria > Cyanobacteriota > Cyanobacteriia > Cyanobacteriales > Nostocaceae > Nostoc. The sequence goes on along the minus strand of NZ_JABXKL010000032.1, from coordinate 156,620 downwards.
ATTTAGTACCACAATCCCGCTACTAGATTTAACTTGATTCAAGTTGTGAATTTAATCATCTATATGCGATCGCCACTTTAACTAGAGTGTGCGATCGCATTTATTTTTAACCCTAAAAAATTCTATTGAACAGCAACTATTCCACGTCTATATCGTCTTAATCAGTATGAATATTTATTGGAATACTTATTTAAAAGTTGGCTCTATTGTATTCTGTATCTAAAAGAGTATTCAAAATTATGGAATATCCTGATACTTTTGTTAAGTAGTAGCGATCGAGGAGCCTGTTCTTGTGGTAATTCAAGGTTTCGGTTTAAGCACATATCTTGCAATTCCCCTGGTATTAAGTCTTTCGGCTCAGGGAGAAAGTATAAAAGTATCTTTAGTTGAAAACGTCCGCCAGGTATCCACTAACAAGGAAATAAGTCTATCCAGCCACGACAACTTAATCAGCCAGAATTCAACACCGAAAACATACTATGTTAGTGGTAGTGGAAACGACAATAATAGTGGACTCTCTACTTCATCAGCTTTTAGGACAATTCAAAAGGCAGCAGACCTTACCAACCCTGGCGATACAGTATTGATTATGAACGGAGTATACACAAATACAGGCAAAGCTGGAAATGTAGTAAATATTAAACGTTCTGGAACTGCAAATGCATGGATTAGGTATAAAGCATATCCTGGGCATTTCCCAAAAATTCAGCACAATACATGGAATGGGATCACGATTTCAAATAAAGCTTCATATATCGAGATCAACGGACTAGAGGTTATAGGAAACAATGCCAATATAACCCTTGATTACGCGATGAGTGAGAAGACTAACAAACAAAACCCACTGACGAATGGAAACTGTATCAACGTTGACGGACGAACGAATGGTCATGTTCATCACATCCGTATTCTGAACAACAAAGTGCATGACTGTGGAGGAGCAGGTATTTCAGCGATTCAAGCAGACTATGTAACAATAGATAATAATGTGGTATTTAATAATGCCTGGTATGGTGTTTATGGTTCTAGTGGTATTTCAATGTTGAATAATTGGAATTCTGACAACAACCAGGGATACAAAATGTTTGTTACCAACAACAAGACCTACAACAATCGCATGTACATCCCTTGGATTGCAGTCGGAAAGATCACAGACGGTAATGGCATTATTATCGATAGTACAAGAAATCAAGACAATTCAAAATTGGATGCATATAAAGGACGTACTTTAGTTAAAAACAATCTTGCATTTAATAATGGTGGTTCAGGGATTCATGCATTTTTAAGCGAACATGTTGACATTGTAAATAACACAGCTTTTTTGAATAATCAGAGTCCAGAACTTAATGGTGGGCAAATATTTGCTCATACCTCATCCGATGTCAGAATTCTCAGGAACATTCTCTATGCTTTTCCTGGAAAAAATATTAATAACAACACTAAAAACAAAAACGTTGTTTATGATTATAATATCTATCTCAATAGTTCTAAGATAAGTGTTAAGGGGCCTCACGATATTGTTGCAGACTCAGAGTTTTTAAGTAAGCATCCCACTCTCGAAAAAATATCTGACGATTGGAAATCACAGCCAGAGAAACAAAATCCGCCAACGCGGACTTCTATAGAGGCTAAGTCGGCAGGTTTTGTTTGCGATCCAGTGAATTATCCTTTGCAAGACAAACTCATCACAGTGGGATGCTCCCCGTTATCTTCAACTCAAACTGCTTTTTCTGATGTTTCATCTAACTATTGGGCGGCACAATTTATTCAACAATTGTCTCAGCAAGGTGTAATTGCCGGATTTCCTGATGGTAGCTTCCGCCCTGAAGAACCGGTGACACGCGCTCAATTTGCCGCGATGATCGACAAAGCTTTCCCAAAAGCCCAGCAACGGACAGCAATCAATTTTGCTGATGTACCCAGTAACTATTGGGCATCTAGTGCGATTGGGCAAGCCTATACTATTGGTTTCTTATCTGGTTATCCTGGAAATCGCTTTGAGCCTAATCAAGCTATTCCCCGCGAACAGGTTTTAGTTTCCCTCGCTAACGGTTTGGAATATAGTCCCAGTGGTAATACCGAAAGCACTCTGCAATACTTCAACGATGCCTCTAACATCGCTAGCTATGCCCGTAGCCCGATCGCCGCAGCAACTGAAAAGCAAATTGTGGTGAACTATCCGAATGTAAAGTTACTGAATCCAACTGCAACTGCTACACGGGCACAAGTAGCAGCTTTTATCTACCAAGCATTAGTTAGTTCTAATCAAGCCTCAGCAATTAACTCACCCTATGTCGTGTTAAAACTTAGCAATTAACTCGCCATATACAGTAGTTGTCGGGTCTACTACTTCAACACCTGTATTAGTCACAATTAGAATCTATTGACTTAGATAGTTATTAGACCTCTTGCATAAGTCGAATAGACCCCCCTTAATCCCCCCCTATAAAGGGGGGAAACTTGAAATCTTGCCCCCTCCCCTTGTGAAGGGGAGGGGTGATTCAAGGATTTTTGCAAGAGGTCTATCTATTTAATAGGCGATCGCTACTTTAACTAGAGTGTGCGATCGCCTTTACTTTTAACCATAAAATTGTCTATTTAACAGCGCCTATTCTTTCTCTACATCGTCTCACTCAGTATCTATATTTTTGGAAATTTGCTAATAGGTAATAGTGTGATGACATTACTTTTATTAGCTAGTTCATTTGCCATAGATTTTTTTAATTATGACTGTATGACTAAAGTAATGGTTTTGACAAAAACTAGAAAAATTAGGAACCTTGTACTTTAGTCAATGTCTAACTAATTAACAGTAAAAAAATAATTGTACCGGAGTAAAAAATAATGTTTAACTTAAATCGTTGGCAATCGAGAACAGCTGCACTCATGGCTTTGAGCGTCACAGTCGGTACTGTAGCGCCTTTCATTACAGCTTCACCATCTTTAGCTCAAACGACTTTTTCTGATGTTTCATCTAACTATTGGGCAGCACAATTCATTCAACAATTGTCACAGCGAGGTGTAATTGCCGGATTTCCTGATGGTAGCTTCCGCCCAGAAGAACCGGTGACACGCGCTCAATTTGCCGCGATGGTCAACAAAGCTTTCCAAAAAGCACAGCAACGGCAGCCAATCAGTTTTACTGATGTACCTAGCAACTATTGGGCATCCAGTGCAATTCAGCAAGCTTATACCATTGGTTTCTTATCTGGTTATCCCAGTAATCGCTTTGAGCCTAACCAGGCTATTCCCCGCGAACAGGTTTTAGTTTCCCTCGCTAACGGTTTGGAATATAGTCCCAGTGGTAATACCGAAAGCACTCTGCAATACTTCAACGATGCCTCTAACATCGCTAGCTATGCCCGTAGCCCGATCGCCGCAGCAACTGAAAAGCAAATTGTGGTGAACTATCCGAATGTAAAGTTACTGAATCCAACTGCAACTGCTACACGGGCACAAGTAGCAGCTTTTATCTACCAAGCATTAGTTAGTTCTAATCAAGCCTCAGCAATTAACTCGCCTTATGTTGTGGCTGTCGGATCTACTACCCCAACACCTGCATCAGTGACAATTGCGCAAGGGACTACTATTCCTGTGAAGTATGACAAAGCAGAAAAAATTCTAGTTACAAAGGATGAAACATCGCCCTTGACATTGACAGTATCCCAAAACGTGGTGACGCAAGACGGATCTGTAGTCATTCCTGCTGGTAGTCAAGTTGTTGGTCAACTTAAACCTGCTACGGGTGGTTCTCAATTCGTTGCCGAGAAACTAGTTTTAACTAGCGGTCAAGAGTATCAGCTGAACGCTACTTCTGACGTTATTACTAAAACTGAAACCGTCAAGAAAGGTACTAGTGTTGGTTCAATTATCAAAAATACTGTATTGGGCGCAGGTGCAGCAACTGCGGTATCTGCTGTCACAGGCGATCGCGCCATTGCCACAGAAGAAGTCTTAGGTGGTGCTGGTATCGGTGCGTTGGTTGGTCTGTTCTTTGGCAAGAATAGTGTTGACTTAATTGCCATTGACCCAAATACCGATTTACAAATGACAATCAATCAAAACTTGTTGGTTTCACTAAGATAGTTATTAATCCAAAGTTGTAACCCAGAATCTGTTTGCATAGATTAGACATCTCCGAAAATGAATGTAGAGACGTAGTAGTGCTACGTCTCTACATAGGGTTTCAGCCAACGAATAATAATTTCTGGAGATGTCGAATATATTTTGTAAATTTAGGATACTCTTAAAATTTTTTCCTCTCCAGGGTAACCACATCATAACTTGTAACTCGACTTTAGCCCTCTTTTATATATCTGATGAGAGAAAAATAAGATGCTGACCTTGAATCTTTTTAAAAGGTTTGATCGGCAAAACCAAAAAATCTTCATTTGGAAGCAAGCACACAGAAAAAAGGTTCTAAATATTCTCTAATGAGAGTAATAAAAAAGCGTCAATCTAAAGTCGAATTGTAAGATTAGTATAATTGCTGTATATTGTAAGTATGTAGTACTCACACTATTTTTTGACTAAACTTACCATTTTTATAAAATTGCTGAAACTTAGTTTCAGCAATAATTTCATGATATTTTGATTGCTGAGAGTGATAATAGCGCTCCAGAGGTAAGAGGTTGTTTGAAAAGTGGTATGTTGTGATTTGAATCGAATTATTACCCCCCTTAATCCCCCCTTATAAAGGGGGGAAACAAGAAAATCCGTTGCCTCCCCTTTATAAGGGGAGGATTAGGGAGGGGGAAAAAATATTTGATACATCAATTATGACTTTTCAAACATCCTCTAAGACAAGACTAATTTTTATAGGATTTATTAAAAATAATTTTAATATTGGTACTTTTGCTCAAACGCTCAAATTAATTAGGTGGTAGACAAAGGAGATAATGCTTATGAATCAAGATTTATTAGATATTATTAACTTACTTCAAGGATTTGTCCCTAAAGTTAAGCTTACAGGTATCGAAACTCTGAAGCTAAAACTGGCAGAAAATATCAATGCGTCTCTTAATTTTAATTTCGTTATAATAGGTAATCAAAATAAGCCTTTAGCTATAATTACTCCCAGAAATTCTCCAAATAAAAGCTTAGAAAACCCCTTAGAGAATGTAAATGAATCCATTGCTTTTCTTCCAACTAATACGCCAGAAAAACTGAAAAGGGAACCAGGAAACAACATCAAATTCAATATTCAAAATGTTCCTTTTAGTAGTGGATTACATTTAATCATTAATCAAAAAAATTGGTGGAATAAAAAAGGAAAACCAGAAGATAAATCAGTGCTAATTGACAACATTAAATTAATTCCTTTAAAAGAAAATGAGTGGGCATTGATTAAAACAATCGAAAATGCAGAACAATTTGGATTATGTCTTAATAGAAACGGGGTTATAGAGTTAGAATTTCCAAGAAATAGTTCCAAAAGAGTGATAGATATAAATAATTTATCATCAGAGTTATCGGAAACCTTCCAATTTACAGAGTATAAAGTCGGCGAAATTATAAAGCTGGAAGCAATTCCTGACTTAGTATTCTCAGTAGAGAAAAACATAGTAAAAAAAACAATCTTAATTGAATATAAGCCCAAAACCTCTCGTAAAGAATATTTTCTCTTTATTTTAGCTCAGGAGTAAATTACTATGTCCTTAGAAAAAGAAGATAACCTTAAACAAGAAGATGACAAATATTCATTTAAAACCTTAGGGGGTAACAGCCAAAATTTTTATTTGACACTAGATGAAAAAGGGCAGCCTATTAAACTTGGTGACGGCACTTTTGGCATAGTATTTGCAGTCCATGATAGTAATCAAGAAGACAGATTTGCTGTTAAACTTCTTTATGCTCATAAGATCGATCAGTCACGTTTTGACAATGAAATTAAATCAACACAAGAAATTACACGAGCCAAGGGAGAGAGAAAGATTTTTGGTGTTATCAGGACAGTTGGTTGGACTGATTCATTTCAAGAATCAAATGTTTATAAGACACTAAAGGTATTTTTTGAGCAATTAAGAATCTCAAACTATGCTTTAGTAACTGAGAAGTATGATGCAACACTGAAAGACATTTTGGAAAGAGACGGTAAACAAAATACAGAAGAGGAAAAATCTCAATACACTACTGCTGGAAACCTTACAGGATATGAGATTCTTAGACAGATGACCTTTGAAGATCGTATAGCTAATATACTTCCATATTTAAAAGATATTGCTCAAGGTCTTGTAACTCTTCATAAAGCTGGTCTGTTACACCTCGATATGAAACCTGCAAATATTTTCGTAAACGAAGAGGGTTCTGAGGTTAAGGCTGTGATTGGCGATCTTGGTTTTCTCTTACCAAAAAGAGATCCAATAACTGCATCTTTGCCAATAGCTAATGCAGAGCTACCTCTTGGAACACGTCACTACCGTTCACCTGAACAAAAAGACTATTTTGATATTTGTGATGCGGATATTCAAGTTAATAGCGAAAACCATAAAGTTGAGCTTATTAGTGCAGATCCTAAACTTCGTGATTCAATTATTGGAAATAATGATTTTGTAGTTTTTAGTAAGAATAAAGAACAGTATGAAATTGAGTCAATTTATCTTGATGAAAACTCATCAATACGTATTTTTCTTAATGTAAATAATGAGGTTATTAAAAATATTAAGAATGATCATAAAACACAGATTGTATTGTACAAACGGCAAGGTGTACAAACGGATCTATTTGGTTTGGGAGCTATTTTCTTTGACCTACTTACTTGTGGAGAATCGCCAGAGCGTTTTTATGATAATATTCGAGTAATTTATGACAAAAAGGAGAAAAAAGTTGATGAAATAATGGAAGATTATGAGAAGGTTTTTAGTCTTCAATCTAGTGAACCAAGTTTAGTACAGGTATTTGAGCCTTTTAAGCTTCATAAAAATTCAACAACATATGCTCCCCGCGAAATTGTTGAGATTATTTTAAAGTGCATACTTTACAAAGCAGGAAATACTTTTTATACCCTCAGCGATGACAGTTCTGATAAAATAGCTGTGCAGCTTGTACTTGATAAAATACTGGAATTAGAGCAGAGTAAAAATTTTGAATTTAGAAGAACAAATAATAGTCTTTATCGCCGCAATTGGGAAAAGGAAAATAATTCACCTACTCCAAGTTTTTTAGAAACACTCAAAGAACTACAGAACTTGGATAAGGATAAATTACCTGCTCGTTTTGTAAGAGGATTTTGGTATTTGGATAAAATATCTGAATTAGTTAATCGCTCTGTGCAATCTTCATCCTCGCAGAATTCATTCTCATTTAGTGAGTTACATCCTACAAACTTGGTTATTAGAGAGACAAATAGTGAACCAGAAAATCTAACTATAAGGTTTCAGGCATACAAGACGGAAGAGTATTATAAGAAAGATTTAAGAAGTGACTCTGTATATACAAAAATTACTCGTGATATGGGAAATCCTTTTGTTCCAAATTATTTAGCGTTTCTGCGTCGAAAAATTAAAATTAAAGAATTAGAGAATAAACAATATGAATATCAATTTTTAGATTCGTCTTCTTATAGAAATAATATTGAAAAGGGAGATTGGATTATAATAAAGCCTCAAAATAATACTACAAATGTATTGTTGCAAGTTGAATCTTCAGAAGGCTCTAATTTAACTTATAAACACGTCTCGTTTAAGGAAGATAATAAAGATGAAGTATCGACAATTATAAACAATATTACTAATGCTGAGATAGTAAGAGAAGTTGTGTACTACCAAAATATTGAACCTTGTGTTTATTATTTAAACATGATAGGAATTTATATATATAATATATTTTTCGTAGGTATTGAAAATAATACTTACAGTAAACCAGGAATAAATGATATAATTAATAGTCTTTTAACTATGAATAATTCTCTTAAGAATAAGAAGATAAATACAAGAGAACCATATAATGATAATGAACAAAAAAAGAATTTTTTTGATAACCTTGCTTTCAGCAAGCAGCCAAAAAATGTAAAAATGTCTAAAATTAAAGAAATTCTTGAAAGAGTTGCTTATATGTATCTAAAACTGACTATTAAGGAAAGTGAGAATTCCTATTATAATAGCGGTGCAGAAGATAAGTTGCGAATTACTTCACTCCTTAAGGATATTGAGAAACTCAAGCATAATATTACTGATTTTATCAATAGCAATGACATCCATCCTGTCCTTCTTAGATCATATGTTAGTGATGAGTCGCTTGAAGAAATACCAACACTGTCTAAATTAATAAATAATAGCCAGATAGGTGTATCTCTAGAGTTTGATAAGCTAACTTCTTCGCTGATTGAAGTACAGTCAGGTAATATGACAATGCGCTTGGATGACATGTTAACTCTTTAAGTGCTAACTATAATATGAATAAATACTTAGCTATTTGATTGTTAAAAATAATAATCTTGGATTAGGATTTTGAGCAGCATTAAAAGTTAAAGGAAAACGGGATAAACCGTTCTAAATAGACTAACTTTTAGTTTCAGGCAACCAAATAATAAAAGTAGTTCCCGGCGCATTGGGTGAAGTTAATTTAGAGTTGATTGCAGGGCTGAAAATCTCGATTTCGCCCTGCATTTGCTCTATTAATTGTTTAGCGATCGCTAACCCCAAACCTGTACCTGGGATTTCTGTTTGCTCTTGTACACCCCGATAATGCCGTTCTCCAAGATGTTCTAAATCCTGAGGTGGAATGCCAGGCCCATTATCACTAATGACTATTCCCTGAAAATTAGCTTTTTCTTGCCCAGCCTGAATCACAATTTTGCCACCAGTGGGAGTATATTTTAAAGCATTATCAATAATGTTAGTCAATACCTCTCGTAATGCTTTGACATTGGCACGTACTAGGGATGAATTCTGTTGAATTTCAGTTATTAGTTTTAGCTTTCGTTCTTGGGCGATCGCTTTGGCTGATATTAATAATGGTTCTAATATATCTGCTAACGAGCAGTCAACTGCTTTATCTCCCGTTCCCGGCAATAATAGCGGCGGTTTAGCGGATTTTTGGATAGTTGCTTCTACAAATACTTCATCTTCTGGCAGATGTAGTGGTGCTAAATCTGCCTCTGTCAAGTCAATTACTTGCTCAAATTGTTGCAGTAATTCTTTAAGGCGATCGCTTTCTCTGACAATACTATTTGCCACATCCCGGTTAGCGTCTGCTGGTCGTAGTCGTTTCAATAGCAGTTTGCCAAAAGTCCGCAACGCCGTTAATGGGTTACGAAACTGATGCAACAGGTTATCCAACAAATCCCGCTGTTTTTCTTGGAGAATTTGTTGCTCACGCAACTGTTGCTCAAACCATGCTCGCCGCTGATCTAAAATACAAGCGATCGCTAATGTTTGGGCTATCCGTTGAATCTGACTTTGCTCGTGTTCATTCCATGCCCGGTCTTTCCTGCGTGTCACCAGTAACCCCATCATCACACCCTCATAAATCAGAGGTAAAACAATTTGGTTGCCACTAAGTAGGTATTCCTCTTTGAGATCGGGTTGAGACGCATCTGGTATCTCAGACTCCCGTGAAGAAGTTGGAGATTCTAAACTCGGTGTCAATAACCTTCCCTGATGATTGGGTAATATAAACGCATTTCCAACTTCAAGTTGCTTGTATGCCGTCGCTTCAATAGTTTCCTCTCCTGGCAGCAATAATGCTGTTTCCGGGTAAATTACCACAGGAATCAGTTTGGCATCGCCAGAAGGAGTATCTACCAATTCTTGTGTTAGGTACACAATACTTAAAGTTGCTCCTAGCCCTTGGGTTAGTAGGGCTATTTGCTCTCGACACAAAGCAAGAAAATCGGAACTGGCAGACATTAACATTTTTTAGCTTTTGCTCAAGATTATAGATTTTGAGGCATGATGTAAGAGAGGATACTTAATTTTTACCTCACTCATTTAATAAAGCTTAACTAAAATTTTCTTAGAGATGGTTTCTACTAGGGGATTATATTCTTAGGTAATTTTTTTTCTCTATGTTTCAAAGATATTAACTTTCTTATATTAAAAGGTTAAAAACTATTGATATTCTGAACTAGAACCTATATAATGACGACTGATTTTGTAGCTATCACTACAATCTATAAGCTTGAAAGAGGAGGACAATAGATTGGCAAGGAGACGCAAAAGGAAGAGTCGTCGTCGTCAGGAAGGACGGCGCATTTTGGAGCACGTGCCTCAATATAGCATCGAAAGTGGCGAAGAAAAGCCTGTGACAGCAGCGAGAAGATTCATTCAAGCTGAAGGGATTTTGCCACCGGCGTTGCTACTTGTAAAGCGAAATGAACACACTACAGATCGTTATTTCTGGGCAGAAAAGGGACTGTTTGGTGCTCAATATGTAGAGGAAAACCATTTCTTGTTTCCTAGTTTGAGGGTGTTAGAACCTTCACCAGGTCAAGAACCTCTTGCTTTAGCTAGTCGGTGAACCATAAATGGTCATCTTGGGCATTGAATGTGGCTCCTGACTACTATTAACTGGCAAAATTGCTAAGTTTATGCAAAATTTAATTTTTTTTTAGTTTGTAGCTGATTTGCCAGTAAATCTAGTCCAGGTAGTTGGAAAGTGAACCTGTTTCAAACCACGCTAGATTGCATGGGTTGATACTGCTTTGATGATGCAGAAGGAAGTGGGTATAGAGCCAAGCGCGTCTAAAAGTGCTAGTGAAGTTGCGCTCTTATGCCGTAGGTGGTTAAGTAAGCTCTGTCAATGAATTTAAGTTAATGAATTTAAATTTTTCCCCACGCCTTGGGTCGTGGGGAAAACTGACAAAGCAGCAGTCTTGATTTTCTCCTTCCTACTTTCCATTGCCTAAAGAGTAGGTTAGGTCAGAAGTCTGCATATCATAGTTAAGAGATGGTCGCAAAAATCAACAATTATTTCCCAGGCTTGAGCTGTAGAGTCCTCTGTAACTCACTGAGTTCATCTCGATGGGCAACTACAGTGATCTTACTTGAGGAGGTTTGTTCGCTCTGAGTTGTTTCTACTTTGAGCGACACCTTCTCAAGTCTTCCAGATTTTTTCCAATAAAATAGACCACTTAAAGGCGACAGCAGTACCATCGCCAGAACAAGGGTACTCAGGCTAGGAAAAAGCAGGGATGCGACCAAAGATAGACAAACAATCCCAGTTGCTGTCAGTAAAGTTAGAAATATAGCTAAGAACCAGCTAGGGCGAACATTACCTTCAAAAGTTACCTGATTTTGTTCTCGGTCTACCACTGCCACTTGGTAAGACCGCGATCGAAAATACTCTTTTAATTGAGACATTAAAACAGCTTCGTCTTGCTCAGATACTAGTTGGGCTATTTCTGTGCGGTCTTTAGTCGAGGCACGAATAAAGAAAAACAGCCCAACCGATAACAACAAGGTTAGCAGGAACGTAGATGGCAGAATAGCAGTATCCATAACTAATTGTTAGTGTTTGACTGGAGGAGACTTATTCATTATCAACGATTCGTTACTTTGTCCTCCCGTTGATGTAGTCTTGCCAAAGAAAAGCTAAATCCTGAGCTTGAACTTGCCATTCAGGAGAAACTTGGTACATCCGCCTGGGGCGTCCCCGTCCTTCGAGTTTCTTCCAATATCCAGTGATTGCACTTTGGTCTTCCAGAAATTTGATTGCACTGTAAAGTACGGTATCTGAAAGCCGATAGACGGGATACTCAGTTTCTAATTGCTCGATCAACTTGGTTCCGTAGGATTCACCTTGTAATAAAACAGACAGTATGTAACAAACTGCTAGTTCCTGACAAAGGTAAGTTGGCGGAGGATTCTCAAAAAATTGATATATATCCTCAAGTTTCATGGTTAGTGAATGGCTAAAAAAAGGCCTTAGGGTAAAGTCTACAATCCTTGTAGCCAGTATACAGTGCTACTACTACGTGAGTAATACATATAAAGCTACTTAGACTGGATATCCATTGCGTAAACATCAAACAATTACCCACGCCTGTGAAGTTGTGGGGCTAGTTTGCGAGTTTTAGGGGAACAAAACAATGTACCCCCACTCAAGCTCGATACGGTGTGGTGAGGAGCGAACAGACAGTGAGGAAATCACTATCTTGGTGTTAACTGATGCCGAGCTGGTTAGAACTGCTTAAGCAATAAAATGCCATCGAAGAAATTTTACAGGTAAAATGCTATTTTGTCTGTAAAACTTAATAAACACTTTGTTTTACAGTGATTTTCCCAATGCAAGTTCTAAAATTTTAAGCTAAGGGATATATCTGGGATCAAGCTGCTACGTCGGTAGACACACTTAAGCAGTAACCATTTCTGATTTCCTCGATCGCAGAATTTCTTGTCTTATTTGGCAAGTGTGATAGTAAATTTATCAAAGAAGGCGCTAAAGACTAGGGGAAAGAAGACAAAAGAGGGGAGACGTATGGAAAGAACTCTTCGTGTCCCCTTGTCCCCTCGTCTTCGCGTCCCTTAATCAAGCACCCAGCACATTGGCGATCGCTATGTCACAAACTCCTGATGCCCCATCATCTTCCTCAACTCTTAGGGCAATTGCCCAAACTTTTCGCCTTACAGGTTGGATTAGCTTCTGGATTCAGCTAGTACTAGGCGTTGTTTCTAGCATAATTGTGCTGCTGTTCGCCATCTTTAATCAAAGAACTGGCAGTCCTAGTAATAATCCTGGGACTGGCTTTGGCGTATTTTTAGCAATTTGTGGACTGGTTGTTTTAGGTGGGGGGATTTATTTAGCTTACCGTTACACGAGAATTGGCAAGCAATTGGAATCCTCCAATCCCAGCAACCGCCCTCGGAAAAGCGAGACTGTGCAAGTATTACGCTTAGGGGTGTGGGTGAATTTAGGAGGAACGCTAGTGACTCTTTTGGGGGCGCAAGCGATCGTTGGAACACTGGTAGCACGATCCATATCTCCGCAAGCGATAACTACCCAATTTTTTGACCCTACCCGGATTATTAGCGGTCTAGATATGCTTGTAGTACAGGCAAACACGAACACCGTCTCAGCCCACTTTGCAGGGCTTATTGCATCACTTTGGTTGCTCAATCGGATTAACCGACCCTAATATTATGAGTGCTGAGTTTTCAAAAGTCTAAAGAAGTTAATCATAATTTTTCCGAAACGGACAAAACTGGGTGTGAAGACAACTACATAATCCTTGAAAAACATCTTACTAGTACAGCATTGCGTAATTCAAATCAATGGAACGCTTGCGGTATAGGAATTACAAATTACGTTAGCGAGTCAGGAAAGCGGCACGCTGCGCGTAACAAGATCCCTGTAAAGGTACGAGCGTAATTAGGAATTTTGCCAAGCTGTAGTAGTAGGTGATGCCAAAACTAGCACAGGGATAATATGTACCTTTTTTAGAAGTCTGACACCATGAAAAATCAATTTGACACCATGAGAAATCAACCAGCACAGAAATTTAATCAAGACGTATGGAGATTTGGCGTACAGGTTTTCTTTAGTAGCATCGTGTTGGGGCTGTGCATTTTCAAACTTGGCTCGCCAGCAGAGGACGATAAGAATATTGCGCTTTACTGGGGTGGTTTATCAGGTGTGCTTGCATACTGGTTACCTTCACCAGGACAAACTAGAGACGATAAGGAACCACCGAATATCACTCAAAGGACGTTTGCAGCCGTTGATAACAATAATGGTAATGATCAAAGTCTTGCTCAGGTTTCTGAAACGACAGTGACTCAAAATACGAATTCATGATTGGTTTAATGCATTATATGGTTTCTTAGCCCTGGCAGTGATGCTAGGGTAAAATCTTGCTCAGAGATTGAAACTGATTTTTCTAATAAACTTTGTTTTTGCAGTTACAGCAAAGCAAAATTACTATATGCTAAATGCTTATGTGTTAACTGTATTGACAGGAAGATTTTAGGCTAAAAACTGAGAAAAATCTGTGCTGGATATTAAGCAAATACGGGAAAATCCGCAATTAGTTCAAGAACGATTGAATAGTCGTAATGGTAAATACGACATCGAACCGATATTACTGTTAGATCAGCAACAACGGGAACTTGAGGGGACGCGTAGTCAACTCCAAGCCCGTAGCAACGAAATTGGTAAAATAGTCGGGCAGAAGATTAAATCTGGGATCAATCCTCAAGATCCAGAAATTCAAGCTTTGCGGGATGAAGGGAACTCTGTCAAAGCGACGTTGAGTCAACTGGAACCCCAGGAAAAAAACCTCAAAGCTGAAATTGCCCAACTTGTGTTGGCGCTTCCCAACTTGCCAAGCGACTCTACACCCCTTGGAAAGAATGAGGAAGATAACGTAGAGGTACGGCGTTGGGGTGATGAGTACATTCCCCAAAACCCGAATATTCTTCCTCACTGGGAAATTGGCGAAAAGCTGGGTATTCTCAATGTTGAACGAGCTGTAAAAGTTGCCCAAAGTCGATTTGTGACATTGATAGGCGCTGGTGCAGCATTGGAGAGGGCATTAATTCAATTTATGTTGACTCTCCATACTCAAGCTGGGTATGTGGAAGTCAGTCCACCTCTGTTAGTGAATACCGAGTCTTTGACAGCAACCGGTCAGTTACCCAAGTTTGCGGAAGAAAGCTTTAAATGCGCTGATGATGACTTATGGCTGATTCCTACGGCGGAAGTTCCAGTTACAAATCTCTACCGGGGTGAAATTCTCGCTGCTGAAGATTTGCCTATTTACCACTGTGCCTTTACTCCCTGTTTTCGCCGCGAAGCTGGTAGTTATGGGCGGGATATGCGGGGATTAATTCGCCTGCATCAATTTAACAAGGTGGAAATGGTGAAGTTTGTCGAACCCAGTACGTCTTTTGATGAATTGGAGAAATTGGTAGGGAATGCAGAAGCAATTTTACAGGCATTGAAGTTGCCTTACCGAGTAGTAAATTTAAGTACTGGAGATTTAGGATTTGCCTCTACCAAAACTTATGATTTAGAGGTTTGGTTGCCCTCTTCTGGCAAATACCGCGAAATTTCTAGCTGTTCCAATACTATAGATTTCCAGGCACGACGGGCTGATATTCGTTTCAAAGAGGCGGGGAAGAAAGGTACCCAGTTCGTACACACCCTTAATGGTTCGGGTTTGGCGGTGGGAAGGACGATGGCAGCAATTTTGGAAAATTATCAACAACCTGATGGAACAGTCAGGACACCAGAAGTGTTGCAACCTTATTTTGGGCGTGAAGTTTTGTAATTTGTTATTAGTCATTAGTCCTTTGTCTTTTACCAATGCCCAATGCCCAATACCCAATGCCCAATTAGAATGGAGATAACTTTAGCTTAATATCTTCACTAATTTACTCTATGTCAGTTTTAGCAGCGATCGCAGTCTTGGCTGTTTTGATCTTGGTACACGAGTTGGGACATTTTGTTGCAGCACGTTCTCAAGGCATTCTCGTTAACCGCTTTTCTTTGGGTTTTGGCCCAGTTCTTTTGAAGTACCAAGGTTCACAAACCGAATATGCTGTCCGCGCCTTTCCTTTGGGCGGTTTTGTGGGCTTTCCCGATGATGACCCCGATAGCGATGTTCCACCCAATGACCCAAATCTGCTGCGTAACCGTCCAGTTTTAGACCGGGCGATAGTTATCAGTGCTGGAGTAATCGCCAATTTAATATTTGCCTACTTGGTGTTGGCTCTGCAATTGGGTATCGTCGGCATTCCAGAGAGGATTAACTTTCAACCTGGTGTCATCGTCAAGCCGGTTGATGAACAATCTATTTCCTACCAAGCAGGTATTAGGGAAGGAGATATCATTCTGGCTGTTAATGGTCAGGAACTCCCCGCTTCTGAAAAAGCAACAGCT
This sequence comes from Nostoc sp. NMS9, assembly GCF_017114995.1. Taxonomy (GTDB): domain Bacteria; phylum Cyanobacteriota; class Cyanobacteriia; order Cyanobacteriales; family Nostocaceae; genus Nostoc. The sequence goes on along the minus strand of NZ_JABXKL010000032.1, from coordinate 140,801 downwards.
TTTCTCACAAAAGAAATTCAAACTCATCCAAATCAGCAAATCGAACTAAAAATTAAACATGAAAATCAACCAAAGTCTCTAAAATTAACCCCAAAACTGGGAGATAAAGGCCAAGGTGTAATTGGGATTGAACTTGGCCCCAATGGTACAGCAGTTTATCGCCGTCCTAATAATCCTTTGGAAATTTTCGGCATTGCTGCTAATAGATTTCAACAATTATTTGTGGGGACACTCAGCGGTTTTGGGCAGTTAATTACCAACTTTCAACAAACTGCTGGACAAGTTTCTGGGCCAGTTAATATTGTCAAAATAGGTGCAAAATTAGCTGAGGACAATACCGTAAACTTGTTGTCTTTTGCTGCAATTATCAGCATTAACTTGGCTATTATCAATATTTTGCCTTTACCAGCTTTGGATGGCGGACAACTCGCTTTTCTGCTAATTGAAGGTTTACGCGGTAAGCCTGTACCCGCCCGGATTCAAGAAGGTGTAATGCAAACCGGTTTGGTGTTACTCTTAGGGTTAGGAATTTTTCTGATAGTCAAAGAAACCACCCAATTAACTAGCCAATTGGAGTGGGTACAAAAATTGTTCCAGTGAGCATTACCCGCAAATCGTTATCTAAAAAGCAACGGGCGCTAGAAATTTTAGCTCGTCTGAAGCGTCTTTATCCAGATGCTACCTGCTCTTTGAATTACTCAACGCCAGTACAATTGTTGGTGGCAACGATTCTCTCTGCTCAATGTACTGATGAGCGAGTGAATAAGGTGACACCAGCATTATTTGGTAAGTTTCCTGATGCTGAGAGTTTAGCGATCGCTGACTTGGTAGAATTAGAAAGTTTGGTGCGTTCAACAGGGTTTTATCGTAATAAAGCCAAGAACATTCAAGCCGCCTGTCGGATGATTATCACTGAGTTTAACTCTGTTGTCCCCAACCAAATGGAGCAATTATTAAAGCTTCCAGGTGTGGCGCGAAAGACAGCAAATGTAGTCCTAGCTCATGCTTATGGCATTAATGCTGGCGTGACAGTAGATACTCACGTCAAGCGCCTTAGCGAACGTTTGGGTTTAACTGAAGCAAAAGACCCCGTTCGGATTGAGCAAGATTTAATGGGTTTATTGCCTCAGCCTGATTGGGAAAATTGGTCAATTCGGCTGATTTATCACGGTCGTGCTATTTGTAGAGCACGCTCTCCCGTCTGCGTTGCTTGTGAACTTGCCGATTTATGTCCTGCTGCAAATAAGCCAGTGGTTGTAGGGTAAGCGACACAAGTAACCCCAGAATTGATGGAGAGACTGTAGAATGGAAAACGGTGTCTTTAAATAAGTTAGAGAATATATGGCAAAAAAGAGCTTGATTGAGCGCGAGAAAAAGCGCACCAAGTTGATAGAAAAGTATGCTGACAAGCGGGAAGCTCTTTTGGAAGAGTTCAGAAGTGCAGCATCTCCTTTGGATAAGCTAGAAATCCACCGGAAGATTCAACAGCTACCCCGGAATAGTGCGCCCACCCGCCACCGCAACCGTTGCTGGTTGACTGGTCGTTCTAGAGGTGTTTACCGCGATTTTGGGTTGTCTCGGAACGTACTGCGAGAATGGGCGCATGAAGGTCTTTTACCTGGAGTTGTTAAGTCTAGTTGGTAGTCAAGAGTCATTAGTCATTAGTCATTAGTCATTGGTCAAGAATAAATGACAAAGGACAAATGACAAGTGACAAAATATTATTGACCACAACACTTATCAATTCCCAGACTTTCTAAGAGTAGATCGCTAACGGCGTTGGCGATCGCAAATTCTCCGTAGAAGCTATTGGAAAAATCATAGGACTGCATCTCTGTGACAATGGCAATTACCAGAGAACCAAGGTCATTTTCTCCTTCCATCCGTTGACGCACAAAAATCTGTGCGGCTCGCTGGGCAATATTTTGGTTGACTGCTTCGGGGATAAATTCTGTATCTAGCCACCGTTGTAAGCGTTCTCTTAACCATTCACCTTCGAGCAGGGGGTTTTCAGGGGGTGGTAGGGTGATGGGTGGAATTGGTTGAGTCATTTTTTTTTTAACGCAGAGGGACGCGGAGGGAAACGCTGAGGAACGCTGAGGTTGATTTTTTAGGATCAAATTGCGTTTCTCTTGTTTTTTTATATTTATTTATGCAATATGATATCGCCGCTATTGTTGAGGGCTATGCACAAGGCTATTTTCTCATGGCTGATGAACGCGATCGCTTGAGTTGGTACGCAAGTCGCGAGCGGACTTTTATTCCTTTGGATGAGCGGTTTCGCTACCCCAAGTCTTTACAGCGCGTTCTGAATCAAGAACGGTTTACTGTGGCGATTAATCGAGACTTTCAGGCTGTGGTGGCTGGCTGTGCTGATAGAGAGACAACCTGGATTTCACCGGAATTGCAAAAGATTTACTGGTTGCTTTACCAGAAGGGTTACGCTTATAGTTTTGAAACTTGGCAAGGTGACGAACTAGCCGGGGGAATTTTAGGGATTGTGATTGGTGGGGCTTTTATTGGCGAGTCGATGTTTTACCGCATTCCCGAAGGTTCAAAGGTAGCGATGGTCAAGTTGGTAGAAAGATTGCGTCAGAGGGAATTTGTGTTTTTTGATGCCCAAATGATGAATCCCCATTTGCAAAGGTTTGGCGCTTATCGGGTTGGGGATGAAGAATATCAATCTTTACTTCAGCAAGCGTTGCAACGTACTTATAAGTTAGTATAATTTTGCAAAAAAAGTCTCGGATGTGATTGTTACTGATGTAGTAGTGCCGGGAATTGAAGGTATTGCTATAAAAAATGTTTTAATCATTATAATAATAGCGATCGCGCCCATTTTGTTTGGCACAGTAGAGTGCTTTATCTGCTGAGGCAATGAGTGTATCTGGCCTGATGTTCCAAATGGGTATGCAAGAGGTAATTCCTAAACTAACGGTGATGATATTCTTGATATCAGACTGTATATGGGGAATAGCCAGAGCATGAATTGCTTGCTGAATACTTTGCGCTACTTTAATCGCTCCTGCTAAGTCAGTATTGGGCAAGAGTACCAAAAATTCTTCTCCACCATAACGGGCTACTAAATCGGCAGGACGATGAATTGTCTGTTGCACTGTTTGCGCCATCCTCATTAGACAATCATCGCCTGCAAGATGACCATAGTAATCGTTGTAAAGTTTGAATTTATCAACGTCAAACATAATCAGTGACAAAGGTTGTTGTTCTCGTGCAAGGCGTCTCCATTCTGCTTGCAGTCGTGCATCAAAGCAACGACGGTTAGCTACCTGAGTCAAGCTATCTAAATTTGCCAGTTGTTCTAGTTTCTGATTTGCATCTTGGAGAGCCAATTCAATTTGTTTTCGTCCAGTGATGTCGCGTATGGTAATAGCAAAACCATCATCTAGTTTGACTGCAACAAAGTGATACCAGCAAGAATTGCCTAATGGATGGTAAAAATCCCGTTTTAAAGCTTCCCCCGTTTCAACAAGATTAACGAAGTGATTAAAAAGTTCTGGTTCTAGACGGCTTAAAAGTTTTTTGAGTACTACTTTGCCAATCATTTCTTCACATTTGCTTCCGAAGGCTCTAGCAATAACAGAATTGATAACTAAGCAACGAAAATCCTCAATGTCTCCGGTTGCAGGGTTGCGGACAGCTTGCATAGCGGCAATACCATCTAGCGAACTATTCAAAATGCTGGCTAGCATTGCCTTGGACTGATACAGTATCTCTTCTGTTTCCCTACGCTTAATATTTTCTTGTTCTAGAAGCCGTTGCTGACGTTGAATGGTTAATTGATTTTCTAGACGCGCTACGACTTCTTCCATCTGAAAGGGTTTGGTGATGTAATCTATGCCCCCTGACTCAAAGGCTATCACTTTATCGAAAACATCATCTAAAGCACTAATAAAAATAACGGGAATGGTGCTTAGAACTTCATCTGCTTTCAGAATTCTACAAACTTGATAGCCATCCATTTCTGGCATCTTGATATCTAAAAGAATGATATCTGGTCGCTTCACCTTTACTGTTTTTAGTGCCATCCGCCCACTTGTGACGCTACGAACAGTGTAGCCAAGTTTGACCAGAGAATCACTTAGTAAATGTAAATTTTTGGGACTGTCGTCTACTAGGAGAATATTACCTTTATTTTCTTTGTCAGAATCAAGATTCATTGCTTCTCAGGGGTTCGGCTAAATCAACCAATTCCTCAAATTCAAATTGACGAGCAAGTTTTGTTAAAGATTGAATTAAAAAAGTTTCTGTTTTGGGAATATCTCTAATTAATTCTATGACACGATTAGTATTTGCTTCTAAAGCAGCTTGATAAAATTGATTAATCCACTCTTGAGACATACAAATTAGATTGTTGGATGTTAAAGGATATTTTTCTGTATATTCAAAATTTGAATAATTATTTTCAGCAAATATGTATTTGACACCAAGATGTTTGGCTAGTGTGTCAAAAATTGTATGTTCTGCAAAAGGTTTGCGGAGAAAGTCATCACACCCGGCTGAAAGGACGATCGCTTTTTCTTCTTCTAAAACACTTGCTGTCAGAGCAATTATAGCTGTAGCATTCCCCTTGGTAGTGGACTTGATATATTTTGTAGCTTCGTAACCGTCCATGACAGGCATTCGCATATCCATCCAAATCAGGTGGGGTTCCCATTCATTCCAAATAGCGATCGCTTCTTTGCCATTACTAGCTTCTTTCATCTCAAACCCTAACGGTTGTAAAAGTTTAATTAATAATTGGCGATTAATAGGTTTATCATCTACTATTAATAGTTTATATATAGGTTGTCCTGGTGCAAGTTCTAATACTTTTGGATGTCCTTCTAAAGTATTGCTATGTATTGGTTGACCTAATTTTGCTTGAATATAAAATTTAAAAGTTGTCCCTACTCCTAATTTACTTTCAACAGAAATATCTCCTCCCATTAACTGAATAAACTTGCGACTAATTGCTAAACCTAAACCTGTTCCTTCTTGGGATTCTTTTCCGGCTTGTGCTTGGGAAAAAGTATTAAATAGTTTGGGTAATTCTGCTGCTGCAATTCCTACTCCTGTATCACAGACTTTAAAATTAAGAGTTAAAATATCTGTGATTTCTTCACTACTATTATTTACTGTTAAACCAATTGTTCCTTTGTGAGTAAATTTAATGGCATTACTAATCAAATTAATTAATACTTGCCGGAGTTTTAACTCATCTGTACAAATATAACATGGGAGATTTTCACTACGTTGAAATATTAAATTTAAGCCTTGATTACTTGCTTGTAAATACAGCATATCTTCTAAGTCATCCAGCAAGCGATACAGGTCAAAGTCTTTGGGGTTAAGAGTAGTTTTACCCGCTTCTATTTTTGATAAATCGAGAATATTATTAATGAGTGTTAGTAAATAATCACCACTGTGATAAATGATCCCGGCATTTTCATAATGCTCGGCAGGCAAGTTTTTAGCACGTAACATTAATTGAGAAAAACCTAGAACAGCATTGAGGGGCGATCGCAATTCATGACTCATATTAGCAATAAATAAACTTTTAGCTTGATTTGCTACTTCGGCTTTTTCTTTAGCAATGGCTAACTCTGCTGTTCTCTCCTGTACCCGTTGTTCCAAAGTTTCAAAAGATGTTTGTAACTGAAGTGCCATGTTATTAAATGATTTTGCGAGTTGACCTATTTCGTCTTTTGAGTTATTTTTAGCGCGGATATTTAAGTTACCTGCGGTAAACTGGAAAACTATATTGGTAAGGTGAATTATTGGCTTGGTTAGCAGTTGTCCAATGGCAAAAGCGATGATTGTCACTAGCCCAGCAATAAATGCAAATAGAAAAATTGCATCACGAATTTGCTTTTTTACAGGTGCTAGGGCAACGGCAAGGGGTCGTGCAAACAACACAGACCAAGGTTTATATTGCAAACGAGCGATCGCAATCAGATTAACCTGATTACCTGTTGCTTCTAAAGGAGAAATTAAATACGACTGTTTATTATCCAATGCTTGTTTAAGTTTTGACTCATTAGTTGCCAATTCTTTGACAGAAGAATTAGGCAAACGACCTTCCTGTTGCAGTTGATTTACAACATCGTCAGGCAGAGGTACAATTGATTTAAAAAGCAGTTCTGGTGCAGTGCTATGTGCCAGATAAATATTATTTTCATCTAAAAGAATAGCAAAAGATTTTTCCCCAGCCCGTTCAGTTTGTGGAGTTACTAACTGCTGAACAACAGTCGCATTGTATGAAACACGCAATATACCCAATATATCTCCCTTAGCATTGCGAACCGGACTACTAAAAAAGAGGGTAATAAGATCGGGAATTGTCGGCGATAGCTTCATGCTAGAAACAAAAGAGAAACCAGTTTGTAGCGGTTTTTTAAAATAATCTTGAACTGATTCATCTTTGCCAATATTCAGTGTACGTGTATCCAATACATTTTTACCGTTTAAGTCGAGCAAAGCGTATGAGAGAATATTGAGCATATCTTTGCGACTGAGACGGATTAATGTTTCTGTCGCCAATTGCATTTCGGGGCTGTCATCTCGCTGTTTTGGAGTTAGGCTCAGGTAGCGTGCCAAACCTGGTAAAATCGCCTCTACGCGCACGGCATTGAGATTTCCATCAATAAAGGCATCTATTCTGTTAGCGGTTTCGTTAGCCGCCGCAGATAGGGCTTGTCGGGCGTTGTCAGTTAGTGCTTTTTCGGTTGTCTGTTTGTTGACAAATGCCAATAACAGCAATGGAATCAAAGCAACAATGAGAAACGAGGCGATCAACTTTGTACGGATGCTGCCCAAAAAGGAGTGCTGCATAGCTTCAAACTAGGGGGGATTCAAGAAGGAAGAGTTGAACAGACTTTTTAGCTCAGGAATACGCGTAATGTTTCCAGAGCGAATAAAAAAGTCTGCATATATATTGGCTGTTTTGTAAATGGAGTTAGGGTTGCTAGATTGAAAATATTTTTGATTTTCACTGAAATCAGTTAGGTCTATTCCCTCCAGCGAGAGAGTATCGATCGGAATTTTTAACGCTTTGCTGATGATAGCTTTTCCTTCCTCAACATTTGCTTTCCAGTAGGTCGAGGCTTGCAGCCATCCTCGCACAAATGCACGAATTTCTTCGGGGCGATCGCGGATTGTCTCACCGCGAAAGATAATCAAATCTAAAATCAAGCCAGGGGTTTGTTTGCTAGTAAATAGGATATTTCCCTCTAATTTCATCGCTTCAGAGAGATAGGGTTCCCAAGTGTGTCCGGCTTGAATCGTATTATTTTTCAGGCGTTGAGGAATTTCTGAAGCCTCTAATTGAACTAAGTTCACATCATCACTAGTTAAGTTTGCAGTTTTCAACATTTCAGTCACGAAAACTTCGCTAAAACTGCCTAGATTTGTACCCAGCTTTTTGCCTTTCAAGTCAGCGACAGTTTTAATTTGTGATTGGGCGACTACCACATCTGCTCCTATTGATTCATCTATAACCATCGCGCCTTGTATATCTGGATTTGTGGCACTCAAGATTATAAACTTTCCCAAGGACGACGTAATACCATCATACTTACCCGCATTGAAGTTTGCTTGTTCCAATTGGGGGTATTGTTTATGAATTAGTTCCACATCTACCCCTTGGGCTTTGAAGAATCCTTTTTCTTGAGCAATGATGCCTGGAAGCTCTCCAACAAAAGATGCAAATATAACTTTCAATGGAGGGCGTTTTACTTCAGTTGGTGCTGAAGTATTACAAGCAAGTAGCAAACAGGCAGTAATCAGGAAAATACTAATGTATCTGAGTAGTTTAAGCATAGAATTTTTGATGTTTTTTAATTATTGTTAATCAAAGATTCAGCTAAATAAACTAATTGTTCAAATTTCAATTGCCGTGTAGATTTCGTCAGTTATTGTGTTTTGGTTGTTGGAATTGCTTCTAAATTTATAAATTCTGACCGCAAGAGCGGCTTGAGAATTTTATTCACAGGTATTGTTTTCCAGCCGTCCCAACAAGGAATTATGTTTCAAATCAATGTAAAAGGCTGTAATTGCAAAGAGAGTGATCGCTCTTTTCCACTGTTATATTAGTCTTTAAATAATCCCGCACCCAATCACAACTGTATTTCAGTAGGTCGAGATGGAGAATTTGTTCTAGATCCCACAGAATCACAATGCTGATGTGGTATCCTCGCTACCCAATTGCGTCACGTCTAAGTAAACACATTTATAGCCTTCTGACTTGAGACGACGACTTATTTGCTGTAGTAGGGATGATTTACCCATTTGCCGAGAGTTGAAGACGTAGCAAAAATCACCACCTTTGAGACTGTTATAAAGTTTTTCGTCTGCTTGACGCACAACATTAAGTGGGATCGTCACTATGGAGGCTACCGCCAACTTTCTCAAAGCAATTCGTCTTTGTCTAACCATCGCTAACCTTGACCCGGAAAACATGGCAGATTACTTGAATAAGTACCAAAAGTCTGACAGGAAAACCATACTAATGAGAATTTGGACTACTACTGCTGTGCTAGCTGCTTTTTGGCTAATATCTGGGGTCATCGGTTCTAAGCCAATTAACGCTACTTCTGTTTTGGTAGAAAATGCCATATCATCTCCAGCGCCAACGAATGCAAAACAGATTACTGTCAGTAACACCGAGTTTGGTCTGAAGAGAGTTGACTCCAAAGGAAACGTTACCATTTTCCAGACAACAAGAGTGCCACTTCAGGAAGGAAACACCTACGGGTGGCGGATTAAACTCAAAAACTACCAAGGTGAAGTGAAATGGCGTGAAGTCTTGCATTTACCAAAACCTCCAGAAACTTGGGGTACAGATAATGGTGAAGATTTCTCAATATCAGCAGACGGCAAGACATCTGTAACACGGCGCACACAGTCGGCTCCAGAAGGTGTAATTGAGAATTTTTGGACAATCGCCCCTGGCGATCCAGTTGGTAAGCATAGAATAGAGGTGTATATTGATGACCGTTTGATCAGTACTTTCGAGTTTGAACTTATTCCAGTCAAGTAGATGTGAAAGAAGAGGCTTGCTCTAATTCCCTCCTTTGAAGGAGGGTTCGGGAGGATCAAGCCTTAACCCAAGTGTATTGGAATAGAAGAGGTTGTTTGAAAAGTGTTTGGCTATAATTTTAGGCACTTATTGATCCCCCTTAACTCCAGGGCTGGATCCGCTTACTACAAATCTTTAATTATTCACGCTTACCTACTTAAACTAATAATTGATATTTCTCTTGAGCTAGATTGTAAAGAGGTCGCCAAATCAAACGATTGGTCAACACTACTAATAGCGACATGATCACTGTCGAAGCTAATAACAGGGAGAAATTGCCTGTCGCGGTGGCATGAGAAATTGTTGCCCCCAATCCAGAAGTACTAATTACTCGCCCTTGAAATGTGACGTACTCACTGACGATACTGGCATTCCAAGCACCGCCAACGGCGGTAATAATTCCTGTAATTAGGTAGGGAAAGATTGCAGGTAAAATTAAGGTTCGCCAGCGTTGCAAAGGGGATAGTTTATACACTGAAGCAGCTTCGATCAGGTCTGAGGGAATCGACTGTGCCCCAGCAATGACATTAAACAGGATATACCACATTGTCCCTAACATCATCAGAACGATCGCACCAATCTGCAAACCGCCAGCGACGCGGGTTAAACCCAACAGCAGCACCGGAAATAAGGCTGTTGCAGGCACAGAAGCGGCGATTTGTACTAATGGTTGTAACACTTGAGCCAGTCGGCGATTGCGACCGATTGCTACTCCCACGGGTACAGTCCACAACAGTGATAATATCAAAGCAATTATCACCCGCAACGCCGTTAACATAGCGCCCTTTATTACCTGTTGCCAATCAGCCCAGCCTAAAGTCTGTAATAGTAACACGGCTTCCCAAGTACCCCACAGGACAATTAAGGTGAAGCCGCTAACAAATACCCAATTTAAAAAACTCGGCAAATTGAGATTGCCTTTGGCATTTACAGGTACAGAACGCACGGGAAACGACCGAATTAAACTGTCGTCTAGGGCTGTTTGTAATGGCTGAAAAACGCGATCGCCAATTGCGCGTAAAGTAGGCGATCGCCTGACAATATCCAATACCCACGATTGCGGTGCATTTTCAGTTTCAATCATCTCCAGCTTAAATCTTTCTGCCCAAGCAATCAGGGGTTGCCACACAAAAAAATCAGTTGCCACAATGATCCCAATCAGCACCGCCAAGCCCCAAAATATAGCTTTAAAGTCTCCTTTGTTGGCTGCTGTGCCTAAAAAAGAGCCTAATCCTGGTAAACGAAAATCTTTATTCCCCAAAGTAAATGACTCGATAGCAATTAAAAAAAACCAACCTCCAGCCACTGACATCACACTATTCCATACCAAACCAATTACACCAGATGGTAACTCCAATGTCCAAAAGCGTTGCCAGGGATTAAGCCGATAAACCCGCGCTGCTTCTAGTAATTCTTGCGGAATACTTTGGAGAGATTGGTAAAAACTAAAAGTCATATTCCAGGTCATACCAGTGAAAATCAGCAAAATAGCTGCTAGTTCTACACCAATTCTCTGACCCGGAAACAGGGCAATTAAAGCCAGTACCACACCTGGTAAAAAAGACAATACTGGAATCGATTGCAGAACATCCAACATCGGAATTAAAATCCGCTCTGCAATTCGGGAGCGATAAGCAGTATAAGCATACAATAAAGTGAAAATTAGGGATAAAAAGTAAGCCAACCCCATGCGGATCAGGGTTTGGGCTGTATATCCTGGCAAAGCATTGATGTTTGTAGAAATTGTGAGTTCAGGTTCAAAAGCACCACTAAATTGGGAAGCAGTTCTAATAATTGCCACAATGAAAGATAAAATTACCAGAATCAGCAATCCATCTTGCCAAGTCCAATTGCTACGTCCCAGAGTTTTATTAGCAGGAGTGAGGGGTCGGGTCATAAGAATAGGGAGTGGGGAGAGTTAACAATGACAACTGACTAATCAGCATTAACAACTTGCTCTAAAAATATTTGTCCTGATGGCTGATCGTAGCCGTATATCTCGGCGTAACGACCCCAATCAACGACAGTTTTTAATTGTCGTTCGGCTTCTTGTGGGCTAAAGTGACTTTCTAGAATATCTAAAACCAGTTCTTCTGGAATGCGTTGATTATTTTTCGCTTCCAGAAGACGGTAAATTTGCTGTACCAAGCGAATATTAGTTAAGAGTTGTGATCGCATGATTTGTTTGCGATCATCAATACCACCATTGATAAATTGTTGCCCGACTGGCTTCAGGTTAATATCACCTTCTGCAAGTTCTACAAAATCCATTAATTTTGCAGCTTCCACAATTGGTAAAATCTCATCTACTTCTAGTTGCAATTCTTGAGCAAGCCGATATAGGTCTTTTTCCTGACGATCTTCTAAAAGTTCCAAAAGACCGGCAATGGAACCAATTCGCACGGCTGGCAAAGACTGATATTTTGCTGGTGGTGTTGCAGGTTGTACAGAGGTAGTGGCTGGAGGCTGAATTGTTTCTAGTTCTGGGTTCGTGATGATTGTATAAACTTTATCTACCAGGGCTTGAAAACTTGGGTGTTTGCGATCGCGGTAATGGGGTAGAGTCACAGGTAAATCAGCCCGAATTCTTCCCGGATTACGTCCGAGAACAATAATCCGATCCGCCATAATTACCGCTTCCTCAATCCCGTGGGTAACAATCAGAATGGCTTGGGTAGGTATGCGACGTTCTAACCACAAATCTAATAACTCAAACCGCAAGTTTTCTGCTGTTAGCACATCCAAGGCCGAAAACGGCTCATCCATACATAACAGTTCTGGTTCTACGGCCAAAGCCCTAGCAAATCCAACTCGCTGACGCATTCCCCCAGAAAGCTCTTTGGGATAGGCATTTTCAAACCCATCCAAACCAATAATATCAATCATCCGTAGCGCCTTTTGCCGTCGAGAATCTGGCACTTCTCCTTTTGCTTTTAAACCTAGTTCCACATTCTCCAGTACAGTTAACCAAGGATAAAGGGCAAAACTTTGAAAAACAATTGCTACCCCAGGATTTAAACCAACTAGAGGACGGTTATGATATATAACTTCACCTTGACTGGGGGCGATTAACCCAGCAACTATTCGCATTAAAGTAGATTTCCCTGAACCTGAAGGCCCTAGCAACGCGACTATCTCCCCTGGACGCAACTCAAGATTAATATTTTCCAGGATTACAATCTGCTGGCCGTTGGGCTGCTGATAAGATTTGCTGACACTTTTTAGAGCTATCAGGTGTTCGGTTGCTGTTTTAAAGACCATGACTCTTTCTGTAAGAAAATAATTAAATAGAATCTCATGTTGAGGTTATTTTACAGTTAAAGCGAACTAAAATGGTTTCTTCAGCAATTGGAACAGTACTGTAACCTAGCTAATCGTTTGCGCTGTCAGAAATTAGCTGTAATAGTTAATAAGATAAATCCACTAGTTGCTGCAAAAAAATGACCGCCTGCCCGAATATTAATAGGAAGAAATTGCTCTCTATTAGCTCTGTGCATCTGAGGAAATTTGGAGTATTGCAGATATTAAATAAACAACCTCTACTATGGGGGTTAAAATAGAAGCTGTCCACAGTCAAATTCGTTGGCGTTTGTTTAGAGGATGTTTTAAAAGTAGGGGGTATTGTAAGAAAGGTCACAAAGCTTAGAGATGTTTGGAAAGTAAAAAAGCTCTAGTCTCTACGCCCATACTCCCCTTAACCTTAACCTGGAGAGTATCTTAGAGATAGAAGTTTGATTCTTGTTGGGGGCGATCGTGAATACAGAGGAATTCCTGCGATTGATCGAAAAGCAGCGCCCATGTCCTCAGACACTACCAAAAGGGCTGCAAGCAATGTGGTATGACAACAAAGGTGATTGGAGCAAGGCTCATGAAATAGTTGCAAATGCCAGTGATGCTGACAGTGCCTGGGTTCATGCTTATCTGCACCGCAAAGAAGGCGATTTGAAAAATGCCCATTTCTGGTATCAACGCAGTGGTCAGCCAGCATTTTCAGGAGAACTAAGCCAGGAATGGGAACACATAACTTCTGTATTGCTAAACAAGGTCAACGTGACGCATGAATGCTGAAGAATTAAAAAGGCGTTTTGCCGCAGGAGAAAGATATTTTCCAGCCGTCAACTTGAGTCGGGACAAGCTAATTGGAGCCGATTTGCCTGGAATTAATTTATGGGGATCTGACTTGAGTGGAGCTAACTTAGCTAAAGCTAAACTCTGGGGAGCAGATTTGAGTAGAACTAATTTAGCCAAAGCGAATTTGACCAGAGCTAATTTGAGCGGTGCCAATCTGAATGAAGCAAATCTCCGAGGAGCAAAACTCAACTATGCCAAGTTGTATGGAGCTAATCTGACTGGCGCTTGCTACGATGAAAGTACACGGTTTTCTAGAGGTTTTGACCCCATCAGTAGAAATATGCGGAAGATGTGAAGGGGATTGGGGACTAAGGGAGATGAGGGGATGAGGGAGCAGGGGGCAGGGAGTAGGGGAGCAGTTGCAGTAAGTTTTTCCTCTCTGCCTCTTTTCAATGCCCAATGCCCAATGCCCAATGCCCAATGCCCAATGCCCAATGCCCAGTCTCCTTTAAATAACTGATAAATGATGTGAACCATCCAACATAGACGATATCAACATTTGTTCAAAGACTTTGGAAAGAGCAGTTTGAAAACGCTGACGATGCTTGATTTTGAAAAAAGGTCGAACTATTTCTGCGTAGGCGTAGCCCGCCGTAGGCATCGCACTGTTGCCTTCTCGGTTATCAATAACTCGAATTGCCCGCAGAGTTCCTAGCTGGATTTCTTTTTTTACCATCAACTCAGAAATTCCAGTTGCGCCTACGCCATTTTCAATCGCGGCTTTTGCCATCTCACCACTGGTGAACACTAAAATTACATTCAGTTCGCTGAGGTTGATCCCCCAATTTTGCAACGCTTCCTCAAACCTTTGCTGTGTACCAGATTCCCGCACCCGCATCACCCAAGGAGTTTGAGTTAGTTGGCTTAAATCAATTTCTCCCCACTCAAACCAAGGGTGTTTTTGACCGACCACAATTTGCAAGCGATCGCTCGCCACTATTTCGTACTCTAGAGTATTCTGAAGCGCTGGCTTCACATCACCTTCCACCAAACCTAAATCAAACTGTCCCATCGCTGTACCGACACAAATCGTTTCTGCATTGGCAAGGGTACAGTCAATCTGGATACCAGGATATTGGCTCTTAAACTCACTAATCTTACTTGGTAGCCAGTAGTTACCAATTGTCAGACTCGACCCTAATTTCAATTCACCCCGTTGCAGATTGTTCAATTCTCGCAATCCCCTTTCTGTCAAGGAAACTTGATCGAGAATTTTCTGCGCTTCTACTTGCAGTAATTTACCCGCCTCAGCAATCTCGATATGGCGACCAATCCGATGAAACAGTTTCACTCCGTATTCTTGCTCTAGGTTGTGGATTGCTGCACTGACAGCCGGTTGTGTAATATAAAGCTCCTCTGCAGCGCGAGTAAAGTGTAAGTTCTGCGCCACAGCTAGAAATATTTTTAGCTGCTCAAGCGTCATTCCTGCCATTTATCGTATCCCTAAGACTTGGTGTCAAAATTTTAATCACTTTCATTTATCATTTTGACAAATAAAAGCATTTGATTCTATCGGTTAGTTTGACTAAAGTATAAATCAAAGCTTCGGCACGGACTCAAACGGCCAAGTAGAGAGCGGAAGAAGCATGGGAAGCAGAGGGAGAACAACCAATGCCCCATGCCCAATTCCCAAGCATGAACATAAGGACATCCACAAATGAACGATTTAGTAACTGCCATTACCACAGGGATTACCGCATTCACTGCCACCAACATCGATGATATTGTCATTCTGACGTTGCTTTTTTCACAAATAAGTAAAACGTTTCGCAGCCGTCACATCCTTGCTGGTCAGTATCTCGGTTTTGCGGCATTGATCGTTGCTAGCCTTCCCGGTTTCTTCGGTGGACTAATCATACCGCAGGACTGGATTAGACTACTTGGTTTAATGCCAATAATCATTGGTGTGAGCGGTTTACTAAAACGCGAAGAGGATTCACCAGAGGAAGCCGAAGAAGAAACTGAGCCATCTTGTCCCTCTATAGTTAGTAGTTTTCTCTCTCCGCAAACTTGCAATGTAGCCGCGATCGCCTTTGCTAATGGCAGTGATAATATCAGCGTCTATGTACCCCTGTTTGCCAACTCAGAATTAGATAGTCTGCTGGTAATACTAAGTGTATTTTTTACCCTAGTTGGTGTATGGTGTTATACCGCTTATAAATTAACCTACTTGCCTGCGATCGCCAACTTTTTAACTGAAAATGGCAATACTTTTGTACCTTGTATCTTGATTGGTTTGGGCGTGTTTATTGTCACAGAAAATGTTACTTGGACTCTTTTATCTGTAGTTTCTAGTTATATATTCTCATTAATTTTAGGTTTCAATACTCAGCCGTCGAGTGAAGAACAAGAAAAATTAAGTGTCTAATAAAGAGGTGCATCATCAATTTTCTGAACAAAACGAATTATA
Organism: Nostoc sp. NMS9; assembly: GCF_017114995.1. GTDB lineage: Bacteria > Cyanobacteriota > Cyanobacteriia > Cyanobacteriales > Nostocaceae > Nostoc. The sequence continues at coordinate 125,184 of NZ_JABXKL010000032.1, read as the reverse complement.
AACTGGAAAATATCTTACCCATCAACAGGAATCAAAACATGAAAATCTGGAAATCTCTGCTAATTGTTTTAATGATTGTCGTTAATCTAGCCTTTGCTCAACCTTCTTTTGCTGACAGACCAAAATTTAGCAAAAACCCTGATTACATCGAAGTCACCAAAGCTCTTAAGCAACTCTCTCAGACAAAAGACGCCCAAACTCAAGTTGAAGGTCTGACACCAGAAGAAATTAAAAAAAGAACCGAGGAATTAACACTGCAAAAATATGCTTTAGAGACGGGAATCAATTGGGGTCAGTGCAACAACCAAACTGGTAATACCATAGGGGTATATGGCAAGACACCAAATGATGAAGACAATGAAGATGCCGTATATGAGAATGGTCTGTATTTTCTAGCTGATGGTCAGTCCACTGAAAATAACTGGGATTGTGATGGCATCTATCTACCGAATGATGCCCAGGTAGCAAATTTCACTTCTAGTCCTAATGGGCAAGGTGAAGAATTGACAGGAGCCGCTGCTCTGAAGATCCTTGATGGCACTCAGCTGGTAATCAAGAGGAATCCAGATACTGCTGAGATTGAATTGAATGTCCCGACTGTAAAAGTTCTTAACAGCAAAGAGGCTAACTGGTTTATCCCAAATATATCGCAGGATCTCATAAATACACGAGTTCCTAATGCGCCTAGCAATCAGTCTTGAAATAGAACTGTATAGTTTATTTTTGAATGATTGTTCTGAATTTATATAGAGTAACAGCCAAAATCAGAGAAAAACAGGACAAACACTGGTGAAACATCTCTCTGATCTTGGCTATTTTTTTTTGAATTTATCTGTCCTCAATTTTAGGCTTGTTTTATTTCGATATCTGCATTAAAATAAATTTTGGAAAAAATGTACAATCACAACAGGCATATTTCAGTAGCGCAACTATTGTGCTGGGTGCAAGTCATCTGGAAAGAGATTTTCTACTACCTTCGCATTTTTTTGATAAGAGCCGCTTTGGGGATAAGGGTGTTATTGATGCAGTTAAAATTGAAACCCACAGAAGAAGATAAAGATAAAAAAAAGCCAGGACGACTAAATCCGTCCAGAATCCGAGATCACTTGGCAAATGAGCGTACCTACCTCGCTTGGATGCGGACAGGGATCGCTCTTTTAGGTTTTGGTGTCGTCATCGTGCGTTTGCGTGCCTTCCAAGTACCTTTGATACCCCGTCCTGGTAACGGCTGGAAGTTAGGTTTAGTCTTCTCGCTGGTGGGTTTAATCACGGTGTGGCTCTCAACAGTACACTATTTTGCTGTTCGTCGTGATATCGAAGAAGATACTTACGAACCAACAGACCGTTGGGTGTTGCTGTTCAGTCTCGCTGTGATGATTCTCGGAACTGGGGTAATCTATTTTGTTTTTACAACTTCTTTAGATCCATCAAGTCCACTTATCCCTGAGTAATAAGATTTTTAAAATCGCACCTTATACAACTCGAATAATTCCCCTGATTTATGCGTTACGACTTTAGCACCAGCGGCCTTAATCGTTTTTTCCCACTTAGCCAAAGGCTCTAAAAACACCTCAGCCCCTAAATAGGTTTCCAGAACTGCCCAATCTTCCGCTAAAGGCTGTTCTGGATTGAGAACGTCAAATACAAAATGTCCACCTGGTTTTAACACCCGCTTGACTTCTGCTAGTACAGCATCCCAATATTCGAGGGGAAAATAGCAGCTAAATCCTGTGGCGATCACCAGGTCAAACTGCTCTGATGAATAGTTTAACTGATGGGCTGCTCCCAACTCAACACCTTTGAACAGCTTAGAATTCAACTGTGGCCCACGAGAATTCAGGGTATCGCGTGCCATATTACTAATTTCTTGCCCATGAAAAAATGCTTGCCAATCCCGCCAAGGATAGATTAAAAAGCTGATCCCACAGCCAATATCTATACAGTGTTGGTTTTTTTGAGGTTTAGCAATTTCCCAAAAAGGGGAAGCAATTCTCCCTGAGAAACTTCCAGCAATCCACTCGCAAAATATCGGCATTGCCTGTACTTCTGCTGGGAGTTCAAAGGTTTCACCTTGATATTCTCGGTTAAAGCGATAAGCTATTTGGGCTAATCTTTCGTCCCAGTTAGTTGATTTGGGTGAACTAAAAAGATTTTGAAACTGAGAATCGGACTTTTTAGACATTTAGGTTTTAGCTACTCTTTCTAAGCATTGTAGTCAAATTCGCAAAGCGATCGCCTACGGTGGGCGGGTACACCATCACACCCCCATCCAATCTCCTGTTAAGGTTTCTCCAAAGTCATTGGTACTAATGACCAATGACCAATGACTAATGACTGCTACTCAACTTTTTCATACCAGATACCTACTTTCTCAAAAGCACCATAAGCAAGCTTCAGAAAATTCACTATTCTCTGTTTCCCAATTATCCCAAATTCTTTATACTCTCTAGCTTCTGCAAAAGTCAGGCGATTTTGGTCAATTATGTTTCTTTCTCTGTATGCTAACTTCGGAAAATCTATAACTTTTATCTGATATTTATTTACTATGTTCTGATAGTTGGAGTCTGACTCTAGATGCTCCCAATCATCACACAGCCCTAAATTCCTCACCAGAATATGAGGGATTTTCTCACCGTAAGTATTCACTGACTGAGTAAACAGGTTGATGCTGTCATATCCTCCTGTCGATACAAACCATTTGCAAAACAGAACTCCCTGCGAACTTCCTAGTTCAAGTAATTGATTAGATTCAATCCACCCTTGTACTGCTCTATGCGATTGTGCAGCTAAATTAACAATTACTGGCTTCTCTATCGCCCACTCAAATATTCTATCTGCCTTATTTGCCTGTCGTTCATTCTCACTAAACACAGCATACTTACATATCTCCTTATATACCCCTGCTACATCTGGATTCGATCTATCTGTCTCCACTGGTACAAATGGGATTCTCTTATCCAGACAATACTGAATCATTGTCCTGGCAAAGAGAGACTTTCCTACCCCGCCTTTTTCACCATCCACAAAATGAATCGTCGGCATTACAGCCACCTCTAATACTTATTAAAGTCTGATACATCTTTCCCAAACTAAGAACTTTTTGTCCATTGCCCCCAAGTATTTTGGTGGTTTTATGAGAAAGTATAACCGTGATTTGGATATAGTTTTCCAACAGTCTCATTTTACACAGGCAAAGTCCGTCTGCGCGGACTAAGACAAAACAAGGGGCTTAAGCCCCTTGTTATAACCTGCTTCCGCAGGTTTTGTTTAGACGCGGTTTTTAACCGCCCTTTTAGCTGCAATATTAGCCTAAATCGAAAAGCAAGATTTCGCCGCCGATGTTGGTGCTAATTTCTAGCTGTTCTTCGCCGTTGATTTGTACACCATCACCGGCTCTGAGTTCTTCACCATTTAAGTTGACTATGCCTCGCGCTACTTGTAACCAGGCATAGCGAGCGGGTTTGACTTGATAATTAACAACATCACCTGACTCTAAAACAGATGTGTATAAATCAACATCTTGGTAAATTGTCACAGCACCATCGCGCCCATCTTTAGCAGCTATTAAGCGTAATTTGCCGCGTTTTTCTTCTAGAGGAAAAGCTTTTTGTTCATATCTTGGTGCTAACCCTTCTCGATCGGGAAAAATCCAGATTTGTAGTAAGTGTAGTGGTTCAGTTGGTGAGGGATTAAATTCACTGTGGCTGATTCCAGTTCCAGCACTCATAATTTGGGCATCACCAGGGCGAATCACCGAGCCAGTACCCAAGCTGTCTTTATGCTCTACAGCACCTTCTAAGACGTATGTGAGGATTTCCATGTCACGATGGCTGTGGGTAGGGAATCCAGCACCAGGGGCGATGCGATCGTCGTTAATTACCCGTAGAGAGCGAAATCCCATGCGGTTGGGATCGTAAAAACTACCGAAGGAAAATGTGTGATAACTATCGAGCCAGCCCATTTTAGCGTGACCACGGGCATTGCGATCGTGAATTAAGTGGGTAATTGTATTTTGAGACATAAATTTACCTCGTTGTTAATTGTTTTTAGAAGAATTTAGAATTCAAAATTTAGAATTCTGATTGATTAGAACTAATTTGTAACTATTTAAATAGTAAAGTATATACATATAAAATGAAAAGTACGCACTTAAAAGTGGCGTACTTACTAAAAAGATACTGTGAAATTTGACAGATATTTTTAATTGAATAAAATACACTCTTAAAAAACTAAATTACTGCAATTTCAATTTTTGCACAACAAGATTAGCTGCTAGCCTGTGTTAGACACATATCAAAAATCCGATCGAGGTAACGTGAATTCGACGGCTCATATAATGTCTGTCTAATTAGCCGAATCAATAGACTTCTTGTATGAATCAAAAGCCCTCACCCTAAATCCCTCTCCCAACCTTGGCCTATGGTGTACACACAAGTTGGAAATAGTAGTCTGTCAAGGAATAATTGACGAGTATATTCTCTGTAGAGACGGCGATTTATCGCGTCTTGTTAACGTGCCAGTCTTTTAGACGCGATAAATCGCGTCTCTACATGAGGGCTTTCTGGCTGATCCCAAGCGTGGGGTAAAACTGGATCTGACTTGTGTATACACCATAGCCCAACCTTGGGAGAAGGATTTTTAATTTAGCTCCCCTTCTCCTAATATTGGGAGACGGGTTGGGGGTTGTAGCAAGATCCCGCAGGGTGGGCGAATTTTGCATTTGTGCAAGAGGTTTAATAACCTCTGCCTATTTTTACCATACAAAAGTGTCCCTCACTGACTTGGAGAGGGACACTTTTGAACTTTAGTTCCAGGTAGAGAGTTTTGTCGAACTCATATCAAGATAACGTTGAAATAGGGTGCTTTAAGCTTTAGTTTAATGCACCCTATTAGTAAATCAAGTGTCTCTCAAAAGTGCTTAATTTACACCAGCAGGTATCCTTTGAGTTTGAGTAGTACTCGCTTTGCCATTCTCTGCCTTAATTTCTGCTACTTGCAGATGAGCTTCTAAGAACCAGAGTCGTTTGTCAATGGTGCGGGAAATTTCCGTGTAAAGGTCAGCAGTATCGAGGTCGCCTAATTCATCAGTTTTATCGATCGCTTCCCGGAGATGTTTAGCATAGGATGCAAAGCGATCTGCCAAGGCTGTCACATGGTCTTTGCCATCCAAAATATCTAAGGGGTATTCTGGCAGGATGGAATTACTAGCTGCGGCGCGGGCTGTTCCGAAAGCGTATCCACCTAAAGCTGTGACGCGTTCAGCTATCAAATCGATGTACTCTTCCAATTCCCCAGCAAGTTCATCAAATAATAGATGTAACTGGTAGAAGTCAGTTCCTTTTACATTCCAGTGCGCTTGCTTTGCTTGGGTTTTTAGATCCGAAGTAGCTGCCAAGCTTTGGTTGAGAAGTACCACGATTTGCACTCGCGCTTCAGCGGGAATGTCAATACGAGTGGGGTACAAACGTGATGTAATAGTGTTGTCGCTCATAGTTCTACGTTAATGCCTTTTGCATTTAACTTTACAGATTTTGGTTGGCTGTGCGAAACTCTCTGACGACAGATTATATTAATGGCTGAATGTGTTACTGGTTATGACTCTTGGTCAGATACGATGGTTTTCTATGGTATTGAATGTACCACCGAAAAGGCGATCGCGAATATCATTATTTTGCAAAAAGTCATGAGGAAAACCCAGTTCAATTTGACTGACTTCATCTAACCGTTGCAGATGTTCTGGCGAGAGGCTGACATCAATGGAAGCTAAGTTATCTTGAAACTGGGTTAACTTACGTGCGCCAACGATCGGAATAATCACACCACTTTGAGCACGTAACCAAGCTAATGCTACCTGTGAAGGTGTGTGTCCAATTTCTGTCGCAACTTCACTGACAACTTGCGCGATTGCTAAATTCTTTTCAGAAACTTCTCCCCCTAAACTCGCTACTCGCCCTTGTTCACCGCCTTCTTGACTGGGTTTGTTATACTTTCCTGTGAGCACTCCACCACCCAAGGGCGACCACGGCGTTACTGCCAAATCCAAAGCTTTTGCCATCGGGATCAAGTCCCGCTCTGGTGTCCGCTGAATCAAACTATACTCAATTTGCAGAGCAACAAACTGCGTCCATCCTTGATAATGGGCGATGGTATTTGCTTGGGAAACAATCCAAGCGGGTGTGTCAGAAATGCCAATGTAAAGTACTTTACCTTGACGCACTACATCATCAAGCGATCGCAAGACTTCTTCAATCGGTGTTGTGAAATCCCAAGCGTGCAACCAGAATAAATCAATGTAATCGGTATTCAGGCGTTTGAGACTACCTTCCAAAGATTGAATTAAATTCTTGCGATGGTTTCCACTGGCATTAGGGTCGCCCTTCTTGTCATTCATCCGCAAGGGAAAGGAATATTTTGTCGCAACTACAAAGCGTTCCCGTTCTTTAGCAATCAACTCACCAACAATTTTTTCACTGCTACCATCGGTATAACCGTTGGCGGTGTCAATGAAATTTCCCCCTGCTTCTACATAGCTATCAAAGATTTTACGACTTTCGTCAACAGATGCACCCCAACCCCAATCTTCACCAAAGGTCATGGTTCCCAAGGAGAGTTCAGAGACTCTTAACCCGCTTTTGCCCAAGAGTTTGTATCTCATGAATATTTTCTCTTTAATGAAAAAACTAAGCAAATATCATTCCAAAAGCATGATAACTGGAAACCGGGGGCGATGTTTTGCTATTTAAATGCAACGGTCGCTTTGCAATACTACTCGGTTAAGGCTAAAAAATAAAAATTTGTAGGTTGAGCTTTAGCGTTACCCAACCTACAAAAATAAATTATTAAATATACTGTTGTTTTAATAATATGATAAAATTGAAATTGAATATTTTTCTATAACTAGGTTTTTAAATTTACGAAACTCGGCTTCTAGGTTTTTTGATGTCTGCTAATGGTGCCATAGTCCATCTAGCTACGGCACCCGACCCTAAAATCTAAAATCCAAAATCTTCTAGGCGATTACTTCGATAATTTGAGGGCCGTTAACGCCGTTTATTCTAGCAATTTCGACGGAGCCAAATTGCGAACCGCTACCATCTTTGTCAAAGAATAGAATCGAGCTACTGGTGTCAAATCTAAAGCGTTGGTTAGGATTGGTGAAAGCACTACCAAGAGTTAATTGAGAACGTTGTAATTGCCCTACTACGAGTCCACCTCCGAATCCAGATGCAGAAACTTGGATTTTATCACCTTGAGATGCCTTTAAGTCATTGATAATATCGCCACCCTCTAAAGCACTGTTGTAACGGAAGATATCAGCTCCTGCTCCACCAGCTAAGATATCTCTACCCAATCCGCCAATTAGAATATCATTACCATCTCTACCATCAAGGTTGTCATCACCCGAACCACCGTTCAGAGTATTGACTCCAGCATTCCCTGTTAAGCGGTCATCTCCATTCAGTCCATTGATTACATCGTTGCCAATAGTAGCGTTAAGAACATCGTTTAGAGGGGTTCCAGTGATATTAGCCATACTTGTTTATTAGGTAATTGGTGTTTTAAGATACAAAGTCTGAAAATTAAGGATATACTTACATGTCGCAAGCATCCAGTATTTTCTTGTGCCAATGTGTGTACGAAAAAAGACTATATATTAAATAGGAATCAATCCACAAGATTTTTTTGTTAAAAAATAAGAATGCTAATTATTTTTTGTGGCGAGAATAATTTATATATAAACATTCTATAGTCCTTGTTTGGAAACTATGATTGTAGGACTTTCATGCTGTACAAAGGCATCGTGATGTGCATTAAAAAATGGATTGTTTTAGGATTTTCTTAATTATCCTGCGATCGCAGACCATGCTGTAGGGGCATAGCAATGCTGTATAATAAGCCTACGTCAAGTCAAAATAAGACATAATGACTTACACCTCGCCCAAACTACTTACCTTCGAGGAATTTATAGCTGAATATGGTGATAATACACGCTACGAATTAATCGACGGACAACTAAGAGACATGGAACCTACAGGGCTACACGAAGCTGTTGCAGGTAATATCGCTGGTAGAAACTATGTCGAAATTTTTAATTCTAATTTAAAATGGCTAATTCCAAAAACTTGTCTGATTAAACCATCGGCGGCTGAAGCCACAGCACTTCGTCCTGATGTAATTGTTTTAGATAAAGCAGAACTTAGTAAAGAACCACTCTGGCAAAAAGAACCGATTATTTGTAACGGCAATACAATTAAACTTGTTGCTGAAGTTGTAAGTACTAATTGGCAAGACGATTATGCAAGAAAAGTGGAAGAATACGCTTTTCTTAACATCCCAGAATATTGGATTGTAGACTTTCGTGGCTTGGGTGGTTTGCAGTTTATCGGCAATCCCAAACAACCCACCTTTACCGTTTGTCAGTTAGTTAACGGTGTGTACCAGCTACAACAATATCGCTTAAGAGATACTATTTCTTCTGATGTCTTGCCAAATTTACAACTTAAACTCGACGATATTATGCATATTTGAATCAGTATTCATGTCACTAGTACAGCACGGCGGAAATAAACCAGCCATTATTGTAGAAGAATAAATAAAATCTTGATTCGAGCCACTACCAAGAACAATAACCCATGAATTTTAACACCCCACGTACAATCTTGATCACAGGTGCAAGCAAAGGCATTGGGCGCGCCACGGCTGATTATCTGGCAAATCAAGGACATAAAATTATTGGGGTGGCACGACGTCCACCGAAAGCTCCTTTTCCTGGCCAATTCGTCAGCATTGATCTAGCGAATCTTGAGCAAACAAAGTCTGTGCTAGCAGAGTTGACTGCTAGCTACTCCATCACAGGTTTGGTCAACAATGTCGGCTTGAGTCAGGCACAGCCTCTGGAAGAAATCAATTTGCAGGATTTGAGCAATGTTTTGGATCTTAATTTACGTCCGGCAGTGCAGCTCACACAAGCGCTGCTGCCAAGCATGAAACAATCGGGATGGGGACGCATTGTGAACATTTCCAGCCTCGCAGCTTTGGGTTTTCCTAATCGCACCAGTTATTCGGCGGCTAAAGCAGGAGTCATCAGCTTGACCCGCACCTGGGCGCTAGAACTAGCAAAAACTGGAATTACCGTGAATGCGATCGCTCCGGGAACGATTGAAACTGAAATGTTTCATGAAAAAGTTTCCCCTGGCATTAAGGAAGAACACCTTTATTCAAGCATGATTCCAATGGGTCGGTTCGGTCAGCTTGACGAAATTGCTGCTGCGATCGCCTTCTTCTGCTCTGATGGAGCAGCGTTCATCACAGGACAAACCTTATTTGTAGACGGTGGAGCCAGTATCGGTCGCAGTCTGATCTAAACAACAAATGGTTATGCAAAATACTATCCTTATCTCAGAACACCCACAATAAAAAGTTAATTTTATTACTTATTGCGCCTCAATAAGGTACTTGGAAAATGCGAGGTGCAAGATGTGAGGTGGGGGACTCCGACGCTCAAAGATTCGACTTACCTACGCTATCGCCGCTACCAATTCACAAATGAAATTTTGTTTTGGCTGAGGTGAATCGCATTACTTAGTACTGCTTCGGTGAGGCAAAAGCGATCGCTACAGTTTTCTAAGCTAGAATACCAAAGTTGTGTTTTAGACACATCCGACAATTCAATTGCCAAAGAGCCATTATTTTTATGAATTACTACGTAATCTACGACGGGAATTGTAATCTCTGCGTTAGCTTGGTGCAATTGCTAGAAACTTTAGACCAAGGAAAGCTGTTTCGCTACAGTCCCATGCAAGATGAGCAGACACTTTTACAGTGGGGAATTTCAGCCCAAGATTGCGAACAGGGGGTGATTTTAATTGATGGCAATGTACCTGAGAGACGTTGGCAAGGTAGTAATGCAGCAGAAGAAATTGGGCGGTTATTGCCAGCAGGAAGTATATTTGTAGACGCTTATCGAGCCTTACCGGGGATGAAATGGGCAGGCGATCGCTTTTACGAACAAATCCGCGATAACCGCTACGCACTCTTTGGTAAGCGTTCTCATACATATCAATCATCGTACTGTGTGGATGGTAGCTGCAAGTCAACTTAAGTTAAATAGGTAGTTAGAAACCTTAGCTACATGAGGCTTTACCTACCTCCGTGGGTTTCAAAATTCCTGCCTCTTGCCTCTCAATACTGTTGGTTAAGGCAAGAGACGCGATGAATCGCCGTCTCTACAATAATCAGTTTTGCGATCTAGAATTTTCATCAAAAAACCTTAACCGAACTGTACTCCCCTGTCTTTTTATTTGTCATTAGACAGAGTTTATTTTAGTCAAAAATCCGCCTCCAGATGCTAGCAAAAAGTCTGCTATACCAACCATTATGCTATCTGGCGTGTTTGTAAACATTGTGCAATCAATGACATTTGCGATCGCCTACTGCGGGCGGGTACGCCATCGCGCCACAATTCGGCACAACAAAGAATCTGACGGGAGGATACTGCGTGAAAATTGGTGCTCAATACTTGGGGAACGGAGAGTGTGAATTTACAGTTTGGTCTCCGCTATTAGATAGCGTCACGGTACAAATTTTGACGCCAGAACAGCAGTTAATTCCCCTCAAGCCTCAGTCTGAGGGATACTGGCACACGAAAATCAACGATGTGTATCCGGGTACGCTTTATCGATATGTCTTGAATGGCCAAGACACCTTTGCCGATCCGGCATCGCAGTATCAACCGGAAGGGGTACATGGGCCGTCGCAAATTGTCGATCATCACTTTGAGTGGACTGATGAAGGATGGGCGGGTATTCCTGTGGAGTCGATGATTTTCTATGAAGTTCACGTCGGGACATACACGCCGGAAGGAACTTTCACCGCGATCATTCCCCGTTTACCAGAACTGAGGGAACTGGGAATTAACGCCATTGAAATCATGCCCATCTCTCAGGTTCCGGGAGACACTCATATTCAAGCAACTCTTGCATATCGCAACTGGGGCTATGATGGCGTTTATCCTTATGCTGTCCAAAATTCCTACGGGAGTCCAGCCGAACTCAAGCAATTGGTAAATGCTTGCCATCAGCACAATATCGCTGTTGTGCTGGATGTGGTGTATAACCACTTTGGGCCGGAAGGCAACTATATGAGTCAGTTCGCACCCTACTTTACTAAAACCTACAAAACGCCGTGGGGCGAAGCAATGAATTTCGATGACGCCCATAGTCAGGGTGTGCGAAATTATTTTATCCAAAATGCACTTTACTGGTTGGGCGAATTCCATATAGATGCATTGCGGCTGGATGCGATTCAAGCAATTTATGACTTGGGAGCGAAGCATTTTTTGTGGGAATTAGCGGAAGCAGTTCATCATTTCTCACAACAAGGGCAAAAATGGAAACGCCATCTAATTGCCGAAAGCGATATGAATAATCCGCAAATAATTCGTCCGGCAGAATTGGGTGGATATGGTCTTGATGCTCAGTGGAGTGATGATTTTCACCACGCATTGCACACACTGTTGACAGGCGATCGCCAAGGATATTATGAAGATTTTGGGAAATGTACTGATTTAGCAAAAGCTTATAGCGATACTTTTATCTACGATTGGAAGTATGCTCCACACCGTAAACGATTTCATGGTGTATCTTGCCGCGATCGCCCTTTGTCACAGTTTACAGTCTGCATTCAGAATCACGATCAAATCGGCAATCAAATGAAAGGAGAACGCCTCAGTCAGCGAATCTCTTTTGAAGGATTAAAGTTAGCTGCTGGCGCTGTGTTGCTGTCACCCAACTTACCCCTGTTATTCATGGGAGAAGAATACGGCGAAACAGCACCCTTCATTTACTTTGTCAGTCACTCCGATCCAGATTTAATTCAATTAGTTCGAGCCGGACGCAAACAAGAATTTGAAGCATTTCACTATGCAGATGATCCCCCAGACCCGGAATCAGCAGAAACTTTCCTAAAGTCTAAACTTAATTGGGAATTACGCAAAGAAGGAAAACACAAAGTTCTGTGGGATTGGTATCGTCAGTTAATTAATTTACGGAAGACACATCCAGCCCTTCTCAACCAAGACCGCAATTTCATTGAAGCGACTAGCGATGAAGAGAAAGAAGTGGTCATTGTGCGGCGTTGGTGCGAATCGAGTGAAATAATATTTGTGATGAATTTCAATTCGTCTTCGGTGACAGTAACTTTGCCAAGTCAACACGATGTCCATAAAATATTAGACTCAGCTGATACCTCATGGTCTGGGCCTGGTTCTAAAGCTGCTGAACATCTATCTGCGGGACAAGAACTGACAGTAAAAGCTTCCAGTCTAGTCCTGTATGAAGCGGGATGAGGGAGTTATACCAATTCAAAATTCAAAATTCAAAATTCAAAATTAAGAAAGCCAGATATTACAAGGATTTAGGCGTGTATATCTGTCGCATTCCTTTCTCAAATTGGTGTTAACAGTTCAAAATTCAAAAATAAAGAAGATAAGGGGGAGAGTTAGAATTTAAAGTTTCAAGCTCAGAGGTTCAGCGTTCAAGCTCAGAGGTTCAACGTTCAAGCTCAGAGGTTCAGCTTTCAAGCTCAGAGGTTCAGCGTTCAAGCTCAGAGGTTCAACGTTCAAGCTCAGAGGTTCAGCTTTCAAGCTCAGAGGTTCAGCGTTCAAGCTCAGAGGTTCAACGTTCAAGCTCAGAGGTTCAACGTCCAAGCTTAGAGGTTCAGCGTCCCTCATCTCCCAATACGGTTCGGATAAGATCCCCCCGCCTGCGGCGACCCCCTTAAAAAGGGGGTAAAGAGGAGAAAAAGCCCCCCTTTTTAAGGGGGGTTGGGGGGATCTTCGAGAGACAAATATGTTAACCGAACCGTATTGGCTCATCTCCCTCATCCTCCTCACTCCCCAGTACAGACGCGATTAATCGCGTCTCTTCCCACTCCCCACTCAAAAAAAATATGCGAATTCCCACCGCCACTTATCGAATTCAGTTTACACCTCAGTTTGGCTTTGACAACGCTAAAGCGATCGCAGCTTATTTAGCAGATTTGGGTATCTCTGATTTATATGCCTCCCCCATTTTCAAGGCGCGATCCGGGAGTACACACGGCTACGATATAGTAGATGCCACTCAACTCAATCCAGAACTGGGAACTAATGAGTCCTTTGATGCATTAGTTGATGAAATCCAATCGCTTGGTATGGGCTGGTTACAAGATATTGTGCCTAACCACATGGCCTATAGTAGCGAAAACGATTACTTGATGGACATATTGGAACACGGCCCAGATTCCAGCTATACCGACTACTTCGACCTTTCTTGGAATGCACCCTTCGGCGATCGCCAAGAGCGAATTCTCGCGCCACTACTGGGAGATTTCTATGGTACATCCCTAGAAAACGGACACATTCAACTGCAATACGAACAGAACGGTTTAACTGTCAACTATTACAGCTTGAAATTGCCACTCCGCTTAGAATCTTACACAAAATTTATCACCTATAATTTAGGGAAACTCACCCGTACACTGGGACGCAATCACCCCGATTTTATTAAGCTTTTGGGGATTCTCTACATTCTCAAAAATGTGCCTTCAGAAGTGGCGGGTAAACAGCGACAAGACCAGATTGCATTTATTAAAGGATTAGTTTGGGAACTCTACACCACAAACGATGCCATCCGTGAGTTCATTGACGAAAATATCGAAACTTTCAACGGAGAACCCGGTAATTCTGAAAGCTTTAACCTCCTAGATGAATTACTAAAAGACCAGTTTTACCGTCTTGCTTTCTGGAAGGTTGGCGCGGAGGAAATGAACTACCGCCGTTTCTTTACTGTCAACGAACTGATTTCCGTTAAAGTTGAAGAAGTGCGGGTTTTTAATAATACTCATAGCCTAATTCAAAAGCTGGTTGAGGAGGGCAAGTTTACAGGTTTACGCATCGATCATATTGATGGACTTTATAACCCAATCCAGTATCTCGAAAGGCTGCGGGAAAAAATGGGTGATGTTTATATCACTGTTGAAAAGATTCTAGAACTTACCGAAGAACTACCAGAAAATTGGGGAATTGAAGGAACATCTGGATATGACTTTCTCAACTATGTAAATGGCGTATTTTGTCAATACGAAAATCAATCACAGTTCGATAAAATATACCATAACTTTATCGGTTCCAGAGTAGATTATGCATCAGTAGTCAAGGATAAAAAACACCTGATCCTAGAAAAGAATTTAGCAGGTGATATTGACAGTTTGGCTCTTTTATTAAAAAATATCTCCAGCAAATATCGCTATGGCAATGATTTTACGCTGAATGGATTAAAAAGAGCGATCGCTGAAGTTTTGACACTGTTTCCGATTTACCGTACCTACATTACACCCGATGGAATTGGAGATAGCGATCGCGCTACCATTGAGAAAGTAATTTACCAAGCCAAAGAACAAACGCCCCTGTTGCAGCACGAACTAACCTTTATTGAAAAGTTAATGCTGCTAGAGTTTGATAATTCTCTGACTCAAACAGAACGCGAACAGTGGATATATTTTGTCTTGCGAATGCAGCAATACAGTGGCCCGCTAATGGCGAAAGGTGTAGAAGACACGACATTATATGTATACAATCGCTTGCTGTCGTTGAATGAAGTTGGGGGTAATCCCGGTCATTTTGGGATTCCAGTAACCAAATTTCATGCCTTTAACCAACAGCACCAAGCAACCTGGCCTCACACGATGAACACCACCGCCACCCACGATACCAAACGCGGCGAAGATGTGCGGGCCAGGTTGAATGTCCTCTCAGAAATCCCCGATGAGTGGGATCAGCAGGTAAATACTTGGAGCGCCATTAATCGAGGACATCGTGGCGATCGCCACGGCTTCGCTATACCTGATCGCAATGACGAGTATTTTCTTTATCAAACCCTGGTAGGGGCGTTTCCTTTTGCCGAACACGAACATGCATCCTTCGTGGAACGAGTGAAGGATTATATAATAAAGGCAATCCGAGAAGCGAAGGTGCATACAGCCTGGTTACGACCTGATAGCGAGTATGAAGAAGCTTGTACCTCCTTTATTGAGAAAGTACTCGATCCTGCTATTTCCGGGGAATTTCTACAAGCCTTTCGTCCATTTCAACAGCGAATTGCAGAGTATGGTATCTTCAATTCCCTCTCCCAAACTCTACTGAAGATTACCGCACCCGGCGTACCTGATTTATACCAGGGAACGGAACTTTGGGAACTGAGTTTAGTCGATCCAGACAATCGCCGTCCCGTGGATTTTGAACAGCGACGTACTTACTTAAGCGCCATCCGCGAACAGGTAAAAACAGACATTCTCGGATTAATTCAGGAGTTACTAAACGACAAAACAGACGGTAGAATTAAACTGTTTTTAACGGCTCAATTACTCCAAGCCAGAACAAACTATGTCTCATTATTCCAGGATGGCGACTATCTGCCATTAGAAGTTCAGGGAACCTACGCCAATCATATTATCGCCTTTGCACGGCGGGAGGGAAATCAAACAGCGATCGCGATCGCGCCCCGCTTTTTAACCAGCCTCATCCAGCCAGAAGATAATCCCTTGGGCGAGTCAGTTTGGCAAGATACGCACCTGCAACTACCCCCTGGAACTTCCCCCACCTGGAAAAACGTCCTAACTCAGCAACCCTTACAAGCAATAGAAACCCTATCTATCGCAACAGCCCTCACCCATTTCCCAGTTGCCCTCTTAATTAGCACTGCCGAGTAAAAACAAAAATCTCGTCCCACGCAGAGAGAACCCTGTAAAACCTCAGCGTTCCTCTGCGCTTCCCTTGGCGTTCCTTTGCGTTAAAAAAACAATTCTGTAATTATGACCACTCCCCCAGCACTGACCACCGCACAGATTGAAGCTGTGCGCCTCCACATCAAAAAAACGTGGAAAACCTTAACGCGATCACACGAACACTTATTACAATCTGCAAAGGATACCAAGCTAGCCCACAAAAAAGACACTCCTTGGATCGTCTACATTTCCCCCTCAGAAGATTGTCCCAATATTCAGACTGTGTTAGAGCGATCACTATCTTCAAAAGATATGCAACAGCTAGAAATTCGCACTTTGCCATCAGAAGTAGAAGCGATTAAACAGCATGGGTTACTATACCTACCAGGGCCTTATGTCGTACCAGGTGGTCGCTTCAACGAAATGTATGGCTGGGACAGCTACTTTATATTATTAGGACTTTTGCACGATGGAGAACTGGAGCTAGCACAAAGCCAAGTTGAGCAATTGCTGTACCAAGTACAACATTACGGCACCATCCTCAACGCCAACCGGACTTATATGCTGTCGCGATCGCAGCCCCCTGTCCTCAGTATGATGGTTTTGGCGTTATTCCAGCACACCCAAGATGAAGAGTGGTTGAAGGCAACCGTACCGCTATTAGAGCAATTTTATTATTACTGGGTAGTACCACCCCACCTGAATGCTGCAACCCGCTTATCCAGATTTTATGCCTTTGGGGAAGGCCCGGCGCCAGAAGTTTTGTTTTCCGAGCGAGATGAGCAGGGAAAAAGCCACTATGATCGCGTCAAGGAATATTACCAAACCTTTGAGGTTGAGGATTACGATGTCAATCTTTACTACGATCGCGAAAATGACGAACTGACCCACCTATTTTACAAGGGCGATCGCACCATGCGCGAGTCTGGTTTTGATATCACCAACCGATTTGGCCCTTTCAGTGCTGATATCCTCCACTACGCTCCTGTGTGCCTCAATAGTTTCCTGTATCAGGTGGAACAAGATTTAGCGAAAATTAACGATATTCTCGGGAACAAAGAACTAAAACAACAATGGAGCGATCGTGCAGATATCCGCCGCGATCGGATCGATCAATTTCTTTGGGATGAAGAACAAGGATTATATTTCGACTACCACTTCCAGAGTGGAAAACGCCGTCCCTACGAATTTGCTACCACGTTCTATCCTTTATGGCTCGGAATTGCTTCTCCAACTCAAGCCCAACGCGTCGTCAAAAATCTTTCTTTGTTTGAAGCCCCAGGCGGAATTTTTACCAGTACTCGTGTCACTGGGAACCAGTGGGATGCTCCCTTTGGCTGGGCACCATTAACATTAGTTGCCGTCCTGGGACTTCACCGTTATGGGTATCATACAGAAGGCGATCGCATTGCCAACAAATTTCTCGCTATGGCAGTTAAAGAATTCGAGCGTCACAATACCCTAGTTGAGAAATATGATGTTGAACGCTGTTCTGCCAATGTTTCCGACGAAATCTGCTTTGGATATAGCTCTAACGAAGTTGGTTTCGGCTGGACAAATGGAGCGATTCTGGAACTCTTAGCAATCGGTGATAAAAAAGTTTAAATAAAAAGGCGTGAGTTTTTCCTCGCGCCTTTATCTGATTTATTACACTTGACTATATTATGAATATCTCGCCCAATCGACTTAAAGAACTCGAAAATATCCCTGATACAGCGATTGATACTTCAGATATTCCTGAATTAGATCAGCAATTCTGGGAAACAGCTAAAATGCTAAAATCTGTTAGCCAAGAAGCCACATTAATTCAACTAGATCAAGATATTCTAGATTGGTTTAAAAGTAAAGGAAAAGGCTACAAATCTCTAATTAACTCCGCTCTCCGCTCTTATATTGAGCATAATTCATCGCTATAACGCTTTACCTTACTGGTTCGTACCAAATCATGAGGAATAATCACAATGGTTCAATCAGCCTCAAAACTTCTAACCGTTGATGAATTTATTAGCCATTACGGTGAGTGCGATCGCTATAAACTAATTGATGGTGAATTAGTTGAGATAGAACCAACCGGGCCACACGAGCAAGTATCTGGATTCGTTGGGCGAAAACTGAATGTAGAAATTGATCGTCAAGATTTAAGCTACTTTATTCCCCATCGCTGTCTAATCAAACTCTTAGGAACAGAAACAGCTTTTCGTCCCGATGTAATTGTGTTAGACCAAACTCAATTAATTAATGAACCATTGTGGCAACAAGAGCCTGGAATTACATCAGGAAACTAAATCAAACTGATTGCTGAAATTGTTAGCACAAACTGGCAAAACGATTACGCCCGCAAAACCGAAGACTACGCCCTGTTAGGAATTCCTGAATATTGGATTGTTGATTATTTAGGTATTGGAGGCAGAGAATATATTGGCAAACCCAAACAGCCAACGGTGACAAAGGGGAGCCAGTGCGGTCTTGGGGTTTCCCCAAGTGGAGCATCTGGCGTGTGGGGTGTTAGGGATTTTTGCAAGAGGTCTAATCTGTTGCCAAGTAGTTGATTCTAATCGCAACGCAACTATAGCAATCCTATTTGATTGGCTCTCCATCCAGAGAATCAGATACCCAACTTCTTCAAGAAGTCGGGTATCTTTTTGTTCATAAATAATTTTTTAAATGCTATATCAGCACCTACGAATTATCATCTTTACGCTTATCGTAAGGCTCACCTGTAAAAGGTTGTACCCCAGTAGCAGGATAAGCATCATCCGTAGGGCCGAAAATCCGCATTGCAGCTTCAGAAATATACTGGGTTATGTTAGCAATGATTTTGGAAATAGCCATAATATTGGACTCCTTATTTTCGAGTCACTTTAATTGTGACATTTCTACTCTAACGCCACTATTCTTAGCTAGCTCATATTCTCAATATATTGAGAATATATGCAATGTTTATTCAGATAAGTTTGCAATACTTTAACTTGTGAAAAAATCAAACTTTTCTCTTCGATTCTAATTGTAACATAGTTATTTCTTCAACCCTAGTCGGGGAAAGAGCGAAGCAAAACAAACTTTCTCTGACAGGATCTTGTTTTTTTCGTTAGCCGCTCGATCCGATTAACATTATTGCTAGCTTTTACTATTAAAAAACATTAAGTATTCTATGAAGTTAGTATGAATTTGCCGATAATCTACTGTTCTATGGCAATCTCAGAAAATATACTTGCCGGGAGTTGACATTATTTATGGTAAATATTACCATAAATAAAAGAAGCATCTTGTAAGGAAGCTCTTGCATGACAACTTTGCCAGATTTGGACTATGTACATAAACAGCAAAGCCAGCAGAACCAGGAACTGAACCTTTCTGCCGATGACTACAGCTTGCTGACCGACCTTTACCAGTTGACAATGGCAGCTTGTTACACAGGCGAAGGTATAGAACAACGACGGGCAAGCTTTGAATTGTCTGTCAGACGATTGCCAGAGGGTTTTGGTTATTTGATTGCAATGGGGCTGACGCAGGCATTGGAATATTTAGCCAAAATCCGCTTTAGTTCCGCGCAAATTGCGGCATTACAGGCAACGGGAATTTTTGCTCACGCAGGCGATCGCTTTTGGTCACTTTTAGCTGAGGGAAAGTTTACGGGTGATGTTTGGGCAGTACCAGAAGGGACAGCTGTGTTTGCCAATCAACCACTGTTGCGAGTGGAAGCACCCCTTTGGCAAGCGCAACTAGTAGAAACTTATCTCCTGAATACGATTAATTACCAGACTTTGATTGCCACAAAAGCAGCAAGGTTGCGGGATGTAGCGGGGGAATCAGCAACACTTTTAGAATTTGGCACCAGACGAGCATTTAGCCCCCAAGGGTCTTTGTGGGCGGCACGGGCGGCGTTGGCGGGTGGGTTAGATTCCACTTCCAATGTGTTAGCAGCGCTACAACTGGGACAAAAGCCAAGTGGTACGATGGCACACGCCTTGGTGATGGCGTTGTCAGCAATAGAAGGCACTGAAGAGCAAGCTTTTAGTGCATTTCATCGATATTTTCCGGGTGCGCCGTTGCTGATTGATACTTACGATACCATTGCTGCTGCCCAGCGCTTGGCCGAAAAAGTAAATTCTGGGGAAATGCAATTAACAGGAGTGAGATTGGACTCAGGAGATTTAGTTACCTTATCAAAACAGGTGCGATCGCTCCTTCCCAGTGTGCCAATTTTTGCCAGTGGCGACTTGGACGAGTGGGAAATTGCCAGATTAAAAGCTGCTGGGGCTGAGATTGATGGTTACGGACTGGGAACGCGACTAGTTACAGGTTCGCCTGTCAATGGAGTTTATAAACTTGTAGACATTGATGGCATCCCAGTAATGAAGCAGTCTAGTGGTAAAGTTACTTATCCAGGACGCAAGCAGATTTTTCGCTCGTTTACGGGAGGTAAGGTTAAAGCAGACAGATTGGGACTCTTAGGTGAAATTCTTCTGGAAGAAGAACCTTTATTGCAGTTGGTAGTGCAAGAAGGTGAACGGGTGCAGCCGTTGGAGTCGTTGGCAACAATTCGTCAGCGTACTGCTGTCTCAGTTGCTAGTTTGCCACAAGAAACACGGCGTTTGGATCATCCTGTGGGGGTGCAGGTGGAAATTTCTGCCGCACTGCAACAGTTGACAGAGGAAACCAAGAAACGTAGACGCGCCAGCGGCTTGCCGCAGGCTATCGCAAAGGACGCGTTCGCGGAGCGTCTCGTAGAGAAGGACGCAAAGTAAGATGATGAGAATTGCTTTGTTTGGTACTAGTGCCGATCCACCAACTGCGGGACATCAAAAAATTCTGAGTTGGTTGTCTGAGCGTTATGATTGGGTAGCGGTTTGGGCTGCGGATAATCCATTTAAGTCTCATCAAACACTTTTAGAACATCGGGCGGCAATGTTGCGACTGTTAATTGCGGATATAGACGCGCCACGGCACAATATTGCTTTGGAACAAGAATTAAGCAGCTTCAGAACACTGGAAACAGTGGAAAAAGCAAAGCTTATTTGGGGTGAAGACACTGAATTGACGTTGATTATTGGTTCAGATTTACTCAGTCAGCTACCACGTTGGTATCGCATTGAAGATTTGTTACAGGAAGTGCAACTACTGATTGTACCGCGACCGGGATATGCAATAGATGAGTCTAGTTCAGAGGTAGTGCAAAAGCTGGGAGGGAAAATTGCGATCGCTAGTCTGACCGGTCTAGATGTTTCCTCAACAGCGTACCGCGAACATGGAGATCCCCAAGCCCTCACAGCCCCTGTAGTTGCCTATATTAATCGAGAGCATTTGTACGAATGCCAGGACGTTCACAAAAAAAGATACCAACTCCGTTAAACCAACAACCTTTGGCCGATTTCAAGGTTGGTGTTGATAATGTAATTTTTTCTGTAGATACTGTACAAAATCGGCTGTTAGTTCTACTAGTAATGCGACAGCAAGAACCATTTTTAAATCATTGGAGTCTTCCCGGTACTTTGGTACGTCCAGGAGAGTCTTTAGAAGATGCCGCCTATCGCATTATGGCGGAGAAAATTAAGGTCAACAATCTCTATTTAGAACAACTGTATACATTTGGCGGGCCGAATCGCGATCCACGGGAAGCAACCGATAGTTATGGTGTGCGTTATCTATCAGTTAGTTACTTTGCCCTAGTGCGATTTGAAGAGGCCGAATTGATTGCCGATCGCATGACTGGCATAGCTTGGTATCCAGTCAAACAAGTGCCGCAATTAGCTTTTGACCATAACGAAATTCTGGCTTATGGACATAGGCGGTTACGAAATAAATTAGAGTATAGCCCAGTGGCTTTTGAAGTCTTGCCAGAAATGTTCACCTTGAATGATTTATATCAGTTATACGCCACAGTTTTAGGTGATAACTTTTCCGATTATTCTAATTTTCGAGCGCGTCTACTCAAGTTAGGTTTTTTATGCGATACCGGAATTAAGGTATCACGGGGTGCTGGTCGTCCAGCTAGTTTGTATAAGTTTGACGCCGAAGCTTTTGCTCCCTTAAAGGATAAACCTTTAGTGTTTATTTAATGAACTGCTACATAGAGTTGAAAGTTAAAAGTCAAAACAATTAGTTTTTACTCTTAACTCCTAACTCCTAGCTCCTAACTCCTAACTAACCAAAAATGAAAATTGCGATCGCTCAAATTAATCCTACTATCGGTGATTTGCTTTTAAATGCCCAAAAAATCCTGGAAGCGGCACAACGAGCAGCATCTAGCGGTGCGCGTTTGTTGTTGACACCAGAACTTTCTTTGTGTGGCTATCCACCAAGAGATTTATTACTAAATCCTAGTTTTGTGGAAGCGATGGGCATCACTTTACAAAGCTTGGCTCAGGATTTACCACCAAATTTAGCTGTGTTGGTAGGAACTGTTGAACCGAACCTCAAAGCACATATTAGTGGCGGTAAAACATTATTTAACAGCATAGCTTTGTTAGAGAATGGCAAGGTTAAGCAAGTTTTTCACAAGCGACTTTTGCCTACTTACGATGTCTTTGACGAACGTCGCTATTTTGAAGAAGGCTTGCAAGCTAATTATTTCACTCTCGATGATATCCATATTGGCGTAACCATTTGCGAAGATTTATGGAACGATGAGGAATTTTGGGGCAAACGTAGTTATACAGTGAATCCGATTGCTGACTTAGCAATTTTGGGTGTAGATTTGACTGTAAATTTGTCTGCTTCGCCCTACACAGCTGGTAAGCAACAGTTCCGCGAAATCATGCTCAGGCATAGTGCAGTGCGTTTTCAACAACCGATGATTTACGCTAATCAGGTTGGGGGAAATGACGATCTAATTTTTGATGGGCGTAGTTTTGCCTTGAATCGTCAAGGTGAAATTATGTGTCGCGCCCGTGGTTTTGATACTGATTTATTAATAGTAGAATTTGACGAGGCGCAACGTGATTTGCAGTTGGGTTCTATAGCACCGATGTATGAATCGGAAGATGAAGAAATTTGGCAAGCGTTGGTTTTGGGAGTGCGAGATTACGCCCGCAAGTGTCGCTTTTCTAAAGTAGTGTTGGGTTTAAGTGGCGGGATTGACTCTGCAATAGTAGCTGCGATCGCAACCGCTGCACTTGGTAAAGAAAATGTCCTTGGTGTTCTCATGCCTTCCCCTTACAGTTCCGAGCATTCCATCAGTGATGCTGTGGCGTTAGCCGAAAATTTGGGGATTAAGACTAATCTTTTACCAATTGGCGAGTTAATGCAAGGCTTCGATCAAACATTAGATGATTTGTTTGCGGGTACTGAGTTTGGACTGGCTGAAGAGAATATACAGTCTCGGATTCGCGGTAATTTATTAATGGCGATCGCTAATAAATTTGGCTATCTGCTTTTATCTACTGGTAACAAGTCAGAAATGGCAGTTGGTTACTGTACACTCTACGGCGATATGAATGGCGGGTTAGCAGTGATTGCAGATGTTCCTAAAACCCGTGTGTATTCACTTTGCCAATGGTTAAATCGCAATAATGAAATCATCCCGCAAAACGTTTTGACTAAAGCACCCAGCGCCGAACTCAAACCAGGCCAAGTAGATCAAGACTCTCTACCGCCTTACGAAATTTTGGACGATATTTTGCAACGCCTGATTCACAATCACCAATCAGCAGCGCAAATTGTTGCAGCCGGTCACGATGCGGTGATTGTAGACAGAGTAATTCAAATGGTGGCGCGGGCTGAATTTAAGCGGCGACAAGCACCCCCCGGCTTGAAAATCACCGATCGCGCCTTTGGAACCGGTTGGCGAATGCCAATTGCTAGTAACTGGGTTGGTGTCAAAAACGCCTACCAGACTAAAAGCATAGCAACACCTACCTTAGTCTGTTGGGATGGACAAGATGCACATTCCCAAATCAAATAATTAGTTATCAAACCTCTTCATACCTTGAATTTTTGTTCAAGTCTGTCCCTCTCCGCATCGGAGGGACAGATTTTGCTTAGTAAAACCAGGGAGAGGTCTTTTTATTAGGCTGATTATACCAATTCTGTATGAAGATGCGCTAAACCATACTTAAATACAAGAAAAAAAAACGAACCGCAAAGGACGCAAAGGACACAAAGGACACAAAGAAAGAAAGAAAGAAAGAAGAAGTTAAGAGGGTTTGGCGCAGCCTCACAAAGAAATAGTATTAGACAGACATAATATAAGCCGTTGGAGACTCACGTTAAATAAATATTCTCCGTTTGGGCTTTTATTTTGGGAAAATTAACTTACATACTCTTATACAGCTATTTAATCAAGTAGATTCAAAAATATGTCTAATGCAGTTAAAGTATTTTTTTCCTATGCCCACGAAGATGAAGTTTTGCGTGACAAATTAGCAACTCATCTGAGCATGATGAAACGTCAAGGAGTTATTGAAGCTTGGCACGATCGCGAAATCAGTCCCGGCAGTGAATGGGCAAATGCCATCGATGAAAATCTTGAAGTTGCAGATATCATTCTGCTGCTAGTGAGTGCTGACTTTCTGGCTTCAGATTATTGTTACGACATAGAAATGACACAAGCAATGGAACGACATGAAACGCAGGAAGCTCGTGTAATTCCCATTATTCTCAAGCCCTCAGACTGGAATGATGCGCCTTTTGGTAAACTACAAGCACTTCCCAAAAATGCTAAACCGATTACAACCTGGCAAGACCAAGATGAGGCTTTTTTAAATGTCGCTCAAGGGATTCGTAGAGTAGTGGAAGATATTGCTAAATCTAAACCCTCCTCAACTGCTTCTGGAACTACTACACCTGCGACTTCTAACCCTCCTACAACGAGTGGGGGTTTAACTGAACGCCAGCGCCGCCGATTAGAGCAAGAACGGGATTCACTACAACAACAGTATGACCTGGCTAGCACAAAATTAGGTCGGCTGCGCCAAGCATACGCCATTGAAACTGATGTATCTATAAAGTGGAAACTAGAAGTGCAAATTCAGGAAGCCCAAACAGAACAAAATAGATTAGAGCAGCAGCTTGAGGAATCCGAGCAAAAACTTTTGTAGTTATATTTTAAAACAGCGACAGTATCGCCATGCCCTCAATCAAGTCTATTGAAGTTTTTATTTCTTACCACCAAAAAGATGAAGAACTGCGCCAAGAGTTAGAGAAGCATTTAGCGTCTTTGCGTCGGGAAAACATTATTACAAGTTGGAACGATCGCAAAATCGTCGCTGGGCAAGAAATCAAAGGCGAAATAGATGAGCATTTAAACCAGGCTGGACTTATCCTACTACTAATCAGTTCTGATTTCATGAATTCTGATTATCACTGGACAGTTGAAGTTACACGAGCGTTAGAACAGAATGCAACTAACAAGGCTCGTGTTATCCCAGTGTTGCTACGCTATGCGGATTGGGAAACTCCTCCCATTAATGAACTGTCTCCACTGCCTAGTAATCGCAAACCGATAAAAAGCTGGAATGATCGAGACGAGGCATTCTTAGAAGTTGTTAAGGGAATTAGGGAGGCAGTACGATTAATTGCAAACTCCAATTCCTCACCCCCCAAGCAAACAACCCAAGAACTGGAAGAATCTCAATATCGAGTCACAAGCCTGATCAACGAAGCCGATCATTTGCGCGAAGCTAAAAACTTAGAGGAAGCAGCCCTCAAATACAAAGAAGCCCTAAGCCTTCACCCAAACTCTGTATATGCTCATAATGCACTGGGGATTACGCTGTCCGATCAAGGGAAGTTCTCTGAAGCGATTGCCGCCTACCAAAAAGCCCTGCAAATCGACCCAAACTATGCAAGAGCTCACAATAATCTGGGGATTGCCTTGAAAGACCAAGGCAAGCAAGAGGAAGCAATCGCCATGTATCGCCAAGCCCTGCACCTCGACTCAAACTGTGTAAACGCTCACTATAACCTGGGGTCAGCGCTAGCTCTACAAGGCAAGTATGAAGAAGCAATCGCCGCTTTCCAAAAAGCCTTGCACCTCGACCCAAACGATGCAATAGCTCACTTTAACCTGGGGTTAGTGCTGAGTCTACAAGGTAAGCACAAAAAAGCGATCGCCGCCTTCCAAAAAGCCCTGCAAATCGACCCAAACTATGCAGACGCTCACTATTTCCTGGGGATTATGCTGTACGGTCAAGGAAAGCAAGAGGAAGCGATCACCGCGTATCGCCAAGCCCTGCAAATCGACCCAAACTATGTAGACGCTTACCATAACCTGGGGATTGCGCTGTACGATCAACGGAAGCTCAAAGAAGCGATTGCCGCCTACCAAAAAGCCCTGCAAATCGACCCAAACTTGGCAAACGCTCATAATAACTTGGGGTTAGCGCTGTATGGTCAAGGGAAGTTCTCTGAAGCGATCACCGCCTACCAAAGAGCTTTGCAAATCGACCCAAACTTTGCAATTGCTCACTATAACCTGGGGATAGCGCTGAAAAATCAAGGGAAGTTCTCTGAAGCGATCACCGCCTACCAAACAGCTCTGCAAATCGACCCAAACTTGGCAAACGCTTACAATAACTTGGGGATAGCGCTGTACCATCAAGGGAAGTTGGAAGAAGCGATTGCCGCCTACCAACAAGCTCTGCAAATCGACCCAAACTATGCATCCGCTCACTATAACCTGGGGATTGGGCTGTTGACTCAAGGGAAGCTAAAGCAAGGGATTGCAAAACTGGGAGTGGGAATCTGGAAACGTTTATTTGGTGGGTAAAATATTCTCAGTCTTATTCATCTCAACGATGTGCGATCGCCTGTTGTTAATGATGCGATCGCTGCACCTCAAAGCTTCATCATTGCGCCTTTGAACTCGGAAGTTGCACCTTTGAACACCAATTGTCCAGTTAAAAAGGCGAGCGATCGCCTTCAAAGCTTCATCATTGCGCCTCAGAACTCGTAAGTTGCACCTTTGAACACCAATTGTCCAGTTAAAAAGGCGATCGCTTGACCTTTAACCCTCGAAGTTGCACCTTTAATCCTCGAAACTGCGCTTTTTATCCTCGAAATTGCACTTTTAACCCTCGAAGTTGAGCCTTTAATCCTCGAAGTTGCACCTTTAACCCTCGAAGTTGCGCTTTTTATCCTCAAAGTTGCGCCTTTAACCCTCATCATTCTAATTCTGAACTTAAAGCTTGCACCTCAGAATACAAATTGTCGAGCTAAAAGGGCGTAGGTCTAGCTCATCGGAGACATTGCTCAACCTCTAAGCTCAACCAATGGGTTATTTTTACTCATCTAAACGGCGTGCGATCGCATTCAGCAATGACTCAAAGTCTGATTCGCTGTGAATATCAGGGGTGAGCGTGTTCATATCTTTTAGCAGGTTAGTCAGTTCCGCGATCGTGTTGCGAATCTCAGTGTATTGGTCAATTTCTTCACGAAATCCTTGTAAATTAGCTGCACCAACTTCTTTCATAGCTTCGTCTAATTCTTTAATTTCTTCTTCCCAATGCTTAATATATTTAAGTCTTGCAATCGGTTTATAAATTTGGGCATCTGATAACACAATAGGGAAAATTCGATCATAAAATTCTCCATTTTTAGCAATTTGCACTAGCTCAAACATACAATTGGGAGACTTTAAATACTTGTCACTAATAACTGCGATCGCACATTTACCGCGTCCAATCCGTTCCATGAAGGCTTTAATTAGTCCTTTGTAGCCCAAATCGCGTTTGTCCCGGATGATTTTGATTCCTTTTGCCTGTAAAGTCTCATCCAGTTGATTGACAAATTGCTCACTCTCTCCACCCCAAGCATAAGAGATAAAAATTTCTTTCTCGAATTCCATTGCAGATTGACTATTCATGATGCGTTTTTCTTGCTGCTTGCTATCTTGTAACTGATGCGTCAACAATTCGTTTCTCTCTTGCTCCAGTTCGCTTTGCAACTGTGCAAACTGTGGGTTGAGTTCTCTCTCTGCTCTAAAGCTTTGGAACATGACATCATCAATTAATCTGCGGACATCTACCATTTCATAGCTGTTTTCGCACTCAATTTGGTAACGACCAGCGTTCAAACGTTTGTTGAGTTTTTCCAGAGAGTAGGAATAAGGGGTGGGCAGATTTTTACAAGTTTCGCAGTTACAAGGAACTAAAGTTTGATATTGCAAACGTTCGTAAGAGTTGTGGATTTTTTCGAGTTCATGGGTGACAACAGCCATCAATTCTTTTTTGCGGTTTCCAGCTACACGGATTTTAATTTCCCGTTGATTATAGTTTTCAATGACTTCTGCACGAGTTTGGTCTTTGTTGAGAACAACACCGTTTTTCCAAACGAGTTTTTGCTGTTCAATCCAAGGGTGCGTCTCGACAATAAAGCGGGTGAGGATGCCTTTGGGCATGAATGTATAGGTGTAGCGCAGGATCAGGTTGTTGCGATCGTCCCAGGTATAATCAGCTTTTTCAATAGAAAGCAATTGCGGGGCAATATAAGTGTCACGGCGGCCAGGAATTTCGTAGCAAAGCTTGAACCGCATCATTAATTGCAGGAGTTCATCTCGCATATCTGCATATTCGCCGCTTTTCCAAATATCTTTGAGGTTTTCCTTGGTAAAACAACCTAGCTTTTGCTTGACAGTATAACTGTCCAAAACTTTGTAGACGGCAGTTGTACCCCATTCCGGTTTGAGGATGACGTGGTGTTTGAGTGTAGAATCGTCTTGAAAGTGGAGGCAAACGCCGAGGTCATGTAAATAGCTACTCAAGCGTTTCATGTCTTTACGGTCAGTTAAATTATTGACTTGGCAAAGGTTACAGTATTCTTCAAAGCTGATGTAATTTCGGGAATCGTTCTCTAGAGCGGCTCTGACTCTTACCCAGAGTTTTGGTAGAGGTGTACCAACATGGTCAAGCCTGCTGATGTATAGCTGAATAGCATCTTTAATCTCTGCTAAACCGCGATTAGTATCTAAATTGGTTGCCAGTATTTTCTCCAGATTGCTGAATTCTCCTCGTAACTGACCCCCATTGACTTCGCACTGACGGTCTTGTTTTTCGTTTTTGATGATAAAAACTGGACTTTTGTCGCTCAAGAGTTCGACAACCTTTAGCCACCAGTAAAAGTCAGTGTTTTCTTTGCGAGTGTCAGCAACTAAGGCATAGAGCGATCGCTTGCTGAGGAAAAACTGATGGGTTTGATGGTAGATTTCCTGACCGCCAAAATCCCAGATGTTGACGCGAAAATCTTTACCATTGGGTTGTGTAAAGTGCCACTGGATCACGTCAATTCCTGCGGTTGATTTCTCTTCTAGCTGGAGTTTGTAGTTTTCATCTGCAATTTTCTTGGCTAAAGAAGTTTTACCGGCTCCTCCTTCGCCAATAATCAAGAATTTTGCTTCGTAGAAAGGTTCGGTTTCGGTTGGGTCTTGCACCCGAAAATAGAAATCGAGAATTTCACTCACATCACCCGGATTTTCGGATAAATCCTTCGGCCCCAAAATCTCTGGCGGAATGGGGAGTGGATTTTTACGAAGATCCAGCTTTTTCAGGTTTGACATTTGCCTGATTTCCAGTGGCAGACTGCTCAATTGATTGTTTTCGAGGTAGAGAAATTGCAGGTTGGTGAGTTGTCCAAATTCTGGTGGCAGATTGCTCAGTTGATTTCTGCTGAGGTAGAGGGTTTGCAGGTTGGTGAGTTGTCCAAATCTCGGTGGCAGACTGCTCAGTTGATTGTTTTCGAGGTAGAGAGATTGCAGGTTGGTGAGTTGTCCAAATTTCGGTGGCAGACTGCTCAGTTGATTTCTGCGGAGATCGAGAGATTGCAGGTTGGTGAGTTGGCCAATTTCCGGTGGCAGACTGCTCAGTTGATTTCTGAAGAGGTGGAGGGTTTGCAGGTTGGTGAGTTGGCCAATTTCCGGTGGCAGACTGCTCAGTTGATTACTGCTGAGGTAGAGGGATTGCAGGTTGGTGAGTTGTCCAAATTCTGGTGGCAGACTGCTCAGTCGATTGTTGTTGAGGTCGAGCAATCGCAGGTTAGTGAGTTGTCCAATTTTTGGTGGCAGACTGCTCAGTTGATTGTGGTTGAAGTTGAGCGATTGCAGGTTAGTAAGTTGTCCAATTTCCGGTGACAGACTGCTCAGTTGATTGTTGTAGAGGTTGAGCGATCGCAGGTTGGTGAGTTGTCCAAATTCCGGTGGCAGCGTTGTTAAGCCTTTGCCAGAAAAGTCTAATTCTGTTACCTTGTCTTTGGCAGCTTTTTCAATAATTTCCAGCAGTTCTTCGTTAGTCATTTGGGGTTTTACAGAGGCGATGTCTGACGACGATTTGCTGCTTGGACGCGCAGCAGAGAAATTAAGTTAATTAATAATGTAGCCTGTATCAAGGATTGCATTCAGGCAATGTGCGTGCGATCGCAGACTCCAGATGACATCATATTTCAGGTTAGAGTATAGTTTGAGACGACATCAGTTTTTAAAATGATGTTTATACTTAGAACTCAGTAAATGAAAGCAGGTGCATAATGAAACTACAAGATTTCTTGGGAAAAGATGAGAAATGGTCGTTTGATGCGATCGCAGAAGATGCAGACTTGGCTCGTCAGATTCAGATATTGTTAATCGGCTTAGGTTTGCTGGAACCTCCAGCCGATGGTAAATTTGGCCCTGTATCTGTGATATCGCTCAAAAAGTTTCAAGAATTAATAAAGACTGAAGAGAGTGGCTTTTTAGGAGCAGTCACAGCCAAGAAACTAATTGAAACCAAAATAGATGATCTTCCTAAACCCCCTTTAAAACTAGGCAATGACATCGCTAGTAAGATTGTGAAATATATGCTATCCAAAGGTTATCAGGTATTTACCAATCCCAAAGAATACAACATTGTTTATGTAGAGGGTATCAATAGAGACTGGACTCTCAATAGTGATACACCCAATCAATTCAATGATCGGCGGATTGTGATTGAAGTAGTAAATGGTGTTCCCAAAATCGTAGATCACTGGGAAGCGACTACAGAACCAGGGAGGTACTACACTTATAATCCGATGAATCCCAAAGGAGCAGCTAGGATTCAGTTTGGACAATACAAAGCTTGGGCTGTGGGTACTCACGGCACAGCAGAGCCTCATGAAGCGTTAGTGCAAGTTGGAGATATAACAGTTTGTAGAGATTTCAACCAAGATTTTAAACGAACTGGCGACAAGCTTGATACAGGTGATAATTTTTATGTGAATCAACACTACGGCTTTGATTTTCCCCAGAATGATATTCGTCTTGCCAGTGCAGGTTGTTTAGTGGGACGTAGCCGTGAGGGACATAGAGAGTTTATGGCGATTATTAAACAAGACCGCCGTTATGTGGCTAATCGCAAATATACTTTTTACACTACCGTGATTCCTGGGGATGATTTACTGTAAACATTTCCAGGATAAGGTAATGGTTAATTGGTAGCATTTATTGTTGTGATGCAAGATTTAGTAAGGTAGCCCAGCTGTGCTACCTTACTTTGTCTAACTTTGTTCTTGTGGTTGCCCTATCTGTGCCGTCAGTTTCTCTTTATCCTGTCTGCGTTTTTTGGCGTAAAGTTGAATAGTGACTGCCATCAAAATAATCATGGCGAAAATAGCCCAGGCAGCAATATCTGTAGGTAGATTATTCTTAAACACAGCCAGCAAAACGATCGCTACTAACATAACTGTAGGCGCTTCATTTAAAGCACGTAATTGCTGACTATTCCAGCGACATTCATTTACTGCTAATTTCTTCATCAGCCGAGCGCAGTAATGATGATAGCCAATTAAAATAACCACAAACAGCAGTTTGATATGCAACCAACCCTCTTTTAAAATATCCGGTTCAGTGCTTACTAAACCGATGGCCATTGCGATCGTCACAAACATTCCTGGGTTAGTGATGATATAGTAAAGGCGCTTTTCCATAATTTGATACTGATTTTTCAGTATCGTTTGTGCTGGTTCAGGTTCAAGGTTCGCTTCAACGTGATAGATAAAAAGACGTACTAGGTAGAATAAACCAGCGAACCAAACTACAAATCCGACAATATGAAAGGCTTTAAACCATGAATAAGCCATGAATCATAATCTCCTTTACTTGTGGTTGCGATCCATTTTTAATGGTAATAAAAAGTAGTCAGGAGCCAGAATTCAGAATTTAGAATATTCCACCCGTTAAAGGATGGAGTTTTAACAAGAAATAACATTTGAATTCTGCCACTCAATCTTCCATTTAGTGGACTACAGTGATAATTTTGCATCCTCCACTAATTGATTCTGATTCCTGAATTCTGAATTCTGACTCCGGAATTCTGACATTCATTTTTATAATATCGATTTTTGCCAGAGCTATATTGTCAATGAGCATCTTTACGACGCACAAAGGGTAAAAGATCTTCCAAAATCGCCTCGTGGTAGTGTTCTTGAGGATAATGTCCGACGTTATTAAGTTTTATTAATTCGGTATTTGGTACGGAATTGGCAAAGTTTTCAGCAATGTCTACAGGTAGCCAAGGGTCAATCATACCCCATTGAATCAGAATTGGTTGTTGCCATTCTTTAAAGCCAGTTTGTATTTCTGTCATGGCTGAATCAAGCTGTAAATTGCGAATACTTGCTAAGAGACTTCGACCAGATGAAGAAGCGGTTAAAAATGGTTTTCGATAAATATCTAAATCCTTATCTCCTATGCGATAACGGCTTCCACCTTCTAGTGTCCGATCGACTAACAAGGGGTCTTGGGTCATGACTTCACCTGCTAAAGGTAAACCCATTTGTTTAATTTTCCAGGGTAATTTAGCAGCAGTTGAAATTGGTGTATTTAAAATAGCTAAATTAGCAATTTGTTCTGGATGACGCAAAGCATATTGTAGTCCTACAGAACCTAAAAAGCCTTGGACAACTAAAGAAAAATGTTCAAGTTCTAGGGATTTAATAAATCCTTCTAAAGCTGTGATAAAAGCATCGGGAGTGTAAGCAAAATCTCGTTTTTCTGGTTTGGCAGAAAAGCCGTAACCAATCCAATCTGGAGCGATCGCTCTTGTCCCCTGATTCGCCAAAGCAGGTATAATATGACGCCAACTGTAACTTTGTGAAACTAAGCCGTGTAGCAACACCACAGGTGCTAAGTCACTTCTACCGATTGGTAAAGATTCCCGATAAAACCATTCCAGTGAATCTACATTGATTTTATGTTCTTTTATTGACACGTTATTTTCCTATATTGGGCATTGGGAATTGGGCATGGGGCATGGGGCATAGGGAATTGGGCATTGAGTATTGTTTGTTATTCTTCTGCTACTCCTCTGCTCCTCTGCTCCTCTGCCTCCCCTGCTCCCCCTCATCCCCCTGCTCCCTGAGAAATAATCATCTCACGAATCGCATAAGCTGTAGCGGGTGCTAGTAAAACGCCGTTACGATAGTGTCCGGTAGCTAGGAGGACGTTACTAAACCCTGGCAACTTACCAATAACTGGGGCCGGGCGTCCTTCAGGGCGGGGACGTAACCCCGACCAGGTGCGGAGAATAGTTGCTGTGGCTAATTCTGGACAAAATGCGATCGCTTGTTCTCTAATAGATTCCAATAGTTCTTGATTTGGCGGTATCTCATCGCCCTTGCTAGGAAATTCCACTGTTGCGCCTACCCAATAATCTCCATCGCCCACAGGAACAATATGGACATCGTTACCCGTTATCGCTGGCTGGAAGTCGGGATTGCCTAATCGATGTCCCACACGCATTTGCAAGGCTTGCCCAAGTACGGGGCGGATATCAATTATCTGATTTAATTTTGCCGTTAGGGGTGTTGAACCTAATCCTGCTGCAATTACAAACCAATCAGCGGCTATTTTTCCTTCTGTAGTCTCAAGTTGATTGCAAAATTCAGGTGTTGAGGTTGGGGCATCCAAAACAGTCACGCCAAATTTGAAAGTTACACCATTTTGCTGGGCAGCCTCAACTAAAGCTAAGGTGAGGGCAGTTGGATCGATCTGGCGATCTTGCGGAGAATAGACAGCGCCAGTAACTTTTTCGCGTAGGCGCAGCCCGTCGTAGAAATCGACTTGAGGACAGATATTCTCGAGTTTAGCCGTGTCCCAAATTTCTAAATTCCAGCCTTGAGAGTGGCGAATTTCTACTAACTTTTCCCATGCTGACATCTCCTCTAGGGAGGAATCAGACAAAAGCATGAGAATTCCCTGACGATTAAAAGGAATTTTGCGACCTGTTAAAGCTTCTAGTTCAGGAATCAAAGTCTCATAGCGTTGGATGCTAGTTTGTCGCATCTGCCAAGCTTTGCCCTTGATTTTTTGGCTGATTACGCCCATTAAAACGCCAAGTGCAGCGCCCGTGGAAGCTTGTGCTGGTGCTTGCCGATCGCAAACTGTGATTTTCAACCCTTTAACTTGACTCAGTTCGTAAGCGATCACAGCCCCAACGACACCACAACCGATAATAACTACATTCATGACTTGTACTTAAAGTGAGGAGTGAGAAGTTAGAAGTTAAAAATTCCTAACTCCTAACTCCTAACTCCTAACTCTTAACTCTCTTCTGTTTTCGGAAGCAGTTGGAGGAATTTGTCAATCTCTGCGAAAGCAGCTTGGGATTGATTCAAGGCAATTAGAGGATTGCCAGCACTAGTAGCTTTATCGAGTTTAACCAGGTCTTTAAAAAAATCTCGCGTTATTTGACGTGCTGTGGGTTGGTCTTTGGGTAGAAGGTTGGGAGTGACATAAGTCAGATTCAGCTTTGCTTCTGTTATCGGGCCATGTATAAAGTTACGCACATTGATCCAATCACCTTTTTTAATCAGAGTTGTCAATTCTTCTGAGCGATCGCGCACAGCCTGAATTTCAGGAACATAAGCCTGAATTTTTTCAAGTTGTACTGCTGTGTAAGTCGGAGGTGCCACCGCAACACCAGGGCCACCACAACTAATCAGGAATGTGGCCAATAGTACTAGGAAAAATGAAAAAATCGAGCGTTGACGCACCATATATTGAACTTAATTGCTTTTTGTTTACCGATTAACAGTGTCATTTTAGATCGCTAGCGCAGTCAATCGTTCTTGTCAGCCAAGGATTTTGCAGAAAATCTTGATATTTTCTCCAAAGAGCAGAGTTCCGTCTGCTTTTGAGTAATTTTTAAGTACAATTACTTAATAGGTGTTAGGCAGTCCCAACAAGAAGCGATTTTTGGCTTCTAGTTAGTAGCGAAAATTGTTAGGGAAGTATGATTTAGAGTTGCTAAATCTTAAAGGTCTTGATAAGCTGAAACACCAATCATATAAGCCTTCTGGCGGTTTTTCTGTCTTCACATCCCCGAAGATGCCGACGCAATATAGGAGTGTTTTTTAGTGAACGCAGCTGAACAGGCAACGAACCTTGAACTCGCCAGCAACATTGCTACAGTGGTTAATTTGTTCAAATTCGAGTTTCCTGATGCCAAATCCGATCTCAAACCCTGGAAAAATGACCCGGAAACTAGGGAGTTAGTTGATCCAGATTCTATAGATATTGGTTTTCACTTTCCTGGGATTAGCAAATCTTGGCGAAGTCGTAGTATTTTAATTCAAATCCGATTTTATCAAGATCCCATCAATAATTCCCGCCGGGCGATCGGCGTGGAGGTGGCTGGATTCGATCATCGCGGCGAAGCGTGGCGACTTTCTACGGTAGAAAACTGGAGTGTTGTCGGCGCATCTTCGCCTTCTAGTGAAATCGAGGAGAAGCTCAAACAGATTTGCCGACAGATTTTAGAAGTTTTTAATAAACCAAGTGAATGAAATCAACTTGTGTCAGAGAAAGTAGTAAGGAATAATACAGAGGAAAGCTTTGCGTAGGCGTAGCCACCCATATCACAATGACCACTGTAATATTTGTACATGGCACAGGTATTAGGGAACGAGAATACAACGAAACCTTTCAGATAATTGAGCAAAAGATTCACGCCCAACGTCCTGATATCAAAGTTGCTCCTTGTCTTTGGGGTGGATTAGGTGCAAAGTTCAATGATAATCGGGCATCAGTACCCTTGGAAGATGCGACACTGGCTTTATCTCAAGGAGAAGAAGACGCAGATATTGTGTTGTGGGGGCAATTATACCGCGATCCTCTGTATGAATTACGGCTGTTGTCTTTGAAACCGATTGAGGCAGGAAATCCCTTTGGGGAAGAACCAGGGGATGTTTTACAATCTCGTGTAGCGAGTCTCACTCCGGGATCTCAACTGCAAGCTAAGTTGCAAGAGGCGGGAATTGCAGAGGTATTTGAGCCAGCACGAGAGGCGGTTATCCACAGTGAACCGTATGAACGGGCATTGCTTACAGTTTCCGAATCTGATTTGAGTGAATATTATGCACCAATAGCTAGAGCAATTGTCGCTCAAGCAATGTTTATTAGCGAACAGCAAGAAAAATTTCCCCCCATACTCACCGATGCCCAATTGCGGGATAAAGTTGTGGAATTGCTGACTCTGGCTTTGACAGAGGCGGAGTTAGGATTGGGTGGCTGGTTATTAAAGCCACTTATTGGACTAGCGTTGCCAATCGGAACAAATTATGTCAGAGGAAACCGCCTTGAGTTAACTGATAAAGTCTCGCCTATGCCTGGTGATATTTTGTTGTATCAGACGCGGGGTGAAAAAATCAGGGCATTTATCCAGGAACAAATTGTCCAAGCAGAACCGCCAGTGGTTTTAATCGCCCATAGTTTGGGAGGTATCGCTTGTGTAGATTTGCTAGTGCAGCAACAGTTGTCTCAGGTGGAATTATTGGTAACAGTTGGTTCCCAAGCACCATTTTTATATGAGATTAACGCCCTCTACAGCTTAGAATATGGGCAGTTATTGCCAGAGCATTTCCCGGAATGGTTGAATATCTATGATTTACGGGATTTTCTTAGTTACGTGGGTAATAGAATTTTTCCTGAGCGAGTGCAGGATGTGCGAGTGGATAGCAGACAACCATTTCCCCGTTCCCACGGAGCTTATTGGACAAATGCCAAAACCTGGGAGGCGATTATTTCGAGGTTGCCATAATGGTTTACCCCACCCTAACCCTCCCCTTATAAAGGGGAGGGAACTAGATTTCTTTTTTCCCCCCTTTCCAAGGGGGGATTAAGGGGGGTAATTCAAGTGTCTATACCGTAGATTCCCTGCTAGGGAAGGGGGTTAGGGGATTAGGGGCGTTAGGTCATTTTCCATAGGAGGTGAGAAACTAAATCATCATGCAGTTGATGGCTAAACCTGAGCGGACTTTTGGGTTAATTGTGGGTATTGAAAAGTACCACGAAACTGCTTGGAACGTGACGGGTGGGGGGCCAGCCGATGATGCGCTGAAATTTGCTCATTGGCTGTATCGGCGCGGTGTACCGAGAGAGAATATCCGGTTATGTTTATCAGCACTGGAAGAAAATCATCAGTTAATTGGGGAATATGGGTTAATTGTAGAGAAGGCAACAGAGCAAAATATCTCCGACATTGTGACTAACTTTTTATCCCCAAAGTCGGGGGATTTACTCTACATTTTTTGGGCGGGACATGGTTTGATTACCTCAGAACGAGAGCGTCGGTTGCTTTGTGCTGATGCAAATAAACAGAATTGGCAGAATTTAGATTTGAATTCTTTATTAGTTTTGTTGGGTTCCGATAAATTTAAAATTTGCAATCATATTTGTATTATTGATGCCTGTGCCAATTATGTTTTAGAGTCGAAGGGAAGACCAACTAATTTAGGTGGCAAAGCTTTTTTGAGTGGACAGCCAAAGCAAGATAGTCAACAATTTGTGTTACTGGCGACGCGTGAAGGAGAAAAAGCTAAGGTAAATTCTGAAAATAAAACAGGATACTTTTCTCAAGCTGTGCGGGAGGCTTTAGCCGCAGCTAATGGGACTTTTCCGCCGGATATGAGGGAAGTTACTGAGGGAGTTAAGCAGCGATTTAATAGTTTAGATAAAAAACAACTGCCAACTTATTTTTATTCCCGTAGTTGGGATGGAGATATTGAAAAATCTCATTTCAACCCGTTTGATATTCCGCATAATATCCAACAGAGTCAAGCTCGTAAGTTTGTTGGGAGGGATGAGCAAATAGAACAATTGCGTCAGCTATTGCAAGTAAATGATGTGGTGGCTATTACCGATGTGACTGGACAAGGTGGCGTGGGTAAAACAGAGTTAGCTATTCAATACTCATGGCAATATTTGGAAGATTATTCTGGCGGATGTTGTTGGTTAAATCCCCAAGGAACTGATTTAGGAACCCAGTTAATCAACTTTGGCATGGTTCATTTCTCTAACTTCAATCCTCTTGAGCAATTAGATGCAAGAGGTAAAGTTTTATATTGCTGGAAGAATTGGCAACCAGGCAAAGTTTTATTAATATTTGATGATGTCAAAGACTGGATGCAAATTCAACCCTATCTACCACCTAAAGGTTCTCGGTTTAAGGTGTTAATTACCACTCGTCAAAACACAGGGTTAACATATCCATCACTGCCGTTAGGTGAATTGTCACCAGATGCAGCCTTAGAATTATTAGCAAAGCTATTGGGGGATGAATATGTTCAACAGGAGATGGAAACAGCAAAAAAACTTTGCGAATTAATGGGTTATATACCCATTGGACTTTACCAGATAGCTGCGTATAGTCGTAAGCCAGGGAGAGTATTATGCTAGCAGACATTCTCGCACAGCTACAAAAGCAAGCATCAGCAGGTGAGTCTGGTGTAGCAGCAGCTTTTGAGTTGAATTGGCAAAGCTTGGAACCAGAGGCGCAAAAATTGGCTTGTCTGTTGAGTTTGTTTGCCTTGGCTCCTATCCCTTGGTCTTTAGTAGAATCAGCAGCAAATTCTAGCGATTTGGAATTTGACTTTAAAGCTAACTGCATTGTTTTAGTTGAGCGTTATTTGCTGCAAGAATTGGCAGAAGACACCTACCAAGTTCACGAACGCATTCGGGAATTATTGCAGCAGAAGTTAGAAGAGTTATCGGAAGTTGATGAACTCAAGCGCAGCTATTGTCAAGCAATGGTAGCCGTAGCGCGAAGTATTCCTCAGACACCTACATTGATAGAATTTGCTGAAGCAACCTTGGCTATCCCTCACCTTGAGGAAGCTGCCACTGTTTACCAAGGTTGGTTAAGCAATGATGATTTTATCTCTCCTTTTTTGGGCTTGGGTAGATTTTACCAAGGTCAAGGAGGCTACGCACAAGCCTTACCTTGGTACGAACAAAGTTTATCAGGTGCTAGAAAACGTTTTGGGGATGAACACCCCGATGTGGCAACTAGCCTGAACAATTTGGCATTCCTCTACGATTCACAGGGAAGGTACAGCGATGCCGAACCTTTGTACATCCAGGCTTTGGAGATGACAAAACGCCTGCTGGGAGATGAACACCCCTCTGTGGCAACTTGCCTGAACAATTTGGCAGAACTCTACCGTTCACAGGGAAGGTACAACGATGCTGAACCTTTGTACATCCAAGCTTTGGAGATGACAAAACGCCTATTGGGGGATGAACACCCCAACGTTGCAATTAGCCTAAATAATTTGGCAGCACTCTACTATTCACAGGAAAGGTACAGCGATGCCGAACCTTTGTACATTCAAACTCTGGAGATGACAAAACGCCTATTCGGGGATGAACACCCCAACGTTGCAATTAGCCTAAACAATTTGGCAGCACTCTACGATTCACAGAGAAGGTACAACGATGCCGAACCTTTGTACATTCAAGCTTTGACGATGAGAAAACGCTTTTTGGGAGATGAACACCCCTCTGTGGCAACTTGCCTGAACAATTTGGCAGAACTCTACCGTTTACAGGAAAGGTACAGCGATGCCGAACCTTTGTACATCCAAGCTCTGGAGATGACAAAACGCCTATTCGGGGATGAACACCCCAACGTGGCAACTATCCTGAACAATTTAGCATTACTCTACGATTCACAGGGAAGGTACAACGATGCCGAACCTTTGTACATTCAAGCTTTGACGATGAAAAAACGCCTGCTGCGGGATGAACACCCCTCTGTGGCAACTAGTCTGAACAATTTGGCAGCACTCTACAAATCACAGGGAAGGTACAGTGATGCCGAACCTTTGTATATGCAAGCTTTGGAGATGGACAAACGCCTATTCGGGGATGAACACCCCAACGTGGCAACTTGCCTGAACAATTTGGCATTACTCTACAAATCACAGGGAAGGTACAGTGATGCTGAACCTTTGTATATGCAAGCTTTGGAGATGGACAAACGCCTATTCGGGGATGAACACCCCAACGTGGCAACTTGCCTGAACAATTTGGCAGGACTTTACCATTCACAGGGAAGGTACAACGATGCCGAACCTTTGTACATCGAAGCTTTGAAGATCGCTGAACAACGGTTGGGAGCAAATCATCCCAATACAATAACCATTCGTGAAAATCTGGAAGACTTGCGGCGGAATCGTCAGCCTTGATTCAGGAGAATGGTTGCTTTTGTCTGGCGTTGGTTTGAGTAATTTAGGTAATCTGTACCGACTGCATTACCCGCCTGGAATTCAAATCCTAGTCTAATAAGTAGGCAAGATAATTAATTACACAATGCGATCGCAAATGCAGTGAAGCAAAATAATGTGATCGCAACGCCTACAACTACTTCTCTACAATATGCTCTGCGAAGGGAGCGATCGCAATAACTGTAAATTTTTTTGTTTATCTACTTAATGAGCCTCTGAACTCCATTAATGAGTCTTTAAAGTGCATTAATGAGCCTCTGAACTTCGTTAATGAGTCTTTGAACTGCATTAATGAGCCTCTGAACTCCGTTAATGAGTCTTTAAACTGCATTAATGAGTCTTTGAGCTTCATTAATGAGCCTTTGAACTCCATTAATGAGCCTGTTTTAATTTATCAGATCCCCGACTTCTTCAAGAAGTCGGAGATTTAAATTTAGCTTAGTACGTAACGCACCATCCAAGTTTTCGGTGCGTTAGCCTACGGCATAACACACCTTACGAAACTACGAGACTACCAGCTACCTACAGGTTGAGCGATCGCAGAAAACATTGAGGGATCAATTGAAATGCCCAATCCCTCAGCTACACGACGACCATAAGAAACATCTGCCCGGAAGAAGTGGCAAAGTTGGCGCATTTGGATGTCCTGTCTCGCTTGAGAGAGACTGCCAACAATATTATGAGCAAGACGCTCTTGCTGTTCAGGAGTTAGTAACCGATACAGATTACCTGCTTGGGTGTAATCGTCGTTTCCTTCACGATGACTGTAACGATCAACTGTGACATCACCCAAATGACTAGGTGGTTCTGCATAAGCTGGATTTTCTTTGGGCGTACCCTCAGTACTATTCGGTTCATAGTTAGGAGCGCTACCGTGGTTGTTCCCCGGCGCCATAAAGCCATCTCGCTGATAATGCATCACTGGACATTTGGGCTGGTTAACGGGTAGTTGCTGATAGTTACCACCCAAGCGATACCGTTGAGCATCTGGGTAAGAAAATATCCGAGCTTGCAGCATTTTGTCTGGAGAGAAACTAATGCCAGGAACCACTGCACTAGGGCTAAAAGCGGCTTGCTCTACTTCGGCGAAATAATTCTCTGGGTTACGATTTAGCTCTAATATCCCGACTTCGATTAAAGGATAATCTGAGTGCTTCCAAACTTTGGTTAAGTCAAAGGGATTATCTGGATGTTTGGCTGCTTGCTCCTCAGTCATTACCTGAATAGACATCCGCCACTTAGGATAGTCTCCTTGAGCGATCGCTTCAAACAAATCGTGAGTCGCATGATCTGGATCTTCGCCCTTAATCTTAGCCGATTCTTCCTCCGTCAAGGTTTGATGCCCTTGCAGATTCTTAAAGTGAAATTTACACCAAACGCGATCGCCCTCAGCATTAATTAAACTGAAGGTATGGCTACCAAAGCCGTCCATGTGTCGATGGTTTTTCGGAATTCCCCGATCTGAAAACAGGATTGTCACCTGGTGAAGCGATTCTGGACTGAGTGACCAAAAATCCCATCTTGCATTATGGTCTTTGCAATTAGTTTGGGGATTGCGCTTTTGGGTATGGATAAAATCAGGAAACTTCAGTGGGTCACGGATGAAGAAAATCGGAGTATTGTTTCCTGTAAGATCCCAGTTGCCTTCTTCGGTGTAGAACTTGATGGCAAAGCCTCTAGGGTCACGCTCGGCATCTGCTGAACCCTTTTCTCCTCCAACTGTAGAAAACCGCAAGAGAAGTTCCGTTTTCTTGCCAATTTCAGAAAAAAGTTTGGCTTTACTGTAGCGGGTAATGTCATTGGTAATAGTCAAAGTGCCGTGAGCAGCAGCACCTTTAGCGTGGACAACTCTTTCAGGAATACGTTCTCTGTTGAAATGAGCCAGCTTTTCTAAAAGATGAAAATCTTGTATTAATACAGGCCCGCGCGATCCAGCCGTGAGTGAGTTCTGGTTATCGGCAATAGGAATACCGTCAGCAGTTGTCAAGTTTTGGGGTTCAGTCATGGTTAAAGAAGCTCTCCATGTAAGTTACTCAGATTGCCCACAGTACATTTTAGTCAGTAGATAGACGGATGCCTACTGATAGAACAATCTAATTCATAGTCATAACGAGTTTATATATAAAGCATACTCGATATGATTATGAATTACAAGGAATTTTTTTGTATTTTGGTTAAGATGTAGAGCCGATATATCGCATCTATACTGCCTTTCAGGTATTTAAATGTTTGAGAATCAACGAGCAAATATCTGTCGCCTCAATTTGATGTTCATTAACTAGGTGAGTTTGATGGGTGATAAATAGAGGCCCTTCATCTGGAGAAGTGGTGATATTACCGTGAGAGCCACGCACCAGGGAAGCATCCAGAGGAATCACGTCCATGAGGTAGCGAAAACCTAGTTGTTTCTTAAGTAACTTAAGAGCAATTTTTCCTTGAGGAAATTTTATTTGCGGATCGAGGAAAAGTTCTACAGGATCGTAACCAGGTTTGCGGTGGATATCTACAGTTCTAGCAAAATCAGGCGCTTTTGCATCATTGAGCCAATAATAATAGGTAAACCAAGCGTCAGATTGAGCGATCGCAACTAATTCCCCCGATCTAGGATGATCGAGATGGTAGGCTTGTTTACCTTCTTCATCCAATACCTGCGCTACACCTTCAGTCGCTTCTAAAAGCGATCGCACTTTTGGGATGTACGCAGGATCGTTCACATAGACATGAGCAATTTGGTGATCGGCAACGGCAAAGGCAATACTAGCACCAAAATCGAGCATTTCTCGCTCTAATTCTTCTCGCACAACAATTAAACCATTTTCTCGTAATACACGGTTTAAATCCACAGCTTTAGAAACTGGCGTAATGCCATACTCAGAAAGAATAATTACTTGAGTATTTCGTGCTTGATAATATTCAATTAAATCGCCACAAACAGCATCAATTTCTCGCAAATCTGCTTGAATCTGTGTTTGATTGTTACCAAATTTTTGCAGACAGTAATCTAAATGTGGTAGATAAACTAGTGATAGTGTCGGGCTGTAACGTTCCTCAATCCATTTTGCAGAATTGGCAATCCATTGACTAGAACTAATGGAAGTTTTTGGCCCCCAGAAATCAAACAGAGGGAAGTTTCCTAAATCAGATTGAATTTGCGATCGCACATCACTAGGATGGGTATAAATATCAGGTAATTTTCTCCCATCTGCGGGATACATCGGGCGCGGCGTAATGGCATAATCTACTGAAGAATACATGTTGTACCACCAAAAAAGGTTGGCACAAGTGAAGCTTGGATCGATTGATTTAGCTATTTCCCAAACTTTGGGAGCTTGCACTAGTTTATTAGATTGTCGCCAAAACTTCACTTCACATTCATCGCGGAAGTACCAACCATTAGCAACAATTCCATGTTCATCAGGCAATTTTCCTGTTAAATAAGTAGCCTGAACCGAACAAGTTACAGCAGGTAGCACTTTTTTGATAGGAACCACTTGCCCAATAGCCGCCCAAGAAGATAAAAACGGCGTATTTTCTCCTAGTAAGCTGGGCGTTAACCCCACGACATTTAGAATAACTGTTTTCTGCATCAACTTAGTTCCTTCTTAATTTGAGGCGAATTCTTTTAATACCCACTCATATTCTCGCTGAATAGAAGTCAGTAAATCTATCTTTATTTCTGATGGCAATACATCCCAAGTGTAAGTCTCAATTTCTAAATGTGAGCAAGCATTGTTTGTTTGAAGTAGATGCAAAACAGTAGCAATGTCATCTTGCGTAGATTGCAAAATTTGATAATCATGAATAAAAATTGGGACATGAAAGTGAGTGCGCCATTCTTCAGCTAGAGATTGCTCTAAATGTGGTAATGCATTTATTAAATCAGGATAGTGATGGAATGTACCATCGCTATGACGTTCTATTACCTGGTGAAGATAGGTAGATTCAGCAAAAGGACGTAAACGCTCAACTATCAAACTACGCTTCTCAACCTCAGCAGGTATTTTTACTTTAATTGCAGCGCTGATTTGAATTTTGCCAATCTTAATTCCTGCTGATTGCAAACGTGTAAATACAGACTTTGGCTGCTCATATTCAACTGAAAAATGGCAGGTATCATAGCAAATACGAACGTGTTCTAGCAATTTAGTCTCTGCTAGACTCTGGTCAATATTTAACTTTTCTGATAAGTAATTACCGCCAATTGGCAATAACCAATTTTGATAGAAATCAATTACTTCTGAAGTATTTTCAATTAAACCATCAGGCTCAGGTTCTAGATCAATATGAAGTATCTTGCCTGTTTCTTCACGGATGCGAATCATTTCTACAACAACTAATGCTATGTTAAAACAACTCTTTTTCAGAACAGTCTCGAAAGTTCCTTGGTCTTTTACCCACCAAGGTTTATA
Organism: Nostoc sp. NMS9; assembly: GCF_017114995.1. Taxonomy (GTDB): domain Bacteria; phylum Cyanobacteriota; class Cyanobacteriia; order Cyanobacteriales; family Nostocaceae; genus Nostoc. Next base: position 80,566 of record NZ_JABXKL010000032.1, on the reverse strand, counting down.
GGATAATGGTAGTGTAGAAATTCCACCATCAAGTCCTTGGGGTAATAGACTAGCTAAAATATGTGCCAAGTTTAATGTATAATCAGCCCGTTCTTGTGTAGACCAATCTGGCGCATAAACTTGGTCTTTTACCACCTGTCGATGAAATCCGCCATAAGGGAATCCGTTTAAGGTGAAAACATATAAATCTTGTTGAGTCAGCCAAGCTTGCAATTGAGCTAAGTTATTACTTTCTAAAAGTTGTTTTGCGGCAACATTTGCTAACCTCAAGCCAATACCAAAAGGTTCTGTAGGCGATAAACGTGATTTGAGTTCGGGAATATACTTTTCTAGATTGGCGAAAACCTCTAGCCAACTTTCACCAGGATGAATATTGCTGCAATAAGTTAAGTGAAAATTATTGTTTTTTGTAATTTTCATTTTCTAGCCCTATCCCTTGTATCTGTAATCTGTTTTCTTTGGCTTATACTATTCCACAAAATACTTGCTACATATTCATGGGTAGGGGCGCACATCTATCATTGGTGTCAACTTCAGGTAAAAGTTAGGTAAGAGAAAGCGTCTAGAGTTGCCCTCATCTCCTAACCCCTTCTCCCAACATGGGAGAAGGGGAATTGGAGAATTATGCTCCCCTCTCCCAATTTGGGAGAGGGGCTGGGGGTGAGGGCAAAACTCATGCAGTCAGTAGATTTCAGCTTAAGTTGATACCAATGCACATTTATGCGCCCCTACAGCCGATTAATGGTATTACTGGATGTACACATTGAAATTTAAGTAACAGCAAATAGTTGCGCTAACTTCATCGAAATTGGTAGCAAGATTAGAACTAATAAACCGTAATACAACCCAGCAAAACCAGATGCAACCGTTGCATCTAAGACTATTAGAGATAAAACACCTATTTTCACAGCATTACGGATATTTTCGGCTATCGGTTCTTGCGCAGCTTTGATAAAGTTAGGCAAGACTCTGATAGCTAATAAAATAGCGAATGGTAGTGCTGCGATCGCTCTATACTCTTCTAACAATCCTAAAGCTAAAACTGCCGTCAAAACTGTTGCAATTAGCAGTAGTGCTAGCACTCCCGTAATCTTCTTACCTCCGTGAACTTCACCCTGACTAATTGCGGTAATAGCAGCAATATAAAGAACAGGGATCAGGGCTAAATACCAACGTTCTCCGATGATTTCTGGTACAGCACTTACACCTAATAATAAGTTACTGCCACGGCACAAACCCATATTTAAAGGGCCGAAAAAAGGATGATGTTTGGCGAGTGAGTTATAGAGGAGACATGAAATAGTGATAAAAATAGCGATCGCAGCACTCAACCAAGATACTTGAAAAGCAGCTATAATACCGATCGCAAATAGTATACTCCCCAATAAGGCAGCATTTTGACGAGATACACGACCACTGGGGATTGCTCTATTTGGTCGCTCTTTTGCATCTAATTCAGCATCAAAAACATCATTAAAAACGATACCACCGCCGTATAAACCAGTTGTAGCTAATAACAACCAAGCTAATGGAATTAATATGGCAAAATTTGCTTCGCCATTAATTAATTGAGTAAAAATAATTCCAGAGCCAGAAGCAGCAAAACCAACAAGAATATCCGCCCAAGCAGTAACAATATTCGCAGGACGCATTAATTCCAGATAACCCCGCCAGCCTTGAAAATTTAAGCTTGCAACATTCACTTCTCTGCCTCCATACCTAGTAATTTTTCAAAAAAAAATGCATATTACAAATGAATCAAATATATCTCTATAGATGTTAAAAACAATTCATGAAATCTTCTCCTCTGACTCTTTTTGTGCATGAAATAATAAATATTGGTATTACATATTTGCAGGATAATTTTGCTGATTTTGTAGCGTGGCCATCTTGCCCATCCCTAGTATTTTCGGGCGGTCAGGGATACCTACTCTACAAGAATATCAGCAACACCAAAATATTTCTCCAATAGACTCCATGAGTTACATTGACAATGCAAAGATGAAAATATCTCTTGCAATGCCCAATGCTCAATTCCCAATGCCCAATGCCCCCTTTCAATTTTCTACTCAATCAACACAAAATCTGAAACTGATTTGATTCCTGGTTCTTGTCCCCGCAACACAGAATTACCACTGAACAACTGACGCTGATCGACAGATTGGGGATTGAGCCAATCAGAAGCTTTCATCTGCCCAGTTTGACTGTAAGCAGTTAGGGCGTTTTCATAACAAACTGCTCGCACATGTTCTTCAGGAATACCCCTATCTAACATCAACTGAGCCGTTTTTGGGACTGCCAAAGGATCGCTAATACCCCAATCAGCACTACTATCTACAATGATGCGATCGCATCCATACTTGCGGACAACTTCTACCATCCTGGCGTTACCCATCTTCGTTTGTGGGTAAATCGTGAAAGCTGCCCAAAAACCCCGTCCTAATACTTCTTCAACGGTTTCTTCGTTGTTGTGATCGATAACTACTTGTGAAGGATCTAAACCATATTCAATACAACGATCCATACTCCTACTAGCACCCGCCTTTTTATTGCGATGAGGAGTATGAATTAGTACCAACGTATCGAGTTCTTTGGCTAATTCTAACTGTTGACAAAAGTACTTATCTTCTGCTTCTGTCATGTCGTCATAGCCAATTTCACCAATAGCAACAACTCCCTCTTTACACGCATAAAGTGGTAGCAGTTCCATAACTTCAGCGGCTAGCGCTTCATTATTAGCTTCTTTCGGATTTAGTCCGATTGTGCAGTAGTGTTGGATGCCAAATTGACTAGCACGAAACCGTTCCCAGCCCACAAGACTACTGAAGTAGTCTTTAAATGAACCAGCGTTGGTTCGGGGTTGTCCTAACCAAAAGGCTGGTTCAATAACGGCGACAATACCATATTCCCGCATTACTAAGTAATCGTAAGTAGTGCGGGAACACATGTGAATGTGAGGATCGATGAACATCATAGTTTTAATTATTGGGCATTGGGCATTGGGAATTGGGCATTGGGGATGGGTTATTCTACTTGTCTTCCTCATCCCTAGTCCCCAGTCCCTTTCATTTGTAAACTGACAAGCGATCGCGGCTAAAACTGCTCCAAGTCAGATTACCTTGTTGAATGGATGATTGTAAATCTGGGTAATGAGAAAGTAATGCTTGCGCTTGGGGTAAAGGAGACTCAGCACAAGCTAATGCTGCTGCTTCTTGCTCGTGTATATCTCCATTAGCTAGCACTTTTTCCAAATCTGTGATGATGGTGCTATCGGCAAACCGCCCTACAGGCCGCCAAAGTTCTGGCGTAACTGAGCGTTTAGCTGCCCAACGTTCATGGGCATAGTCTGCCAACATCCTCGCCAATTCTGGGTTAGCACGCCGATCTAGACCCCAAATTAGATGTAACGGACTGCCGACAAACACAGCCTTCAGCACCATCTGATTCCAAGCAGCATTATCTAAGTAATTCGCTGGATAAGGGTTACGTAATGCTATGGCTTGAAATACATTACTCATATTGCTGCGAATTCCCTCAGCAGTACGATGGCGATGTAACTCTGGATGTGGTAATACCGGCAAACTTTGATAAAGGACAACTAACTCCCCCATATCGGCAGTGGAGAAGACTCGATCGAGCGATCGCACATAGCCCTGGGGATCATCGTAGGGCAAAGCTAAAAGCAAGAGTGTGCGACCTGCCTGATCTACACTCCAATTACCAGGATACCAGCCGGGAATCAGATCCTCTGCTGCTTCCAAGTGCTGGAATGTTAGCTGCAAATCCTGTTTACCTAGATAACGCGGCACAGCACTAAAAGCCGTAAAAAAGACTCGTTCAGCAGCGCCGCTAGCAATCTGTGCCTGCTTCTGTTCCAACCAAGTAAAAGCTTTCTCTGAAACAGACTTTAACAGCCAGTGATGCAGTAATTTGTTTACTTTACTCATGATAAATTCAGGATAAGTTGCCCAACTTTTTTTGTGACAACCAAGTATAAAATATAGCACTAAACCTGATATTTTGGGTTTAAAGCAGTTAGATAATATCCTACTGGAATCATAACTTCACTGAATCTATAAAAATCTCCTGACTTTAAATAAGATACTGTAAAGATACCATTTTGATTAGATAAATCCTCAAATTATCTTACGAAAAAAATTAGAATTTTATGTAATAATGATCTCCATTACTAACCTCAGATATAAAGCATAGACATCAATATCAATTGTAAATTCATGTTAATTTGACCGTTATCTTTTAGGCGAAGATACTTCAAAAATATGATTAATTTATTAAATAAATTTATTTAGTAGCTCATTCAAATATTGAATTACTTAATGGATTTGTTATGTCAATGTTGCTGTTACTTGTAATTGCAATAATGTATCTAGTTACGGCTACTTAAAAAGTAATAATATTCAAATGGCTATTCAACAAAAAAGCGCTCTTAATCTACAACCAATTAACCAATGTGTTCGTGTTACTTTCAATTATGATGTTCACTTCACTAGAGGTCTGTTTCAGTTAGATAATCCTTTACTTGCACAAGCGATCGCCGCAGATGGGGAGACAACCCCAAAACAAGTGCTAGCGGTGGTAGATGGAGGATTTTTACACTATCAAGATGGGCTGTTAAAAAAATTATCAGCCTATGCCCAATATTATGAAAATGTACTAACACTGAGCGGTGAACCGATAATAGTTGCCGGTGGAGAAACAGTCAAAAATGATTCTAGATTTATAGAGCAAATTCATCAGCGGATCAATGCAGCTGGATTATGCCGTCACTCCTACGTTTTAGCAATTGGAGGTGGAGCTGTCCTAGACATGGCAGGATATGCAGCAACAACGGCTCACCGAGGAATTCGGCTGCTACGAGTACCAACAACAGTATTAGGGCAAAATGATTCGGGTGTAGGAGTAAAGAACGGAATCAACGCCTTCGGTAAGAAAAACTTTTTGGGTACATTCATGCCACCTTATGCTGTCTTGAATGACTTTGATTTTCTTACTAGCCTCGACGATCGAGATTGGCGATCGGGTATTGCAGAAGCGGTGAAAGTAGCGCTGATTAAAGATGCAAATTTCTTCGATTTCATTATGACTAATGCCGATAAATTAGCTAATCGAGACATGGACATAATGGAAAGACTGATCTATCGTTGTTCTCAGTTGCACTTACAGCATATTGCTGGTAGTGGCGATCCCTTTGAAATGGGTTCATCGCGTCCTTTAGACTTTGGACACTGGGCTGCTCACAAACTGGAGCATTTAACTAATTACAGCCTACGTCATGGTGAAGCTGTAGCGATCGGCATCGCTTTAGATACAACCTATTCATATTTAACAGGTCAACTCTTGCAATCAGAGTGGCAAAGGGTTCTAACTACACTCAAAAAATTAGGCTTTACTTTGTACGTATCGGCACTGACAGAGCAATTGGATCGACTAGACCATCCGCATTGTATATTTAGGGGGCTTACGGAGTTCCGCGAACATTTGGGAGGACAATTAACAATTACCCTTCTACAAGGAATTGGAGAGGGAATAGAAGTTAACCAGGCGGATTTGTCTTTGTATAGAGATGCTATTTTCATGCTGCAAGATTGGGAACTTTTGCATTGATTCTCATTTGGATGCAATTAGCATAAGCGATGTTTAACAACAAGCCCGGAGGTGGAGAGTAAGATTTTCTTAACCTCCGCCCAATTGCAATTATTTGATGCAAATATACTGCTTAATTTTTCAGGCGATCGCTACTTCGTGGTTCTAAATTGCAAAATACTTTTTAGTTCCTCTTGTTCTTCCTTGAGAACGTGGTAAAGTTCCCAATTCTGTTGGAGGTTTAACCAAAACTCTGAACTATTTCCAAAAAATTTTGATAACCTTATTGCCGTACTAGGTGTAATACCTCGCTTTTGATTTACAAGCTCATTTATTCGCTGATAAGGAACATGAAGTGCATCTGCAAGTTCTCTTTGGGTTATTCCCATTGGGTCTAGAAAATCTTTAAGTAAGATTTCACCTGGATGTGATGGGGGTCTATACTTTGGAACTCTCATCTGTTGTTATTTCCTAATGGTAATCGACTATTTCAACTTCTGATGCACCCTGGAGTGTCCATATAAAGCAAATTCGATATTGGTCATTAATCCGAATGCTATGCTGACCTTTACGAGTGCCTTTTAGTACTTCTAACCTGTTACCTGGTGGAACTTTAATGTCATCTAGAGATAACGCTGCATTAAGTTGATCTAATTTTCTACGGGCAACTTCCCAACAGTATATAGGACATTGCTTTCGAGCTTCCTTTGAGTCATTGCCATCAAAAATCTCTTCAGTTCCTTGATCCTTAAATGATAGTATTATAATTAGCATGATAACCGTGTCATCATGCTACCAAAAAAGCACAGTAGCATTATAATCCTCTGCTAGATCCTCATCTTCCTTATTTCCTCAATCCCCCTTGGTGTTCACAATGAAAACCTCGATGCTCCCAAGCTTGCATATCTACATCAGTAAGTTTTGTCACATTTGAGCATTGCGGTTGAATAATTTGACTTAAAATCGCCCAAAATAAGCTGCGTGTTATATCTAATCCAGTTTTAGTCCAAGATTCATGATTACCAGGAATACCCAATTCTTGAACAATTTCTGGCTCTACCCAAATACCATGAGCACCCAAAAGAATCTGTGCCATCCATTTAGCTCTGGGTAAATGACTTGGCGAAGTAATCAACATGACTTTATGCACTCCCCAACGGCGCAGAATTGGAATACTATAATAAAAATTTTCAAAAGTAGAATTCGCACAGTTTTCTAACCAAACGTTTTGTAACTCTGCTAATTCCGCCTGAAAAATTAACCGTATACAGGGATCTGGGGAACCATGAGAAATTAAAATTGGGGTTTGTGGGTATTGTTTTGCCTGTTGGGCAACATAAGTTTCTCGCCGAATACTGCCACCCAGCACAAAGAAGGCATCTATTGGCTGCGAAGAAGCAAAAACTAAGGTTATAGTAGTAAAAATCAGCCAAACACCCAGGAGAACGTACAATCCACCACTGAGTTTTTGTAACAATTGCCACAGATTAGCAGATTTTTTTTTAATAGAAATTAATGATTTGATGGTAAATTTGCGTTTCATGACTTAAGTAAGAAAAACTGATTTTACTGCTGTCTAACAATACTGCAATTGAATGAGCAAAGTGCTATCTTATAAAAGTAATCTAGAATGCAAACATGACGCTAATTAAAGTGTCACACGCTCAGTATAGCCTTCCGGAGAAGACTAACAAAGTGAGAAATGATTGTTAATAACTAATGCGGCATTTTTGGCATCATTATTAAGGATAAAAATGATGAATAAGCATAGTTGATTCTGGGGTATAAAAACTTAAAAATTTCTGGAAAGCCTGATTGCTAAACTGTCAACAACACAATTATTCCAGCTAAGTATACATGAACCAATCTGCGAAAAGTTACTCACCGCTCCAAGTAGCCTTGATTGGTGGAGCGATCGCCACAACTGCTACCATATCCGTGTTCGGCCCCGCTTGGACTCGTGGTGTCCGTGCTGCTCTAGCCCTACAAGACAGCCCAAAAGTGATAGTTGACCAAGTTTGGCAACTGGTAAATCATGAATATGTTGATGGTAAATTTAATCAACAAGATTGGCAAGCAACCAGACAAAGCCTGTTGAGCAAAGACTACTCTTCTCGCGAAGAAGCTTATGCTGCCATCCGCGAAGCTTTACAAAAGTTGGGAGATCCTTACACTCGGTTCATGGACCCCCAACAGTTTGAAGCTCTCACTAGCCAAACATCTGGGGAAGTCTCTGGTATCGGCGTTCGGATGGAAGTGAACGAAAAAACTCAGCGGCTCACCGTTGTCGAAGCCATAGAAAATTCTCCAGCACTGAAAGCTGGGATCAAAGCAGGCGATGAAATTTTGGCAATTGACGGCAAATCTACTCTCAAAATGAAAGTGGATGATGCTTCTAAACTAATACGTGGCAAAGCGGGTACTCCCATCAAGCTACGGCTGGGACGCGCAGGCCAAAATGCCTTTGATTTGAAGCTGACAAGGGCAAGTATTGAAGTCCCAACAGTACGCTATACCCTCAGACAAGAAGGGAACCGCCGCGTTGGCTATATCCGTTTGCGGGAATTTAGCGCCCACGCCGCAGACCAAATGCAAAGAGCCATCCGCGATTTGAACACTAAGAAAGTTGATTCTTATGTGTTGGATTTGCGGGGAAATCCTGGCGGTTTGTTGCAGGCGAGCATTGAAATTGCTCGGATGTGGTATGATAATGGCGGAATTGTCAAGACAATAGACCGTGTGGGCAGCAGTGAGGAAACTAAAGCCAATCGCACTTCTCTAACAAATCGTCCTTTGGCAGTGTTAGTGGATGGTAATTCAGCTAGCGCTAGCGAAATCCTTACAGGGGCGCTCAAGGATAATAAGCGGGCGGTAGTCGTAGGTGGTCAAACCTTTGGCAAAGCCCTAGTGCAGTCAGTTCATGAACTAGCAGATGGTTCTGGCTTGGCTGTCACCATTGCCCATTACTACACCCCGGCGGGAACGGATATTAACCACAAAGGAATTACACCAGATATCAAGCTAGACTTGACAGAGGCACAAGAGCGTCAATTGGCTTCTAATCCAAATTTAATCGGAACTAAGAGCGATCCCCAATATGCTCGCGCGATCGCAATTCTATCAAATAACAACTTTGCCCAGCCGCCAGCAAATCAACCGACTCGACCTATGAGCCGCGCCGATAACCTGAAATTTTAGATTGACGCGAATGATTTGTTACCAGGTGTTTATATAGTAGTATTCCCAAATCCAGATTTTTGGAGTTATGAAAACTGCTTGATATGCCGTTCCAGGATTTTGATTTGGGAATACTAGCTAGTAATCCCATCTCCAAAATCTCAGATTTATGAATCATCAGCGATTTGATGCAACCACTGCCACCAGCTTTTTACCAATGGTGTCGGTGGTTGTTCCTATTTATAACGGTGAGGCGGATTTACCAGAATTAATCAATTGTCTATTATCTCAAACTTACCCAAAAGACCGGGTAGAATACTTGTTGGTGGACAATAACAGTAGCGATCGCACTCTCACCATCCTGAAAACATCTGCCGAAAATTGCCCAATTACAATTCGCCCCTTGAGCGAAGCCCAAATTCAAAGCTCTTACGCTGCTCGTAATACTGGGATTCGCGCCGCTACGGGTGAAATTATCGTTTTTACCGATGCAGATTGTCGCCCACAACCGCAATGGTTAGATTCACTAATTCAGCCTTTTGTCAACGCAGAAGTGGTAATTGTTGCTGGTGAAATTTTGGCACTACTAGGCACAACTCTGCTAGAACAACACGCAGACCGTCAAGAAACTTTATCGCAAAAGCATACCCTTAACCATTCCTTTCGCCCCTATGGTCAAACAGCTAATTTGGCGATTCGACCCATTGCCTTAGAAAAAGTGGGTTTATTTCGTCCCTATCTGACTACTGGTGGTGATGCTGATATTTGTTGGCGGATTTTGGGGGAAAACATCGGGCGTTTGGAATTTGCCCCAAATGCGATCGTTCAGCACCGCCACCGCGCTACACTTCAAGAACTGCAAAGTCAATGGCGGCGTTATGGACGTTCAAATCGCTATCTGCACGAACTGTACGGTGTAGATTTAATGCGAGAGATGACACCCAAAGAATATGGCTATCGTTTGGCACGTTGGTTATTGAAGGAAATACCAAGAGATATTAAAAAGGCGATTGCTGGTCAAGCCACCCTTGTAGATTTATTAAATACTCCCATTGGTTTATTCACAGCTAGGGCGCGTACTGCTGGACAAAGAGACGCCAAGCTACCAGAGAATGCCAAGATAATTGCTCGACTGTAATGAAGAAAAAGAGCGTTGCTGATTTAGATGTGTAAATCTTGGTATAGAGACGTTGCAATTGCTAGTCTCTACAAAGGTTTTGAAATTACGCAAAATCATTTTCATACCTGAATTCAGTAACGCCTAAGCAAAAACGTTCTTGTCAGTCCAGAAGCATTGACTGAGACCCTTATTCTTTCCTTAGCTCACAAAAGCGAATGTATCTTAAGAAGTATTTTCAAAAATAGGTAAAGCAAATATGCTGTTATTAATCTTTTAACTTTAGTACCTTGTATTTAATAAAATAAAAATTTCAGTAGGTAGGGCTTGTTGCCACTTAGCACTTTAGTCGTTATTAGACAAGTTTGTGGCACTGAATAGGGCGAAAAGTTGATTGAGGCTGCATAACTTTGATTGCTTCCTCATTATTGAGAGATAAGTTAGTAAATCAAAAAACCAAGTTCTGTCATATTTATTTATAGAGTGTCCGCTCTTTCAAGTAACCTTCTCTCCTTGCCTGCTCAATAGCGTCTGAAGTCTTGAAGAAAGCATGGGGTTTGCTTCCCCTGCTCTCTTCATTCACAGTTACGCTTCATAGTTTTGTGAGTTGAGCAACATGAAAGTAGATGGATTTAATCAACAGATAGATAAATTGTGCTCACAGATACAAGGACTATTAAAATACTATGGAACTAAGCTGAACTCACAACAGGAGATGATCACAGAAGCTTTCGAGAAACTTAACACCGCAATGGAAGAACTATTGACAGCTTCCGAGGAGTTAAAGGTAACACGAGCGGCAGTAGAGAAAGAGCGCCAGCGTTACCAAGACTTGTTCGAGTTTGCTCGAGATGGTTACTTGGTAACTGATACCAACGGGACAATCCAAGAGGCTAACCATGTAGCAGCAACTTTGCTCGGTGTCCAACAAAAATATTTAGTAGGTAAACCATTAATTCTTTTTATTGCTCAACAAGACCACCAGTCCTTTAGCTCTCAAATCAACAATTTGCAGGAGATACTGAACTGGGAAATTCACATACAGCCACAGAGAGGAACGCCTTTCCCTGCTAATGTGAAAGCGTCTGTAGTACACGACCTTGAGGAGAAGCGCCTTGGCTGGCGTTGGCTGCTGTGCAACATCAGTGAACGCAAACAGGCTGAAGAAATGTTGTACCGAGCTTACAGTGAGTTAGAAATACGGGTGGCGGAACGGACAGCGGAACTGGTAAAAGCAAATCAGAAATTGCTAAATGAAATTACAGAACGTAAAAGAGTCGAGTCACAACTACTGCACCTTGCTTTTCACGATGCACTGACGGGTCTGGCAAACCGCGTTGCATTTATGAACCGCCTAAAACATGCGATAAATTATTCAAAACGGCATTCAGATTATCTATATGCTGTGCTATTCATCGACCTAGATCGGTTTAAGGTGATCAATGATAGTCTTGGACACCTAAATGGAGACCAATTACTGCTTGCTATTGCAAGTAGACTAGAAATATGTGTACGCTCCATAGATACAGCGGCACGGCTTGGGGGAGACGAATTTACAATCCTGCTTGAGGGAATCCAGGATGTATCAGACGCCATCAAAGTTGCTGAACGGATTCAGAAGGAACTGGCATTACCCTTTAAGCTTGACGGACAAGAAGTCTTCATCACGGCAAGTATTGGCATCGCGTTGAGTTCGACAGTAGACTATCAACACCCAGAAGAACTGTTGAGGGATGCAGATACAGCAATGTACCGAGCCAAGGTGCTAGGCAGAGCGTGTTATGAGTTATTCAACTCAGATATGTATGCTGATGCTCTAGCGAGATTACAGTTAGAAACTGATTTGCGCCGAGCAATTGAACGCAAAGAATTTCGGGTTTATTACCAACCGATTGTTTCACTCACTAGTGGCTCTATTATAGGTTTTGAGGCTCTATTGCGCTGGCAGCATCCAGAGCGTGGTCTGCTTAATCCAGCAGATTTTATTCCCCTAGCAGAGGAAACTGGACTAATTTTCTCCATTGGCAAATGGGCTTTGCATGAAGCCTGCCGCCAGATGCAAGTTTGGCGGGTATGTCATCGTTCTAAGTTACTAGAGAAAATTAGTGTTAATCTCTCCGTAAAGCAATTTTCTCAGCCGGATTTGATAGAGCAGATTGAGCAAATTTTGCACTCAACTGGCCTTGATGCTGGCACTCTAATTCTAGAGATTACTGAAAACGCAATTGTGGAAAATGGCGATAAGGTAACTGCCGCAATCTTACAACTTCGAGAGATGGGCATTGAGTTATCAATTGATGACTTTGGTACAGGCTACTCCTCATTAGGCGGTCTTTATAACTTTCCGATTAGTGTGTTGAAAATTGACCGTTCTTTTATCAGCCTGATGGGCACTAATAGTAAGAATTTAGAAATTATTGAGATAATTGTCACCTTGGCACACAAACTAGGTGTGGATGTGCTCGCTGAAGGGGTAGAGACAAAAGAGCAACTATTACTTCTAAGAAAGTTAAACTGTCAATATGGCCAGGGACATTTTTTCTCAGTTCCGTTAAATAGCTCGGCAGCAGAGGCATTAATTATGGAAAATCCTCAATGGTAAGGGTTATTTAAAAAAATTCGTAATTGATAATCACGCTCTTTTTATTCTCATAGCAATCATGAATCATAGCTACTGGAGACTGCCTTACTAGATGGTCGCTTAGTTAGAGTCAAGAGGAGCAAACTCTCCTCAGCAGTAGCCAAGATGAAGCCATGAACTGTTGGGATCTTGCTACAGGGGAATGTTGGACAACTTTGCGCCCAGCCCGTCCCTATAAAGGCATGATCGTTAATGCAGCAACAGGGTTGATGGAGGCACAGATGTGAACTTTAAAAGCTTTAGAGGCGGTAGAGGTGAATTCAAGTTGCTCAATACCTACCAACTTTCGCTAAATTGGAAAAAGGAAAACTCAAGGGAATTTTAAATGTCAGCACAATTGTTACTGGTGGATGATGAACCAGGGATACGGGAAGCCGTGAAAGACTATTTGCAAGAGAGCGGTTTCAGCGTTCAAGTCGCCAGTAACGCCCTTGAAGGTTGGGAATGGATGCAGCTGAATACACCTGACTTAGTGATTTCCGATGTGATGATGCCTCAAGTGGATGGCTATCAGTTCCTGAAGCAACTACGGGAAGACCCCCGTTTCCAAGCACTCCCGGTAGTATTTTTAACTGCTAAGGGTATGACAGGCGATCGCATTCAAGGCTATCACGCTGGTGTTGATGCTTATCTACCCAAACCCTTTGATCCAGACGAGTTAGTGGCTATAGTCGAAAATTTGCTAGCTCGTCGCGCCGCTAAGGCTGCGAGTACGGGAGATGACGCTGAAACCCCGGATCTTGTTGAACTAGCCAATCAGATTGCCCAAATTAAAGCATTGTTAACTCAAAGAAATGCTATTTCCCAATCGCCAGCCCCTTTTAAAATTGATTTGACTCCCAGAGAACAAAGTGTTTTAAATTTGGTCGCAGAAGGGTTGATGAACAAAGAAATCGCCCGTCGCTTAGAAACCAGCGTCCGCAATGTAGAAAAATACGTCAGCCGTTTGTTTAGTAAAACCGGCACCAATAGCCGTACGGAGTTAGTTCGTTTTGCTCTGGAACACGGTCTTGCTAAATAGGCATTATTGGGAATTGGGCATTGGGCATTGGACATTGGGCATTGATTAGTAGTTATTAGACCTCTTGCATAAATCAAAAATAAGAACCCCACCCTGCCAAAGCTACGCTTTGTCTCCCCTCCCCTTGCTAAGGGGAGGGGTTGGGGGTGGGGTGTTAGGGACTTTTGCAAGAGGTCTATTCTCCATCTCTCCTGCTCCCCTGCTCCCCTGCTCCCTTATCTCCTAGTCCTGGGTAATCGGTAATAGGTAACTGGCTGCTAAACCATGACCTATTACCAGTAATAGATAAAACATAAGTATTTCAGCAAATCAGGCACTTAGCTTAAGCAAAAAGCTAAAAGAAAGGTTATTTATTTTTACTTTGATCTTTTAGGTTTTCATTTGATTTGCGCTTGTTGTCCAATTCCCGATCTGTAAAGACACAGGGTTTTATTATTCTGCAATGTTTTGATAAAAACTCGGTAAAATGCACCCGGCTGAATTTGCTTTCAGATTCTACCAGTACCCTTTGCTACAAAGTTTTTAATAGCGGAAACTGCTCCTGGGACTTTGTGCTGCTAAATAAGACTTTCACAAAGTAGAAATCAAAATATTTTATGAAATCTACTGACTGCTTAGTTTTTATGGCAACAGGGGTATGGGATCAACATTTAATTTGATGCCCAATTCACGTTTTTCACTACTTAAATTACACTTTTAGGTTGGAGAATTTTCCGCGACATTACGCAAGCGCATTAACTGACGCCGCATTTGAGGCGAGGCTTTAAACTCAGACACTTCCTGGGCTTTAACAGACGCTTGTAGCGTTTCTAGAAAGTCATCAGAACCTTCGGTTAAAGCATCAAGTAGCACCTGTAAGAGTTGCTCGCGATCGCTCAATAGACTCTTTTCCTCAATCAACCGGAATTTGAGATGTATTTCACACTCATAAACACCTACTTCGAGATTATTTATCTGGCGTGGTAATGCTTTGGAGTTCATAGCTATTGAGATTCCTTTACTTGGTTGTCATGAGGGCAAGGAGGTAGATGTCCAGCAAAAATTCTTTATATCTCTTTTGAATCCAAAGTGCTTGAATTAAGAATTTTTCTTCATCAATCACCTTTGTATTCCATTTCACTCCCCTGTGGTGTATTTTCAAGCTAGATTTTCAGTGTCTAGATTTTGAGGTTTCTGTGCCAGATGTAGCTTATGGTAAGCCATAACTATTATTCAGTTTTTAAGATTCTACACAATAAAGTTTCTGTAAGAAGTTGTTCAACCTTTTTAAAGGTTTTTACATCAACTTTATGTGAACGTCAATAACAGTTTGACTTGTTACTTTAATTTTAGTGTTTATACGTAAGTAAAACCGCTGAATTTTTTGGGGTTTATTAAAGCCAGCGGTCGATGTAGCGCTATTCAGTGAAATTACTTGATGTACGTTTTTTGCAATAGAAAATTCAGGATAAATTGCTCGGCATAATTATTAATTTCAAAACTTTTGTTCTCCATAAAAAAAGTACACAGATTAGATTCTTGCTGCTGAGTACCTTGTTTTACTGCCATTTGGGATTGATTGAGTCCAAAAATCTTAGCAGTAAGTCAGATTTGTAGACTAAATGAAAATATTCTATCAATTAATTTTTACAGAAAAATAATTCGACTACTGTCAGTACTAGCAGTTAAATATATCTTCAACTCATAACAGTAGTAGCAAACTCATCAGTAAAGGTGATATTTTTACTTATGACCATTCAATGTACCCTTTTAAAACAGCATTCAAAGCTTTTAAATTGAGAGCATTCAAGCTCGGATATAACGTCTACAATAATTTCAGTGTAATCCACGCAAATCTTACACCTTTTTATGGATAACCCGATGCTGCTCAAGTCCACAACCCGGCATATCCGCATTTTTGCAGGTGAAATTGACCGGGATGGCGATCTAGTTCCTAGTCAACAAGTCTTAACCTTAGATGTTGACCCAGATAACGAATTTAATTGGAATGAAGATGCACTGCAAAAAATTTATCGAAAATTTGATGAACTAGTAGAAGCATCTAGTGGCGCAGACCTTACAGACTATAACTTGCGCCGTGTAGGGTCAGACTTAGAGCATTATCTGCGATCGCTTCTGCAACTCGGCGAAGTCAGCTACAATCTTTCTGCCCGTGTTACTAACTACAGCATGGGAGTCCCTCAAGTTGCCATTGACGACAAACAATAAGCCAATGAGTTAGTAGCGGGCTACCTGAACACTTCTGTACAAAGAGTGCTGAGTTAAAAGTGTCTCGGTTGAAAGTGGAAAAATTCATCCAGCGTATTTCAGGTAAATGAAGTACACGGGTAGGGGCACAACATTTTGTGCCCCTACGATTATTTGTACTTCTTAACTCAGCACTGGCTAACCCCCTCTACCACCAACAGCAGTCCGAAAGAGATTTTTAGAGTCACTGCATTTATCAGGTACTTTTGCCAAAATTAATATTTGCTATTCTTAATTAAAGTTAATTCTTGCTATCCTACTTATAAACTAAATAAATACCAACATTATCTGCCTGTTGATGATGGGGTGATTTACCAAAAGCAAATCGCGCAGTTATGCTTGGGTTATGCTGTGGTGACAGGGTTGGAGTTAGTTGCTTTGGCGATGGAGAGTCATAGGGCAATAAAAGCTATGATTAGGCTGTAGGGTTGACTTAGGAGCGTATTTTTTGGATAAGTTTTGTATTAGCACCTGCCGATATCCGCCAGCTAAAATCATCATCTAAAGTCTGGGTATGTCAAGTTTAAGAAAGATGAGCGGTCTAGATTGTCCCTACTAATGCTATTAAAGAAATTGCCAATCGCTGATCGGTGCGAAAACTATGGAAAATGACGCGGCAACGCTCTACTGTCCAAACGAAAATTGTCAGGCTGCCAATCCCCTGACTCACAAGTTTTGCCAGCGATGTTCCACGCCCCTACCCAAAAATTATCTCTGGGCTGTGGTAGATAGCCCAAGTGTGGGTAGCCCTGGAGAAATATTAGCCGATCGCTATTTAATCCTTGATAAATTTGTTCTTTTAGATACGAAGCCTGGTTTATTAGCGCTAACGCCTGAGTTAGATAATTTGCAGCCTCTAAAAGCCTACCTGAGACTGATTCCCTACCGTTTACACGTACCGCAGGTATATGGAGTGCTTTTTGTTGCTGACGGGTCTTCCCACCGAGAAATATTACTCTTAGAAAAACCGCCACTATTAGTAGATGACACTATCCAACAAGTACATTTGGGTAGCGAGTTAACCACCGCTTGGCGTGATGCAACATCAATGCGCCAACTAAATTGGTTATGGCAAATAGCTCATCTGTGGCAACCTCTGGTGAGTGAAGGTGTCGCTTCTAGCTTACTTGACTCTTATGTATTACGGGTAGAAGGATCGTTAGTACGTTTGTTAGAATTGCGTTTTGACAGCGCCACATCACCAGAATTGCCGCAATTAGGTGAATTTTGGCAGCAGTTGGTCAGCACTGCCAAACCAGCGATCGCGGAATTTGTTGATCGCGTTAGCCTTGCTTTAATTCAGGGAGAGATTAATTCAACCGATCAATTAGTCGGAGTTTTAGATCGGGGACTGGCTGGGTTAGGGCGATCGCAAACACCCACGATCCAAATTATCACCAAAACCGACACCGGGCCAAGTCGCCAACGTAATGAAGATGCCTGTAGCCCTCCCAGTGGAACTCTGGTGAGCAAACCACCCCAGCCAACAGCCTTAGCAATTGTCTGTGATGGTATCGGTGGACACGAGGGCGGCAATGTGGCCTCAAATTTAGCCATTGAAACGATCCAGCAGCAGGTACAACAACTAACAAAGGTTCCTTACGACCACATAGACCCCTCACTGCTGCTGAATGACCTAGATAAGGCAGTGGCAATGGCCAATGACAAAATCAGCCAGCGCAATGACGGTGAAAATCGCCAAGGGCGTCAACGCATGGGCACGACTTTAGTCATGGCATTACCTGTTGCTCATGAAATGTACATTACCCACGTCGGCGATAGTCGTGCCTACTGGATTACACGCCACGGCTGTTATCAAGTTACCCTTGATGATGATGTCGCCTCCCGCGAAGTGCGACTAGGTTATGCCATTTACCGCGATGCAGTACAACAGAGTGCCGCTGGCTCTCTCGTCCAAGCTTTGGGGATGGGGTCTAGCACTTCATTGCATCCCACATCGGGACGGTTTATGCTCGATGAAGATGCTGTTTTTCTGCTCACATCCGATGGTTTGAGTGACTTCGATCGGGTGGAGGAGTACTGGGAAACAGAAATCTTGCCGATTTTAGTTGGGGAAGCAAATATAGCAACTGTTGCCGATAGATTAGTCGAAATTGCTAATACTAAAAATGGACACGATAATGTCACCGTTGCTTTAGTTCACTATCAAGTCCAATATTGGGAACCAGAAATCACCATCCAAGCAGTGATTCCCCAGAGTTATTCTGCCAAAACTGTTGATTTAGCATCTAGGGCGACAGATGCGACAGTTTTAGGCAGCCCAAACCACAAGACTCAGGTGATTCCAGACACTGAGCCTGCTAGAACTCGTCAATTCCCCCTACAGTGGATAGTTCCATTAATATTTGTCCTAGCAGCAGGTTTTTTAGGATTGTTCGTCAAGCAACTGCGATCGCCATCAGGGGCCTCTCCAATTTTTTCCAATCCATTACAAACTCAAAATCCTACCATCGAAGCAACACCGACACCGCGATCGCTGGCTAATCTTTCTCTTGGTTGGGTAATTAAAACCAATAATGACATCTCCTTGGGAAACAACCAATTACTTCCCCGTGGGACTTTTTTAGAAGTTATTGAGAAAAAATCAAATCCAAATCCTGCTTCTGGGAGTTTTTTGGTGTCTATGCGAGTCTGTGCCAATAATAAAAGTACACAAACTCCAGCTAATCCTAATAACCCAGCTGTAACTACCTCAGTTCCACCAAATTCAAAACCTTTACCAGCAACAGTATTGCTAAACTCCTCCCAAGTCAACCGTTTTGGCGTTGTTTTACAATCAGACGCACCAAATCCATGTAGAACTGTCACGCAACCGCCAGTTACCGAACCATCTAACACCAGTCCAACTTAATCAAATACTCGATAAACTAGTAAAAACCTGGAATAATAACAGGTAACAATCAGAGTAAAAAACTTACAAGGTCAAAAAAGTAGAAAATTTTCACCTTGGAGAATTGTTATTTGAAATTATTTTTTTTAGCTTTTAGTTTAATGAATCCATGCCATCCCTGAATTTGGCGATCGCCCGTCTCGTAAATACTGGCACTGACAACTTCGCCATTTGGGTGGTCAAGGCTCCGTATCCCAGTGGCTACGTTTTACGTGACTGTGTATGGCCTGTTGAGCTGACCCAAGTCTGGCAAGAATGGCAGCAGATGTTTGCTGGTCATGGTCGCCTAGATATTTCCCCAAACTCAACATCTCAAAAGGCCAACCCATTCCCCATCGATTGGATTTCACCCCCTTCAGGTCAAACGACTGGCCCCTACAGCAGTCGTCTGATGCAATACTTGGGAATGAATTTATGGCGCTGGGTATTCGACGGGCAAATTCTTGGTAGTCTAGAACGCAGTCGCGGTATTGCTATGGGTCAGCATACACGTTTGCGCTTTCGACTAGAAATTCGCGACCCGGATCTGATCGCTTTCCCTTGGGAAATTATGCAGCGTGAGCCTGGTCAATCGGCGATGTCTCTCTCACAAGATTTGCTATTTAGTCGCACCACCACTGAAGTTGACGCTTTACCGTATTTGCGAACTGACCAAGCTTTAAGTATTCTGCTAGTTTTAGGTCATGATGACAAACTGCAACTAGAACAAGAAGCCGCTATCTTACAGCAAGCTCTTGTAGATATGCCTGGTAACTCCCAAAGATATGCACCTTGTGTAGTAAATCAACTCATCCAACCAACTCCACAACAGTTGATTGATGAATTAGAAACCAAAGAATACAATATTTTCTTTTACGCTGGACATGGTTTGCCAGACCCAGACGGAGGGTTACTGTTTTTGCGACCAGATATGCCCCTCAATGGGATAGAATTGGCGCAAGTATTGACCCGTACAGGTGTGAAACTAGCGGTTTTCAACGCCTGTTGGGGCGCACAACCAGCTGCGATCAATCATCAAGCTATCCCTGCCAGTAGTTTAGCAGAAGTATTGATTCGTCATGGTGTGCCTGCGGTTTTAGGGATGCGCGATGAAATTGCTGACCATGAAAGCCACAGTTTTATTCAAGCCTTTACCGAAGCTTTGCGATCGCACAAGCCAATTGATGAAGCCGTAGCCCAGGCTAGGCAAGAATTGTTAACACTGTATAAATTTAATCAACCTGCTTGGACTTTGCCTGTTCTCTACCTGCATCCAGATTTTAATGGCGAACTCATTAAGAATCTAGATGAAGGTATTACGGAACTACCAGATACAGCTATTCCTGATGTAGGTTCCTCGCTTCCGACTGCAAGTTTACGATCGCTCACTCCAAAAGGTAAAACCTGGTTACTGCGTAATGGAGTTACCCGCATCGGCCGCACGAGAGACAATGATATCGTCATCCCCGAACCATCTGTATCCAAACGCCACGCCGAAATCTTCTGCCGCAACACTCTTACTGATGCTACACTAATGCGAACTTATTACTTGCAAGATTTTTCCACCTACGGGACAACCTGGTTTTTAGGCCCTAATGGTTGGCAACAAATCCTCCGAGAGGAAGTCCCTTTGAAATCGGGAATGCAGTTAAAGTTTGGAAGTGCTAGAGGTGAAACCTGGGAGTTTGTTATTGAAGACTCCTAGCACAGCTATTGCGTAAATCAATTTGAGTCTTTAGCATCATTTAAAATCTGTTTTTTTTGGAGAAAAAATCAACAGTTTTTGCGGAAATCTCCTCTTAGAACTTGTAGCTGTCAATACAACCAAATAATCATCAGGTAAGATAAATATGGCTCACAAAATTAACGGCTCAGACACTTTCTCTTCTTTGCCATCTCAAGTAGATTTAGAGTTATTAGAAGCGTTACTAGAACCAGAGGATGCTAACTATCCCTGGAATCCAGGTGATGAGGAATCAGAAGCTTATTTTCAGGAACTAGAACAACAGTTCGGAATGGAAGATTTGCAGGGCGTTGAACTAATGAGGCGCTCGCAAGATTTTTACGGACATCTAGATGCACTTTGGTCTAGTATTACTCCTACACCTGACCATAATGATAACCTCCAACAGGCAGTAGTACTTAACCTTCAAGAAACATTACGTACGAATTTTTCTGCCTGTGTCCCCCAAATATTGCTCAACACCATCGCTACCAAAGCTGCTGAGATATTTGCGGCTCGCCAATTAATCAGCGAGCAACTGGTTGAGTGCGTTCAGACAGTACTACCAACTTGGGGAACAGAGGATCTGATCGTTTTGGCTCGTCCTTTTGCTTACGCTATGCGAAGTAGCGAATCGCAAAACGCGGTATCTGCACTCAGTAATCTTCAAAATAGCGAGTGGACAGCTTTATCAGAAGTCGAGAAAGCAAAGGTTAGTTTAGCGATCGCTTCTTATGCTTTTACTGAACTTAACAAGTCTCAGCCGGAACTATGAATGGGGAATGGGGAGTAGGGAGTAGGAAAAGTTTTGATTATGCGTTGTGTTCGTGTAACCCGTGCTTTGCGTTCACTTTATTCAGAGGTGTTTTTTGCAAAGATGTTGGTTTCCCTTACGCAAAGATATAGAGTCGAAAATCAAGACTTTTACAAGAAGAAGTTTAATGATTTTTATTTTTGTAAGTATATTTACCCCATAATAAATTAACAGTACGCTGATTTTCAAATTAGGCCATCTATCCCAAGAGGTAAATACTCAAGCATTGCTTGTTCTCCCCCTACTCCCCTATTTTGGCCCAAGAAATCGGGTAGCAAAATTTTGCGATCGCGTCGGTGACAGCGCCCGTGCCTTGAGAATTGCCGCCATCAAAAAGGCGTAAGATAACACTCCAACAATTACCAACAGCAAGGCATTGATTGACCCTGTAGCATTCCAGAGAGCGTGGAGCGCAGAGGCACTCAGATAACCAATAGACAGAATTTGCCAACTTCTACTAGGTTTGAGGACAGCCAACCCGATAAAATAACCCAGGTAGCCACTATAAGCCATGTGTCCGGCTACAGAGCCTAAAATTCGCGGAATTAACAGTTGTAAACCTGCCAGTTGACCAGCAGCTCCTATACCCACCTGTTGCGTGACATTTTGAGTGATATCAGGCACATACTGACCGAGGGTTTCCAAGAGAGTGAAGCCAACGGCAGAAGCCGTTCCCAGGAGAATACCATCTAGAGGTTCCCAGATGCCGATGCGTTCTCGCCAAGGTGAAGACAACATTCTACCGATGGCAAAAGCCCCTAGTACAGGTAATGCCTTGAGTAATTCCTCCATCAACCCAGCGCCAAAAAACATCCGCACCAGTAACTCTGTGAAGGTGATAGATTCTTGGGGTGTGGGCAAGCTTCCAGGCAGAATGCCGCGAAATACGAAAATAAATAGATCCAACAGCGGACTGAGCAAAATCAGGATTGTACCCAATGACGTAGCCATTAGCACCCACCAAGGCTTTTGTTTACCGCAAAGTTGGTAAACAAAATAGTAGGCAGCGAAGGCGATGTAACTTGCTACGATCACTTGATTAGCTTGGGGCCGACCGACTGTAGCGAACATCAGCACCACAAAAATTACGGTCAGTATTCCCGGTACGAGGTAAGCTTTACTAGTTAAATCTTTACCAGTGGAAATAATCGGAAAAAGCTGGGTGAAGCTAACAGAATCTGGCTGCTTTAATTGCGTGTGGTTGTGGTAGTTCGTCGCCGAAGGCAGTGGTGTAACTTGGTTCACTGTCGTCGCCGGAGTCAGTGAGGTATACTCGTATTCAAAAATGTATTGCGGCCCATCAGCACCTAGAGAAATGCGATCGCCTGGGTGCAATTCCTGACATTCATACAAGCGTTGTCCATTTAAGTAAGTGCCATTAGCACTATTCAAGTCACAAAGCACCCAACTAAATTTGCTATCTGGGGATAGAGAGAGGGGACGAACCACTGCATGACGACGAGATACCATTCGGTACATCATGGCATCCAAGACAACTTGGCAGCTGGGGTCGCGTCCAATTACCATCTCTTTACTGGGGGGCAGCGAGTAGCGAGATTCTGCTCCCAAAGCTGCCCCATTACCAGACACTAGCCGCAGAAATGCATTATGTCTTGCGTTTTTGCCTGTCATCGAGTTAGAGTGCGTTTCTAAACTAATTCTTCACATAATTTGGCAGCAGGACTAACCTTAGCCACATTAGCAGCAGCATTGCTAAATCCACTATAGCTTCACTTACTGCTAAGAAATTTAAAATTATTGGTGCAAAATTTCAAATTGTTTCACCTCATGTAAAGAAGTATTCCATCTGCTGA
Organism: Nostoc sp. NMS9; assembly: GCF_017114995.1. Taxonomy (GTDB): domain Bacteria; phylum Cyanobacteriota; class Cyanobacteriia; order Cyanobacteriales; family Nostocaceae; genus Nostoc. The sequence continues at coordinate 57,518 of NZ_JABXKL010000032.1, read as the reverse complement.
TAGTTTGTCCTAAAACAGGCTTGTTAGGGGGATAAATCAGATTGTCTCGATGCTGTACTTTTGACATCGTAGCGGCAAATTAAACGCACCGCAATTTATTAAAAAATAGTATTTTTTACTGCATTTAGTTCCATTTCAAAAATATATAATTTTCAGTCGTCTGTTGTCAGTTGTTTTTGCCAAAGCTCTTTTGGAGTAGGGAGTAGGGAAAAAACTGTTATGAAGATTGAACCAAAAGATTTCTAGTATCTTGTCTCAAACAACTGTAGTCAATTCTGGATGTTCAATCTTAGTTCCAAGTATTGTGAGGAATTCTGCTAGCCAATGTGGGTGAGCAGGCCAAGCTGGTGCTGTCACCAAGTTACCATCAACTATTGCCCGATCGACAGGGATATTAACATAGATCCCTCCAGCACTCTTGATATCTGGGCTACAAGCAGGGTAGCCACTACATCTCTTGCCTTGCAGTACATCAGCAGCCGCTAATAACTGCAAGCCGTGGCAGATGGCAGCAATCGGTTTATTCGTTTGGGCAAAGTGACGGGTGATTTCTAGTACCTGCTGATTGAGGCGGATATATTCTGGTGCCCGTCCTCCAGGAATGACTAAGGCATGGTAGTTTGTGGCTTCTACTTCTGCGAAGGTAGCATTTAAAGTAAAATTGTGTCCGGGTTTTTCGCTATAAGTCTGGTCTCCTTCAAAGTCATGAACTGCTGTCCGCACCTTGTCGCCAGTTTTTTTGTCGGGGCAAACTGCGTGGACAGTGTGTCCTACCATTTGCAATGCCTGGAAAGGAACCATCACTTCATAGTCTTCTACATAGTCACCAACAAGCATCAAAAGTTTCTTTGCAGCCATATTTTGTTACCTCATCTTTTGTCAATAGTTGTTTATAGCGGTTGCCAGGTACGTGACGTCAAGTAAATATTGAAACCCCTCTGGCAATTCATGGAGAGCAGGGTGGTTTCATACAAACAGAGAAAAAACCTTTTGGAGTTGGTTGGATAAGGCACGTTGTGCTTGAGGGATAGTTCGGAAACCAAAAAATCTGGCGCTCGTAATCAAAAAGGTGTGCAAAATTGCCCAATTGACAGGAGCATTGCCACCACGACGTAGTGGAAAATCTTCGGAAAATGTAACATCTTTGACCCAGTGTAGCCGATTTTCAATTCCCCAGTGTCCTTGAGTATCAGCAAGCAATTGTTGAGCTTCGAGATGTTGACTACAAATGTAAAACTGACATTCGTGAAATGGTTGGCGATCGCGTTCACCCTGACGCTCGACAACAACAAATGTTTTGAGTCCAGCCCATTGATTTTGAAGTGATTCTGGAACTGCAAATACTTGGCAAGTGCGTTTGACGATTCTTGAATGCCGCGAATCAATAGCTGTGGCACAACTGAGTGGAGATGATTGAAGGAATTGAGTTTGAGCCATTTTGTAGAGTTTAGGCTGGTTTTCCTTCAATCCAATCAAATAATCATTATCAGCATTGATAATCAATGATACTGTTTTTTTTGACAGTGCAGAGCATCAAGGGTAAACATGACGCTTTGACCTGTAAACTCAGATATTAACTGTTGCACAACTGCGACTTCGCTGACTTGTTTATTAGCAAATTTGCATCTGGACAACAACACCACGTTGGTGACTAAATACTGACACAACCGAGATAAAGTTCTGATATGACTGACTATAATCTGTCAGTGTGCAACGAATGCTCTTAGCATCAACTGCCAATCGTTCCTCTGGTTTTGGTGAGGCGATCGCCAATGCCCAAGTAAAAAATTAAGTCTGTTAATGGCTGAAAATCGATGGTTTTTAGTACCCGTCGGAATGTCGAGTATGAAGGAAACTTGATATCAGGTGTCAGTTCTAACATTTGAATCAAGCTTTGCCGATGTACGTTAGTAAAGTCCTCCAGTGGTCGATAACCCCAGTACCTCGTCATTGCTCCTAGTAATATCAGTAACAAAACTAACCATAGTTCGTGTCTTCGTCCTCGGATATGCCGATAGTCTGGAACTTGTTGCAACTGCTCGATCAGATTCATACTTCGCCTGTTGTAAATGTTTCATTACCCCCTATAAATCATTATTATTTTTCTCTGTTTGTATGAAACCACCCTGCTTGCGAGTCTGTAAAATCACCTCCAAACCTTTAGAGGTGGGATTAGCTTTTACTGCCGTCACTGGCACAATTTCTGAGGTAGGTATTGTTTGTGGTGCTGGTGACTGTACTAGTTCTTGAGCGCTAGTGTTAGTCGGTTCTATTTTATTGAGTCTTGGAATCTCTCTAATCGTTCTAGAATTGCGTAATACCGATGCAACAGATTTATCCTGTGCTTGTTTGTTCGTTTCAGCAGCAGTTATACTTCTTGCAATCTAGAAGCAAATAGAGCTTGTCACCAAAACAATCTTCAATGTCTGTTTTAACACTATGTAGTACCCCAACACCTACTATCCACTTACCACTACTCTCAAAAAAGCAGCAAATAGCTGTTATTTACTGAGATTGGCAGTCAGCTACTTGAGAATAAACATTACAGGAAATGATTCAGCAATTGGAAACAATTCTCAAATTTTTTTCACTAAGGGAGTTGGTAGATACAGTAGACCAAAAAATTTTGCGATGCCTGCCGCAGGCGCAGGCATCGCTCTGTAGATTTTTTATTTTCACGACTATTGTCTAATTAAAACAGATGAAATTCTGCGATCGCTCTCTTAAAATTTTTGTTTTCATGTCCTGGCTGACTGAGTTTAATCAAAGCAAAACGCTGTAAGGGCGTTAAAGCTGCCCAATTTTGCTGTGTTAGGGTTACACCTATTTCTTGAGCTTTTTCCTGAAGGCTAGCTGGTACAGTGGCAGAGTCTAGCCATGCAGGATGAGGCTCAATGGGCAATTTTGTAGTTGGTATACCTGTGCGTTGTATGATTAATTGCTCGATATACTCGCGGTAAGACTGAATTTCCGTTTTTGTAGTGCAAGGTAATTTGACTAAAGCTTGACGCTCATCTGTCGTCATTTGATTCCAATCAGGCAATTTTAGCTTGATGCCACAGGTATCTAGTTTGCAACGCACTTGCATGGGAATGCAGCGCAGGGAATCAACAAAGTCTGCTTCAAATTCAAAGAAATCTGTCATAAGAAAGTATTTAAAATTAGCTCTTTATACTGTTGCCTTCTGCCTGGTTCTTGAGCGTAATCGAAACACTGCCTCCTTCAATTAACTTGCATTTTTGGAATTACTGAGACGAATTATCAAATAACTAATTGATAAGGCAAGAATAGCTATACCTAGACCAATTATATCAATACCTTCAATTTTTTCTAAATCAAGAATAATAATTTTCCTCGCAACAGCAATTAAAGAAGTAACAATAACTAATTCAACTTGAAAAACGTGTCTTCGTAAATATGCTGTAATATTTTCTAAAATTTCTAAAGCGATTAAAATATTCAAAAACAGCCCAAATATTTTATATAATGTTGTATTAAACTTTGCGTAAGGGGTTGTAAATAACTCTTTAAAAATAAATAGTCCTAAATCTCCGATCGCTACCAAAATTACGACCACCATAAAAATAGATAGAACTTTAGAAACTAGCACTTCTATGTTTTCAATGATGTGCATTAAATTCTCATCTTTGGTAGCCCCTAGAATTTTCCTCAGTAACTTTTTCATCTGCTGCACCCGATTTTTAAATAAAAGAAAATCCCATAGATAAATCTAGAGGATTAAAAATAATTCGTAATTCGTAATTCGTAATTAAGTTCTACAACTCTTTGACCTGGCAAAAAACTTACTGATGACCTAGCTCTGTGGACTGAAACTGCCAGAATTTATTAAAAAAAGATGTCTGATAATGTTTTGTAAGTTTCTATGCTTTTTTATTCTTTATCCATAGATAAAACTAACTCTAGTAAAACCTCTTATTGCTAGAATTTTACCTCTTTAGATATAGTAATTGGTAACAGTCAAAATTAGAGAGTTATAAAAAATGATAATAACTATTGACTATTGATTATTGACGAAATTACCTATTGCTGGTTATAAATTACCACCTTCGAGCTACACTTTGCAGCTTACCATTGTGAGGACTGGAGTTGATAATCTTTGATGGGAACTTCCACCGAAATTGGTATTAACTGCACAGCACAGGCTTTTAATTCTGGTTGCAGTGAATCGGGGCACGATTCTGGATGGGTGAGGGCGTTAGCTTCGGCATTATCTGCCCACAGCGAACCCCAGTGCATAGGGACAAAAACTGTACCAGGCGCGATCGCTTTTGTGACTTTAGCAGGAAACTTCGCTTTACCCCGACGCGATCGCACTTCTACATGCATACTATCGACAATACCTAACCGAGCAGCATCACGGGGATGAATTTCGATAAACGGTTCGGGATGCATTTTGCAAATTTTTTCAATTCGACCGGTGCGTGTCTGCGTATGCCAGTGTCCGTAAAGTCGTCCATTAGTTAGCACAAACGGATAATCTGGGTCTGGCGGTTCTGCCAATCCCTTGGAGTAATATGCACCAAATCGAGCGCGTCCATCAGGGGTGTGGAAGCGCAAGTTAGTGTATAGTCTTTTCCCAGAGCAATTGGCAGATGCTTCTCCCCCTGCTTCCCCTGCTCCTCTGCTCCCCCTGCTCTCTTCAGGGTGAGGCCATTGAGTCGGGCCTTGTGTCTGTAATTGCGCGTGACTGATACCTGTCATGTCGCAGGGGCGGTTTTTGGTTAGTTTGACAAACTCAGCGTAAACTTCAGCAGAGTTAGCAAAGGCAAATTCTCTCTCAAAACCTAATCTACGTCCAACTTCGGCAAAAATTTCCCAATCGGCTTTAGCTTCTCTTGGCGGTTGGCGAAATGCTGAACACAGAGTTACTACCCGTTCGGAATTTGTCATCACACCAGTTTTTTCACCCCACTGGGCTGCTGGTAGTAGAATGTGAGCGTAGGCAGAGGTTTCTGTGGGATAATAAGCGTCTTGGTAAATAGTGAAAGGCGATCGCAACAATGCCTTCTTAGTCCGCTCTAAATCTGGCATACTCACAGCTGGGTTGGTAGCTGCAATCCACAGTAACCCTACAGCATCATTTTCCAACCCAGTAATCATGTCCCAAGCAGTCAAACCAGGATTGGGCGAAATTTGTCCTGGCTTGAGTCCCCAAAACTCCTCAACTTCTGTACGGTGGTGAGGATCTTTCACCGTCCGATAACCTGGTAATAAATGCGCCAAACCTCCGGCTTCCCGTCCTCCCATCGCGTTCGGCTGACCAGTGAGGGAAAAAGGGCCAGCCCCAGATTTGCCAATCTGTCCAGTCATCAGGTGCAAGTTAATAATCGTTCTTACCTTAGCCGTCCCTTCTGACGATTGATTCACACCCATTGACCACAAAGACAGTACTCGCTCAGATTTACCCCAGTAGCGAGCTGCTGTTTCTAAATCTTCAATACTGATTCCACATTGACGAGCCACTACTTCTGGTGGATAGTGGCGAATTACTTCAGCATAAGCGGGAAAGTTGCTGGTGCAGTCGTCCATGAACATCGTATCAATGTAATTCCAGCGCATCAACAAATGGGCGATGCCGTTTAACAAGTCGATATCTGTACCGGGACGAATGGCTAAATGCAAATCAGCGGCTTCTGCGGTTGGTGTGCGACGGGGATCAACCACAATCATTTTGACTTTGCGGTTCTTTTTGTGATATTTCTCTAGTCGGTTAAAAACGATGGGGTGACATTCGGCTGTATTAGTACCAATTAGAAATGCACAGTCAGTTAACTCCAAGTCATCGTAACAGCATGGTGGCCCATCTGAGCCAAAGCTTTGAATGTAGCCAGCCACAGCACTAGACATACATAAGCGAGAGTTGGCATCAAAATTATTAGTACCCAGACAGCCTTTCATGAGTTTCTGGGCTATGTAGTAATCCTCAGTTTGAAACTGACCGGAACCGTACATACATAAGGCTTCTGTCCCTTGGGTGAATAACACGGTTTGAATGCGTTTGGCGATCAGATCAAAAGTTTCATCCCAACTAACCCGCCGAAACTCTTGATCTAATGAGTCTCGCACCATTGGGTAATGTAATCTATTTTTATCTAAAGATTCTGCGATCGTTGCGCCTTTGACGCAAACCATTCCCTGACTCGACGGATGGGCTTTGTCACCCCGCACCCGCCAAGTTGGATTTCCTTGGCTATCTCGATTAGTTGCTTTGCCTAGTTGGGCTGGAGGTGAAACTTCTAAACCGCAGCCAACACCACAGTAGGGACAGAGAGTTTTGGTAAATTCACTCATGGCAGTTGTAGCATTTTGTTATTTTGATTGTGCAACCTCAGATGTAGCAACAGTTTGAGAAATTTGTGTGTTACGCAAAAACTCTTTGAAACTCTTATTTCTTTGTGTCCTTTGCGATTCGTTTTTTCATAAATTTGCGTAAGTTCTGCCGATGTGGTTTGTGGAAATTATTTTTTTACGAACCGCAGAGAGAGCATTCTAAATTTTTAAATTTACTATTATTCTGTCTGAAGATAGGAATAAGAGAATGAGTAAACGAACCGCAAAGGGCGCAAAGAACGCAAAGTTAAGAGAGTTATAAAGGGTTTTTACATCAGTACAGAGAGAATGTTATATAAGGATGAAGTGTAAAGTTAACTAATTGAGATTTTATAGTTAATTTCACTACTTCACCTTCAATTGATTATTCTTCGGTTAAGAAGATAGTAGTTGCGGTTTCTGGTAATTCACCTTCAGATGCAGCGGCAAAGGAACCTTTTGGTTCTTTGAGGAAGAAGGCACACATAAAAGCACAGACTAGGGCAGCTAAACCCATTGTGGAAAATAGTGTTGGAGCATCGGTTAAGCTGAAAATTGTCAGGTAAACTACGCCACCAAAATTACCGTAAGCTCCTACATTACCAGCAATTTGTCCAGTAGCTTCTTTCTTAATTAGGGGGACGATGCTGTAAGTTGCACCGCAGCCAGCTTGGGCAAAGTAGGCGGCAAACATTGTAACTGCGATCGCTACCGGAATCGGCCAGCTACTACTAATAAAATGTGCCATCAAATAACTAACACCAATGCCAGCACTGATAATTGTCATTGTCCACTTCCGGGAGTTAAATTTATCAGAAATTAAGCCACCACTGGGACGAGAAATCAAATTTAAAAATGGATAGGTAGCGGCAATCATCCCAGCGATAACATGTTCTAAAGCAAAGGTTTTTTCAAAAAATGCTGGGAGCATAGAAACAGCTGCCAGTTCGCTACCAAAACTAGTTATATAAGTGAATTCTAGTAAAGCTACTTGACCAAATTGGAAGCGTTCAGATGGAGCATAACTTTTCTTGCCAATTAAAAGTTCTCGGTTGACTTCCCAAGCTTTGTAACTTTGGTAAGCAAATAATCCTGCTAATAGTAACCAAGTCAGATACATTTGGCTCAAAGTTAGGAAGTGAATATTCTTTTGTTCCAAACGCCAAGCCAATAAACCCAAGGCGAAAATTAAACCAAAATTTGAGAGAATCATCGCCCAAAAGCTTTTAATACTGGTCACTTCTAGAGAACCATTTTTCTTAGGTTTTTTGTAAACTTTGCCTGTGGGTGTATCTTGGACATTGTTGTAATAAATTACGCCGTAGATAGCTGCAATAATCCCTGTAAATGCGATCGCAAACCGCCAGTTAGAAGCACCACCAGCAAAAACGCTCGTAGAAACTGCAAGTATCGGCAAGGCAAACTCTGCGCCAAAAGCTCCAAAGTTGCCCCAACCGCCATAAATACCTTGAGCAATTCCCATCTCCTTCGGCTCGAACCATTCGGCTACCATACGGATACCCACAACAAACCCAGATCCAACAATCCCCATCAGCAAACGACTGATGACTAGTTGATTAAAATCTTGCGCTAGCGCCGTCGCTAAACAAGGAACTACCGCAAACATCAGCAGGATTGAGTAGGTGATTCTGGGGCCAAAACGATCCAGAAGCATCCCAATAATTAGTCGTGCGGGAATTGTGAGGGCGAGGTTACAGATGCCTAAAGTTTTGATTTGTTCTGGTGCTAGATGTAGTTCTCTGCCAATGGTTGTAGCGAAGGGGGCAAAGTTAAACCAACAGACAAAGGTGAGAAAGAAAGCAAACCAAGTCTGATGTAAGATGCGGTAGCGATCGCTGAATGAAAATAATTTTTTAAGCATTCCAATCTTTCTAATTGAATAAAACACGGAGAAGATGAGCCTTTTAACTCGGAAGATGAGCCTTTTAACTCGGAAGATGAGCCTTTTAACTCGGAAGATGAGCCTTTTAACTCGGAGATTGAACCTTTCAGCTCGGAAGATGAGTCTTTCAACTCGGAGATTGAACCTTTCAACTCGAAAGTTGCACCTTTTACCTCGGAAGTTGCACCTTTGAGACTGAACATTGAGCCTTTAAGGTTGAAGTATGAGTTTTGCCCCATGCCCCATGCCCCATGCCCCATGCCCCATCCCCAATGCCCCATGCCCAATTCCCCAGATAAGCACTAGCAATTGCTAACTACTAAGGCTTCTTTGTTGAGTTTTGCCCCAAAGTTTTTGATGAGTAAGTCTTGTAATATTGGTTGCAAGTCTTCGCATGGTATGCCTTTGATGACGCAAGTACCCAAATGAGCATCTTTGCCAACTTTGCCGCCCATATATATGTCAACACCTTCCAAGGTTTTGCCATTTTTGCGAGTTTTAGTTCCCATCAAGCCGATGTCTGCAACTTGAGGCTGTCCGCAGGAGTTGGGACAACCTGTCCAGTGAATTCGCACTGGTTTGGTGAAGGTTAACTCTTCTTCTAAGACTTTAATCATTGCCAGGGCGCGGTTTTTGGTTTCGATGAGGGCAAAGTTGCAAAATTGTGCGCCTGTGCAAGATACTAGCGATCGCGTCAGCAAACCTGGATCAATAGAAAATCTTTCCAGCAAAGACTCTGTTAAAAATGTTGCTAAACGTGAGTCAGCAATATTGGGTATAACAATGTTTTGCTCAACTGTGAAACGGATTTCGCCAGTGCCGTAAACTTCTGCTATACGAGCGATTTCAAACATATCTTCGGCATACAACCGACCGACAGGAATGTTTAAACCTGCGTAATTTAATCCTGCTTGTTTTTGTTTATATACCCCAATGTGGTCGCGTTTTTCCCAGTCGATTTCGTCTTTTGCTGCTGCGGGTAATAATGATTTACCCAAACGGTTTTCTACTTCTGCTCGAAACTTATCTAAACCCCATTCATCGATTAGCCACATCAAGCGCGATTTTTGCCGATTAGCACGTGGCCCATGATCACGAAATACTTCCAAAACCGCTCTACATACAGCTACTACATCTTCGGGAAGTACCCAAGCATTCAGAGGAATCGCCGCCTCACAGCGTTTAGCTGAGAAAAAGCCACCGACTAAAACATTAAACCCGAAAATTTTGTGTTGGGAATGGGTAGAGGGGAAATTTTGCTCCTCTGCTCCCCTGCTCCCCTGCTCCCCTGCTTCTTGAAACGCTGGTACAAAAGCCAAATCGTTAATTTCAGCGTGAACTGAATTGTCTCTTCCACCTGCGATCGCAATATTAAACTTCCGTGGTAAGTTGCTAAATTCTGGGTTTCCTTCCCCTTTATTGGTGAGCATATCTTGAATTTGCTGTACCAACTCTCGCGTGTCGTACAACTCATCTGCATCTAACCCCGCCACAGGATCGCCTGTAATATTGCGGACGTTATCCATCCCTGACTGCACAGTGGTTAAACCAACTGCGTGAAATCTATTAAAGATATCTGGTAAATCTTCAATCCTAATCCCCCGTAATTGAATATTCTGTCTGGTAGTAATATCAGCGCAACCATCATCACCGTAACGCTGCACTACTTGGGCCAAAACACGCATCTGGCTGCTGCTAAGGATACCATTAGGCATCCGCAACCGCATCATAAACTTGCCTGGGGTAACTGGGCGAAAAAACACGCCTACCCATTTGAGTCGATGATCGCGATCTGTTTCGTTCATCGCCTCCCAACCCAGGGCGGCAAATTTCTCTATCTCACTCTTGATGGCAAGTCCATCTTTTTCTGCTTTTAATTTCTCGAACTTATTAAGGCTAGTGGTAGTTGCTGTGTCTGTCATGAGGCTGAATCTCGTTGCAAATTACTGATATGATCGGGAACTGTGGTCGTAATTTCCCAATACCAATCAATCCGTAGTTACATCAGGTGCTGTATCTACGAGGGTTAGGGAATAAAAACTTAATATTTAATTACGGCTGATTATTTTTACTCAAGAACATTCCAACGCGAAACTTCAAATCTGTGGTTAGTTAAGGAGAATTTGTTGCCATTTACATCTTGGGAATTTGTCAAGCAGGTTTAGATAATGTTCATGTAACAATTTCGATACTCATAACTTAAGGCGAGATTTTTGTTAAAATCGTATAAATTGTTACGTTTTTTGGGAAAATTAGCCAAAAACGCATGAATATTATGCATTTTTTACATTAAAGTCACCAATGAACGATGTAGAACCCTTAATCAACGGTATTTGAGATGACTGAAGCAATTTTGGATCGCCATAGATTAGATATCTTGCAAAACTCCCTAACACCCCACCCCTTAATCCCCTTAGTAAGGGGAGGGCAGACAAAGCATAGCTTTGGCGAGGTGGGGTTCTTATTTGTGATTGATGCAAAAGGTCTATTAATCTAAAATCCAAAATTGAATGGCAGATGTTAGCTAAAACTTAGATATTATTTCAGTAGCTATGAAACGTCGTGATTTTATTAATTGGGTAGGTTTGGGCTGGATTGCGACTTCTCTACCTGTAGCGATCGCAGCTTGTTCTTCTCAAACAACTCCAGCATCTAAAGATTGGCAAACAGTAGGTACATCAGCAGATTTAGATAAAACAGGTCAATTGCTGGCAAAAAACTCACCAGCTGGAACTGTGTTGGTAGTCGGCACATCTAAAGCCGGAAATCTAACTGCTGTTGACCCTACGTGTACTCATGCAGGTTGCACTGTAGAATGGAAAGCTGATGCAAAAAAATTCGCTTGTCCCTGTCATGGTTCAGAATATGGGGCCGATGGTAAAGTGCAAAAAGGCCCAGCGACAAACCCCCTGAAAACTTACGCCGCCAAGATTGAGGGTAATTCGGTTGTAGTCAAACCAACTTAGTGGAGGCAGGGGGCAGGGGGCAGAAGGTAGAAAATGATAATTAAAGCAAGATATTGTGAGTAACATCAAACAGCTTTTGGTGCAAGCCGAGGCAGCATATTATGCAGCTGATTGGTCATCACTAATTCAATATTTGCAACAGTTAATTTTAGGGACAGACTCGGAAGATCCAGAGATAGTTAAAAATCGAGAATATCTTCTGAAATTAACACTTTCCATGTTAGAGACGGGGGATTTTCAACAACGCTGGGAAATTACCAAAGTGTTGACTCACTTGGGAAATATTGCCATCCCACCTCTAATTGAAATATTAGAAGATGAAGATGCAGAAGAAGAATTGCGCTGGTATGCAGCAAGGACTTTGGGCGAATTTCAACACCCAGAAGCGATCGCGTCAATAGTTGAATTATTGAAAAATGATGAGGATGAAGAACTCAAAGCGATCGCAGCTACAGCACTGGGACAAATGGGTACTGTTGCTATTGCTTCACTAACTGAACTTCTATTAGATGAAAATACACGATTGTTAGCAGTGCGATCGCTTTGTTGTATTCGGCAACCAGAAACCATCACGCCGCTGTTAAGTGTAGTGCAAGATCCACAAGCAGCAATCCGCGCCGCCGCAATTGAAGCTCTCAGCAGTTTTCATGATGAACGTGTACCGCCAGTATTGTTAAAAGCTTTGGATGATACAGCCGCCACTGTGAGGCGTGCAGCAGTGCTTGGTTTAGGTTTTCGCCCCGACTTACACCAAGCATTAGATTTAATAACGAGACTGCAACCTAAACTTTACGACTTTAACCTTGATGTTTGTTGTGCAGCCGCAGTTACCCTTTCTCGGATTGGTAGTGATGACGCTGCCAAATACTTATTTGATTTGCTGATTTCACCGCAGACACCAACAACGCTGCAATTAGAAACCATCCGCGCTTTAAGTTGGGTAGAGACGTTATCTAGTTTGGAATATTTGCAAACAGCACTGAATCAAAGTACATCAGAAACAGTGTGGCAAGAAATTATCACAGTTTTGGGAAGAGTGCAAAAACCCCAGTTAACTAAACCAGCGGCAGAAATCTTACTGCAAATACTGCGATGCCTTTCCTGCGGAACGCTACGCGAACGGCGAGCTTTTCCACAAGACGCTCCGCGAACGCTAACGCAACATCCAGCCACAGAAATTGTCAGCATCAAAAGTGCGATCGCCTTATCTTTAGGACAGTTAGGCGAAATGCAGGCAATTGAACCATTGATTTCGCTGTTAGGCGATTCTAATGCATCGGTGAGACTACATGTGATCGCAGCACTGAAAAATCTGAATGAGGAAGCCACACATCAACAATTGCAGCAGTTAGCAAATAATGATGCAATCACACCAGATTTAAAACAAGGAATAGCGATCGCTTTAGCCGAATGGTAAATTTCAGTGTCAACTTTTAATCGCGTAGCGTCTCGTTAGCGTGGTAACAGAGCTTCTTGTACTGAGCGACTTGCCCTGACTTATACTGAGCGACTTGTGCCGAGCGAAGCCACAAAAGTATTCCTTAAGTCTAAAGTAAGACACACCTGGAGTATGAAGTTATAAGTTCTCAGGTGAAATAATATTGTGAAGTATTCTTAATACAGTTTAAACCGCTAGCAGCATCTGGGTGTTTAGAGTTTTTAGTTCATTTTTACCCAAATAAACTAAAAGCTGATGTCAATAAAGTAATTATATTCATTCAAGTGAAAATCCTGCTTAACTTAGCGATCGCTTGTGCTTCTTAGATAAGTCGGTTTATCTAATTACAAATTCTAGAACGTTGAATTTTCTCACACTTATAGACTAACCTAACTTCAATGCCAAATTAATTCCTGCGATATAAGTGGTTTTACTCTTATGGTAGAAGTCTGACGAAAAACTAACAATTATGCTATCTAGCAGTAACAAAATGATTCACAATAAGTAATTAAATAAAAATAGGATGGATAGAAATAAATGTAATAATATTTAGTTTCTATATTGAACAAGCGACTTGGTTCGTGAGTTCCTAATCCTGAAGTAGTAATTACTGATTATGAGTTATTTTGCTTAATGTGACGAATAGTAAGTTGTTGTGGTATTTTCAAATACTTTCAACTTTTCCAGAAGAAGCTAAGTAAAACACTCTTCAATCTGTCTTGTCATAATTTACCTAATTTACCAGTGGATTGAAGAGACAATATTGCTTTTGTAAATCAATCAACCATACAAATCTAGAAAATAAAAGGAACCATAAGTATGAAGCCTTTCGATTTATCTAAAGCCGTTTTAGCTACTGTATTTGCCATCAGTTTCGCTTCTCTATCTTTACCTCCTTCAGTTTCCGCCCAAAGTGGAGGATCGGGTAGCGGAAGCTCCGGCAGCGGAAGCTCTAGTGGTAGCACTGGCTCAGGTACAGGTGCTGGAGCTACAGGCACAACGGGCACTGGAACTGGAACAATGGGCGCTGGCACAACAGGTACTGGCACAACGGGCACTGGAACAACAAGCACTGGAACAACGGGCACTGGAACAACAGGTACTGGAACAACGGGCACTGGAACAACGGGCACTGGAACAACAGGTACTGGAACAACAGGTACTGGAACAACGGGCACTGGCACAACAGGTACTGGAACAATGGGCACTGGCACAACAGGTACTGGAACCACAGGCGGTGGTGGTACAACAGGTACTGATTCCACAACAGGTACTGGAACCACAGGCGGTGGTGGTACAACAGGCACTGATTCCACAACAGGTACTGGAACAACAGGCACTGGCACAACAGGTACTGATTCCACAACAGGTACTGGAACAACAGGCACTGGCACAACAGGCACTGATTCCACAGGCACAGGCACTGATGCCACAGGTACTAACAGAAATACAGGCGTCACAACTTCCGAAAGAACTAGCGATCGCGGTTTCGATTGGGGTTGGCTAGGTTTGCTTGGTCTAGCTGGTTTAGCAGGACTACGTAATCGCGAAAAAGTCCGCGCTTATAGCGATCCTGATGAAGTAGCAGGTTCTCGCTCCAGAAAATAGTATTCACCACACTCTAGGAGGGCACAGATGTAGTTTGTGCCCTTTATGTCTTTTGCAAATCTGACGCGATCGCAGCTGTATCCGTAAGTTGTACAAAACCAACCTGACCAACGGTAATATTCAGGTAATTGAGAATCGTTTAAAGCTTTCAAAACTAGGATAGGTGAAGTTTCACAAGTCTCAAGATATTGCTGGAAAGCTTGTAAACGTTACCATCAGCCGCACTTTCTCTGGTAAATATATTCCTAGTATGATACGAGGTTCAAATGATTACTTCATGTCGATTAGAAACCGCTATATAATCTGTCGCATAATGATGAAGTGAAACACTGATAGTTCGCTAAGGCTGAACTATCAGTTTCTGTAATCATAGGAAAGCGCCTCAGAGCGATACCGTTAAAAATATTATCTAAAAATTCATATATTTCAGCAGAAAATAGTCAATTATTTTTTTGGCGAAATTTACCGAAAAAATCGGTGCAAAGCGCATCATTGACGACAAAGGCGGTAAAATCTGATTTACTTAAATGTAAATCAGAGAAAAAACCTGTAACAAACTCTACTAAATTGTGGATAAAAATCCGTTAACTTTATAAAACTGATAAATGTAATTCAGGCTACATAAAAATGCGCCTAGAGCAGTTGCAAGCCTTTCTAGCGATCGCCCAAACCGGCAGCTTTCAACAAGCAGCGCGAACATCTGGTGTTACCCAATCGACGATTAGTCGCCAAATCCAAGCATTAGAAGCAGATTTGGGGATAGAACTGTTTCACAGATGCACTCATGCCAAACTGACGCTAGCAGGTGAACGTTTGTTACCCCGCGTCCGCAAAATTTGTCAAGAGTGGCAGACTGCTACAGAAGAATTAGCCGATTTAATCGCCGGAAAGCAACCAGAACTTTGCATTGCCGTGATTCACTCCCTATGTGGATCTTACTTACCACCAGTGTTGGAAAAATTTTGTCATGATTATCCAGATGTGCAATTGCGGGTGACTTCATTGGGAAGCGATCGCGCCCTGAAAGTCCTCAAAGATGGATTGGTAGATTTAGCAATTGTGATGAATAATCGCTTTTTAACCACTAGTAGAGAAATGGTGGTAGAAGTACTTTATGAAGAACCTATAGAAGTTTTAACCGCAGTCAATCATCCACTGGCACAATATGAATTCGTCCCTTGGTCGGAGCTAATTCGTTATCCCCAAGTGGTTTTTAAAGATGGTTATGGGATGCAACGCTTAATACAAGATAGATTTGAGCGGATGGAAACTACACTCCAGTCGGCTTTAGAGGTAAATACCTTAGATGCCTTCCGGGGAGTCGTGCGCCAAGGGAAATTGATAGCTTTGCTACCTCAATCAGCATTACTGGAAGCTCGTCTTGACCCTACCCTGGCGATTCGTTCTTTAGCCAGTAATAATACAAGTGGTTTAGCAGATGGTTCCAGTTTAACTCGGCGGGTAGTTATGGTAACAACTCAAGACCGTCTGCAAATTCCCCCCATCAAACATTTTTGGCAACTCGTGCTAGAAAATATTCCATTGCAAATTGACCAGCAGCGATCGGCTTCGTGAACATCATTAATCGGAGTACCAGCAAGAATATAAGGGGATTCCAAAAAATAAATTATCCCAAATTATTTGTACATTTGTCCTTAAGTTGACACCAATGCACAAATGTAAACCCCTACGATAGGATGTTTTTTTCGCTGGAAGTCCCTAAACAGCAAATGTTAATAAAATCAGAATCTGAGGCTTTATAATTCAGAAACTCTCATTGGAATCGCAGCAAAAATATTGCTCGTCACTAAAAGATAAGCAAAACTTGCCAATTCTTTCATCGAATTAGAGATAGATTCACATTAATTAGGATACAGCGATCGCATTTCCAACACAATTTATCGAAAGTCTAAATTTTCAGGAACCCGATTCTATAGTATCGGGCGATCGCACTTTGCGGATCTCTTAGAGATCACACTACCCATCCTAAATCATTAACAAAGTTGCTAATTCTGGGTATTGACGGAAAAACCCATCAATGCTGGCTAATTTCGCTTGATATTCAATGGCTGTGGCGATAATAATTCTGTCAAAAGGATCTCGATGAATGGGTGATAAATTAACAGCACTTGACGCGATCGCCGGAGTCAAGGGTAAAAGCGATATTCCTGAAGGTGATAAGGCTTCCTGAAACCATTGATTCACCGGACTTGGTAATAATAAACGTCCTCTTTGTTGGGCTAAAGCTACTTCATAACAGGATACTGGCGAAATTCCAACCTGATTGGCTGTTGCTATTATTTCTAACCAAGAACAAGGAAATTGATCTAATTCTCGATTAATATACCAAATCCAGATATGAGTATCTAGAATAATTATTTCAGACATTCCCAATCTTGGTCATTAACAAGGGGATTTACCAAGTCTCCTAATGTTTTTCCCTTACCAGCAATTAAGGGTGAAGGTTGACGGCGTTTTTGGGGTTGGGGTGGGATCTCTTCTAGAATTGAGATCATAATTCGAGCGGACTTAAGAGGGGGTTTTTCGGTTAACCACGTTATTTGACCATTTTCATAAAGGGCTTCGTATTGCATAGGTTGAGCGATCAATCTTTGCAATATTATAACGGTGATTTGTTAGGTTTCGTTCCTCAACCCAAGCGACAAGAACGCGATGGCTACGCCCGCCGCAGGCATTGCACTACCGCTAACGCACCCTACAAGATCGGGCGATCACTTGACTTTTAAGACTGTCGCTACAAGATCGGGCGATTGCACTAACCCATTCTTTGCGGCTGGCTCTCAGCACCGTGGGCGTGAAATATATGAATATGATATGTTTCATTCTGAAGCTCACAGTTATACTTCAGTTGACCATAAAGCTGATTACTTTGCTCAAACCCTTGCCCTAATAAAATACTCTGGCCTTGCCCCAGTTGAATCTCATTGAGGCGGTGTTCACAGATAGTCCTCAGTTGGTCTTGTGTATAGCCGTGTGCTGTTGCCCTAGCACTAAATGTGTACTGCCGTCTTCCCGTCTCCGCATCGAGTCGCTGGATTGCAGGTTGCATAAGCGATGTAGTCGAGTTCAAGATGGACTTAGGGGCAAGTTCACGTGCGTTACTTACTGGGGGCTGTTTAGTGGGTTGTGCACGCAACACCGCTCCCCCATTCTGCTGCACAACATGGGTCAACTCATGCGCCAACAACTCCTGTCCACCCCGACTCCCAGGATTATATTCTCCCTGCCGAAAGAAAACATCTTGTCCCGTCGTGAAAGCACGCGCCTGAATTGAGCGATTCAACTGGTCAGATTGACGATCCGTGTGAACCTTCACCCCACTGAAATCTGCGCCAAACGCCTGTTCCATCGGTTCTCGGATATTGTTTGCGATCGCCTGTCCACCACCTCTTGCTTGGTTAATGGACACTTCCAGGTCAGGTACAGCAGCCATCCCAGCCTCACCCTGACGCTGCACCATCGGCTTCATCTGCAACTCTTCCTCATCCTCTGGCACTTCTTCTCGTTGCAGTGTGCTAATGTCGAGAGATTTCATCTGCAACTCTTCCTCATCCTCTGGCAATGCTTCTCGTTGCAGTGTACTAATGTCGAGAGATTTCATTTGCAATTCTTCCTCATCCTCTGGCAATGCTTCTCGTTGCAATGTGCTAATGTCCAGAGGTTTCATTTGCAATTCTTCCTCATCCTCTGGCAATGCTTCTCGTTGCAATGTGCTAATGTCCAGAGGTTTCATTTGCAATTCTTCCTCATCCTCTGGCAATGCTTCTCGTTGCAATGTGCTAATGTCCAGAGGTTTCATTTGCAATTCTTCCTCATCCTCTGGCAATGCTTCTCGTTGGATAGACTGGCTATTTACAGGTTGCGCCATTCTTTGCATTACCTGCTGTGCGACGCTATCAGCTTCCTGTTCGTAAATGTCCCCAGGCTGGCTAATTGAGAGTTTTGTTTGGATACGCAGTGGTATGCGACTGATATCGTGAGTAACTGGCTTATGGAGTGGTTGTATTTCAGGAACCGCTTGGCGTGAAATTGCCGACGACTCCAAACCAAAGCCGCGTGTCGGGTGTTTCAAGGATGGGATTGAGAAGCCTGTAGTAGTTTTTTTCTGCCGACTGACGTGTTCTCTCATTTTCTTCTCCAGATGCCCAAGCAGTAGCTAGATAAATATTTTACTGTTACTAACATCTAGAATACTGCGATCGCACTCGTAACACAATTTGTCGAAAGTCTAAATTTTCAAGAACCCAATTTTATAGTATGGGCGATCGCACTCACAACACAATTGTTCAAAAGTCTGAATCCAGGTAAAGGGCAAGTTCGACTTTTGGCTACTTTTGATTCTGATGCAGTACCTTTAGCCTGGATTCTAGGAGAGGTTTTTTATTTATGAACTCAAATCAGCAAAAAACTTTTTTCACGTTCGATGGAGATGTTGGCGGTACTCCTGGCTACGCCGGGGTTTCAGTGACTTCTGATGCTAGGATTGCGGCTAAAACAGCAAGCAAATACCTCAATGATTCACTGCTGCTGAACCAACTCACAGAGCAGGTGTATAAACTTTTGCTAGAAGATATGCGATCGCAACGAGAAAGGCTAGGTAATTATAATTCCCAAAGGTGGTTGTGATGGCTACAGGCGCTAATAACGGCAACATTACTCATGAATTAAATTATGTTACTACTAATCGTTTCTACGTAGAGATAGATAGTTCTATTGCTGCCTCTTTCGCTGAATGTACAGGATTAAGTATTCAAATTAAGAAAAATGTTTTTCAGGAAGGTGGTGTCAACGACCAACAAAGAATTTATTTAGGTCATACAGAATTTGCAGACATAACTCTTAAACGTGGAGTTACCGACCATCCAGGTTTTTGGAACTGGATGAATGCAGTTTTTGATGAACAAAAGAAAACATCTCGACGCAATGTCAATATTTTGATTTTCAATCAAGCTGGTGAGACAATGATGAGTTGGACTTTGATTGGTGCTATTCCTATAACTTGGAAAACACCTGCACTCCAAGCAGATGGTAAGGCAGTTGCCATTGAAGAATTAACTTTAGCTTATGAAGGTTTACAAGTTGCAAGAGCTACAGGAGGAGGCACTTCTGTACAACGGAATCAAAAAAGCGGATATTTCGTTTCTAGCTAATTGGCTATTTTTCAACGATAACTATGCAAATTATTCAATCTCCATTAGGAAACAATATTCATCCACTTGGGGTAATATCATCTTTATCCACTCCTGATAGAATGGTATTGAGAAAACAGTCTCATTTTCTGCATTCACGAAGTAATTTTATTAGTCCCAGACAAACTCAAGTACCATTAGTTACATCGTCTAAATTTTTCTTATCTCGTGAACATGAACCATCGATACAACCATTAATAGGTTGGGATAGTTGGGATAATCAAGATATAAATAGTGATTTGGCATTACTGGAATCTGATTATTTGGATTCAATAGCTCTACCCGAAAATAGTCATGTTAATAATAGTGAACTAGGAAATGACAGTATTCCAGAGATACTGCCAAATCGGATTGATAAAAAAACGAGTGATGATACTTGGCAACAACTAAATATTAAAGATAAAGATAAAGATAAAGGTAAAGGTAAATCTAAATCAAAAAAAATAAATAAATCTCAAAAGCCACTTGAAAAAAAATCCAAATCCAAATCTAAAAAAGCAGTCAAATCATCTGTGGCTAGTAATATTGCTCAAAGCAATGTTACTATTAACGCTCGTGAAGATAGATTGTTAGCATCAGATGAGCCTCTGTCTGTTGGGGCTAATTTGGAAATACCCACATTGCAACTGGATAATACTGTCGTTGATAATTATCTAGCTTTGCCCTCAGCGCTTACCTCTCCCAATCTTGATGATGCACCTACTTTACTTTATCCTTTGGCAAATGATGAAAATACTGTAGGGGCGCATATTGCTGTACCTAATTCTGAGTCTTTAGGCGCAAAAAATCCTATTGCAATACAGCAAGAAATTGATTCCAGTGTTTCCTCTGAATCTCCAGCAAGTATACCTGTTCAGTTAACACCTACCTCAGCTGATATTGAAGACACACCTAGTTTATTCAGAAACTCTGATAATAATGAAACGTTAGTAATTTCAGAGTTACAGTCTGCTATGGTGGTTAATGTCTCAGATGTCTCAGCAAATCTCACTTCACTGCAACGTGACAGCTATCTTGAGAGTACTAATAGCAAGTTTACAGAAAGTCAGCCCATTTTAGTATCACCTGAGATTGTTGAAACACCAATAATTACCGCCACATCATCAGAGATTGGTGAAACTGCGATCGCACCACTTACCACCACATCACCTGAGATTGTTGAAACACCAATAATTACCGCCAGATCATCAGAAATTGGTGAAACTGCGATCGCACCACTTACCACCACATCACCTGAGATTGTTGAAACACCAATAATTACCGCCAGATCATCAGAAATTGGTGAAACTGCGATCGCACCACTTTTCGCCACATCACCTGAAATTGGTGTTTCACCAATAATTAGTACATCATCAGAGATTGGTGAAACTGCGATCGCACCACTTACCACCACATCACCTGAGATTGTTGAAACACCAATAATTACCGCCAGATCATCAGAAATTGGTGAAACTGCGATCGCACCACTTACCACCACATCACCTGAAATTGTTGAAACACCAACAATTAGTACATCACCTGAGATTTATGAAACTGGGATCGCACCACTTTTCGCCACATCATCAGAGATTGTTGAAACACCAACAATTAGTACATCACCTGAGATTTATGAAACTGGGATCGCACCACTTTTCGCCACATCGCCTGAGATTGTTGAAACACCAACAATTACCGCCAGATCATCAGAAATTGGTGAAACTGCGATCGCACCACTTTTCGCCACATCACCTGAGATTGTTGAAACACCAGTAGTTAGCGCCATATCATCTGAAATTGGTGAAACTTCTATCGCACCACTTTTTGCCATATCACCTGAGATTGTTGAAGCACCAACAATTATCTCTACATCATCAGAGATTAGTGAAACTGCGATCGCACCATTTACCGCCATATCACCTGAGATTGTTGAAACACCAGTAGTTAGCACCATATCATCTGAAATTGGTGAAACTGGGATCGCACCACTTTTCACCACATCACCTGAGATTGTTGAAACACCAATAATTACCGCTACATCATTAGAGATTGGTGAAACTGCGATGTCTACGACGGGCTACGCCAACGCACCACTTTTCGCCACATCACCTGAGATTGTTGAAACACCAATAATTACCGCCACATCACCTGAGATTGTTGAAACACCAGTAGTTAGTGCTACATCGCCTGAAATTGGTGAAACTGCGATTGCACCACTTTCCGCCATATCATCCGAGATTGTTGAAACACCAATAATTACCGCCACATCATCAGAAATTAGTGAAACTGTGAGTATTTTCAGGAAAATTATTGACAATGAACAAATAGTAGAATCAGAATTTACCTCTGCGGTAACAAATCCTGAAATATCAACCTTTGTTGATACCTCAGATAATCTAACCTCTCCACAAAATGAGGTAAGCAGACCACCTCAAGTTGAGCAAAATGCGATCGCAGAAAATTTGCCAGCACCTAAAGGTTATGCTACTGGTGGTCATGTTACAGACTCCCACGTTGAAAATCGCCAGCAGATAGCACCCTCAGATACAGTACCTGCAATGCTTACACCTGGAGAGTTTGTGATTAATACTAGGGATGCACAGAAGAATCTACCCCTACTACATCACATCAACACGGGTGGAACACCGCAAGATATTATTCTTCCAAGTTTACAGACACCCAATCCCACAGAACCAGAAGCAACAATTTCTCCAGAGACTCCGACTAAAGTCGATTCTTTTCCAGACACTTCATTACAACTAAAAAGCGCTGAGACTGATTCACCAGAGATATCCAATTCTTTAATTCCTTCTTCCTTGGGGTTGAATATTAGTAAACAGAGACTTTCGATACTCAATTCTCCAGAGATTCATACCCTTCACAATGAAACAATTGATGTAGGTGAATCCTCACCCCAATACTCATCGCCTCCCCTGATTTTCCGAAAAGCAAATTCCACGACTCATACACCTTCCCAATGGTCAAACACACCTTCTCAATGGTCAAATGTGGAAGATTTACTAAATGGAAACGATCGTGAATTCACTAGCTTTAATTTTAATGATGGAGAATCTAATAGCCAAAATTATGAATTTTCTCATGTTTCAGAATCGCCACAAATTTTTGCTAAATACCTTCCTTCACCTAGAGGCTTTGTTAATGGTGGAGAAGTTACTCCACCCGACATATCTAGAGAAATAGCACCGTTAACTGAGACGATAGAGAGTGCATCCTCATTTTCTCAAGAAGATGATAAAGATGATACGGCTGATATTGAAGCTCTAGCTCGTGAAGTTTATAGCAGATTACGGCAACGAATAGAAATTGAGCGAGAACGGCATGGCGGTTACTCAGGTCGATTACCTTGGTAAATTATCATTTAATAATTTTAGGAGAATATTCAAATGGCAAGTCCAGCAATTATTGTTATTCAAAAACGTCAACCGCAACTTGAGAAAGCCAAACTTGTAGCTTATAACGGTGAAGCGCCAGATATTGAATTAATGTTTAATCCTACAGATATTAGTTTCGCTCGAACTGTTAAGTGGGAAAGTAAAGATGGTAATAGAGGAACGAATCTACTTCCAAAAGTAAACTTTTCTGGCGTTGAACCTTACAAATTCACACTCAAACAATTAGTTTATGATACTTATGAAACGAAAGAATCGGTGATGAAAAAATATATAGATACAATCAAGCTAGGTGTAGAAACTATTAGTAAAGCAACTGATAAACGACCACCTGTTTATATATTCACGTGGGGGAATGAGTATTTTTATTGTGTAATCACGAGTTTAACCTACACTTTAAATATGTTTTTGAGTGATGGTACACCAGTCAGGGCACTAGTAGATATAGCCTTGCAAGAAGTAGATAAGAATAACCTTCCTGGAGGACGTGAATCTGCTTCTAAAGGCGATGCTCGTGAGACAGATCAAAAGGGTAAAACACTGATTAAGTAAAAAAATAAAGTGATAAATTAGTATTTACTTTGTCATTAAAGGCTGCTCTGAACATTTCATAAGTTATCAAAGAATAGTTATGCCTCCTAAAAAAAGCCTTTATTTAAGCGAACCTAAAATACAGATAGATGGAAAACAAGCTTCTCCTGAATTAATGAAGGATTTGTTGCAAATCACAATCGAAGAAAGCCTTCATTTACCAGCAATGTTTACGCTAGTAATCCATAACAGCTATATTCCTGCATCTGACCGGACAGAAAACAAAGCTTGGCGACATGAGCCTTTATTTAAAATTGGGAAAAAAGTGAAGTTGGGTTTTACTTCGAGTACTACTCTAGATAATAATTTTCAAGAGGAGGTAGGAGAATTCCTCATTGAAGGCGAAATCACAGCGATGGAAGTTCACTTCAATGAAAAATCTGAAGCTGATATCATTGTTCGTGGTTATGATATTTCTCATCGTCTGCACAGAGGTCGTTATAATCGTTCTTTTTTAAATGAAACTGATAGTAGTATAGTCAAGAAAATAGTTCAAGAAGTAGGTATAAGACCTGGCAATATAGAACCAACTGGTGAAGTTCATAAGTATGTCTTCCAAGAAAACCAAACTAATATGGAATTTTTGCGAGAAAGGGCTGCTCGCATTGGTTTTGAGTTATTTATTACAGAGGAAAAACTAAATTTTTGCAAACCAAAAAGTCAGGAAGCTCTATCACTAAAATGGCTAGTTGATATTAATAAATTTAGTACCCGCGTTACCAGTGCTGAACAGATAAGTTCTGTAGAAGTACGCGCCTGGGACTATACCCAGAAAAAATTGATTAGTGGAACAGCCAAGAAAGAGAAGCAAATAACTGAGACAGGTAATAAGCTAGGAAGTAGTACTAGTAATGCATTTTCTAATCTTAAATCTCCCAAAATGATTGTTGTAGATAAACCTGTTGCCAGCAAAAAACAAGCAGAGACTATGGCTCAGGCTTTGTGTGATGAACTAGGAGGAGAATTTGTTTATGCAGATGCCAAAGCAGAAGGGAATCCTGAGATTCGTCCTGGACGGGTTATTAATCTTGAGGGTATGGGCGATCGCTATAGTGGTAAGTATTATGTTACAGAAACACGCCATTTCTTCAGTCAGCGCGTTTATGAAACTTATTTCAGCGTGCGGGGACTGCGTTCTGGGAGCTTATTCACAACTCTATCTCCAGAAAAACGTCTACAGCCATCTGAGACTTTATTAGTAGGAATTGTGACTGATAACAAAGACCCAGAGGCATGGGGTAGAGTCAAGGTTAAGTTTCCCACTCTCACAGAAGAACATACAAGTGACTGGGCGAGAGTTGTAGCTGTGGGAGCAGGCCCAAATAGAGGTTTTGACTGTTTACCAGAAGTAAACGATGAAGTTTTAGTAGGTTTTGAGCATGGCGATATCCACCGTCCCTACGTTATTGGCGGAGTATGGAATGGTAAGGATGCACCACCGGAAAAGGTAAGGGATTCAGTTACAAGTGGTGTAAGATTACGTACCATTAAAACTCGTGTAGGTCATACTCTACAGTTTGTCGAAGAAGATAAAGGAAGTAGTAAAAAAGGTATTCGCGTAGAAACTGAATACGGTCACAAAATATATCTTAATGACAGTCAAAGGTGCATAGAGATTGAAACCAAAGGCGGTCATAGAATCAAAATGGACGATATGGCTAAATCTGTTTCAGTGAAATCAACAGGTAATATGTCATTAGATGCTGCTGGCAATATCGACATTTCAGCCAACGGTACGATTACAGTCAAAGGTGCATTGATTCGCCTTAATTAATTCGTAATTCGTAATAAACACAATAGGAGGTTGTGATGGGTAGACCAGCAGCAAGAATTACCGACAATGTGGCGCACCCCTTACCCCCAGTCTTAACAGGGGGGCCGGGTAGTCCCAATGTGTTGATTGGGTCTTTACCTGCGTGGCGGGGCGTACTTGCCGCCGCAGTACCAGGTTTGCAGTCCGCCAAAACATCTTCTGATATAGCTATCAAAGCGGCTGAGGCTGCTACCCTAGCGGCGGCTGGTACACCAGGGGCACCTGCTGCCTTAGCCGCCGAACAAACTACAAAGGCAACAGCATCAGCTACTATGGGTAATGCGATCGCTGCTGCTGCTGCTGGTGCTGATATTCATAATTGCGCCACACCTTTACCTTTACCTCCGCACGGGCCTGGGGTTGTGATTGACGGTAGCCAGACAGTACTGATTAACAATCTGCCTGCCTCTCGGATGGGCGACACTGTTTTAGAAGCATTAGGGCCGCCGAATAAAATTATCAAAGGTAATCCCACTGTTTTGATTGGCGGCTGATTGGAGAGGCAGGGGGCAGGGGGCAGGGGGCAGGGGGCAGGGAGAGTTAGAATCTCTTTCATCCACCTTTGACCTTTGAACTGGATGGATGAATCCACCTCAGAACTCCGTTCATCCACCTTTGAACTGGATGAATCCACTTCAGAACTCCGTTCATCCACCTCGCAACTGGATTCATCTATCTTAAATGGAGCAAGAGGACTCCCGGTAAACTTCGTTGTACCGGGAGATGAATTGCGACCAACATAAAACGAACGAAAAAGCGAATCATATCATGTCCGGGTAATGACTTACGATTAAGCGCCAGTTTGAAGCCACCAATGAAAAGCCGTTAAGCCACGGATTAAATCTGGCTGTTGAAGTAAAGATTGACACCGATAAAATAAAACATTCTCTAAATCATGGAGTGTCTCAAAAGATTGATTAGCAATTGGTTCGTCTACCAGAGTCCACAGCCTTTCTGCCGGCTGTAATTCAGGTGAGTGATATCAAGTCCGGCTAATCACTTATGATTACCGCATTTGTACAAAAATCGGAAAAGCCTCTTTCCCTCTGCCCCCGCCTCCTTAACCTCGACCTTTGGAGAATAGGCTTAAACCTTGTCTGTCGATATCTTTGAAGATATCCATGTAACATCTATCTAAGTGCCAGATATGGTTTACGGTCGTCAACGAGCCTATTTGGGAACAGGTTGGGCTTATCCACTGCATTTAAGTGTGCAAGGTGGCATACAACTTAGCCGTGAAGATCAAAAAGTTAAAGAATCTATTTGGATTATCCTCCGCACGGGTGTAGGTGAGCGGGTTTATCGACCGACGTTTGGTTCGCGCTTGTCGGAACTGGCGTTTGCACCTTTGAATAGCGATACCCTACTGCGAATCCGTCTTTATGTTTTGGAAGCTTTAGAAGTTTGGGAACCACGCATTACTATCGATGAAGTTGTCACCGATCCTGACCCTATGCGTGGCAGAGTAGACATCATCATCAATTATCGGCTCAAAGACGGCCCCGATATTTATAGTTTTGTTTATCCTTATTATTTGGTATCAGCTGGAGAAGAATAGTGATACCAATTCAAAATTCAAAATTCAAAATTAAGAAAGCTAAATTTCATCTGGGTTTCTAGGCTTGTATCTGTCACATTCTTTTTTTAAATTGGTATGAACTTTGATTTTTTACCGAAATTACCTTCTTCCAACTTAGACGATCGCGCCTTCGATGATTTGGTGGAAGAATGTATTATGCGTATTCCTCGCTACTGTCCAGAATGGACTGACCACAATCTCAGCGACCCAGGAATTACGCTAATTGAGTTATTTGCTTGGTTAACTGACCAGATGTTGCTCAGATTCAACCAAGTACCCCGAAAAAATTATGTTGCTTTCCTAGAATTACTGGGTATCCGTCTCCAGCCTCCCGCCCCAGCCCGCACGGAATTAACTTTTTATTTAAGCGCTGCACTACCTGAAGCCTACACGATTCCCGCAGGATTAGAAGCCTCAACTATCCGCACTGAAACTACAGAAGCGATTACCTTCAGCACAGATTCTCCTCTAATTATCGGCAACCCCCGCATCCAACACTTCTTAACTGCCCAAACCACCGAAGATATTCCCCAATCTCTGCGCGAAAGAGTCACAACTTCATGGACTCGTCAATCTAACGGTTACTGGACAGGTAATGAACAACCGATTTTTGAAGAGGAACCCCAGTCTGGTAACTGCTTTTATTTAGCAATTAATTCTGACGATCCTTTAGACGCTAATGTTTTAGAAATTATTTTCCAAGGGGCTGCGGCTACCCCTGCTGGGATTAACCCCAATCAACCACCCCGGAGGTGGGAAGCCTGGGATGGGGAAAATTGGCAGCCAGTTTTATTGCAGGAATTAGATGATAAGACTCGCGGTTTCAGTTTTTATGAAATCGCCCAAGAGGGTGAAAATCCCTCGCAAGGTGCAGAGGTACGTCTGCATTTACCTCAAATTTGGCCTGTGGCTAATTTTACCTCTTACCGAGGTCGCTGGTTGCGCTG
Organism: Nostoc sp. NMS9; assembly: GCF_017114995.1. Lineage (GTDB taxonomy): Bacteria > Cyanobacteriota > Cyanobacteriia > Cyanobacteriales > Nostocaceae > Nostoc. The sequence continues at coordinate 29,747 of NZ_JABXKL010000032.1, read as the reverse complement.
TAGCTTTATTTCTACACAAACCAATGAATCTGGTTACAATCGTCCACCACGAATTACTGGTTTAGCAGTGCGTTCAATTGGCGGTACTGTTAGGGCTAGCCATAGTACGCTGATTCAAGATGAGCGATTGGGAATTAGTGATGGTACACCCGGTCAAAGTTTCCAGTTACAAACAGCACCAATTTTAGAACGCCAAGAAAATGAGTATATTTTAGTTACTCCTGCTGGTGGTTTGCCTCAAAAGTGGACTGAGGTGAGAGATTTTGCTGATTCTGGTCCGCATAACTTTCATTACACTATCGATTCGATCGCTGGTACAGTCCAATTTGGGCCGCTGATTCGGGAACCTAGCCAACTTAAACAACAAACACAGGTGCGAGGGCGAATCCAGCAACCATCACTAGATGACACATCTGTACAAGTTCTGGAAAATAACCAGTCGGAACATCAATATGGGGCGATTCCTCCCCGTGGTGCAGAGATTAGGATGGTTTCTTATCGTACAGGCGGTGGTAGAGAAGGCAATGTTCAAGCTGGGGCAATTCAGTTTTTGAAGTCTGCATATCCATACATTGCTAGTGTGGTCAATCGTGTACCAGCAATCAATGGTGCAGATGCCGAATCGCTAGAACAGGCTGTGATGAAGGCTCCCCGCATCCTCCGCACACGCGATCGCGCCGTCACTGCTGAAGATTTTGAAGTTTTAACTCAACAGGCGGGGAATGGTGCGATCGCCCGCGTCCGTTGTTTGCCAGCAAATTCTCGGAGACAAGCTGGTATAGTTAGTTTGCTGGTAGTTCCTTATGCAAATACAGATGCGATCGCCCAAGGCAATGGCATGACACCAGAACAATTTGCCCTCAGTAATGCCCTGCAAGAGCAAATTTTGAGTTATTTAGATGAAAGACGGTTATTAGGGGTACAAGTAGAGTTACAAGAACCAAATTACGTAGGTGTTTCGGTACAGACAGAAATTGCTTTAGAGCCAGCATACAACAACCCTTTTGCCAGCGAGGAAGTTCGCCGGAATTTAAGGCGATCGTTGTATAAATATTTAAATCCCTTAACTGGAGGAATGGACGGTAAAGGTTGGCCATTTGGGCGACCAGTTTATACATCAGATATTGTAGCCTTACTCCAACAAACCCCAGGCGTGCGTCATTTAGGCCCCGTTCTGCTGTTTCCCATCCGCAAGCAAGGAGAAAATTGGAGACGACAACCATCCCCAGAACAATTGATTGATCCGGGATCAGAAGGTTTGATATGTTCCTGGGCTGATACAAATCTGCGTTCAAATCACGACATCCAAATCATTCGTAATTCGTAATTTGTCATTTGTCATTTGTCATTTGTCAGTAGTTATTCTCCTTACAATCAACAATCCTATGGTTCAAAGTCGCTCTAGTCCAGCTGTAAGCATTCAATTAACGCCAATGCAAATTCCCGAAGCTTTACCTGTGGCAGGTTTAGCATTTGCAAATGCAGAAAACATCGATGTAGCTGGACGTAGTTTGCTCTTGCATCCTGGACATCTCAGCGAGATGATTGTGCAAGTGCAAAACTTAGAACAACGTCCTTTGCGAGTAAGCTTAAGCGTTGAAGGGAACTTTCCATCTCAGTGGTGTCAGATTGGTACAGAAGGCAGTGAGATACCACCTCGCGGACAAATGGATGCTGTTCTCTACTTCTCAATTCCTGACACATTTTTTGAAGACCAAGAGGCAATTTCCCCTGGAAAAAAAGACAAACTAACACTCAATTTTCGCAGCCTAATTACCCTACATATAGACCCAGGCACGGACAACGAACAAATCGAAAGAAGCGAGTATTTCGATTTATACATCCGTCCCTACACTGCCTACATGAAATTCTTGCCAATTTTGTATCGAGAAGTGGACTTTATTGGTCGCTTCATGAAGATATTTGAGCAAGCTTTTCAACCAATAGTTGATAGTTATAACGTCATGTGGGCAAATCTCGATCCCTTGACAGCACCGCAAGCATTACTACCCTTTATGGCTCATTGGGTTGCTTGGCAAGTAGATTCTGTTTGGGATCTCCAGCAACAGCGGCGTTTAATTCGCCGAGCCGTAGAACTTTATCGCTGGCGAGGAACTCGTAAAGGATTACGTCTCTATTTACATCTTTATACTGGTTTACCGCTAGACGAACATTTACCAAATGAAGCTGATAAACATATTAGTATTACAGAACCTTTTGGCCCAAGTTTCATTATAGGAGACGCACAACTTGGAAATGCAGTTTTAGCAGGTGGACAACCATATCATTTTATAGTACGTTTGCGCTCAAATATTTCTAGTGGCATTATCAACGAAGAACTTATTCAAAGAATAATAGAACAAGAAAAACCTGCTTTTTGTACATACGAATTATCCATCGAGAATCCCACTAATTAAATAATTCGTAATTAAGTAAAATTAAACAGACTTTTAATCCAAAATCTAAAATCCAAAATCTAAAATTCCTATGTCCCATCCTTTCCCACCACCACCAATTAAATCCTTTGAACGCTTGCAAGCCGCAGACGGCTTACTAATTAATGCGGAACGTTGGCGCACGGCCCATGAATATCACCGTAATCGGCAAAATGCTCAATATCAAAGTTTAAACCAACCAGGAATTGTCTGCGGTTTAGGTGTGCGAGATGTGACTGCCCCAAGCCAAGTAGAAGCTAGATATCGAGATGGACGTTGGGTACAAATTCAACCTGGTATTGCAATTGATTTAGCAGGTAATCTAATTGTTGTACCAACTTCTTATGATTTTCCCATTGATCTAGAAGTAGTAAGTTCTGAACCGCTCATGATCTACTTAGTAGTTAGCTATGTAGACCCTGATGAATTGCGGCGCGGACAGCAAAGAGATGTTGTTCAAGAAACTTATCGAATTGACCAAATAAACTCTACACCAGCTAGTTCAGAAATAGAAATATGTCGAATACTTCTGCAACCAGGACATACTGACATTACCCAACCTGCGGATGCTTTCTTTCCTGGATATAATAATATTGATTTGCGTTATCGTCGTCAGGCACAAATGCGTCCTCAAGCACTTGTATGTATGGCACAGGCGACTCATAACGATCCCGAATGTGCGCGTAATTTTTTCAGCCTTTCATATTTATTACAAGCAGTAGAACCCCTATACCCAAGTTTGCGAGGAGCTGATGAACCAGGTCAGGTTTCTTTAGCAGAAAATATCCAAGACTATGACATCCTTTATCTCACAGGTGGACAAGCAATTTCTTTAAATAGTCTCGAATTTGAATCCCTCAGAAATTACTTAAATTTAGGTGGTGTACTTTTAGTTGATGCGCCAACAAATGCTAATCCTTTAATTGAGAGTACTCAAGCCTTGGCACAACAGTTAGAGAGTCCTTTAAGACCTTTAGAAGAATTGCAACGGAGTCATCCTTTAAGGACAAAACCTTTCTTATTTGCTGCCTTGCCAATGGTTAATCAACAGCAGATAAAACTGTTAATCGGTGGAGGAATTATTTTATCAATTGGAGATTTAGCAACTGCTTGGGGACTGGATAGAGATTTGAGTTTACCCAGATTGACCATTCGTACAGCTCAGGAATTAGGGATTAATATTCTTCACTATGCTTGGAAGCGGCGACAGTTAATTGGGTTGCAACAGGAAGATAATTCAGGGCAGTGGTGAAAGCCAAGCAGATACATCAGAATTCACCATCGGAACGCGTGTTGCAAACAAACTGGAGACATTTTTCAAAGTCATCGCCTTGCCAGTTGCTAGCAAATTTCAGCAAATCTTTAGCTTTGGAGCGGCGCTGCATTGCTTCCCCATCTTGGATAGAGGCATCTGCTAGTTTAATACCAGAAGCATTTTTTCTAATTTTGAGGTATTCGAGATAGTCGAGGGTTTGCTCTAAAATCGATTCTGGAGCGGTTTTGATCGCAGCAAGGAGCTGTTCGTTAATAGTAGTCATGGGGACACTGGAGGATTGATTCTGGATATCTTGATTCTTCATCATTTCCTACCGTTGTTTCTAAAACCGAAAATAGCGATCGCACTAACTTAACGATACCACCAAGGTCTTAAAATGATTGACTTTATTTGTTTGCGATCGCACTATTATTTTTGTCGTGTTCAAGTTCTCTCATTAGAGAATCAAAACCACTGGTATTGTTTCCACTTTGGGCAAATAAAGACCGAATTTTATTGATGATCGCACCCATACTATTGGAGAAAAACCGACCAAGATTATTAACAAAGTTTTTCAGTTTTTCAAATATCGCAACCTCTACAGTGGAATACTTATTGACAATTGGATATACAATTTTTCCTTTTTCTGTTTGATAGTATTCTTGTTCAGGCATCAACATTGATGTGAGTGGTTGCACCTGTTTTGCCATATCAGCTTCGGTTCGTTTATTGCTGAGGAATAAAACATCATAAATTTTTCCATTCCAGCTAGCCCAATAATGGTTTTGGAAAAACCATCGTTTCCCGTCATCACAATTAGGCTTTTTCCCTTGGTATGGGGTAGCCCCAGCTTCACTCAAAAAAGGTTTAGCGATACTTTCAATTGTTATTTTTTCAATGCCAAAATATTCTTCTGCAACTTTTTTAAAAGCACGGGCTAATGTCTGACAATCTCCTTCTGGAGAGCCTTTTAAGAGTGTTTCTGGACTCTTGCTCACCATTGTGTATTGAAATTGGATATTTACAAAGTTTTTGAAAAGTTGTTCCAGGATTTTATCTTGTGGTAATGTGTCATCTATACCATTTACTAGTGTTTTGGCTAGCGAATATTCTTGTAAAAATTTTTGTTTTTTATCTGCTGAGTTATTTACTGCTAATATTTCTTTAGACTTTGCTTGTTCGTTCTTATTCGCTGGTAAAGTCGTCTGCTGTGCATCCTGGTTTTGCAGAGTAGATCGATTAATTTGGTTGACTACAGAAGTAGCAACACTATCCGCCTCTTGCTCATATCGATCTCCTGATTGACCAATAGTCAGTTTTGGCTGTATTTCTCCTATTGACACACTATCAGCACGTTTGATCGCCATTTTGCTCAGGTGATGACCAAATTGCGAAGAGTGTTCCTTCCCTTGCTGCAAAGACTCATTCATCTTTGTTTGCAATACAGTGAGTCGCTCTTGTCCCTCTGGCGTGATCGTGCCATGCTTGGCTTGTATTTGGAGTTTTGTTGCCTCAAACTGATATTGTCGAAATTTCTGATTTTCTACCTTTGCCTGTACTATAGGCTTGTTGGAGACAAGTTGAGAGTGAGTAGTTAATAAATGCGATTGCAACTGACTTTGCTCTGACGAATAAGCGGATGAGTCAGCTTTTTTGTGGATTTGTAGCCGTTCTTTCATCGCTAGTTTCAAAAGTCAATAGTGGGTAATCTATATATTATGTCACTTACTGAAAGATCCCCGGCTTATTTAAGAAGTTGGGGATCAAATTGTTTAGGAATGATTTAGGATTGCGATAATTTCTACCGAATTAAGAACGCCGTACATTTAAACAACACCATTCTTTGCGTTTCCACAGGGTAGCAACAACCCAGCCATTTTCTTCTAAAGCGTCAGCGACCGCTTTAGATTGTTCTAGTAAAATTCCACTGAAGATCGCCCAAGTTTCAGGTTTAGCGATCGCACTCATTTCTGGAATCAATTCAATAATCACATGAGCCAAAATATTGCAGACAATACCATCCACTGGGCTTGCAATTAGTTTTGTCAAAACGTCTACACTTCCCTGTGCAGGTAGTAAACGTTCTGGGCTAATCTCATTCAGCGCACCATTACTGATAGTTGATTGCACCGCCAAAGGGTCAGTATCTACTGCATAGACTTTCTCGGCTCCCAATAGCAGCGCCCCAATGGAAAGGATACCAGAACCACAGCCAATATCCGCAATTACCAGATGCTCATGTTTGCCACTATTACCCACAAACGACTGAGGAACTCCACTTAGCCGCATTTCCAGGGATTCCAAACATAGCTGAGTTGTGGCATGGTTGCCCGTACCAAATGCTACACCAGGATCGAGGCGAATTACTAACCGTTCCGTTGTTTCTGGTAATGGTAGCCAAGCGGGGTTAATTAGGAAGCGATCGCCTATTTCTTGTGGATGCCAATATTGTTTCCAGCTAGTCGCCCAATCTTCCTCATCAATTAACTGCCATTGCAAAGAAGGAGATGAAATTCCTACACAGAGGGCATCTTGACGCAGCCATAGCGACAGCGCTGCCAAATCTAGTAGCTGCGTTTGAATTGTTGGCAGATAAGCTCTTACTAAAGATGAGTTTCCTTTATTTTCACTAGCTGTACCACGACAGCCAAAATCTTCCAGTCGCCAAAAGATCGAATCTTCTAAGTCTGGCTCACATAAAATATTTAGTTCCCACCAGGTGTTTGCCATTTTTGATTGCTGTTAGCGCTAGCGGGGCGTTCAGCCCGTGGTGAGTGCTGAGTTTGAGGGAGTTAGGAGTTAGGAGTTTTTAACTTTTAACTCCTAACTATTCACTCCTAACTTTTCTTCACTCAGCACTCATAGTGTTACTGTATACGCGTCCCGAATACCAGGGACTTTTATAATTTCATCCAAAATGCCCTCTGGTAAAGGGTCATCTATACTCAGAGCCATGACGGCATCACCACGGACGATTTTACGACCTACTTGCATACTGGCAATATTCACATTAAAACTGCCGAGTAGGGAACCAAGTTTGCCGATAATCCCCGGCATATCGCGGTGCAGGGTAAACAACATATATTTGCTGGGTGGGACGTTAATCGGGAAACCGTCAACGTCGGTGAGGTGGATTTCCCGCTCACCTAGCAAAGCGCCTGTGACCGAATGAGTACCTAAAGTACCCGTGGCTTCTAGATGCAGTGTGCCGGCATAATCTCGAATGGAAGCATCGCGGGTTTCAATTACCCGAATTCCGCGTTCTTTGGCTTCTATGCTGGCATTTACGTAATTTACTCGTTCCCGCAAAGCTTGGTAAAGTAGTCCTTTGAGGGCAGCGACGATTAAAGGCTGACTTTTGTTGGTTGCGAGTTCCCCTTGCAGTCGAATATTGAGTATTTCCACCCGTCCGCCAGCTAGTTGTCCCACTAGATTACCGAGAGTTTCTGCTAGTTGCATATAGGGTTTGAGTTCTTCCAACACATCGGGGCCGAGTCCGGGAATGTTGACGGCTGAACGTGCTGGTAGTCCTAAAAGTACATCCCGAATTTGTTCGGCAACATCAATGGCCACATTCACTTGAGCTTCCGTGGTAGAGGCTCCCAAGTGGGGAGTGAGGATGATTTCTTTACCTAGCGATCGCAATTCTGATTCACCCAATGGTTCTGACTCGAACACATCCAAGGCTGCACCGCCGATTTTACCTGCTTTCAGAGCTGCTGCTAAAGCTACTTCATCAATGATCCCACCACGAGCGCAGTTGATAATCCTGGCTGTGGGTTTCATTTTTGCCAAGGTTGTGGCATTGATTAAGTGGGTAGTTTCTGGGGTTTTCGGGATGTGTAGGGTGATATAGTCTGCTTGCTGGAAGAGTAAATCTAGCTCCACCAACTGACAGCCAATTTGTTCGGCTCGTTCTGTAGAAATAAATGGGTCATAAGCTAGGAGTTTCATCCCCATTGTCCTAGCTACAGCGGCAACATGGGAGCCAATTTTACCCAAACCGACAACGCCGAGAGTTTTTTTGTAGACTTCCGCACCAACAAAACTATTGCGATCCCACGCACCGCGTTTCACCGAAGCGTTAGCATCGGGGATGTGGCGAGACAAAGCCAAAATCATCGCTAGCGCGTGTTCGGCGGCGGCAATTGTATTTCCCTCTGGAGAATTGACTACCACAATCCCCCGGCGGGTGGCAGCGGGAACATCCACATTATCCACACCTACACCAGCACGACCGATGATTTTTAGTTGGGTGCCGGCTTCAATGATTTCTTGAGTGACGCGCGTACCAGAGCGAATCATCAGCGCGTCATACTCACCAATAATTGCGATCAGTTCCGCTGGTTTTAGACCTAGTTTGACATCAACGGTAGCAACTTGCGAAAGAATGTCAATTCCAGCTTGGTCAATTGAATCAGAGACAAGAACCTTAGACATGATTACTTCATTTAAAGCTACAGGTTTTGCTGCACAAGACTTTTTAGTTTAGTCTTTATCTGTCGCAATTCAGCAAAAATTATTCGTTTGAATATCGACTTAACCTTAACTTACACTATCTGGTGATGGTATCAAAGCATGAGTTGCTTCCGGTGGATACTGCCTCCTAAGTATTTGAAGGTGAGTGGCTATTTGCATCACCCTGCCGCTAAATATAAAGCATGAATAGCACTAAGCACCGATATATTTATTAATAGTTAAAAGTTACCAAAATTTTATCGGCTGAAGCAACTTTCTGAGTGGGGTAAAAATGCCTGTATTCTTGACTGGGCTGCAACTTTAGATGAGGCAATGCTATGCACAACCAGGAAATGAGCTAGTAACTATTATATCTGTCAAATCTTGGCTGTTTCTAGATACCACTTGTGGTATCCCTTAGTCAAAGCAAAATATTGCAACTTTTATCCCAAACAGGCGTTTAAATTCACCAACCGATCGGCTTTTGATTTGTTCGTATCGCATATTACCAAAGTCAGCTTTCTGATAAAACCCCTATCCTACCATAAAAAATTTGTTTAAGAGTCTAAGGAAGTCGTGAAAGCTTTCTGGGAAGTTTGATGTTCTCTTGAAGATGAATAAACCTATTCTGTTTCTGGATTCGGCAATCTTTTACTTAAGTCACAATCTCTTCACTACTTTTACACCTTTTTAGTTAGTTTATCTTTTCAGATGTATCCTGCTTTTTTAAATCATGTTTAAACGAACCTTCAAGTATCCGATAAATTGAACTATCAAAATCAGCTTTAAATAATAGTATGAAACTCAATTAACTAAAATCATCTTTTAAGTCATTCAATAATATTGAAACTAAAAATAAAAATAGTTACTTCCAAAAAATTGAAGGCAAACAGGATCGTATCTATCTTTTGAAATAGTCTTTTTAATTTTATTGATTCCTAAAGATGAAAGTTAATCAAGGCAGATTGCAGATAAAAATATGTCAATAATCTTGTATGCTCTTTCCAGTAAGGTTAGCCATAAAAAATAACAATAAATAAAATAAAAAATGCCTAGACTAGTAGGATAACGCTCTAATACTGGAGCAAATATCACCAGCTCAATCATTCTGCTCGCCATATTTGGGGCATTTTCTGAATACTTTGGTGTGATTGATATCGTTCCCGGTTTTGGACGAGAGGGACGATATTTTCAGCTTAAGTTTCAGGCGACTAACGAACAAATGATTCAAAAACCAAATCAATAAAGATACTAGGGATAGATAAATGCTTAAAGGTAGTGATGTTATCGATAAAGTGGTCGTCACCTACGACAGAGGTAAGAAAATTGTCCGAATTATAGATTTAATTTTTGATCGGGAACGCAATCAACTTTTGGGTTTTCTAGTTGCAGAAAAGGGACTGTTTCGAGATGCAAAAGTGATTCCCCTACAAGAGGTACAAGCCATCGGGTCAGATGCGATCGTTCGTAGTTAACTCGAAAAAATCTGTTGTGAAGGCACATCGTGTCCACGGATTGAACAAGCATTGGGTCGTCCAGTTCTGAATATCTTACTAAGTTCGGTCTATAGCAAAGAACCACAAATCTCTGACAAGGAGTTACGTGCTTCAGAACATGGAACGGCAGCCTTAGTGCATCATGGTAATGGGCGATCGCAACTTGAATCCAAATCGATCTTAATAAAATAACCAAAAAGGTCAAGATGGTTATTTATCGTGTGCGAGTAAGTTAGGTAGAACAAAAATATGCGCTAACGACTGATTCCTGCAAAGACATTGCTAGCAGATAAATCGCTATAATTCTGGTGAGCCAAATAGAGCCAAATATCCTTTGAGTTTTGGGGAAACCAGCCATGTTAGAGTACAACTTGCCAAGGTACTTGCCCTCAGCCGAGGAACTACCAGACTCTGATGAAACGCCTGTGGATAATGAACTGCAAGAATTAATACCAGGCTTGCTGAAGGCTATCCTGCTGATACTTTGGTCAGAACGCATGGACTGGTTGTTTGGCATAGATATGGGTATTTATTATCACCCAGATAAACCGCCAATTGTGCCAGATGGGTTTCTGAGCTTAGGGGTAGAGCGGTTTTATGATGAGGAACTGCGTCCCAGTTATGTGCTGTGGGATGAAAATGTTGTACCGATTTTCGTGCTAGAAGTAGTTTCCCAAAATTATCGCAAGGAATACACTACTAAGTTGGATGAATATGAGGCTTTGGGTGTACTTTATTACGTAATTTATTCCTCTCGTCGCCGCCGCAAACCGCATCTGGAAGTACATAAGTTAGTTAATGGTAAGTATGAATTGCAAGAGGGAAACCCCGTTTGGCTACCAGAAATTGGATTAGGAATTGGTTGCGAAAGGGGAAATTATTGCGGTGTAACGCGGGAATGGATGTATTGGTATGATGAGCAAGGACAACGGTATCTCACGCCCGCAGAACAAGTAAAACAAGAGACACTACGCGCTCAACAAGAGACACTACGCGCTCAACAAGAGACACTACGCGCTCAACAAGAAGCACAACGCGCTCAACAAGCAGAACAACGGGTGCAACAATTGACAGAACAATTAAGAGCGCTGGGAATAGATCCAGATAATCTGGGTTAACTGAAATATTTTGCAATATTTTCAGAAAACTGAAAAATCAGGTTTTTCAGATTTATGTATTTGCTATCAATCCAGTTTTGCTACTGGAAGCTGTCAGTAAAAAACTATTGCTTTTTAGGAATAACGTTCCTGATTCCACTTTTAGCACCAAGAGTGTCACCTTTGTAACGAGGGATGACATGAATACTGGCGTGCATAATATTTTGACCTGCGGCTCGATTGATGTTCATTCCTATATTAAAGCCATCAGGTTCAAATTCTGCTTTGAGAATTTTTTGTACTTTGTTAACCATAAACCAGCAAGCAGATTGTTCTTTAAATGGTAGTTCAAAATAACTGCCAACATGACGTTTGGGAATAATTAAAACATGTCCTTTACTTATAGGATAGCCATCAAAAATAGCATAAGCAGTTGCTGATTCAGTTAATAGTTTGAGACTTTTTTGGGGATTACAGAATATACAATAATTAGATGAATTTCGCTGATGATTATAGTGAACATACTTATATACTTCCCGATATTCATCTAAGCAAATTGAAGTAAAGGGAAGTTTGGCAATACACTGATAGGTAGGTTTTTTGTGAACATAATGTTCTCGAAACCCTTCTTTTTTGATATCCCTTCTTACAGCATAATAAGCTTTGCCTCCTGGTTTTAATAAGTGTGATATTTCCATTAGGACATTAGTTTGTTCTTCGGTAAATAAAACATTTAAAACATAAAAGCAAATTATTGTATCGAATTTAGTATTAGGATATTCTGGAAAATAATATGGGTCATAGCCTGTAATATCACAACCTTTTTGGCGCAAGATTTTAACATCATTACCAAAGCCACAACCAAAGTCTAGTATTTTGCCTTGGAGAAGGTTTTGATTTAATAAAAACTGTGCCGGAAATGATAGATAACTTCTTTCGATCGCAGTAAGATGACTGAATTGATTTTTTTGCTGTTTCATAGAATTTTGCTGCTGATGTCTCAAAATTATTATTCCCAGCATCTCTTTAGGTTATGCGATATCTACGACGGTCACTGAGCCAAGTCGTACCACTTGCCTACGGCACGCTCCGCGAACGTGGAAGCAAGCTACGCGCAGCGTCTCGTAGAGAAGTGCGGGCTACGCCTACGCATCAGGGTCAATACCTAGCTCACGTAACTTAGCAGCTAATATATCAGCACGTTGGCGTTCCTGTTCAGCACGTTGGCGTTCCTGTTCAGCACGTTGGCATTCCTGTTCAGCGCGTTGGCGTTCTTGTTCAGCACGCTGGCGTTCTTGTTGGGCTTGTTCGCTGCTCCACAACAGTAAATTTCTTTCTGTATCCCACCAGCGCAGCCAATTCATGGTTTGACATAATCTTTCACCTTGCCAAATTCCGAGAAATAACTCTAACTCAGGAATCCAGTAACGTCCATTAGCATCTGCTTGCTGCAAAGTATATTGCCCATTTTGCAAGCAGCGTAGTTCTATGCTTGGTTCGTAAGGGTCGTAGGTTACGTAGGTTGGAACTTGGAGAATCTTTTCGTAATAATAGAGTTTACCGTAGGGTGGAGTTGAACGGACTGATAGTTCTCCACCTTCTGTGTCTGAGAGAAATTCCATTACTACAGCCACAGTAGCGCCTTCTAAATTCGGGGTGTAGCTACGACGAACTACATTTCCCACAGACTGCACTTGAGGAACGTAAAACCAGTCTGGTGCTTTAACAACAATTTTTTTGTTGACTGTGGCTACAAGTCCAAAATTAGAGCCAATCAGCATTTGGGGTTGGATGCGTCCTGTGCTTCCCAAAGCATCGGTAAGCGCAGCAGCGATCGCAGGTTGTTGAATATTTTCCACTGGATCGTCTGGTAAAATGAAATCTGCTGGAAGTGCTTCCCAAGTAACAATTGGTTCTTTTTGGATGGGGTTAACTTGTAGAACCATAAAACTACTCCTAATATCAATGCACAGTTATTAGTTATTTTTAACAAATCTTCAGCTAGCATCGCTTTGAAGCTAAAAACCCAGAAATCTGGAAAAATTTCTCTAACAGGTGTATATACTCGTAGTCAAGTATTTAGCAGGCGTGAGTATGATAGTTGAGTGGTTCACTCTCTGGATAGGTCAAAAAGCGGTTGGATTTCTTGTCAAAACTATTATCAGCGAAGAATTTTTCAAAGATTTAGTCAAGGACTACGCTAAAGATTTTTTCAAACATATCTTTAATAATGCTGTAATTGCGCCCTTTAAACAAGAACCGCTTCAGAAAGTTGTAGTTATGGCGCTGACAGAATTTTTGCAACTGATGCAGCAGCAGTTAAAGGTTCGTTGCAAACTTGATGAAGCTGAAATTCAAAATTACGCTGAAGATATCAATAAATTTATCCGTGATAAGTCGGTTAAAGAAATTTTTGGTCAGGCTTTTGATATTAAATGTGATTCTCTAGATTTTAAAACACTAGTAGATAGTTGGAAAAGACTTCAACTCAAACCTCTACCACCTAAATTTAACTGGCAAACAATTACAGAGCAGTATCTCATACAAGTCCAAGATATTCTTTCGGATTCAGAAGAGTTACGCTATATCTTGGAACTTCAGAAATTATCTAGTATTGATAAGACTTTAAAAGAAAACGCAGATATTCTCAAGGATTTTAATTTACCGCAATATTTAGAAACCATTCGTGAACGCTACGGCAATCTGAAGTTAGATAGTTTAGAAACTACAGCCCGCGAACATCCGGTAAATTTATGGCAAATGTTTATCCCGCAAAATGTGCGGCAAGTTTATCAGGTTTTACCAGAACTGCCTAAAGAACATCTCCGTAGGCTACAAGAAAGTAACCAATTAGATGCAGAATTTGAAATAGAAAAATTTAAAGAAGAAACAGAACGTTATCAACGCAATTATTTTGAGCAGCCAATCCGTTCAGTATTAGATGTTGTCCGAGATCAGCAACGCAAAAATTATCTAGTTATTTTAGGCGATCCTGGTTCCGGCAAGTCTACATTGTTGCAATATCTAGCGTTGGATTGGGTAGAAAAAACTCTTGAGCAGAATGATTTTAATCTGCCAATTCCTTTGCTGATTGAATTACGCAATTATATGCGCGATCGCGATGCGGGTAGTTGTAATAATTTTCTCCAATTTTACCATAATAGTCCCAATTGTTTTTATCACCTCAATCAGCATAAATTGCATGAACAGCTAAAGGCTGGTAATGCTTTAGTCATGTTTGATGGTTTGGATGAAATCTTTGAATCGGCGAAGCGGGAGGAAGTAATTACCTGTATTCATCGCTTCACTAATGAATATCCCGATGTGCAGGTTATTATTACTTCTCGGATTATTGGCTATAAGCAGCAACAGTTGCGAGATGCAGAGTTTCGCCACTTCATGTTACAAGATTTAGAACCAGCACAGATTCAAGATTTTATTCAACGTTGGCATGATAAAACTTTTACTCAAGCCGAAGAAAGAGATAAAAATATCAAACGAAAGCGTCTACAAAGAGTAATTAATGAATCAAAAGCAATTGCAGAACTTGCACAAAATCCACTGCTGTTAACGATGATGGCAATTCTCAATCTCAAGCGAGAATTACCCAGAGATAGAAGTGAACTGTATAAAGATGCTTCCGAGGTTCTGCTGCATAATTGGGACGACGGACGCAATTTAAAGCCGGATGAACGTCTAGACATTATTGATTATAAAGATAAACAGGCAATGTTGCGTCAAGTTGCTTATCAAATGCAAACCAGTGAAAAAGGTTTAGCTGGCAACATTATCTATGCGGATGATTTAGAAGCAATCTTCACTAAATACCTGCAAAGCATACCAGTGAGTGATGCTAGAGATAAAGCCAGACGGTTGATGAAACAACTGCGCGATCGCAATTTTATTTTATGTTTCTTGGGTGCAGATTACTATGCCTTTGTGCATCGGACATTTTTAGAATATTTCTGTGCTTGGGAGTTTGTCTGGCAGTTTGAGAAGGAACGAAGTATTACAATTGAGTATCTCAAAACTGAAGTTTTTGGCAAACACTGGCAAGATGAAACTTGGCATGAGGTGTTACTGTTAGTTGCGGGAATGATTGAGGCGAAATTTGTTGGTGAAATTCTGGAATACTTGATGGTGCAAGATGGCGAAGAGGAAAAGTTTATCAACCTGTTTTTAGCGGCTAAGTGTCTTGCAGAAGTGAGAAATCGCTCGGTGATTGTGTCAGTGGCTAATAAATTGCTTAATGAGCTACAAGACTTAACTAAATATGATCTATGGTACTATTACTCCCTCCGTGATAACGAAGAAACTAAGCTAGTTCAGGAAGTTCGCACTCAAGCAGTTGCAACAATCGCCGCAATTTGGAAAGATAACAGCAATACCTTACACTGGCTTAAAGACCGCGCCACTGCTGATAATCAAGGGAATGTGCGAGGTGCAGTCATCGAAGCATTAGCCAGCAATTTCAAAGATCACCCCGACACACGCTCGATTCTCAAAGACCGCGCCACTGCTGATAATCAAGGGAATGTGCGAGGTGTAGCCATCGAAGCATTAGCCAGCAATTTCAAAGATCACCCGGACACCTGCTCGTTTCTCAAACACCGCGCCACTGCTGATGGTGAAGACGATGTGCGACGTATAGCTATCGAAGCATTAGCCAGCAACTTTAAAGATGACCCGAACACGCGCTCGTTTCTCAAATACCGCGCCACTGCTGATAATCAATGGGTTGTGCGACGTGCAGCCATCGAAACATTAGCCAGCAATTTCAAAGATCACCCCGACACTCACTCAATTCTCAAACACCGCGCCACTGCTGATGGTGAAGACGATGTGCGACGTTCAGCCATCAAAGCATTAGCCAGCAATTTCAAAGATCACCCCGACACTCACTCAATTCTCAAACACCGCGCCACTGCTGATGAATCAAGAAATGTGCGATGTGCAGCCATCAAAGCATTAGCCAGCAATTTCAAAGATCACCCCGACACCCGCTCGTTTCTCAAAGACCACGCCACTGCTGATAATCAATGGGATGTGCGAAATGCAGCCATTGAAGCATTAGCCAGCAATTTCAAAGATGACCCTGACACCCTTTCGATTCTCAAACATCGCGTCACTGTTGATAATGATAGGGATGTACGATGTGCAGCCATTGAAGCATTAGTAAGCAATTTCAAGGATCACCCAGACACCCGCTCAATTCTCAAACACCGCGCCACTGCTGATAATCAAAAGTATGTGCGAGGTGCAGCCATTGAAGCATTAGCCAGTAATTTCAAAGATGACCCTGACACCCTTTCGATTCTCAAACATCGCGCCACTACTGATGATCAAGAGGATGTGCGAGGTGCAGCCATCAAAGCATTAGCCAGCAATTTCAAAGATGACCCTGACACTCACTCAATTCTCAAAGACCGCGCCAATGCTGATGAATCAAGGAATGTGCGAGGTGCAGCCATCAAAGCATTGGCCAGTAATTTCAAAGATGACCAGGACACCCGCTCGTTTCTCAAACACCGGGCCACTGCTGATAATGCATGGGATGTGCGACGTTCAGCCATCGAAGCATTAGCCAGCAATTTCAAAGATGACCCCGACACCTGCTCGATTCTCAAAGACCGCGCTACTTTTGATGATGATGAGTATGTACGATATTCAGCCATCCAAGTATTAGCCAAACACTTCAGAAATCGGCCTGATTTGTTTGAAATTTACTATAACTGCGCTGTCAATGACTCCTTTGAGGGTAGCCATAATCCTCCGTATAAATACAACCCTCGACGGGTTGTACTGGAGATAATTATCAAGCAATTTCCTCAGCATCCCCAGACTTTACCACTGTTGCGCGACAAGGCAGAGAATGACCCAGATGAGCAGGTGCGAAACTTTGCTCAACAGAAGTTGGCAGAATTAGAGAAGTAAAAGAGTTTCAAAAATATGAACAACACAGAAGTTCGTCATTAAAAATTCGTAATTCGTAATTCGTAATTCGTAATTATGTTTCAGAAGAATGAAATATATAATCGTTATTCAGTGATCTGATGAAGATGAGTGTTTTGTTGTGAGTCTTCCTGAATGGGGATTTTGTCATACTCACGGAGATACTTACGAAGAAGCTTTCAAAAATGCTCAAGAAGTTTTAGAAATGCTGATTGAATCATCTTTAGCAGACGGTCAACCTTTACCAGAGCCAAAAACACTAGAAAAGTCGTTAAAATAATTTGTAATTCGTAATTTGTCAAATTAGAGAAGCATACGGCGATGCCTTCACGATAGGCATCGCGGATTTTAGATTTAATCTAATCTAAAATCCCAAATCGAGTTACCGATTCACCGCCGCAGCTTCTCTTGCTGCTGTTGCTTGATCTGGGTGAATACCCAAGCGGGTGAGATTAATCCGACCTTTGTTATCAATTTCGCGCACTTTGATAATCACTTCATCGCCCACCGCTACTTCATCCTCAACTTTACCAACGCGGTAGTCAGCTAGTTGAGAAATGTGAATCATGCCTTCTTTTCCTGGCAAGAATTCCACAAATGCACCTATCGGTATAATCCGAGTAATGCGTCCTGCATAGACATCCCCTTCATGCAGCTTGCGGGTCATGCCTTGGATGATATTTCTGGCTCTCTTGGCCTTGTTCTCATCCACAGCGGAAATTGTCACGGTGCCATCATCTTCGATGTCAATTTTTGCACCAGTTTCCTCTGTGATGCCCTTAATAGTCTTACCTCCAGGCCCGATGACCAAACCAATCATGTCTGAATCAATCTTGATTGTTAACAGACGTGGAGCATAAGGTGAGGTTTCAGTTCGTGGTGTGTCAATGCAGGCGAGCATTTTCTCCAGAATGTGCAACCGGGCTGCTTTCGCTTGGTGGACAGCTTGGGCAATAACCTCCAACGACAAACCGGAGATTTTCATATCCATTTGCAAGGCGGTAATCCCGGTATCCGTCCCGGCAACTTTGAAGTCCATGTCGCCCAAAAAGTCTTCAATGCCTTGGATGTCGGTTAGGACTCGCACTTCGTCCCCTTCCTTAATCAGACCCATTGCCGCGCCACTGACGGGTTTGAGAATTGGTACACCAGCATCCATCAGGGCGAGGGTGGAACCGCAGACTGAACCCATTGAGGTGGAACCGTTGGAGGAAAGTACTTCCGATACGATGCGAATCACGTAGGGAAATTGTTCTTTTGACGGTAGCACAGGGATTAGCGCTCGTTCTGCCAATGCCCCGTGACCAATTTCACGCCTTCCTGGGGCCCGCATTGGCTTGGTTTCACCGACTGAGAACGGCGGGAAGTTGTAATGATGCAGATAACGCTTGTGCTGATCTAGCTGCATGTCATCGTTGAGGTTTTGAGCATCCCCAGGTGTACCCAGAGTACAAGTGGATAATACCTGAGTTAGTTCCCGGTTAAATAAACCGCTGCCGTGGACTCGCTTTGGTAAGACATCAACTAAACAAGAAACCGGACGCACTTGATCGAGTTTACGACCATCAACGCGGACGTTATCTTCGATGATTTGTCGCCGCATGAAGTATTTGGTAATATCTTTAAAAGTGTTACCAAGTGCCTTCTTATTTGCAGTTGCCGCAACTCGAATGGGGTCTTCTTCTGGCAGTTCGGTAATCGTCGCGGCAATTTCATCCTTGACGACATCTAAAGCTGCATCGCGTTCGGGTTTGGTCAAACTAAATTGAGACAGGATTTTCTTAATCTGACCGTTGGCGCGATCGCGGATATAATTTTCTAGGGTTTGGTCTACTTCTGGTGGTGCTTCTTGCACTATTACTAGACCAAGTTCGGCGATTAAATCTTGCTGCGCTTTGATTAAGTCCCGCACTGCTTCATAACCAAAGTCAATCGCCTCGAGAATATCTCGCTCTGGCAACTGATTGGCTCCCGCTTCCACCATGATCACGCCATGTGGTGAACCTGCTACTACCAGATCCAAATCTCCAGCTTCAGTTTCTGCGTATGTGGGATTAATAATGAAATCATCTCCCACTAAACCAACCCGCACTGCTGCCATTGGCCCATTAAAAGGAATCTGGGCAATTAGGGTAGCAATGGAAGCGCCCGTAACTGCTAACACATCGGGTGGAACTAACTCGTCCATCGACAGCGTTAAGGCAATAATTTGCAAGTCATCCCGCAACCATGAGGGGAACAAAGGACGCATGGGACGGTCTATAAGACGGCTGGTGAGAATTGTTTTTTCTGGTGGACGACCTTCGCGCCGCATGATCCCGCCGGGAATCCTACCAGCGGCATATAGCCTTTCTTCATAATCTACAGTAAGGGGAAGAAAATCAATGCCTTCTCTGGCTTGCGATCGCGTAGCCGTCACTAAAACGGATGTGTCCCCTGATTCTATCAAAACCGACCCACCTGCCTGGGGAGCTAATAGGCCTACTTTCAGTCGAATATCCCTTCCATCGAAGGATATTGACTTATCAACTTCTGCCATTCAGTTTTTTTTCCTTCTCTTTCGCTATTCTCTTTCTGTGGCAATCCTAACATTTATGCCCTATGGCTGACTTCTAGTACATACAAAGATAGACAAGTCGTTTAACGCAAAGTGTGATACAAGATTAGCGCGTCTACCAGCTGCCTATCCTCTAACTTCGCCGCGCCTGGAATTCACCCAATAATCTCAAATCCTAACGACTGCCAAAGTGTAATTGAAGGTATATTAGTCTCAAAGACCAAATTAAACATTACTGCTTCGTAGCCCAGGTTTGCTGCTATCGAAAGCATAGCCTCTCCCATGAACCGTCCTAAACCCTGACCGCGTAATCCAGGTTGTACAATAAAACCAGCGTTGCAAATATGGCTACACCGACCGGGAAAGTTTGGCTTTAAATAAAACGCCCCTAATATTTCTTTTGGCTTGTGTGTAGGATCTACAACAGATGTCCTGACAACAAAGGCATCCTTGCTTAACCAGTAAGCTGAAAATTCTGTAGGAGAGAGAGGTTGCTTTTGGGGATAGGTTTTACCTTCAACAATTACAACATTGAGTAATGCTCTTACAACCTCTTGTTCTTGAGAATGCATATAATCCAGTTCCACTAATATGCCGTTTTTTAAGACTTTAATTAGGGGAAAATTCATTATTAACAATGTTTATGTGGAATCATTACTTATACCAATTCTGTATGAAGATGCGCTAAACCATGTTTAATAATGAGAAATAAAAACGAACCGCAAAGGAGGCAAAGGACACAAAGAAAGAAAAAGTTAAAAGGGTTTGGCGCCGCCTCACAAATAAATGGTATTAGATAATTAATTATATGAGGAAATTGGTTAATAAATGTTCTTGAGAAGAGGCAAAAATTAGAATAATTGCGATTTTAATTCTGGAGTTTTGGGAAAATCTGAGTAGTTAGCAAATGGCGATTTTACACTGTAATTGGTTACTAAAAAATCAAAATAGTAGTTTATTTATTTGGGGGGAAACTTGGCGATCGCCACGAGTGAATTTTGAGTCTAATGCATCTGGAGATATAGCACTACATCCATTGGCAATGACATCAGTTGAGTTGAGTGAGTGGTTGCGTTCTCAAAATATGGCAATTACCAACTTCATCCAAAAACCCCAAGTTGCTATGCCTGCGGCGGGCGGAGCGATCGGAACTACTGGGCGAGCCTCCAAAGGAGGAGCTACGCTAACGCGCAAAGCCGCCAGTGCCACTGAGATCAGTTTGCCAACGCACTCTCAAATCATAGCCTTACCAACTTATATCCCAGAAGGCAGTGATCAAGGAACAGTAGCGATTTTTCCTGTACATTCTGCCAGCTTGGGGGAAAATACAGATTCACCACAATATTTGCAACCGTGGCTAGTTGAGGGTTTTTGTCTCAACCCCAGCGAAGCAGTAAAATTTCTCGCTGCTATTCCCCTAAATGCTGCGAAAGGGGAAGATGCTTTTTTGGGTGGAGATTTACGCTTTTGGTCGCAGGTTGCGCGATGGAGTTTAGATTTAATCTCTCGTTGTAAGTTTTTACCAACAATTGACCGAGAATCAGATGGTGCATTTGCTGCCAAATGGCAAGTACTTCTAGACAGTGCTGTAGATGGAACCCGCCTAGAAAAATTTTCTGCGAATATGCCGTTGGTTTGTCGTACTTATCAGGAGGTATTGGGGACTGGGGAGGATTTTTCCCAATCCCTACTTTATGTAGACTTTCCCACAGAACCTCAAGAATTACTTTTGGGATTTCTCAACAGTACGATAGATGCCCAAGTGCGAGAAATGGTAGGTTCTCAACCTCCAATTGAAGCTAAGGCGATGTCTACGACGGGCAACGCCTACGCATCTTTACCAGCTGGGGTGCGACAGTGGTTGCAAGCCTTAACTAGTGCATCTGGTACAGTTAATGCAGATGCAATTGAAGTGGAACGACTGGAAGCGGCACTGAAGGCTTGGACTATGCCGCTACAATACCAGTTAACTCTTAAAACTCTATTTCGTACCTGTTTTCAACTGCGTTCTCCACAGTCTGGCGAAACAGATTGGACATTGGTGTATTTCCTGCAAGCGGCTGACGATCCTGAGTTTTTGGTGGATGCGGCAACTATTTGGAACAATCCAGTTGAACGATTGGTTTATGAAAATCGGACAATTGAGCAACCACAAGAAACATTTTTGCGAGGTTTAGGGGTAGCTTCCCGATTATATCCAGCGATGTCTGGCGACAAGGCGCAAAGCGCCTACGCACCCAGTTTAGAAACCGAATATCCTCAATCTTCTCGTCTCACCCCCATTCAAGCTTATGAGTTTATCAAAGCTGTAGCCTGGAGGTTGGAAGACAGTGGTTTAGGAGTAATTTTGCCTCCCAGTTTAGCGAACCGTGAAGGATGGGCAAATCGTTTGGGTTTGAAAATTACTGCCGAAACCCCAAAAGGAAAGCAAGGACGTTTAGGGTTGCAGAGTCTACTAAATTTCCAATGGCAATTGGCAATTGGTGGACAGACTATTTCCAAAGCTGAGTTTGATAAACTTGTGGCTTTAAATAGTCCGCTAGTGGAAATTAACGGCGAGTGGGTAGAATTGCGACCCCAAGATATCAAGACAGCCCAAACTTTTTTTACCACTCGCAAAGACCAAATGGCGCTTTCCCTGGAAGATGCTTTGCGTCTGAGTACTGGGGATACTCAGGCAATTGAAAAGTTACCAGTGGTCAGCTTTGATGCATCTGGGGCATTGCAAGAGTTGATTGGGGCGTTAACCAATAATCAAGCGATCGCACCTTTACCCACACCAGCAGGCTTTAAAGGACAGTTACGACCTTATCAAGAACGTGGTGCTGCTTGGTTATCCTTCCTGGAACGTTGGGGTTTGGGCGCGTGTCTCGCCGACGATATGGGACTCGGTAAAACTATCCAGTTCATTGCTTTTTTGTTACATTTAAAAGAACAAGATGCGCTAGAAAATTCAACACTGCTAGTTTGTCCAACTTCGGTTTTAGGCAACTGGGAAAGGGAAGTCAACAAATTTGCACCAAGCCTGAAAATTTTGCAATATCACGGTGACAAACGCCCAAAAGGGAAAGCGTTTTTAGAAGCCGTGAAAAATCACGATTTAATTGTTACCAGCTACTCACTGCTTCATCGAGATATCAAGTCATTGCAAAGTGTCTCTTGGCAGATAATTGTTTTAGATGAAGCCCAGAATGTGAAAAATCCAGAGGCGAAGCAGTCAAAAGCAGTACGCCAATTAGAAGCTACATTTCGGATTGCGTTGACGGGGACACCAGTAGAAAATAGATTGCAAGAACTATGGTCTATTTTGGATTTTCTGAATCCTGGATATTTAGGCAATAAACAATTTTTCCAGCGTCGGTTTGCCATGCCAATAGAAAAGTATGGTGATACGGCTTCTTTGACTCAGTTACGTTCATTAGTACAACCATTTATACTGCGGCGATTGAAAAGCGATCGCGACATCATTCAAGACTTGCCAGATAAGCAAGAAATGACCGTATTTTGCGGTCTAACTGGTGAACAAGCTGCACTTTATCAACAAATTGTAGAACAATCTTTAGTCGAGATAGAATCTGCTGAAGGATTGCAACGTCGGGGGATGATTTTGGCTTTACTAATCAAACTCAAACAAATCTGCAATCACCCAGCCCAATATTTGAAAGAAGCGACATTAGAGCAACATAATTCAGCCAAACTTCTGCGCCTAGAAGAAATGTTAGAAGAAGTTTTAGCAGAAAGCGATCGCGCTTTAATCTTTACACAGTTTGCTGAGTGGGGTAAATTACTTAAACCCTATTTAGAAAAACAGTTAGGGCGAGAAATATTCTTTTTATATGGCAGCACCAGCAAAAAACAACGCGAGGAAATGATCGACCGTTTCCAACACGATCCTCAAGGCCCCCCGATTATGATTCTTTCTCTAAAAGCGGGTGGTGTCGGACTGAATTTAACACGCGCAAATCATGTATTCCACTTTGATAGATGGTGGAATCCAGCAGTGGAAAATCAAGCCACAGACCGAGTATTTCGCATTGGACAAACCCGGAATGTGCAAGTACATAAATTTGTTTGTACTGGCACTTTAGAAGAAAAAATTCATGACATGATTGAAAGTAAAAAACAACTAGCTGAACAAGTTGTAGGTGCTGGTGAAGAATGGTTAACTGAACTGGATACAGACCAACTTCGTAACTTATTAATACTTGACCGCAGTGCAGTAATTGACGATGATGCAGAATAAGTTTGTGGTGTAAATTTAACTTTTTTGCATGTAGTATAATTCTACAAAATTATATTTGTTCGTATGCATTAGCTTCTTGCATAAATACTTCTCGACTTCACGTAAACGCGCAAATAAATAGTTAAAAATCGAGACTTTTGCAAGGAGTCTATTGAATGTTTATATTGAAAAGTATCTTATTTTGATATAACTCTATGGACGATCGAGAAGCATTACAGAGAACTCTCAACCGCGCCCACCGTGCTCTCCAGATATTAGAAGAACAAAAAGCTGGTTTTGGAATTCGAGTTCCAGTAGATTTGCAAATCGAACTGGAGGAAAAAGAAAAAGAAGTAGCTAGCTTAGAGGCGCGATTGAGTCATTTTCAAAACAGCATCGATAAAGTAGAGGCAAAAAGCAACCAAAAGGAAGTTTTTATCTCCTATACCTGGCGAGATAATCACAGCGAAACATTTGTACAACAACTAGAGAAAGTATTTCAGGCAAAAGGTATTACAATCATTCGGGATAAAAATGCAATTGGCTACAAAGAACGATTTCAAGAATTCATGCAGCGATTGAGTCGTGGCAAATGTGTGATTGTGGTAATCAGCGACCAATATTTGAAGTCTGAAAATTGCATGTATGAACTAGTTGAAATTGCCAAAAATGGAAAACTTTATCATCGAATTTTTCCCATAGTTTTAGCAGATGCCCAAATTTATAAGCCTATTGAAAGAATTAAATATGTTGAGTATTGGGAAAAGCAAATTCAAGATTTAAATGACGCTATGAAAACAGTTAGCGCCGCTAATTTACAGGGATTTAGAGAAGAAATTGACCTATATACTGAAATTCGTAATATGTTTGCTAATCTTATAAACCTGCTGAAGGATATGAATGCTCTGACGGAAGAGATTCATATACAATCAGATTTTGAGGCACTGCTCAAAGCGATCGCAGAAAGTTTAGATGAGTAAGCTAAGAGCGAATGTACGGAGCGTCTGCCAAAAGCGATCGCCCTCAATGATTCGGGAAAAGTGGATATCTTGTTGCTCCTCCTACCCTTTGCCTTTTTTCAACTGCAAATCCTGAGATTTCTTTTTATCAAATTCTATGGATAATCAAGAAGCACTACAGCGAACTCTCAACCGCGCTCGTCGCGCCCTCCAGATATTAGAGGAGGAAAAAGCTGGTTATGGGATTCGAGTTCCAGTGGATTTGCAGATCGATCTGGAGGAAAAACAAAAAGAAGTCACTAGCTTAGAGGTGCGATTAAGCCAGTTAGAGGGAAAGCGCTCAGAAAGTTTGCCCGATAACCTGCCCCGCTATAACGATGTGTTTGTGGGACGCAAACAAGAAATTGCGCGTTGTTTGGAGGCACTTTCACCAGAGGAACGCGGTTGGGGTGTGGCGATCGATGG
Organism: Nostoc sp. NMS9; assembly: GCF_017114995.1. Classification (GTDB taxonomy): domain Bacteria; phylum Cyanobacteriota; class Cyanobacteriia; order Cyanobacteriales; family Nostocaceae; genus Nostoc. The sequence continues at coordinate 4,851 of NZ_JABXKL010000032.1, read as the reverse complement.
TATTGGTGGTATGGGCAAAACGGCGTTAGCGCTGGAGGTAGCACACCTTGCCCGTGAGCAAGCCTTATTTGATGCCTATCTGTTTGTTTCTGCCAAGACTACCTGGCTCTCAGCTGAGGGAGTGCGAGAAGAAACCCTCGCCTTGTCTTCTCTTGATAGCTTCTGCCGGGAATTTGCCAAGGGGTTAGGACAGACAAATATTGTGAAAATGACTGATGCCACAGAACGCCGCCGCGCCCTTCTTGATGCCCTGCGGGGACGGCGCACCCTGTTGATTTGGGATAACTTGGAAACGCTGAATGCAGAAGAACGCGATATGATTGCCGAGTTTGTGCGGAAACTGCCCACCCCCAACAAAGCCATCATCACCAGCCGCCGCCGCACTGGGGAAAGCGCCGTCACCATCCGCTTAGATCGTCTCTTAGAGACAGAAGCTTTGGAATTAATGAGAGAGAAGGGAAGATCGCACCCCCGTCTAGCCCAGGAACTAAACGCCACGAAGCCAGAGATATTGACCGCTTTATATGAAGCCTCTGGTGGCAATCCCCTAGCGCTGGATTGGACATTGGGACAGGTGGCAGACAAAGGTTACTCTATCAGTGTTGCCCTAGAGCGATTGCGGAATGCCGCCAAATCTGAGGATCTCTACGGGTTTCTGTTTGCCGATGCTGCCAAAACTCTCTTTGAAAATGACCGCACAGTGTTGTCTGCCCTAGTTGTATTCCTGACACCAGCAAAAACCGCAGCACTGGCAGATGCTACGGATTTAGCCATTACCGAGATCGAAGTTTCTTTAGAGCGGTTAGTCACTCTATCTTTGGTAAATGACTTGGATGAAGAACGGTTTGGCCTGCACCCCCTCATCCGCACATATATTCGGGCAGTTGTGGGCGGAACGGATACCGTTGTAACTGCACCCCTAAGTGGAATTCGGTTTGACTCTGCTGCCCAAGGCAAAGTTCTGCGCTACTGGGTGGACTTTGCCCAGAAGTACGGGGGTCAGGGCAAAGATGCCTATCAGACACATGACAAGCTGGAAGCCGAGTGGCAGAATCTAGAGGGCGTGGCGACAACCCTGCGGGAGATGGCAGGTATTCCCGGTGCGTTGAAAGACCGACAGGCTGCCCAGATGCTCATCGATTTGGAAACCGCTTTGTATAACTTCCTCTTCTTTCGCGGCTACTGGGATGAGCGGGTGCGCTTGGGTGAGTGGGTATATCAGGCGGGAAAGGCGCTCGGTCAGTGGAGCGATGCTGGTTGGGGTGCCTATAATGTTGCCTGGATTTACTATAATCGCGCGGAGACTGATAGAGCAGCAAGTTGGGCGGCTCAGATGGCGGAGGCAATGGAGCAGGGCGGTAGTCGTCTGGAGAAGGCTGTTGCAATCGGTCTGCAAGGAACCATTGCAAGCCAACGCCGGGAATGGGCGGAGGCGGAGCGACTGTACCAGGAGAGATTAGCAATTTACCGAGAGTTTGGAGAGGAAGAACGTGAGGCGATCGCCCTCAACGATCTGGGAGCAGTTGCGCTATTGCAGGGACAATACGATCGCGCCGAATCATATAATCAGCAAGCATTGGCGATAGAAGAAAAATTAGGAAATAAAGAAAGACAAGCAACTTATTGCGCCAGCTTGGGACTTCTCGCCCTTAACCGCAATCACCCTTCAGAAGCCCGCCCCTGGTACAAGCGTGAGTTAGCCCTGGCGCAGGAAGTGGGGCGGCAAGACTTAGTGGCTAATGCTCAAGCGGGGCTGGCGCGAGTTTTGGAGAAGGAGGGGCGCTACCCAGAGGCGCTACCCTTGGCACTGGCTGCCCTGGAAATCCAAGAGCGCCTACGCGATCAAAACTTGGATTTTTCGCGCCAATTAGTTGAGCGATTGCGGCGCAAGGCGGGAATGGAATAATTCGTAATTCGTAATTCGTAATTAATTCAAGGTTTTACGTCCCTGTCTTGTCACAAACTTCCAATCTGTAGGCGTATATTTGCAAAACTGATATGCTCTCAACCATAAACGTTATAGTCTGAGATAACTGTCACAAAACGAGATCAACCCATCCATTCCATAATTTTAAATTTTGAATTTTGAATTCGGAGCGAAGCGACGTGACTTATGACTAATTACACATTACAAGCAAGTCGAGAATGGTGGTCACAACAATGGCTAGATTTGCTAGATTCCTATCGCTTTAAAAAACGCTTAGAACGTGCGAGAAACTATGCTCGTCAAGGAAATGTTCTCAGCATCGAATTTAAAGGTGCAAAAGTATTAGCTAGGGTTCAAGGTAGCGAAGTGGAACCCTATAAAGTTTCCCTTTCCCTTGAACCATTTACCGATGAACAGTGGGGTTATGTAATTGAAACCATGTCCCAAAGAGCAATTTTTGCTGCCAAGCTACTAGCAGGAGAAATGCCACAAAATATAGAAGAAGTCTTCACGGCTAATGGTCTTTCGATATTTCCATTTACCCTTGGTGATGTTCACAGTAAATGCTCTTGTCCTGATAAAGCAAATCCTTGTAAACACATTGGTGCGATATACTATCAGTTAGGCGATCGCTTCAGTGAAGACCCCTTTGTACTATTTCAATTGCGCGGACGTTCTAAAGAGCAAATTATCAGCGATTTGCGTAAGTTACGTAGTACCAAGAATGGATACAGTACTACAGAAACGCCTGATGTTCAACAGTCAATTCCTAATAACAAATACTCAGTAAAAATTAATTCTTTCTGGCAATACAATGAGCCACTAGAGTCATCATTGGTAGTGATTGCACCATCTACTAGTGAGACGATATTAGATGTATTGGGAGCGATTCCCCTAGCGAAAGAAGAGGAAAATGCAGTAAATTCAACTTCGAGTGATGTGGTAATGAAGTATTTAAATACCGTTTACAGAGATGTAAGCCAGAAGGCTGTTTTAGCAGCAATGAATGTATGAGGAAGTTGATACTAATTCGTAATTATGAATTAAATTGACTGGAATATTCTCGCCTTAAAACTCTATCCCTTAATTGGTAGAGGATTTACCAATTCTGAATTCTGAATTCTGGATTCTGACTCCTGACTCCTGATTTATTGTCCAAACTCAAGCCTAGCTTGTTCTACCAAATCAGCAGTCACAGCCTCTTGGCCTGCTTCACGAGCTAGCTGTTCAATTCTGGCTTTAGCTTGAGAGCGGACAAAAAAGGGAATATTTTGTAACTTTTCCTTAGCTTCAGATGTCCATCGCAAAGCATCAATAAAATTGGAGTCGTTCATAGATTAGTTACCTTGGCAAGTCGCTCACTTTAATTAATAGATTACTAATTTTCCTATAAAAAAAGCCCTTGCTTTTATGCAAGAGCCTCTAAATTATTTAGTTGTCAGTGATGAAATAAACTTTACAACCTAGTCAAGGTCGTCCATGAACATCACTGGCTCAGTATCACGGTTAATTCCTTTCTCAAAACCACCAGCAGCAGCCCGTGCGCGACCAGCGTGCCACAAGTGACCAACTAGGAAGAAGAATCCTAGTACGAAGTGAGAAGTCGACAACCAAGCGCGAGGAGATACGTAGTTGAAAGAGTTAATTTCGGTAGCCACACCACCCACGGAGTTCAAAGAACCCAGAGGAGCGTGTGTCATGTATTCAGCAGCGCGACGAGCTTGCCAAGGCTGAATATCATTCTTGATTTTTTCCAGGTCAAGACCATTGGGACCACGTAGAGGCTCCAACCAAGGGCCACGGAAATCCCAGAAGCGCATGGTTTCACCACCAAAGATGATTTCACCAGTTGGAGAGCGCATCAGGTATTTACCTAGACCTGTAGGGCCTTGGGCAGAACCGACGTTAGCACCCAAGCGTTGGTCACGAATCAAGAAGGTCAAAGCCTGAGCTTGAGAAGCTTCTGGACCGGTAGGGCCAAAGAATTCGCTGGGGTAAACCGTGTTGTTAAACCAAACAAAGATTGAGGCAATGAAGCCCATCAGAGAGAGAGCGCCCAAGCTGTAGGAAAGGTAAGCCTCACCTGACCAGATGGATGCACGACGCGACCAAGCAAAAGGCTTGGTAAGAATGTGGAAAATACCGCCAGAAATTAAGATAAAGGCAATCCAGATGTGACCACCGACCACATCTTCTAAGTTATCGACGCTGACAATCCAACCTTCGCCACCGAAGGGAGACTTGATTACATAACCGAAGATAACTGCTGGATTTAATGTCGGATTGGTAATAATCCGAACATCACCACCGCCTGGTGCCCAGGTGTCATACAACCCACCAAAGAACATTGCCTTTGCTACCAACAGCAATGCACCGAATCCCAAAATAATCAGATGGAACCCGATGATGTTGGTCATCTTGTTCTTGTCTTTCCAGTCGTAACCAAAGAAAGAAGAATATTCTTCTAAGGTTTCTGGGCCACGAACGGCATGATAGATACCGCCAAAGCCAAGGACGGCTGAGGAAATTAGGTGGAGTACACCGACAACAAAGTAGGGGAAGGTATCGATGACTTCACCACCAGCACCAACACCCCAGCCCTGAGTGGCGAGGTGAGGTAACAAGATCAAGCCCTGCTCGTACATGGGCTTTTCAGGAATGAAGTGAGCGACTTCAAACAAAGTCATCGCTCCAGCCCAGAATACAATCAAACCAGCGTGGGCAACGTGAGCACCCAGCAGTTTACCAGATAAGTTGATTAAACGTGCGTTACCAGACCACCAAGCAAACCCAGTGGATTCTTGGTCGCGTCCAGCGCCGCCTAAGATATTTGGTCTATTAGAGAGCGTTACCACGTGGTAATACCTCCTCAGGGAATACAAATTGTTCGTGGGGTTGATCTTGAGGAGCCATCCAAGCGCGGA